>CAWJQP010000075.1:0-242241 GCA_963844855.1 Bryobacteraceae bacterium
ATCACCTGAAGGGCCTGCATGCGGCCGTCGGAGGACTGCGCCATGGATCGGAGCTGGTTGAGAACGGATTGCTCCGATTGCAACTGGCTACCCTGCAGCCCGACCGCCTTCAAGGTGCTAGCGTCGTATCGAGCGTTGTGGACGCCCATTTCTTGTAGTTCGGATAGTAGGCATTCGGGCTCGTTCCATAGCCCGTGAACACCGTCCGGAACTTCGCATCCAAACCGGCAAGCGAGTAGGCCAGCGCTTGTCCGCCCTGCACGATGCTCGCCAGCGAACTGAGGTCCGCCGCTATCGATCCGAACACCTGCGAGGGCAGGTTCTTGACGTTCCGGATCTGGTCCTTGTATTGGTCGATCTGCGTGGCCAGTTGCTGTCCCTGCCTGATGTACTCCATGACCAACTGGCCGTGGTTCAGAACCTGCGTGAACTCCGTCGCGAACGCGCCGGCCTGAACCGGCTCCGGACGTTGCAGCACCAGGCCGCAAACAACGGCTGTTGCAATTACATGCTTGCGCATTGATACTCCTCCATCTCTGCCGGTTGCAGGGCCGAAAAGTAGTCAGCCCATTCGTCTAGCCCTTTGAGGCGCAGCCATTCCTCCCGCCACGTATCCGGGAACTGCTCCATCACGCTCTCCACGATCTGCCGCTCTTCTTTGCCATTGACGCCGACCCACGAGAGGGCGACCTTTCCCACCCCGAGGTCCACAAGCCGCCGGCCGAGTTTGCTGATTACGTAATAGTGCTTCTTCGGGATGCTGACCTGAAGGATGTCGAGTTCGCGTTCGTTCAGACCGATTCGGCCGTAGAACTCGCGAGTGCCAGGATTCCTTGCCTCCGCATTCGGCAGAAGGATCTTCGTTGAGCAGTTCTCCAGCACGACGTCTGCGATGTCGGAGTTCGCCACGTCGCTGATCTGTTGCGTTGCGAGTACAACGGCCGCGTTCTTGCGACGCATCGTCTTCAGCCAGTCCTTCAGCCGTTCTCGAAACAGCTCGTGCTGCAGGTACGCCCATGCTTCATCCAGCAGAATCAACGTCGGCGAGCCATCTAACCGCTGCTCGATGCGCCGAAAAAGGTAAAGCAGCACCGGGATGACCGCCTTCTCGTCGAGTTGCAGCAGGTTCTCGGTCTCGAACGCGAGCATCCGGCCGCACCCCAGTGAATCCGTTTCGGCATCCAGCAAGCGTTCCGAGCGTGCCAGCGACAGTGAAGTGCTGAAGGGCATCGCGCACCTCCATGTCCTGCACATTTGCGCTGAGTTCGGTGAGAGTTCGGGTCGGCGAGAAGCGCAGTTGCAGCACCGCGTCGGCGATCGAGTTCCGCTGCCGCGGTGTCACCTTCAGCCCACTCAGCTGACAGAGAGCCTCAATCCAGCCGACGGCCCATGTGATATCGGAGTCGCCGTCGATGTCCCGGAGAGGGCAGAACGCCAGATCCGTCTTCGGACCGGCAAGATCGTAAAACTCTCCACCGCCGCTTGCGTGAGCATCCATATCGAGTACCCACGGTCGAATGCGAACACCTGCGCGCGCGGGTAGCGGAACCATTGCGCGGCGATCAATCCCAGAGCAGTGGATTTTCCAGCGCCAGATGGTCCGAGAATGAGCGTGTGCCCGAGATCCGATACATGCAGATTGAAACGGAACGGAGTGGCGCCGCTGGTCGCGGCGAACAGGAGCGGCGGGCTGTGTTTCGGCATCAGCGCCGAAGGGTTCTCGCGAAGCCCGGCCCACACGGACGTGATCGGGAGCATATCGGCGAGATTGAGCGTGTGCAGCAAAACCCGGCGAACGTTGCAGTAGCCATCTCCGGGAAGCGATCCGCGCCACGCCTCCACCGCGTTCACGGTCTCGACACGGCAAGAAAAGCCGAGGTTCTGGACAGTCTTCATGACCTTCCGCGTGTTCTCGTACAGCCGGTCGACGTCTTCGTCAAGGCAGATGATGTTCGCGGAGTATTGTGCGAACTGGACATCTCCCGAAGCCGCTACACCCATCGCTTCCTCGGCGTCCGCTGCCATTGCCTGCGCGTGAAGGTTAACGGCCCCGGACTGCGTTCGCAGAATCTGGTCCTTCCAGCCGCGGACCTTCGATCGCCACTTCTTTCGGTGCATATCGAGGATGTTCCGCGCGTCCTCCGGGTCGATCAGGATCGCCCGCGTATTCCAGCGATACTCGATCGGAAGTGCGTCAAGTTCGCGCAGAATGCCCGGGGAACTCATCCGTCGGAAAACCGTCGATTGCGATGACGCGGATGTATTTGCGTCCGATCTTCGGCTCGACGCCGGCAACGAAGTCCTCAGCGGCGAGCAGCTCGTTCAGGAACAGCCGGAAACTCTGGCAGTGCGAACGGATGATCCAGCCCGGTGACGCAGCGCCTGATGTAGCGGAGGAGCTGATCGTGCGTATGGGCGTCGCCGAACTCGTCCGTGAACGTGATACGCTTCAGCCGCTCGGTCTGAAAGAGCGAACCGAAGACGTTCTCGAACATGTCCACGCGAGAGCGGAATCGCTCCAGAATCTGTTCGGCGGTTCGTGAACTGAGTAAGCGCGGTTGCCGTCGAACATCCAGCCTTTGATCTTTCTTCAGCTTCAACCGGCGGCAGATAGGTCAGGGTGAGGAAGTACTCGCGACTCGAAGTGCGCGCCCTCAGCCATGAACTGCTGACGGCGCTCGTCATCAATGACCGCCGTTACGGGGTCGGCGGAAAGCGCCCTGATCGGGATATCCGGGAGCCGCGTCCGGATAGCATCGCACTGCACCATCCAGCCGCTGCCCAAGCGCAGGCACTGATTCAGCCGGGCGCTCAACGAGACTCATCTCGGAAGCCGACGCCGACATCATGTCCGGGCCGCGAAACGACCATGCGGTCAGCAAGCGACCCATCCTGCTGCAGGAGAACACCGTCCTCGATCAGCGCATACGGAAGCAGCAGGTCGGCCAGACCGCGTGGGTTATTGCGATGTTCGTTGCGTTGCATCAGTTACTCCTCATTCAAGAAACCGGCGCACAGAGACGGCAACCGCGATGCGCCCGAGGTGTCAAACACGTGCTCACAGCCACGTCATTGGCGGTTGCAGGCACCGGGAGTACAGCCCGCTTCTTGGCGGGGTAGAACGGCCGGTATCGGATGTGCCGCATGTACACCTGCCGCAGCAGCGGATCCGCCTTGCCCATCCGTTTCAGCGCAGCCATCGCGGATACATGCCAGCACGCCGCGAGCGCCAAGGCCCCAAACGGACGCGAGACTGAACGCGAGCGCCACCGTGATCAGAATGTGACCAGCACCAGTTCGCGATCGCCGCCCATGAGTTGGTTCGGTCGGTTCGCCGACTGGTGAATGATGACTTCCCGTGGCCGGTCAGCGTACTGCATGACTACACCACGGCGGCGGAAACGCCGAATGCCGACGACAGCATCGGCGCAGCAAACACCAAAACGGACACGACCAGCCCGATCATGCACGCGCGGCGGCCGAACTCGGTCAGTTCACCGCCCCACAACATCGATCCGCCGGCGATGGCGATGCCGATCAGGCCGATTGCATAGGCGACCGGCCCCGTAAGCGAGGTAGCGATGGCCGTCATCGGCGCTTCCCACGGCAGCGTGCCGGCGGCAGCAGCGTGTGCATTCTGACTGCACAGAAGTGCGAGCAGACAGAGCGCTCCGAAGTTGGAACCCACGCCGGAGAGTTTCAATGAACGTAATGTTTTCTTCAAGGGAGATTCTCCTTATTGTTGTTTTCAGACATGCTCGACCTGGTAGCGGCCATCCCGATATCCAGGGACGAGCAGCACTTCGCGGACTTTGCGCCCCGCCTTGAGGCGGGTTCCTCATCGACGAAGATCACCAGATCCACAGCCTCGGCAATCAGAGTTCTGCTGAGGCGCACTCGTCGCCTCGGCAATGAGGCTTTCGAGTCGGATCAAACCACTCAGGGCATCGTTAGCGTGTACGGTTGCGGCACCGCCGGGATGTCCGGTGTTCCATGCTTTCAGCGAGCGTGTGAGCTTCCGCGCCGCGGACCTCGCCGACGACGATGCGCGTCGGCTTCAAGCGCATACAGGCGCGCAGGCAATCGAGCATGGTCACGTTGCCGACGGCACGCAAGATCGAGGTAGTTGCGGACTGGGCATTGCAGCTCCGTCGTGTCCTCGATCGAGATGACGCGATCGTGTGGCGCAGATCTGAGCAAGGCCGTGCAGAATCGCATTCACGAGCGTGGTTTTGCCGCTGCCGGTCGACCCAACCACCAGAATGTTTTTTTCGCGCCAGACGGCGGCGCGGATAATCTCGGCGTGGTTCAAGCCGCGTACCTTGGACGCGAAGTCCTCGCGGGTACGACACCGGTTCAAGGGATCTGTCTTTTCGGTGAGAATCCCTCCTTTTCTTGATACTCGGTGAGCGAGAACACGCGGCCGGGTCGAAGCCGAATCGCGAACACCGGGCGTCGGACGACCGGAGGAACAATGGTCAATACCGGAGTGAAAGGTAACCAGCAAAACGGAGGAAACGGGGACCATCTTCGATTGGACAGGACATAGGTTTGTCGAAACGAGCGAGATGGCGTGTGGAAGGAAGGCAGAAGGCGGCTGGTGTCTTTTTCTCAGCAGCCTTGCTGCGCGGTTTGTGGTTGTTATTGGGCTTCGGGGTGAATATCTGGTGTGGACGGAGGTAGCTTTTTCTGCTTGCTTGTTTTCAAGCGATAAGCTGCTAATTCATCTCGAGAATGTGAACATGATGGGTGAGCCGGTCCAACAGAGCGCCGGTCAAACGCTCCGAACTGAGAACTTCGGTCCATTCGGCAAACGGAAGATTGCTGGTGACTAGCGTGGAACCGCGTTCATAGCGTTGGCTGAATACTTCAAACAACATTTCAGCGCCGGTCTTGGATAACGGAACAAAGCCGAGTTCATCGACAATCAGCAGTTCCTGCCGAAGCAACTGCCGCTGGTAACGCAGCAATCGTTTTTCATCGCGTGCTTCCATCAGTTCGTGAACCAGCGCCGCCGCTGTTGTGAATCGCACACGGATTCCTTGTTGACAAGCCGAAAGTCCAAGCGCCAGGGCAATGTGCGTCTTTCCAGTTCCAGAATTCCCTAAAGCGAGTGTATTTTCCCTTTTGTGGATCCATTCACAGCGGGCCAGATCTAAGACAAGCTTTTTATTCAGCGATGGAATCGCCAGAAAGTCAAAGGTATCCAAGCTTTTGGTCGCTGGAAACTTTGCCGCCTTGATGCGCCGTTCTGTAGCTCGGTGTTCCCGATCTGAGATCTTCTAACTCCACCAGACGCAACAGAAAACGTTGAAAATCCACTCCTTCTTTGGCACATTGCTCGGCTAGCTTACTGTACTCCCGCAACATCGTCGGCAAGCGAAGTTGTTTAAGATGATGTTCCAACAGCAGATGTGGGGTATCCATCACGCTAACACTCCATGACTCAGCAAAGCTTGATAGTCCGCCGCCTGAGTGATGGCAACGGTGGCCACGGGCAGATGAGGATAGTTGTCTAAATCGAGTTTGGCCGGCCGCTGTTCCAACAGGCAAAGCAGTAAGTGTTTGACGGCATCGAAGGAGATCGCTCGCAGTTGCAATGCTTGCTCAACCGCCGCATGAACCTGTTCCAGAGAGAACGTCTCTAGGAGCCGGAGTACTTGCACATATTCGCGCCGGCCGTGTTTCCCCAATCGCGCTTCCATCAACCGCCGTAAGTCAGCGAACGCTGGCGGCAAAGTCCAGCCGGCCAACGGCGCGGCTTGATCTAAGGCGTTTGTCTTCCGCTCGAGTAGCGCCAGATAATGCAGGGGATCAAAGACGAAGCTTTCCCGTTCATAGCTCCGATCATGTCTGGCGATGACCTCACTACCGGCGTTGATCACCACCTGCCAGACAAATGCTTTCACTAGCACTTGGCGATGCGCGTAAGCGACTGGCACGGAGTAGTCATTTGTTTCGTAGCGCACCAACGCTTGGGAACTAACCCGCGTGGTGCGCTTGGCGCAAGCTTCATACGCTACAGGCGGCAATGGCAGCAGTTGTTCTCGATCTCGCTCAAAGCGTGACGCAATCGTTTCCTCATGTCCTCGTAGTTTGCGTTCGCGCCGCTTTTCGCATTGCTGCTGTAAGTGACGATTCAGCGCTTCCCAGCTACTCACGCGCGGTACCGGAACCAGGAAGTTCCGTCGCGCGTAGCCAACCAATCCTTCCACATTCCCTTTGTCGTTGCCTTTGCCAGGCCGGCCGAACTTGGCCTCGAAGAGATAGTGTGATTTCAACTCACTGAAGGCCTGCGTCGGCCTCCGTTGTCCATCGCCCAGGATCTCCTTCACCGCGATCCGGGTGTTGTCATAAAGAATCGTCCGCGGTACTCCACGAATAGGGCAGACGCCTGGTTGTGTCCTTCCAAGAATGCTTCCGTGCTTTCGGTGGGAAATGCCACAACGAAGCAGTCATCCGATTGCGGCAGATCCAGGCAAAAGAAGTGTGCCGTTTGCTCCCGACCGGCGATTGAGACCAAAGCTTCACCAAAGTCGGCCTGTCCACTGCCGGCAGGGTGCGCCAGCGGCACAAACACTTCTTTGTGTCGCAGCCGCGACTCGCGCACATAATCGGCGACGATCGTGTAGCCGCCTTGAAATCCGTGTTCCTCCTTCAGTCGGTCCCAGATTCTTTTGGCGGTATGCCGCTGCTTCTTCGGCTGACCTTCATCCTGCTCCAGAATCTGATGGATCAGTCCCAACCACGGACCGAGCTTGGGCTTCGCTGCTGGTTTGCTTCGGTCGGTACCCTGGTGGGATCGAGTACATCAGCATCTTTCGGATCGTCTTGCGTGACAATCCAAACTGCCGCGCTGCCTGACGAACCGTCATTCCGTCCACCTGTACCGCTCGCCTTACCTGTGCATACACTTCCACTCTGTACACCTCTTTAGGTGTTCCATAAAACACTTCGTTTGTCTTTTGTTCTCTGGAACTGGATTTCGGTGGTCTACTTTTCGACCACTATCGATCACAGCTCTCGCTGCTTTCGTGGTCTATTTTTGCACCGAAATTTATACCGATTCCTCAGCTTTGCGCAAATCACCCACTTTCTGATACAGCGAAGCGAGTTGCGCGTTGACTTCGGCGAGTCCTCGATTGAAGTGAATCTTCTCGGCGAGCACAGAGGCTTGCTCATACAGTTTGATGGCTTTTGGGATGTTCGCCTCGGCGGCAGCAAGCCGCGCAGCTTGCGCCAGCATGTCCACGCGGTATCCAATGAAGCCATTCCGCCGCGTGTACTCCAGCGCCTCTTCGATCACGCGGCGTGCCTCTGAGAATCGGCGAAGTTGCGTCAGTGCGCTTGCTTTACCCGAGACGGCGATCTTCGGAAACCCAGTACCGGAGGTGCTCTGTGCAATCTCGATTGCATGGTCGAGAAACCATAGAGCCTCGGAAGGGCGCCGATTCTGGGCGAGACCCTGGCCCATCATGGAGAGGTAACGAATCTGGGCCCCGACGTCGCCAAAAAGGTAGGCCTTGCCGATGGCCTCACCAACCCACCATTTAGCTTGAGAGGCGTTTCCTTCGAGGAATGCCAATATCCCCAACTCGCCGGAGGCGCGAGACGCGACATGAGTGTCCTGGCGCAGCTTGGCGACCCGTTCTAGCTCTTCGAATGAGGGCCGAGCCGATACGCCATCGAAATTGAGATCGACGTTACCTTTCGTTTCCAGGCAGCGCTGCTTAAGCGCCAAATCCGCCTGGACATCAGGCCGATTTAGGATCAACCGGAGCTCCTCCGAGACCTGCTGCAAGTCCGAAAACTCCAGTTCTGCCCGATATCTGCTGACTCGCGCATAAAGCGCATTCCGCTGATCGCCTTTGGCGCGATACGCGAGTTCCAAGTCACGGGATATGGTCGAGCAGCCTCCCAATTTCCCAATTTGGCCAGGCTGTCGGCATGCGCCAATCGTTCTTCGATTGTCGCGTTGGCGCGGAGCGCCGGTACCGGTGGCGTCGCCATGTGCCTGCACCCGATTACTACCAGCGCAGCCGTGATCGTCAAAATGAGTGTTGAAATCCATAGCTTTCGACGCATTAAAGATGTGCTCCAGCCATTGTATAAGTCGTACATTCCCGCCCGGTTTGTCCGAGTGCTTCATTCACAGAGGCCTTCTCTGAGAGGGCCGTTGCTGTGGATAGGACAACTGAAGCCGTTACCCGGCAAATGAAGGCGATGGGATCGAACGTGTTTGAGGTCGGCCTTTTCAAGCCCGAAGCCTCGGGCGAGCCCGTGATGCTTCCGAGGACCTGGGATGCTGATGCCCTTGTCCGCTCCGTCCCGTGGCTTCGTCATCAGAATCGGAACGGTAGGAACATTTATATCCGTCCCGCCGGTGAGAACAACCTGAGCCTTGTCGATGATCTGACCCAACGCGCCGTGACGGAGATGAAACAGAGCGGCTTTCAACCCGCGCTTGTCGTTGAAACGTCGCCCGGCAACTTCCAGGCATGGGTCAAGCATCCCGAGTTCCTTCCAAAGGAGATCAGCACGGCGGCGGCGAGAGCGCTCGCATCGCGGTTCGGCGGAGATCCGGGAGCGGCTGACTGGCGGCACTTCGGGAGATTGGCGGGCCTGACTAACCGAAAACAGCGTCATATGAACACTGCTACAGGGCTGTTTCCATTCGTGCGTATCACGGAAGCGAGCGGCAACAGCTATCCGCAAGCGTTGCCCTTTCTTTCGGGCGTCAAGAACGCAGTGGAAAAGGAACAATCGGAGCGGCAAGCTCGGAGCCGGCAACGGCCACACGTTGTACCCAACGTCGCGAACCTGAAAACCATCGATGAGTTCAGGAACAACGCCAAATACGGCGCTGACGCCACGCGAGTGGACTTGGCTTACGCGCTCTACGCCTTGTTGCGCGGCGCGAACGAAGCAGATGTCCGTGCGGCAATTGGAGCTCGCGACCTCTCGCACAAAGGCAATGAGCGGCGTCAGCAGGACTACGTGGACAGAACGATCAGAAAGGCATCTGAACTCGCGCAGTCGCGTGGCCGTTAGCGAGCGATAAAGCAATAGAACAGGAACGCGCCCGCCAACAATGACACGAGCACAATGCGCGCGAAGTACCGCGGCCCGAGCATCATCGCTACCAACCACCAGAGGCGCATAGGAGTTCTCTCTCCTAGATACCACCGTTGCTCCACCTGCCTACCAGCACGCCACAGACAAAGAGGAACAGGCCGCAGACTATTCCGAGTCTCCTCCGTCGCATGGCAACGGGTCGCGAATGTGCGGAATTGACCTGAGATACTAGCTGCCGCACCTGCAGATTCGCGCTGGCAAGGTCTTTCTGCAGCTCGTTCCGAATCTCAGCGGCGGATTGCCGCACCGCTTGAGCGATCACTAACCCGGCACGTGCGTCCAGCCTCCCGACTGAATCGTTGAACCCATTGATCGTGGCTTGTATTTGGCCGTGCAGGTCTCGGACGGCTTCTCTCAATACAAGCTCATTCAATGTCACGATCGCGAACGCAGGGTCATCCTTATCGAGGCGGATGCCATTCCGCTCGGCAACTTTACCGATCAACAGATCGATGTCGGCCATTTCAGAACCCGAGCTTTTCGATTTGCTCGAACAGATCGCGCTGGACCACCTTAAGCCGCTGCTTCGCCATCAGGCTGAACGCGCCGCCTCGAATCGCTTCCTCGAAGGTCAATTTGCTCGTGATGACGTCGTGAATATCGCGGCCGAACGTGTCCTGATTGCGCTTCGTGATCTGAACCGAGCCATAAACTTTGCCCTTGCTTGTCTCGTACGCTTGCATGTCTGCAAACTGCTTCCCGCCGTACTCGACGCGTCCAAAATACTCGTTGATCCAGACGACAATATTCCGATCCGTTGTGCTGTCGGCGAGAACCTTGAATCCTTTGAGAGTATCGAAGAGGGCCTGCCCTCCGGTAACCACTGTGTGAACGTAAAGTTGCTTCCCGGCTTCGCGCAGAACGTCAATCACCTTGTTCTCAAGCAGATAATTCCAAAGAGGAATAAATGTCGAAGCGCCGTTATCGATGACGAACAGAGCGTCCTCAGTCAGTATCCGTTCAACTAGGGCGTGTTCACACTACCCGGAGGGCTTCGACGATGAGTGCAAAGCAGAGGAATGCGAGAAAGACGATGTCCAGTTTTTCAAAGCGGGAGAAGATGCGGCGGAAGCCTTTGAGCCTGCGGAACAATCGTTCGATCTCGTTGCGTTTTTTGTAAAGGGCGCGATCGTACTCCCAGGGTTGCAGCCGGTTGGACTTCGGCGGAACCACCGGAATCATGCCGAGATCGAGAACCAGTTGCCGGGTTTCATTGCCTTCGTAGGCGCGATCCATCAACAAGGGAAGTCCCTCCGGCATGGGACCCAACTCTTCCAACAAGTCGCGACCATGAGGCGCATCGTGTTCGTGGCCGGGAGACAAGGCGAAGACTATAGCCGTTCGAGCATCCGCGGCAACCATATGAATCTTGGTGTTCCATCCACCGCGGGATTTTCCAATAGCTTGGGGTCCGTTTTTTTTAAAGCGCCAGTGCCATCGGGATGCACCTTCACCGAAGTGGAGTCCAGAGAGAACGCCTCTATCTTGATGCGTACGATCTGTTCCAATTGCAACTTCTCAAACACGCGGTCTAACACGCCATTCTTGGCCCACCGATTCATGCGTGTATAGATCGTGTGCCACCGGCCAAAGCGTCTCGGAAGCCCTCGCCACTTGCATCCCTGCTCGGCCACATACAGGATAGCGTTCAGTACTTGTAAGTTCGTCAGACTTACATTGCCGCGTTGCACCGGAAGACTGTCTTTGATGCGCGCGAACTGCTCTTCCGTGATCTCCATCAATCAAACATTATACGGCAATATTGTTTTATTAGTGTGAACACGCCCTAGATTGTCGAACCGGCGTTGGTCAACGCGGCCCTCTTCCATCAAATCCAGGTGCTGAGCGCCAAGTGCCTTGTATTGTGAGAACGTTTGATTGACCGGGTCTGTGTCGATGCAGCGCAACTCACGCCCGGTTTGCCGAAAGTACTGCGCAAGAATGCTTGCGACGAGAGACTTGCCGACCCCTCCCTTTCCCTGGAGCGAGAGGTGGATGCTGTTGCGCATTACCTCGTTGCTTTCTTCCGTGCTTTGCGCTGTGTGACCGGCTTCGGCGATTGCGGCCTTGGACATTCTGTTGCTCCTTTCAAATCAATGAGTCTTCGTCTACGCCGGGCGGGTATTCGAATCCCGGTCGGTTTGCATTTCGGTCCCGAACATTCTTCAGGGGATCTGGATGTTGTTCCGCTGTCATGGCGATCTCTTCTTGATCCTCCGCAGTGGCTGGTCTCATGCCGAGCTCTGCACGGGCGGAGGGACTCGGAGGACCATTGGGTCTGAACGAGCGCAGGTTCTCTCTTCGCCGAACCCGGCTCACGTATGACGTGAGGGAACTGTACGTGACCACTACACCGGACTCTTCGAGCCAGTCTCGTATCGTCTTCAGCGTTTGGCCGTTCTCCAATGCCGCGCGAATCTCCGGCCAGAGCACCATAATCTGGCGGGCTTTCGCTCTCGGCTTCTCTTTCCCTCGTGCCTGTGGCGCGCGCGGATTTCGTCGTCCCATGGCTCGATATCACGGCCAGAAATAGTATTCCCTCCTACCAGTAAGGCCCAGACGGAGGGGAAACCCGGACAGAAAAACGACACAATACTGCATTCTGCGGTCGCCAGCGACAGACGGCGCCAATTAGTGACGTTGTGCGGCAGTCCAGACTGCTCCAAAGACTTCGAGCGACACAGTGCGACGAAGTGCTGCAACGAATGCCGTCAAGTTCGGGCTTCGGCGGCAACAAAGCACCATCACAGCAACCAAACACCGGGTAGTGGAACATAAAGGGTTGCTAAACGTTCGTGGTCTCTTGTGTCCTCAAGTTTCACGGCCCAACGCCTTTAGTGTGTCGAGCACGAGTGCTGCCGCGTTTAGCTTTCGCTCAACGCTCGACACGAGGACCTTTGATGTCAGAAAAGAACGCAATGAGAGGCTTCCGCATGAGCGAGCAAGTTTACGCCGCCGTTGCGAAAGCAGCCAAGCAGCGCGGTTTCTCCAGCCCGAGTGCATTCATGCGTGCCGCGGTAGACGCGCACGTGAAGGATGATCGGACCTCGGCGCTGAACGAAACAGAGCAACGGATCGCAGCGAGTTTCGACCGGCTCTCCAGAGAGATCCGCGCGATAAAGACCGGACAACAGGCTCTTTTCGCATTCGTCGATGCTTTGGTGAAGACGATACTGACCTGTCTTCCCGAACCAAGCTGCGACGTCTACAACCAGGCGGTCGCACGCGCAAAGTCCCGCTACGACCGTTTTCTGAAGAGCGTCGGTAGCGGCATGGTCGGTGATTCCAAGATGGCGATGGCGGAATTGGTGAACGATGGCGAAGAACAGAAGCCGAGACACGGCTGATACGAAGCGAAGGGACGACGTTGGCGAATCTTTTCGCCTTCGGCCCCGGAAGCCCCGTACTGGCTCTCAGTCTGAAAGCAGAGCGTGGTCGATCGCGCTTAAGACAGTCTTCCGTTACGCCCGCAGCTCAAGCCGCGGAAGTCGAAAGGGCAGCGGCGCTAGTCCAGTTGGCAGGAGCGCATTCAATCAGCGCTGTGCGGTGCGAATCGTCTATTCTCCAAATAGAACGACCGGCCAGTGGCGGGCGCATGGAAGATACATCGTTCGAGAAAGCGCCGCACGTGAACCCTCGACCGCAATCTTTAGCTCCGAGATAGAAGAACGCGATGTTGCGAGCACCCTTGGCCAATGGCAGCTGGCGGGCGACGAACGAATGTGGAAGATTATCATCTCACCCGAGTTTGGTGATCGAGTGGACTTGGGCCAGTTTACCCGCGACGTGATGGAGCAAATGGAGCGGGACCTGAAGACCGGGCTCGAATGGGTGGCGGTCTCGCATTTCAACACCGAGCACCCCCATGTCCACATTGCCCTGCGCGGCATTCGTGACGACGGCTCGCCGCTGAAGATCGATCGCGAGTACATTCGCAGCGGTATTCGTCACTGCGCTGAAGATCTATGCACAAAGCAGCTCGGCCACCGCACCGAACTGGATGCGATCACGGCCGAGGAGCGAGAAGTCGCTCAACACCGGTTCACATCGTTGGACCGGGTAATCGCCGCACGAGGTCAGTCAGTATCCACAGGTGTCGCCGATGATGCCACACACTTCGTGTTCGCAGCGGCACCGCAACCCACGCGGCCTTTATTGCAGGCCAGACAACATCATCTGAACGCACGACTTCTGAACTTGAGTCGAATGGGCCTTGCGGAGCAGATCGGACCCATCACCTGGCGCGTGCGGCGTGATTTTGACGTGGTGCTGAAAGCAATGCAGCGGGCTTCCGATCACCAAAGGATGTTGGCTGCGAACGGAGCGCTACTCTCGGATGACCGCTTGCCTCTTGTGGTGGTAGACCGGCGAAAGATGGACCCGATCGAAGGCCGCGTATTGATGCATGGAGAAGACGAGCGCGGCAGCAACGCGGGCAGACACTACCTGATGATCGAAGGAACCGACGCGAAAGTCCATCTCATGCACTACACACCAGAGATGGAAGAAGCACGCAGTAGAGGCGGGCTTCACACGAATGCTTTTATTCGACTCCAAAAGCTTTTCGTGGACGGCCAGCCGATGATTAACGTGGAAGATTTTGGCGACTCCGAAGCAATTCTGACCAACCGGCAACACATGTCGAGCACGGCGCGAAGCCTCCTTAAGCGTGGAATTATACCCGCCGAAGGAGGCTGGGGTGGATGGCTTGGCCGCTATCAATCTGCGCTATCTCGTGCCGCTCTCTCGCGAGATGATCGGCATCCCCTGCGAGCGAAGGCGCTCGACCGCTGACAACGAAGCAACCGTTGTAGACCAGAAGCGTTAGTTCTCCGCATTACGACAATCAGATTCGCAGGCTCAAAGTAAACGCTGCGCCGTTTGAACGAAGCCAGCGCGGCGGACGCTTCGCGTGATACTCCTTTTCAGGGCAACTGCGATGTGCGAACTAAGTACTCGCATGGGGATCACAAGGACGTCCGTAGCAAACTTTGCTCTACTGCGTGTCACTTTTTCGATTGAATACCCAATAAGCACTTACCCTGCCAATCTGGGCGGCTTCCTTCAAACGTCCCTATCCGAAGTGACCCGGCGGTCTCAATCCCGGCGCTCACAGCCTCACTGCGCCGGGTCACTCCAGATAGAGTCATAGCGTCAGGCGCGAGTTCTATCTTTCGGGCAGATCTCAGCAACCGGGTCATTCCGTCAAGTTTACGCTGCGCGAGTAGATAACGGTGTGAACCATCTGCGAGACAAAATGCATCTGGCCGGCCATCAACGATTCCCTGGTATTGCACAGTCTGTTCAAGGCTCTGTCAACTCGGCACGAAACCTGAAAGCTGGTGCTATGAGAAGCAATCCGTCTCGTTCTCCGGCTATCGTTTCCTCCCCAGATGATCCCAGCTATTCGGTCTGGGCTTACCATCGCTTCTGCCTGAGCTTCCGATACGTGGAGGTTCTTCTCGCCGAGCGGGGAATCATTGTGTCCTATGACACGATCCGACAATGGTGTCGAAAATCGGCCCGGGCTATGCGCGGAGATTGAAGCAGACGAGAGGGACGGCTCGGCGACCACTGGCACTTGGATGAGGTTTCCATTCGAATCAATGGCCAACAGCAGTGGCTGTGGCGTGCCGTGGATCAGGACGGTGACGTGATCGACATTCTGGTGCAGCCGCATCGTGATCAGCGTGCCGCGGAACGATACTTTCGAAGGCTCTTGCGCAGTCAGGGTGCCGAACCAATGCGGATCGTTACCGACAAACTGCGAAGCTACTCCGCTGCCATACGAACCATCTTTGGCAGCGTGATTCACAATGTGGACCGATAACCAAGACACTAAATATCGCCGAGGTCAGTGTCGAGATGGAACTGGTCGATTCCGAAACTGGAGAGCAAATTGCCGCGTTTGTCGACAGGGAGAACCTAGGGAAGGGTGCCGAGGTAGGTTCTGCGAAGTTCTCACGATACGAGAAATTCATGGCGGCCAGGCAAGCGTTCGATGGATGGGCCGCCAGGGTCAGAGAGTTTCTCGATTCCGCTCACGAGCTGTCGGGCGAGGATGCCGCGAGAGCGGCTAGAAGCTACTTGCCATACGGGCAACAGTAGGTCGCTACTCCTGGACAAGAATAGAGCGGGAACGAGTTGCAGACATCCAAGAACGTTCATATCTTCCAGGCCGGAGCTGGCAGAATGCTTGACTGCGCGATCAAGTACTCGATGTCGAACGGCCACGGAGTTCCTTTCCCAGTCCAATCTCTGGCAACGATGGTATTCGTAAAGCCACCTTCGCGGGTTGAACGGACAGCTTAAGGGAAGTACCGACATCCCGCCGGTGGACCGCGCATGAAAAGGAAAAAGCTATGGCTGAACAAAAGCAACCAAACATTCTACTAATCTTCGCCAACGATGTGGGCTGGTTTGATGTCGTCGCATACCACCGTGGCATCATGGGGGCAAGACTCCAAAACATTGACGCATCGCCGACGAGGTCGCTTTGATGACCGACCACACGGCCAGGCGAGTTGTACGGGGGGTTGCGAAGATCCCGTTACGCACAGGGTTAACAGCAGTCGGCCTGCTCGACGCCAAGCAAGGCCTTCAGGGTGAAGATCCAACGATAGCCGAACTGCTCAAACTTATTAGCTACGTTACAGCTCAGATCTGGAATCACCTCCGGGATCGCAACGAATTTTGCCGATCCTCCACGGTTTCGATGAGTTCTACGGCAATCTCTATCACCCGAACGCCGAGGGCGACGGAGCACGCCGTTCCGTTGCACGAAGCCGGGTCCGAAGTCCATAACGACTATGCCGCCCGGCTTCAGTGCGTCGATAACTTTGCGGACATCGACCAGCGGCATAGAGCAGTTGAATAAAATGAGATCGAATCGTTCCTTGCCGAATTCGTAGTTTGCGTCTGTGGAAGTGATGGCGTCGATCCGAAGGCCAAGCTCTGTGGCGTGCCGTTTAGCGATGTTCACCGCCACTTCGGACATGTCGAAGCCATGAATCTTCCAGGCGAGCTTTGCAAGGTCGAGCGAGTTGCGACAGTCGCCCATGGCATAGTCCAGAGCACTCCGGTTTCATACCCTGGACCACCTGCGTGAGGAACGTGTTGGGTGCTTTGTTGTACTGACTCTTCGAGTCGCCGTAAAATCGATCCCAGCGGTCGGCTTCGAGCAGAGGCCTATGATTGCTGAGCAGATCGAGTCGTCGGGCGATCTCTTTCTCAGGATGCCCGCTTTTCGGAATTCCTCAGCATAAATCTCTCGTTTCTTATCGCGACCTTCCTGATAGAAGTCGTACTCGGGCTTCTGGGCGAATAGGACGGCGCACAGCGACAGAGCCACCACAGATCGATTTCATTGGCACTTCGATGTTGCAACATTGGCGAGCGCTGCACCCTCATACGCGATCAATGGCTTGGAATCAATACATTCAGACTCGCGCATTATTCAAGACCTGAAACCCGAGTATCCGCCCATGAGAAATCCCAAGGCTACAGATCCTTCTGTCCGCGTCGGTGTTACCTCAACGCCGTACAGGTAGCGCTAGCGACATGTAGAACGGAGGAATATGCACATCAATGACCATGTTTCATCGACCGAGATCGCCAATCTGTTCGATCTCATCGGAGGTGATCGCCTCGACGGATCGGGGTTCGAGGCGGAGCAGCCGGAAACCGATTTTGGTTTGAACGATCCCTTGGACCGGCCAGACGCGGAGGTCCGTCTATGACCACCACCGCGCAGGCTGGCGCGACCGAACAGCAGGCCCCGGCAAAACGAGATTTCCGCAAGGAAGTAACGGACAACATTGTTCGCCTGCTCGAGAATGGCGTTGCACCTTGGCAGAAGCCGTGGCAACCCGGCCAAGGCACGGCGATACCGGTGAATCCGACCACGGCAAGCTCTATCGCGGCGGCAATGCCATTCACCTTCTGGCAACCGGACTTCAGAAGGATTACGGTGATCCGCGCTGGATGACTTATAAGCAGGCATCCGAGCAAGGATGGCAGGTTCGAAAGGGTGAGCGCGGAACACAGATCGAGTTCTGGGAAGTGAAGAGATCCGAGGACAAGACTAACCATCCCAGCCGCGCACCGAAGGAGGGGGCCATTGGCGAAGATAGTCACGATCCTGACCGCGGCCGGCTCATTCACCGCATCTACACGGTGTTTAATGCCAAGCAGATTGAAGGCGTACCGGCATACTCGCCAAAAGAGCTTACAAGCTTCGAAACGGTGAGGGCGGGCGAGGAGATTCTCGGGAACTCGGACGCGAAGATTTCGCATGACCTGGCAGATCGTGCGTTCTACAGTCGCAGTCAGGACAGCATCCATCTGCCTCCGAAAGAGTCTTTCAAAGAGCCGGCCGGTTACTACGGCACTGCACTACACGAACTTGCACATTGGACCGGCCATCCATCCCGCCTCAATCGGTCCACGCTGAACGAGTCATACAGATTCGGAGACACCAGCTATGCCAAGGAAGAACTGCGAGCCGAGCTGGCCAGTGTGTTCTTAGCTGCCGAGCGCGGCATTCCCCATGACCCACACCAGCATGCCGCATACGTGGGTTCTTGGATCAGAGCGCTCAAGGAGGATAAGAATGAGATTTTCCGCGCCGCTCACGATGCGTCGGCGGCAACGGAGTATCTCTTGGGTCTTGAGCGCGATCGCTCGAAGGAAGTACTGGAAGGCCAGACCACTACAGGCCGCAACGATGCAAGAGACGCATTGGCTGGCGGCGGTCAACATAAGGGTCGCGGTGGATTGTCCTCATCGAGCGGAGTAACAGGTCTACGCGACGCCGAATCGATGCACGAGACGCCGCAGCACGTCACTCGGATTGAACGCGGTAGCGGAACCGTCAACGTGCATGAGAAGCAAACGGGGACAGATCGCCGGTCAACAGTTGACCAACCCTCGAACGCCAAAGAGCAAAGCTTCAACGGATACTCGCCCTCAACAGGCCACGATCTAAACGGAGCACACTCGATTGCCGCCAAACTCCTTGGTGAATCAGCGAGAACGTACATGGCTCAAACCGAGAGCGGTTCTTATCGAGGTTCAATAATCGGCGAAACCGAAGCTCACCTCGTGCAACGCCTTTCAGGTCAGACCGCGATCGCGCATCCGAAAGATCTTCTTGATAAATGCCCCAGCGTTGGGCAGAACGTCTATGTAGTGTATTCCGCTTCAAAGGGCACGGTCCGCGAGTTTCAGGAGCGTTGCCAGACCCGAGATCGCGGGCGCTGACCCATTTCGACTTCCGAACAGCATGCCTAAGCGATCTGAATTTTATCGCACACCGCGACGTCCTGGATACCTCGGCAGTTACGATTGGCGGGCCACCGCAGTTGGTCTCATGCTGCTCGTTGCAGTGAACTCCGCAGCCACCCAGTACATCGCAGCGCAGTTCAATTACCATCCGGCGCTTGGGCGACCGGTGTACCGCTCGTCGGGACGCTCGTTCTACCAGCCATTCTCATGGATTGTGTGGGGCTGGCACTACTCCGCCTCACGTGACATACGGGTCAGAAAGCCGCTCTTCGAAGGCGAGATGCTGGTATTTGGCGGTTCGGCTCTGGGCGCGGCGGTATTCTTCTTTCTGACAAATAGGCGGTCGCGGAGACTGTCCGAAAATGCCGACGATCTCCATGGGTCGGCTCGGTGGGCTTCCGATGCTGACGTTCGCAGCACCGGCCTGCTCAAGTCCGAGCGCGGAGTTTACGTTGGTGGCTGGTGCACGGCTGGCAGTTCACGTCTGAGTTATTTGCGACACAACGGCCCGGAACATGTACTTGCTTTCGCACCCACACGGAGCGGAAAAGGCGTAGGCTTGGTCATTCCGACGTTGCTCTCGTGGGAAGAATCCGCAATCGTGTACGACATCAAGGGTCATCGCGCGCCAGCGGAGACGCTCGTACTCGTGATGTCCAGCGCGCTCGCAGGCCGCCATTATGGTCGCGATCTCTTTGGTCGTGTAAGGGACGCGTTCGCCGCCAGCCGGTTCCTTGGGCATTCTCATGTCTCGGGCAGGGTTCGAATTGACCCACCGCCGCTTTTCCCACCAGCTGATCATCGTCCGCAGGAACTGCAGTTCCTTGCTCCATGTCAGTGGCGAGAGTTTTCGATACGGCCGGTATCGGTCGAGCACCGTTAAGGTAATCTCGTCAACGGCAGAGATCTGCTCGGCTTGGCAGAACTCGATCAGGCATTCGCCTCGATGCCGGTATTTGCGGAACGAAGCAGCCTCAAGCTCGTCCTGCTTAGCCATCAAGTACGCGTTCACGGCCGATTCCACTGTTTGGGTGCGGATCTGCTCGCCGGCCGCGATCGCCTGTTCGAGTTCGATGAGAAGCCGTCCCGCATGCTTCCAATCCCGTGTATCGAGTGTCTGACGAAATCTCGGCTGACCGTCTACTTTGCCGTCGCACCAGATGGGGCAGCGACATTTCGTATATCGTCTGCCGCGGGTTTTATAGGGACACGATTTCTCGTGTCGGCGCCAAATTGTAAGCATCGCCGGAAATTCTACTTGGCGCGCTCCCGGTGATACCGATCCATCACTGATTGTGGGATCCTGAGCGTTTTATATCGCTCGTCGCCGTGTTTGA
This sequence comes from Bryobacteraceae bacterium, assembly GCA_963844855.1. Lineage (GTDB taxonomy): Bacteria > Acidobacteriota > Terriglobia > Bryobacterales > Bryobacteraceae > DASQDN01. The sequence continues at coordinate 19,758 of CAWJQP010000075.1, forward strand.
AGACACCGGGTACATCGCGAAAAAACTTGCGGACCGTCGATACATCGAGCTGCCACAGTTCAGCAATGTCCTCTGGACGGTAGTGCCTTTCGGTCGCCTGCACTGTCACTTCAACAGCGTCCTCACATTCGTGCCGACGCTCGAGGATTCGTCGCTTGATCTTGGCATTCATGCTATTTGCCTCTCGGTGGCCAGCGACACCGTCGACGCGCTACACCTGTACGAATCCAACGCATCGCAAAGGCCCAAAATTCCAGCGCTCACTTGTGTGCACCTCCCTACTCGCAGCGCATTCGGATGAACTCTTGAACGTCTTCAGTGCGAAACCGCAGCAGTTTCCCAACCTTTAACGCCTTGATTCGCGGTTGTTTGCGTGTGGCGTGATCTCGGACCCAGCCCGCGGAAACGCCCAACCAGCGGGCAACCTCGCCCGGGCCAAGTAACGGCGCGGTCGACCGCGCGCCGGGTGCCTGTACAGTGGCGTAAACCGCAACACTCTCGTTCACTCTTCCTCCTGAAAAACAGCAAACTCAGATCCCATTTCATATGAGCCATTCAGATTCCCGAATCTTTCGTCGACCACAGACGTTTTTTCTGTCGGGCTCTATTTTGGCGGTGAGGAGCCTTTTCCCGCGAAGGCGGTGCGGTTAGTGAAATTCGGATTTCCGCAAGCACGTCGCTTACTACAGGAGAGGTTTTACAGGATCAGAACTACAGGAGTGAATATAGATAAGCGCTCCAAAAATAACGTTCCGGGCGCTCCGATTTCAACGTGCAGATCCAGCTTATCCTTCTGAAAACGAAGATTAACCGGGCGCTCCATTTTTAACTTGGAAATCGCGACTCGTCCACAGCACCCTGTGGAAAGCCCGCGACGTGCCCACGGTCGGCTTGCTCGGCTCAGACGGTTTGCGTCGTTTTACACCGTTTGCACATCCTCCTCGCCGCCTCGCCCAGACCTAGATATTATGGGAAACTCGCTTCAACCCGGTGAGCCAGACGAGACGGTAAAGCGCGATACAGCCACAAACGTTCACCGACTGCACGTCGCCGACTTCGACCACAAACGCGGGGTCCCTGTCGATTCCCGGTTCAGGGATGCCGCCATCCGAATTGAGAATGCAGCGTTTCGTACAGACAAAGTCGGAGCCAAATAGAAAGATCCTATTCCCAGCCAAGTAGAAAGTTCCGGTTTTCGGGTCGAGTTGCTGGACCCGATGGTAATGTTCGCATAGCTTCGCCGGGGTCGCGCCTGGCGGGGTTGTCCAAAGCCGAGGCGACGGGGTTGGCTCCGAAGCAATCGGCGGGAGCCCTCCTGTGACGCAGAACCCGTGAGTGTTTCCGGAGCGCCTGGAGGGCTCTGCTCGAGCCGTGGATCCATTGCTTTGGTGAAATCTCGGAGCTGAGGCTTTGGACATAAAAAAAAGCGCGTCTTCCAAATTGGCTTTAACGTTTCAGCCTTCAATGGCTTTCCACAGCGGTGGACTCGGACGATCAAAGAAGCCCTGCATCCATTTGCTTCGGCCTCCCGCATTGTGATCTTTGCGTACCCTCGGTTTGCTCTTGTCCGCTGGCACCGCGATCGGCCTCGCGCCGCACTCTTCGATCTCTACATAGCGCCCCTGATAACGAGCCTTCAACTCGCCATTCAGCCGGAGTTCCATGCGCAGCCGTTGGCGCCGCATTCCCGCCTGCACCTGGGAACGCAGGATCTGATATCGCCGGCCGGCGAAAGAAATCGTGTAGTCGTTCCCGATCACCCGGTCCTCGACGTGCGAAAGAATCGCCGCCAGATTCAACTGCTCGCTCAGCGCTCGATGATGATTGGGAAAATCGGCCACCGGCCGGGCGAAGTGCTCGTTCCACTCCGGCCAGTACTCGGTTTCCAAAAACGTATTGGCATCCTTCAGAGTCGAAATCTTCGCCAGTCGCAGATGCTTCACCAAACGATCCTGGGCCGTTAAAAAACTGCGCTCGATACGTCCTTTCGCCTGTGGCGAGTACGCCAGAATGGAACCGATTCCCAGTTCCCGCAAGGCGCGGCCCAGTTGCGTCAGCCGATCTGCCTCACGCCTCTGAGGCTCTGTTTCTGCCGGCCGCGGCGCCACAGTGAACATCGAATCGCGATCCGTGTACACATCCACCATCCGCCCGTTTTTCTCCAGATACTCCCAAAGCACACCCATGTTCTGCGGTGTCGCATCGCTTTCCACGAACCGGCCCCAACTCCAGCTGGTGGCGTCATCGATCATTCGCACCAGGTAGCGGACCGTCCCTCTTCCTTCCAGCCAGTCATGCTCGGAGGTGTCCCACTGCACCAACTCGCCAAACCCGCTTCGCCGCATCCGCCACGAATGCACTTCCTGCAGCCGTTGCGGCCTGCTTTGCCATATTCCAGCCTCGATCATCCACTTGCGCAGAGTCTCTTTGCCCACCTGGATCTGATAACGCTTGACCAGTTGCTCGGCGGCAAACGTCGGCCCAAAATCGTGCCAGTCCGGCTGTTTCAGGATCGCTAGCGCCTGTCTCTGGGTGGCAGCCGCAAGCCTCCGATTGGAAGGCTGCCCTCGTAACCCGTGCACCACCACGGCGTCTCCTCGCTCTGCCATGCGTTTGAGCAGCTTTCGTACCCAGCGCTCACTGACACCGATCCTCTCAGCCGCCTCTCGCTGCGTGATGCTCCCGTCCCTAGCCCGTTTCAACCAATTCAACTCATCCCGTTCCTCTTGGCTCATCGCGATTCGTTCCACCCTTCAGCCTTATGGCTGTCAAGAGGAACTTTCTACTTGGCTCAATTAGGAACTTCTCACTTGGCCGCGACAGTACAGATCAGGAGAATTGACCGACGCCGCGGAAGTTGCTAATCTCGCGGAACAGGCAGTCTACAAAGCGAATTGGGCACGATACGGCATGCCTTGCGACAACCCAGCCGGCTATGTCCTGATCATTTTCCGCAGGGACGCTGATGGGTTTCTCAGACGGCGCACCAAGATGATCAGCATCGATGAACGCCCTAACGGGTATGCCAGCATTGTGGGCGGAACTGCGACGGATGTGGAGCGGAAGGTACTCGTCCGCGAACTACTGGACAGCATAGACGACACTGCTCGGGCCATTCTCCTTCGCCGTCTTGAAGGGGATAGAACGGCTGACATAGGTCGCGCCCTTGGAATGTCGGCCAATGCCGTGTCAGTTCGACTGTCAAAGGCGGTTGCGCAGCTCCGCAACCGCCCGCTGGCCACAATGAGTGATAATTGTGGCCCGCGACATGAACGACGGAGAACAGGCATTGCGTAGTCCAGACGTTCTGGACGAGGTACGACGAGCGTATCCTGCGGACCCCAACCCTGACAGAAGGAATGCGATGCTCGAGTCCCCAGCTGATTAAGGATTTCGTGGCTGAACGATTTCGCCCAGCAGCGGATCCCGATATTCTTCAGCATCTGAGCGCTGCTCTGATTGTTATGCAGCTTTTCGGAGCGAGGGAGAGATCCGTCGCCACAAGCGGGGTCCAGCGACGATTCGACTGGCTTCACTGGCGTTCGTTGTGATTGCTACCGGATCGTGTGGATTCTTTTCATGCGCCCGCGGGATTTGCGGTGCTTGCGGACGAGCAAGCCAAATCTGTGGGGCTTAAGCTACATCTGTCGAAGGTCACCTCGAGGGCTCAACGAGGCGCGATTATCAAGCCTGCGGTCGCCTCTTTGGAAATCGACACTACGACGGAACCAAGGGCGCGGTTATATCTGCCGGTCCAACCGCCCCAAGCGACATCCGACGGGAGGATCGATCTCGTGCTGCGCCAAGCACCGTGATTTTGTAGAGAACAACTCGCTGACCAAGTAGTCAACGACGCTCCCGATGTTTTTGACCACGAGACGGTCTGGATGACTTGAGCTGCCCCATGACAGTTCTGCGAAGTTGTTCGGCGGCAGGAGTCTCTTGTGTCTGGAGGCATGTCCGCACTCGCGCAGCAGCAGGCGATTGTACTCGGACACTGTGTCGCACTTTCTCCTCAGGTCCGGATCAACACTGTCAACCCCCGACCGCGCAGCGATGATCCGTCATTGGCGCGAGACACACATCAGGAATTCACCGCGAACACCACAGGGAGCTTGAAGAGACGGCCCCAGAATCGAGCTACTGCGGTCTGGCAAGCAGGGATCGGTGTTCCAGCGATCGCGTGGATATTGGAAACAGCTACTAAGGTATCCGGCTGCTCGGCAAGGGCAGTTAACACCGGCCAAACTAGTAGCTGCTCGTAACAGACAAGAATTCCCACCCGGTTGTCGGCGATTTGAATCGTGGCGCGGCCAAGCACATCGAGCCGAACGCCGGTGCCGGTGAATGGCGTCCACATTGCGACTGGTACCGGAATGCGTTGATCGAATGTGTCAGAAATCGCTCCGCGGATGACTATGATATTCCGATAGGGCAGCGGAACGGGTACCGACTGCGCCCCGAAAATGCCGGATGAACTGGCCGTCGGCCCTGCGCCACGGAGAGCATCCAGGTCGGCCCAGAAGTCGTAGGAATGCCGATCACGAGCACTAAGACTCGGAGTGGTCGGGATCGCGGCTCCGATCAGGACGGTCTTGCCGCGATCGCGGAGGAAGGCAAGCGTCTCTGACCAGAAAACATCAGTTGCCCCGGTCCAGTCCTTCAGAACGCTTTCGGGGAAAACGATCACCTGCGCCTCCGAGGCGAAGATCCGTTCCTGGATGGTGCGCGCCCTTAAGTATTCGGCGGTAATGTCGGAGGAATCGACCGCTCCGAATTCGGTGTTGATGCCCTGCCAATGCGCCGGCGGCTTCGGGTCGCCGCCGTAGGTCGCATAGGAAATCATGACGGCCGCCACGCCGATTGTGACGCTTGATCGCGGCCTGACAGGAAGACAGCCGGAAACTATCGTGGCCGCGACTAGCCCGAACCATCCGGTACCGGGAAACAGCAACCCGGCCGCAGTCAGCGGTGATGCCCAACCGATCAGTCCTAGTGGAGGGACTATTTCGACTATTAGGGCGACCGGCACTCGCCAGCAAAGCTGCCTTCGAACAGGTGTCCACAGAAGCGCCCATGGTCCGGCAAGAAATACTGCCGCACTACACCACAGAAAAATGGCAGTCAGGGCCAACGTTTCGCGGCCGAGAAAACCAGCGGCTACTGGAATCAGTGCCCAACTCGCAGCTCCGTAGTACAGCAGCGCAGCGAAAAACGCTCGTTGGCGAGTCGGCTGGAGGGCAACAAACGCAGGTACTGCGATCGAGGTTGCAACGCCGATAGGATTCGCGAATGACACCGCGAGGCCAATGACGAATATCGCTGGCAACGCGACGTGTGGCTGTGGTCCGTCGGTCACCACGCGGTGAGCAGCGGTCGAATCCGGTTGCGAATCGATGCCGTCGGGATCGGGCCAAAGTATCGGCTATCGAAGCTTCTTGGGTGATGGGACGAGGCAACCCAAACAGTATCGGAGGACACTTGATACCTCCCGAATGGCCACGCCTCAAGAGGTCGCCCCGCGCTGTCCCGCTCCCTGGGCTCGGTATTAGAGATCTGGCACCCGTTCACCGAAATGCCGCGTGGTGATAACTCGACGGTGTCGCCTGATTCTGCGACGATCTGCTTCATAAATGGTGATGCACCATCAGGACATGAGCCCCGGTCGCGATATCCACGCACCGCAGCGAACGACGCGTAAGGCTCCGGCGGGCAGAACTCGATCAGAATTGCTTCCCGATCATCTGAGACGATGTATAGGCCCAGCGGCAACGACGGCGACGCGTTGAACCTTAGGCCCAGCATTGTAGCTAGAGCAAACGTTGAACAGAACAATCCAGCGCCGATCGAGGCAAGGCCTTTCACTCGTTTTCGGTCAACATGCTTAAGCTGGACCAACAGGCCAGTTCGCATCGATTAATCCTCCTTGAAAAGATCCGGTTTCCGAATCGTGAACGCCTGAAGAATCGTCCGCGGCGTCGCATTTTGGTGTAGATTCTGGGCGAGCCGGAGCAATGACGTGAAAGCTTCTGACGACAACCTCATGAACAGTTCGCTTCGCTCCATCGGCCGGTGTGAATTGCCGCTGCTGCAAGCTGCCTTCCACAAACAGGTTGTCTCCCTTTTCGCAGCTGAGGGCGGCATCCGCCAGATTGTCGTAGAACGTCAGGCTGTGCCAATTTGTGTGGTTCAGCTGCTGCCCGTCTTTTCCTGTGTGTCGGTACGTTTCGCCCATCCGAACGTTGGCGACCTTCATTCCTGAAGGTAAGAAACGGAGCTCTGGGCGGGAAGCGATATATCCGGCTAGCTCGATTCGATTCTTCCGCATGGCGAGATTTCCACTCAGGCATCCGGTCCGAGTTGTAGCTCTTCCAGGAAGCCTCGCTCTCCGGAAGTAAGCGTTGCAGTATCGGGTGCAACCGGCTCCGGCTTACTGATGCGATGTCGAGTGCGGTCCGGCGGCTTTTGACAAATCGCGCGACCGTTTTCAATCGCGATGAATTCTTCCGGCGGCGGCGTTTCTGCTCGGTAGCTCAGAACGGGATCGAGAAAGTAAAGCATCTGGGTGCCGAGTATCGGGAAGTGTCCGCTTACGAAGATCAGCATCTGGCCAGGCCCGGTAATGCGCTCCGCTAAACCGTCACCGCGCTTCAGAGGTGGTTTCAAGCGGAGGACTTCGTCGGGCGTCATCAAGGGCCGCTCGATGTGGTCAACGCTCGCATTAATGTGCTGCATCATCGGCGAAAAGCGCGAGCCGCTGAAATTGTATGAAGCCTTCGCGACAGTGGTCGTGCCGGTCATTTTGCTCAGCAGCTCGGCCGTCTCGTACTGATTTGGCGCAAATGCGATTCGAACGTGGCAGTTGGAAACGATGCTTTCGTTCTGACCATACGCATCCACAATCTGCCGGATATCCTGCGTGATCAGATACGCCTTGAGTCCGTACCCGGCCATGTAGGACAGCGCATCGGCGAAGATTTCCATTCGGTTCAACGAGGGGAATTCATCGATCAACAGAAGCAAACGGTGCTTATTCCGCCTCTGCTCCGCTCCTTCGAAGACCATCTTTTCCGTCAGCCGGTTGACCGTCATCGTGAACATTAACCGGATCAGCGGCCTCAGACGAATCTTGTCGCTTGGCGGAACCACGAGATACAGGGAGACAGGCCGGTTATGATTCACGAGGTCATTGATGCTGAAGTCGCTTGCCGATGTGTTCTTCGCGACAAGCGGGTCGCTGTAAAGAGTGAGCGAGGTCTTTGCGGTGGAAAGCACACCGCCGAAATCTCGATCTTCCTTGTCCAACATCTCTTGAACCTTTTCTCTGACCACCGGATGGGTGGGCGTGCGGTCACCGCTGGGCATGCGCCAGGAGTGCTGATAGCCAGGATCGTGTTCAAAGTTCATAAGATCCGAGAGCGTTTCACGGAACGAAGCGCCAGGTCTCGTAAAGACGTGGGCAAGATCCGCCAGACAGGCAATCCTGCCCGAAATGGCCGCTTCATAGCAAACATGGAGGATCATGCCCGTCGTGATCGACGATGCGGCGTCTTGCCAGTATCGCTCTTGCGGACTGTCCTCCCCCGTTCTGACAATCATGTATGCGATGTTCTGTGCATCGCTTACGTCTCTGGGTGTGAACAGGCGGACCTCGGATAGAGGGTTAAACCGCGAGCTGGTTGATTCTTCGACAGGGGAGAATTTGAAGCACAGGTGGCCTTGCTGGTTTCGAAAGCCCGCCGCTCCTCCTAATGCGGTATTACGGTCTTCGAGTGTCGGACGTTGCGACGCTTGAACGGGAGCGTGTCAACGAGCAGCGGATCGCGGTTCGCGCCATCAAGAACAAGAGGTGGCTCTGGATGCCCCTCTACCCCGAAGTGGCGGCGGCACTTGAGGCAGTGCCGCCTCCCTCTGGACTGGAGAACCAGTACTTCTTCTGGTCTGATCGCGGCTCTCGTGAGATCCACATTAACAACACCATCATGTCCCTCGCGGCCGTTTATTGTGCGAGTGGGGTACCGGGTGCCACGTCACATCGATTCCGGCATACGCTGGCAATGGAGTTGCTCGCGAAAGGCGCGAGCATTGAACAGGTCGCGGACGTTCTGGGGGACAGTCCGGTGACTGTACGCAGGCACTACAAACATTGGATGCCCGAATACCAAGCTGCTACAGCGGAACTACTCGACCGTGTTCACGGCAGAAACCAAATCCGCCCGCGTAAGAGGCCGTTCGGCACGTATGCGGCACGCGAGGAAAACGACGATGAAAAGTAATTTTATTTCAGCGGGTTATCTGGCGGAGAGGGAGGGATTCGAACCCTCGGTAGACTTTAAAGGCCTACGACGGTTTAGCAAACCGCTGCTTTCGACCACTCAGCCACCTCTCCGGTATTGGGTGCGGTCTCACTGAGGATAACATACTCTTTCGGACCTTCCGCGACTACGTGCGCATCTGGTAAACCATGAGCCAAATGGAGATAGCGACGCTCGCAGGGGGCTGCTTCTGGTGTCTCGAGGCGGTCTACCTTGAAATGGAGGGTGTCTTGAAGGTCGTGTCGGGCTACATGGGCGGTCCCAAGCCCAACCCGACCTACGAGCAGGTTTGTAGCGGCACGACGGGTCACGCCGAAGTGGTTCAAATCACCTTCGATCCCGCCGTTACGACCTTCCGTGAATTGCTGGAAGTATTTTTCACGATACACGACCCCACCACGCTCAATCGCCAAGGAAACGACATCGGCACGCAATACCGGTCGGCGATCTTCTATCATTCCGCCGAACAACAGCAAATTGCGAGTGAAGTCATGCAAGAGATCGAGGCTGAGGCAATCTGGGACGGCCCGATTGTCACGCAACTCGAAGCCGCCTCCGAGTTGTTTTCTGCCGAGGGCTACCATCAGGACTATTACAGTCGCAACACCCAGCAACCGTACTGCATGTTCGTGGTCCGTCCTAAAGTCCAGAAGTTTCGCAGTAAGTTCGCTAAGAAAATGCGCTCATCTTGACAATCTAGATGAGTCTTATATAGACTGTCTAGACAAGATGCCGCCCAAGAAGCCCGATCTCCTGCAAGGCACGCTCGATCTTTTGATCCTGCGCACACTCGCTCTCGAATCGATGCACGGCTTTGCGATAGCGAAGCGGATTGAGCAAGTGTCCGCCGATACGCTCCGCGTCGAGCACGGGTCGCTGTATCCAGCTCTCTACCGGCTAGAGGAACAGCGCTTCATCGCTGCCGAGTGGGGTGTTTCGGAGAACAACCGCAAAGTCAAATACTACAAACTAACTCGAGTTGGCGTTCGGCGACTCGATGAGGAACTGGAGAATTGGCGTCGGCTCTCATCTGGCATCGAACGCGTCATCGCAGACGCGGAAGCATAAGATGGGCTTCATTCGGGCATTTTTTCGACGCGGTCAGCTCGAAGAAACCCTGGACGACGAAATTCGCCGGCACATCGATCTCCAAACGGAAGAATACATCAACGCAGGTTTGTCCAAGGACGAAGCTCGACGCGCTGCTTTCCAACGATTTGGACATGTGGGCTCGGTCAAAGAACGCTGCCGCGAACAGAACGGATTGGCTGGCATCGAAATGTTGTCGCAAGATCTCAAGTTTGCGGCGCGATCATTCGCTGGGCAGCCTGGTTTTACTGCGGTTCTGATGATCACCCTGGCGCTTGGGATTGGCGCCAATACAGCGGTGTTCAGCGTTTTGCGGGCCGTCTTGCTGGATCCTATCCCGTTGCCGGAACCGGATCGTGTAGTCCTCATTTGGGAGCAGGACAGGCTTCGCGGAACGACTCGGGAGAACGCCTCGTACCCGGACTACCTTGACCTCAAGCAAAGTTCCCGTCATTTCACAGATCTGGCGGCGACACAGAGCATGGACGTGACGCTAACTGGAAACGGCGAGGCTGAGCGCGTTGCCGCCGCGCGTGTCACTCACGAGTTCTTCAAGGTACTCGGCTTGACGCCCACTATCGGTCGCGTTTTCGGGCCCGGGGAGGATGGAGTTGTCTTGAGCCATTCGCTTTGGGAGCGTAAGTTCGCGAGTTCAACATCTGTACTTGGAACCGTCATAAGGCTCGATGGCTTCAGTGGAACCGTCGTTGGAGTGCTTCCCGCAGAAGCCAATTCGTTCCGTCCACGCAGCGCTGAGTTATGGACTTCCCTTGAGAACGTGCGCGCCTCGCAGTTTCGCGGTCAGCACAGCACAGGCATAATCGGACGCCTTCAACGAAGTAGCTCCATCACCCAAGCTCAGGCGGAGATCAGCGTCATAATGTCCCGGCTCGAGAAGGATTTTCCCGATGACAATCTCGGTCGCGGAGCGAAAGTTGTCCCATTGCACGAAGAACTCGCTGGCAATATGCGTCCGGCTCTGCAGGCGTTATTCATAGCGGTCTTTGTCCTTCTTCTAATCGCAAGTGTCAACATCGCCAACTTGCTCCTGGCGAGAGCATCGTCACGCAATCGCGAAATGGCAATTCGAGTCAGCCTGGGCGCGGGGCGCTGGCGGCTTGCTCGGCAACTGTTGACCGAATCGCTATTTTTGGCGATCTTCGGCGTCGCTCTCGGCGTGATCACTGCATGGTGGGGAGTGAGGGGATTGATTGTTTTGGCGCCTCCGGACACTCCGCTCATTGGGCGCGCCGGGATTGATGGTTCGGTTTTGCTGATGACGTTCGCCGTAACTCTGGTTGCCTGGCTTATTTTTGGATTGCTGCCCGCGCTCCGCGCATCGATTGTAGCTCCGACCTCGGCACTGCAGACGTCCGGACGGAACACTGCTTCTCGGAGCACACTCCGTCTGCGTCATGCGCTCGTCATTGCGCAAATTGCAATGGCTGTAGTTCTTGTTATTTTTTCCGGGCTCTTGATCCGAAGTTTCTGGCGACTCAGGCAAGTCAATCTCGGATACGAGCCTCAGGGCGCAATCTCGCTCAGAGTGAAACTTCCGGAGACTCGATATCCATTTCCGAAATTCCCGTTCCGTGAATGGCCGGCTGTGATCGCGTTTTCGGATCGCCTAAAAGCGGCGGCGCTGGAGACACCGGGTGTTGAAGCCGTTTCCCTCGGATCGAATAGTCCGGCGCATGGGGCCTGGACAACGAGAGTTACTGTCGATGGCAGGCCTAAGCTACCGGACGGGGAACAGAAAGAAGCGCAGTTCCGCATTGCTGATCCCGACTATCTGAAGACAACCCGCATTCGACTACTGCGAGGCAGGTTCTTCGAACGTTCCGATGACGAAAAGCATCCCCTGGTCAGCTGTCGTAAACGAGGCGTTTGTGCGAGACCACTTTTCAAACGAGGACCCGGTTGGACAGCACATCAACGTATTCGGCATGTCGCGCCTGGTGGTCGGCATCATAGGCGACGTACGCTACGCTGGTCCCGGATCCGTTTCCTCCCCTGCGATGTATTTCCCCTTGCAGCAAGCTCCATTTCCAAACCTGACGCTCATCGCGCGCACAGGCGGCAGTCCATCTGCATTGGCGCCGGGTTTGCGTCAGGCCGTATTCGTCGCCGATCCAAATGTAGCTCCCTTCGACCTGATGACGCTGGAACGCTCGCTACTCGAATCTACGGCGCGCGAACGCTTCATCATGTCTCTGCTTACAGGCTTCGCCTGCCTGGCTCTCCTTTTGGCTTCGGTTGGTATTTACGGAGTCGTGGCCTATAGTGCCGGGAGACGCCGCAAGGAGATTGCCGTGCGGCTTGCGCTCGGCGCAAGGGCACTCGACATCTTTTCTCAGATCGTTGGCGGAACCTTGGCGCGCGCAGCGGTGGGCATCCTCGGAGGCATCGCGATTTCTGTGTCGCTGGGGCGGCTGTTACAGCCATTGGTGTTTGAAACAAGCACGCGAGACGTCACGACATATCTGGCTGTTGCGTTCCTGATCATGTCCGTGGCGTTTCTGGGAGCGGCGCTTCCGGCTACACGCGCTGCCCGCGTGAATGCAGCGACCACCCTGCGCGAGGAATGATTAGATTGACAGGAATGTTGTTTTTCAGGCCCTTGTCACGCGAGTGCAGTTGTCTCGAAGCTTTGCGCCTCGAAAAGGTCGCGATAAGGCCCTGCCTGCACTGACAAATCAGCGTGAGTACCCTCCTGGGCGACCCGGCCGTGCTGCAACACAAGAATCCGATCCACTCGCTCAATCGTGGAAAATCGATGAGCGATGATAATAGTCGTTCTCCCGCGCGCAAGGTCTTCGAGCGTTTCCGTGAGTTGCGATTCAGTCACTGCATCGAGTCCTGACGTCGGCTCATCCAGGACCAGAATTGAAGAATTCCTCAGGAATGCTCGCGCAAGCGCAATGCGCTGGCGCTGACCACCAGACAGATTTGAACCCTCTTCATCGAGCACCGTGTCGTATCCCTTTGGCAAACGCTCGATGAAATCGTGAGCTCTTGCGGCCTTCGCAGCATCGACAATTTCGTCGAGTGTAGCGTGGGGGTGGCCGTAGGCTATGTTCTCGCGAACTCGCCTACGGAAAAGAATCGAATCCTGCAACACTACACTCACTTGGGATCGAAGTGATTTCAGGTCGAACGAGCGGATATCCTGTCCGTCGAAGAGGATCCTACCTTCAGATGGATCGACGAACCGGAGAATCAAGTTGAGAATAGTCGACTTACCGGTTCCACTACCCCCGACGATTGCGACAGTTTCACCCGCTGCGACGTGAAAGCTGATGCCGTTCAAAACTGTCTTTTCTGAATCGTATCCGAAAACGACGTCTTCGAATGCAACATCACCTGAAAAAACCGGAGCAGACATAGCGTCCTGCTTTTCATCGACATGAGGCATTGTCTGTGCCAACTCGAGCACACGTTCCCCTGACACCAATGACTCCATGAATTGGACTGACAGCTCCGATATGTTCTGAATGGGGGTATAAAGCTCGGCGATGTATGCTGCGAAGACGACAAGGTCTCCCGGGCTCATGTTTCCGTCCAAAACCCGCGAAGCTCCCAGCCATATCACCATTGCCATTCCAATGGTGTTCAGAACCTTGATAGAGCGCGTGAACGCGCCTCCTAAACGAACGGCGTCCAGGCTAGCATCCAAGCTCCGGCGCGCCTGACGGCGAAATCGGTTTCGCTCCCGCTCCTCCTGCGCGAACGCTTGAACCACGGCAACCGCTTGAAGGTTCTCCTGGACGATCGAGGCGACGGCGCCCTCACGGTTGCGCTTCTGCTTCGTCGCTCGCCGGATGTTGGCGCTGAAATGATAGCTTGTCAGCGAGATAAAAGGCACCACGATCAGCGCAAGCAATGTTAGCTGCCAGTTCATCCAGAACATCACCGCGATGGTGCTGACAAACGTAAACCCATAATTCCCGAGTTGCTGGACATGATTGACCAACAGATCTCGTAGTGTTTTAACGTCTGAGGTCAATCGTAGAATGACGTCGCCGGTTCGCCGTTCGCCGTCGGCTTTTGGCAGTGTTTGAACATGCGTGAAAACGTGCTCCAGAATATCGGTCGTCGCCGATTGCCCGACTGCGGAGAACGGATACTTTTTGCCAATAGCTGAAGAAACTCTCCAGCAAAACGATCGCGACCAGCGCCACACACAGCAACGTAAGAAGCAGGTGCTTATCGGCGGCAGAGATCCACGCAGGCGCCCATGGCAGGATCTCACTCAGTGGGCGCTTATCCAGGATCACGGAATCGAGCACGAGCTTCAAAGGCCATGGTCGAAGCAGCGTCATGCCGACGGTCGCCAAGAGCGCCACGTAGGCGCCCATGATCTGCCATCGATATGGTTTGAGGAACGGTCCGAAAGCCCGATAAAACTGCTGGACTCGCGTCTTGGTTAACTTCACGCCAGGGTCAACCTTCCCGTTTGGAGTACTGACTCGGCCTTTTGAATCAGTAACTCAGACTCCTTCGTTTTTCAACTTGAGAACACAGAGATCATAATGAACGCTTTGCACAAACGCCCAGGCCATATGGGCAGCGACACGCTCTGTTTCAACTTGGCCGCATTCCTCCAGAAACACCGTTCGCAGATGTTCCGTGTCTGCGAAGGAATCAAACAGCTTCAACCCGAAATTCGCTGTCTGCGCAAGGCAATATCCGACATCGGCCTCTCGCTCGCGCAGAGCAAAGGTATCGAGGTCGATGGCTGTGACTCGATTCTCAGATACGAACAAATTCATCGGATGGAAGTCGCCATGACTCGGTTGCATCGATGCTGGACGCTTCCCCAAAATCTCGATCACCTTCCTGGTCAGATCATTCGGCCGAGTGGTTCCCAGCGCTTGCGATAGTGCGCCCGCGCGCTCTGTTGCTGCGGAAGAATCAAACAATTTCTCAGGACCGGAAGCGCTGCACTGCCACATCGCCTTGAGCCATCCGGCGGCGTGACGAGCAGCCGATTCAGCCTCCGCTCCACTTTGGATCACCTGTAGAAACGAGAGTCCAGGAGCCTTCTCGAGTATTAGAAGGCTGCGTTCCGGAATCCATGCGATGGGCTCAACCACGGTATGGCGCGCTGGAGGTCGCAGTCCGCATTTCCACACTGTCTGAAAGCTTTCATAAGCCGTTTTCGCCCGATCAGACTTCGAAACTTTTCCGATGACTCGCCTTCCGTTCCATTCGGCTTCGAAGAGAATCTTTCGAAGTTTCATTACGGAGCGGATAACGTTCCATTCGCCGCCAACGCGTTCTCTAACAACATCGATTAATTCATCGATCTTGGGGGCGGACACGGTTTCGTCAGCCGCAGTTTGGTCCCATGCGAACAGGTTCGCCCTCATATCGTGACCATCTTTGAGTCTCTCCGTGTCATCTGTTCGGCGGAGCGGCGAGCGCCTCGCGGAGTTACTCCTAGAGCGACTTCGCATTGACGCGCCGCCGAGGTTAGGCGTAGGACATAGCCATGTCCAAAAAGTTTGCACGGCGCATCGTCCCACTGAAGCCCGCTAATCGGCTTCAACCAGACCGCGACTCGGGGAGCTTTCCACCCTCGTATTCTCGGAGTGCGTACGGGCCTCAACTCATCCGCGCCCTTGCGTAGTAGGTTCACATAATCGGGAGAAAGGCCACACTCGAACGAAAGTTCTGTGAGCTTATTGGGAAGCTTGTACCTCACGACCAGGGAGGATGCCCGATCCGTCAGTTCATACTCTTTCACCATCCCGAACGCCTTGCTCTTCGGCTCGCAATTCGTGAAACGCAGGTGTACCCTCTGCGGTCCCGAATCGATTACTTCCACGTCATAGGCGTCATGCTCAAATCCCACGTCTGCGAACGCGCCAGGATGATTCTTCGGAACATCCATATAGCGATTAAGCTCTTCCATCCAGTTCCAGTCGTCGCAAGGATTGCCGACGACCATCGCGCCACTACTTCCACCGACGCTATAAAGTGCGACCAGCCTTCCTCCCCAGCGAGGCGAAATCACAGAATAGAGATGCTGATTCTTGATTACCCATTCCCGTTCGCCGTCATTGTCGATATCGACAAGCTCCGCGATGGCGCCCATTGTTTTGTGGGACATCCAGTACGCCGCTTCCGCGGTTACTGCCGCGTGACGGCTATGACTTGTCAGAGCCCGCGCCCATGGGCTAGCGTGTCCATGTTGTGTAGCATCGCCATGCGGTCCGGCTGCAGGTGTGTGCCAGGCCGTTTCCCAATTGGCAACCAGCAATTGCTTTTCCGCAAGATCGATGAGCGAGGCATCAGCCTGATCTGCGGCGAGCTCTTTCACTTTGCTATCGGCCCATGTGAAGAATCCGCGATATGGCGCCCAGTCCGGCGCGAGATACCATCGTTCGTAACCCTCCCCCGCTTCAAAGTCGGTTGCGAGCTCCTGGAACGTACCCAGTTCAATCTCACGCTTGGTCGAAACGTTCGATTGGCGTGCGTGTGCCGTCAACAGCACCGGCTTTATCCAGTTGGAGGAACTCAGCCATTCGAGGAACTCATAGTAGCGACCCGGACCGTCCCCGCCCCACTCTCCGACTCCCGCTACCTTCTCCATATCGTCGGCATAGAGAGCGAGCATCGGTACTTCTTCGCTGCCGGAAGCGTGGACCAGCAAGCCCTCAAGCTCCTCTCGCACTTGGCGCCAGTCTTCGTCCTTTTTGGGTGGAATACTGCGCCTCAAGCGCGTCGCGATCGGGAACCCGACCAGCCCAATTCCGTCTGTGATCTCGTGCATGCCGTAAAGTTCGGGATCCCAGTGATTGGTTTCATCGTACAGAGTCCGCCCCCCGCCATTCCGGCCTAACAGCAGGCGATCGTCGAGGATCACATATTCATAACCGCCGTTGCGCAAGCGAGCGTCTCGTAGCACCGGCGCCATTTTGCGTGTATCCCACACACGTTCGGGTGGCCAGAAAGTTTTCACATCATGCGGGTCGATGCCTAAATGCTGTTCGAACAACATCAACTCTTCATTAAGTTGCTTGCGGTTGTAATCGAGACCAAAAAACCGCATGATGTTCTGCCCATAGCTACTCCCTACAAGCTCGACGAGACCCCCTGTAACAAGCTCGCGTACGTAGTGAAGAAACTTCGGCTCATGCCACGCGAGGGCCTCAATGAGGGTGCCGCTAAGATGCAGATTGAGCGGAATCTCCGCCCGCTCGTGCAGCCGCAGGATGAAAGTAAATCCCGATTTTGACGCCTCGGAACCAACGATGGCTTCGATCCCCTCTCGATTGTCATAACCGGTAGTGATCAGGTACTGGTTTGCGTGATGTACTACCGCGAGCGACGTTTGCATATCAACCGTTAGTTGGATACGAAACTGAGCTCAGACGTTACGAGTTAGGTTAAAAGTTGATTTCCGACGCGTCTAACGCTACTGGCGTCCTGTTTGTAGACGGTAGCTCCGTGGGCTCACACCAAACTCCATCCGGAACGTTCTATTGAAGTTGGATACGTCACCGAAACCGCAATCGAGGGCGATGTCAACGACCTTGTCGGAGTGGCTGCTCAGCCGGATTGCTGCCTGACGAAGTCTCGTTCGCAATAGATATTGATGCGGGGTCACCCCGGTGATTCCGTGAAATGTGCGAAGGAAATGGTACGGACTTAGGCGCGCTTCCTGCGCAAGGGTTTGCAGATCATGCGTCGCATCGGGGTTGCTTTCGATCATTCGTACAATTCGAGTTATCTTCTCAAATGCGCCCAACTCCGGCCGTTTATCGGGAGTGATCCCGCGATGGAGTTGCACAGCCTTGGCCGCCAACTGAATACTTATTTCCCCCCAGGACGTTTGAGTAGGTCCGTTGAGCCCGGTCACCGCCGCCGCAATCACTGGAGACAAATCACGAATCGCTGGCAGGCGTAACGTTTTAAACACCATCCTTACGTCGCGAACTCCCGCTTCAATGGCCAGGCGCTCAATCCATTCGGGTGTGTAGGAAAACGAAATGCACCGATCTCCAGAACCATGCTCATGCCCGCACTCGAAGTACTGGCCCGCATTTCCGAGCAGCAGTGAGCCTGGAGTCATCAATTCGCAGGCATTTTGGGATCGGTACTGAAATGTTCCAGCGACAACGATCGAAATCGAGGTGCAGGAGTGCCGCTCTTCAAACGGACGGTCCCGCGGGCTCAGTGTACACACTATTTCGGAGACGGTCCAGCCTTCTCCGCTAGCCATCACATGCGCGGTAGGTGACTCAGGTATAACAGCAATTTTCGCCAAGAATTCCGCCCGCCTTCGCCTTACAACTAATATAACGAGGCAATAAAAACATGACAACGACCACGCAAACGAGAGACCAATTATCAACGCTATTGATAAGTCGCTGGGAACAAGTCGCATACAAACTTGCGGCCCTCGCAGAAGAGTTTCCGGAGCGAGATTTCGAGTCACGGCCCGCGAGCAGTGTCCGTACAGTCGGTGATGTCCTCCGGCATGTGGCATTCTGGAACCGCTACGTCGCCGACTCAGCAAGTGGCGGGCAAGTCGACGACACAATGAACGAGTTGCCGAAGGCAAAGTACGCGACTAAAGCGAGAATACTGAGAGAGTTGAAGGCCAGCGCTGCCGGTGCAACCGCGGCGCTTCGGGAACAGGAAGCGGGACTGAGTCCGGAGACCGCGGAACTGGTCACGACTTTTATAGAGCATACAAGCGAACACTACGGTCAACTTGTCGTTTATGCGCGAATTAACGGAATTGTGCCACCTGCTTCTCGCGTTTAGACTACGGCTAGGAACGTGGAGGAACAATGATCGATTACAGACTGGAGCACATACTTTCGTACCAATGCACATTAGCGGATCCCGAGATTATAGGTCCGCTACCAGAGGGAATCCGGGTGAATTTCTACACCGCTCAGGGAGAGTTCGCTGGTCCCAGGCTTACCGGAAAAGTACGCACAGTCGGAGGCGATTGGGTCACGGTGCGACAGGATGGAGTAGCGATGCTTGATGTTCGGGCAACATTTGAAACTCACGATAACGCGCTCATCCTTGTGACATACCCAGGAACGGTGGATTTCGGCGTCGATGGATATGAGAAGTTTCTTCGTGGAGAGATGCCGCCGGTGGTAAAACTGCGAACGGCGCCACGATTCTCAACTGTCGATCCCAAATACATTTGGCTGAATCGACTGCATTGCCTAGGAATCGGTGAATACAACTCCGAGGCAAAAAGAGTCGCTTACGACGTATATGCCGTCACATAGGCGCGTAAGGACGCGAATGGGCAATGAATCACAGTGAGGAGCCACGAGCATTTCACGGATGAGGTTGTCATACTCTCACTCGAATAAGCTAGCTGTCCGAGGAGAGCGTCACCCGAGAATAGCCGCGGTGCACAGTTAATAAGTTCTAAACGCGATGGCGATTTTGAATGAAGTCTAACTTGGTTACTGAGTCTTAGGATGTGCTGATAGCAATCGCGGTCGGAGGGTACGTGCTCGCTGGCCACTCCATCGTCAATTGATTCTGTCCAGCGCTCAAGTCCCTCTGATCGCGTCCGCCACCAAGAAGTGATTCGTCAATAGATAGCGTTCGGACAGTCGCTGCTTAAAAGCCGCTCTGCCAGCATCGAGCCGTAAACATGAACCCTTAACAAACGATTGCTAAATTGAAGCATGCAAGAGACACGAGCCTTTTCTGCCGTCAGCGAAACCTCTCCTCTCACCGCTGCCGCCATTCAACGTCGGGAGACCACTGATAACGACGTTCGAATAGAGATTCTGTTTTGCGGTGTATGTCATTCGGATCTGCACCAAGTCCGAAATGAATGGCGCGATTCCATGCCTACGCAATATCCGTGCGTTCCCGGTCATGAGATCGTGGGTCGTGTAACCAAAGTCGGTTCTGCGGTGACAAAGTTCAAGCCTGGAGATGTCGCGGCCGTCGGTTGCATGGTCGATTCTTGTGGCAAGTGTCCGCCGTGTCAAAGCAAGGTGGAACTTTACTGCCACAACACGTCGACATTTACTTACAACAGTCCGGACCGTCATACGGGTGGACACACTTTGGGCGGTTACTCGGAAGCTATCGTGGTTGACGAAAGATTCGTCTTCAAGGTGCCAGCCAACCTCGAACTCGCAGGCGTCGCGCCACTGCTATGCGCGGGCATCACTACCTATTCCCCGCTGCGCCATTGGAAGATCGGCCCCGGGCAAAAGGTCGGCATCGTCGGCTTAGGCGGCCTTGGTCACATGGCGGTCAAATTCGCGAAAGCATTTGACGCGGAAGTCGTACTCTTCACAACGTCAGCCAAAAAAATCGAAGACGGACTCCGCCTCGGCGCGACTCAAGTTGTGATGAGTAAGGATCCTACTCAGATGGCCGCCCATACTGGAAGCTTTGATTTCATCCTCGATGCGGTTTCCGCCGATCACGATGTAAACGCCTACATAAGCCTGCTGAAGCTCGATGGAACGCTCTGTCTTGTAGGCGCGCCTGAAAAACCTCTCGCGGTTGCTTCATTCGGCCTTATCTTCGGACGTAAACAATTGACCGGTTCGGCAATCGGCGGTACCGAAGAGACGCAGGAGATGCTCGATTTCTGTGGTAAACACGGGATCACCACCGACATCGAAATGATCCCAATTCAGAAAATCAATGAAGCTTACGAACGCTTACTCAAGAGTGATGTCAAGTATCGCTTTGTCATCGATATGGCTTCGTTAAAGAAATAACGCATACATGCGGCGCTAGGGTTGTGCTTCGCTGCTCCTAAGCGTCTTTACGATAAGATCGTTCAACACATCAATACTGATGCTGATCTAATCGGCAGATCATCACTGGAGACTTTAAATGAAATCCGCGCAAGCTGTGAACACGCCACTTGATCCCAGTCCTATTCTTCAAACAGCTTTTGCCTTCTGGTCCTCCAAGGTACTACTCACTGCAGTCGCGTTGGATTTGTTTACAAAACTGGAAGCCCGCCGTGCGACTAGCATCGAACTGAGCGAGGAACTTGGTATCCAGCCCCGCGGCGCTCGTGATTTCTTTGATGCGCTGGTCGCGATGAAGTTCCTTGATCGTGATGGCGATGGCGCCTCGGCGCTGTATCTGAATACGCCCGCCGGCACGCTCTATCTCAATCGCAACAGCCCTCGTTACATCGGCGGCATTCTTATCATGCTCAACGAGCGCTTGTTTAAGTTCTGGCATGATCTTCCCGAAGCTCTGCGCACCGCCATGCCGCAAAACGAAGTGAAGCTCGGTCAGAAAAGCATTTTCGAGGAACTCTACCAGGACCAGCCAAAGCTCGAACAATTCATGGGCGCGATGACCGGATTATCCCGGATTAACTTCGAGGCATTCGCATCGAAGTTCGATTTCTCAGGCTTCAAAACACTTTGTGACGTTGGGGGAGCAACGGGACTGCTCTGTATCGAGGTTGCTAAGGTGAATCCGCAGTTGCGGTGCATCTCCTTCGATTTGCCGCCCGTGGAACCGATCGCCCGGAAGCACATCGAAGCTGCGGGGTTGAGCGATCGCATCAGTACTGCCACGGGTGACTTCTTCAAGGACCCCCTACCCAAAGCGGACATCATCACGATGGGTATGATTCTTCATGACTGGAACCTCGAAAAGAAGCGACAGCTAATCCGCGCAGCCTACGAAGCGCTTCCCCCAAATGGAGCTTTGGTAGCGATCGAAGCCCTGATTGACGATGCTCGCCGCGAGAACGCTTTCGGCTTGCTGATGTCATTGAACATGCTGATCGAGTTCGGTGATGCCTTCGATTACTCGGGCGCAGACTTTCGAGAATGGTGCACCGAAGCCGGCTTCAAACGCTTTGACGTCATACATCTCGCGGGTCCATCGAGTGCGGCAATAGCGTACAAGTAGACGGCCAATCTAACTGGTTCGATCACTTCTTCGAGTAACCCTGCCATACATATTCCAAGGCTAGGGGCAGAGTCTGCGCCTTCACGCTTCGATCGCAATGTCCAGCGTTCTTCGCAAAAACAAACTGATAGGGATAGCCCTTGGCAGCCAGAGCGGCAGCCATCTTCTCGTTGGCGAGCACCCAATCATGATAGTTATCGCGTGTAATCAGGTTGTCTCTGTCGGCGACATGCATCCATATCCTAAGTGGCTTCCTTGGACTATTGGGAATCAGAGTCTCATGAAAGTCCCACGCGCCGTGCGGAGTTTCGGGATTGTACGGCCATTGTTGGTACACGAATGTGCCCGAGTAGCTCAGCACTCGATGGTACAAATCCGTGCGATACCACGCCATTGCCATCGCCGCCGATGCGCCGGAACTGCAACCCATCGTAGCCCGGCCATCCGGATTCTTGGTCAACTTGACGTTATACTGCTTTTCAACGAGAGGCAGAACTTCCGTTTCGACGAACTGCGCGTATAAGCCGGACATCGTATCGTATTCGAGCCCTCGCTGACTGCCCTGCGCGTCGCCGCTGCCATTGGCGATAGAAATTGCAATCATCACCGGGACACGTTTTTCGGCGATCAGATTGTCAAGCGCCGTGAACAACCCCCGGTCTGGTCCATCGGCGCCGACGATAAACGGTGCCTCCGTGCCGGCGACATACTGTTTGGGAACGTAGACCGCTACCTTACGTGTGTACGGAGCCGGATGGCTGCTGACTATCAGCTTGCTCGGGTCTGCGGGATCCGGCCGGCCAAAAGTGTTCGGTTCCCGTGCTATTCCGGGGTAGATTTTACTGTCCTTCGATTCCATCGTGAATTCGAAGATTTGTCCTTGCGGCACACCCTCTTTCACCGACATTTCCGGAGCGGGATTGTGCGTGGGACCGATGATGAAGTTTCCGTTTTCCTTCGGCGAGGGAACGGAGCCGTCGGGCAGTTCTTTCGCTTTAACGTAACCGGGAGTGTTCGGATCGCGAGTAGGAGGAGGCGTCCGCGGCGGTCGACCAGTCGGCGTCTGAGCGGCAGGTTGCGCCGGAGCTTGTCCCGGAGTTTGCGCCATTACCGGTTCGATACCGGTCACAAGATAGATTCCGTTCAATATGAAACACGCACTGCAAATAAGGCGAATCATTTTCACTAATCTCCAGCGATCCTATCAGTTCGGACTGCTTTCACTCGGGCCAGCTTAACACAGGCTTTTTATAGTTGCGGCGCCGCATACATCAGGCAAGGTCGACGTGTGGCTTGCGTCCTTCGAACAAGTCGCGCATCACTTTCGCCCCATTGCGGATCACAGGATCGCCATGGCCTACGCAAAGAATCTCAGCCTGTACCATGTCGCACAGCTTACCGACCGATTCACGGTTTTGCTTGTTGTCAAGAGTGATTTGAGGCCAACCTAAAGCAGGTTCAGGCCACGTAACGACGACATCGCCGCATATTAGGGACTTCTTTTCCGGCCAGTAGAAAGTCAAACTCCCTGGCGTATGACCAGGAGCGTGCATGACGGTGAGCGGGCCGACATGATCGCCGTCTTTAAGGTTCTCATCCACTTCACAGGATGGCGGCACGCCCAAGCCGAGGACGAATGCTACCTGCAGATGGTAAACCTGAAGTGGCTTCTTCGGCCAGAACGAGGTGGTTGATGGAACTTGCACTTTCTTCTTGCCTTCTATAATGTCTGCCTCCCAATCGTGAGAGTAAACGCGGGCTCCCGTAATCTTCTTCAGCGCTGCCACTCCTCCGAGATGTGACTGATGCGCGTGCGTGAGTATGATGCGCTTGATATCCGTCGGGACCTTTCCCATGATCTTCAACTCATCAAGAACATCCCGGCCGTCATGATCGAGTAACGCGTCAATAAGCGTCAGGTCCTTTCCGTCGTCGATCAGGAAAGCGCGAACTTCTCCACCACTCTTATCTCCTAATGAATGAAGCCCTGGCGCAATGCGCATGATTCCTCCTGGGTCTGAAGTGGACTAGCGGTCAGCGTATCAAAGTCCCTCCCAGCATCGCCATAAGCCAGGACGACTGACATCTGCGCCGGGGAAGCAGACAGGGGCAAATACCTGTAGACTAACCGGTGAGGGAATCTTAACGCCCGAAGCTCGGACCATGTCAGTCGTGAGACTTGCAACCATTGTTGTGCTCAGCGTTTGTCATTCTGCGATTGCTGCGGAGACTGCCGTGAGCATTCTGCAGAAGAATTGCGCATCGTGTCATGGAGCGGCGCAAATGTCGGGCTTCGATGTCCGGGATCGTGGAGCACTCGTTCGTGGAGGAAAACGCGGCGCTGCCGTTGTGCCTGGCCGGTCGGTTGATAGCCTTCTGTACCGTGCGATTGTCCGTGAAGGCGATCTCAAAATGCCACCAGGCAAATTGGGCCTCACTGCCGAGGAAATCGCTACGATCCGGGCCTGGATTGATTCTGGAGCACCTTGGGATTCCAGCGTCGCAAAGGTTGAATCAACGTGGTGGTCTTTTCGAACTCCGAAGCGACCCGCCATACCCACTCCTCGCAATACCGACTGGGTGCGAAACGCCATAGATGCGTTCGTTCTCACAAAGCTCGAGCAGCAAAAACTCCAACCGGTTGCGCCGGCTTCAAAGCTCGCTCTGGTAAGACGCGTATACTTCGATCTTCATGGCTTACCCCCAACACCAGCCGAAGTCGACGAATTCGTCAACGACGCTTCTCCCGATGCCTATCCCCGGCTGATTGAGAAACTCCTGGCTTCGCCCAGATACGGTGAGCGATGGGGCCGCTTGTGGTTGGATGTCGCTCGTTATGCCGACACAGGTGGTTACGAGACAGACATTCTGTACGCGAACGCGTGGCGGTATCGCGACTACGTGATCAATTCGTTCAATGATGACAAGCCTTACACCGAGTTTGTCAAAGAACAAATTGCAGCCGATGAGATTTGGCCGGATAACTTGGATCTCAATGGCGGGTACGAGTTGCCTCCCGACAAAGTTGCCAACTTGCAAAAGCGTCTCGGTACCGGTCTCTACACTGTTGGACCCATGGCTGTCGAGTACACTTTCTTCGGCGACCAATATCGCGCTGAGTGGCAGGCGGAAGCAGTCGAGACCACGGGCTTTGTGTTCCTCGGATTGACGCTGGGCTGTGCGCGCTGCCACGATCACAAGTTCGATCCCATCACCGCTCGCGACTACTACCGGATGGCGGCAATCTTTGCTGGAAGCGAGGATCGGGAAATCCCGATCGTGAGTCAGATGGGGGTTTATGAATACACCCGTTTCCAGTCGCGTCTGGTGGCTGCAGACCAGATCAAACAAAAACTGATTGACCTCGAAGGCCGCAAAAACACGAAGCGCGAACTCACAGCAGCGATGAAGGATGAGAAGGAAACGCTGCTGCGACAACTGGGAGAAGCATATTACAAGGCTCCTATGATGTACGCAAAGGCCAATGTTCTTGCGCACAGCGAAATTGTGCCCGAATCGCATCTCCTCCTCCGCGGCGAGTTCAAGCAGAAAGGAGAGAAAGTCACTCCAGGATTTCCGGCCGTTTTAAACGATGGCGTCCGGATCGAAGAGCCGGCATCCGGCCCTTTTGTGCCCCAGCGACGTAAGGCTCTGGCGCAGTGGTTGACCGCTCCAGACAATCCCTTGCTGGCCCGAGTTATGGTCAATCGGATTTGGCAGGGACACTTCGGCCGCGGAATTGTCGCCACATCGAACGACTTTGGGCGTCAGGGGGAAGCGCCCACGCATCCCGAACTACTCGACTGGCTTGCAGTCGAATTTGCGGCGAAAGGCTATAGCATTAAGTCGATGCATCGTTTGATGCTGCTTTCAAACACATATCAAATGTCCAGCGCGCCCAATCAGGCAAACGTCGCTATCGATCCGGACAATCGCTTCCTCTGGCGCATGAATCGCCGCCGCCTGCAAGCGGAAGAGTTGCGGGACTCAGTTCTCCAATCGGCCGGCGACTCTAAACCTGAAAGTCGGTGGTCCTTCGGTGGCCGTTCCTCTCTCAGAAGAGGAACGTTCAGGAATGCGCGATTTCTCACAGTGGCCGGTTCATCCGGATCCACTCGAACATGATCGCCGTAGCGTATACCTCCAAGTCAAACGTTCGTTCCGTCTGCCGATGTTTGAAGCGTTCGATCAGCCGGATGCGGTTGCAAGTTGCAGCCGTCGGGATTCATCCACCGTTGCGCCGCAGGCGTTGACGCTGATGAACAGTGAGTTCATGACAAGGCAGGCCGAACGGCTCGCTGGGAAATTGCGCAAAGACTTCGGCGAAGATGTGCGCCGCTGGATTCAGGAAGGTACGCGAATCGTTTTCGGTCGCGGGCCTACTGCGCCGGAAATGAAACGTGCGCAAGATTTCGTCGCCGGCTCCGACTTACCTTCTCTGTGTCTGCTTTGGTTCAACACGAACGAGTACTTGTATGTCGATTGATGCATCCCGCCGCGACTTTCTTATCCGATCCGGATTGGGGTTTGGATCACTTGCCGCTTCTGTCTTATTGAACGCGGCGGATGGGAAGAATCCGCTTGCCGCTCGTAAGCCGCAATTGCCGGCGACCGCGAAGAGCGTGATCTTCCTATTCATGCATGGCGGACCGAGCCATCTTGAAACCTTCGACCCAAAGCCGCTGCTTGAGAAGCTGGATGGCCATCCCGTGCCGGATAGCTTCGGCGATGTACAACTCCAGTTTTCGACGTTCAAAAAGGTTCCCATCTTAGCGAGCCGCCGCAAGTTTCAGAAATATGGCGCTGCCGGTATCGAAGTGTCGGATGTTTTTCCGCACGTCGCACAGCACGTGGACAAGCTGGCGGTGATTCGGTCCTGTCAGCACGATGGATTCACACACACAGCAGCGCTGAACTGGCTCAACAATGGCTGGCCTCGTTTGGGTCGGCCTAGCGTCGGTTCGTGGATCACATATGGCCTCGGAAGTGAGAGCGAAGATCTCCCGGCCTTTGTCGTGATGCTGGACGGTGGAATTAAGTCGGGACCTCCTGTTTATGGCCCGGGATTCCTGCCCGCGGCCTACCAAGGTACCGTACTTCGCAACGGCTCCTCGCCGATTTTGAATGTGCGACCTCCGGAGAGCCGTGACACATCGAAACAGAAAGACATGCGGGAGCTGCTGCATTGGTACAACCAGCAACATCTCCAGACGCGGTCTGATGACACCGACTTGGCCGCGCGCATGGCATCGTACGAGTTGGCGTTTCGGATGCAAGTCGCTGCGCCGGAATTGGCCGATCTCACCAAGGAAACTGCTGCGACCAAGGCTATTTATGGCGTCAACGAAGAACGAACGGCGTCATTCGGCGCCAAGTGCCTGATGGCGCGTCGGCTGGTCGAGCGCGGTGTCCGTTTCGTGCAGTTGTGGTCGGGATCGACGACGGGCGGCGGAGACTGGGACGGGCACGCCCAATGCGACAAGGGCGTCGTCACTATGGCCGGAAAAGTCGACAAGCCCATAGCAGGACTTCTCGCGGACCTGGAATCACGCGGCCTGCTTGACTCGACTCTGGTCGTATGGGGTGGCGAGTTCGGACGGACACCGACCTCGGACGGCAGCGCCAACGGAGGCGGCGACAGTTTGGGTCGCGATCACAATCCATACGGCTTCACAATCTGGATGGCGGGAGGCGGTGTCCGGGGTGGCAAAGTCATTGGCGCAACGGACGAAATCGGTCTACGAGCGGTAGACTACCCGCTTCACATTCACGACCTGCACGCCACCATCTTGGCGCTCATGGGCATCGATCACGAGAAGCTGACTTATCATTTCCAAGGTCGAGATTTCCGCTTGACGGATGTCGCTGGAAAGACCGACCTCGCGGCGCGATTGATCGCGTGACAGTCTACCGCACGACGCGAAATAGAATAGCCAGGTCCGGTTGAAATACCGCTGGATCTCTGCTTGTGCATCGCATCCGCGCGAAATGCCACCGGTTCGCAACGAGGGAGACGAGCCGAGTTTCCAACTTGTCTCCAGAATCTTGCGCGCTGGTAGATCCTTGTCGGACCACAGGAACAGCGGCTGTCCGCCACCTTCGGGCTTGGCAGTCAGCATGAGGTCGGATGCCGCGCGCAACACATATTGAAATCGGATGTTCTGATGCGGTGGATTGTGCGGCTGCAGCACGGTTCGAAAGTCTTTCTGTTTCAGAAGTTCATCATCCGGGGTTTGCTTTGGCTCTACGAGAAAGATCACACCATCGAGCTCGTCCTCGGCTTTGTCGAGTTGGTCCTGGTCGCATGACGTTTCGTTCGCGCCCAGCGAGCTTTTGATGTATCGTTATCCCGAGGAGAAATACATGGGACGGCGCTTTTGGCTTCGTCGCTTCACGCAGGTTTTCGCGGGCACCTTCGTTGTCATTGCGGCCGTGCAATTCCTTAAGACTGGGGACGTGTATCACGCATTGCAACATGGAGTGACGTGGGCAGCGGCGTCGGCAACGTTGTTTATTTCGGCTCGGATCTGGCAATCACGACGGGGACAACATTGTGCAATCTGCAAAGATACGCCCGAGATGGCCGCCCACGCCGGCTCCACGGCCCCTACTCCTCCGGAACAGCTACATTGAAAGAGTTCTGCGTCTCGAGCTCTCCCTAGATCCTCAGCGAATCGGAGCCTGATCGTGAAGTGGCACTCGATTAATCTGGTCAACTACGCGCAGTAGATCGCCTGTCCGATAAAAATCCACCGCAATGATGTTTGGCATGTGATCTCGCTCTTGGGCGCAGAGAAGCGCTCGCTGTGACAGCGCGGCGAAGGAATTCACAAGCAATGCGTTTGAGGGTCTTGGCGCCGGCGTGGTGTCAATCCAATTGTTGAGAAGGAACAACGAACCCGAATCGCCGCCGCGGTTCGCCGCGCAGGTGAATTCTTCAGGTTTATGAAAAGTGTAGGGTGTCTCGCGGACCGATTCGAATGCCGGCCGAAGCCATCCGATACCGGGACGACCGGATTCGATGAAAACAATGACGCGACGTCCAGACGTAATCAGATCGCGCAGCGTCGGCCAGTTCGGTTGACCAGATCCTTGGTACACGAAATCCGTCAGACCACTTTGGTCAAAGGCGTGCGCTATCTCTGACGGGGCCGCGTAGTCCTCGATGATCAAGACCAAAACCTCATCAGGATGGCTGACTAGGAAATTTCGAATCTCAGTCAACAAGGGCGTGAGCGTATATGCGCCCAACTCGCAGAACCCATGGCAGAGATAAAGTGACGGATTGCCCTCATCGACACCGACGAGTCGATTTCGAATCCGTAACGCCGCGTCGTAGCCCTCCTTCCCGACCGCTGCAATAACCTTCTCAGCGCTGGGTTCCGTGCTCATGTCCGTTTTGATGCGGGCGCCTCCCGAAAATCCCCTGTGTACATCGAAGAGCAGCGCCCTGATTCCGTCTGTGAGTTGTTGCGGGATATCGGCCTCCTGGTGCGGGAACATCCAACCTTGGATGCTCTGGTTCGACATCGCGTTGTGTGTTCCCGCGAAGGCTACCTCGTCAACTCGCCGATCGCAAAGTTCTGAATATCCGTTACATGCGACAATCGCGGCCTCGGGGGCCAATTCGATAGTTGGATTCTTACGAATGATCCAGACAGCCGCGAGCATCGGCAGGACCGCGATAGCGGCAACGAACGGCAATGCTGGCGATCGTTGACCCGAAATGTCGGAAGCAGGAACACCGCGTTGGAGCGCTTCCCGAAGGACCCTGAATACCTCTCGGACACCGATATAGGCGCTGATAATTCCAACCAGAATGATCGTGCCCCTAAGAGCCTCGAGTGGGTACAGCATCGCAACTTGGCCAATCACTAGAAGCAGTAATCCCCATGCAAGGCGGCGTCGAGGGAGAGCAGGTGGAGTGATCAGTCGATTGACCGCGCTGCGTGCGGTCACGAGTGGATCGACACGTTCGAGTTGCGAAGACGCTCCTGCAGCGATAAGGATGCCAAGGCCGCAGAAAAACCATGCCCAGTTATTCAGATCGCCAAAAAAGGCCTGTATGAGACCCCTGGCTAACTCACGCTCAGTCGGGCTGTGGATTGCAGCGGCGGCAATCTTGGTTGCGGGAACGATCGTTGCAAGAATAACTCCTGCTGCGATGATTTCCTGACCCAACCACACTAGGCCCCGTTGTCGATCCCAACTCGCCCAAAGTGCCAACAGCAACAGTGCGGCCCCGCATGGAAATAGCAGTTGCCAGAGCCACTGCAGTCTGCGGCCCAGCCGCCAAACATCCACGAGCAATTGGGAAGACCGGCCATCTCCAAGCGACGCGAGTGTGGCTTGGATCTGTTTAGGAATCTTGGCTGCGAGTTCCGGACTCATTTGAGAAAGCGCGCTGTGAACAAGGATTTGCAGATCCGGAATGGAAAGAATCAGGCGTTGAGTACCTTCGGAGAAGGCGGCTCTATGCGCTTGTTGCGCGGCATTCCCGACCAATGCCCGAAACGGTCGGGTAGAAACCAGGCTGCTTGCAGTAGCCTGAATGAATGGACGTATCGCGATCAGGTTCGGTCGGCTCTTGATGATTGAATCGGTGATAGTCTGCGATGCGTAGTTGGCCACCCCTGGATCGAACAGACTTTCGGAGACGCGAATTCCGAACGCTTGCGCATCGAATAAGTTGCGTGAGGCGACATACAGGATGGAGCCGGCGGCAAGACACAAAACACCCAACGCGCCACACGAACGACTAATTACTTGATTGCGAAGAATCGTACTAATCCCCATCAGCGCCGGCGCCACTCGACAATAAGGGTATCCATAAAGTTATTCGCCGCCGGCGCTCACTTCGCGATTGTAAGCATATCGAATCTCGGACATTCCCAGCACCAATGGTGATGAAAAATATCGCTAACTTTACGTAAGCCAGCCGAGCTGCGCCCGCAGGAAGCGGTAATCTATATAACCGATCCGGCTGATTTTCAACTGAGCGACCACGTTTTGAGCTGGGTAGGATCGGCGCTGATGAATTCGCAGCTATCGCGAACTCCGCGTCCTCTTACCGGACAATCTCCGCCCATTTCACAACAATGGAAAGGTTATCGCTTTAGGAATAAGTGCCGATCTCCATCAAGCCGGACAAACTCTTCCCTTGCTGCCTGATGTTGTTGTTCGGCCTTCTTCAGCAGGCTCGCAAATCGCGGCCTCTTCCGTACTGGCTCGAGCCACGGGTCATTCAACATCGCGGGATAACAAAAGAAGCCTCCACTAACAACGCGCTCAAGAAGCTCTAGCGAGGCCTCGACTTCATTTAAATGTGAGAGATGCCGCGCCAAATAAAAGAGTCCTTCAGGGTCACTGAACTCGGAGGCGACAATCCGCTCGACCGCGGCGACGCTTCCCGGCGGCATCCCCCTCGATCATCGTTCGGGCTGAAATGATAAAGTCCCGCATGCGCGTCTTGGTCTTTTCTTCCATGGCGCGCAGCCCGGTAACTGCTTCATCCTTTCGCCCCAGCTCGGCAAGGGACACGCGACACGATGTACGGATTATCCTCAATCCTGAGCGATGCGACGCGCGCATGGTCTCCCTGCAGAAACCATGTATGTGGAACGCTCGTGCGAATTTTTGGCTCCAGCGCTATTGCGAGCGAGTGTGCGGCTACTGATGCTTCAAGCAGGCCGCTGTAGCGCAACGGGCTCACAAGACCCGCAAAAACATCCGAATCCACGGCTCCGTGTGTCCGCGGGACAAGGCGTTTCATTGCGTCCCCTGCACGTCCGAGGTCGACTTCCAACTGCGCATAAAACTTGTGCGCGATCGTCAGATCGGGATTCAGATCGAGTGCTTGCCGAAACGCTGCTTCGGCTCGCTCCAATCCTACCCTTGCGCCAGTAGTAAGATACTTCGCCATGACATGATGGATTCGCGCAAGACGCGCCCATGCCGGCGCATAACACGGATCGGCTTCTACGCATCGCAGGTACAGGTCGCGCGCTGCGTCCCACTGTTTCGGATCATGGCTAAACTGATTGCCGCGCAAATAATACTCGTAAGCCTTCGGATTGGCAGGAACATCCTGCCGCAGAATCCGCTGTTCGCGAGCCGAGAGCGGAAGAGATAGCGCGTTGACCACACGTTCGGTCAACTCGTCCTGCAGGTGAAACACATTGCCAATCGACGTTTGCGTTGAATGAGACCACACCAGCGTCCCGCTCACGGCGTCCGTCAATTGCGCGGTGACCCGTATTTCGTCCCTGCGGAAAGCAAGGTGCCGGTAACAATCAAGTCAACATCGGCCTCGAGCGCGATGGTTTTGAGGTCCTGCGTTCCGCCAGCGAATCGGGAGGCAGCCAGGCTCGAACGCACCACCAGCGACTTCAGCGCCGATAGCGAAGTCGTCAACGCATCGGGCAGGCTGAACGCCAGAAAGTCAGTCTCGGTATCTGGACGCAGCATGCGAAAAGGCAGCACGATCAGGCGGGTAACGGCCTTCGGCTCCGCCGGAGCGGTCGTCTCCACGGCAGGAAGAAAACGGTAGCCACGCCTGGGCAGCGTCTCGATGAAACGGGGCGCGTCTGCAGTATCACCCACTGCTTCGCGGATCTGCCGGATACAGAAATTCAGGCCCTGCTCGAAATCGACGAATGTGTCGTCACGCCAGATGCGCTCCCGGATCTCGGCGCGCGTCAACGATTTCTCCGCCGCGCCGAACAAGCAATTCGAGAACCCGGAACGGTTGCGGGGGCAGTTTGATGCGGTCGCCGTGCCGCCGAAGTCTCGCCGGAGCGGTGTCGAGTTCGAATATGTCAAAACGAAGGATCGTTCCAGGTTCACTCATCAAAAACTCATGTCACACTCATGGCGCGTCCATGGAAGCCCGGCAGCTATCGCTGTAAAAGTGATCATATCAGCGTGATGCAAAGATTCAGGCAGCCGCTGAAATTCTTCAAAAGGAACCTTTATGACACTCCGAATCAATGACGTAGCGCCGGA
Source organism: Bryobacteraceae bacterium (assembly GCA_963844855.1). Classification (GTDB taxonomy): domain Bacteria; phylum Acidobacteriota; class Terriglobia; order Bryobacterales; family Bryobacteraceae; genus DASQDN01. The sequence goes on from CAWJQP010000075.1 coordinate 52,061, forward strand.
CTTCGAGACGGAAACCACGCAAGGGGCGATTCGCTTCCATGAGTGGCTCGGCGATTCCTGGTGCGTACTTTTCTCGCATCCGAAGGACTTCACGCCCGTATGCACAACAGAATTGGGTTACGTGGCGGGATTGCAGTCGGAGTTTGCAAAGCGCAACTGCAAGATCATCGGCCTGAGCGTGGATGCGGTCGCGGATCATCAGTAAATGGGCGGCCGATATCGAGACGACGCATGGCGACAAAGTAAGCTATCCGATGATCGGCGATTCGGAATTGAAAGTCGCCAAACTCTACGGCATGCTTCCGGCTGAAGCCGGCGATACCTGCGTCGGTCGAACTGCCGCCAACAACGCCACCGTTCGTACGGTATTCATGATCGGTCCGGACAAAAAGATCAAACTGATGCTGATGTACCCAATGACTACCGGCCGCAACTTCGACGAAGTTCTGCGCGTGCTCGACTCCATGCAACTCACAGCAAAACACCAGGTTGCGACACCGGTGAACTGGAAGCCGGGTAACGACGTCATCATCGTGCCTGCCGTGTCGGATGAAGAGGCGAAACAGAAGTACCCGGCGGGCTGGAAACCAGGTCCTGCCCTATCTGCGGCTTGTGGCGCAACCGCAGTAGCAGCCGTCAAGACAGTCCAGGAGAAGAGCATGGAAACGGTACAAGTCGAACGATTCTATTTGGGTTGTCTGGCCCACGCGTCTTACATGATGGCGTCGGAGGGAGTCGCAGCCGTCATCGATCCCCAGCGCGATGTGGATATCTATCTCGAAGCGGCATCTCGCAATGGATTGAAGATTGAACACATCATCGAGACCCACGTCCATGCTGACTTCGTCTCAGGACATCGCGAACTTGCCGAGCGTACTGGCGCCCACATCTATCTCGGCGCGGGATCCGGCGTTCAGTTCCCTCACGTCGCGGTGAATGGACGGCGAAGAGATTCAGTTCGGGCAATGCAGCCTCCGCTTCCTGCAAACTCCTGGACATACTATTGAAAGCATTTGCATTCTAATGAACAGACCGCAGCGAGCCGGCTCGGCCCGCCGCCGTCTTCACCGGAGACACGCTCTTCGTTGGTGATGTCGGCCGGCCGGATCTCTCGCCGACACACACGCCACAGCAACTCGCCGCGATCATGTACCACAGCATTCATGAGAAGCTGCTCACGCTTCCGGACGATACGCAGATCTTTCCTGCTCATGGTGCGGGTTCGCTCTGCGGCCGTCAAATGGGTTCTGAAAGCTCCTCAACAATCGGCAAGCAGCGCGAGTCGAATTACGCTTTGCTCGCGCGGTCAAGTGAGGAATTCGTCCACCTTCTGACCGACAACCTTCCTGCGGCGCCCGAGTATTTCGCGCAGGAAGTGGATCTCAACCGTAAAGGCGCGACAGCCTATGTCGCAGTTGCCGGAACTAACCGCTTTGACGGCCGTCGGAAGTTGAGCGTCTGCAGAAGGAGGGCGCAGTCGTCGTCGACACGAGGCCGCGCAACACAGTTCGCTGCCGCGCACGTGCCCGGGTCGATCCACATCGCTCTTACCGGACAATATGCTTCGTGGGCGGCGCGAATTCTGGGTTTGAATACTCCCCTGATCATCGTTGGCGAGGATCCGGAACACGTGCGCGAATCTCAGTTGCGTCTGGCGCGTGTCGGAATCGAAAATGTCGCAGGTTACCTTGTGGATGGTGTCGCCGGCTGGGTCCAAAGCGGGAACGATCTCGACTCCATTCCGCAGATCACGGTTCAGGATTTGGTCGAGCTCCGGAACCATGGAGTCCGACGGGGTCGTCGTCCTGGACGTACGCGAATTCGGAGAACGAACCAACGGAGCTATTGAGAGTTCGCTGTGCGATCCCGCTCGGGAAACTGAAATCGCAGACGTAGCGGAGCTTGATCGCGAGAAGCTTCTGGTGGTGCACTGCAAAGGCGGCTATCGGAGTTCCATCGCCACCAGCATCCTGCTGCGCGCCGGCTTCCGCAACATCGCAAACCTAATAGGCGGGTTCGACGCCTGGAAAGCGACCGGCCTTCCTTACGTCGTTCCTGACGAAGACCGCAAATTAGGCTCAACTGGGAAAATCCATGTCTCTTTTTATTGTTCGCCACCAGCACGACGCCGAATTATGTCCGGCCGCCGATCCCTATCATGGAGCAACCTTGCTGAACTATCTGAGCCGTCCGAACGTGCGAAAACACGGAATTGAGATCCAGGGAGAAGCGATCGTTCGCGGCGAACACACGTTGTACATGATCGTCGAATCGAGTGATGAGACGCGAGTGCGGGAATTCATGGCGCCCTTCGCCACTGCCGGTAAAGTGGACGTATATCCGGCAGCGACGTGCGCAGGTGTCGTGTCAAACGGCGGTTGCGGCGCGGCGAACCGCGTCCTCGATCGAACCATACCGGCGCTCGATCCCGAGGAAGCCTGCCAGAAGGCGATCGATGACGGATTGGTGGTTCACCGGGCGCATCCCTTGAATTGCGAGACCTCCCTGCCGGCCCTTGTCGGCGGCAACGTGATGCCCAACGCGAGTTTCTACGTGCGCAATCATTTTCAGATTCCGAACGTGGATCCTGCAGCCTGGCGATTGCGCATCAGCGGTCTGGTGGACCGGCCGTTAAGCCTAAGCTTGCGCGATCTCACGAGCATGCCCTCGCAGACACGCGTGGTAACACTCGAATGTGCGGGGAACGGCCGCTCGCAATTAGATCCACCCGTCAAGGGCGAGCAGTGGAATTTCGGCGCCGTAAGCACCGCCGAATGGACGGGCGTGCCGCTTATCGAGGTGTTGGATCGCGCTGGTGTAAAGGCCGGCGCCCGGGAAGTTTTGTTTCGCGGCATCGATAGCGGGACGACGGACGGGGTTGACGAGCCGATCCGCTTTGAACGGAGCTTATGTATCGCCGATGCGCGTGGCGCGGAAGTGCTGTTGGCATACGCTATGAATGGCGAACCGCTTCCGGTGCAACACGGCTATCCTTTGCGAGTGATTGTGCCGGGCTGGTACGCGGTGGCTTCCGTGAAATGGCTTGCAGAAATCGAAGTAATCGGGCAAGCATTCGACGGACACTACCAGACCGGTTCTTATTTCTTTGAGTGGCAGCGCGACGGAGTGACCGTGCGAGAACCGGTAACCCTACAACGAGTCCGGAGCTTGGTCATTGAACCCCGAGCGGACGCCCGCATTGACCGTGGCGAGCTAGCCATACGTGGCGTGGCGTGGTCGGGCGCTGCGCCCATCGCGCGAGTGGATGTAAGTGTCAACGGTGGGCCGTGGCAGGAATCGCGTCTGGTGGGAGAACGGAAGAGGCACAGTTGGCAATGGTGGGAGTTTTTCCTGTCGCGTGGACGAGCCCGGCGCCGTGGATATTCGCACACGCGCAACTGACCTGGCAAGCCGCACACAGCCTGCCGAGCCCGAGTGGAACCGCCTCGGCTATGGGAATAACGCCATTCAGAAAGTCAGTGTGCTAGTCGAGTAGACGACCGAACAATCAGATCTGATGTTCGCGGTCGGTGCAGCCTGGGAAGCTGCGCGATAGCTTTGTCGCCTTTATAACCAAGACTCTGTTTTCCCGCCGACGATAGATAGTAGGCTTCGATTGCGAGTCGCTTTACAGCGGCGAAGAATGTCTCCAGCTCCGTAGTTGGGCTTGCCTCGTTCGCAGCCATCAGCGTCACGATGCCAGTCTGTTGTTGCAGATGTGATCTCGTGAAAGAGCCGCTCATGCGCTGCCTTCGCGGCGGCGTCAACCTGCTTTACTCCGTTCTGCCAGGAGGCCAAAGTGGCCTTGTCGCCATAAAGCAGTACGATATCGATGTATCGCGCGACACCGGCGGCGCGGGCGCCGGGCGACGTCTCATCTGCAGGAAGGATCAGATCCACAAGCTTGTCTACAACGAGATACTCTGCTGCGGTCAGCGCTCGCGGTTTATAAGTTTGTGCGGCCTTGGCGGTTGAGACATGATTGTGTTCGCTGTTGGCCAATGCCCGCGGCAGGGATGGCGACACCGGCTCCTAGAATCTTAAAAAGGCTTCTTCGCTCTACGGCCATTATTTAGACCTCGCCTCTCCGGAAAGCTTCGATCAGGTGCTCGCTCATGCGCCAGGTCAAAGCAATGTTCGTCAGCGTTGGGTTCTTCTCCGGATACGCCGCAAATACAGAGGCGTCGCCAATCCAGAGATTTGGGATATCGTGGGTTCGTCCCGACGTATTTACAACCGAAGTTTTCGGGTCAGTCCCCATTTTGCACGTGCCTACCCAATGGTTCAGATCGATCACCAGAGTTTGTGGATTGATCTCTTTCGGCGTCGACCAGACTCGGCCTCCGGCTGCTTTGATGACATCTTCCGAAGTCGCCACCATATCGCGAGCCATTGCAACATCGCTGTCCTCGTAATGAAGATGGACACGCGGCAGCGCAAGTCCGAAGCGGTCGCGCTTGTCCGAATCGAGATCCATGAACTTCTTGCTGGATACCAATAGCGATCCCTGCATATTCATCAGCGCGTGACACGAATTCATCTCGAGAATCTGCTTTTTCAGCTCCGTTCCGAAACCCGGAACGTTCCGTATGGAGAGCCGTGTGGGATGTACACCAGCTCCGCATTGGACTTGATAGGTGCCTTGGAAGTTGGGATTCGGTTGATCCCAATACAGACCAGTCAGCAAACTGTGAAAGAAATCTGTGCCGTCATCGTTCGAACTGTCACGTCCTTTAATTTCCGGAAATAGTCCTACTACAGTTACTCCGAAGTGGCTTGTGAGATTGCGCCCGACTTCACCGCTGGCGTTCGCAAGATTGTTAAGCAGTAGGTGCCGGGCCGTCTCGACCGCGCTGCAGGAGAGCACCAGCGCCTTACTTTGTAACTCGCGCACATTGCCGTCCGAGTCGTGATACTGAATACCCCGTACCCGATTCGCCTTCTGGTCCATCAGAATACGAGTCATTGTCGAATGAAGGAACAACGTGAGATTGCCTGTCTTCATCGCGAGCGGAATCGGTGTATTCGCGGAAGTGTACTTCGAATCTACTTCGCAGCCTTGCATGCAGTGGCCGCAGTAGTGGCAGATAGCTCGGCGCTGGGCGTTGGCTTCGGTCGGCATCGCCTTGCGTTGCGCCACGAACTCCATCTTGCGGCCGCGGCTCTTCAACGATTCCACGCCGCGCTTCAGCATCATCTCGCCGCAGCGTAGCGGAACACCCTTCTGGAACTCACCATCCGGCAGATTGCTGAGTCCATCCTTATATCCATGAACCAGCATTAGCTGCTCAGCTTTGCTGTACCACGGAGCGACTTCCTCATACGAAATGGGCCACTGCTTATAGTCGAGCGGCCCGAAGCGAAGGCTGTGCCCCGCCCAGCAGACGGAGCGCCCACCGAGCGCTCGCAACTGGCCATGTCCGGGACGATCGCCAACCGGTACAAAATGATTGCGTTCGAATCGATCGGACCAAACACCAGGGATGGGGTTACGGAAGCCCTTCTTCACGCGTTCTTCGAGCGTGGCGTGCGCGTCGATGTGAGCGTTATAGTCGACGCCGGCGCGCAACCTTCCGCCGCCTTCCACCAACGCAACTTTCAAACCCGCCTTGGCGAGCACATAGGCGGCGATCCCGCCGCCGGGACCGCTTCCGACAACGCAGACGTCGAAGACCTTTTGTTGCATCACGGCTGCGGTCATTGTCCTACATCGGAGATCGCGTGACAACAGCTCGGCTACCGAGAAGCCCGACGTCTTGCCGCCCCGTCGTGACTCGCAACCGCTCTTCCGGAGTCAGCTTACTCCCGAAGGTCCTCTTAGGTTGTTGTTTTTAGATCCGTCGGAATGTATCTTAGTTAGACTTTTCCATCTCAGGAAGGTATTCAATGTTAAATGTCAGAAGTAAGACAGTGTTACGAGCCGCCGTATTGTCGGTCATGGCTCTCACTAGCTTGACAGTAAGTCAAGCTGAAGTAATTCAGTCAACAGTCGAACTGCCTCCAGTCGGGGGAGCATACACCTTGGGAGGTGTGTGCCTTAGCACACTTGGCAGATGTACGCAGAACGCGACAGTGTCGGGTTTCGACATTATTAGTCGGAGCGTGGTAAACGGCGACGAAGTGGTAGAAGTAAACGCTACTTATTCGGCCGATATCTTTATGAGCAACGGCGGTGTGCCAGGCGCATTCCTTGGGCACCTGTCGTTATTAGGCACGGCAAACTTCACCTATGTGGATCGTGATCCTTCCGTGCAGCCGCTCGGAACATTCGAAACAAAACTCACTGATTTTCTTTTCCAGGGCACACTCAACGGCAACACCTTTGAAGTTAAGCAAGATCCGGCGAATCCCAGCACAGGATCGACAACAATCCTTCCAGTCAGCTTTGTCCAACCAATTACGTACGCTGTCAGTGGATCCTTGGAGATCTTTGCGCTTTACAGTTTCAACGGTGCTCCGTTCATGCCCGCCCCTCCGCGCACCGCCGGTCTGGATCCAATACCGGAGCCGATACCGGAGCCAGGACTGGGTGTCGTTACGGGGTCTATCATGATGGCTGTTATCGGCATCGCGTCGCGGCGTCGCCGAGTTCGCTAGGGCCCTGTCAGCTCCGAGATCGTCAACGCTTTCCACTCATGAGCCAACGCCACGTTCGCGTTGGCGCTTATTTTAGGGCGCCTCATGGCTATTTCGGCCGCTTTCACGATCGCGAGTAGTCTCGTGATGGGAACTGCGGACTGGTGAAATGAGGTCGACCAAAACGCCGCCAAGTGATAACACTGGCAACTGCCGACACTAGCAACACGCATTCTATTACTAACCCTGACCCGCTCAAGAGAAATCCCTCCACAAGCGCGAGATACGCTAGCCAGCACATCGGACACTTCGGAAGAAGTGCGAGAAGCGGGATGGCCAGAAACCATCCCGATCTCGTTACGCACTTTCGACAGTTCACTTCTCACACCCGCAAGACGACGAAGTGGCTTCCCTCTCATAGCGGTCATGATGGCGCAGCCAATCCATCGGCATGTTGAATCCATCTTCATTCCGCCCCTTGGGAGTCAGATCCAGATAGTTGTACGTTCCGATAGCGACATCCAGGCCGCGCGCATAAGTCGAGTATGTGTGATACACGACGCCTGTTACAGGATCTTTGGAGAACGCGCTCAAGCCCGGCGCCTCCGTGCTCGGAAATGGCTTGTTCGAGTAGTTGTAATAGCTCTCGCCTCGTTCTACCTGCTGTGGCGTGAACGAAACGCCGTGGTCGAAGTTGAAGCTATTGCCGAACGAAGATACCCAAGGGAACTTCCAACCCATTCGCTTCTTGAACGTTTCGATCTCTGTGAGCGGCGCCCGCGATACCACAACAAAGCTAACGTCCCGCTGCGCCAAGTGCACCAGCATCGGATCGAAGTGATCGGAAACGAATGAGCAACTCTTGCAGCCCTCCGGCCATCCCGGTCCAAGCATGAAGTGATAAATGAGCAACTGGCTCTTGTTGCTGAATAAGTCGGCGAGGCTTCGGGCGCCGCCATTCGTGTCGAACACATACTCTTGTTCGACTCGTTCCCACGGGAGATTCCGCCGTTCTTTTGCGATATCGTCCATTTGACGCCGCAATTCCTTTTCTCGCGCGAGTAACTCCTGGCGCGCTTGCCGCCATTCAGTGTGTCCTACGACCGCATGACCAACTGCCGCTGCGCTTAGGACTTCGACTGTCATTTCGTGCTCTCCCTTTTGTGTTTGCGTTCGGCCACTTCGCGAACACGACTAAGAATATTCTTCCAGCCCTCGCCTACATTCACTCCGTCGCGAACGTTTTCGGGAAGCCAACCGGCGGCCCGATGACTGAACTTCAAACGTGTTCCCGAACCCTCGCTGGTCAGCCGGTACTGTAGATTGGAAACGGCCGGCATCGACATGAACAAAGGCCCACAGATCTCAAGCAATTGCGGGCGCTTAATCGCCTGCACATGGCCCCACAAATGCCCGGTATTGTCGCCCAGATCGCGATACCACCGGCCGCCCGGCCACGCCTCGAGCGTGAATGGAAACGGCTCCCCATCCGGTTTCTCGTTCAGTGGTCCCACTTGTTCAAGAAGTGTCTCGAACACGACTTCGATCGGAGCCGCGATAAAGTCTTCTCGCAGAATCTCAATCGTCTGCATTGTTTCTTGTATTTCAATGTTCGGCATGATTAGTCCTTCCTATTTGGCTGTACTGCGCGCGCCTTTGCCTCAGCACGCTCCTTGATGCGGTCGATCTGATGCGTCCAGAACTGCTCGTACTGCTTCACCCAGTCATGCACCGGTTTCAACCTCCCTGGCTCCAACCTGTACAGGCGCAGCGGTCCGGACGTTGTCACTGAGACGATACCGACCTTCCGCAAGACACCTAGGTGCTTGGAGACTGCCGGCTGCGCGAGCGATAAGTGCTCCACTAACTCCCCCACTGCCCTCGCCTCGCCCCCAGCTAGTAGGTCGATGATCTGCCTTCTTCTGGGTTCCGCGATCGCATTGAAGATGTCGCTGGTTGTCGCCGCTCTTGCCACAAAGCCATCATATTCCTATATAGGAATATATGCAAGTGAAATTTGTTTCGACGCCCCAACCTCCCCATTCGGTTAGATATATACTCTTCGCATTCGCGGAGGTCAGATGATGAAAGTGGGAAAGGGATTGATGGCCGTCGTCCTGTTCTCGTTGCACGTTGTTCCGGAGTTGAGCGCTCAGGCTCCAAGCGCACCTACCTTCGAACAGTTCCTCGAGGCGAGTGTCGTTCCCAGGGAGGTGATCGAACGCTTTCTCCGCGGTCCCTCGTGGGCGCAGTTTGATTCGGAACTCGGCTACATACCTGGAAGCTACCTGCCGGCGGACGGAATGGACAAGAGTAGTTCGATCTCAACCGTTCAACCGAACGGGGCGCGCACGTCATTTCTCTATGCAGATAAGAAGGCCCGCATAAACACATACGGCGATAGTTTTACGCACGGCGATCAGGTCAATGACGGCGAAACCTGGCAGGAGTATCTGGCCGGGCATCTGGGCGAGCCGGTTCGAAACTTCGGCGTGGGCGGATACGGCGTTTATCAGGCTTACCGCCGGATGATTCGAGAGGAACGCAAGAGCCATGGTGCGGAGAATCTGATCCTCTACATTTGGGGCGACGATCACATCCGCAGTCTCCTGCGCTGCCGTCATGCCATTATTTACAAACGCTGGAGCCACCGCGGAGGCGCCATGTTCCACGCGAACTTCTGGGCTCATCTCGAGATGAACCTCGAGACTGGCCGCTTTGTAGAGAAGGAAAACCCGCTCGCTACACCGGCGGCGCTCTATCGAATGACAGAGCCGCGGTTCATGGTAGATAGCCTCAAGGATGACTTGGCGCTCCAACTCTATGCCAATGCGATGGACTATACGCGCGAACTTGATCGCGAGCGAATCAGCAAGCTCGCAACCCACCTCGGGTATCGCATGGATTGGAGCCGCCCATCGGAACTACCGCGTCAGGCCAAGGAACTACTGGACCGATACTCTCTCGCAGCAACGCAGTTCACTCTCGAGAAGGCAAGGGAATTCGCCCGGCAAAACCACAAGAAACTCCTGATCGTCCTGTTTGACCCGTACCGTGCCATGAAGGAGATGAGGCAAAGCGGGACACGTTACGATCAGCCGGTTATCGATTACCTGAAGAAGAGCAACTTCGATTACTTCGACATGAACGAAGTGCAGCTTAGCGATTTCGCCCGCTACAGCATCCCCTTTGATGAGTACATGAAGCTCTATTTCATCGGACACTACAATCCGCGAGGCAACCACTTTTTCGCTTACTCGATCAAGGACAAGATTGTCTCGTGGGTCGATCCAAAACCTGTTCCGTATCGAAACCGGGACGAGACATCCGTAGATTTTCAGGAATATCTCAAAACTGTCCGTTGATGTAACGACTGGTCAAACGCGTCTCACGCAATCGCGCTAGCATGTAGAGCAAATCATGCCGAACATCAAGCGTAGAACCTTCCTTGCTACCGGCGCGGCTGCTATCTCGGATTTGGACGCGTACTTCGCCGGGGGTGGCTCAAGCGCAGTGGATGAAACGTTACGGTCGGGGATAGCCCATCGCAAGATCCCAGTCGCCGTCGGAATGTTCGCCGACTCAAACAAGACTCTATATGCTGGCGCGTTCGGTAAAAGGGACAGTTCCGGACCTCCAGTTCGCGCTGACTCCTTGTTCCGCATAGCATCCATGACCAAGGCGGTTACCACCGTCGCCGCGCTGCAGTTGGTGGAGGAGGGCAAACTGGACCTTTCCGAGCCCGTCTCCAGGCGTCTTCCGCAACTTACCAGTCTCGATGTTCTGGAGGGTTTCGACGCCAACGGCAGGCCTTCTGTGAGGCCCGTTAAGACTCAAGTTACGTTGCGGCATTTATTGACCCATACCTCCGGGTTCTGTTACAGCCTTTGGGATGAGCAGATGTTCCGCTACTCGGCATTCAAGCAGTCGAACGCCGCTGCCAAACCAGGTCCTCTCATGTTCGAGCCCGGAGCACGCTGGCAGTATGGACAGGGTGTTGATTGGGCGGGTCGCCTGGTGGAAGCGATTAGCGGCGCTACCCTCGAGGGCTACTTCCAGGAGAGAATCCTCCGGCCATTGGCGATGAACGACACGAGCTATATACTTCCCGAGGCCAAATTCGACAGGCTAGTCAGCAGCTACCGCCGTGGTCCCAACGGCGATTTGCAGGAGAACGAACGTAAGTTCCCGGCCCCTCCCAAGACATTCAATGGAGGCGGTGGCCTGTACTCGACTGCGGGAGACTATGTGCGATTCATGCAGATGATCCTCAACCGCGGAAGAGGAGCCAATAACGTGCAGATCCTCAAATCCGCGACGGTTGAGAGCATGATGAAGAATCAGATTGGCGACCTGAGTGCCGGCAAGATGAAGAGTTTCGACCCAAAGGAGTCCTCCGATGTCGACCTGCAGCCAGGCCAAACTCAAAAGTGGGGACTCGGTTTCCTGATTAACACGGCTAGCTATCCCGGAGGCAGATCCGCAGGCAGCCTCGCTTGGGCGGGAATCTCTAACACCTTCTACTGGATCGATCCAAAACGCCGTCGGTGCGGAGTGCTTATGATGCAATACCTTCCGTTCTGTGATCGGGAAGCGCTTGGATTACTAAGTGACTTTGAGCAAGCTGTCTATCGCAACTCTTAACGGACTGTTTCAATTTCGTAAGAACGCTGCCGCATTATTTCGGAGCGTCCTCAAGTGCGAAGGCCAGGATACTGTCATCGGTAACCGGATTCCCGAAAAACCCACCGCCAGTGGCAGTGATGACGACATACTGCTTTCCGTCTCTCGCTTCGTACGTCATTGGGGTGGCTTCCGCCGCGCCGGTCAGTGTGATTGTCCACACCTCTTTCCCCGTTCTGGAATCAAACGCGCGGAAGCGCGCATCATCGGTTGCTCCCACGAACACCAACCCGCCGGCTGTAGCGATCGTGCCGCCGTTGCCCGGCCGCCCTGTTTTGTTTTTACCCTCAGGCAGATTGTCGGTTACACCGAGCGGTACCTTCCAGGCAATTTGACCGGTGTTCACGTTGACGGCCGCAAGCTCGCCCCATGGCGGTTGCTGGCATGGAAGCTGCTGTGTGCCGATTCCACGGACACTGAATCGTCCACCTCCCGGCACACCTTCATAAGGGCCAGTCGGATCTACTCGATTCCCCTGTCCGTTCGCCAATGCCGGGCCTTTCGCCGGATCATGGTCGCGAAGCCCGGCCACCTGGCCTAATTCGTTGACATTCGCGAATAGATAGCCAAGCTTCGGGTCGAACGACGTTCCGCCCCAGTTCACACCGCCGTGATTGCCGGGGAACTGAACACGAAGACGGTTGTAAGTTGCGGGTAGATACGGACCGCCCACTATCATGCCCTCGAGAAGTTTCCGGCAGGCGGATTCGACTTCCGGCGTCACAGTCGCCACTTCGTCCTTGCTGAACGTCATACGCGCCAGCGGCGGTGGCTTCAAAGGAAACGGTTGCGTTTTCGATGCGCGTTCCAGAGGCACTTCGCTCGCCGCCACAGAACGCTCTTCAACCTCGTAAATGGGTTTGCCCGTTACGCGATTGAGCAGAAATACTAATCCACCCTTATTTATCGCGACTACAGCCGGAATCGTTTTGCCTCCGTGCTTCACGTCAATCAGCACTGGGGCGCCAGTCAGATCGGCATCCCAAATGTCGTGATGCACCAGCTGGAAATGCCACAAATATTTACCGGTGTTCGCATCCGCCGCCACTAAGCTGGAACTGAAAAGATTGTCGCCGGCGCGATCGCCACCATACTGGTCGACCGATGGAGCGCCGAAGGGCATATAGACAATACCCCGCTTCTCATCCACTGTCAGGAATCCCCAAACATTTACACCAGAGCGGTTCTTCCAACTGTCTTTGGCCCAGGTATCGTTGTACTTCTCGCCCGGCTCGGGGACTGACCGGAAGGACCACACGAGCTTGCCGGTTCGCATGTCCCATGCGCGCACATCGCCCGCGGGTCCCAGCGGCGGGTTCTCCTGTGTGGTGCCGCCCGTGATCACGAGATCCTTGTACACGATGGGAGGTGAAGTCATTGCGTTTCGGCCGGGCAACCCACGCATAACCGCATCGGTGTTCAGGTTCACCACTCCGTTGTCGCCGAACGCGGGATTGGGTTTGCCGGTCTTCGCGTCGAGAGAGTAAAGCTTTCCGTCGCTGGAGCCGAAGACGACCTGCGCCGGAGTTTTGCCATCACCCGGCCAATGCTCGAGCCCGCGTGTGGACGGGTTGCCGGAGGGCAATTGCCAGGACCACAGTTCGGCGCCGTCTACCGGATCGATAGCCGCAATACGCGAATAGGGTGTCGTGACATACATGATTCCGCGAATCACAAGCGGTGTTACTTGGCTCGGACGGAAACCCGAGCCGAACTGCGTGCGTCCGCCGCTGCGTGACGGCGTAGCTGGTGACGGTTCCGGCTCATCTCCAACCGGGCGGCCGCCACCTTGTGGACGCCCCTCCATCACCGCTGGTCCCCGTCCTCCGGGCGGCGCCGTGAAGCCCGGAGGTCTCATGTGATAGACCCACGCAAGCTTCAACCGGCCGACATTCTGGGGCGTGATCTGCGTCAGCGGAGAGAATCTCATTGCTCCGGAATCGTGACCGTAGGTCTGCCACTCCTTTGCAGCATCAGCGGGAACGCCTTTGGCTGTTTGATCTGCAATACTAGCCGCATCGCCCTGCTTCGGCAGGCGAGACGCAGTATTTGCAACCCGCGGCGAAAGCACCCCGGCGCCTCCAGTGGGCACCGGCGCCGCTGTCTCCGCTCGCCCTGCGGATCCGGCTGCCAGGGCGCCATTGACAGGTCCATAGAACTTCGCGAGATAATTCAGGACCGCCTGCAATTCTTCTTCATTGCCCTGCGCGCCAAGGTTGACCATTTTCGAAATCGTTTCCGTCCATCCCGCCTGGCCTTGGCGCAACGAAGTTGTCATTTCCAACGAGTGACATCTGCCGCACAGCTTAACCGTCTCTGCTTTCCCGCTGCCGTCCGGTAGATCCGCAGCATTCATGAGAACGCTGCCGCATGATATCGTCAGCATCAGCTTGGCCAATCGGCAAGCGTTCCGGACTCTAAATTCGTGCCAGACTGGAATCACCATCTTTTGAGAACCCTATTCTATCGACAGGCTCACAGGCCGTCTCGGAGCAAGCTGGACACAGGAATGCAAATTGTTCTGCAGAACTTACTCGTCGCAGTGATTGCGGGAGCGTTGGCGACCTCGACGTCCGCGGCTGAACCCATGCAGCCCGCACAACAGAATGTGTTGGTGCGGAAGTACTGCGCTGTATGCCATACAGATGCGGCGAAGAATGGCGGCTTGTCGCTGGAACATTACGATGCGGCTCAGGCGAACCCGGCGTTGGCTGCGATGTTACTCAGCAAGTTGCGAAACGGCGCAATGGGCGCCGCGGGAGTGGGCATCCCGGACCCGGTTACCCGCGATGCATGGGTTGCCGCCACTGTCAAGCAAGCGGAGCGATCCAAAGATTGGACTGTAATCCGCGCTGAGTCGACCGGCTCGAAAGCGCCAATTCTTATTGCAAGCATCGTTCGTGACGTGGCGCCGCGAAAACCCGACAATGATGCTCCAGTGTACAGGCTGACACTGACGTGCAGTATCGCCAGTCACACCAGAGAGATCCAATTGGCCTGGTCGCCTGAGCCGCAAACCAATCGCACGTTCACGGTATCGGTGGACGGAAACCTGGGAATTCCACATACATTGGAAGGCCGAGAGGAAAAGATGGGCAACGGCGCGCCTGGAACCACTGGCTTAGCGGCGTCAATGCTAAATGCGGCTCTGCCGGAAAAAAGCCTCACGGTGACTGGGCTGTTCCCTGATGAGACCGTAGTGTTTCCCCTCGGCGGTCTGGATCCAGTTGACCGGCGAGAGCTAGCGATCTGTTTTCGCTCGGGCGCTGGCAAGTAGCTGAACTCAATCCCCTTGATACGGGAACCGCTCGATAGCGCTCACGCATTGGGAGAGGGCCGTCAGCAGTGTGTCGCCCCAACCTGATGGAGTATAGGCCGAGACCTTCTGATTCGTCTCTTTGTCCGCGAATGCGAAAAACGTCATGGTCGGATCAGGAGGCGTCAGATACTCACGTATTGTGATCACGAACTCGACATCCCGACCGTCCTGATGCTTCTTCATCGAGAAGTGATGCAGTCGTGCAAGCTGCTGCTTAGGGTCGGTTTGCGCGAAAACCCAGTCAGACATGTATCCGCACATTATAGAGGGTCGAACGGAAATGCAGTCCCCATGAGCCTGCGGCCCACCTATAGTGATGAAAATATCGCTAACTTACGCAAGCAATCCGAGCCGCGCCCAAAAGGAAGCGGTCTTCACTCTAACCGATCCGGGCCGTTTTTCAGGGGAGCGGTATCCGAATCGTACGCCCGCGCTCGTTTGCACTTCCATGTCGCGCACCCATTTCCGACAGTGTGCCAGTCAGGAAGCAACGCAACGGGAAACGGCCCAGAAGATGGGAGTGAGTGACCGCTGGGTGCGTGTACCGCTGAAGCGGATGAGCAAGCAGGACGACGCGGGTGTTGGTGCCTGGATTGAGCGGGTGCCCGTCGAACGCAACCTTGCGGCAGAGCCGCAGCAGCGGCAAGCGCTGGCAATCCTCAAGCAGCGGGAATGATATGATTTTGGGCCGACGTTTGCCGCCGAACAGTTGGCAAACCGGCCCATTCTAGATTCTGCGTAATACGGCCAAGTGGAATGGCTTGGCACAAACTGACTTCCCGGTCGTAATCCCGGATCGGTAGTTCATCAGGGCCGGGAATAACCGTAGAAGTCCGGACAGCAGTTTCCCGGATCGTCGCATCGAAATACAAGCACGCTCCGGCTAACTCTCCTAGTGATGCCAAATGGGAAACATGCTCCGCCAGAAACAGACCCTAGTACGATGATATGCACAGCTATGGTCGGTACGACAGTCGCTAATTTTCAAGTCCTTGAAAGACTCGGCCAAGGCGGCATGGGGGTGGTCTACAAGGCACGCGACACAAAACTCGGACGACTGGTTGCGCTTAAGGTATTAGCGGCGGACTTAGTTATCAGTCCGGAGCACAGGCAGCGCTTCCTCCGCGAAGCTAAGGCTGCTTCGGCACTAAATCACCCGAATATTGTAACCATCTACGACCTGGTTAACAGCGGCGGGATCGACTTCATAGTCATGGAACTCGTCTCAGGCAGCACGCTCGATCAGATAGTCGCGCGCAAAGGCGCCAAACTCCACGAGGCTCTCACGTATGCCATTCAGATCGCGGATGCCCTGGCAACGGCACATCGAGCCGGGATTGTTCACCGCGACTTGAAGCCCGCGAACGTTGTTATCACGCCGGAAGGGTCAATAAAAGTACTGGATTTCGGCTTGGCGAAGCTGCTGGAGACGCATCCTAGTGCGGACGCTGAGTCGACGCAGGCTATGGGATGGACTGACAAATCGATCACGGAAGAGGGCATGGTGCTTGGTACCGTCGCCTATATGTCGCCTGAGCAGGCCGAAGGCAGACCGGTTGATGCGCGCTCGGATGTATTCAGCTTCGGTTCGCTGCTGTACGAACTGCTGAGTGGTGAGCGACCTTTCCGGGGCGACACGAAAATGGCTGTACTCTCCGCTGTTCTGAGGGTTGACCCCAAACCTGTTCGGGAAGTCGATCCGGGAATACCTCCCGAATTAGAGCGCATTGTCGTCCGCTGTCTGCGCAAAGATCCGCATCGGCGATTCCAAACCATGGCCGACGTTCGCATCGAACTCGAAGAAGTAAAGGAGGATTCCGATTCCGGAAGACTCGTCGCTGCGGCGCCCGCGGACCGGCAAAAACGCGTCGGCGCACGCGCGTTTTTATTTCTGCTTTTGTTGTTGGTGATAGCCGGAGCCGGCTTGTGGATGATTGAATCGCCAAGCCCGGCACGGCAGACAAACTTGCGGCAGTTAACCCGCGATACCGGGCTGACCACAGATCCCGCTCTCTCCCGGGATGGCAAACTGCTGGCTTACGCGTCCGACCGTGGCGGCGACGGAAATCTTGACATCTGGATTCAGCAACTCGGAGGTGCTGAGCCCCTTCGCCTTACTCGTGATGTAACGGACGAGCGGACCCCGGTGTTCTCTCCCGACGGTACGCGCATCGCATTTCGTGCTGAGCAGGAGGGTGGTGGTATCTATGTGATCCCGACGCTCGGCGGAATGCCGAAGAAAATTGTTGCGCTGGGCCGGAACCCCCAATTCTCGCCAAACGGGAACGAGATTGCATACTGGGTCGGGCCGAGCGGTGAGGGCATAATTGGTAACGCCTTCGCTTACATTGTGAACTCGGCCGGAGGAGTTCCTCGCCACGCAGGCGGGGGCTTAGCCACCTCCATACACCCCATCTGGTCGCCGGACGGAAAGTTTTTGTTGATTGCCGCGAGAGAGCGCGTCGCCGGGGTGCAGGAGTCGGACTGGTGGGTAATACCGGTCGATGGCGGCCGTCCCGTGAAAACCGGGGCTCTCGGTGCTCTTCGTAAACAGAATCTTACGATCGGCGCTGTTGCCAATACGATCGTGCCGGAGATCTGGGCCGCTGACGGCGAGCACGTCATTTTTTCAGCTCGCTCAGGGGATACCTGGAACCTCTGGCAAATTCGTTTGTTACCCTCGACTTTCCAGGTCACAGGAACAGCTGAACGCCTGAGTTCAGGAACGACTCTCGAACAAAGGCCAACCGCCAGCGCGGCCGGACAACTTGCGTTCGCGAGCATTAATGAGTCAGCCGACGTTTGGAGTCTGCCTATCCAGCAGGGCACGATTCCGGGACAACTCCGGCAAGTTACCCGGGACGGTACGGTCCGAACGCCCGCTCTCTTGCGCGGCGATCACAAGTTGTTCTACGTTTCAGGCAAGTCCGGGCAAAGTGAGGTCTATTCTCTCGACCTGGATACCGGGAGAGAGAACAAACTGACGGAAAGTCCTATCCTCAAGCTGGAACCCCAGCCAAATAGGACGGGCACGAGCGTGGTGTACCTTCAACGCGCGACCCCGTCCGCCATATTTAGGATTTCGCTGACACCGGAAGGACAGCCAATACAGGACCAAAAAATCTGCGACCTGTGTGGCGCCCCCAGTGATTGGTTGCATGATGACGCATCGCTGCTTACCTCACGTGTGATTAAGAAGCGGATGGGCGCTGTTCTGCTTGAAACACGTTCAAGAAAGGTCAGCGAAGTCTTATCTCACGCTGATCGTGCCGTGTGGCACCCTACGTTCTCCGCCGATGAGCGCTGGATTCTTTTCGCGGCCCATGATGGGATTCATTCCGGGATCTATGTTGCTCCGTATCGCGGACAGGCTATTCGGGAGCAGGAGTGGATTTACGTCACGGATGCCAGCAGTTGGGATGATAAACCGCGATGGGCTCTGGCGGATGAGTTAGTCTACTACACGTCAGATCGTGACGGATTTCGTTGCGTTTGGGCTCAGCGTCTGGACCGGACGACTAGACGGCCTGTCGGATCGGCTATCGCGGTGTACCATGCCCATAACAGCCGCCGATCATTATTAAATGTCGATCTTGCATGGTTGGATCTAGCCGTTGCTCGGGACCGGCTTTTGTTCAACATGACCGAGCGCACCGGCAACATCTGGATGCTACATGCGCCAGAGCGCTGAAGTGATGTGACAGCATAGCTCACTTCAAAGGCCATGATTCATGAACGACCGGAACTAGCCGCTCGTGCCGAGCCCGAAAATTAATCCATGGCTGGCATTTGCCGTTTGTGACGCCCGGACTTTTAAACCTGGCACGTCCTTTGGGGAGCCGGTCACGTCGAATATTTCCTCGAGGCTGGTCACAGAGCCAAACGCAACAGCTTGCAGCTACCCAGTGATGACTCCTCGGTGGATGGGCGCATTTGACGCGCAAAGTTGAAGTCCTTCAGAGCATGCGTGCGCTGTTCTGCCTCGAGTGCCAGAAGGATGAAGCTCTGAACGAGTCATGTCCTCTGGATTGTCGGAACCGGCTCATCTGAATCGCACTAAGTGGGAGCTCCTCTTTGCCACCCGGACGAGTGTTAGAGTCAGAAAATCAGGCGCAAATACGTTTCGTATGGCCCTCAAAGAACTTGAGGGAACGGTTCCAGCAGCCGACTCGAAAGACGATATTCTCCTCCTTATGCCCCCTTTGTCGCTCGGACGGTCTGAACACGGGTTGATCACCGCCGTCGTTGTAGCGGCAGGTTCGGGCAACGTTCAAGCGAGGGTAATTAGTGTGGTCCAATTTCTGCGGAGGTCAAGTTGCGCAATCTCGATTTCAGCTCTCTGCATGCCGTCATTACCACCCTTCTGAGCCTTGCGCTCATTACGCTGATCGGCGCCGGTATACGCCTGCTTACGATGGTCACGATTCAGCAGCGCCGGGAGCGTATGAATCGCCAGATCAACGAGCGTTTGCGCGCCCTGATCGCCGCCTACAAGACGTTGGGGGGCTCTTTCACGGGGGACTTGAGCGTCGATCCCACTCACCGTCGTGATCTGCGTCGGCACGCCGAGGTGCCGGCGGTCTCCTCAACGGAGCCGTCGAAACTCAGCGTGGCTGATTCGCCGGGCTCGGATCGGGCACGCCGGGTCCGGGATGCGGTCGAAGCGGCCTTGTCCGACATCATTCTGCTCGGCACCGAGCAACAGGTCCGGTTGGCAACGCGTGCCGCGCACGAGCTTGCCACTGGCAAGCTCGTCCATACCCAGGAACTGGTCGTATCGCTGCGCGCTTTCATTCGTGAGGCGCTGGATCTGGATCCCATCCCGTCGGATCTGACGATTCCGCCACAAGGCCCAGCGCGGCCAACTGCCGCTGGTGGTCGCGAGAAGGCTGATAAAGCCGAAGGCCGCCATGGTGGCGGCGGGGGTGGCATTGGTGTGGGCGGCGGAATGAATGGAGGGCTTGGCCTTGGATCGGGATCTCACTATGAAGATGGTGATGAAGAGGAGAATCGTGCCGACTCATCCTCTCAT
This sequence comes from Bryobacteraceae bacterium, assembly GCA_963844855.1. Classification (GTDB taxonomy): domain Bacteria; phylum Acidobacteriota; class Terriglobia; order Bryobacterales; family Bryobacteraceae; genus DASQDN01. The sequence goes on from CAWJQP010000075.1 coordinate 71,671, forward strand.
CGCATTTAACTCTGCTCTGTAAGCAGTTGCGTGCCGATTAAGACCGAGAAACGCCAAGGTATTCCGGAATTCATCTGAGCGTGTAGTCGGCCTACGGTGAAGAGGTGACTTCAGAACGGCTCGTTGGCCGAACGCTTGCGCGAGAACTCAGCCTGCGATGTCCGATTCCCAAAGCTACAACCTCAAGTCTCCCAAAAATGTCCATAATCTACCGGGGCCTTCACGCCCCTCACCACTCTATATTTCGCCTCTTTCCAACCACTTAACTCCAATACCCCCTTCCAGCCCCATTTCCGCGTGCGAAGATCATGACAGGAGCGAGCGCTCAACCAAAGCGCTCGCTCCATTTCTATTTACAAACGGAATCCTATGGCATCAGAACGACAACGCTTGGCCAACCATCGCAACGGCAGCAAAGGTGGACCCAGCACGGAAGCCGGCAAACAACGCAGCCGCCTCAACACCCTCAAGCATGGCCTGACCTCCACAACACTCGTGGTCCTGCCCGAGGAACACCAGCATGAATACGAAGAGGTCCTGCGCGGCTTTCGCGAATCCTTTCAGCCGCACGACGCAACCGAAGACGCGCTCGTCCTGCGCCTGGCCCAAGCCCACTGGCGCAGTCTCCGTTCCCGTCGCGTGGAGACCGGCATACTCGACATCACCGCTGCCACAGAACGCGCTCTCGCAAGAAAGCTCGTCGAGGATTGCCCGGAACATCTGAGTCCGCACAACGCCATAGCTGTCGGCTTCATGAAGAATCCGGAGGAGCGATGGCGCATGTACCTCCGTTACGACGGAGCCATCTCCCGGGATTTCTTCCGCACCCTCGATGCCCTGATGCGGCTGCAACGCGCGCGTCAGCGAACGAGCCCTGACCCAAAGCCGTTGGTCGCCGCCGCCGGTTCCGGAGCGCCGCTCAGCCGGCAATCCGAGCAACCCGCCGCTTCCGAATACACCACCAAAAGCGGCGACCCCGCGAAACTGTCCGATTCTGGGATTCGGTCCGTTTCGCAAAATAGCCCAAAATCCTCAGATCACGAAAATCAAAAAGTACTGACTCGGTCGGAGTCATTGGATGCAGGGCTTCTTCGATCGTCCAAGGCCGCCTTTGTGGAGGTGGATTGGAATGCGGAGGTTGATTGGAAACTGAGAAGCAAACCCAATTTGGAAACGCCCGGCAAAAACGGCCCGTCGATTGCCGGCGTTTGTATGCCCAAAGCTGCAGCTCTTCAAGTTCCACCAAAGCAATGGATCCCATGACGGTTTCTACCAGCCCTCCAAACCGGAACTTTCTCTCTTGGCTAAGAACAGGAACTTTCTTGTCTGGCTCCGACATGCGCACAAGCTCTGTAAGGTCTCTGCTGGTTGCGTTAACTTCCAAATTGTTATATAGATTGACGGCAGCTAAGGGATTAGAATTCAGGAGGCTCGGTGCGATATCTCGTCTGTATCGTTGTGTTGGCTGTGAACGCCTTTCTTGCTTCTGCGCAAGATACCAGAGGCAACATTTCAGGAACTGTTACTGATTCGCAGGGGGCGGCCGTCCCTGGCGCGACCGTTACGGTTGCCAATACGGGTACCGGCACTTCTACTCGTTTGACTACAAATGCCAGCGGCTATTATGAAGCGCCCTTGTTGTTGCCAGGCGCCTACAGCGTCACTGTCGAGGCTAGCGGCTTCAAAAAGTCCGTCCGATCGAACCTGGCTCTCGGCCTCGGCGAGCAGTTGCAGATCAACATGCCACTGGAAATCGGCGGCGCCACGGAATCCATTACGGTCTCGTCGGAAGCCCCAATGCTCGATACCAGCACCGTCAGCACGGGCCGGGCCATGACAAATCGGGAGGTGATGGACCTTCCGGTACTCGGCAATAACATGATGATGCTCACGCGTCTGGCGCCGGGAGTTCAGAATCCCGGAACGACGCAGTTCCTGGTGCAGGGCCAGGTTGGCGGCGGGTCTGGATACAACCAGGCCGGCGGCGTCGGCGGCAATGAATGGTCCATTGACGGCGCATCTACGAACGGAACCGATCGCCGTGTCTCGATCATGCCAAGCCCCGATACGGTCGACGAGTTCAAAATCGAAACTTCAAACTTCGATGCCTCCTTCGGTCACGCGACCGGCCTCGGTATTTCCATGTCAACCAAGTCCGGGGCCAACCAGTTTCATGGTACGGGCACTTATCAGTACTTTAATCAGAAGTGGAATGCGGCGTCCTTCTTTGTGAAGCAATCGCGTGGTCAGCAGATTGCCGCGGCGCGCGCCGCCGGAAACACCGCGTTGGCCAATCAGCTCGAGGACCAACCCTTGCTGCCGCCTGGACAGACGAGGGATTATCACGCGACGATCGGCGGTCCTCTCTACATCCCGAAGGTCATCGATCTACGCAACAAGGTCTTCTTCTTCTTCGGCTGGTCCGAATTGAAAAATCGTCAATCCGCGCGGCCCAGCGAGCTGAACTACACGGTTCCTACGGCAGCAATGCGCAACGGGGACTTCTCGTCGCTCCTGGCTATCAGCCCCACTCGTTTTCAGATCTACGATCCGCTCACGACCCGTCCCGATCCAGCCCGCCCGGGCCACTGGGTGCGTGATCCGTTTCCAGGGAACATTATTCCTCGCGACCGCTTCGATAACCCGTTGTACGATTTCTACACACAGCGCTTGCCGTTGCCGAATGTTACGACCGCTCCCGGCGCTGACCCGGTGAACAACTTCGTCGCATCCGGCATGCCGAATACGGTCGACTACAGCTCCTATACGAATCGTGTCGACTACCAGGCCAGCGATAAGCATCGCTTCTTCGTGCGCTGGCTGAAGACCAGCTTCCTGGAAGGCGCGCAGGATTATACCTACAGCAGCGAACCCGGTCTCATGAACTGGGATGAGAAGCGCCCAGCGTACTCCGCGGCTGCTGACTGGACGTTTGCCGCCAGCCCGACTACGATCTTCAGTTTGACCGCCGACACCAATGGCTTTCTACAACAGAACCAGCGTCTCGGCACTCGAAAGTACACACCCAGCGATGTCAACCTTCCTGCGTACATGGATGCCAAGTGCGGTGACAGTTGCGTTTTGCCGAGGGTCTATTGGAACGGGCTTCCCCATTGGGGCGATGGGAACGGCAATTTCATGAGTACCCCGGTTGACGCCGGCACAAAAGGAAGACAACAGGGCATTAAGTTCAATACCACCCACATCCGCGGTTCTCATTCCATCCGCGCCGGTATCGATTTCCGGCAGCATTTCCGGACGCTGGTGCAGAACGGCGGAAGTACGTCCGGAAATTTCGAGTTTTCGAATTTGTACACCAGGCGGGAGGAGGATAACAACACGGCCTCCAATATAGGCCTAGGCTGGGCCGCCTTCATACTCGGCATGCCTCAGACGATGTCGGTCGACACCAACGATACTTATGCCCTCATGAGCCCGTACTACGCGTGGTATGGGCAGGACACGTGGCGAGTCAATCGCAATCTCACCTTGACCCTCGGCTTGCGTATGGAATATGAGCGGGGAGCCACCGAGCGTTACAACCGCGTACTTTCCTACTTCGATCCTAATCTTGAGTTGCCCATCACTGCGGCTGCTGAAGCTGCCTATGCGCGTAACCCCGTACCCGAGCTACCTGCCAGCCAGTTCAAAGTTCGCGGCGGATCTGTCTACGCGGGACGCAACGGAGTGCCTCGTGAGCTTTGGCAAAGCGAACTGATGTGGCTGCCTCGCATCTCGGCTGCCTATCAGATGGGTACGAAGACCGTTATTCGAGGTGGATTCGGCACCTACTACGACACGCTCAACGTCATGAACTATAACCCGAATCAGTTTGGGTTCTCCCGTGCTACGAGCACGCAACTCACCAATGATGCCGGAACCAATTGGCTGGCGGGCGACCCTCAAAACGGAATCTCGCCGCTGGTTGATCCCTTCCCGATACGCGCCAACGGAACTCGCTTCGATGTTCCGCTTAAGGACGCGCTTGGCTCAATGGCCCGCGTCGGTCAGGATTTCACGTTTGGTCGTTATGACCGTCAGCATCCTCGCGTGCAACGCTGGAGAGTCGGTGTTCAACGCGAACTCGGCGGCAACATGCTGGTCGAAGCGGCGTATTGGGGTCAGTTGGGTCAACGGATATTCCCCAATCAGAATCTTCGCCTTGATGCCCTCCCGGCGCAGTACTGGAACACGAGCAACACGCGCAATATCGCGATTCAAAACAACATGAATGCGCAGGTGCCGAATCCGTTCCTCCTCAGCAACTTTGCATCGCTTCAAACTTCGGATCCGGCTGTTTACCAGCAGATGTCCACGTTGGGCTACTTCACTAGCGCGACGATCGCCAAGAACCGCTTGCTGCGGCCTTTCCCGCACATGAACAATCTGCAGGACAACGCCGCGAACATCGGCTCGGCGCGCACTCACGCGCTCGAGCTGAACTTTCAACGGCGCTTTGCGCAGGGGTTCAATCTGAATGCGTCCTACACTCGCACGAAGCAGGAGAATCGCACTTTTCTCGACAACGAGTACGAGACGGAATCAATCACATGGTATCCCAGCGACACGGCTCGTCCGCATCGCTTCAGCGCCACCGGAATCTATGAGCTGCCCTTCGGTAAAGGAAAGCCGTTTTTGCAGCAAGGATTTCTGAACCATGTGTTGGGAGGATGGCAGATTGCCGGCACCTACGAATTCCAGAATGGTCCTCTTCTGGCTTGGAACAACATGTTCTACAACGGCGATCTAGGCGCCTTCGAACAGGATGCCAGCTCGGACTTCGACAAGAGTCTCAATCAATGGTTTAACACTTCGCTTCCCTTTGAGAGAGTTGCCGCTAACCAGCCCGCCGCCTTCCAGGCGCGCGTGTTTCCGCGCTTCTTTAATGGAACTCGCGCCGATGGACTTAATCAGTGGAATGCAAACATCCTGCGCCGGATTCGCATCGGAGAGCGTCTCCGTCTGGAACTCCGCGGGGACATAATCAACCTGCAGAATCGATCGCAGATGGCGGGACCCGATCTCGGCGTGACGTCCACCAACTTCGGGCGCATAACGAGCCAGACGTCCTCCCTGAATCGTTTCTATCAGGTTCAGGCGAGGCTACAGTTTTGATGCGCGAGCCATCTGTCAACGGATCGGCAGGTCGGCCGCTCCGGTTCGACTCCCACTGGTTACCAGCACTCGAACTGTTCTCCCCTTGACTTCAAGTTCCGAAGCCAGGCGGCAGTTAATCTGGTCTACCCCCGGAAGCGCGGGGGCACGTCCGGCATATAGCACCTCGCACGGACGGTCGCCGATCGTCACCACAGGCTGCTGAAGAGCGATAGCCAGGGAGCCGCTGCCTGCCGTCGTCTCACCGAGTCCTGTAAGGAACAACGAGATGACTTCGCCGGGCGCTGCGGGATCCGCGGCAGACACCGGTGTACTGGAGGACGAATGCAGCGCTGTTGCTAGTCCGTCACGAACAAACAGCGTCGGGAATGCGTTTTCCAGGAAAACGCGTACTGTGTGCTGACCTGCCGAGTTGCGCAGTCTCAGTTCCTTCAGACCAACGACACCTTCCGGGATCAGCGCGGTCAGCGCGTTATCAGTAGCTGAGAGCACGGGAACAGGCCTGTCTGCAAGATACAATTCGCTGGTCCCCACATTCAGCTCCAAACCTCTGATCGACACCAGCATGCCGGGCGATAGAATGAGCGGCCAGGACCGTCCCGCAGCCGGTTCCACCGCCACGATCCACGGTCCCGTTTTAATCACATGTGCTCGCGAGCCTCCGGCGTTCAGCGCGATGCGGCGCGACACTCCATCAATTGACAGAGTCCCCTGTCCGGACGGCAGCAATTCTCCGTATGCGATGCCGGAAACGCTGATCGCGAGCTGCGTAGCGCCTCCGCTGTCGTGTAAGAAGGTTGCGGAACGGATCGGACGCGGAACGTCATCTGAAGTCCGGCTCTGTACCATCAGGCCGGCCGCGCCGCCAGCAATCGGATTCGACGGCACATCCGTGGCAGAGCGCCATGAATCCCTGTCGTTCAAAAATGCAAGGACAAGCTGTGCCGTGGGATGATCCTCACTCGCGACACGCGCAAGCCCGAGAGCGCCCTCACACAGAATTAGCTGTCCGATTCCTCCCTGGGTGTGACAGTAGGGCAGCAGCGCCGTGCGGCCGGTGGCGATGAAGTCCATCGAAGCGCTAGTCACCCTGACGACGCTGTCCGTCGCGAGCCCGTTCTTGCCACCGGTTCCTGCGATAGATAGCGCTTCTACTCCTCGCAGGTCGTCGGACCCCTGATTCCACGTGGCTAGATCGAAAAGAAATGGACTGCCGAGAGACATTTGGCGTAATTGCGGATCCTCAGAGGATGCGTTTGTCACTGGCGTTCCAAAATGGGGCGTGCCCAGAAAAACGACTTTACGAACGCGAGGCTCCGCGGGAGTCGCAAAGGCGCCGTTTGACTGCTTTCCCGCGAGATAAGCTCGAACCATAAGGCCGCCCATACTATGAGCGACCATATCCACTTCGCGGACAGACTCACCATTCTCGTATCTGAGCGACGACAGCATCTGGCCCAGGACGTTCGCGATCTCTTCAATTGGTGGGCGGTTCGGCGCGTAGCAGGCCTCGAACACTAGCGACACACGCCCGTCGCGCGCCATTACTTTATCGAAATCTCCGAAGGTCAACTGGAAGTAGGGAGTTTCCCCTGAGCGCGGGTCAGGACAGATGGCATCGTGTCCAGTGATAAATACAACGGGAGGCTTGTCCCGTTTTGGGAGGGAATCACCCCATCCGGCAAGCTGGGCCGCCACCGGAAATTGGAAGACACACATCAGAAGAGCAATTCCTAAGGCGCGGCCGTTTATTGAGCGGCCTAATTGTGACAATCCATCGAACACAGGACAGGAGCATAACACATGAGTTCGCGGGTATCTTCACTTTAGACACCGGAAGCAAACTCACATGAGTTACTAACGCTTTGTGAATACCAGCACCGATGGCTCGCGACTACTGCCCGAGCCCGCTGGGGTATTCGTGACAGTCATGACAGCACACACCACGTTCCCACCAGACCTTTGCCATTCCCAGAATCTGTCCGATACTCGGCCTTACGCTTCTGCGAACCCGGTCGCAGTGGATCTGAATCGCAGTCCTGGAACTGAACCGAGCTTTCGCTTTGTCTGGTCTTCTTGCCACTGCCAGACAGCGATGAAATGAGTCGACTCGCATCAGGCTTGCCTGTGCGAACAAACCGAAGAGACTCATCACAGAAAGAGCGAGTGCAAATGCAGCCGTTCTGCGCGATGGGCATGAGTTAAGGTCCTCCTGGGAGCGTCGAGATTACGCAAAGAAACTTCCTTTATCAAGGCGTTCCTTCGTTTTGACCGGCCAGCTTTTAGATGACAGGAACTAACCTGGCGAAATTAGTCGTCAGGGAATCAGAACCCGCCGCGCGACTTGCCCGTTGCCCTCCCAAAACGTAACTCGGCTTGCAAGGAAGGGGTCGTTCGACGCCGGCTGGACATTCCCGTCAACATCGTACGCCCGGGATCGGATCGTGTGTTCGCCGGTCGCAGGCGAGCCCCAGTCAAATGTCCAGAACTTCCAGGCGTAGTCACGCGCCCGTCTTCCTGCCGTGCTCGGATTATCCTGCATCTTTGCAGAGTTCCACGGGCCGCCATCGATCTGAACCTCCACCGATGCGATGGGGGCTCCCCAAGCGGCGCCCATAATGGAGTAGCGATTGCCCGCCCGGATAACTTTGGCCGGCGCCGATTTGAGTCGGTCGCGGCCCACGGTGGTAAAGGTCCAGACGGTCTCATTGCCCCGCTGCTCTTCGCGTATGCTCACATAGTCCCGTGCCATGTAATTGCCGGCGTAGCGGCGGTCCACCACCTCGATACGGGTCAACCACTTCACATTCGTAACCCCGTACCAACCTGGAGCAATCAACCGGACGGGGAACCCGTGTTCGGGAGGAAGCGGTCTTCCATTCATCTCGTAGCACAGCATGTTGTCACGGCTGAGAGCGTCGCGCACGGACATGCTGCGGGCGAACTGCTCAGTGATCGTCAGATCGTTCCCACCCCCGGCATCCGGTTGAACCGTTCCGGTGCGGCCGCCGCCGAGAATGCCGGTGTTGTCTCGTATCGTTGCCGGACCTCGATCTGCTCCCCAGAAGATCACTTCTGTTGCCTCATCCAAAATGTTCATATGCTCCAGCAGCGGGGCCAAGCGTGCTCCGCCCCAGCGGGCATTGCCAATACCACCCTGAAAGAAAACGCCCGGTAGGATATTGTTGCCGGAACACTCCAGCGTGAAGTCCACTTCATGGAGTTCGCGAGCCTTGATGTCGGCCATGGTCAGGGACCGCGGGCGGGCAACCAAACCTGAGACTTCAACCCGCCAGTTGGCCTCATTCAGATTGCTCGGTTGGCCATAGTGGCTGACAAAAAAGAAGTTGTTGGCAGGTGTCTGCCAGGATTCCAGCGCTTCCCACTTCAGCAGATTCCCGATATTGATCGGGTTGGGGTTTGGTGGAGGCTGGTCCATCCAGGGCAGCACATCGCCCCCGGATTGCCCGAGAAGCTTCGTGGACCCTGCCACGCGCAGCACTGTCAATCCTGCGATCGCCGTGCCCGAATTCTTCAACCAGGCACGCCTGGATAGTTCATGATTCTTCACTGGAAACCTCCTCTTAATTGGTCGAACACGGTCGACATCCTTCCGTTCATCGAAAGCCCCGAACATCGATTGTTGGTGCAGACACTCGCGACGAATCCACCCTGCCATGATCGGGGTCCGCTGCGGCGTCGGCATGTTCGTGCGATTGAGCGTGGATATTCGCGATCAGTATCGAGATACGGCCGTGGGCTGGCGCCGCGATATGTTCAGTGAGCTGACGCTCCGCTCGCGCGTGTCGATCGGCCGAGGTTAACTTTCCACCAGGCGCACCGGCCACCGGCGCGACTAAAGAGAGTATGATGCAAAGCGCGGCAGGCAAGAAACGATTGGTCCGCACCGAGCGATTGTGGCCTCGCAACCGGCGCTTCTCAAGGGAAGAGAATGTCCCGCGTTAGGTTGTTGAAAATTTAGCACTTGCAGTGAGATGTTTCCTGATTATTACCGTTTTGATAAAGGTCTCTAACTCCCATGAAGGAGCGATCCCAGCATTATCGTTTTGGAAGCTTCGAGCTGGATCCGAACTCCGGTGAGCTGCGCAAGAGCGGCCTGCGGATCAAGCTTGAGGACCAGCCTTTTCGGCTGCTGGCCGAACTGGTGGCGCATCCGGGAGAAGTGCTGACCCGAGAGGAACTCAGGGCAGGGCTATGGCCGGAGGACACCTATGTCGAATTTGACCGCAGTCTTACACGTGCAATTAACAAGGTTCGGGTGGCGCTTGGGGATAATGCGGCAAATCCTCGCTTCATCGAAACATTACCGCGCCGGGGATATCGATTCGTAGCGCCAGTCGCTCCTGTCCTTGCTGTCGAAGCGCTTTTGCCGCAGAGGACTCCAGCTACTCCTCCGGCGCCGCTTCCGAGAACGCGCCCGCTCTGGAAGGTAGCGGTTGCGATCGGTGTTTCCGCAATCGCAATCGGCGCGGGCGCCGCACTGGTTATACGGCAAGTATCGCCTCCACGCATCTCGGCAGTTGCCGTTCTTCCGTTTGAGAACGTTTCCGGCGATTCTGCGCAAAGCTACTTTGCAGATGGCATGACGGATCAGCTCATCACGTCCCTGTCTCTGATCCGGTCATGGAAAATTGTGTCGCGCACCTCGGCAATGCATTACAAGAACACGCGGCGTCCGCTTCCCGATATAGCCCGTGAGTTGAATGTGCAGGCAATTGTCGAGGGATCTACATCTCTTTCCGACCGCCGCGTGCGTTTGAATGTGCGGCTCATCCGACTGCCCGAAGGGCACGCTGTTTGGACCCGCACTTATGAACGTGATTCCTCCGATATTCTCTCTCTGCAGGCTGAGCTGGCCCGGAGCATAGCCGGCGAGATTGGCGCCTCCATCACTCCCGCAGAGCAAAAGCGCCTTGCAGAAGCAGCGCACCCTATCAATCCCGATGTGCACTCTCTATATCTGCAAGGACGTCTTTTCGTGAATGAACCAGGCCGCGACTCCATCGAGCGGGGACTCCGAGCGCTCGAGCAGGTGGTCGAGAAAGATCCGGCTCATGCTCCTGCCTGGGCGGCGATCTCGGCCGGATGGTTCAGTCTTTCCAGTATCTTTCTGTCTCCTGCCGAAGCAATGCCGCAAGCTAAGGCTGCTGCGCAAAAGGCACTGAGCCTGGATCCGGAGTCGGATGCGGGGTACGCTGCCCTTGGGATGATCCAGGTCTACTACGATTGGGATTGGCAGGCAGCGGAGGCCCAGTTCCGTAAGGCACTCGAGATCAATCCAAATTCCTCAATTGCGTATCGTGGGTTGGGCTTTGTCAAAGCAGCTACCGGACGGCCGGATGAGGCGCAGGAAGCGATCCGACACGCGATCGAGCTAGATCCAATGTCACTTTGGGCGCACTTTCAATCAGCGATGATGTCTACCTCTCTCCGGAACTATGAGGAGTCGGAGCGTCAAGCCCGGCGTGTTCTCAGCTGGGAGCCGAGATTCGGGATCATGCGGTCGGTCCTCGGCTTGAATCTCGCCGAACGGGGTGTGTTCCCCGAAGCGATTCAGGAACTGGAGAAAGCGGTTGAGATGCAAGGAATTCCGACCACAATGGCATGGCTTGCGCAGGGCTATGCGCGCGCGGGACGGAGAGCGGACGCCGAACGCGCCATGACGGACTTGGTAGCGCTCGCAAACCGGCAATACGTTTGCCCATTCGAAGTTGCATCTGCGTTTGTGGTTTTAGGACGCAGTGAAGAGGCATTTAAGTGGATGAGCAAAGCAGTAGCCGATCGCGCCGATTGCATGATTTGGCTTCGATCCGAACCATGGTTGGAGCCAATGCGCAGCGATCCTCGGTACAAAACGCTTGTTCGCCAAGTCGGGTTCCCGCAATAGATTAGCGCTTGCCGCTGACGCCTATTTCTTGGCGTTCGGGGGATTAAACTTCGGGCGATCCGGCCTGCCCAGACCGATTCCCAGCGTTCCGTCTTCCATCTCCTGAACCGTCCGGCCGATAACGATGTCCCAATTGGCGCTGTACTCTTTCAGCTTTGATCCTGCCATCGGTTTGAAGTCCACCATCACCGATTCCAGCATCTCGCCTTTGGCGCGATTCCTGGTAACGATGCCATCACGTTCGTTGGCCGGGTGTCCCTTGATCAACATCTGGGTGGCGATGAGCCTATGTCCGGATTTGCTGACGGCGACGTGGATATGCGGGCAACGGAACGCTCCCTGCAGCGTGTACTCGACAGGTCTGATGGTGCGGAAGAAGTAGTGTCCTTTGGAGTCAGTGATGAAGCGGCCGTATCCCTGAAAATTGGAGTCGTATCCACCGGTATTGCGTCCGCCGGAATGAAGGTAAGACCCGTTAATGTCCGTCTGCCAGATCTCGACATAACCATTCCGAAGTGGTTCGCCCGATTTCGTCAGTACGCGGCCGGAAATGTAGGCTACTTCGCCCACCGCAGGCGTGATGCCTTCATTCAGGACCAACAGATCGTTGTCCGTATCCAAGGGCAATTTGTCTGGATAGAACGGGCCTTCTCCCAGACCGATGGTATTCTTGAGCGCTTCGGCAAACAGACCAGGAACGGTCCAGGCGGCTGCAGGGGCAGCCAGAGCCGTCAATAACCGACGCCGCGACTGGGTGGTCATAAGATCTCCTATCGGCTGTGAGTATATGTGTTTGCGGAGGTGGATGACAAGTCCCTAAACCTCGACAGCACGCCCTGACTAGGGAGCCGTTCGGAAGATTTGCTTCCAATCGTTCTTCATACTGACAACCGTCCAGTTGCCGGCCTTCGCGGCATTCAGGGAAGCGTTGTCCTTTTCCTGGTAGGCAAACTCCCGATCCGCATCATCGTGATTGATCAATAACTGAAATGACTGACCGGATCGGCCCTGGCTATAGCTGAGTTGCCCGATATCCCCGCCGGAACGTACGTTACCGGCAACGAAAGTAGGGCGCTTACCGACATTGAGAGCGATGTTCACCGGTTTTTCGAACTTATCGTTGATGGACTCGATTTGTGGTAGTCGCCATATTGCAAAGCGCCCGTCAATCTCTTTGAACTGCTGCTTGAATCGTGTTCCCATGACCTGCTGAGGTGGAATTCCGTAGTAGTCCTGCGAGATGGTTCGCATGAAGTCGGTGGTTCCCCCCGAACAGATCCATGTCTCAAAACCATTGGCGCGGAGGTATTCGAGAAGCTCTATCATCGGCTGGTAGGTGGCCTTCTTCACCGGCATGGGAGCGGGCTTGGGATAGTTCGCGGTCTTCATGAATTCGCTGGCGGCAGCCTGAAATTCTTCGCGGCTCGTATTAGCTTCCGTAACCACGATAAGTTGAGTGAGCGCCTTGAACAGTGCGTCGGAATCGAGAGAGCCGAGGAACTTTTTGTCGTCTTCGAGAAATGCCTTGAAAGGCTGCTTGGATTTCAAGGATGGGTCCTTCTCGGCGGCGGCTCTAAGACGATGCATTGCGAAAAGACTCTCGATGACAGGCTGCTCCGCCCAGAGAGTTCCATCGTTGTCAAATGAGGCAATGCGATCTTCAGGAGCGACGAAATCCTGAGTTCCGCTGGCCGTCGCCTTCTGAACGAAGGCAATAATGTTAGTCTTTGGAGTCGTATCGTTCCAGGACGGCAGCGGGTCTGACACAACCTTCTTGACCGGTTCGGTCGAAGGTGAGTTGGCCGAACTGCACGCCCCAAGTAACAAGAGGAGACCGATAAGAGTAATTCGCTTCGTGCGAAAGATCGGCGACGGGATCGATGCTTGCGGTGAGAGACCGATTATACTTCGCGCTGGTGAAATCATCTTTTTCTCACATTGACGGACCAAGCCATAGAGCCTGAAATATCGCGAGACGTGCGTACGCATCAAGCGCTCAGAGGACAGACTGCGTCAGTCAAATAGATGATTCATAATTTTTAAGTCACGGCCAGAGCCAATTTGACTGCGCTACACCGACCTATTGTTACCATCTTTCTGCAGAAGCCGCAGTCTGGAAGAATAGTCGATAGGAACTTCTCTCTATACTGCGTACAGGAATGCGGACGCCAAGAATCGAAATCGAATACTGCACTCAATGCCGTTGGCTCATGCGTGCAGCATGGATGGCGCAGGAACTCCTAACCACTTTTACTAGCGAGATCGGTGAGCTTGGGTTGATTCCCGGCACAGGCGGAGTGTTCGAGGTTCGTGTCGACGACGAGATTATCTGGTCGCGTGCCGGTAAGGGTCGCTTTCCGGAGATCACCGAGTTGAAACAGCTTGTACGCGATCGTATTGCGCCTGGCCGAGATCTCGGTCATTCTGACCGCTCCACCCATAACTGAGCAACCGTCCGGATCACGGGATCCGGACGCAATCTTTGACTGGGCCGACTGGGCAGGAATTCGTAAGCCCCTGCTGTGGTTCAGACATCAGGACTCAATTGACCGCGCTAGCCATCGAAGAGCTTACTTCGTGTTGTCATGTACGGCGACCTCGCCAGAATAGCTGAAAGTTCGCCATGAAATCGTGTTGCTCAAGGGCCGTGCTGTTATGATGGCGCGAGCGCCGGACTGTCCTGTCCGAGGTGAGATTCATGGAATTCGTTCTAGGCTTCCTGATAGCGACAGCCGTGGGCCTGACGGGCGTCGGCGCCGGTAGCATCACTGCGCCCGTACTGATCCTGTTCTTTGGTCTTCCGCCGGCCGCAGCAGTTGGCACAGCTCTCACCTTCGCTGCCGTGATCAAGCTTGCTGTGCTGCCTATATATGTCCGACGGCGGCAGGTGGAGTATCGAATCCTAACCCTCCTCTGTTGCGGAGGCATGCCGGGAGTCCTCATCGGCGTCTATGTGCTCAGCGCGTTGGACACGAAGGCGCACCAACGTGGAATCTTTCTCTTGATCGGTCTGACGATCATGACTGTTTCGCTTGGCACACTCTACAGATCGATAAGGAATCGAATGACGGTGGGATCGGCAGACCACTCTCGCTGGCTACCACCGTTGGCCGCTGTGATCGGCGTCGAAGTCGGCTTCTCGTCGGCGGGCGCGGGCGCATTGGGCGCTGTCGCTCTGTTGAATCTCACGAAGCTGACACCAGCGCAAGTCGTGGGGACAGACATGGTGTTCGGGCTTGTTCTTTCGATATTGGGTGGCGGCTTGCACTTCTTTGCGGGACATTACGACGCTGCGATCACGACGAAGCTGATTACGGGCGGCGTCGTGGGCGCGATTCTTGGCGCTATGCTGTCTTCCGTGGTCCCACACAGGCCGCTGCGAGTGGTGTTGTCGATATGGCTGGCGACTCTCGGCGCGCAACTCTGCTGGAGGGCGGTCTTCTAAAGTCCGCTTGTCAACAAGGCTCGAATTCCCGCTCCGGATTGCGCCCAGTTGTGATGAAGTGTTGCAGGCGATCCGTTAAGGCTGCAGCTTACGCGTTATGATCATGCCCACTATCGGGTCAAAGACTCAAAAGCGGCAGGAGGAATCAACATGGTCACGAACCATCAAACGGGAACGCGCGTAGACGAAGTAGCGGACGGCATTTATCGGATCAGTACTCGGCTCGATGTCATCCCTGGCGGGTTTACGTTCAATTCGTACTTGATTGCCGATGACGAGCCATTGCTGTTTCATACAGGAATGAAGAAGCTGTTTCAGATGACGGTGGAAGCTGTGGCTTCGGTGATGCCCGTGGAGAAACTTCGATGGATAGGCGGGTCACACTTTGAAGGCGACGAGTTCGGCGCGCTGAACGAGTTTCTAACCGTTGCGCCGGACGCGACACCGTTTGGCGCCGAAATTGGGGTATTAACTTCATTGAGCGACTTCGCCTCGAAGCCTGCTCACGCCCTGCGGGATGGACAGGAGCTTCCCATCGGCAGGCACCGACTTCGATGGCTATATACGCCGCACGTTCCACACGGATGGGACTGCGGAATCCTCTTCGACGAATCGACCACGACGCTGCTCTGTGGCGATCTATTTACACAGCCGGGCGGAACTCCGCCGCCGATCACGGAATCAGAGATCCTCAGCGCGAGCGAAGGAATGCGCGGAATGATGGATTACTATGCGCACTCGAATAGCACGTCTGTCGTTTTGGAGCGGCTGGCTGCACTCCGGCCATCGATGCTCGCATGCCAGCACGGGAGTGCGTATCGCGGCGATTGCGCTGCGCTCATCCGCGAGCTGGCCGTCAGGATCGAGACCGGGTCTGCCATCTCATCTGCAGCTTCTATGTCGTAGACGTAGCAATCGCTAGGTCCAACTCTGAAGAGCTCTTCGGCGCACTCATGCGCGGAACTCCGTCACTTCCTCAGCTCAACGTCCGCTGTATCATGACATCACTCGGATCGGCCCCGAGCCGTAAGCGGTAGGATGTTTCGTTTCAACGTCGCAGTACACGGACCTCACCGAAGCCGGAACAGAGTGGGAACGGCTCTCGGACATTGTGGGCTGTAGAGTTATCATTCGGCTTCGAGTTATACGAGTCGGTAATTTCCCGATTGCCACAACCTCGTTTGAGCAAAGACGCGCGCGAAAATAGAAATCCGGCAGTTAACTTTCCGTCAAGCATCACATTAACAATCTGCACTGCAGATGTCCGATGACCGGAAATCCAATCCATGTGTTCGTGCGACGATGAACCGAACGATCATGATGTTTCCCGCTCCTGTTCCAGAAATCCCTGTGGCAAACGTCGATAACGCCGCAGCCTACTATGTCAACTCTTTAGGCTTCACCATTGATTGGGGTGACGACGAAGGCGGCATTGCAGGCATCTCGAGAGGGAACTGCAGGTTATTTATCACGAATCGCTCTTTTCGAGAGCCCTATGGCAACTTAGGCACTATCCTTTTCTGGCTCAATCTCGACAGCAAGGCTGAGGTGGACGAACTCTTTGCGCAGTGGAAGACTGCGCAAGCGAAGATCGTTTCCGAACCCGAGGACAAACCTTGGAAGTTGCGCGAGTTTATCGCCGCCGATCTCGATGGCAATCTGATTCGTGTCTTTTACGATTTCCGGCGCGACTCCTAGCCGGTTTCTGCTGCGAAATGTTCCGGCCTTACAGTAAAACTCCTTGGTTACACTGGATTCTGGCTGCCGACACTGTTACCCCTCATGGATGATCAAGTCGAATCGCGCGGCGAGGCCCGTTACAGGACGCTCTTTGAGAATGCTCCAGTTGGTATCTGGGACGAAGACTTCTCGGCCGTGAAGGAACTTCTTGCCGATGCTCATTTCCTCTGGCGCTGAAAACGTCCGAAAGAGTCTCGAATCGAATCCCGATCTCTTAGCCGAAGCGATCCGGCGAGTTCGCGTCCGGCACGTCAACCGCGTCGCTCGCGAGTTCTACGGTGCTGATTCGGAAGAGGACTTGATCCGTGCGCTCCCGAAACTGTTTGACTCTGCAGCGGCGAAGGTCTTCATTGACGAGATTGCTGCATTAGCGGGAGGAGCGTCTACCTTTACTGCGGAGCTTGGCGCATTTACTTTGGGCGGCAATAGACGGCTTGTGCAGATGAACGTTTCTCTCCTGGCTACACAAGGTGATGACTGGTCACAGGTTATTGTGACCTTCACTGATTTGACCGAGCGGAGGAGATTGGAGCAGTCATTACAACGCGCAAATGAAATGTTGCAGCGCGTGAATGCGGATCTGGAGCAGTTTGCGTATGCGGCTGCTCATGACATGCGCGAGCCGCTTCGGACCATTGCTCTCTACACACAACTGATACAGAAACTTCAGCCGGAAAAGCTCGGCCCATCCGCCGGTACGGCCCTCGCATACATTCTGCAGAATGCCGAGCGCATGGAGACACTGGTAGGCGATCTGCTCAGATTTGCACAAACGATCGAGCCACAGGATTTGACGCGGTGCCCACTTATTGACCCGAATGCAATAGCGGACGACGTGCTCACGAGCATTGCCGGCGCGATTGAGCAGGCCGGCGCGCGTGTGGATATCACACAGAATTTACCCCCGGTATCTGTCCAAGCAGGACATATGCGGCAGTTGTTTCAGAATTTGCTCGCAAACGCGCTTAAGTATCGGAGCCCGGATCGCATTGCCGAGGTCTGCGTCACTGGTGTCGAACGTGACAGTGAGGCCGTATTCTGCGTCTCTGACAATGGCATTGGCATTCTCCCTGAGTACCACAACCGAATTTTCGGCATCTTCAAACGACTTCACAGCACGGAAATCCAGGGTAACGGAATCGGTCTTGCCCTGTGCAAGAAGATCGTTGAACAGTACGGAGGCCGAATCTGGGTGGAATCCGAGATCGACGTCGGCTCAAGATTCTATTTCGCGATCCCGACAACTCTAGTCTGAAAAATTAGAACGACCTTCCTCTAGTCGCGTCTTTATCCCGAACAGACTCTTGTAAAGGCAAGGAGTAGCCTTCTATGCTGCCGGCTGAGACGAGAACCCAGGATTAGGAGGCATGACGGTGATAGCCCAAAGTCAAACGCCAACACGACTTTGAGCTCAAATGAGCTGAACGAGCGTGCAATCTACCGGCGAGCGGTCGAAGCGGTCATCTGGGGCATGCCCGCCGTCAACTACCATCTGATGTACCAGGAGATGGTCGGCAAGTGCAAAGGCGGCTTCAACCAGGTTCTCTACTGGTCGGGTCTGCTGACTGGAAGAACCAGACCTCACGCCGAATCCCGACGTGATTTATCTGATGCCCTTCTTCAACACGAAAGATGTCGGGCCGGTAGTGCTAGAGATTCCGCTGGCCGACGATGGCCTGTTCAACGGCAGCATCATGAACTACTGGCAGGCCGCTATCGAGGATGTCGGACCAGGCGGTGTGGACAAGGGTAAGGGTGGCAAGTACGCGTTTCTACCGCGTGGATACGAGATGGATAAGCTGCCGCTGGCTATATCGCCATGCCATCCCAAACCTATCAGGGTTACGCTCTGCTGCGGTCGGTGCTTGAAGAGCGGCAGCGATGCTGACATCGCGAAGGCTGTGATTTATTCCAAGCGCCTCAAGCTGTATCCACTGTCGCAGGCCGCCAATCCGCCGGTAACGGCCTTCGTCGATGCAAGCGGTATCGAGTTGGACTCTACGATCCGCTACGACGTGAGCTTCTTTGCGTCTTTGAATCAGATGGTACAGGCTGAGCCGTGGCTCGAACGGGACAAGGCGATGATCGACCGCTTAAGACCATTGGCATCGAGAGAGGCAAACCCTTCAATCCGGACGCGAAGACCAAACAGATCCTCAACGACGCGATCCAGGAAGCCAAGGCTTGGTTCGACACGCGATACGACAAGTTGCCGCCTTTCTACGAAGGCGAGCTTGGTTCTTCCCAACCACTGAAGAAATGTTCCACAGCGTCATGAGCGACTGGAAGACGCCGGACTCCTATCCGATCGACGCTCGTGGAACCGCTTATACACTGGCCTTCTTCAGCGCGAAGCACCTTGGGCAGTCTCAATACTATTTGCTGACAGGAAACGACAAGGATGGGAAGCCGCTAAACGGCAGGTCTTCCTACCGTTTGCGAGTACCGGCGAATGCGCTGGTCACCCAATACTGGTCGGTGACCGTCTACAACCGCGAGACTCACACGTTCATACGGAACGCTGCTTGGGTAGGCCGATCGTCGCAGACTCCAGGACTGCAAAAGAACGCAGATGGTTCGGTAGAGATCTTATTCGGGCCTGCTGCTCCGGCGGGCAAGGAATCGAACTGGATCCCGAGTGATCCGAACGGTAGATTCGAGGTGCTCGCACGATTCTACGGTCGGCAAAAACCGCTATTCGATAAGACATGGAAGCTGAACGATATCGAGAAGGAGAGCTGAGAGGATGGCCAAAGTCTGCGAAAGAGCAAGTACAACCCAGGCGCAAACATTTCAGCCGCCGCACGATGTGGCGCCGGCGCCAGGCTGGGCGCATGCTTTGCGTCCCGGCCCGGATACGCGCGTAAAGATAACCGAAGAGTACGCCAGGCATGTCGCGCGCGACGCCTTCTTCTGGGCGTGGCCTTTGGTCAACGTTTACAACAAGAGACTGGCCGCCGAGAAATCGAAAGAGCTGGCATATGCCGGACCAGTGCCGTCCGCGCCTCTCAATCGAATCGTCATGCTGACTGACTATGTCGCTGCTGAGGAGCGCATCGTCGCCTGCCCGAACCAGGACGTGGTCTATGGTGGCGGCTCGCTGGGTCTGGACCAATCGCCGGTCGTGATCCAGGCGCCTGATTTTGGTGACCGCTTCTGGGTCTACAGGCGGTTGATCTGCGCACCGATGGCTTTGTCCGCCTCGGTAAGATGTACGGAACCACGCCGGGCTTCTATCTGCTTGCCGGTCCAGGTTGGCGCGGAGCCATACCAAAGGGCATCACTCAAGTCTTTCGAGCATCGACCAATAGCGGTTTCATCGCGCCCCGCATCTTTATGGACGATACGTCCGAGGATCGACAGGCAATCCAGCCGCTGCTGCGACAGATCATGATGTACCCGCTCGCGGAATATGACGGCAAGGTGAAGAGCATCGATTGGAACACGATCGCGAAACTACCGAATGTGGCGACCGGCGCCGCGGAAATCGTATGGGTTCCTCCGCAGTCTTTTTCGACACGCTGCTGGCGTTCTAATTGATGCGCCTCCGCTGCCGGAGAGGAAGCGCGATATGCGCAAGTGCTCGCCGTCATCGAGGCTGCGAACAATGATCCGAAGCTCAAGGCGGCCATGATCGAGGCGGCTATGGAAGCCGACGAAAAATTGGTTAAGCCGCTGTTCGAGTTCCGCAACTATGGCCAGCAGCTTCCTCACCACTGGAGCACGATCTCGAACGAAGCCGCCTTCGGCACGGACTATTTCACCCGCACAGCCGTTGCCAAGTCCAACATCTTTGTCAACGCGCCAATCGAAACGAAATATTTCTACCAGGATCTCGATGAGTCCGGCGAGCGGCTCCATGGAGCGAATCGCTACACAGTGACCTTCGCGAAAGGACGAGACACCACCGGTCAGCGGATTTTGGTCTCTGACGCTGTACAATCAGCACCACTTTTTCGAACCCACTGAGATCTCCCGCATTCCGTCGGTACGAAGAACAGGAGCCTAAATATGGGTGACGGCTCGTCAGATCTACGTGCAAGCCGACAGCGGTGGAACGGCCAACTGGCTGCCGACGCGAAGGGCGGCGACTTCTCTCTCTTACGTTCGTGCTTATTGCCGAAAGACCGCCGTAACCGATGGCTCGTGGACGCCGTCTCCGGTCATGCGTGCGAACTGACGCCGCAATTCTGCCACGTTCTCAAATGCCGGCATACCAGGAGTAGCTCCCTCGTTTGCTGAACTTCTCCAGGCTATCCGTGATGATGAGGCGGGTGACAAACTTCACGCTTTTGTAGCCGAGTTGACGAGGAAGGCGCAGACGAAGCGGACCACCATGACCCACGGGAAGCTCGTCGCCGTTCATTCCGAAGACCAGAAGCGTCTGGGGATGCAAGGCATCGGCCATGTCGATACTGTCCCACCAGTTGGGCTGGATCGAATAGTAGACCACGTAACGGGCTTGCGGGAGCAGTTTCGACCAGGCTCAAGACATGGGATAGGGCCACACCGGTCCACTCTGCGATGAACGACCATCCCTCTTCACATGCCAGTTGGGTGATCTGACTGCGGGATGGGAAACTTCTGAGTTCGGCAAGCGAGAACGATGACGGGCGCGCGACCATGCCGTCTACCTCGACCTGCCAGTCGACAAACCCGCCGTCTTGCATGCGACGGAACGCTTCGTTCTGGAAAGGCCTGAGTTTTGCGAAAGGGGCCTTCGAGATCTGGTGCGGAGAAAATTCGCGGGCCAATGAATGGCGCGTCAGCAGCCGGTGGGAAGCGTAGGTTAGCGTGTTACCTGGACCGTAGACGCCGCCGCAATCGGGCGGTATCAGACCGTATCGATCCGCGAGTCGGGCGGCGACAGCCAATCCGGATGCGCCTGCGGTAGCGGCGAGTCCCGTCGTGATCAATTTGCGGCGTGAAAAGTTGCTCATGGATTCTCGTTTCGTGCGACCCGACCCGTGATCATGGCGCGCATGCGCTTGCTGAAGCCTGCTCTGCAAACCATAATTACGTGGATTAAAAGAAAAACGACGAGAAGCACCGAGACAAAAAAGTGAATGGTGCGCGCGGATTGCAGGCCCCCGAAAACGGTTGCGAGAACAGGGATCACCGACAAGACGGCAGGAGACATCGCCAGGCCGGTCCAGATCGCAAGGGGCAACAGAACGAAGATGACCAACACGTACGTAATCTTCTGAAGGACGTTATAAGACCAGGCTTCTTCCGGACCTGGCCGCCCGAAGCGCAGATGCTTCGCGATCTCCTTCGAGAGCGCCGTAGGCGCCAGGTTGGCCCGAGTTGGGAGCAAGCTCTTTCTCAAGCGCCCCCCAAGCAGACCGGAAATCACATATATCAAACCGGTAAAGATGATTACCCAGGCAGCCTCGAAATGGAGATTCCTGCTCCAGCCATTTTGGTCCGGCAAAACGAACGAGTAGCCTGTATTTACCCAGGGCCGAGACGCTGGGATCGGAAGATCGAATAACGACGGAGTCATAGGGTTTCCGGTCTCGCCCCAATAAAAGCGCGGGTGCGAGATGACAATTTCAGCTCCGGTGATAAGCAAAGCCAAAATGCAGAACGTGGTGACCCAGTGAGTGATGCGAACGAGTGTGGAATGCCGCGGCGCAACAGTGGTCGTTGGCGTGTCGTCGACAATGGGCCAAGTGGAATTGGCCATATGCAATCGGATGATGATATCACGCCTGATGGTAAGTAAAGGCATCGAGGCATAGCTCTGACGACGACATAGAAATGTCCGCTTGAGAGACTCAGGTCTGGATGGAAGAGGACAGATTGGCGATGAGTCAGAGGGAGCGGGACCGATTGAAGGTCTTACACGAGGTGGAGAACGGGCGTACTACGCAGAACGCAGACGGCCGATCAGCTGAAGTTGAGCGAACGTCAGGTACGGCGGCTAGAAGAAGAGTTTGAGGAATCGGGGCGATGTGCCGGTAGTGCATGGGCTTGGCGGACGAGCCTCCAATCGCAAAACGAGCGGTGAGTTGGAACGGCGTGCGCTGGAGGAACTGAGCCGTGAAGAGCGCGGCGACTTCGGCCCGACATTGGCAGTCGAGTACGTCAGCAGGCGGCTAGGCATCAAAGTTGGTCGGGACGCGATGCGGAAATGGCTAATCGCTGCCGACCTCTGGCAGAGCCGGAAACGCAAGGTACAGACAATCCACTAGCGGCGTGAGCGGCGAGCCTGTTTTGGAGAACTGGTGCAGTGGGACACGTGCAATCATGACTGGCTGGAAGGGCGTGGCGCGCGTCTGTATCTGATCGCCATGATTGACGACGCGACCAGCCGTATCCATGCCAGGTTTGTACGGCACGACACTGCCGAAGAGAATATGCGGATGTTCTGGCGGTGATTGGAGCGATATGGAAGGCCGCTGGCCTTCTACACGGACAAGGCGGCGATATTTTGAGAGGCTCAAGCGACGTTAGATGTGGCTCGCCAGTTGCCGTAACCGCTTCTTGTCGGGAACTGCTCTACAGAACTCAATTCGAAGCCTCAGCGCCGCACGACTTCCGCTGTCAAACCCCCGCTACTCTGCCGGCGGCTTTTCAAAACTGATCCAAAGGAACCGACGCGGTCGCCACGACCCTGTGATCCACGATCTGGTGTACTCGATAGCACGCGGAATCCACAATAGCGCAGCTCACTAGCAAAGGAGATGACATGGAGATGGCACGTTTAATGCTCGCAGAACTGCTGGTTGCAGGTTTCTGTCTCGCACAAACCCGTGGCGAAATGGAAAAAGCGCCGGCTCTAAGAGGTCAAACGACCGGCAATGCTGTGCAAGAAGTCAGGGTCGCGAAAGAGCAATATGATGTGGCGCAGTTGAAGAACGACAGCGAATGGTTTGAATGGATGTTCGCTGCTGACTACCTCGCCGTTCTAACAGACGGTAGCATGCTCACAAAAGCGCGCGCCGTCCAGGAACTCCGCTCACGAGAGATTACATGGGATTCCGTGAAGGCGGAGGATGTGATCATTCGGGTATACGGGGATACGGCTGTTGTGACCGGTCGCTTTGTTGGCGCCGGCAAGTATAAGGGCGAGGTGATGAAGGAGAATCAACGGTTCACCTCGGTTTGGCTCAAGCGCCATGGCCGTTGGCAAGCGATTGCTGAACACTTCACCACCATCTCGCCGCCCGCAGAAATAAGAACCCATCCCAGTGACTAAATATAAAGTGTCATGATTAGGCGGCCCTAGGAGGTGAGATGTTTTGGCTGCGGTTCATAACTGCATTAGCTGTAGCAGTGTTTTGCCTGACCGCTAATGATGCGATCGCGCAGGGCAATGTTCCGAAGATCTGGGACCGGCACGAGTTCGATCAGATCGACGTGCCAGTCGCGTCGCCAGCCTATTCGCAAAAGGTGGTTTCTCCGGACTACTACTACCGGATTCCGGTATCTACCGATTTCAAATGGAGCTACCCCGTGTACGCGCCGGGGCGTGCGCCCGCCGGCTATATGGAAAAGTTGAAGCGGCTGGCCACCGGAACTCGCCTTTGATCTCGCTCGTCTCAAGACGAAAGAGGATTGGATTCGCGCTGGTGAGGTCGTGTTCGACGCGGCCGCCGCCTACGGCTCCGATGTGAGCATGGAGGACGTCATGTAATCCGGAATGGTACGCCGCCACGAAAGTGCCGATCGCACGCGATGGAACAGATTCCGTGGGTCCGGTATGTGATCCGCGGGACCAGGCAACGTCGAACTATGCAGATCTTTTCTGCGGCTTCTGTCACACACGTGTATTGCCGGATGGGTCGGTGGTGAAAGGAGCGCAGAGCAACTTTTCTTTCGAACAAGGCAATCGCGTTTAGGGACCGTCGCCGCAGCACTCCCGAAATATATCCGCAATACATGGCTTGCCCTATTTACAGTTCAGTGGGTTCCGGAAACCCAGCGACGGCTTGAGCAGGCGTCGGTTGAGGAAATTCTTACCGCGCACGAAGCGATCCCGCCGGGTGTGTTTGCACGCAATAGGTCAAGTCCGTATTACCCCCCTGCGGTACCGGATTTGATTGGCGTGGCCAATCGCAAGTATCTGGACCGCACTGGCTCCACAAGACACCGCAATATCAGCGATCTGATGCGATATGCATCGCTCGCGCAAGGCATTGAGTTCCTCTCGAACTTCGGTGGATTCATTCCGAGTGGCGAAGAGAACTTCTCAAAGCTGCCTCGCCCGGAGACGCAGGAGCGCTTCAGCGACCAACAACTCTACGCGCTCGCGTTGTATCTGTATTCGTTGCGTCCGCCGCCGAATCCCAATCGCTTCGATGCGCTGGCGCAGACGGGACAGAAGGTCTTTCAGCGGGAAGGCTGCGCCGGATGTCATTCGCCCCCGCTGTACACAAACAACAAGCTGCTTCCCGTGAGCGGATTCCGCATTCCCGACGAGCATCTAAGCAAGTACGACATCCTGAACGTGCCGATAGACACCGACCCCAGGCTCACGCTGGAAACTCGTCGTGGGACAGGGTATTACAAAGTACCTTCTCTACGAGGTGCGTGGTATCGCAGCGCGTTTGAGCACAACGGATCGGTGGCGGCGCTGGAGGACTGGTTCGATGAACGGCGTCTGCGAGAAGACTATGTTCCGACCGGGTTCGCCGGTGTCGGTGTAAATACAAGGGCCGTGAAAGGACACGAATTCGGACTCAAGTTATCCGCTCCAGATCAGAAAGGCTCTGATCGCATTTCTGAAGACTCTCTGAGCGGAACAAATGCATAACCGTCCGCATCATCGTTTGCACCCACCTCATAAGGTTGATCGGCCCCGGGTGCGGACGGAGCGATAGTGCGGCGAAATCGTGTATAGTTAGCTGACTTTCAGTAGGCCATATGCTGACCCAGCGGCCTTTGATCTGTATCGCATCCTTCTTTCTGATCTCATCGCAACAGGGTCAGACTCCTTCGGCGCCAAAAACGTGGGATGACGTCGCCATGGCAGACTGGGCAACGCCAGTCGCCGGATTGGGAGTTCGCCCGGGCCATTTCTCCGAAAGTGAGTACTACGCAGTGGCTGGCGATAACCTCCGAACGTACCCGGTTTATCATCCCGACCGGGAGCCCGCCGGCTACTGGGAGCGGCTACAGAGGCTGAAACCCGAGGCGCTCGTCGAACCTTCTAAGATCCGGAGCTGAGATCCAATGGATCGCGGCCGGCAAGCGGGTGTGGGACGAAATGGACGCGACAGGTTTTCGTACCTCAGATCCGGAGCTAATCGCGCGGGCGCGCTCGCGGGACGTGTTGTCAAAAGCTCAAATTCAACCTGACGGTACCATCTTCCAGCTTCGCTGGGTGGTGACGAACGGCAAGGAGTACAGCTTAGCTATATTGAATGCGCGTCGTGTCATACGAGATTTATGGCCGATGGCTCCCGCCTGCCTGGCGCCGCGGAAAACGGTGACCTCTTAGTCGGCGGCATTGGCGTTGAACTCGCAGATCGCGATCTTCTGCAGTATTTTCCCGGCGATTCAGATGGTGACTGCGAACTACAAGACATTTGCCGTGCCTTGGATAAAACCGGACGTCCACGAGAAGATTCGATCCATGACTGCAGGCGAGTTCGGAAAGCTGATGGCGACCATCACGCCGGGCACATTCCCGCGGGTCAATGGCAGCCCTTATTACATGACAAAGATTCCCGATCTGATCGGCATCAAAGATCGGAAGTACATCGACCACACCGCTACGCATCGGCATCGTGGACCGGGCGATTTGATGCGTTACGCCGCGCTTGTGCAGGGATCTGACTGTATGGATTTCGGTTCGCACAGGTTCTATACGGATACTCAACGGCGCATCTTGTATCGGTACGACGATGCGGTCCTTTATGCATTGGCCAAGTATATGTACGCGCTGAAAGACGCCACCGAACCCGAACAGATTTGATCAACACAGCGGCACGGGGGCAGAAGGTGTTCGTGCGCGAAGGCTGCATGGGCTGTCACACACCCCCGCTGTACACGAACAACAAGCTTACACTCGCGGCGGGGTATACACCTCCACCGGACCATCCGCTTCTAAACGATATTCTTTCTTTGTCGGTCAGGGACAGACCCGGGGCTTGCATTGAAAACCCGCAAAGGAACAGGGGTTGTACAAAGTCCCTTCGCTGCGAGGCGTTTGGTACCGTGGGCACTACTTGCATGATGGCTCTGTAGCATAGCCTGGAGGAAATGTTCGACGAACACCGGCTGGAAGTCCCGAGCACGTTCCAGGAGGCTGGAAGGGGCCCGGTGTGGTGAAGCGTGCCATACCCGGACACACGTTTGGACTAAACCTCGCAGCCAATGACAAGTCAGCACTGATTGCGTTCCTCAGAACCCTTTAGCGAATTGTGCCCAAAGCTGGCTAAAATCACACATTCCGAAAAGCCGTGACGACTAAACGCGGCGTTCAGTTCACCGCTTTGTTGTTCCCATTCGAGCCCGCAATGATCGAGTAGACTAAACGGATGCCGTTGAAGTTCACGACGTCGTACCTTGAGGATTCCCTCTCGATCTTCCACTACTACAAGAATCTTGCCGAAGGCGCGATGCGCCAGGTCACTGACGAGCAACTCTTCGCCGTTCTCGATACGAGGCAAATTCAATAGCGATCATCGTAAAGCACATGGCGGGCAATATGCGTTCGCGCTGGACGGAGTTTCTGACCACGGACGGCGAGAAACCTGACCGCGATCGCGACAGCGAGTTTGCCGCGCCACCCGATAATCGGCAAACGCTGATGGACGTCTGGGAGGACGGGTGGTCCCGAGTGTTCATTGCGCTGGAACCGCTCACCAATGCCGACCTCCAGGCTTCCGTGATGATTCGAGGGGAAGCGCACTCCGTGATGCAGGCCATCAACAGGCAGACCGCTCATTACGCGTATCATGTGGGACAAATTGTGCTTCTCGCAAAGCATTTCGCGCATGAGAACTGGCAATCGCTGAGTGTGCCCCGGAACCAGTCTGCGGAGTTCAACCAGAAAGTTGCGTCAGGCCAATTGAGTCAACGCTGAGTCAACGTTGGGTCAAAAGAGGACTCAAAAGATGAATCAAGTCGAGTTATCGAAGCGTTAGTTCAAAATCAAATCATGTTTCTTGCAATCGCTACGATCATCATCGGAGGCGCGCGACTGATCGATGGCCGCGGTGGCCCACCGATCGAAAACTCTGTAGTGGTGATCGAAGGTGACCGAATCGTTGCGGCCGGCGCCAAAGGCAGCGTCCGTGTCCCGGCAGGGGAAACGTTCGATGCTTCCGGTCTCACGTTGCTTCCTGGTCTGATCGATGCGCATTTCCACCGCGGCCGTCCCGAATTGGCCAATATGTTCCTGAAGAACGGTGTGACAAGCGTGCGAGATCCCGGCGCATGGAATCAGAGCTACGATCCTGTCAAAGCGCTGGGCGTGCCGATCCCGAGGCTGTTCCTGACCGGTCCACACCTCGACATGGCGCCTGCAGCATACCCGCAGAATTCGCTCCTGGTCAATGACCCCGAGGAGGCGCGCGCTGTCGTAAATCGCTTCGTCGATGAGGGCGCCACTGCCTTGAAAGTTTACTTTCGACTGCCCCTGGCCACGATTCGCGCGGTGTGCGAAGCTGCTCACCAGCGCAACGTGCCGGTCACAGCGCATCTCGAGATTGTGCGCGCAGATGACGCCATTGAGGCGGGTCTCGACGGAATCGAGCACGTGACCAGCGTGGGTACTTCGATTGCCGACCCTATGGAAGCGGAGAAGTTTCGACAGGCGGTTACAGCAGACAACGCAGCGCGTAACGAGGGCCGGTATCAACTGTGGAGTAAGATCGATCTTCAATCACCGCGAGTTACCCGTCTGATCGACTTGATGGTACGGCGCGGCGTCTTCTTTTCTCCGAACTTGGCGATCTTCGAGCGACGCGCCGGCGAACGTGGCGCAACAGAGGTTCATGCCAAGGCTTGTGAAAACATGCGACGCTTCACTGGCATGGCGCGAAAGGCAGGAGTTCGGGTCGTGGTCGGCTCCCATTCCAACGTCCCGTATGCGGAGACCGGCTGGGCCTATCAGCGCGAGATGGAACTGATGCTGGAAAGCGGCATCAGTCCGATGGACTTGATCGTGGGAGCCACGTTCGACAATGCCAGATTCTTCCGCGCAGACGCTACCATCGGTTCGATCGAGCCCGGCAAACTCGCCGACCTCGTTTTGATCGAAGGCGACGTGCTGCGCGATATAAGCGCAATGCGCCGCATCCGCCGGGTCATGCTGAATGGAAAGTGGATACGGTAGAAGATTAATTAGGCCATCGAGCGGCTGAGCCAGTCCTCAAACCGGACCACACCGAGTCGCGCTCCTTCACCTTGCAACAAGTGTTCGCTCGCCCACCGCGGCGCCGAAGTAGCCTGCGTGTGGATCGGTAATTACTTCACGTGGATCGTTACGTGCGCGCAGGCTCTGTCGGATGAGTTCATCAAGACCAAACAGTTCGGGTCCTGCTGTTTCTACGGTTCCATTCAATGGTTTGCCGACAGCCACCTCGCCGACCGCATCGGCGACATCCACCGCGGCGATGGGCTGGATGAGCGCCGGCGGCATCCGAATCTGGTTGCCGTCCGCTGACCCGTCAGCGATACTCTGGACGAACTCGAAAAACTGCGTCGCGCGGACAATCGAATAGGGAATCGACGATTCCTTGATCAACTTCTCCTGGGCGATTTTCGCAGGGAAATAACCGCTCTCGAGCAGACGCTCCGATCCCACTACCGACAACGCCACGTGATGCCCGACGCCGGCGGCGGCTTCGTACATGAGGAGATTGCGAGTTGAAGTGTTGAAGAACTCCATTACAGCCACTTTGTCGAAGGATGGGGAATTCGACACGTCGACGACAACCGAAGCACCCACAAGAACTTCGGCCAGTCCCTCGCCAGTGAGTGTGTTGACGCCGGAACTGGGCGAAGCTGCCACAGCCTCATGGCCCTGCGCTTTGAGCTTCGCTACGAGTTTCGACCCGATGAGCCCGCTTCCGCCAATAACTACAATCTTCATACCAAACCTCCTTGTTCGTGGCCGACGTCGTTCTGCCAAGTAATCCGTACTCGCCATACTTCACGGTTGGAGCATGATCGCGCACACAGAGAGTTCGCGCTATCCGATCAGTTGCCGCAGCCTGCGGCCGATGGCGTCTGGGTCTTCCGAACGCAGGCAGGCGGGACTAAAACCGATGATCCCGCTGGCGGCCTGCGAAGGATCCGCGTGGATTGACGGGGAGCCGCTTTGCAATGCAATGCAGACATCCATGCCAGTCATTTTGAACCCGGGCTCGAGCGTGAGGACGAACCTGGGTGTAGCGCCACCGGTGCGCACTTCCGTACGGGCGTTGCGGAGGGAACCGGTGGCAGACTCGAGCCGCTTCACCAAGCTGAGTAAGCGGTCGTACCGGGCTTGCTCATTCTCAGCGAGGAAGCGACGAAGGGCCACTAGCAGGCCCACGATGGTTTCCTTGCCCACCTTGCATTGCCGGCCGATCCCGTGCGGCGGTAGTCCGGCCAGCCGGTCTTTATCGATCAGACTCGGTGGTGGCGACCATTGCTCCCAGGAGATGTCGAGATCGAGTTGCTGAAGTACCGCCGACATAATTAGGTCGCGCCCGCCACAGAGGATGCCGGAGCCTTGCGGGCCGCCGATTGCCTTGCCGCCTGAGAAGGCGACCAGGTCTGCCCCGGCAGCGAGAAATCGGCGCAGGTTGGCGGCGGGCGGTAGTTGGGCGGCCGCATCGACGAGCAGTGGCACGTGTTTGGAATTGGCCACGCGGGCCACTTCCTCGATCCGCGGGCGAGCGCTCGTGTTGGCCACGTAGACAATAGCGGCGGTGCGCTCGGTCACGGCGGCGGCGATCTCCCACGACTCGGCGTCTCGGATGCCCGCGCCCGCAACGCGGTCGGGTAAACCGACTTCTACAATGTGGACGCCGGCCGAGCGGATGGCATGGTCATACTGATTACGCTGGCTGCGCACCATCACCACTTCATTCTTCATGCCGGTCGTGTCAGGCAGGCGTGCCATTTTGTCCGGGTCGAGGCCCGCCACGCAGGCGGCGGCGCCCAACAGGAGTCCGGCCGCAGCGCCCGAGGTGACGATGCCCGCTTCGGCGCCCGTAGCTTCGGCGATAATCTTGCTCGCGGCGGCCTGAATCTCGGCCATGTCAACACAATACTGCCCGGCCTCCTGCATGGCCGCCGTGACTTCCGGCGCCAGCAAGGCGCCGGAGACCCGCGTGGAGGGACCTTTCGCGTTGATGATGGTGCGCACACCGATCGTGTCGTAAATGCTCATCGCCTGCTGTTGCATCATCGCACGAGGGTCCGCTCCGCTGCGAGCTGCGAAACCAGCAACTTACGATTACCGCGGAGTTATTGTAGGTCTTCCCGGCTCCAAATGAAAGTGTTCTACTCCGCGACACTGGGCCTGCACACACCTCGACTAACTTTCATCTTAGATACAATCTAAACGGGTTTGTTCATGTACTCCGATGCCATCAAACTCTCCTTGGCGAGCAGCGGTCTGCGGAGCACTCCGCAGCGCTACGCTGTCATGGCGTTTTTGATGGAGCAAGCCGGGCATCCCACAGCGGCGGAGATCTTCGAAGCTGTTAACCGCGTCGATCCGCGCTCTTCTAGGGCTACGATTTATAACAATTTGCGCGACTTGGTGCAGGCTGGTTTGGTGCGTGAAGTCGCCATGGAGGGCCGTGCGGCGCGATTTGATGCGAAAGGTATGCGGCATCATCACTTCATCTGCGACCGTTGCGGCAGTGTTGAGGACGTGGACTGGTATGACGTGCCCCGGCCTGCCGCAGCCTCGCTTGGCAAACGGGTGCTTCGCGAATGCGAACTCATTTTCCGGGGGCTATGCGCCAAGTGCGCGCCCCGGCGCGTTTCCCGGTAAGTATTCTAATTCGAAGGAAAGGATAAACAGATGGAAAAACAAATAACAGAGGCAGGAGCGGCTGCCGCGAACAATGATCAACCTGTAGCAGGCGCCGCGAAGTGCCCGGTAGCGCATGGCGCGCGCGGGCGCGGGAACCGCGACTGGTGGCCGGACGCCCTGGACATCTCGGTTCTTCACCGGAACTCCAGCTTGTCCGATCCCATGGGCGGCGGCTTCGACTATGCCAAGGAGTTTGAAAGCCTTGACCTCGATGCAGTGATTAAAGACCTTCATGCTCTGATGACAGAGTCCCAGGATTGGTGGCCGGCCGATTTTGGCCATTACGGCGGGTTGATGATTCGCATGGCATGGCACAGCGCAGGGACTTATCGGATTACCGACGGCCGCGGTGGCGCTGGCGCAGGGCAGCAACGCTTCGCGCCGCTGAATAGCTGGCCGGACAACGCGAACCTGGATAAGGCGCGCCGCCTGCTGTGGCCTATCAAGCAGAAATATGGCGAGAAGATCTCGTGGGCCGACTTGATGGTTCTCGCCGGCAACGTCGCGCTGGAATCGATGGGCTTCAAGACATTCGGCTTCGCTGGTGGGCGCGGCGATGTGTGGGAGCCCGAGGAGCTTTTCTGGGGTCCGGAAGGGACCTGGCTGGGTGACGAACGGTATAGCGGCGAGCGTCAACTGGCGGAGCCGCTCGGGGCAGTTCAGATGGGCCTGATCTATGTCAACCCGCAAGGCCCGAACGGCAACCCGGACCCGGTCGCGGCGGCAAAGGATATTCGCGAGACGTTCTTCCGCATGGCTATGAACGACGAAGAGACCGTCGCGCTAATCGCCGGCGGCCACAGCTTTGGCAAGACGCACGGCGCCGGTGATCCGTCCCTGGTCGGTCCAGAGCCGGAAAGCGGCGCACTCGAGGACCAGGGCCTCGGGTGGAAAAGCAAATACGCTACCGGGATCGGCGCTGATGCCATCACCGGCGGGCCGGAAGTCACTTGGACGCAGACGCCAACGAAGTGGAGCAATCTGTTCTTCAAGAACCTGTTCGAAAACGAGTGGGAGTTGACAGCCAGTCCGGCGGGAGCGAAACAGTGGCAGGCCAAGAATGGCCATGCAACGATACCGCACCCGTTCGATAACACGAAGAAGCGCGTGCCCACTATGCTGACCACCGATCTGGCGCTGCGCTTCGATCCGGCATATGAGAAGATCTCGCGGCGGTTCCACGAAAACCCGGATCAATTCGCCGACGCATTCGCCCGCGCCTGGTTCAAGCTAACTCACCGCGACATGGGCCCGATCGCGCGTTATCTCGGCCCGCTGGTTCCAAAGGAGACTCTGATCTGGCAAGACCCGATCCCCCCGGTGGACCATCCGGTGATCGATGAGAACGATGCTGCTGCATTGAAGGCGAAGATCCTCGCCTCGGGCCTTTCGGTCTCCGAACTCGTCTCAACCGCTTGGGCGTCTGCATCGACATTCCGAGGCTCCGACAAGCGCGGCGGCGCGAACGGCGCACGCATCCGCCTCGCTCCCCAGAAGGACTGGGAGGTCAATCAGCCGAAGCAGCTTGCAAAGGTGCTTGACAAGCTCGAAACCATCCGCAAGGAATTCGGCAAAAAGGTCTCACTTGCTGACCTGATCGTCCTGGGAGGAGACGCCGCAATCGAAAAGGCCGCGAAGGACGCCGGAGTCGAGGTGAAGGTACCCTTCACGCCGGGACGCATGGACGCTTCTCAGGAACAAACCGACGTCGCCTCTTTCGCTCCTCTGGAGCCGCGGGCTGACGGCTTCCGCAACTACATTAGCGGCAGGACCCAGTTCATGCAGCCGGAGGAGGCCATGGTGGACCGTGCGCAGTTGCTGAGGCTGACCGGCCCGGAACTGACGGTGCTGGTTGGCGGACTCCGCGTGCTCGGCGCGAATGCAGGGGTTTCCAAGCACGGTGTCTTCACCGAGACGCCCGGAGTTTTGACGAACGACTTCTTCGTCAACCTGCTGGACATGCGCACGCAATGGCAGCCGGCCGCCGGTCAAGAAGGTTTGTACGAGGGCCGCGACCGCAAGACGAACGCGCTCAAATTTACCGGAACACGCGTCGACCTGATCTTTGGTTCGCACTCGCAACTGCGTGCCTTCGCAGAGGTCTATGCCTGCGCGGGATCGAGGGAGAAGTTCGTGAAAGACTTTGTGGCCGCATGGAACAAGGTCATGAACCTGGATCGCTACGACCTCGCCCGGCCTGGCGAGACAACAAAAGCCGCCCTTGTGTAACTAGTTCTGTTGTTTGGATCGGCAAACGTGAACGTCAGTTTTGGGGCGCGCGTGCGGGCTTGCTCGCGCGCCCAGCGCCCTAGGAGAGTGCTCGGCCCGACCGAACGAAAGCGATGCGAAGCCATGGTGGCTACGAGCAGATCCATGAAACCGTCAACCGAATTGGAACGGCTGCCGACCATTCACACTCCATATCGTAGGCAAGATTGTTGACCGTTCTTCGGAGCTGGAAATCACCTCCGGTTGCGAACTCGCAACGGAAGCTGAGCGTGCTAGCGACCGCGTGCTTGGAGTTGCCGATCAACTCCTGAAAGGCGTGTCGCAACCACTTTGCAGGTACTTCGTGGATGCGGGTCGCCAAGGCTCACTTCCAGGATTCACCAAGACGTTAAGATTAGAAGCTACAGGCCACGAGTGCCGAGACTGAAGTCATTGTGGCAGGCGCAGGACAGAATACAGAGGACTACGGCTCGACTTCTCCGACTCGCGAGATTGTCCGAGCGCAACTGAATCGCGTTCTCTCGGATCCTCGCTTCACTCGCTCAGAACGCCATAGCCGCTTCCTTCGCTATACCGTCGAAAAGACCCTGTCGGGCCAGGGCGAGGAACTGAAGGAATACGTTATTGCCATGGAAGTCTACGGCAAATCAGCTTCCTACGATCCGACGGTGGACTCGATCGTGCGCGTGGACGCAGCCCGCCTGCGCTCCAAGCTTCTTGAATACTACACGACCAATGGCCGTGACGATGCGGTGCGCTTCGAATTCCCCAGGGGCTCGTATGCGCCAGTTTTCACCGCGCAAGGCTCGCCTGCAGGATCAGTTCCCCCAACGATTCCAGTGTTGGAAGAAAATGCCGCCGATGCCGCGCCGCTGGAGATCGGGCCGCCTCCTTCTCGGATGCGTGTCAACCGGAGGACCGCCACCGTGGTGATAACGCTGTTGGCAGGCGCCTTAGCCATGATCGGCTGGCGGCTCTTGGAAAGCAGAGCGACATCAGACTCGCAAGCCCTTCCCTCGATTGCAGTCCTTCCTTTCGCCAGCTTCAGCCTGGACGGTGAGAGCGAGGCTTTCGCCGCCGGGCTTACTGAAGATGTAGCCAATGCGCTGTCGCGGGCTGGGGATTGGCGTGTTGTGGCGCGCACTTCCACGGCTGCATTTCAAACAAAGCCCGACAGCGTCATCTCTATAGGGAAACAGCTCAATGCGGGAGCGGTACTGGAGGGAACCGTTCGCAAGGATGGTGATCGGCTGCGCGTTACCGCTCAACTCGTCAATGCGGCGGACGGCTACCGCGTGTGGGCGGAAACCTATGAGAGGGAGAGTCGGCAAACTCTCAGTGTCCAGTCCGAGCTCTCGCGATTGATAGCCAATTCAGTCCTAATCGAGCGAAGCTCGGCGGACGACAAACGCAACAGTCCGCAGCCCTGCCGCAAACGAGGCGAGACAGATTTGCCGACCGCTGCTAAACGTACTCGACCGCCGCGAGCGCGACCATCTGACCATGCGTGATCCCGAAGGAGAACGGCGCCTGCCGCTCGATGATCTCATGGCGGCTGTCCGGGGTTTTGAGCGCGCAATTGAATTGGATCCGGGCTACACCCCTGCCTATGGCGGTCTGGCGCAGGCCTACTCACTGGCTGCGGACTTCGATGAACGTCTCTGGGAAAAGGCGAAGCAGTCGGCGATTCGTGGTCTACAGGTCGACGAGAGGCTGCCGGAAGCCCACTTCGTTCTCGGGTACTATTTGTTTCTGAGAGAGTGGGATTTTGCCGGAGCTGCCAGGGAGTTGAAGCGCGCCCTGGAGCTCAATCCGCGTGATGCCACTGCGGGCCGGCTCTATGCCGACTGTTCAGCTCTATTGGAGGATGCAGATTCCGGCTTCGCAGCGTTGCGCCGGGTGCAGCGCTCGGTCCCGGACTCGCCTGTCATCGCCATCCAGATCGGCATCATGCTGTACCATGCTCGCCGGTTTGACGAATTGGAGGAGCACGTCCGCAGCATTCAACAGCTTCACCCCAACGTCGCATTGGTTCACTGGTTGCGCGGTCTTGCCCTGGAGCAGCGAGGAAACTACACAGAGGCTGCGGCGGCATTCGAAAAGTCGCTGGAACTCTCTCCCCGCGACCCCAGAGCCACTCCGGCGTTGTGGCACACCTATGGCCTGCTGGGAAAACGCGCCCAGACCCTCCAATTCATTGAGAAATCTCGAAACCGAACCATCAGAGGCTGGAGCGGGCCATTCGGCATTGCGCTGATGTACCTCGGTGTGGGCGACAAGGCATCGTCGCTTAGCTGGCTCGAGACTGCCTACGAGATCCGCGAGGGTGCCCTGCCGTACATAAAGGTCGATCCCCGGTGCGATCCGCTCCGGTCAGAGCCACGATTCAAGGCGCTGCTGCAAAAGCTGAAGCTCTGAACTGCTCATAATCGAAGATTCCTGAAATCAACTCTTTAGGGGCCGTTACGTATGTGAGTCACGGCGTCCGTCACGGCCGGCTGGCCGTTGGACTGATCCGTTCAGACCGGTGCTCCGAGCGTTTGAGAGTGCGGCGCCATTCGACGGTTGTCGCGACACACTTTACCAAGGAGCTTTGAAATGAAAAGCATTTTCGTATATGGAATCACCGGACTGGCGTTGGCCCTCGCGGCCACAGCCCAGACCAACTCTCAACCATCCCGCAGCAGCGCGCCGACGGCGGTGGGCGACGCGGTGGACGATACGATCCGGGGCATCGGAATACCGGGGACGATCCCGCTCTTTACGGCGCCTCGAACGCTGGGTAATTCCGTGATCATCCAGGACGTCACCGGAGGGATCGGCATCGGGACAGCCCCAGCCGGCGGTGTAAAGCTCGGGGTGGGAGGGAATCTCTCGGTATCGGGCAATATCTCGGCGCCGCAGTACAACATCGGCTCAGAGCGAGTACTTTCCGCTTCAGGGTCATCTAACTTGTTTGTGGGAAGTGGAGCCGGGACTGGCAACTCCGGCGCAGGCAACACCTTTGTCGGGTACAACGCGGCAGGAGCAGCCAATTCCGGCGGTAACAACTCCGTATTCGGCGTCTACGCCGGATCACTAAACTCCAGCGGCGCCAACAATTCCTACTTCGGCAGTTACTCGGGTCAGTTCAACATTGCAGGCTCGAGGAACTCCTATTTCGGAAGCAAAGCCGGCTTGTTCGCTACCGGCAGTGACAATACCTTCTTCGGGCACGGCGCAGGAGAAAACGTCTCGTTCGGCAACAACAATACATTCCTGGGCGCAGGCGCCGGGGCAACGGCTGGCGTCGTGAACTCCACCGCGATTGGAAGCCGTGCCTTCGCCGAGAACAGCAACAGCTTGATACTTGGAGGCGTCAGCAACATGAACGGTGGCTCGAGCGTCAACGTCGGGATCGGCGTCACCAACCCGCACTCCAGACTGGAGGTTGGGGGCGATGTGTACATTTCTACGCAGGGCAACAGCTCGACGGTCGGAGGCGCCCTCATCATGCGGACTCCGAACGGCTTCTGTGCCAAATTGGCTATCAGCAATACGGCGGTGGTCTCGGCATCCGTAGTCCCTTGTCCCGGTTTCACCGGGTTCTAAACGGCTGGTGAAAGGACATTCTATGGCATCGAATGCTGCTGTTTCTGATCTTATGTGCTCGCAACGGGCCGGGCTGCGGTTCGCCGGCTCCACGTACTCCACAACATCTACTCGCCGGCCGGCCGGCGAGTACTCCTGCAGGCCGGTCTCAAGGAAGGAATGAGGGTTGCCGATTTCGGATGCGGTGTCGGTGTAGTGACTCAGATGCTCGCTGAAATCGTTGGACCCGCGGGATGTGTCACCGGCATCGATGTGAACGGAGCGCAACTCGAACAGGCTCGTGAATTGTGCGCCAGGCCCGGCTTGACAAATACTTCGTTCGTGGAAGCGGACGTAATGAATACAGGCTTGCCTCGCAACTTCTTCGACCTTGTTTATTGCCGCTTTCTGTTGCTTCACCTGCCTGATCCCGGCTCGTGCCTGCGCGAGATGCGGGAAGTTCTCAGGCCCGGCGGCATCCTCGTGGTTGAGGACGGGGATCTGGCTTCGGCAACCAGCGTGCCGCCTACTGCGACTGATGCCTTTGCAGATTTGTTTTGCAGGCTCGGCCCGACGCGTGGTGTGGATTATTCGTTGGCTCGAAACTTATATCACTTAGTCCTGGGTGCAGGCTTTGCCGACGCCAACCTGG
Organism: Bryobacteraceae bacterium; assembly: GCA_963844855.1. Taxonomy (GTDB): domain Bacteria; phylum Acidobacteriota; class Terriglobia; order Bryobacterales; family Bryobacteraceae; genus DASQDN01. The sequence goes on from CAWJQP010000075.1 coordinate 109,322, forward strand.
AGATCCATCAGCCGGCCATCATCCGAGGGGAGAATCGTTTCTTTCTAAAGTGGAGTGTCGAGGAGGCCGGACCCGCTCTGGTGAATGCAGGCATCACCACTCCAGATGAGCTGACACGAACTCTTTCCGAAATGCAGCACGCAGCGGAAGACAAGAACGTTCTCATCCTGGCGCCCCGCATGTCCCTGGTCTGGGCACGGAAATCGGCTGGCTGATCGTTCGGCCTTCGTGAGCGTCCGATGTAATGAAGCGCTGCCTTACACGTCGTTCCGGAGCGAATTCAGCCTCCAAAAAAACTGCTATTCCCTCAAACTCGAGCGGCAGCCGGGAGCTTTCCTGGCTGCGCGCTCGGGAGAACATCGCGTCGAGGTTTCAGTGAACCGCTTCGGCGATCGGGTACACGAGGCGCTAGAATCGAGAGCGTTAACAGCCCACTAGGTCTACGTTCCTATTGTCTATCGCTTTACGCAGACGCGAGGTCCGCTACGTCTGCACTTGGGGCGTTCTTCATCACCGAGTCGATTCCGCCATCTCGCGCAGTTTCTGACTCATACATTTCACTATTGCCAATCACTTGATTATTGCCAGCCTTCAACGTGAAGTAGAACTTCCCGCTTTTCGAAACGAGTTTGTCATAACGTTCGCTCAAAGGTGCGCATTTTTTGACTGACTCGATTCCGTTTACAGCGCTTGCCTTGGCTTGGTACATCTCGCTCGCCAGAATCACCTGTCCGTTGCCAGCCTTCAGACGGAAGTGGAATTGGCCATCCTTGGCTTTCTGAATCTCAAACGTTCCAGGCATAAATCCCCCTTATCGCAGATCTTGGCTGTTGCAGCATTCCTGTACTATTCGGCAGAGTCGGCTCCCTGCCTCGACACGATTGATGCTGATGCTTTTAAGCAGGATGCAAGACTTTTCGCGCAGCCAGTGGAATAACCGTGTCCTAGCAATCGCACATCACGGCCGGGTATGGAAGTCAGTTGGGGATGCCGCGAGCGCCTGTTCCCAGTTCTGGATGACGATCAGCGAGGATGACTCCGGTGACGTAACGGTCGGGACGAGCAGCCGCTGACCGTCCGCTGAGGGACAACGTCCCGTCTACCAGAGCAGCTTTACTGCAAGTTGGATCAGGCGCGGTGGCCGAGTTGCAGAAATGCGGCCGAAGTTCGCGCCCGCTCCGGAATCTCCGTTGGGCTGCAGGAACTGCGCGTGATTCCAGGCGTTGAACATCTCTGCCCGAAACTGCAGTCTCGTCGTCTCATTCCGGAGAGGGAAAGACTTCTCAACGCCCAAGTCCCAGTTAGCGAGGCCTGGACCGTTGAGAACCGTTGCCCCGCTGTTCCCGAAATAGCCGACACGTGCTAATGGAAAGCAGGCGGTGTCAAACCACAGGAAGCCGTTGTTGCGAACATTGCCCGAGAGCTGGTCGTTGCGCCCGTCGCAAATACGATCCGGAAGATGGTTGATGAACGGGCTTCCCGTCTGGTTGGGCCCTCTCAGGTTGACCGGCTGCCCTGTCGAGAAGACAGTGATAGCTGTCACCGTCCACCCGCCAAGCGCGGTGTCTGTCCAACCATCTCGACGTCCGAAGGGGATCTGCCATACTGCGCTCGTCACGGCGCGGTGGCGTGTGTCAAAGGTGGTCGGTCCTTTGGAGCAACGCCGGCAAATCGTCACCTGATTGGCGCTGACATTGGCGGCCTGCCAGCTGTCGGAGAGCGCCTTGCCAAACGTGTATTCGAACCGCAGATTCAATCCTCGGTCCATCCGGTGCTCGTATTTCGCGATAAACGCCTGGTTGGATGAGTTACCCGCGCCGTCCTGGTACAGCATCAGACCATACCGAGGCCACGGCCGCGTTCCTGGATTGCAGAACAGGTCAGGCGTTGGCCGGCATTGCCCGAGCGTCCACGACATTTGGCAGCCGATGCGCAGCTCGATCCGAGGTAGGCTAGCTCCACGAAATCGTTGCGTCCGACACTCTGCTGCACCGCGAGATTCCATTGACTCGCATAACTCGTTCGGAACTCGCGGTTGAGCAGCGTGACCAGTGTTCCCGGACTCAGGTTGGCGGCGAAGTCCTCGGTCAGTCCCGCCGAAGGACCAGGCGGGAACACATTGACGCCCAGCACATATGTGGGCAGCGGCGCTAGTGAGGCTGTTTGTGAAACTCTGGCCCGCCGCTACCGGCGACGGCGAGGTCAACGGGTAGGGCGCGAACAGCCACGGGAATTCGGAGTAATAGACGCCGGCGCCGGCGCGGATCACCGTCGTCTTGCTGAAGCCCGGCTGCCAGGCCAAGCCGAATCGCGGGCGCAAAGTTGTTCCTGTCAGGGTCCATGATCCGGGAACTGATCTGCCCCAGGCCAGAGTAGGCGACTAGTCCCGTGCTGCGATCCAAATCATGCACCAGATCCTGCGCCCAACCCTGAGGAGCCGGCGGCGTCTCGAAAAACCAGGACAATCCATAATTCAGAGTCAGACCGCGAGTAAGCCTCCAGGTGTCCTGAAAGAACGGAGTAAACTGCGTTTGCCCGGAATTGCACGACTGGCAAGCCGGTCAGCATGCCATTTGCTGGAAATCCGAGCAGGAAATCGGCGAAGGAGTCTCCCGTCCCCGCTACGGGTGTGAGTTGCCCCTGTGAGTTGGCGGCCAATTGTGCCGTGAACACTGGTTGGAAGGACAAGCTTCCCAGCGCGACAGCGTTTCCGTTTAAATGCCACCCACGCCGGTAACGTAACCCCGTGCCGAACGCCAGGCTGTGTCCAGCCCTGTTGTACGTGAACTCCTCGTCAAATTGCCACGTGTTGTCCCGGTTTCCTACTTCGCCGTTGGATCTTCCAAAGGACGAGTATCCCTGGAGGTTCACGGCGGTGACTCCGTTGCTGGCTAAGAGTATTCGTGACGCCGATCTGGTCGAGGATTGGCCCGAGCGACTGGGCTTCATTGCTGTCCCACGGCGGCGTTTCGAAGGAAACCGAATCGAAGGCTGTTCACCGCCCTCGGGCTAAGAGACCAGGAATGCTGCATCATCGCAAGCGTCGATTCGTTCTCATACGAAAGACCGCTCAGCGGAAACAATCCCGGTTGCGTTTGATGGCGAACTCTGCCGAAAAAACTGACCGAACAACTGAGCATGAGAGCCCAGCGCCACGTCCACCCGACCGCCCCATTGCTGGTCGTCGAGCGTCCTGCGTGGATTTCCGAAAACATTACTCGGCCTGCTCGAAAGGCTCGTACCCGGACGGTAGTACGCCAATAGGTTCCGGGCAACCGGGTTCACCCGGTTCGCAGGAATCGTGAGATTTGGAAACGGCTGACGGGTCCCGGAGTCCTGACGGTAACTGGCTGGATCGTAGATGATGCGGCCCGTAGCCGTGAAATCTCCGCCGAACATCTCTGCGGTGGGACTGTATCCGGAGGCGGAGAATGCCGTCAACTCACGAAGCTGCTCGTAGAACGCGTGAAACCATATGCGGTCTTTCCGGAGCGGTCCGCCCAGCGCCCCGCCGAACTGGTTTCGCTTCAGGTCCTCTCTCACGGGAGCAAAGAAGCTTCTGGCGTCCAGGACCCTGTTGCGGAAGAACTCGAAAAGCTCGCCGTGGTATTGGTTGCTCCCGCTCTTCGTGACAACGTTGACGACGGCGGAACTTGTCCCCTGATCCGGCATCAGGAAGCTCACTTGTATCTTGAATTGATCGATGGCGGCGACGGAAGGGCTGAGCGCGAGTTCACCATCTCGCGAAGCCCGGATGTTAAAGCCGTTGAGAGAATAGCCGACCGAGTAAGGGAACGTACCGGGCAATACAACGAGCCGCCCGGGCGGCCCGACATTCGAGGTAAACACGTCGCTAACCGGACTGACCTCATTGACGCCTCCGGACAGCAAAGCCAGTTGAAGGAAGTTGCGGCCATTCAGAGGGAGTTCTCGAACCTGTTCCGAATCCACCAGAGAACCGATGGTATTGGACTGCGCGTTGAGTTCGGTTGCGGTCGGCGCCAGGACGGTGATGGACGTCCCGATCCCCGCTGGCTGCAAGCGTATGGTGACGGCCGCCTGCTGACCAACTTCGATTCTCAGGTCGTCCATCTGTTCGGTGTTGAACCCGGGCATATCGTACCCGAATCGAGTAGACGCCGGCGATCACGGAAGCGAAGAGGAAAGACCCGTCGCCGCCGGATTCGGACGTACGAACCCAACCCTTGGAGGTTTCAGTCAGCGTGACTGTGGCTCCGCCAACCACGCCCTCGGATGCATCCAGGACCGTGCCCCGCAATGCGCCGACTCCGAGGGCAGATTGCGCTCCAACGAGATTGCAGCCAAGCAGCAGCAACGGCAATTCCGCGAGCGGCTAACGGTAGCAGTGTCGCTAAGTAAAATCCAGAGGTCAAGCTTGCGGTACGCTGTATAATCCTTGGATGTGCCGAGAGGCACAAAGGAGTAGTTTTGAGCTTGAAGCCGTACCTTTCGCCCATTGTGGATCGCGTCTCACATTTTTTGCGCCTTCAGAGGTCCCCTGGCCGGTGATCGTACGGCTCAGATGCTGCATGTTCTCCTCCTGCTTATCGCCGTTTGGACTGCGGCGTCGTGGTTCGCTCACGCTGACATCTCGCTCCGATCACGCTTCCCGCGAATATTCAATGTCGCTCTTCCTGGAAGCGAGTCTCGTCGCTGCACTCGTGCTGCTCCGGCTCGGCTATTTCCGGCGCGCTAGCATGGTCCATTTGGCGGGCATTTGGATCTGGGCTACGCTCATCTTCATTTTTCTACGGCGGCATTCACAGCCCGGGAGTGGCGCTCTACGTGACGATGCCAATCTCGGCGGCTTGGCTCCTCGGATACAGGGCCGCGATATGGACGGCGGCGGGCGTGCCTGGTTACCGCACTGGTCTTTGCGGTTCTGGAGATGAATGCGAGTCTTCCACTTCCGAGTCAGGTCAACAACTTTGGGTATCTGGAGCGTGCTCGTACAAGCCACCCTGATCGACGCCATCCCGGTGGGACAGATCATAGGCAGGCTGCGTGAAACGCTGGAAGAATTGCAGCGATACCAGCAACACCTCGAGTTGCTGGTCGAGCAACGCACGAACGAACTTGTGCAGGCGCGCGATCAGGCGGAGTCCGCCAACCGGGCCAAAACTGTCTTTCTGGCGAATATGAGCCATGAGCTTCGGACGCCGCTGAACGCCGTGCTGGGATTCTCGAGGCTTCTGCGCGACGGCGCATCCAACGATCCGCAGCGGGACCTGGACATCATCAATCGCAGTGGCGAGCATTTACTCGGTCTCATCAACGACCTGCTGGATGTCGCAAAGATCGAAGCCGGGCGACAAGACATTCAGATAGCGGCTTGCGATCTGGGAAAACTCATACAGGACGTCACCGGTATGATCCGTGTCCGGGCCGAGCAGAAGGGCTTAGTGCTGCGGGTCGAAGCTCCGGAATCGCCCCTCTTCATCCGAACCGATGCCGCTCGGTTACGGCAGGTTCTGATCAATCTGCTGAACAATGCCATCAAGTTCACCGAGCATGGTTCGGTCACACTGCGATGGAAGGCAAGCGCCCGTGAACGGCGCAGGACGTCTGCTATTGAAATTCGAGATCGAGGACACCGGTATCGGTGCATCGCCGCCGCGGATCAGGCGCGGATTTTCGATGCGTTTGTGCAGGCAGACTGCCGATCGACACCAGGGCGTCGGCTTGGGTCTCACCATTTCGCGACAACTGATCGAATTGATGGGCGGAACCATTAGTGTGTCGAGTGCAGCCTGGCCGCGGGCCGTGCTTCCGAATTGAGTTAGCTGTGGATGTGGCCCAGGAATCCGAGGTGAGGGAGGAGCCTGAATGGCCGTCAGTCTTCGTGCTGGAGCCCGGCCAACCGGAATACCGCGTTCTGATCGTGGAAGACGACCGCGAAAGCGCGCTGCTGTTGGAGCGACTGCTCCAGCATGCCGGATTTGCGGTGCAGATAGCAGAAGACGGAGCGCAGGCAGTGGCGAAGTTTGGCGAATGGCGGCCGCAGTTTATCTGGATGGATTTGCACCTGCCGGTGATAGACGGGTTGGAAGCAACGCGCCGCATCCGGGCCTGTGAGGGAGGATCGGAAGTGAAAATCGCGGCGGCGACCGCCTCGGGATTTGTCGGCGAGCGGAGCGAGATCCTCGCGGCAGGCTTGGACGATTACCTGCATAAGCCGTATCGGCCTGAAGAGATCTTCGCGTGTATGGCGCGCCATCTGGGAGTTCGATACACACGCAAACAGGCAGCCGCGTCAGCCAACAGGGAAATGGCCGTGGAACTTGGGGTTCGAGGATCTCGCTGCGCTCGACGCCGATGTGCGCAGGGAGCTTCGAGAGGCGTTGATAAAACTGAACTCGGAGCAAATATCAGCCGTGATCCAACGCATCTCACTCGACAACGCGGCCCTCGGTTCGAATCCTCGCGAGCTACGCAGGCAGATACGCATACACGCCCATTCTCAGAGCGATAGATGCCGTGTATTCTCCCGCCTCTTCCACTTGAACTGACAGCGCTATTGCGACAACGTACGCATTCATACCGGCCCCGCTGCATTCTCCTCATCCGTCCCTGTAGCCGAAGAGGCGATGGGCCTTGATAATCGCGGCGATCTCCTGGGGCACCATCGTCTCCCAGACAGCATCGCCATCCTTGATGCGCTGCAGAACGTCGCGTGAGAATATGTGCAGAATGCTTTCATCGAAGTTCCGGATCGCCTTAATCCTTCCCCGCTCCACCAGATGCTCGAAAATATTCCGCTGTTCGTCGGGTATGGTCACGGTGTCCGCGGTTTGGAGAACACCCGCAGTCGGGTCTCGATAAGGATAAACGTAGATCCGCATATTCTTGGTGAAAAGCTTGCCAAAGGCTTCCAGGATGCCGCCATCGAGACCGCTGTAGTACTCCTCCTTGAACAAGTCAAGAAGACTGGGGACGCCCATCGCGACCGCGATCGGCTCCGACGTGTAGCGGGCCAGATAGGTGGCGAGCCGATAGTATTCGAAGTAGTCCGAGATAAGCACCGTCTTGCCGGTAGCCTCCAGCAAGTCGGCCCGCGCCAGGAAGTCGGCAAGATCGACCGTGCCATTTACCATGAGTTGCCGCAGATTGATCTCCATAAGCTCCACGACGCCGTCCGGCGCAACCGCAAGGTCTGCGGAGAACTGTTTGAGAGCGCAATCGATAATGTCAATGTTGACCTTGGTGACTGGACGAAAGCTACCCCGCTCCACCAATACTGGCTTTTTGCGAAGCACTTCAGAGGGTTGCAGCACGTCGCCCGACGGGCCGAACATCGCGGCGCCTGTCAGCCCCAGTTGCACTAGCTTCAGGCTCACGGCGCGGTTATCGACGTGTTTGAATTCGTTACCGGAAAACTCAGCCATGTCGATCTCAACACGCTCTGTACTCAAGTTGTCGAGTAATGATTTGAGTAACAGCTGGGGCTTATCGCGAAAGTAGAAAGCGGCATAGAGGAGGTTGACACCCACAATGCCTAGCGCGTCCTGCTGAAGACTGTTCTCCTTGTCGAGCATCCGGACGTGAATGATGATCTGGCTGTCCGGAGCGTGTGGATACGCCTGGTACTTGACCCCCATCCACCCGTGGCATTCGTTGGTGCCTCGGAAGTTGCGCGCCGACACGGTGTCGGCAAATGTGAAAAATGCCGTGGTGTCCCCACGCGCTTGTCCAAGTTTATCCAGGTTGATCGTGTGCTCACAGTCCAGCATGCTCCGCAGTCGATCGCGCGATACATACCGCTTGCTTGGCCCATAGATAGCATCGCTGATCGCCATGTCGTATGCGGACGTGGACTTGGCGATAGTGCCCGCCGCGCCGCCCACCTTGAAGAACCAGCGGACGACTTCCTGTCCGGCGCCGATCTCGGCGAACGTGCCGTAGCGGGCAAGGTCCAGATTGATCTGCAGGGCCTTCCGATTGGTTGTCAGAATCTTAGGTTCTTCCGTCTCACCTGTCAATCCGGCTGCAGTGGTCATATGGAAATTATCAGCAAACTGCGGGTGGAATTTCTGACTCAAATCGCACGAGGACACTTTTGGGCGAGTGACACAGCGATTTCGAACCACTTTAGGTACATGGCCGGCGTTCTTTCGACGTGACCCGTGCTGCCATTCGATCGCTCTTAGATCTCGAATCACGGCCCAGCCGGAACCAATCGGCCCGATCCTGATCGTGTCCGAATAGCCGATGATCGGCCCGTTGCTAGCAGGGCAAGGCGATAGAATACCGAATCATGAACTCCGGCAGAAGGCTGCTCCTATATGTTTGGCCGGCCTTCTTGGTTGCCATTGCCAGTGGATTTGTAACCGCGGTCTTTGAAGAGATCCCAGTCGGGAGCGGCATTGATTTCGCTCACGAGAACTCACCCACCAGCAGCAAATACCTTCCTGAAACAATGGGCGGAGGCGTCGCTCTTTTTGATTTCGACAATGATGGCGATCTCGATCTTTTCTTCACAAACGGCGCGAGACTTGGCGATCCGATGCCATCGGGACAGAAGCCCGATAAGACAGATGCAAAGTATCGCAACCGACTATTCAGGAACGATGGAGCCTGGAAGTTCACCGACGTGACCGCGAACAGCCGGATTGGCCGGTAGCGGGACCGGCTATGGAATGGGCACTGCAGTCGGCGACTTCGACAACGATGGATTTCGCGATTTGTATCTCACAAACTACGGTCGCAACAACCTCTATCGCAATCGAGGGGATGGAACGTTCGAAGACGTAACAACGAAGGCAGGTGTAGCAGCGTCCGGTTGGAGCAGCAGCGCCGGTTTCTTCGATTACAACAATGACGGCAAACTTGATTTGTTCGTTTGCCGGTATCTTGACTGGACGTTCGATAAAAGCGTTCCTTGCGGGGAGAAGCCGGGGACGAGAGCCTACTGTCATCCCGACACATTCAAGGGTGTCACGAGCATTCTCTACCGGAACAATGGCGACGGAACCTTCTCTGATGTCTCGGAAGAAGCCGCGATTGCGGATCCTGCAGGAAAGGCGTTGGGTGTAGCGTTCGCGGATTACGATGAGGACGGCTGGACCGATATCTATGTCGCCAACGATTCGGTGATGTCCTTCCTGTATCGCAACAAGGGGAACGGAACATTCGAGAATGTGGCTTTGACTGCGGGCGTTGGTTACAACGACGACGGCAGGCCATTCGCCGGTATGGGTGTGGATTTCGCGGACTACGATAACGATGGCCGTCCCGATGTGTTCGTGACGGATCTATCGCAGGAACGGTATGCCCTGTTCCGGAATAGCCGGCGATGGTCAGTTTCAATATGCGACGAACCAGACTGGCGTAGGGCACGCGACTCTTCCGTTCTCCGGCTGGAGTACCAAGTTCATCGATTACGACAACGACGGATGGAAGGATCTTTTCGTAGCGCAGGGGCACGTTATGGATACGATCGGCGTTACTTCGCCGAACCTCTCATATCTTCAACCGCCATTGTTGCTGCGGAACACGAAAGGAACTTTCACTCGAGTATTGGCGGATCTTGCGGGACCGGCTTTCGACGCGCCAAGACCAGGGCGGGGAGCCGCATTCGGAGATATCGACAACGACGGCGATGTCGATGTCGTGATCTCAAACATCGGACGCTCTCCTACCGTGCTTCGCAACACAATGGGAAATCGCAATCAATGGCTCATGTTGCAGCTCGAGGGCAAGCGCGCAAATCGCGACGGGATTGGCGCGAGGGTGAAAGTCACGCGGGCGTCTGGTCCCGCGCAATGGTTCGAGGTTCAGACAGCGGCTGGGTATCTTTCCGCGAACGATCGCCGGGTGCTGGTCGGCCTGGGAGGTGAGGGCCTCGTTGCGAAGATTGAAATCGCATGGCCAGGTGGGCGTAAGCAAACGCTGACTCGTGTCAAAGCGCGGCAGATACTTGTCGTACGCGAGTCGAGCGAGTGAGGCGCCCCTAATGTGACTGCTGGGGCGTGGTCATGCGAGCCTCACGTCGCTTCTGTTCGAAATCGGCTGCTTCCTTTTCGAGTTTGCGGAAAGTCTCCAGGTGTGACTGGCTCTCCGCTGTCTTGCCCAGGTGACGATAGACAGTGCTTAGCACGTAGTGATAGGTTGCAGCGCGTGGGTTCGCGTCGATAGCGCGGTTTAGAGCCTCGGCAGCCTCGGGCCACTGTTGCAGGCGATCGAGCGCCTTTCCCAATTGGAAGTTTGCTCCGTCGGACTTGGGGTTGACTTGAACCGCCTTGCGTCCGTATTCCAGCGCGAGCTTCGGATCGCCGGTGCGGTTGTAGTACGCCGCAAGGCTGATATAGGGTGAAGCAAAACCAGCCAGCCGCGTTTCATTGATCTCAGCCGACTTCTTGTAATTGGCTACCGCGGCGGTGTCGTCTCCCAGAGATTCCATGACGAATCCGAGCGCCTCATATGCTTCCATATATGACGGATCGAGACGAAGCGCTTCCTCAAACTCTCTCTTCGCCGGTGGATAATCGTCGTTCGCCGAGTGAATCTTTCCGAGGTCGTACCGGACCTCTGCCCATTGCGGCCGCAGCTTGATGGCTTGCTGCAGTTCCGTGCGCGCCGCATCGTATCGGCCAATGATCATGAGGGTCCGGCCGAGTAGCCGGTGCGCGTCGGCGTTGTTGATATTCAATTGAAGAGACTTCGCCAGCGCGCCAATGGAATCACCAATCCGCTGCTGGCCGAACAAAGCGTATCCAAGGACGTAGTAACCCCAAGACGAATCGGGCTTGGTCTTCAGATACTCGACAACTAGCGGTTCAAGCTCCTTGAACTGCTGGCGGCGAATATAGTCTTCAAAGAGTTTTGCTTTGGCGGAGTTCTCCGTTGCAGCGTCGTTAGCCAGTGCGCGCTGAAGAGTTTCCCGAGCGGGAGCGTAATCCGGAACCAGGCGAATCACCTTCTGCAGAGTAGCGATGGCGGTTTCTTTTTGCCCGCTCTCAAGCGCGGCTTTCGCTTCACCCATCAGTTGCCCGGCAATGGTGAGTTTTCGCTCTTCCTCGATAGCGGGACGCGCCTTTTCCAGTTCGGCTGCTCCTTCCGCGCGCTGTCCGGACCGTGTCAGCGCCAAACCTAGCTGATAACGAGCCGCGCCGAGTTTCGGATCGAGCTTCACTGCCTCACGGAAGTGCGCGATAGCCTCGTCAGTTGCGTTGTTGCGCACGAGTACTTTGCCGAACTCAAAATGCGCAGCCGCGAATCCAGGTTCGAGATCGATTACCTTTCGAAACTGGGCAATCGACTGGTCGATACTATGTTCAGAACTTTGAGCATAAGCAAGCGCCAGGTTGTAGTGCGCTCGAACGTACGCCGGATTGGCGACAACCGCCTTTTCGAGCAAACGGATCGCTTCCACGGGCTGCGACGCAACCAGTGCGGCGCCGAGATTTCCAAGCGCGGCGGCATAATCGGGCGCATGACGAAGCGCTTCCCGAAACTCGGCGATGCCTTGCTCCGTATCTCCTACCTGTATCAACACAAGTCCAAGATTGTTGTGCGCTTCCGCGTATGTTGGACGTAGACGAATCGCCTCGCGAAATTCAGCCATCACCTGATTCGGGTCGGCGCCCTGCTTGCCCAGCAGGAGGCCGAGAACATTCCGGGCTTCCGGAGCGGCGGGTTTCGCAGCGAGGACTCGCCGCAACTCGGAAACAAGCATGTCCACATCAGGAATGGGCATGGACGCAGCAGGCGCATTTAACGCCGCTTCGATCTGTCCGATCGCATTCTCAACTTGCCCGGCATGTAGAAATACCATCGCCAGATCGATATAGGGCGCAGGCAGGTTTGGGTTCAATGCGATCGCTCTCTGTAGAGCTTGTTGGTTCTTCAGCGCCATCCCTAGAAACGCATAGGCTTCGGCCAACGCGGGATTCAGCCTTACAGCGTGTTGCAGCGATTCGAGCGCTGCCGTCCGATCGCCGCTATACCAGAGCGCTACACCCAGGTTGTAGCGGGCTTCCGGCATGTCGGGACTAAGTTCCACTGCGCGCTTAAGAGTTACCACGGACGCCTGAAGATCTCGATTCTGGCCCTGAACAAACCCCAGCAGATTTAAGACATCCGCTGATGCTGGGGCATCCTGCCGAAGTTTTTCGAGGATCGCTGAAGCACCCTTGAAATCACTGCTTGCCAACTTCTCTTTCGCCGAGCGAAGTCCCGCGTCTATCGAAGCGTCCGGTTTAGCGGCAGAGCGTCGCCGTAGCGATGCGGACTGCTGCTTGAGTACAGCCGCAAGATTGTAGTAAGCCTCGCGGTGTTCCGGGTTCAACGTAAGAACGGACTCGAATGCTTCGATGGCGCCGTTGAGCTCGCCCTTCTGCTTCAAGGCAAGCCCAAGTTGTTGGCGAACGTCTGCATCGTTCGGACGGCTTTCCAGTACGGACCGGAACTCGACGATTGCGGCATCCGCATCTCCTTTCGCGCGCAATGCGATACCAAGATTCATCCTGAGCTGAGGCTCTTTGCCGTCAAGCGCTACTGCTTTCTGGAACGCGGCGACAGATTCTTCCATGTCGCCAGCCTGCGCCAGGGCCGAACCCAGATTGGTCCACGCACGAACAAAGTCCGGCCTTGTATCCACAGCCTTGCGAAACGCAGATATAGCGTCGATGAAGCGATTGTTTTGGAGGTGAACGACACCCTCCTGATTCAACTGTTCTGCTCCACTCGAATCCTGTTGCGCGGCCGCAATCACTGTTGTAATCAATGTGAGGAGAAGGGGACGCATCTACGTTCTCCGGGTTAGCTTGCGCTCGTCGCGTTTCACTACGCCTTTAGATTCCTCAATCACGACGAACTGATTCGCCTTTATGTTCGCGATATTCTCTTTCAACCCTGATGGCCACAGGATTTCTATATTGTCTGCTTTTTCGGCGGTTCCCAAGCCGAAATGTAGCCGAAAATCGTTGTGTGAATAGTAACTCGATCCGCTCGTTACCTCATCGATCTGCTCGCGTCCATTTGCTGTCAATTTGACACGAGCGCCGATTGCGCTTCGATTTGATCGCGTTCCAATGCACTTGATCGACACGAAATTGTTCTGGTTCCCTCCATCGTTGCGCAAGATCGAAGGCGGACCATCCTGGTTGTTTACGACGACTTCGAGATCCCCGTCGTTATCGAGGTCCCCGACTGCACAGCCGCGTCCTACGTGCGCCGCTGTAATCCCGGAGCCGGCGGACTTTGAGACATCCTGAAATCGCCCCGAATGGTTGCGGTAGAGTATGCGCGGCTGTTGATAAGAGATATGAAGTTTCCTGCCAGCAATCTGCGCATAGACGTGACCGTTTGCGAGGAAGAGGTCTTTCCATCCGTCATTATCGAAGTCGAGGAAAGTCGCGCCGAAGCCGAGATACTTCCTGTTAATTCCCAGGCCGGCCGTCAAGACTGGCGTCATGGAACGTGCCGTCCCCGTTGTTTCGATAAAGCGTTGTGACCTGATCGGAGAAGTTAGTCCGGACGATATCGAACCAGCCGTCACCATCGTAGTCGCCAACCCCGACACCCATCCCGGACATGGCCGCGCCATTTTCGTCAAAGGCGCAACCGGCAGGGACACCCGACTCAGTGAACGTGCCGTCATGATTGTTGCGATAGAGCAGGCTGGGCGCAGTGTCACACGCGACGTAAATGTCCGGCCAGCCATCGTTATCGAAGTCGGCCGCGGCGGCGCCCATCCCATACGACCCCACTGGTCTCCAGTTCTGCGGTACGAATTCTGTTGAGGATGGTCCCCTTGGAGTGCTGATCCCGGACTTTTCAGAGACGTCTTCAAAAACTCCGTTTCCTTTGTTGCGGATACAGAACGTTGGTTCCTCCGGCAAACCCCTGCGGTCCGCATGGCACAGGTATGTCGTTGAAGCGGCAGTAGGCTGATTCACCGGGACGCGGAGAGCGGCTCGGATGGAAATTCACGTAGTTCGCGATGAACAGATCCAAATGACCGTCGCGGTCGTAATCGAGAAAGCAACATCCGGCTGCCCCATCTCGATCCCGATGCCCGCGACGCCGGCCTTTGCCGATACATCGGTAAACGTTCCATCGCCATTGTTGTGATACAGGACATTCTTGCCCCAGTAACTCACAAATAAATCATCAAAGCCATCGTTGTCGTAGTCGCCGACACAACAGCCTTGTCCCCAACCGGTAGCTGTCAGCCCGGCCTTCTGCGTGACGTCAGTGAAGGTGCCGTCGCGATTGTTGCGAAAGAGATAGCTGGTGGGCTTGTGCGCATTTGCTGTGTTCTGAAATGTTGAGCCGTTAACCAGGAAGATATCGAGCCAGCCGTCGTTATCGAAATCGAAGAGCGCGACACCCGCGCCCATCTCTTCGATGAGGTACTGCTTATCCACCGCTTCGCCTGATACGTTGCGGGCGCGACTCAATCCGGCCTCAGCGACCATATCGGTAAAGGTGACTGGCTGGGCTGCGCTGGCAGAAGGAGCCAAGGACAGCATACGCAGCAAGTCTCTGCGTGAAGGGTCGCAATACCTCATTCGGTCCAAGGATACGAAATCCTACATCGAATTGGGCCAGAGGTTCAATAAAACAGCTTTATACTGAGCTGGATGGAACGAGGCTGATTGCACTGCGTTCCCGTCTGTCCGAACTGCGCGGTGGCGCTCCAGTTTGTGTTCGGATCACAGAAAATAACACGATTCGTGATATTCCCGCCTTGCGCCTCGAACCGTAGTTTGAATCGTTCTCCACCGAGCGGCGTTTCTTTGAAGAGGCTGACATCCTCGACCGTATTCCTAAATCCTCGCGCGGCTGCATCCCGCGAGGGAGCGTTGCCGAACTGCAGCGGTCCAGGATCAGTCCATGCCGAACGGTCGAAATAGCGATCGCGGTTGGGATCGAAGCCGTCCTGGAATGTGGCAATCGAATTGACGTCCATGTTGCGATTCGGACGCTTTGTTGTATTGAACAGCAAGCCGGCCAAATCATTGTTCATCGTTATGGCCAGCGGACGACCGCTGTCGTAACGAAGAATGCCGTTCACGGTCCAGCCGCCCAGAAGCGCGGCAGCTATCCCGCTCTTGCCACGGGCGAAAGGCAATTCATAGGTTCCGGAAAAAACGAAAGAGTGTGGAACGTCATCGCCAGCGATCGACCATTCTCCTGCTTGGGTGTCAATCGGGTTCTGTACTCCAGCTCCACCACGCTGTCCGCTATCCGCCCGGTTGTTCTCGAGACGCGAATAGACATAGAAGGTGCGGAATTGGAGACCGTTGGCGAAGCGTTTATCCAGTTTCATCTGGAGCGAATGGTACTGACTTTTTCCGATCGGGACATCGCGATATTCGATCGCCTGATACTGAGGGAACGGTCTCAGCGCCTGAGCCACAATCCCGGTGAATCCTGGATAGGGTGAAGTGATGCCTGCAGCCGCGGCCTGCGATGAATTGATATTGGACTGTAGTACACCAGTTCCCAACGCCAGCACTTTCGGATCGTTCATGTTGTAGCCGGCCCCAAGAAACTGTGGATTATGTGGCAGGCGGGTTCCCTTATTTCCCAAATAGGAAACATCGACCATGACGCTTTCGCCGATTTGCCGCTGATACGTCGCTGACCAGTTTTGATAGCGAGGTAACATCAATCCATCTGCGGGATAACCGATCGGAGCAGTCCCATTCGAGAATGTGGGATCGATGAATGGTGGATAGCGAATCACGCTTGCCGGGAAGCCCGAATCCAGATGGAACGCAGGCTCGCGGCCGTTTGTCAGATTTGGAGCTGTCGGGTTGCTATCGAAACCAAGAGTCGGTCTGTTGCCCTGACCAAAGGTTACGCCGGCGTAGTAAATACCGTAGCCGCCTCGGATCACTTGCTTGTCCGAAGTCTTGTACGCGAATCCAATACGAGGGCCGATGGCGTCGAGAGGGATTTCATCGAATGTTCGGGAGCCTGTCCTTCCCGGACCTGTACCTGCAAATTTCAATGCCCCAGGTCGTCCACCGGCTGCAGGATTCGGTACGGATGGGTCAAAGGTGGACATGCGGTCGAAGCGCTCTGTCCAGGGTCCCTGGTAATCGAATCTCAGGCCCAAAGTGAGATTGAGTTTGCTCGTTACTTTGTAATCGTCGTTCAGATAAACAGCGACGGTATTGCCATTGAAAGTGGTGAACTGAGGAATGTATTGACTGGCGGTGTGGACCTGTCCGAGCAGGAATGAAGCAAAGGGATCACCCGTTGTCGCGATGTTGTTGCCTGCAGCGTCATATCCGCCCGTGCCGAGCCGATTGAAAGTGAACGCCCCGCCGGTGGCATTGGCCCACCCTGTGTAATTGAACTGATGGTGCCGGAACTCGTAGCCGAGTTTGATGGAATGCTTACCGGTAATCCACGTCACGTCGTTGGCGAACTGCCAGCGATTGATAGCTTCGAACCCGAAACCAATCCACTGCGTACCGAGTGCGGTATACGGAGTGTTACCGGTAAAGGTGATGTTTGGCGATCCGGCGGTCGGGTCGAGAATGCCGCTCTTGCCTGGTCCCCACAGCTTGTCTCCCCAACCTACTCCTGCGTTGATTGGTGTACCGCCCATAAACCAGCGGTCCCACGAGATGGTTGCGTGATAGAGAAGATTGTTCTTGATGATGTAGTCGAATTGCTGCGTGGCATGTTGCGTTGAGATACGTTGAACGAAGCCGACTCCGAGATATTGATCGTTCTTCTCGGGTGTCTGACGGGGATCGAACTGGAAGTTACAACCGTCTACTTCGCCGCAATTGCGGATCGCCGGCCGTTTTGGCCAGAAGAAACTTGTCGTGCCTTTGAACTTCTCGTTGAAATTGTGGTCAACGCGAAACATGATCGTGCGGAAGTCTGCGATCCAAGTTTGATCGCCGGCCGGATTGCCCGCAACGTTGAAGGCCAGTCCGGGACGGTCTGGCCCAACCATCAACGGCACAATATTGTTTGCGACGGAACTGCGCTGGCTTGCCGGGATGATGTTGCCCGGATAAGGATCGCGAACGGGAATGCCGTCCGACCTCGCGCGTTGAGAAAGGATTGTAGATTTGTCCTTCGGGAATCTGCCGGCCGAGAGCATCCGTGCCAACGTTTCGGCCTGTCAGCAGCGCACTAAAGTCACCCTGTTTGAATGCGTCGATCGGAGTTGTGTTACCGAACCCGGGAAGCACGCCGGAGCGAAACTTCAGGTAGTCCCAATTTGTGAAGAAGAATGTCTTGTTTCGGCCGTCGTAAACCTTTGGAATGTATACCGGGCCGCCGATTGTAAAGCCGTAACCGTTTTGGCGGATCTTCGAAGGTCGATCCGGGAAGAACCCGCGCGCATTCAGCTTGTCATTGGCGAAGTATTCGTAGAAGCTTCCGTGCAGGTCTTTCGTGCCGCCCTTGGAGGTGTACTCGACCGTACCTCCGCTCGAGTGCCCATACTGGGCGGAGTAGCTCGAGGTGATCACTTTCATTTCCCCGATAGACTCTATGGGTGGGCCGGCCTCGTGGCTCCCGTTGTGGCCTGAGGCATAACCGAAAGCGACACCATCGAAGAAGTTTTCGGCTGCCTGTGTCTGTCCGCCATTCAATCGAGAACTGAAGGCGCTGCCGCGAAACATCGGATCCCCATTTGGCTTCATTGGAGTGAAGCCGGGCTGCAGTTGCAGCAAGGCCTCAGCGAGACGGACGTCGGCTCCCATGACAACGGGTAGATTTTTGTAGTAGGTGCTATCGACGGTATGCGTCACGTCGGCGTTCGAAGTACTGAGAATTTCCGCAGAGGCGGCGACGGTTACCTGCTCGGAAACCTGCCCGAGTTCGAGAACGATATCCTGTCGTGAAACTTGGCCACCGACGAGCCGCAAGCCGGGACGAACTGCTGTCTTGAATCCGCTCTGCTCGACCGTGATCGTATATGATCCCAAAACCAGCGACGGCGAGGAGTACGCGCCCGCTTCATTCGTCGTGAGTTCTGTCACAACGCCGGTCTCGTCATTGCGCACCTTGACAACGGCGCCCACCACGTCGCTACCAGTGGGATCTGTGACTAGACCAGTGACTGTGGCGCGATCCGCCCGTTGAGCAATGAGCGGTAAAGAAAGAAGGAGTATTGCTGAGCAGGCGAGGAACGTGCGGACAAGGCAAGCAAACACAGGGTCTCCCTCCGTGGGAGGTTTTGCTGCGAAGACTTTAGGCCAACGTGGGCATCATCGGCACACGCACACAATTCTGATTGGAAACGCTATCAGAAAGGCTTAGACGTGTCAATGAAATTAATCTGTTTCTATTAGTAGATGGTCCTGTGTATGTCAGCCCGCCCGCATCGTGGCGAGTTCCGTGAGACGGGAGACATAGTTATGCTGCTTGCGCTTCAAGTTGGGCCGTAATAGAGTTGACCTAAATCTCTGCCTCGCTGGAGTTTCATGATGATCGTTCGCCTCCTCAGCAAGCTCGCATTCGGGACACTATTACTTGCCTTCTCGCCACAGCTTTTTGGCCAGACCGCCCAGATTACAGGGCGAATCACGGACTCCACCGGTTCAGTGATCGTCGGCGCCAAGATTACGGTGATCAATAACGAAACTGGTGTCCGCAGGGAACTCGAGAGCAACAACGAAGGGTACTTTACGGCCCCGCTGCTCGTGCGCGGCTTGTATACCGTTCACGCGACCCAGACGGGCTTCAAGGAAATTGTGCGCTCGGGGCTGACCCTGGACGAAGGACAGAATATGCGGCTGGACTTTCTCCTCGAAGTCGGGCAGGTCAGCGACAGGGTTGAGGTGTCGGGTGCCGCGCCATTGCTCGAGACCGAACGGCCGACGATCAGCACCGTCATTCCAAGCCAGAAGATTCTCGACATGCCGACTGTCGGTCGGAACCCGCTGCAGTTCGCGCTATTGGTCCCCGGCGTCCGTGCGACGGGATCCTACGGAGATCTCCCGGTGTCGGCTTACGGCGGCGGAAGGGCGTCGATTGCCGGTGGAGGAACCAGCACGAACAACTACATGGTGGACGGCATCGCCTCTGAGAATTTCACCTCCGGCTCGATGCAGAATCCCCTCTCTGTCGACGCCACGGAAGAGTTCCGACTGATCGTGCGCAATCCCAGCGCTGAATACGGCCGCACCGGCGGCGGCGTGATGAACATTGTCAGCAAGGCTGGTACGAATGACTTCCACGGCAGCCTATATGAATTCAATCGAAACAAGGTGCTGCGTGCCAATGACTTCTTCAGCAATCGGGCGGCCCGAGAAAAGCAGCCCTTCAACTTCAATCAATGGGGTGGCACGGTGGGCGGACCTATCGCTAAGGATCGTACGTTCTTTTTCTTCAATTACGAACAATTCAAACAACGCACCGTGGCAACCACCATCCGCTCCGTTCCAACCGATCTGCAGCGGGTGGGGGACTTCAGCGAGACAAGGACCGCAACGGGAGCGCTGATCCAAATCTACGATCCTTTCAGCACTCGGCCGGATCCGGCGAATCCCGCCAACCGTATCCGGGATATGTTCGCGGGCAATCGCATTCCGGTCAACCGCATTTCAGCGACATCGCAGCAGGTGAACGCTTACTACCCGAAGCCGAACACAACGGGAGTGACAAATACAAACGCAAACAATTTCTTCGGTGTCGGATCGTCCCCACTCGACAAGAAAATCTTCGGTGTACGGTTGGATCACTACTTGACGCCATTGCGAAGAGTGGCGGGGCGCTATACGTGGGACAACACATTGCAAGGTATTCCGAATTTCTACGACAACCTGGCCGAGATTCAGACGTCCGACCTGCCGCTGCAGCGTCACAGCGCTTTTGTTAGCTATTCAGATGCCCTGCGTCCGAACCTCCTGCTGGACGCGCGCGGAGGGCTCAACATGTACCTGCCCAACCGTGTGACACGCAGCTTTGGGTTTGACGCAACCACTCTGAGTATGCCTGCCCGGTTGAACACGCTCATGCAGGTACCGAGTTTCCCGAGGTTCGATATGAGCGACATGACAGCAGTCGGCGCCGATCAGGGCGATCAACTGGTGCAATCGAATAAATCGTTCAGCTACACCGGCGCGTTGACTTGGATTCAGGGAACGCACACATGGAAGTTCGGTAGCGACAATCGAGTTTATCAGGCCAACAATACACAGGGCGCGGCGGGTATGTCCTTCACCTTCAATAGAGGCTTCACACAGGGCCCAAATCCTAACACCGCGGGCGCGACCTCTGGGTATGGTTATGCGTCGTTCATGCTCGGTACGCCGTCGGCGGGCACTGTCGGGTACGGGGCGCCGAATACGGAAACCGTCAAGAATTTCGCGCTTTTCGTGCAAGACGATTGGAAGGTAACACCAACCCTGACGCTGAATCTTGGACTGCGCTGGGAATACGAGGGTGGCATCACCGACCGGTTTGATGCGATCAGCAATTTCGATCCAGATGTTACGACGCAAATTAACGGGCTGACCCTCAAAGGCGGACTTGCCTATCCGGGCGTGAATGGATTGTCGCGTGGTCACCGGGACGCGGAATATAGCAACTTCCAGCCGCGTTTGGGACTCGCCTGGCAGTTTATGCCGAGGACGGTGTTACGCGGCGGCTACGGCATTTCATATCTCCCAACGTCGGGCATCTTTACTTCGCTCGATCGTGCAGGTTTCTCGCTGAACACTCCGTTGGTATCCTCGGTCGATGGCGGTTTCACTCCCAATGAGACGCTGGCGAATCCGTTTCCGAACGGCAAGCTGCCGCCCGTCAACAGCAGTCAGGGGGCGCTTACTCTGTTGGGCCAGAGCGTCGCAGGCAACTTTCGAAGCCTGTTGCGTGGATATTCGCAGCAGTGGGGACTATCGCTACAGCGAGAGTTCTCCGGCAACTGGCTGGTGGAAGCAGGCTACATGGGGAACCGGGGCGTTCACTTGCCAGGCCGCCGCACATTTGATTACCTTCCACAGCAATATCTCTCGCTGGGCACGCAGTTACAGCAACTGGTGGACAATCCCTTCTTCGGGACAATCGCACCCAACCTTCCTCTCGGACAAAGGCAAGTAACGAGAGCATCCCTCCTGGATACTTATCCACAGTTTTCGGGCGCAGCTGGCTACGCGACGTTTGCCGACTCGATCTATCATGCAGCGACATTGCGCATCGAGAAGCGCTTCTCAAGTGGCTTGAGCTTTCTACTTGCGTACACGTTTTCCAAGCTGATCGACAACAACCAGGGCGCAGGCGGCAATAGCAGCTTCGTCGAAAGCGGAGATGAAGGCGTACGCAACTGGGACAATATCGCGTGGGAGCGTTCTGTGTCGTCAAATGACTTGCCCCAGCGACTGGTGATTTCCGGCAGCTATGAACTGCCGTTCGGGAAGACCGGTCCGGCCATCGTGAAGCATGCGATCGGCGGCTGGCAACTGAACGCTATCGCCACCTTTCAAAGCGGAAACGTGATAGCCGTCAGCCAAAACGGCACAGCCTTCGGTAGCAGTAAACCGAATGTGGTCGGGGATCCCTCCCTGGATGATCCAACGATAGATATGTGGTTGAACAGAGCAGCCTTCACAAATTCGCCGGCGTTCACTTATGGGAACGTCGGGCGTAATCTACCGAGAACGCGCTCGGACGGATGGAACAATTATGATGTGTCTGCACTGAAGAACTTCAATATTACGGAACGCTTCCGTTTGCAGTTCCGGGCTGAAGCCTTTAACTTCACCAACACGCCGGTCTTCGGCAGTCCGGCCGCTAACATTGACTCGGGCGCCTTCGGCACAGTGACAGCCTACGCCGCCAACGCCCGAGCTCGTGAGTTTCAGTTGGCGCTCAAGTTGTATTTCTGAATTCGTGAGTCTTTGACCGTCGCCTAGCCATGACAGGTATTTCGATCTTTGCGCCGATTTTGGCGCTAGCTCTAACAGCGAATGCCGCCGATGTTGTCGTCTACGGAGGTACGTCGGCGGGCGTAATGGCCAGTGTGCAGGCTGCCCGTATGGGACGCTCGGTCGTCCTTGTGTCGCCGGAGAAACATATCGGCGGCATGCCGGTCGAAGGACTTGGCAGCGCCGACATCAATAATCACTGGTTCCTCAATGATGTAGTTGTCGGAGGGCTCGCTCGCGAGTTCTACTTGCGCGTCGGCCGCAAATACGGGCACGCTAACCCGGCATACAAGTACGAGTCTCACAAAG
This sequence comes from Bryobacteraceae bacterium, assembly GCA_963844855.1. Lineage (GTDB taxonomy): Bacteria > Acidobacteriota > Terriglobia > Bryobacterales > Bryobacteraceae > DASQDN01. Next base: position 131,500 of record CAWJQP010000075.1, read on the forward strand.
CAGAACAAGTCTTTAACGAACTTCTGCGCGAATCTGGTGTGGTCGTCGAGCGCAGTCAGCGCCTGCGTGAGCCACTCACTACTTCTATCGAATGGGTTCCAAGCACTCGTGCGATTCGCGCAATCCTCACTGAGTCCGGGAAGAGAATTGAAGGCAGCGCGTTCATCGATGCGAGCATCGAGGGCGACCTGCTCGCAGCCGCCGGTGTGCAGACCACTTCGGGTCGTGAGGCTAACTCCAAGTACAGCGAAACAAAAAATGGCATCAGGGCCGAGACCACGCACGCTCAATTCAAAGTCAACGTCGATCCGTTCCGTATTCCCGGCGACGCGGCCAGCGGTTTAATTCCGACCATTCAAGACGAGCCGCTAGGTAAGCCGGGAGACGGCGACAATAATATTCAGGCGTTCTGCTTTCGCCTCTGCCTCACAAAAAATCCCTCCAATCGGCTTCCGATCACGAAACCCGAAGACTTCGATCGGAGCCGATATGAGATCTATTTTCGGTACGCTCGCGCTGGAGGAAGCCTCTGGAAGCCCGCGGCGAATCTGCCGAACGGCAAAACCGATCTGGGAAGCTGGCACGACCTTTCGGCCAATCTATATGGCATGAATCGGGAGTACCCGAACGGCAGCTACGCCACTCGTGAACGCATCTATCGGGATCATCTTAGCTTCACTCACGGCCTGCTCTGGCTGCTGGCAAATGATCCGGAGATCCCCGAAACGACGCGTGCCGCGTGGCGCGAATGGGGTCTTTGCAAAGACGAATTTACGGACAACGGCGGCTGGCCGCGACAGCTCTATATCCGGGATGCGCGCCGCATGGTCTCCGAGTTTGTCATGACTGAACACCACACGCGCCGCGTCAATCCCGAGCCGGTGTCCGATCCTGTCGCGGTCGCGTTCTGGCCCACCGACACACACAGTGTCCGGCGCATCGTCCGGGACGGAGCTGCCTACAACGAAGGCTCCGTCTTCGATGACAACAACTGGGGCCCGTTCGGGATTTCCTACAGATCTCTAACACCGCGGCGGACGGAAGCTACGAATCTTCTCACTCCAACCTGCCCATCGTCTTCTCACGTCGCTTATGGAGCGATACGCCTCGAGCAGACTTTCATGTCACTGGGACAGGCCGCGGCTAACGCAGCGGTTCTGGCCTTGACCAGAGGCGTAGCGGTACAGGACGTCGATTACTCTACATTGCGCGATCAGCTCGTGCGAGGCGGCCAGATTGTATCTCTGGCGATGGTTCCGGCGAAGGCGAGCGTGCCCAAGTGATCACCCCAACGCGCTGCCAGTTCCTGGGCCTGTTGCCGGAGTGACGTCAGTCGACTCCCTCCAGCCTTCGACGTAGTGGTCTACCGTGGTGTGCTTCCAGACAAGGGGTCCGTGTGTTTCTTGTAGAGCCGACCAATGTCACACTCAGGACTGTCGCAGTGCTCATTTGTTTACCGCATTGTCACATCACTACGGACTACTCTGGTAGGATGCGTCGCCGCCAATTTATTTCTCTGTTCAGCGCTGCTCCTTTGTATTCGCAATCCAATCAGCGACCGCAAGCGAGTTGGGGCACGCAAATCGGCGACGTTGGACCCGGACGAGCCATGATATGGTCTCGTTCCGATCGTCCTGCGCGTATGGTCGTGGAATGGTCGACCACGGAGAGCTTTCGCGATCCTAAACGTATTCTCGGATCGCATGCGCTCGAAGCCACCGGTCTCACGGCTCGCATCGATCTCCGCGACCTTCCCGCAGATCAGCGCGTTTTCTACCGCGTGCTCTTTCAGAGCCTCGCTGACGGAAAGACGCTAAGTGAGCCGGCGACGGGCCATTTTCGTACCGCGCCTGCTCAAGCAAGAGACATCCGTTTTGTCTGGTCCGGCGATACGGCCGGTCAAGGCTTCGGGATCAATCCCGATTGGGGTGGAATGAAGACTTATGAGACGATGCGACTCCGCGAGCCAGATCTCTTCCTACACTCGGGTGACACGATTTATGCCGACGGTCCGATTCCGGCCGAGGTCAAGCTCCGCGATGGAAGTGTGTGGAAGAACATTACGACAGAAGCTAAGAGCAAGCCCGCCGAAACGCTAGAGGACTTTCGCGGCGCTTATCTCTATAACCTGCTCGACGAGAATGTGCGGCGTTTCAACTCCCAGGTACCGCAGATCTGGCAGTGGGATGATCACGAGGTCCTGAATAACTGGTCGCCTTCGAAAGATCTGCGCAGTAACTCTCTGTACAAAGAGAAGAGTGTCTTTCTGCTAGCCGCGCGCGCCACCCGCGCCTTTCTCGAATATGCTCCAATTCGCTATTCCGCCGAAGAAACCGAGCGTATCTATCGATATATTCCCTATGGGCCACTTCTTGATGTCTTCGTCATCGACATGAGAACGTACCGTGGACCGAATAGCTACAATCGCCAGGAAACGCAGAGTGAGGAGACTGCTTATTTGGGTAAACCGCAACTCGAATGGCTGAAGCGGGGTCTCTCGCAGTCGCGAGCCGTATGGAAAGTCATCGCAGCCGATATGCCGATTGGTGTTGTCGTTCCTGACGGCAAGGATGTCGAAGGTCGCACAGTCTGGGAGAACTCAGCGAACGGCGATGGCCCGGCGCTGGGACGGGAAATCGAAATTGCGGATCTGCTCCGCTCGATAAAACACAACTCGGTCAAGAATGTCGTCTGGTTGACCGCCGATACACATTACACCGCGGCCCACTACTTCGATCCGTCGAAGGCTCAGTTCCAGGATTTCGAACCGTTTTGGGAGTTTATTTCCGGTCCATTGAATGCGGGTTCGTTCGGACCAGGGACGCCCGATAATACCTTCGGGCCTGAAGTGAAGTTTTTCAAAGCGCCACCCAAAGGGCAGAGCGGCCTAGCTCCGAGCGCAGGGTTGCAGTTCTTCGGTGAAGTCACGATCGACGCGCGAAGCCGCAGCATGACGGTGAGTTTGCGTGATGTGGGCGGAGCAGAACTATTCGCACAACGCATCAATCCAGCCTGACTTCTGGCGTGGTATTCTCCCCGAAATGGAAAAGGCAGCGCGTGCCAAGTTGCAGAACTCGACAACAGTGCTTCTGGTAGGCAATATCGAGCCGACGATCGAGTGGTACAAACAGCTCGGGTTCAAATCGGACTACTATCCACCGGGTTTCGCGATGCTGCGCCGGGATGATATAGAGATCTTCCTGCAGCAGCAGCCGGGATATGTTGCGCCAGACGATCCAGGTCGGCGCGAGCGTCACGCATGGAACGTGTATATCATCACCGACGACGTGAAAGCGCTGTACGAGGAATACTCAGCTTTACCGGAAGTTCAGATATCGCGTCCACTTTGTCCCCAGGAATACGGCATGACGGAGTTCGACGTGATGGATCTGAACGGATACCGGCTGGTTTTTGCGCAGCCGATTCCGGCAACGTAATGCTGGACTTCACTCCAGAAGTCGAACTGCAAACACTATTCCACACGGACGAAAATCGACGCATCGTATCGACGCGAGAGCCGAATCCTAGCCCAGGCCCTCAATTTGTCTTGATCCGGGACGAGACCCAATGCGCGTGGGCAGTCGGTTTACAGCTAGAGCAGGCCGTGGCAGATGAGTTGAACGCACTGGCCGTCGACGAATGCCCAATCTCTGACTTACACGAGACTCCGAAACATGCGCGTCGCTACGAACGCATCCTTGCGGGCGAGATCGAGTCAGGCCCGGCCTTCCAATTTCCGAATGCCATTAGCTCACCTCCGAACGCAATCAAGGTCGAAACGCTGGAACCGCTCCTTCGCCATTTTGTAGGCTGGACGGAGGACGAACTGCCCGAGAGATCACCGATTATGGCAGTGAACGAAGCGGGATCCGCAGTGAGCGTGTGCTTCTGCGCAAGGCGCAGCCCGTTTGCGGCTGAGGCCGGGGTAGAGACCGCGCCGGCTTACCGAGGACGGGGTTATGCAGCCATCGCGGTTGCGGCGTGGGCGGCAAGCATTCAGCAGAGTGGACTCCTGCCAATCTACTCCACATCGTGGGAGAACAAGTCATCGCTTGCGGTCGCCCGCAAGCTGGGTCTTGTGGCCTGTGCGCAGATATGGAGCGTACGTCGCCGTTGATCGGCCGATGCAGGTTCTTCTAGACGAGCGCGTTCATCTCCGAGCGCTGCCATGCCAGGACGTCAAAGATCGTTTCTTCAACCGGCCTGAATGCGATCTTCAGTTCAGGCAATGCCACTCCTGTCCTGGCTTGGGCTCCGCCCAGCAGCATTTCAGCCAGCTCCTCAAAAGTCACGTACGGACCGACTACTTCGAATTCGCCCGACAAGCCACGGTCCGCCGCGGTGATCATAGCCAGCGCGACATCGCGAGCGTCCGTGACACAAGAGCCGCCAGCGCCTTCGGGCATATGACCACTTGCCACATAGGCCATCAGCCAGTCACCGATCGTCGTACCAGTCACATCTCCCGGTCCCAGCAATTCCCCAAAGACGAACCGTGCCAACGGACGATCGCGACGATAGACAATTCCATGAGCCGTATCGAACACGATGTCCGCCTCCACGGCCGACTTGACAATCGAGTGCCCTTCCCAGCGCAAAGCGCCAATCAGGCTCGTGCCCAAAAGACTGGCCGAATGAGTGACATAAGCGGTCATATAAGAAGCCCCTCCATTAAGGTATCGATCATCCCCAACGTAAGCGTTGTGCGGTCAACCCAGGGAAATTCGGGGTGGACGATTAGCAGCGAAGTCAGGCCATGGACCCCGGCCCACAGTAGTTGGCTAGCGAGCTCTTCATCTAAAACGCGGAAACGCCCGGCCTGAATGCACGCGCCGACAGCCATCCGTAAACATTCAAACGATTGGCAACCCACTTCACGCCGGCCGGCCGCGCGTTCCTCCATCAGAAATGTGATCTTGTAGTGATCCGGATTTTCGAGACCGAACTCTATATACGCGAGCAGGCCTCGCCGTAGAGATTCGACTACATCTTCCGGCGCCGACGACTCGTTGCGGATCGCCTGCAGCTTCGCGAGAAGCTTTCCAAAAGCTTCCGTGGAAAGGCAGTCGAACAACTCGCTCTTGTCGCGGAAGTGCAGATAGATCGTAGTTGGCGAATACTCGATTTTGTCGGCGATCTTACGCATTGAGACGGCTTCATAGCCTTCTCGAACGAATAACTCCCGCGCAGCATCAAGGATCTCCTGCCGAAGATCTTCCTTTTCCCGGGCTCGTCGTTCCTTAACACCCATGAGTTAACTGCGGTCCGTTAATGAAGGGCGTTGGTTTACTTAACGCCGTTAACTGAAATATTAGCAGGAGTGATGAAGCGAGACAAGAGGCTATACGGTTACATAAGGCGATGTGCGATTGTTCTCTTTGAAGAAACCGGGGATCACGTTCTTCCCTGTTGCTGTTACCCTTACTTTGCAGTTGCTGGCTGAGGAGGCGGAACCGGTACGCCAATGACCGATCGCATGCCGGCAGGAGCCGAGTAGCCGGATCTATCGAACCAGGGTCCCGGCGCGACACCATAGAAAGGATTCCCTCGCGGCTGTGGTTGATTCTCCGCATTCGCAAAGTGGTTACGCTGTTGTTCAAACTGCTGGACGAAAAATCCCACTCGCGGGTCCTTGCGAGCAGATTCAATCGCGCGATCCATCCACGACACTGCCTTCTCGCGCTGCCCCACGGCGAAGTAGCGAGTGCCCAGCATGCTCATGTCCTGAGCCAACATACCGGGTATGCCACTCGACTGGCTGGAGCGCTCAATCACAGCCAGGCGGACCTTCTCCTCTTCCGGCCAGTCATTGCTCACCTGGAGAGAATTGGTTAGCTCGCGCATCATCTGAATCGTCGGTTGGCTTTTTGGGCCGGATGCGGCTTCTGTGCGTGTCACCGCGCGCTTCATCTCCGTCGCGGCGTGCGAATGGTCGCCACGAAACGTAAAGAACTGCGCGCCCTGGCGGGAAACCTCGTTCAGCGCCGGGCTGTCCTCACCCTTGGCTGCGATGAGAATCTTTTCCTCGCGTTCCAACAGACGCGTCACTTCTGCCGCCTTCAAGCCCGCATGCATCGCGCTGCCCACAAGCTGACCCATCGCTCGAGCCACACGGGGATGATCGGCCGGAGTGACGCTATCCAGCGCGGAAATCAGCGCATGCATCAACGCAACGCGTTCTTCGTAGCGGCCCTGGGGCAACTGATGGATAAGGTTCGTGAAAGCGCCAATCTCCTCCGGATTACTGCGAAGGCGAAGCGCGGAATCTGCGAGAATGCGTTGAACCTGCGCGATCGCCTCGTCGTACTTCTGACGTTGCATTGCCTCCTGGGCGGGCTGCAACAGATTCCATACTGGCGCGGGGGCGCCCTCGGTCCCCGCAGCTTGTGCCATCATCCGCTCCCGGAGTACCCGAGCGTCTTCGGTGCGGTTCTGCATCTGGCGGATGTTGGCTAAGATGCCATCCGCCGTGGATTGCGCGTACTTGGAGACTTCAGCAGCATTCTTACCGCTAGGCTGCCGGATCTGCTCCACTACTTTCTCTGCTTCGTCAAACTGCTTCTGCTGAACCAGCATCTGCGCATAAGCGCGCAAGGCTTCGGCACGCTGAAAAGCGTCGCCCGATGACTGCGCCGCATTTTCCTTCAGTATTTCGAGAGCCTTGTCCGGCTTGCCCGTCGTCGCTAACGCGTGCGCCAGATTCTGGCGGCTGCCTGTAAGCATATTGCGGTCTTCCGGCCGCGAAGAAGCGCTCTGCATGCCGATCAATTGTTCGAGCTGCGCAATGCTCTCCTCCCACCGCTGCTGCGAATTGAGGAAATGAACATAGTTCTGAAGCGCTCGCTGCGTTTCTTCCGGCGTTTTGGCGTCTTCCATTTCTTTCTTTAACAAGGCCTCGGCTTTTGCTGGGGAGCCCTGACGTTGATAAAAACCCACAAGATCGGACGGACCGGCATGAATTTCGGAAAAGCTTCCCATCCGAAATGATGCAAATCCTGGGCGCGAGGCGCGCGCAAATCGCAACCCGGACGAAGACGTCGACGCCGTTGACTCTGGCGGCCGAGCGGACTGCAGCGTCTTTGCCTCGCGAAGTAAAGCTTCTACGGCATCAGGCTCACCCATCTGCTCGCGCAATTGCGCGAGTTGCGTAAGGGCGGCAATCTGCGTCCCAAGCGCTGGTTGATCCTGAGTAGCTTTCACCTCCTCGAGCACTTCCTGAATCAAACTCGCAGCCGCCACAAATTTCTGCTCCTGGTTCAGGCGCTGAGCGAGTGCCAGGCGTAAACCTCGAGCCTTGATCACGTCTGCCTGCCCAGCGGCGGAAATCGCCTGACGAAGGATGGCCTCTGCCTTGCGGTCATACCCCTGAGCCCCGAAATACTGCGCGGCTTGCTGAGCCACGGGTTCGAAGGATGGATCAAGAGGTCCAGCGGCGAGCGCCGCAGCCCAAGCCTTATCCACTTCCGTATCGAGCGAACCCAGCGGCGCGCCCTGTCCCTGCCGGCTATAGATCTTGTTGAAAGCTTCCATCCATTGAGGTTGTTGAGAAGCCAACGGAGGACCAGACCCGGCAACCTGCGCCAGTACTGGAAAGGCAACGGCAAAGAGAATGAGCGACATTGCTCGCATGGATGCTTAGACACCGCTGCTCAACGGTGGGTTTCTTCGAGTTATCATGCATTGCATGTCTCTCCCCACCGGCGCCAATCGACGCGGGTTTACGCTGATTGAGCTTTTAGTCGTGATCGCAACCATCGGGGTGCTGATAGAGCTTCTGATACCGGATGTGCAATCGGTACGTGACGCGGCAGCGCGCCAGCAAATGCAGAGCACCCTAAATGAGAAGCTCTGCGATCCGCCATTTTGTAACAGTCTCACTGCAGTGCCAATCAGTTTCCCGGCCGTGCCAAACGCCTTCACAGCGGAGGAGATTCTCGGATCCGGCTTCACACTCGCCTACGATTCCGCCGGACTCCCGAACGGCGACATTTTCGCAGTATTGCCACCGAATACGCCGGGTCCTGCTTCCATTCCAATTAAGTATGCGATCTCGACGAGCTTCTTTGCGGGAGATGAATATCGTTTGCTGGGCGGCCGCTACCTCAATTCAACCTTGTACTTGTCGATCGAGGAGGAAGGTAACCCCAACCCTCTGATTGTGACCGCCGACTATTCTTCGGACGGCCTGAAAATCGCCCCGTCGACCTCCGTGCCGGAGCCTTCAACGACCCTCCTCATCGGTGGCAGCGCGATCGCAATGCTATATGCAAACAGACGCCGCAGACGACATACTTAGGATTATGCGGATGAACATAGTCATCGACTTCGATCCTTTCGCAGCACACCTCGGCCGTAGCGTCATCTCCTGACAGCTTGAGGCCCAGTATGTCCCACGAAAGTCTCCGCGATTTTCCTCGCAATGGTGAATGTGTCGGCATAGGGAATGTTTGACGTCACGGCTACGGTAATCCCATGCTCGGGAAACGTCGCCAAAGACGCTACCATCCCGCCCAGCGAGTCTCCGTCGTGGCCAATCACTTGCGTCTGTTTGGCGGCTAGTGTGACAGTCTTGGCGTACCAACCAAGGCCGTAGCCCGTCTTCTCGTCCGAGGCCAGCCGCTGCGACGTCTGGAGCAATTTGATGGTCCCGGGTTGCAGGAGATTGCCGTTGTTGATCGCCATCCCGAAGCGCACCAGGTCAGACGGAGTCGACTCGAACACGCTCGATCCTGCATAGCAGGAATAGTCCACGGGGCGCATCAGGTGCAGACCGTACTTAGGATCCGATGCGAACCTCGGGAAGTAGTATGTGACGCTGTCCCTGGTCGGCTTCTTCGTGGAGTCACTTGTGGCATCCAGTGTGGAATCGCGTGTCGCCTCCGGATCGTAGATCAGTTCCCGTACCATGTTGGCCAACGGAAAGTCTTCACCGGCTTCCATACCCATGGGGTCAGCGGTGGTGTCGCGCATCCCCAATGGATCGAAGATTCGCTCCCGCATGAACTTGAGGAACGGCTGTTTAGCGGCGGCTTCGACGGCTGCGCTCACAAGGATCCAGTCGTAGATCGAATACCCGTATTCGTTCCCGAGTTCGTCGAAGAGTAGCCAGCTTCCCGCGAAGTGCTGCAACACTTCCGCCGGCCGTTCGCAGTGCTTCGTAAAAAGCGGCGCCTCGTCGCCATCGTCCGGAGTGACGCCGGGCGCATGTCCCATCAACTGGCGCAAAGTCACGGGCTGCTGCTTCTTGGGGAATGCAGGCACGTAGGTCTGAATCTCGTCATCGAGATTCAGACGGCCTTCCTCCAGCAACATCCCCGCTGCGGCCGAAGTGAGCGCCGTGGAAGCGGTTCCGATCCTGAATCGGTGATTCGGCGTGACCGGCACACTGTGCTTGAGATCTGCATACCCGAAACCTTCCGCCCACACAATGGCGCCATCGATACCGATCGCAACCGAAAGCCCCGGCAGGTTCTGCTCGGCAACACTTGCACGTACGATCCGCCGAGCCTGCTCGGCGGAGCCGGCCCACTTTGGCGATGGAGTCGAATGCATTACAGTCGGCATCTTCTCCGGGTCCGGATGCAATGGCTTTGCAGTAAGGCTTACGAACACCCAAAGCCCCGGAATAGCCACAACGAGCATCGCGACGGATACAAGGATCAATAGAAGCCAGCTTGGGATTCGTCGCTTGGACATGTTCCTCCAGTCAGCCTAAACATCTGACGTATACGAGAGTTTCGTCTTACCGCCGCACAAAGAAGCGCGGTATAAAAAGTACTTTACCATAAAAAGTTAACCGGGTCAATGGTACTGTGGGCGAAACGTGACGATGGCAGCCAAACCGACAGAGGCGAAGGCGCAGTACTCGGCGATTGTGCTGGGCGCTACGGGGAACGTGGGCGGACGCATCGTTCAGCTTCTGATCAAGAACCCGCAGTGTAGGAAGGTGTTGGTGGTGACGCGCCGCAAGACGGACGCCTTCGCCCACCCCAGGATCTGCGAGATCGTTGTCAACATGGACCGACTCGAGGAGGAAGTTGCTCCGCACGCCCAGGGAATCGACATCGCGCTCGCTGCCTTCGGCGTCGGCAAGGGTAGCGCGAGAATGCCCGAGGAGGACGTTCGCAAGATCGAAATCGCCTACCCCGAAGCCTTTTGCCGCGTCGCCAAGGCTGGAGGCGCTCGTGTGGGCGGGGTCATGACGGCAGTGGGCGCCGACCCTGAGGCCAGGGTGAAGTACACGAAGATTATCGGCGAGAAGGAGAAGGCTGTCGAGTCAGTTAAGTTCGACTTCCTTGGAGTGTATCGTCCCGCCGTCATTCTCGCCAACTCCAACACGCCGGGCGTCCTTGGCTATGTCATGCCACTGCTGCACTGGGCCATGCCGTCCAAATATCACTCGATCCACAAGAACGATCTGGCCCGTGCGATGGTAGCGCAGTCGGAGCAGGCGTTCCTCGCAATCACACAAGGCAATGCCCCCGAGGAGCCCACCGTGAAAATCCTGGAGTACAAGGAGATGGAGCTCTTCTTCGTCAAAGGCGAACGCGACGAGGCTTAAGCGGATCGGGTTTGTGACTCCGCGGGAGACAACCAGGGACGTTCGAGGTTAACATGAGGCAACATCCCTCAAAGGAGCTGCGATTATGGAGCGTAAGAAGCCGTCCTGCTTTCAATACCGGCACGGACACATCGATCGCCGATCGTTCCTCGACATCGCGGGCAGGTTCGCTGCGAGCGGGCTAACGGTCGGCGCCGTCTTCGAGATGACGCGGCCCAACTATGCTTGGGCCCAAGCGGGAAAGGTGGTGGGGAAGGAGAGCCACCCGGCTTCCGCCCGCGTTGTCGATCAGCTCAGAACACGCTTCACGTTCCAGATCTCCGTCGACGTGGGCACCTTGCAGCAGGGCCTCGGGGTTGCCGGTGCGGCGCTGAAGGGCGGCGTCAACATCGTGGAAATGGGGACGCCGTTGCTCAAGAACGAAGGCGTCTCGAACGTCGTGCCGGCCTTCCGCAAGCAGTTTCCCAAAGCGCTCCTCTTGGCTGATATGAAGACCATGGACGGCGGCGCCTCCGAGGCGCGCGGCGTGTATGCGGGCGGCGGCAACATCGTTGATTTCCTCGCGCTCGCGGGTGTGGATACGGCGAAGGCGGTCTGCGCCGTGCGCGACGAGTTCAGGCGGACCGGATCCGAACTCCCGCGGCTCGCCTTTGCCGATATCCTCGTGCCGCACCAAGGCCCAGCTGCGCAGGCCGCCGAGGTCGCGCTTCGCATGCTGGAGGCCGGTGTGGACGCGGTCGGCGTTCACCTGCAATCGGACGCGCGGCGCGCCGACCCCAAGCTCATCGAGAGCGACTTTCTCGGTGACATGGCCCGCGCCATCTTCGAGCGAGTCGGCAAGGCCGCCCCGGTGCAGGTAGTCGGCGGGCTTAACGCCGCGCAGGCGAAAAGCCTTGCGCGCGCGGGGTTGCGCGCCTTCGTCATCAGCGGCAATCTCGGCCAGCCGGACACCGTCACCCGCTATAATCTGCCACCGGCTGAGATCGAGCGCTTAATCGCCGGTTTCATCGCCGAGGTCTCGAGCGCTTAGAATGCGTGCTTGCCTAACTCTACGCAAGCAAGCCGAGCCGCGCCCAAAGGAGCTGTAAAAGAATTGATCGTGGTCAAGAAGCCTGCGGTGGAAAGATGCTCCGTATTCGGTATTCTGCCGCTTCGCGTTTGGGAACGGGTGCATTGGTATACATTTTTACAGCGCCAATGCTGCGGTCTTGGCATTTTTCTTACGCTATCTAGATCGCTTGGTTCTCATTATTGCGGTTTCCACGCAGCTAAAACTGCGGTCCTGACAATTGATGCGGTTTCGTCCTTTTAGGCTGTCTGGAGGGCTGGGTTCTCATTCTTGCGCCAGACTAGCCGCATCCACTGCATTACGTTGTAGGTTAGGCAAGCCCAGAGTATTTCCAAGCTTGCCTTCCTCTTTCCTCTCAAGCGAAGCTTCCGGATGCCAAACTTTTCTTTAATCCAAGCATGGGGCGTTTCGGCTATCTCTCCTCGCCTCTTGTAGGCGGCTTTGGCCGGCTCTGTCGCCATCCGGTTCCGGAATGCCACCACGTCCTTGTCTTCCGCGATCAGTACCGAAACGGATCGCCCCTTCTCAAATCCCTTGGGACAGCACTGTTGGCGAAAGTTGCACTGCCGACAGATACTGCCCTGTGCTTGGTAGATCTCGTAGGTATTTCCCCGTTTGACATTGATTCGCACCAAATCCAGCCTCTCGCCTTGCGGACACCTCAGCGCTTTCTCATCCACTCTCTGGACAAATCGTTCGCCAGCAAATTCCTCTGCAATTCCACTACTTTTGCGGGCTCCGGCCTGACGCTTCTTGGCATCCGTCACTGGACCGATCAGATCTACGCCTGCCTTTGCCAACTGAACGATATTGTTGACGCCGGTGTAGGCTCCGTCCACAACCACTTGCTTCGGCTGCTTTCCCAACCTCGCTTCAACCTGCTTGACCATGTCCGGCAATGACACACCAGCATCACTGCTGTTCTGCGTCACCTCTAATCCCACAATGATCTTGGCCCGCGAATCGGTGGTGATCTGCACGTTATAGCTCGGGGCGATGCCTCCGTCGTTGCCGTGCTTCATGAATCGAGCTTCTGGCTCGCTCACACTCACTCGCGCTTTGGCTTTGTTCTCGGCTCCCGATTTGGTCTTGCGAATCTCCTCTAGCTCCGCCAAAGCCTGTTCCAGTCTTTCGGCCTTTTCCCGCGCCTTCGCCGCTGCACTGCTTCCCGCCGCTGCACTGCTTCCCGCCGCGACGGTGTTTCCTCCTCCGACTCGCCTAGTGCTTCGACTACCTGGCGCGCCGTCACCAAACTTTCCCGCATGCTCTTGTCTCGCCGAAACGAACTGGCGCTGGCTTGCGCCTGGATCTTGGTTCCGTCATGCATCACCTGCTCCAGATCCACGTACCCGGTCTTCTCCAGCAACGCCAGCATCTCAGCAAACACCTGGCCTAAGGCTTCTTTGTGTTCTTTCCGGAAGTCCGACAGTGTCGTGTGATTGATCACCTCCAAGCCTGTCAACCAACGCAATCCCAACTCGTGTTCCATTTGCCGACTTAACTCACGGGCCGAACTGATCCCCTCGCTATAGCCGTAAAGCCACACCGACAACAACAGTCTGGGATCGGTGTGTTCCCGACCGGCGCGCCCTGCTTGCGATCGAATTCCTTCCAAAAACCTGCTCAGGTTCAGGTCGCCGGTCAGATCCCAAATAGCCCGCGCTTTATGATCTGCCGCCACAAGCGTCTCCACATCCAGCGTAAGCATCCGAATCTGATTCCGATCCACTGCCTTCAGCTTTGGTTTTCCAACTGTTACCCGCTCGCTTGTTCGTAAGCTAGATTCATCGGCCGACGGTTCAAACATTCCCGCTTGTTTCGGCATCACAGTCAGAATAAACCAGAACATTCCTATTCAGAAATGTCTTATCGAGAAGGGTTTGATTTTTTGACAGCTCCTTTGGGCGCGGTCTTCACTTCTGTCGTCCTTCCAGTTGCGTCAGACGCTCAATCGTAGAACTTAAGCTCCGACATTGGGTAGCGCTTACGATTCCGTGTCCACAGTCGGGCGCCGCTCACCACTGCGCTCGCAGCGATGAGAGCGTCGCCGAGTTCAACCGTGTGGCTCTTTCGGTACCGGCGCAAGTAATCCCCGGCTCGGCGCCCGACCGCAGCGTCGGCAGATGGTCGTGTTCTCCCGCTGAGCACGCGCGTGGAGTGCGCCCCATAACTGCTCATCGAGATACAATTGAGTGCGTCTCACGATGTATAGCGAACATCGCTAGCCCAAATCGGGCTGGCTGCGGTTTGCGCTTCTCCGATCGGAGTTCTCTGTCGGGCAACGGTTTGCATGCGTTCGCTGCTACAAACGCGACTTGTCGTTCCCGATCTCTGCACCAGTTTCCGAAATTGCCGTTTTCAACGTCGAATGCGAGCAGCGCGGCAAGCAGAGCGCAGAGGCACTAGGTTTACAGCTTGACTTCGTCAGCTTCCGTCAGCCCGGAGTCGCCGAACGCCGCATGTAAAGAATTAAACCGAGCGACTCTACACACTCTGCCGTCCTGCAGAGCGAAGGAACTGCTAAGGATAGCGGTCGAAGAGCTTCCGCCGGTGTCAGTAGAATTCCATGTAGCTTTTTGCTCCAAAACGACGGCGCCTAACCGGGCAAAGCTGCGTCTAGTCTCGAGTGTAATTCCGGCCCTGGCGATCCAGTCGCGTAAGACGTGACAACCTCTTGCTGAATCCTTTGGCCCGACGATTTCAATATCCGCACACGAATGGCGTTCGGCATCTTCGAGCTTCTTTTCGTTTACGGCTGAAATCCAGCGTCGTACGATTTCTAAGTTGGCGAAGGTCGCTTCAGCGTGCTCCATCACGCACTAGTCTGTCATGTCATGCCAAACATTGCCGACCTCTGAGGAACGGTTCTTGGAAACTTGGCATAAGCCGACTTGTCCGTCGTAATCGCGGCACATGCTCACGCGCTCGCAGTATGCTCGACGATGGCGTCGACCATGACCGGCCAATCAAGGGGGTGCAATTCGTGTCCCGCCCCCTGAAGTGTGAGCAGGCGGGAATTGCGCAGCGCAGCATTCAGGGCCAGCCCATGCGCGTACGGAAGCACGATGTCCTCTGTTCCATGGATAATTAAGGTGGGCGCGTAGATCTCGTCAAGCCGGCCGGTCCAGCCTGTAGCATCCCCAAGACCTGCGTGATTAAACGCCGACAATGGATTCGCGGTACGATCCCAGTCCTCCTGGGCCAGACCGCGGATGTACGCTTCGTCGAACGGATGTGCAGATCCGGTGAGCAGACGCCAGGCGCCAACCTGATACTCAAGAACCGCGTCTCGATCAGTCCAGTCGAGTTTGGCGCTTTGGGCGTGGTAGGCCGGAACTCGTGGATCCATTCCGGGCATCGCAGGATCGGCCAGCGCCAGCCGCTCGGAGGCAATGAGTGTCAGTGTTTTGACTCTTCGAGGCGCCTTCAGCGCGAGTAACTGACTCAGATACCCCCCGATGGACATGCCTACGAGATGTGCGCTCTCGACGTTGTATGCATCGAGAACTCTGAGCGCATCGTCGGCAAGCGTTTCGGTCGAGTACGTGGCTCCACCCGGGCCATAGTTAGTCGAGCGGCCGGTGTCACGGTGATCGTAGCGGATAACAAAGCGCCCGCGGCCTGCCAATTGAGCGCAGAAGGAACTGGGCCACCACACGCCGGATGCCATCGCACCCATGATGAGCAGCACGGCCGGTGCGTTGCGATCACCAACGCTTTCCGTGAACAGCGTGGCATCGCCTGCGGCAACGAAGGCCTCGTTCATCGTCGGCTTCGAGTTCATAGCTATTATTTTCGCCTGCGTGATCAATTACGGCGCTCGCGGAATGTGCCCGTTTGACGAGAGCGGTTGGTACCTATCCTGGGCCGAATTCCGATAGCGCTGTCTTCCGAGGCGCTACCTTCAAAATAAACAATAGAGGAGCGCCCAAGAGCTCGCGCCGCGTTCTCCGAAGGCAAACAGTCTTTATCGATGTCAAAGGTGGATTTGTAGCAATGCCGCACACGAGGCCGCATCGACCATTACTCATTGTGATAGTTGTTGCCATTGTCGGCGCCGTTATCGCTTGCCAGCAAGGCCCGATATCGCAGAAACCCGCGTCCGACTACATCGACTTCCTGGAGCGGCAATCGATGCTGTTTCAGGCGCAACAACAAGCTGATCGAATCTCCGGCGCCGGCGTACAGTGGCGCGAGGATTACGGCGCGCCGGAATCCGGCAAGTTAGTCCGCCTCGCCTCCGTCTGGCTTCTCTATTACCCGGGCTCTGTGGTCCCCAAGCCTGGCCAATCCGTTATCGGCACATTGGCCGAGCCAAAGTTCTGGGACGCCGTGCGGGATATCGGCATCGAAGCCCTCCACATCAACCCGACCCAACGCGCTGGCGGAATAAGGCAGCGAGAGTTCACTCCGACGATCGACGGGTGGTTCGACCGCATCGGGCTGGACACCGCGCCGGAGCTAGGGACAGAAGAGGAGTTCCGACGGATGGTCGACGCCGCCACGGCGCGAGGCGCCATCGTCGCAGGAGACCTTGTGCCTCTGCATTCGGGCATGGGGCCCGACTTCCGGCTCGCCGAGCGCGCATACAAGGATTATCCAGGGTTGTACACGATGGTCGAGATCAAAAAGGAGGACTGGGGGCTGCTTCCGCAGGTCTCCGATCCGTGGCTCACCGCGCTCGTCTCGAAGGAGACAGCAGTGCAACTCCGGCGAAAGGGCTACATTCCGGGTCTCATCAATTCGGCCGACGCGTCGGCGGAAGCCAGGGATTGGAGCGGTTGGAGCGCTACCGCGGAGGTCGTCGGCGTCGATGACAAAGCGCGCCGGTGGGTCTACCTGCACGTCTTCAAGCCCGGCCAGCCGGCGTTCAACTGGCTGGACCCCAGCTACGCCGCGCAGCGCGTGCAGTACGGCGACGCCGCTCGCAACATCCTGGGCCGAGGCGTGAAGGTTCTGCGTCTTGACGCCGACACGTTCCTTGGGCTCGAGCCTCGTTCTGACGACACTGCGGCTGCCTATTACCTCACGCCGCTGGCCAACCTGAGTACCACCGACATCGCGTTTGCTGTCCGCAAGATCGGCGGGTTTACGTTCCAGGAGTTTGCTGCTCCACTCGCGCAACTGAAAACTTTCGCGCCGAGAGGCCCGGACCTGTCGTACGACTTCTTCACTCGAGCTGAGGTCTTGTACCCCGTCATCAATGGGGACGTGCTGCCGCTCCGGCTCGCGCATCAGTTCCTGCTCGATGCCGGCATACCCGCCGGTACCCTCGTCCACAGTCTGCAGAATCACGACGAGATCACGTTCCAACTCTTCGAACTCGGTTCACACGACGATTTCCGGTTCGAGGGTCGAACTCACAACGGCAAGCAAATCAAGGACCGGATACTGAACACGCTCCGCTCGACAGTTGGCGCTGTGCCGTATAACAAGCTGTACCGTCCCCAGCAGGACGGGATCGCCACTACCTTCGCCGGGTTTCTTGCTCCTGCACTCGGCATCCATGACCCCTATCACGCAACACCCGACCAGGTCGCGCTCATCCGGCGCGCACACCTGTTGGCGGCACATGCCAACGCCATGATACCGGGCGTATTCGCCCTCGCCGCCTGGGACTTTGTAGGCGCTTTGCCTGTCGCAGTGAAAGACATACCCGGCAATTTGACCGCCGGGGACGATTGGCGCTGGATCAACCGTGGCGGCGTAGACTTGCTCGGCGAGAATCCAGGCGAAGACAAGTCGGCGTTCGGGCTGCCGAAGGCCAAAACGCTCTACGGGCCGGTTCCCGAGCAGCTTCGAGATCCCGAATCGTTCGCGAGTCAGATCAAGCGGATGCTAGCGGCACGCAAGCGGTACCGCATCCACGAAGGGGCAATCATCTCCGTCCCAAACAGCGGAAAACCCGGAGTAGCCTTGCTTGTCATGACACTTCCCGACAACGGCGGGCTCGCGATAACGGCGCTTAACTACGGCCGCACGGCCACTTCGGTCAAGGTCGACCTCACTCAGTTCTCCGCAAGTATTCCCGCGGCCTCCGTCGCCGGCCAGACGGCTCGCGACATCGTTAGGGAACACGATGCTGGCGTCGTCACCGGCTCGGGTCGGCTGAATATCGACATCGGGGACCTTTCCGGCCGGACGCTTGTGATCAGGCGCCGCAATTGAAACGCTGCCAATGCCTGCAGCAGCCACAACGGCTTGTGATGTCCCAATACCGGAAAATGCACTGCTTCCTGGCCACGGAACGCATCGACAATCGACTTTGACGCCATCAACTTGCTCCATCCGTGCCAAACATCTGGAACACTTCAAGCCCCGCCGTTCGGGTTGTGAGTCATTCCTAACGCATGTCTATGCCGAGTAGGGGCGAAAGCGGCAGATGAATTCATCTAGTAGTTGAGCTTCAGACCGAACTGAAACTGCCGTGCATCGAATGCGGATGTGAAGGCAAGCGGGTCCGTCGGGTTACCGCGCACACCGACCAGTGGCTTGGGCAACTGCTCGACGACTATGTTGCCGACTGTATTATTGATGCTCCGGAAATTCGTATGGTTAAAGAGGTTGAAACCCTCGGCGATGAACTCCAGGTTTCTGGTTTCGCGGCCGAGATTGAAACGGCGACTCAATCTCATATCAAACGAGTGGTAGTCAGGGCCTCTGCCGATGTTCCGGCCTGCTCTGAGCGGTCGGTGCGTGTTGGGATGCCGGTCGTTGAGATTGTCGACACCCGTAAGGACGTTGAACGGCCTTCCCGAAGTTGCGGTGACAATCGGGGACAGCACCCATCCGGCGGCGAGTCTATTTCCGAGCGGCGATTCGAATACGGCGCTCGCTACAAACCTGTGCTTCTGGTGGAACGGCGAAAGGGCGCGGTCCGCACGGGCGTTCAGCTGATCGTGAGGCTGAAAATCGCTGTTGAAGTCGGTGACCTCATCCATAGCCTTGCTGAACGTGTAATGAGCGCTCATGGACCAATGCCGGCCGAAGCGTTTGTTCACCTGCAAGATACCGGCGTGGTAGAAGGAGTTCGCAGTCGGTTCGAAGACGTTGTACTGAAAGACGAGCGGATTGACAAAAGTGAACGTCGGCTGATCGTCCGGCCGCCTCGGACCGTATATGAGGTTCTTATCGAGGGTCCGCGCGATCCGCGCGCCGCGGTTGAAGTTGTATGCGGCCGAGATGGAGAAACTGCCGATTCCGCGCTCGATTTCAAGGCTTGCCTGCTGAGAGTACGGATTGCGCCAATCGTCGACAATTCCGAAGATCACTGCGAAAGGCAGGTTGGGGTTCGGCGTCACCCCGAATTGCGCCAAGTCTTCCCGTGCGATGGTACGCGAGCCGATTACACCTTGCGCTCGTAATCGCCTGTAGATGTCCGATGAGGTCAACGGTTGCCCAGTGATGGGGTTGATCAAGCCGGGTGCGCCGGACAATGGCACGAAGACCTGCTGGATGCGATCGCCGGACAACGTTTCAGCGATGTTCGCGATTTGCAGATTGTTCTGCGAGTAAAAGAGGCCATAACCGGCGCGGAGTACAGTACGCGCATCTCCGGTTATGTTCCAGGCCAGGCCGACGCGGGGCGCGATGTTGTTCGCATCGGCGCCTACGGATGGCGGATTGACTTCCAACTCATACCGCGCTCCGAGGTTGACCGTAAGCCGCGGATGCACCCGCCAAGTGTCCTGCGCGAAGAAGTTATACCGTTTGGTGACGCCTATCCAGTTCGGATCACCAAAGCCCTGCTGATAGAAGGTTGGAAGACCGAGATTGTAGGCCTGAAGCGATGTGATGGGCGCAGCAAGGTTCGGAACGAGGCTTGCCTGACCGAGTTGAACGAGCGTCTGCCCGAGTGCTGCCGCGGCGTTGGGGTCGCCGGCGAGCGAATTGATCAATGCTCCCAAGGGCACGTTTTCGCCGAAGCTGAACCGGCCGCTGAAAAACGTCTCAGAATGGACGTTGTCGCGTACTGGGTTGATATCGGCTCCGAACCGGACGTTATGCCGTCCAGAGCTGTAGGTGAAGTTTTGCATCAACTGGTAGTGGCGTTCGGTGATTTTTGATGGGAGAAAGATCTCTCGTCCGAACAGTCCATAACCAGTGATGTCGATCTGCGGACCGATGGGATCGATCGTCTTTATGTCGAGCGTGTAGTTGGCGAACATTCCACGCGTTTCGCTGATCCACCGTTCATTGATCACGTATGTGTCATTGATCATTACGGTACCGTCAAGCTGGTCGATGCTGCGTCCGCGATTGAAGGCGACAAGCGCGCCGAGTTGCGCATTATCAGCGAAGCTCTTGGTCAGATTGCCCCGGAAGAAGAGACTGTTTTTTTCGGACGTGCGGTGGTCAATTCGAACCGAGAACTGAGTGTTGTCCTCTGAATACGGAAAGTAGCCGCTGTTTTCGTTGAAGAGGCGCAGAGTTGCCGGGTAATTGTTTGTTATCAGTGCAGCCGAAGCCGCTGCGGCGAGCGCGCGCAACTGAGGCACGCCCGATGCGTTGAAGAAATCGACCAACTGCTGCTGTGAGGTCGTGAGCCGTCCAAACGAGGAGCGATCCTGGAGGATGGGGACGAAACTGGTCTCCTCCCGATCGAGCCGCTCGAACGCTGCGAACAGAAACGTGCGGTCCCGACGGATGGGCGCGCCTATTGTGGCGCCAGCTTGCGATTCTTGTGTACGGTGTACCGTCTTCTGTCGGGTCGAAGTAGTTGCGCGCCTGGATGGACCTATGGCGAAGAAACCCAAAGACATTGCCGTGGATGTCGTTCGTGCCGCTTCGGGTGATGATGTTGATAGCTCCTCCGAAAGCACCGCCGAACTCGGCTGAGAAGCTGTTTCGGTTGATCTGGAACTCGGAGACAGCCTCCTGACTCAGCGTGGGTCGCACACCGCCAGAGTTCACATATGCCTCGACACCATCGACTGCGATGGCATTCCCCCGTCCGTTGCTGCCGCCGAAGCTGAGACCGGATTGAGGCGCCTGGACGACGCGAAAGTCGGTTCCGTCGACCATATCGTTGGTCTCTACGACGCCGGGTGTCAGCAGCGCAAGGTCGAGATAGTTTCGCCGGTTGATCGGCAGGTTTCGAATTTGCTGCGTTTGAATGGTGTTCGATTGTTGTGTGCGCTCGACATCGATAACCGGAGCTTCGGCCGTGATGTTGATCTCGGTATCGAGCTGTGCGACTCCCATGCGTACCGGCAGAACAACGGAATCGCCTACGCGGATTTGCACGGCGTCGATGTTTTGGGACTCAAATCCTTTGGCTTCGACGCGAATACGATAGGTTCCTGGAGGTAAGATCGGCAGGCGATATTCACCTGCGGAACCAGTGGAGGCGCCTCGCGTTATGCCTCGGCTTGGTTCGTTTGCAGTGATTCTGGCTTGCGGGATTGCGCCGCCGGAAGCATCTGTGACGGTTCCGGTGAGGTCGCCCGAACTGATCTGCGTCTGAGCAAAAATTATTGGCCCGTTGACAAACGCAAACAATAGGACCAGCACAAGAATATGCATAAGAACATGTATTTTGTTAGAGTCCTCCGAACACTTTACTATTTCAATCCAGTGATTAAGAATATCGCTTTATCCGGATTGTTATTGACGGCAATGTGCGCCGCAGTGGATTACAGGGCTGGTGTCGCACGAGTGGACATCACGCCGAAGCAGCCGATGCTTAAATGCTGCGCTATGCTGCGTGCGACTTGTCGGTGTGAGTTGTGTGTGCTCCCAACCCGAGCGTGGCGGCGGAGGAGCAAGTCAACCAGAAGAATCGGCGCCGTGCCAGGCTGATTCAGCGGTTTAGGCATGTTATCCTACGCATTCAGTTTGCGACCGCTTTTGCGAGCGCATTTTCTCTGCACGCCTACATATATGAAGCTCACGTGGACTACGACCGACGAAGCCCCGGCGCTTGCGTCGCACGCCCTGCTGCCCATCCTGCGAGCATACTTTAAGGGGACAGGAGTGGAAATCGAAACGGCCGACATCTCACTTGCCGGCCGTATCATAGCTGCCTTTCCTGAGCGTCTTACGCAAGACCAAAGAATTCCCGACGAGTTGGCACGCTTGGGGGAACTGGCCAAGACACCGGAAGCCAACATCGTCAAGCTGCCCAACATCAGCGCCTCGATTCCGCAACTCCGGGACACGATTGCGGAACTTCGCGGGAAGGGCTACGACATTCCCGACTATCCGGATGCCCCCACTACGGATGAGGAGCGTGCGTTGCAGGCCCGGTTTGCCGGGGTCTTGGGCTCGGCCGTGAATCCCGTGTTGCGCGAAGGCAATTCCGACCGGCGCGCTCCCGGAGCCGTGAAAGCGTTCGCGCGGAAGCATCCACATAAGATGATGAAGCCCTGGCCGAAGTCCGAGCTCAGTGACCCGTGTCGCCCACATGAGCGACAAGGACTTCTTTGGCAGCGAGAAATCTGTGACGGTGAACTCCGCGACCGAGGCACGTATCGAATTCGTTGATTCCGCCGGCGCAGTGAAAGTCCTGAAGCAAAGAATCCCGCTGACCGAGCGCGAAGTTCTAGACTGCGCGGTCATGAACGTGACGGCGCTGCGGAAATTCTATGCGGAGCAGATCGCTGCCGCGAAAGCTGACAATGCGCTGTTCTCGCTGCATCTGAAGTGCACAATGATGAAGGTCTCCGACCCAATCATGTTCGGGCTTTGTGTGGAAGAGTATTTCGCCGATGTCCTGCAGAAACATGCCGGCGTGCTCGCAGAGATCGGCGCCAACGTTAACAACGGACTGGCCGACGTGCTCAGCAAACTCGACCAGCTTCCCGCCGGAAAAAAGGCTGAGATCGAAGCCGATATCGCAGCCTGTTACAAAGAGCGTCCCGGTTTGGCGATGGTGGATTCGCGTGCGGGCAGGACCAACCTGCATGTTCCCAGTGACGTGATCATCGACGCATCCATGCCGGTGGTGATCCGTGACGGCGGCAAGATGTGGAACAAAGAGGATGGGCTGCAAGACACTGTTGCCGTGATCCCGGACCGCTGCTACGCCACTATGTATCAAGTGGTGATCGAGGACTGTAAGCAGAACGGACAGTTCGATCCGGCGACCATGGGCAGCGTGTCCAACGTTGGGCTCATGGCTCAGAAGGCCGAAGAGTACGGTTCGCACGACAAAACGTTTGTGGCGCCCGGCAACGGAACAATTCGCATCGTAGACGGCGGCGGCAAGACTCTGCTCGAACAAAGCGTAGAGCGTGGCGATATCTTCCGCGCATGCCAGACGAAAGACGAGCCCATCCGCGACTGGGTGAAGCTGGGCGTGACACGGGCGCGGGCAACCGGCACACCTGCGGTCTTCTGGCTCGACCAGGATCGCGGCCACGATGCGCAGATCATTCAAAAGGTGAAAACCTACCTGGCCGATCACGACCTGTCCGGTCTTGAGATCAAGATACTGAAGCCCGTGGACGCGATGAAATTCTCCCTCGAGCGAATTCGCCGTGGCGAGGACACCATCTCCGTCACGGGTAACGTGCTTCGTGACTATCTCACTGACCTGTTCCCGATTCTAGAGTTGGGGACAAGCGCCCGTATGCTGTCAATCGTGCCGCTGCTGCAGGGCGGTCAGTTGTTCGAAACCGGCGCGGGCGGTTCGGCGCCCAAGCACGTGCAGCAGTTGCTGAAAGAAGGCCATCTGCGCTGGGACTCGCTCGGCGAGTACTGTGCGCTGGCGCCATCGCTGGAATTGTTGGCAACGAATGGTGGTAACCCGCGCGCGCGCCTTCTTTCGAAGACGCTGGACGCTGCTACCGGCCAGTATCTCGAAGAGGCGCGCTATCCCTCGCAAAAGGTGAACGAGATCGACAACCGCGGTTCAACGTACTATCTCGCGTTGGCGTGGGCAAAGGCGCTCGCCGCCCAGGACGAGGACGGGGATCTGAAGCAACGCTTCACTCCGGTAGCTGCCGCGCTGGCGGCGGCCGAAGATCAGATCACGCAGGAATTACTGGCGGCGCAGGGCAAACCAGTGGACATCGGGGGGTACTATTTCCCGGACCACGACAAGTGTGTCGCAGCAATGCGGCCCAGCGCTACACTGAACGCGATTATCGATCAAATGTAGCGGAATTTCGCCGTGCGGGGCCGTCGCTCACCGGTGGAAGCAGCGCTTCTTTGCAAGTCTGCTGGGCATCAACCGGGCTTCCCGTTTGCACACTCTTCGGCACGCCACGGCGCAATAGTCGATTCGTATTCGGTTGGGCAGCCAAAGCCCTCGACGTCGACGCCCAGCCGGCGGAGCGCATCGAGTGCGTTTAGACGGCGGTAAGCGTTGAACGTCATCACATGTGCGAACATTCCGCCAAACGTGAAGGTCTCTGGCGGCTCACAGAGTGCGTCCACGAAGGTGTCATCCCATGTCCCGCGATCCCGCACATCTGTGAGCACACGATTGAACTCTGCGTCTGCCTTGTCGAACCGCGCGAGCAGCGCACGCGGGGTCCGCTCCTCGGCCGGCGTTCCCTCCATTGCCGGCGGATCGCCGCCAGTGAGCGCAGCCGTCCAGACTTCCTTCGTTTGCACGATCCGTTCCAGGATCTCGCGCAGGTTCTTATCCGGGTCACACCATCCGAAGACCGCCACTGAGCCGTTGAGGGATTGATCTAGTCTTTCATCGCTAAGACTCGAGGCATGTTCCAATAAGCGCCGCGTGTGCCACGAATCGGCCCCGGCGAAACGATCAAAAAGGTCCATAGTCGATGCTCCTTTCGAGCGCGAATCCGGCGCCTCAAAGTGGAATCCGTTCGGCGCAGGCAGGTGAATGTAAGTGGCTCCCATGCGCCGGTAGAGGCTCGGCGAGATCCGAAATGCCTTATGGAAGGTTCGGGTGAACGCTTCAAGCGATCCATAGCCAGCCTGCAAGGCGATCTCGGTGACACTGATTTTTGTTCGTCCCAGCTGCCAGGCGGCACGTTCTAGCAGGAGTCGTCGCCGCATAGCGCCGGGAGTTTCATCGATCAGAGCACGAAACAACCGATAAAAGTTGGAGCGGCTCCGATACGTTCGCCGAGCGAGTTCGCCGGTTGCGTCACAGTCATCCAGACACGACAGCACGGTGGCAACGAGTTGCTCTGCTTCGGTTCCGTCCTTCGGATGCATGACTCCAGACTCCGCGCTCGAATAAAATTTAGCACCAGGCGCGCTGCCTATGCCTGATTTTGCGTCCCAATTCTGTCGGAATCGTCCTATTTCCTCGTTAGGCTCGGCCTTTCGCCGACGCCTCGGCTCCAGGTGGTTCACGGAACGGTTCCACCGATATGCGCTGGTAACACACTTCCAGCACGGTCAGGTATGTCTGTACCGCCCGGCGCTTGGAGAACTACGCGATCGCCCGCTTCCGACTTCATCAACGCGCGCCCCAGAGGCGACACCCAACTGATGTGGTTGCGGTCGAGATCGACCTCGTCGGTGCCCACGATGCTCACCACTCGCTCCGTTCCCGCGGCATTGGCATAGCGCACAGTCGCTCCGAAGAATGCCCTCGTCGCCGCCTGCCCCGTTCTCGGACTTTCCGGGTCGACCACTTCAGCGGCTTCGATTCGCTTCGTGAGAAAGCGAATCCGCCCATCGATCTGGCGCAGCCGTCGCTTGCCGTACTGATAGTCGGCGTTTTCACTGCGATCGCCGTTGCTCGCAGCCCACGCCACCACCTCCGTCACGGCCGGGCGTTCCCTGGTGAGCAGAAACCGGTGCTCATCTTTGAGGCGCTGCAGGCCATCTGGCGTTATGTAGTTCTTGCCTGGCGTCGCGGGCTCGTCCCTTTGCGGTTTTCTTGTAAACCCTTTTCGCATACCTCAGTCCTTCCGGCGCGAAGCCAATGGGTACCACAAAGCTCTCAGGATGAGGATAGTGCGACGCCTGTTCATACGCTGTCGCCTCGAGATATCCCGCCGTACGACATTTTGGCAGGTCCATCAGCGTCTCGCGGCTATCCGGCTATCTGTGGGATGAGAGCTTGGATGCTGCACTGGCGGCAACTCGCTCACCATCCTAAACTAAGATGGCCTCGTCAATAGGCTTCAGGATTTTCAGTTTCCTGCTACTGGGCTTTGACTTTTACTCAGGTGGGACTTGACTCCCACTGATCATGCCAGCCTTTGCTGGACGCACACTTCTCGGTACTGATCGCCCAAATCCGCGGATGCCGTACCGTCAAAGTCAACGCCAAGCTCCGGCTGCGGAAGCCCATTAAGATTCGGATATGCTCTATGCATCCGCAGTAATGCATCGTTTATGCGGCTAAACAGGCTAAATTACGGACATGGCCCTTTCTGCGAGCGATAAACTCGGGCCGTATGAAATACTCGCTCCTATCGGCGCGGGTGGCATGGGTGAAGTATGGAAGGCGCACGACACGCGGCTGAATCGCTTCGTCGCCATCAAAACATCGAAAGCCCAGTTCAGCGAACGCTTCGCTCGCGAGGCCCGGGCGATCGCGGCGTTGAACCATCCGCACATCTGCCAACTCTACGATGTCGGATCCGACTACCTGGTGATGGAATACGTCGAAGGCTCGCCTCTCAAGGGTCCGCTACCTATGCAAAAGGCAGTCGAATACGCGGGGCAAATTTTGAGCGGACTTGATGCGGCGCATGGCAAAGGAATCATCCATCGAGACTTGAAGCCCGCCAACATCCTGGTCACGAAGCAGCACGGGATCAAGCTGCTCGATTTCGGATTGGCGCGAACCACGTCCGAGCCGATAGATACGACGCTGACCAAAGCCGGCGAGACGATCGGCACGCCTGCTTACATGGCGCCCGAGCAATGGGAGGGAAAACCCGGCGACGCTCGCACGGATATCTACTCTTTCGGATGCGTGCTGTACGAGATGCTGACGGGCAAACATGCGATGCAAGAAGGACGCGCTCCGGTGGATTCCGCGGTACTCGACAGTATCGTGCAGAAATGCCTGGAACATGACCCGGAGGATCGCTGGCAAACGGCTCGCGACATCCGGCACGCAATGACTCTCCCCCAACCACTGGCGCCCAAACCTAGCCGGACGTGGCAATGGACAGCCGGGATCGCGCTCATGACTCTCGGGGCAGGGCTGCTTCTCGACCGGTGGTTTGGACGCGCGCCTGCTAATGCCGAAGTGGTGAGCTTTGCGATTTATCCGCCTGAGAAGACCGTTTTTTCGAGCCCTCTCTCCGTCATTCTGAACGTGCCGCAGTTTGCCCTGGCTCCGGATGGACGTACGATCGTATTCGCCGCGGGAGCCGAAGGCGAGCGAGCTTTGCTATGGCGCCGGCCCATTGATCAAGTGGATGCGCAAGCTTTGCCGGGAACCGAAGATGCCCATGATCCGTTCTGGTCGCCCGACAGCGGTTGGATCGGCTTTTTCGCAGAAGGCAAGCTGAAGAAGGTTCCCGCGACGGGAGGCGCGGTCCAGGTTGTCGTTTCGACGGTGAGAGATGTACGCGGTGGGACCTGGGGGGATGACGACACGATCCTCTTCGCGGATGGAGCCGGTCCCCTCCAACACGTCGCCGCCGCGGGAGGACAGCCATCCGCGCTGGCCGCGCTGGCGCCGGACGAGCCCCTATATCGTTACCCACACTTTCTGCCCGACGGACGTCACTTCCTGTACCTTAGTCCCGTAAAGGGCCAGACTGGCCTGTACGCCGGCTCGCTGGATGACACGGGCAGGAAGCTTGTCTCGCGGATCAGCAACTCCGCCGTTTATGCGCACCCGGGATATCTGCTGTTCACGGACGCGGGCACCCTGTTCGGCCAAGCTTTTGACGCAGCACATCTAAAAACAAGCGGCAACCCGTTTTCTGTTGCCGAACATTCGGGCTATACAACAACCCACAAGAGCGCGATCTCCGCCTCCTCAACAGGTGTTATCGCCTACGCGGGTACGATCTCGCCAAAGGGCAATCTCACTTGGTTTGACCGCGGGGGTAGGACGCTGAATTCAGCAGGGCCGGAAGGTTATTACACCGATTTCCGCCTCTCCCCGACGGAAACATCACTCGCTGCTTCACTGGTGGACTCGAAGACCGGCAATGTCGAAGTCTGGATAACCGATCTCGCACGCGGCAGCAACAGTCGCGTTACCCGTGAAGGTGCGACCTTCAATGCGGGACCAATCTGGTCGCCGGATGGAGGCCAGTTTGTGTTTCGGACCGTTCGAGGCGTGGTCGAGTTCCATCAGAAGAGCGCCTCCGGCGGCGGAAGTGAACAAGTCGTGCTGTCGTACCCGATCATCCGCGCGTCCGGGATTCAGTCGAGCAATCTTGTAAGCACAGACTGGTCTCCCGACGGAAGAAACATTATCTTCTCAGTCCCAGACCCAAGCTCCGGGCTTGATCTCTGGCTGCTTCCGCTCAGCGGCGAAAAAAAGCCGGTCAAGTTTGTGACTTCGCCTGCCAACGAAATGCACGGTAATTTTTCACCGGACGGCCACCTCGTGGCGTACACGTCTAATGAATCCGGCAAGTTTCAGGTCAACGTGCAAACCCTGCCGTTATCGAATAAGAAGTGGCAGGTTTCCACCACCGGTGGCTACGAGCCGCGCTGGCGCGCCGATGGACGCGAGATCTACTATCTCTCCGAAGACCGCAAACTGATGGCAGTGGCAGTAGGGCCGGGACCCTCCTTCGGTATTCCCAAAGTTCTATTTCAGACGCGAGTGCAAACAGGCGTCGCCGCCAACCGCACACACTACGTGCCTAGCCGCGACGGCCAGCGATTCCTGTTCAACACTCAGCGCGATGTTGCAGCAAGCACTCACATTACGGTGGTCATGAACTGGGCGGCGGGTCTGAAGAAGTAGCTCGGGGAACTCAGATAGTACGCGAAAGATCCAGGTTCGCCAGATCCTCGACTGCCTTTGTTGCTGTGGCGCGGCCGAATAATTCTGGCTTAGAACAAAGTCTCGTCGTACCTCGTGAGGCACAACACACTTTGGATGATGCCGTGACTCCTTACGCTCCTAATTGAGGACTGGCTTTTTGAGAGTTGACTTCAGTGATCCCTGCACGTCACGAAATTCCCTTCTCACCGGGAACCGCCAAGGTAATTAATTCCTACATCGGCGGCCATTTGCTTGCGTTGTGAACGTGCGTCGGGACGAAAGACAACCCGGCTGAAAAGAAGTACGCCCACTTTGACGAAAACGGCGGTTAAGGAACGCGTCATCGTGAAAGCTGTATGCGGGAAAACCGCACGTGCAGTTTGAGCGGCGGACGGTGGCCAGCGCGAAAGCGCGCCACCTCCGACCCGACAAGGAATCACCAGGAATCGAACAATAGTCGAGCAAATAGCCTTAGGCTCGGCCCTTCGCCGACGCCTCGGCTCCAGGTGGTTCACGGAACGGTTCCACCGATATGCGCTGGTAAACCACTTCCAACACTGTCAAGTATGTTGTCCCGTCCGGCGCCTGGAGAACTACGCGATCGCCCGCTTCCGACTTCATCAACGCGCGTCCCAGAGGCGACACCCAACTGATGTGGCTGCGGTCGAGATCGACCTCGTCCGTGCCCACGATGCTCACCACTCGCTCGGTCCCCGCGGAATTGGCATAGCGCACAGTCGCTCCGAAAAATGCCTTCGTAGCCGCCGGCCCCGTTCTAGGCCTTTCGGGGTCGACCACTTCAGCGGCTTCGATTCGCTTTGTGAGAAAGCGAATCCGCCCATCGATCTGGCGCAGCCGTCGCTTGCCGTACTGATAGTCGGCGTTTTCACTGCGATCGCCGTTGCTCGCAGCCCACGCCACAACCTCCGTCACGGCCGGGCGTTCCCTGGTGAGCAGAAACCGGTGCTCATCTTTGAGACGCTGCAGGCCATCTGGCGTTATGTAGTTCTTGCCTGGCGTCGCGGGCTCGTCCCTTTGCGGTTTCCTTGTAAACCCTTTTCGCATACCTTAGTCCCTCCGGCGCGAACTTAATGGGTGCCACAAAGCTCTCAGGATGAGGATAGTGCGATGCTCTGTTCATATGCTGTCGGCTCGATTCTTCCCTGAACCTGCAAAAAGACGATTCACAAATTCAAGCGCAGAGTGCCGTCTCGAACTCCGCGTTGGCGTTGAGTAATTGTTCCGCTGTACGTACCTTCTTCGAATCAACGAGTGCTCCGAGATATCCCGCCGTACAACATCTTGGCACGTCGATCAGCGTCTTGCGTCTATCTCGGCCATCGGTGGAAGGAGAAGTTGGTACTGCACTCGTGTTGGTCTGGCCACCGAAGTCACCAGATCTGACTTCCGGGTACGGATCCACAGCCCCGGACCTAATCACTCACCAACCAGGCCGGGTCCCTCCTCGCGGCTTGGTCCGCCGCGAAGTCGACCTGTCGCGCCATCGGTAAAGCGGTGCTAAGCTGAGGCGCTGGACTACACTACTTCTGGAGGTTGCGCATGAAGCTGTTTCGTCAATCTATATTCCCGATCGCATTGCTAATCAGTCTCTTTGCAGTTCCGGACGTTTGTGCCGTTACAATCTTCGCCTCTGACGCCCGGAATGTGTCGGACTTTGAACAGGTATTTAATCCGGACGGATCGGTGAGCACTATCCTGGACGGTGATGGAGACCAGCGTTCGCTGCCCACCTATCCTTGGCTCGGCGCCGGAATATTTCTCTCTGGCGCTTCCGGCCAAAACGGGACCGCCCGATTTCAGATGGAGTTTAGCCTGGCGGGCATTACGGCGCCAATCGCCTCCGCGTTTCTGGTCCTGAACTCGGATTTCGAATCGAATCAGACGCTGAATACGGAGTTATTCCATGTAACCACCGATGAGGAAGGTGACGTTTCAGTGAACGATTTTCAAAGCGCCGCCGTAGCTACTGGCATTGTGCAGCCGCCGGTGCTGGCGAATCAAACTCATATGTATGACGTCACCAGCTTCGTTCAACTTGACCTACTGGCTGGATTTTCTTACACCTCCTTCCAGGGCCGTGTGGACGAAGAGGCCGACACGGTTTTCCGGAGAGGCGTCGAGTTCTTCTCACTGGCGTTGGACCCTGCAATCAATGATGATCCGGCACTGAGGCCACGCTTGGTTGTTACCGTTGTCCCTGAACCCGCAACCATCTTAATGTTCAGTGCGGGCATTGCACTGTTGCTTGTGGCGCGGCACAAAACTCGCCGTACCTAGTCAGCGCGGCTCGGAGAGCGCAAGAATGCTCCTCGGCTTCACCCAGTTCAAGGACCTCGTTGATTTAGTTCGCGTTCGCAGGTTGCCGGGATGGAACGCTGCTTTCGCTGAAACCTGCTCGCGATTGTTAACGGCTGAGCGGTGCCCCGGACCTGATCCCGACCATAAGGAATTTACGCCTACGCTCTTCCCTGCGACCGGCGAGTTCAGCCAAACTCATTGCATCAGCCGGATGCCGCTCTCTTCACGCGACAAGCTTGTCCCATACGAGATTCTCGAACCCGTCGGCGCCGGCGGTGGATTCCTGCCTGGCTACGCCTTGATTTCCCCGAGTTGCTTCGTCGCGATCCCAACGGGCCGGTCGATCGGAATGCCGGCACAGGCGAGCAGCGTAGTCAGCAGATCTCCCTGATTTCCCTTCGTATCCGGGAGAAAACGTCCCGTCTTGATGGAACCGCCGCCTTTGCCGGCAATCACAAAGGGAAGATTTTCGCGCTTATGCACATTCCCATCCTCCAGGCCGGATCCCCACATCATGATGCAGTTGTCCAGCAGCGTGCCGTCACCCTCGCGCAGGCTGTGCATCTTCTTCACCATATAGGCGAACTGCGCGATATTGAATGCGTCGATTGCGGCCACCTTCCGGACCTTTTCCGCCTCAAACGCGTGATGGGTATTCGAGTGATGCTGGTCGTTGAATCCCAGCTCCGGATATGACGCCCCGTTCGGCGTCGAGCCAATATAAGTGCTCACCCGAGTCGTGTCCGTCTGAAACGCCAGTACATTCAGGTCGCACATCACCTGCATGTACAAGCTCCGTTTGTCGCCTTCCGGGATCTTGATCTCGATCGGAGGCGAATCCGTCGCGTGACGCTTGCTCGCGCTCAGGCCGGCCTTCTCCAGCGCCGCCTCTTTCTGGCGATACTCGATGCCCGCGATGCGCCGTTCCACTGAGCGGACGCTGTCCAGGTATTCATCCAGCTTCTGTTGGTCCGATGTGGGCAATGTACGCCGCAGATCCCTTGCGCCGCCCAGCACGATGTCCAACAAGCTTCGATCCAGAGCATTCATCGGCGCCGATTCACGCCCTCCGCCACCCTCCTCCTGTTTGTTGAACAGGCGGTAGAGCACGCTCCGTGGATTCACCTCCGCCGGCATCGCCTGCGTCGGGGAACGAAAACTGCAATGCGAATAGTAGCCCTCGTTCAGGCCTTCCTGGTTTTCCTTCCACGTCTGCGGCATCGTGGCCAGTTCCAACGACGGCAACGCGGTGAAGGCGCCCAGGTGGTTGGCGGCAATCTGATCTGCGGAGATGGCGATGTGGATTTCGTTCCGCTTGTCCGCGGCCGGCAACGTCGCCGTCAGCCAGGTGGACAATTCCAGCGCATGGGGAGCCCCGTTAAAAGGAGCGATGGGCACGCCCGAAATCCCCTTCATCATCAAACACTGATCCAGCACCGGACGCAACGATTCGAGCGCCGGCGGCGGCGACGAGAGAAAACTCTCCGCATCCTTTGGCCAGAACTGATCCATGATCACCCCGTGGGGCATGTACATGAATCCAAGTCGCACCGGCGGCTTGTACGTCTTGCCCTTCGCAGTGTCGGCCCACCCCATAGACTCCATCAGAGGCAGGGCCAGCGAGACGCCCAGTCCTTTCAGGTAAGTTCGTCGGTCAAACCTTCTGGTCATTGGAGATCCTCTTTCCTTCCAATTCTATGGTGCGTGAACGGATAACTCGTAACCACGCCCTTGATGAGCGTCTGCATGCGATACCCGTCATCGGCCACCGCCTGCGTCAAGTTATCCACCACAATCTCGTCATAGCCTTCCAACCGTCGGCCCAACGCGTAGGCGAGCAGCTTCTCTACCAGATTACGGGAAAGAACGTCGCTTCGTCCGGCGATGATCGTTTTCAGATCTTTGGGGCTCGCAAATCGCTCTCCGCTGGGAAGTTCGCCCCCCGCATCGATCGGCTGGCCATTGCTGTCCCGGTCACGCCACCGCCCTGTGGCATCGAAGTTTTCCAAACCGAACCCAATCGGATCCATCACCTTATGGCAGTTCGCGCACACCGGATTCGTGCGGTGCAGCTCGGTACGCTGGCGCAAAGTAAGGGTTGTGGCGGTCGTCTGGTCCTGCTTGTCCAGTGCCGGAACGTCGGGAGGGGGCGACGGCACATGATCCCCCAGCAACTGCTCCAGCACCCACACGCCACGCTTCACCGGGCTCGTGCGGTTGGGGAAGGAGGTTGCCGCCAGAACGCCCGGCATTCCCAGAACGCCCCCGCGATTGCCATCGGTCAGGCGTACTTTCCGCATCTCGGCTCCCTTTACGGTTTTCTCCATGCCGTAAACAGAAGCCAGAGTTCCGTTCAGATAGGTGTAATCGCCATCCACGAAACGCATCACACTTTTGTTCTCACGCACGATGCTGTCAAAAAACAGGCGGACTTCGTCGTACATGGCCTGGCGCATCGCCACGGTCATTTGCGGAAACATCGCAGGATCGAAAACTTGGCGCTTCAACCCGCTCACGCCCAGCCACTGTGCGCCGAAACCGTCGAAAAATGCGCGCGAGCGGCGATCCTTCAGCAAGCGCAGTACCTGCGCATCCAGAACCGCGGGCTGGTGGAGCTTTCCCTCGTCCGCCAGCGCCATCAGCTCATCGTCAGGCGTGGTGGCCCATAACAGATAGGACAATCGCGAAGCGAGTTGATAGTCATCCAGCGGGACGATCCCGTTGCCCGGCGCAGCGTCTCTGGCCGGAGTAATAAAGAGGAACTGAGAAGAAACCAGGACGGCCTTCAGCATCAGGTGAAGCGCCGGCTGGTAGGCCAAGTTGTTCTTCCTTCCCAGCTCGAACGTCTGAACCAGGACATCCAGCTCCGCCTCAGTCGGTGGCCGGCGGTAGGCTTTCCTTGCCAGAGAGCGAGCCACCTCCCGAGCCGCTTTTCGCGGGTCCGTCCCCGCGCGCCAGACGCTGAGAAACGTGTCGCGCCGAACAGTCGCTTCTGCATTGGGGTCGGCGGAGCGCCTTGCGGCGCCACAATCCGGGCCACCACCTTATCGGCGATCTTCAGATACTGCTCCAGTTGCAGGGGCGAAAGCGAATTCAGATACCCCTCGCCGCTGACTTCATCCGGCAGCCCGTCGGCAATCGACGGCTCCACGCCGAACAGATCGTGCAGCGTGTTGCCGTATTCGGTCTTGGTCAACCGCCGGATGATAAAAGGTCCCGGATCCTTTTGGCTCAGGTACTTCAGCTTCGCAAGCCAGACGGCGAACATCTGGCGTTCGGCATCGTTCGGCTGGGCCACGTTCTTGGGAGGCATGTCATGCGCCTTCACTCTGGCGGCCGCTTTCTTCCACTGTTCGGTGAAGGCAGCGTGACCGGGATCCTTCAGCGCCGGTGAGAAATTGACTCCCGCCCGCGTCGGCCGCCTGTTCTGGTGGCAGTTGATGCAATAGGTATTGATAAACGGCGTTACGCGGCTACGAAAGAACTCTTCGGCATCGGCCTTCAGCGCTTCATGATCAGCGGCCATCGAGCGGCAAGGCCAGGCCAGGCACAGGATGAGGCAGAAGCCCAGCGAGACTGGCGCCTTCGAAACACGACGGGTCGCAACAGAAGCGACCATGCTTGAGGACATTCTGGGTGGAGTTTAACACGGGGGCTCGAGCTCCGAACTGAGCGTGCGGCCGCCCGCTGAGCGAGACCCGCGCTGCGAACATCACGAGCGGAAGAGTGTTTCCCCAGGTCAACAAAGCTGGCTGGGTTTGGGTGCCGGCATGACTGAGAAAGCAGCGGATCCGAGCGGCCGGCAACGACGGGATTGGGATCGAGCCGGCTGGCTAACGGGACCGTTCAGCCGGACTCACTTGATGGTCGCCGACCACTCGGGTGAGGGGGCGGTTTCCATGACAGATGTGGTAGGCGACCTTGCGGGAAACGGCGTCTCCGCGAATAAGAACGGTGGCCGCTGATTAAGGGTGACGTAGCCGCACGGGCCTTGAGGATAACGCGATATCTGTGGACTCGAATGCCAGGATGGCGCCACTTCTGAACAGTAACTCGTGACGCAGGAAGCCGTCGTTTGCCTCAGGCCAACAAAGCCGAAGCGAGAACACGGATTCGGGAAGACATATCTCGTCTCACATGATATAGCTCCCGTGGCCAGTCGATTGGGCGTAGTGGTTCAACCGATGCGAGCCGTCACCAGATGACTTCGCTTGGCAGAAACTGACTTCACAGGACTGATCCGACGACGCTACTTGGGAAGATTGGCCGGAGGCGGCCCGGGTGGCGGCAAGGCCGGCACAGATTTCTCGAATAGCTCGCGAACCTCAGTAGAGCTTCTGCGGATCCGCGCCAGATCATCCTCCATCTGCTGTAGTAGCCGTTCGAAGCGCGCATCGCCGCGCAAATTCGCGATCATAGGATCCAAACGCATCGTCTCTGGCTGGCGCAAGCCGCGCTCGTAGGCACGTTGGAGCCATTCCATCGCACCGTTCTTGTCACTCTGGAGGGCGCGAATCGAGACCATTTGCACGGGCAGTACGAGCGTTTCGACTCCTTGCTTCCAGTGATCCATCGCGATTGCCTCAGCCCCTTCAAGCAGCCGCTTCGCTCGCCCAGTGTCGCCGCGCTTCTGCGCGAAGTACGCGCGTCGCACTCGCGGTGGTTCGGCCAGATAACTGAGGTTCCCGAAACCCATGTCGTCCGAGCCTTGAAAAAAGTCTTCGTTCAGTTTCTCCATGTCGGGGGCGCCGGCAATGATCGCCACGTCCGCCAGCATGGCAGCGAACTCGATGTTCTTCGGGGCCGAGGCAACCATCTTGCGAGCGTCGGCTAACGCCTCCTGCACTTTCCCCTGGTCCAACTTGTACATCACCTCTATGGAACGAAGCCGGAAGCTGGGCAGGCGCTGGTGCCATATTGCCAGCCACTTTTCCAACGCGGCGCCGTGGCTCATGGCGAGCAGCGGACCTGCGACGTGGTAGTACGACATCGGATGTCGCGGATTCCTCTCGAGGGCGATCCGCGCCCAGGTGCAGGCCTTCTTCCAGGTGGCCCGAATTGACGAGAACGGTGGAGAGATTGTGATGGTTCGAACCGTTGGGATCAAGTTCAATGGCCTTAAGCAGCGCAACCTTTGCCTTTGAATCCATGCCCCTCACCATGTAAACGGAAGCAAGAGCGTTGTATGCCTGCGGGAGTTCAGGATCGACCGCCGCAGCGCGCTCGGCCCACTTCTCGGCTTCCACTGCGTTCGTGAATCCGTCCACTGGACTAAACGCTATCCGATATGCAATATTTGCCATGGCCTTTGCGAACTTCGGATCGATCTCAACCGCGCGCTTCAGCAGCGCGATCGCTCTCGCGTTACCATCCCGATCGGCTATCATTCGGAACTTGGTGGCTTGCAGGTAAAGATCCCAGGCTTCGGCATTTTGCGTTGGCAGCTTTGCCATGCGGCGCCGCTCATCGGGGCTGAGCCGCGTTCGCATCGCCTCGGCGATTCGCACGCCCAACTCGCTTTGCAGCCCCAGCACGTCCTCCACCGCGCGGTCATACTGCTCCGACCATAGTGACTCGCGCGAGGCCGCATCGGTCAACTCTACGGCCACGCGCAGCCGCTGCTTTTCGAGCCGGACTGTCCCCTCTACAATCCTGGAAGCGCCAAGCTCAGGAGCCGGACGGCCAACGTCCTTGTCAGGGTAACGATCCACGGCGCTGCGGGCGAGCAGGCGGATGGAACTGATCTTCGATAACTGCGACTGCACCTCCTCGGAGATTCCACTCGACAAATATTCGTGCCCCGGATCACTGGAGATGTACTTGAATGAACGTACAGCGACGACAGGCGGCCCCGCCAATATCGTCGTAGCGTTTCGTATTTTCCACCAAGCCCCTGCAGCCGCCAATGCGACGACACTCGCAGCCGCAACGAGCAGAATTCGCCGTGACTGTGCCGGTTTCGCGCCTTCTTTCAACTGCTTCGCGATGTCCCGGGTCAGAATGAACCTCGCCGTTGGGTTCTTCTCAAGGCATCGGCGGATTATTGCGGCGAGATGTGACGGCACACCGAACTTGGCGCTATCGAGGCGTGCTGGATCAAACTCCACGATCGCAGACCAGCTTTCCGATACGGTCTGCCGTTTAAACGGATTGCTGCCCGTGAGCATCTCATAGAGCAGCGCTCCAAAAGCGAACTGGTCCGACCGGTGATCCACCGTCCCGCCCGTCAACTGCTCCGGCGCCATGTATCCGGGCGTCCCGGAAATACTCCCTGGTTGACTGAGAACTTCCGTTTCGATCTCGTCCTCGTCTTTGGACGGAATCGGTGATTCTGGGGCTGTCTGGTAGGTCAGCTTGGCAAGTCCGAAGTCGAGCAGTTTCACCAGTCCGTCAGGTGTGACCATGATGTTTTCTGGTTTCAGGTCGCGATGAACGATGCCGGCTTCGTGGGCTTTCGCGAGCGCGTCGGCCGCTTGCGCCGCCAGCGGTAGCAATTCGGTGGCTGGAATACGGCCGGACTCGCGCAGCATGGCTCGAAGCGTCCGCCCTTCTACATACTCCATCGCGATCCACGGCACTCCATCCGTGACACCGGCGTCGAATACGGTAATGATGTTCGGGTGATTCAGTGCGGAGGCTGACCGCGCCTCATGCTGGAATCGCTGCAAACGTTCCGGCTCGGATACAAACCTGGTTGGGAGCAGTTTGAGGGCGACTGTTCTGCCCAGATGCGTATCAATCGCGCGATATACCTCTCCCATTCCGCCCGCGCCTAACTTCGCTTTAAGCGCGAAACGGCCAACACGCGATCCGGAATCCGGTGCAGGGTGGGGCCCAGAGGCACTCATGGGATACGAGTATGACACGAGTGCAAGATGTGCGACTTGGTAAATAGGCAGTGATCACTAACTGACTTATCGGTCCTGATCGGACCAACTTCGAGACGGGGCTGAGGCAGTTGAACGCCCTGCTTGTTCTACCATGGTCCGAACCGGGAATCGTGAATGACGATTCCCCGCGCGGACAACTCGTCCAGCAGGTTGTCACCGCCGCAGACGGTTCATCGTCTCCCGGTATGACGACTGCCCATTTCAGGTTCTCCCGGAACTCTCGGGAGATGATATGCCACTGATTGAGCTGAGGTGGGGTTGTGGCGCCGATTTGAATGACGGACCAGTGCCGAACGAGCGCCAAGGCAACATCCCGGCCTGGCAATGGACCGCGCACGATGAAGTGATTGTTGCCATGCGCCACAATACCGACCATGACGAACTCACGCCTCCAGGCGAGGATCGAGAGACGGATAACCGATCGCAAAATGATACACCACTTGTCCTTTCTCGGGCGGCAGCTTGAGATAACGGTGCACGTCTTCATCATAGAAGGCTCCGATGCCAGTCGCTCCCAGCCCGAGCGCTTGTGCGGCGAGATACAACCGCTGACCGATGGCGCCTGCCTCGAAATGGACATAGCGATAACCACGTTCACCATGAACGCGGGTGGCGCGATCGAGATCCCCGATCATCGAAAGCGCCACGCAGGCGTTGCCCGCGAGATCTTGCCCTAGACTCAAACCGGCGGCCGCAACGCGCTGGTCGCCACGCACAATCTGCTCCAGTTCGCTGCCTTCCGCCCAGAGCCTGTACACGCCAGGTTCCAGCCCGTCGACACGATGCGCGTATATATACAGCTGGATGAAACCTGCACCGGCAAAATCGGCTAAAAGCGGGCGCATCGCTGAAGCAAGGATGGCCGAGAGCTGAGGCAATGACATCAATTGCGTTCCACCCAAAAAGTCGAGTGCCGATCGCCGCTGCCGCACTACTTCGCTAAAGGGGCGCCGAGACAGGGCTGGAGGCGGTAACTTGATCTCGCCCGAGCCATAACGAGCCGGCTCCGCGGCAGAAATGCTGCGACACGCCCGGCCGTGCAACTTCGTAGCGCTGTGAATTGCGTCAATCTGCGGATAGGAGACTACTTCGCTCGAGAGTTGATTCGCGTGTCCGCCGTACCAAACCGCTTCGGAGCTGTCTTGCTGGCGCCTTGGAATCGCCCTGCCACGCAGCTCGATAATGAGCATTGGCCATTCATCTTCGTGTAGGCGAATAGACCGTGTAACTTCGTCATCCGAGAAATCACCGGTGGCATAGCTGTCGCATCCCATCGCGCGGGCGGCGAGGGATAAGGACTGCCAGGCGTGCCCTATGTCGTGTAAGCAGTAACGATATGCGCGATCACGGTACTTCCATGCTTCGCGCCAAACGATGCTGGTCAGGACAAACACGATTGGTGCGGTGCTACCGCCTAACTGCATCTCGGGTTTGCTCGTTGCCCGCTGTTCGACCATGTGGGCGGAGGGACGGTAATGATACAGCCCATCGGGCCACCCAAACACATCGCGCGTGATGAAGTGGAACTCCGTCGGGTGTAGATTCCCGGAAGAAGGGTTCACGCGCAAAGCATACCGGTATCCGGTGGACGGAACGCGCTTCGACGCGCTAATCGACGCGGAATAGAAGAGTATTTGCGAAAGGAACGTTGATCCGTCAATGGCAAGTGTTTCGCCAAAAGCGCCTCCAAGCACTTCGAGCGCCGGCGCTTCTGGAGCGGGTGGATCCGTTGGCAGGTCTAGAACCGGCGCGCCCTCGTAGTGACGGAACGGATCGGGCATGTTCGCCCAGTCGAGCGGCTGGCGGGCTTGCCGCAAAGATCCTCGAGTGTGTTTCGTGGATTCGTGATATTCTCGCCATTTCATCGCGGTTTGCGCTCGATCCTATTGAAACATCCAGCTACTCTAGCGCCACTGGATACGTAGGCGGCAGGCCGGCGCCGAATGTCCATCATGCAGGAGATTCCCTCGGGCGATCTCCCGAAAAGTGGGGGGCCGGAACCTCGTAGTATCGCGGGATGGGCGAAATGAGTGACCGTGCCCTCGTTATTTAGGGCGGGTTTCCTAATGCGATTGGCGGCTCATGCTCTCGCAGTTTGAGAACATTGGGGCGCGATCGGGATGCCCGACGCTTACAGTGCTTCTGCGGCCAGCTTGGATCTGGCGTCCTTCACCATGGAGATCAGAGTGGCGCGCACTTCCTCCGGCGTGCTGACCGGATTGGCGAACGCCAGACGGACGGGCCGTGGTCCCCTTGAGGTTATCGCCGACATTTCGAAACCATACCTGTCGACGCCCGTCATGCTCGCGGAGATGATCTCGGTCCCATGGGAAAAGGCCTTGCAGTAAAGCAGCATGGCGTCGGCGTGGTCGGCGTTCATATGAGCAATCATGCCGGCGGCCGAAGGACCGAGGGGATCCGCTTCGGCGGCCCGCCAGTCGGCCTGGCTGATCCACGACATCCGGCCATAGCCCCCAATGTACCGGACGTAATCCACATGCAGCTTCCAGAACGCGAAATCGCGGAAGTCAGCGTAGTAGGTGGAGTTCGGATGAGCGGCGAAGAACGCGGCACGCGCGCTGCCACCGTCCTCTTCGACGCGCGTGCATCGTCCCAGCATGGTGACGCGGCCGTTGGCGAGCGGATCTGCGGAGTCGCCTTCGGCCACCAGCAGCGACGCACGAGGATCCCGTTCCAAGTTCTTAGTGTGCTCGGCTAGTCCGCTGATGAGGAAGATTGGGTTTCCGTTGTCAAAGGCGACAGTCACGAACGAGCCATAAGGGTAGCCCTCCGGCTCGAGAGCCAGGGTGCACAGGGTCCCCGTCGAGATCTGGGCGACCAATGTTCGCGCGCGCTCCGCGTGCGTGGGTATCGGGATGCTGACGTCGTACAGCGTCTCCGGCGCGTTGCCTGTCGGTCGCGTGTGTGCGTCTTCGCTCATGATTCCCCGACGGACGATCGGCTGATTAGACGCGTTAGCCGCGCCCCCGATCGCCTTGTGCGCTTCCTCCGACGAGGACCTTGGTCGGGGCTTTGTCCTGCTTCTTTTGCTCCTCTTGTTTCTGCTTCGTCAACTGCTGTTGCTTGTTCTTTTCCTTGTCTTTCTTGCCGCCCTTGTCGCCCATGCTTGCTCCTTTTCCGCCATTTATGACTGGACCTCTGGAATCCCTGCGCCGTTGATCATTCGTAATCGCCGCGAACCAACGCTACCACATTGCAAGGAGGAGTCACTGCAGCCGGATTTCAAAGAGTGTTGGCCAGAGCTTGCCAGTCACAAACAGCCCGCGATCCTAGCGTTGTAGGCAGTGCCATTCAGTACGGGATGCGGAGGCTCTTGTGCGAAGCGGCGGCATGCGCGATTTCAGTTCCACCAGATCGATCCACCCGGTGACCTGACCGGTATCCGGTTGTGACTTGTCAGGATCGCAGTTGCGATACTGACTTCCCGAGAGTAATCAGGCGGAACTTCCTCGAACGTCGTTTCGGGCTAATCTCAGCATAGGCGACTCACGTCAACATGGTTCGTCCGATGCTGATGCGTGATTCACCCAAGTCACTGATTGCTTTGACATAAATCAACCAGCCAGCTACGATGCGGCACACCGCTCGCGACCACGACTACGTTCAAGGAACGTATATCGTAGCAAT
Organism: Bryobacteraceae bacterium; assembly: GCA_963844855.1. Lineage (GTDB taxonomy): Bacteria > Acidobacteriota > Terriglobia > Bryobacterales > Bryobacteraceae > DASQDN01. The sequence goes on from CAWJQP010000075.1 coordinate 172,830, forward strand.
CGGTCGACATCGTAACGCTCTTCTGAGCTCGATCTGTTCCAGCCTGCTGGTCGGTAAGAGCGGTGAGTTCGTCGGCGTAGGCGTCATGTCATTTCCGTGCCATGGCTAACTGGAGCGACCGTGCCCGTGCCGGTCATGCGCACTGGAGCACCTCCGTGACCGGCGGCTCGGGCCAGATCATCAAACATCGCCTGGTTGGCCGCCCACAGCCTCGGGGCCAGAAACATCCGGCCTAGCCGCGGGAGCAGCCCGACCTGCGTTTCATGGCTGACGACGACGATGCTCAGGCAGTCGGGCGCAGGCCGGATCGTGAACGTGCGCTCGGCGTGCAGACCCGGGGAGTCGGCGACGAAAGCGAAAACATGCGGTCGATCGGCGACCAACACAGTGCTGCGCAGTTCGACCGGGTGTGCCTTCCACCGGAAGGACACCTGCCGGGCCGCACTACCATTGGATGCCGCACTACCAGTTGACTCGACTCTGACCCACCGACATGCCCCATACCACGACGGCCAGCCTTCGACGTCGGTCAACAGATCCCACACGCGTTCAGCCGAGGTAGGTATCACGATCTCGTTGTGAACCACGATCGGTGGCCGGGAGGCCGTGCTGACCGGGCGAAGCAACCGGGCGGAGACCCGGGTCAGCCACTCGTGTGGCATGAATCGTCCGCTGTTGGCGATTACCTTATTCCGCACGCCTGGGATGACAACGGCCTTGCCCTTGTCCAGTGCCTTTAACCCGGCATCGATGACAGGCTCGGGGTCGGCGAGCCGCCGGTAGATCGCCGTGTGGCCAACTTCCGCGCCGAGTGCCTCGACGAAACCTGTGCGCGTGGGACCCGGACACAGTGCCGTGACGGCCACGCCCGCCGGACGGGCCTCGGCCCATAAGGCTTGGCTGAACGACAGCACGAACGCCTTGCTCGCGCCGTACACTGCTTGGTAGGGCGCCGGCTGGAACGCGATCGTGGACGCAACATTGAGAATGCCGCCACTGCCTCGGGCGAGCATTCCGGGCAGGAACGCGCGCGCCAGTGTGATGACCGCACTGACATCGACTGCCACCTCCTCGGCCTCCCTGTCCGCCTGGGCCTCCGCAAACGGACCATAGCTGCCAAACCCAGCGTTGTTGACTAGCACCTCGATCGGCCTGTCACCGACGCGATCGAGCAGCGCGGACACACCTGACTGGGTCGAGAGGTCTGCGGCCACCGTCTCGACCTTAACCCCAGGGGTAGCGCGGCGGATTTGGTGCGCTGCCTCATCCAAGCGGGCCTCGTTGCGGCCGGTCAGCACCAGGGACATGCCCCGGCCCGCGAGTCGCGTGGCGAGCCCGCGGCCCAACCCGGACGACGCTCCGGTCACGACTGCCCAACGCTCCTGATAGTGGATCATCACGCACTCCTACTCGATGACCGTTATCCTGTCGGGCGCCCAGCCACCATGGAAGCCGAATGGCACACGAACAGGAAGACGGATCGTCGCGATCGGCTCCCCCGCGAAGTCCTGGGCATCGAGGATGACGACATCGCTGAGATTGCGATTCGGATCGTATACATAGGACAGAATCCAACCTTCGTCCTCGGCGACAGCTCCCGGCTTCCGCACGAAGACGGGCTCCGATGTCATCCGACCCGAACCATAATCATGGACCTCGTTCGTCTCGCGTTGCAGGTCGCACTTCATCGCTGAGCCGAAGGTCACGTCATCGCCCCAGTGTGCTGTGTAGATATAGCGATAGGCTTGCCCTCCGTGACGCCCATTGATCCGCGGAAATTCGTTGCCGCGGTCGTCCAGCACCTTCTCAGTCAATCGCCCTGACGGGCGATGGAGCGTCCACCGCACCAGGACGGGCGCGCCTTCATTGGGTCCGTTTTGATCGGTGTGAAACATGCTTCGATGCCGAGGCAGGTCTACGATGGTGAGATCACCGTCGTCATACGCGTTGGCGAAGTGAAAGGCGAAACAGCGCGGCGCTTCGAACCACTGGATGCGAGACGCATCGCCATTGCGCGGCAGAAGGCCAATGCGTGAATCCCGGCGCTCGTCCCAGAGCCATGGGAAGGTGGTGTGAGAATGCTCCGGTTGAAAGGTCACAGGGAAGTCAGGGACGATGATGAAGTTCTGCGTGAACGCCATATCGTGGATGAGCGGAATGTGCGGCAAGTCGATCCGCGCCTTGGTGGTCGCGCGCCCGTCGCGGTCTACTGAGATGTAGCGAACTGGCTGGAACGGTTCATAGGCTAACGCGTGCTGCTCACCCGTGATCGCGTCGAACTTCGGATGCCCGGTGAAGCCCGCTTCGAGCGTGCCGTTGAAGTCGGTCCGCCGGACACTTCCCAACTCGTAGTCAAGTTCGACCGGTAGACTGCCGGCCTCGACTACGGCGCACAGCTTCCCACCGACATCCATAAGGTTGGTATTGACGTTGCCGTCTCGGCTACCGGTGCCCGGCCCCGGGATCGGCTGGCGACTTAGAACCTGCGCGGCGTCTCGATCAATGACAAAGCGGCTGCGGAACCATTCAGCTTTGCCATCGCGCAACCGCAGGCCATGCGCCATGCCGGTGCCCGCAAACCAGTGATAACGCACCAGACGCACAAGGTCCGGTTCATCGACCGGATTGGGACCGATCCGGAGAAAGCGGCCGGTCAGTTCCTCCGGAATACAGCCGATTACCCCTAAACCGAAGGTCGTGACTTCGCTCTTGAGAGGAGCAAAGTTCCCGGCGACATACGGCGCGCCGGTGCTGTTCGCAGAGGGAATTATTTCCGTTGTTGGGCTCATGATCAACTCCTTGCTATCAGTGGAAATCGTGTTATGCGTGGGAATCGCGAATCTGCATGGTGTCCGCGTGGTCTCTCATGACCGGACGAAAGCCAGCAGGTCCGCATTGAGTTCATCCTTGTGTGTGTCCGTGATGCCGTGGGGCGCTCCCGGATAGACTTTGAGCGTTGCGTTCCTCACGAGCTTGGCCGACGCGAGCGCCGCGGCCCCGATCGGCACGATCTGGTCGTCGTCGCCGTGCAGAATCAGAGTCGGCACGTCAACTTTCTTCAGATCTTCGGTAAAGTCAGTCTCGGAGAATGCCTTGATGCAGTCGAGCGCGTTCTTATGGCCGGCTATCATCCCCTGTAGCCAGAACGAGTCGATTGCGCCTTGTGAAGGTGTTGCCCCGGGCCGGTTGTAGCCGAAGAATGGCCCACTGGCGAGATCCTTGTACAGCTTGGAACGATCCGCGAGGGACGCGTTGCGAAGACCGTCGAACACGTCGATCGGCAGTCCGCCCGGATTAGCTGCGGTCTTCAGCATCAGTGGTGGAACAGCTGAAACAAGGCCAATTTTCGCGACGCGGCCCGTGCCGTGGAGCCCGATGTAACGAGCCACCTCGCCTCCACCTGTGGAGAAACCAATCAGGATCGCGTCCTTGAGATCGAGATGATCCATGAGCGCGGCGAGGTCGTCGGCGTACGTGTTCATCTCGTTCCCATGCCATGGCTGGCTTGACCGGCCGTGACCGCGCCGGTCATGGGCAACACAACGGAAGCCGTTGGACGCCAGGTGAAGCATCTGGGCCTCCCAACTGTCCGAGTTCAGCGGCCATCCGTGGCTAAAGACAACTGGTTGCCCAGCGCCCCAGTCTTTGAAGTAGATTTGCGTCCCGTCTGAAGTTGCAAGCACGTTGCCTGAGACCTTCACAGCACTCACCCCTCGAATTGCTTGTCGCAACTGTTCTCTCTTAACCCAGTCCCGCAGGAAAGGCGGGCAGTTCCTGAGTTCAATGCCTCTGAGTGTGCAAAGCGCGAGGTAACTCACGGCATCCCGATCGACCAGCGTGAGTTCGTTAAGATCGAGTGCGATCTTTCCCTCCTCACGCGTGATCAGTTCCCGGATCGTATTCGCGTGCTCGGTTTGAATATGCCCGGACACACGGAACACGACCATTCCTTGCGTCGCGAGCCGTTCGATTTTGCAGCTCATTCACAACTTGGCGCTGTGGTGAAACGCAAGTTGTAGGCCACTGATAGCCGCTTGACAACAAAGGAAGCAGGACTCAGAACCGCGTAGTGAATTTCGTGAAAGTCGTGGAAATGGTGAATCTCGCGATTACCCGGGCATTCAGCCCAGCGTGAAGCGGCTCTTGCGGATCTTCAGTTTCTTGATCCGGGAATCCAGGGTTGAGGGCGGCAGCCCTAGCTTCGCCGCGGCCCCTCTCGGCCCGGACACTCGCCCGCGACTGTCGGCGAGCGCTGCCTCGATGATCTGCCGTTCATCGCCGGAATCGTGGACAACGGCCGCCGGAGCTGATCCTCGCTTCGTTCGGTCGTAGGTTCTCGACAGCCAGGCTTCGTCTACCCGGAAGGTCTCGCTGGGACTCACGATCACCGATCGTTCCACGACATTCTGTAACTCGCGGATATTGCCCGGCCAGTCATAAGCTTGAAACAACTCCAGAGTTCGCGGGTCGATGTCCTTGAAAGTGTTGCCGGCTTTGCGGCCGAAACGATGGACAAAGTACTCCAGCAGCACCCGCACATCTTCTTTCCGTTCCCGCAGTGGCGGAACATCAATCGGAAATACGTTGAGCCTATAGTAGAGATCCGATCGAAAGCTCCCATTGGCCCGGGCAGCCTCCAGATCTCGATTGGTTGCGGCGATCACTCGGACGTCCACCTTGATCGCTTGCTTGCCTCCCACCCGTTCGAACTCACGCTCTTGCAGAACCCGGAGGAGAGCAACCTGAGTATCCAAAGGAAGCTCACCCACTTCGTCAAGGAAAATTGTTCCGCCGTTCGCCAGTTCGAAGCGGCCCAGCCGGCGCTGTGCGGCGCCGGTGAACGCGCCTTTTTCGTGGCCGAACAGCTCGGAAGAAATTAATGAAGGGGCCAGTGCGGCACAGTTCACACTGACAAAGGCGCGTTCCGTCCGCGGTGACCGCTTATGGATGGCCCGGGCAACCAGTTCTTTCCCCGTGCCAGTTTCCCCGGTGATGAGCACCGTGGAATCCGCGGGCGCCACCTTGACCACCCGCGAAAGAACGGTCTGAAGCGCGCGAGATGTGCCTACGATCTCTTCAAACATCGATACCCGATCGACTTCTTCCCGGAGCGCCACGTTTTCCTTCTGAAGCTGATCCTTCAGGACTCGGATTTCGGCCAAGGCTCTCTCCAACTGCTCGCGAGCCTGCACCTGTTCGGTAACCTCAATCGTGGTACCAACAAACTCGACCAGGTCACCGGCTTCGTTCAAGACTGGATGGCCGATCGAGTGCTGATGCTTGACGGTCCCGTCAGGAAGAACGATTCGGTAGTCTGCCCGGTAGTCAACTTTGTGGGTTACGCTCCTTTCAAAGAGATCGCCGACGCGCTTCCGATCATCGGGATGAATTCGGCTGAACCAAAATTGAGGATCTGACGTTTCCTCGTCCGGCTTGATACCGTACCGCCGCAATACTTCCGGCGAGACGGTGACCTTCCCTGATTTGGCATGCAGTCTGAAGCTCCCGGTGCGGGTCAGCCTCTGCACTTCGAGCAAATGCGCTTCGCTCTCGCGGAGCTTTGCCTCTGCCAGTTTTCGCGCTTCGATGTCGGCGCGCAGGGCTTCCTCAGCGCGCTTCTGTTCTTCCAAATCGGTGAGCAGGAAGTACCAGCGCAAGATGCGGCCATCGGCGTCCCGGAGCGGGAGACCACGCACGTTGAACCATCGGTAGCCACGCACACCGAGTAGACGCTCAACCGTTTCGTAGGGCACTCCCGTCTCTATTGAACGACGCCACATCGCTACCACGTGCTCGCGGTCATCGGGGTGGACAAGTGACCCCCAGTCTCTCAACTCTTCTGCGGTCTTCCCGAAAAAATCCGAGACCGGCTGATTGACAAACTGAAGCACGCCCGCCGCGTCCATTGAGGTGATCAGACCTGGAAGGCCGTCGACCATGAGGCGAAGACTCTGCTCGCTCGCGCGGAGCGCATCCTCAAGCACGCTTCCTGTCCTCCAGTTGAATGTTCGTCCCGTACCACTTCACGACGTTGCCGCTTTCGTCGCACAAAGGGTTTCCAGGGAAAAGAAACCAGCCATACTCCACATCGAAGCGGCGAAAGGGAACTTCTACCTTAAAGAGTTGGACGCGACGAACCGCCTCCTGAAACGCTTCCACCAAGCGCGGGATGTCATCTGAGTGAATGGCCAGTTTCCAGCCGCATTCCAACGCATGCTCGCGCGAGAGGCCCGTATAATCCAGCCGATGCTGATCGAAAAAATGAGCGGAAGCATCCCACTGAGTGGGCCAAGGCAGTGTCGGGATCGTGTCGACAACGCGAATTGCTTGCGCTGGGGAACCGCCCTCTGCGTTGCACCCCGGAGCCGCCATTTATGAATTATACGGGGGCAGGGCGGCGCCTGGCCCAGCCTCGAAAATTCTGAATGATCAGCGATCCCGCCGGATCGTTAACCACGCGCGGAGTGAGCCATCTGCCGTCGGGCGGGCCGTTAGCCAGAAACAATTGATGCCGCGGATATTGCCGATTTAAATGCCGGGCGGGTGTCGGCAAGGCTCCCGCGATGCCACTTGGGCCTATAACGCCCAAACCGCTGATGTGGCCCGCGTTCCGCATGTCTGACACGATAACTCCTGCTAAATGCCGTTATCACCGTCGATCAGCAGCGCGAAATCCCGTCGATTAGAAACTCTGTACGGGAAGCTCGACTTCAATCTCACCCAGCCTCGATGCCTGTGGGAGATCCGTACGAACAGACTCCCAGTACAGTCAGATGGATTCGGTGCTCGACCGTCAGTTCGTCAAGAGATTGTCCAGTTACGAGAATCGGCGGCAGTTCCGGCACCTAAGCGCTAAAACTGCCAGGTTGTACTTCAATTGCGAGAGAATACTTACGCGTCGTTTCTCCGGCTCCTCTATACACCAGTTTGCTTCAGAATGGCTCGCCACGTTCCCGGGCGGACATCGTCACTAAGTCTTCCGGAACCACGGTCACTCGTCCGTATCGACTCCGATAGATCCGGTGATCACCTTTGGTCCGTACGTGCCTGCCTTTCGAGCATCGGATCACGTCGCGAACGTTCAGCGGCGCAGCTTAACAGTAGCTTGCCGACGCCAGTGACTTACCGCAGCAAACTTCGTCTCAAATCAGCGCCCCACCACCGATACGTCCGGAACAACTTCCGCCGTTAGCGAAGCTGAAAACTCCACCGATCACCGTCGCAGAACCAACAAACAACCGAGCTTCAGTGCCATCCCAAACAACCCAAAAAACCAAATCCACACGAATCGAGAATTTATATTTACATAAATCCTCAATAACTTACGCCAAAATACCCCCATTTGCGCCAATAATCAACTGCTAGATTCAAATCGGGGAAGTTATGATCTGCGAGATCGACATACCGTGGACGCCACGGACTATCAAACGATCCGCAACGCCCAAAAACCAATCTCTCCCCTTCAACACACTCCTAGCCATCATCACCGACGCGCTAAAGCCCTTTGAAGAAGCGCGCATTGCCCTCTCAATTGCCCTAGCTAATTTCCAGGCAGCCACATGACCGCGTCAGACCTCAGTGTAGGCCTGAACGCCGAGGAATTCACCCGAAAAAGCCTCGGATTCGAACCCGACCCCCATCAAACCCGCGTTCTCTTCAACTCCGCCAACAGAGCCATTCTGAACTGCACGCGCCAGTGGGGCAAGTCGACCGTCTGCGCCATAAATGCGCTCCACCGAGCCTTCCACCGGCCCGCAGCAACCGTCGTCATCGCCTGCCCATCCCAGCGCCAAAGCTCCGAATTCTTACATAAAGTAGCGACATTCCTGCATATCCTGGAAATTCCAAGAAAAGGCGACGGCCGAAATCGACAGTCACTCAAACTCCCGAACGAATCGCGCATCATCGCGCTCCCGGGCCAGATTCAACAGACCATCCGCGGCTTCTCCGCGCTATCGCTGCTCATCATCGACGAAGCTGCGCAAGTCACAGACACTCTCTATCTAGCCCTCCGCCCCATGCTCGCCGTCAGCAACGGCGACCTCTGGCTCCTCAGCACGCCTTACGGCAAACGCGGCTTCTTCTACCGCACGTGGACCCAAGGCGGCGACCGCTGGCAGCGCTTCACCGTACCCGCCACCGAATGCCCGCGCATCGGGGCCCAGTTCCTCGAAGAGGAGCGCGAAGCCGGCGGAGCGCGCTACTTCGGTCAGGAATATCTTTGCGAATTCCACTCCACCGACGACGCGCTCTTCGATGAAACGCTCATCCGCCTAATGCTCTGCGATCAAGTGGACCCGCTAGCCTTCGACAAAATCACACCCAACGGAATCGCCGCATGAGACCGGCCGTAGGCACTTTCATCAAGCGCGAGTTCTTCCTCGGCCTGGATCTCGGACAGCGGCGCGATCGCACCGCCATCGCCATCATCGAGCGAGCCGATATCCAAACGCCCGAACGCAACCCCGTAACTTGGCAACCAGTAGCTTCGACCCGAACCAGCGTGAGCTACCTACAACGTATGCCGCTGCACACGCCCTACACAACCATCGCCGAGCATGTAACCCGCATCGGCCGCACCCTGTCCTCCATGGGTCAATGCACGCTGGTCGTCGACGCAACCGGAGTCGGCCTGCCCGTCGTCGATGCCCTCAAAATCGTAAACGCGCCCTGGCGTCTGATGCCTGTCACCATTGGCTCCGCCGCGCACGAACACTACAGCGACGGCTTCTGGCGAGTCCCCAAGCGCGACCTCATCGCCAACCTGCAACTGGCCTTTGAGAACCACGCCTTCCGCATCGCCAGCCGCCTGCGCGAAGCGCAAACACTCATCGAAGAGCTCGCCTCCATGCGAGCCACCACGCGCCTCTCGGGCCACACGCAGTTCGCCAGCCCGGGAACCGCGCATGACGATCTAGCCATCGCTCTCGCGCTCGCCTGGTGGGCCGCCCATACCCGGCGCTCCGGCGAACTAGGAATCAACAAACCACTCATTTAGGAAACACTCATGTCACTCAACGCCGTCAAACATGGACTAACGTCGACCAAGATGTTCGTGCTCCAGAACGAAAATCCCGCTGCTTGGGCCGAGCTCCTGGACCAATGCGTCAAGGACTACAAACCCACCACACCCCTCGAGCACACCTACGTCCAGGCAATCGCCTTCTCCCTCTGGCGCCTGCGTCGCATGTACTCCGTGCAGACCGCCATGGTCGATCTCGAAATGGACGATCAGGCCGCGGGCTTCAATAAAAATTACGAAACGGCCGATGAAACCGTCCGCAAAACGCTGGCCGTCCGGGAACTCCTCAGTGACGCTCGGCCTCTCACGAATCTCAGCCGCTATGAGATAGCCCTCCAGCGCGCTCACGATCGGGCCGTCAACAATCTCGTCAACCTGCGAAAATTACGAAACGAAAAGCCAGGATTAACACCCACCCCCTGTCATCCGGACTAAAAGAACGGGAGGAGCGCTATCGAGGATCGACACGCCCGCAACTTCCCCCGAATCGCATCTCGAACAAGGTATAGAACCCATTCGAGCTCACACGGCGCCGGTAGACATTGAATCGATAACCGACAAACGAAGAGAAGGTTGGGGAGTTCCTGTTTCAGCATCGTCGCCCTCACATGTAGATCAGTCTCGGTCGAAGACCCCGAAAACTATCTACGAAGCAGGCATCATACGTCGACCTATAAATAGAGATACAACCGCGAAATCCAAATGGTAGCCAGTTGGCTATGATTGGATGATCGTAAACCAACTACATCCTTCGTGAGTCGAATCGACTCCGGCGAAGTGGACTGATTTTTTGTCAGGAGGCGATTATGTGGAGACGTGAGTTTGTTGCGTTGCTTCCAGCCAGCGCTCTCGCGGCGCAATCGGCGCGTCTTACCGCCGATGAGGCTCTGAAGGACTTGCTCGAAGGCAACGAACGTTTTGTGGCGGGCAAAACCGTGAATCCTCGGCGAAGCCCGGCCGACTTCTCGAAGCTTGCGCCCGCACAGGCGCCGGATGCCGTGATTGTCGGTTGCGCCGACTCGCGCGTGCCGCCGGAAATTCTTTTCGATCAAGGTGTCGGGGATTTATTCGTCATTCGGGTGGCGGGGAATGTGGTCAGTGGCGCAGGTCCTACGGTAAAGGGGAGCATCGCATATGCTGTCGTTGTGTTGGGCGCCCCGCTCGTAATGGTTTTAGGACATAGCCAATGCGGCGCTGTGAAAGCGGCGCTCGAAACCAAGGAACTCGGGCTGCCAGATTCGATTCAGGATCTGGTCCGCATGGTGAGTACGAATGGCGACAAGGATCTCGACCGAGCTATTGCGGCAAATGTGCGTGCCGGCGTCGAGAGGGTGAAGCGTCTGGAGCCGACACTTACCCGCTATGTCGAAACGAAGCGTGTCAAAGTGGTCGGCGCCGTTTACGATCTGGCAAGCGGCAAAGTAAATCTGGTCTCCTGACGGCGCGATGCGAACAGGCGGCGCCGGGTGTCTCACCGAGGATATTCATGAGAGGATGCTCTAAATGAAACAACTTTTGCTGATTGTCGTTGCCGCTGCCGGGCTTCTCGGCGCCGACCTGAATGGCAAGTGGAACTTCACATGGCAAACGCCCGGCGGCGAACGACGCAGCACGCTCACTTTCACGCAAACCGCCGAAAAAGTCGAGGCTCGGTTTCCAGACGGAAAAGAGCCTGTCACTGGCACTCTCAAAGACGGAAGGCTCTCGCTTGCGGGACGCGTATACTCGTCCGAGGCCGGTGAGGCTGCGGACTTTCACCTGAACGGAACTCTGTCGGAGGGTGAGCTGAAAGGCACAGGTGGATGGGGAGAACATCAGTTGAGCTTTACAGCCCGCAAGGCCGATTGATTCGCGATGACCGTGCGACCGATTGCGGGGCGGAAGCCGCGCTGATCTTTGCCCTTTTAGATGGCGTTCTGGCTCATGATCTACTGATTTCGTGGAAACCCGTGTATGGGATGCGTTCAAGGCCAGGCGCAAACCGATAATCGGTATGTTGCACGTACCGGCGCTGCCTGGTTCTCCCCGGAATACACTCGGATTCGACGCCATCGTCGATTGGGTCCTCAAGGACGCGCACGCCCTGGCGGCCAGTGGTATCGATGCCGTCATTCTGGAAAATTTTGGTGATGTTCCGTTCTATCCGGACCGGACGCCGGCACATACGCTAACGTTCATGACCATTTTGGGGCGAGAGGTCACAGAGCAAACCGGCCTGTCGCTCGGAATAAATGTCTTGCGAAACGATGCCGAGAGCGCACTCGCGATTGCGACGGCGGTCGGCGCCGAGTTCATACGAGTGAACGTCTACACCGGCGCAAGGCTAACGGACCAGGGCCTGATTCAGGGAGTTGCACACCGGCTGCTCCGGTATCGGAAATCGATTGACAGTCCCGTGAAAATCCTCGCGGATGTGGATGTGAAGCACTCTGCGCCATTGGCTCCAAGAGAACTGACTGACGAGGTGGAAGAGACTGTCCAGCGTGGCTGCGCCGACGGGATCATCGTAACGGGTTCTGCCACGGGCAAACACACGGCGCTCGAAGATCTGAAGAGGGCTGCGACTGCGGCTCGCGGCACACCAGTGGTGGCGGGCAGTGGAGTCGACGCGAAGGATGTAGCTGCCGTGCTCGCGGTGGCTGACGGTCTGATTGTCGGGACGGCATTCAAGCGCGACGGTGTGACGACCAATCCGGTTGACGTAAAGCGCGTCCAAGCGTTCATGCAAGCGGCGCGCCGGAATCAGCAGGAAAACTGATCATGAAGAAAATCATTAATCGTCCGGAAGACGCGGTGGAGGAAATGTTAGAGGGACTGGTACTTCTCAATCCCGATCTGATCCGACTGTCCGGACATAAAGTGGTCTTGCGTGCCGACGCAGAAACGATCCGCGACAGTCAGGTGGCGCTCATCTCCGGTGGCGGTAGCGGGCACGAACCGGCGCACGCCGGATATGTGGGCTCCGGAATGCTCACTGCGGCGGTGGCGGGAGATGTTTTCACTTCTCCGGACAGCGACTCGGTCTATTCCGCAATTAAGGCAGTTGCTGGCCCTCCCGGCGCGCTGTTGATCGTCAAGAATTACACTGGGGACCGCCTGAACTTTGGCGTAGCCGCCGAGACAGCGCGATCAGAAGGTATTCCAGTCGAAATGATCTTTGTGAATGATGATGTCGCGCTCGCCAAGGATCAACGTGTGACTGCCGCGCGTGGTCTTGCCGGCACTGTTCTCATTCACAAAATCGTCGGCGCCGCGGCAGCCGAAGGCAAAAGCCTGACCGAGATCGCGACGATTGGCAGAGCGGCCATCGAATCCTTGGCAACCATGGGCGTCTCACTCTCTGCGGGTACCGCGCCTTCGGTCGGCAGACCCAGCTTTGAATTGGGTGACGATGAGATGGAACTCGGCCTGGGAATCCACGGTGAGCCTGGCTTAGAACGTACGCAGCTCCGACCGGCCGATGAACTGGTCGAAATACTACTCACTGAAATTCTGGAACAATCCAGATTCGGCGATGAAAAGCGCGTTGCCGTGATGGTCAATAATCTCGGCGCAACCACGCCGATGGAACTAGCCATCGTCGTTCGTCACGCGCTGGCGCTACTGCGAGGACAGGCATTCCATGTAGAACGAGTGTATGCAGGGACGTTCCTATCGTCACTGGACATGGCGGGAATCTCCATTTCCGTTCTTGGTGTCGATGACGACAGGCTTCGATGGCTTGACGCGCCAACCAGTGCTCCCGCCTGGCCGAATGTAGCGAAACGAAATCCCGGGCATATCAATAGGCAACTGGCCGCGAGCGCGCCCGGAAGCGACATCCGTGCCGTCGACCCTGTACTGACTGGGCGGGGAGTCACGGCAAGGCGTGTGATCGAAGCTGCATGTACAGCTTTGATTGCGGCCGAGCCTGAGCTCACCGAACTGGACCGTCTAACTGGCGACGGCGACCTTGGTGTCAACATGAAGCGGGCAGCGGAGGCGGTGAGGGAAGCAATTCCCTCATATCCTCTCGATGACATCGCCGCCACTCTGAAGATGATCGGACATACGCTGCGGCGCGAATTGGGTGGATCTTCGGGTCCGCTCTATGGTGTGCTTTTTCTTCGCACAGGCAGTATGTTGGAAAACGCCGGAGGCACGGAAACCAGGAGATACATTCAAGCCTTCGAAGGAGGGCTTGCCGCCCTCAGTGAATTGGGCGGCGCCCGACCGGGTGACCGCACGATGCTGGATGCTCTCGCCGCATTCGTAACGGCTCTCAGCCACGCGGGTACAAGTCTTTCTGGGGAGGCGTTTCGCGCTGCGGTCAAAGAGGCTCAACGCGGCGCTGAAGCGACGGCTCTGATGGAGCCGAAGCTGGGCCGATCCGCTTATCTGGGAGCCCGAGTGCTCGGCCATCCTGATCCCGGAGCGAGAGCGGTCGCGATCTGGTTGAATGCAATCTCAGAGGCGCTCTTTAACTAGTACGGAGGGATTCCGATGTCATGGGCTTATCTGGAGGACGCTTCCGGCTTTCGTGGCTTTGCCGACGAAATACTCATTCCTCGAAACGAATCCGAACTTCTCGAGATCGTAGACCGCGCCCGGCGATCAAAGACTCCGCTCACGATTGCAGGAGCTGGTAGCGGTATCACCGGCGGGCGCTGTCCGGAGGGCGGATGGCTGGTTTCGATGGAAAAGTTCACGAAGCTCGATGTCCAACCGGGCGTGGCGATCTGCGGCGCAGGTGTTCATCTGATGGACTTGCATGCGGCTACCCGGCAAAGCAAACAGTTCTATCCGCCGGATCCCACCGAGACTCTTGCGGCCATCGGTGGGACGATCGCCTGCAACGCTTCTGGATCGCGCAGCTTCAAATACGGAGCCACACGCCGCTGGATCGAGCGGCTCCGCGTAGTGCTCATGGATGGCCGCGTGCTCGACGTTCGGCGCGGCGACCGAATCGACTTCGATGTGCAAGAGATTCCGAGGCCTAAGGCGCGAAAGCATTCCGTAGGTTATCCGCTGACGCCCGGAATGGACTGGATTGATCTTTTCGCCGGCTCGGAAGGCACGCTTGGCATCGTGGTCGAAGCCTCGCTCAAACTTCTGCCCCTCCCGGCTTCGATTCTTGCCGGTGTGGTTTTCTTTCGCAGCGAAGATGATGCTCTCGATGCGCTTGACATCTGGCGTCCCGTCGAACGTCTCCGAATGCTCGAGTACATCGATGGCGATGCGCTCGACCTGATCCGGACGAAGCACCCCGAGATCCCCGCAGTCGCTCGCGGGGCGCTGATCATCGAGCAAGAGGACATCAGCGACACGGACATCGATGCCTGGAGGGATCGCATGGAACAGCGGCGCGCCCTAGCCGACATTTCCTGGTTCGGCTCGACCGACACCGATCGGGAGCGCTTCCGGGATTTCCGGCACGCGCTACCGGAGACTGTTCTCGCAACTGCCCAACGGCACGGTTTGATGAGCATGATCTCCGATTTTGCAGTACCAATCGACAAGCATCGTGAATTGCTGAGCTACTGCCGCGAGCGGCTGAGCGAAGCTTACGACGGCCGGACCGTCATCTATGGCCACGTCGGGGACGGGCACTATCACATCAACTTGCTTCCGTCTAACAAAGTTGAATTCGAGCAGGGTCATCGGCTCTTTGAGGAATTCGCGAAAACGTCGGTTGAGATGGGTGGCACCGTGGCGGCCGAACACGGACTCGGCAAACGCAAACGCGGTTATCTAAAGCTGCAATACACACCGGAGCAGATTGAAGCGATGATGACCGTCAAAAAGCGGCTCGACGCAAATTGGCTGCTAGGACGGGGAACGCTATTTGAAGTACCCGAGGCGCGGATGTGAGAAGGCTGGAACAATATGTTGTACCGCTGTAGACTCCCACCTGGAGAAACCGCAGCACATAGAAACTGATTGGACCCGAGAATAAACATCATCGCTGTTTGCGATCAGTGACCATGATTCGCGTTATCCAGATACGCGCTCCGGTACAGGCAAGAATAAGGTTACTGGGAACCTCGAAGAGTGAGTAGCAGATGAAGAGGATGTCTGCTCAGACGTTGATCGTATCGCTGTCAGAACTTATCGGGTCGTCAGGGAGCATCAGACAAGCCTCAAGAGCCGAGTTTGCCGTAAGACTCTCAGCTAACGCCTTGGACCCGGCAACCAGCGTGCAGTACAGGTCGATCTCGGATGCGGCGCACCATGCATGGTCCTCCGGCCAGAACAGGTTCGGCGACTGGTCCATGAAGTACGCGGGTGTGAGATTGCTGCCGACTTCAACTCGGCCTTCGAGCGGCCCCTCGAATAACAGGTAATCGCGTCCAGGTAGACGAACGCGTGGTTCAGCAGCGACTGCCCTCCGTATGAACTCCGGTATAGGATTCCTATGTTCGAAGGGCGGCGCAGGTGGACCGGAATACCCTATCGGAGTAAAAGTGATCCCTCCTCCGCTTGTATCGCGCCAGTCGTACCCTTCCCAAAGACAGAAGAAGCAGGACTGCGGGGTGCTTGTATGTGCAGCAAGAGTCCCGTACAACACCTTCAGCAGGTCCAGTGGCAGATTTCCGTTGTTCGGTCCGTTGACATTGGGATCTACATCACTCAGTTCGGGCCGATTGATCGCATGAAACTGTGCTAGCCGATGCATCGTTCGACCCGACTTCGCTGCCACATCAGCCCAACGAATGGGTTCGTCATTCAATCCTGTTGCCGGGTGGAAGATCCGTACGTACGCCTCGAAACCGCCGGGCACGATTGCGGTCACGCCTGAACCGAACGGAGCCAGCCGGTCTCCGATCCAGTCTGCTTCTTCGTTGCGTGAGGATGGGCGGAGTAGGTTACTGGCCACAGAGGAAATCCTTCGATAACAACTATCTTAGAAGGCTTCGAATGCTAATTCCGTGGTGATCTCGATGGCTGGTTTCAACGTCCGGTAGACGGGACAGCGGTCCGCAAACATGCCGTGGACCCGCTCAGCGGTTTCCCTTTGCTCAGGAGCCGCCTTCAAGCGCAGCACAACGTGAATGCGGCGGATGATCAACACTCGATCCTCTGTTTCCACTTCGCCCGTCGCATCCGCTGTCAACCTCCCGGAGGATGCATCGATTTGACGCGCCTCCAGCGCGCCTCCGAAGGTTCCGGTCAGTCAACCCGCTGCTGCGGCGACGATGTAGTCGAGTGTCGTCGCATGGGGTTCCAAGACTTCCGGCGGCACTTTGTAGTGCTCCGCTACTGCGCCGTGTACTCCGAAGAGAACGGGCTCCTGCTCCGCAGGAAGCCATGCGCGCCGCAGCGGGCCTTTCACACGCTCGATCCGCACACTCGATACGTAGGCTGCATTCGCCATCTCGACCATGATACGTCGGAATCGTCTACATTGGACTTGGTCATGATTCGTCAAATCGCGCCTCAGTTCTTCACTACCGACATTCCGTCGACGCTGGCCTATTACAAGGAAAAGCTCGGCTTCGAATGTCTAGGCACGTGGCAGGATCCGCCAGTCTACGCCATTGTTGCGCGCGACCAGCATGCGATTCATTTCCGCTGTGCCGAGCCGCCCACAGCGAACCCCGAAAAATATGAAGACGAGTTGCTAGACGCCTATTTGTTCGTCGAAGACGCGGACGCTCTTTACGCTGAGTACGCAGCCCAAGGCGTACAATTCACGCGCGGGCTCGCCGATATGCCGTGGCGCTCCCGCGAGTTTGTAGTGAAGGATTGCGACGGCCGTCTGCTCGCCTTCGGCGCGAACCTATAGACTGCACAATAAGGCCACTTGCATTAACCGGTACGATCGAAAAGATGAATCACCTGCTGAAGCGGACGGCCGAGATCGCATCGCGCTACCTCGAGAATCTGGATGATCGGAACGCCTTCCCCTCGTCAGAGGCGCTGGCGAAACTAACGGCGTTAGACGAGCCTTTTCCCGAGCTACCGATGGAAGACGCATCTGTACTCGAGACCCTGGATCGTATCGGTTCGCCGGCAACGACAGCCATGGCCGGACGAAGGTACTTCGGATTCGTGATGGGTGGCTCGCTGCCGGCAGCGCTGGCCGCGAACTGGTTGGCGGGTGCATGGGATCAGTGTCCGGGGCTGTTTGTGGCGTCGCCAATCGGGACCGTGTTGGAAGAGGTTTGCCTCGGCTGGCTGCTGGACGTGCTGAAACTTCCGGATAGTTGCGGTGGCGCATTCGTGACGGGCGCGACAATGGCCAACTTCACAGCTCTGGCAGCGGCACGGCACACGGTCCTGGCGCGCGCCGGATGGGACGTCGAAGCAGATGGACTGTTCGGCGCGCCGCCAATCACAGTGGTAGTCGGTGACGAGGCGCATCCCTCTGTGATCAAGGCTCTAGGACTGCTAGGCTTGGGGCGCTCGCGCGTGGCGCGTGTTCCGGTGGACGGTCAAGGTCGCATGCTTGCCACGGAAATGCCGCCTGTCAGCGGTCCGGCGATTTTTTGTCTGCAGGCAGGGAATGTAAACACGGGCGCGTTCGATCCAGCAGTGGAGATTTGCGAGCGAGCCCGCTTGACGGGAGCGTGGGTACATGTCGACGGCGCGTTCGGACTCTGGGCCGCATCGAGTCCGAAGTATGCGCACTTAGTGAAAGGCTTCTCGGATGCTGATTCCTGGGCCACCGATGCTCACAAGTGGCTGAATGTCCCTTACGATAGTGGTCTGGCTTTTGTCAGAGACGAGGCCGCGCTGAAGAGCGCAATGTCAGTGACTGCCCCGTATCTGCCGCAGGGCGGACATCGCGAGCCTTCGCAATATACACCGGAGCTTTCCCGGAGGGCGCGCGGTGTAGAGATCTGGGCGGCTCTGAAGTCCCTGGGACGCACAGGCCTGGCGGACCTGATTGAGCGGAATTGTCGTCTTGCCCGCCGTTTCGCCGAAGCGCTACAGCTAGGCGGATGCGAAATTCTGAATGAAGTCGTACTTAACCAGGTTCTGGTTTCCTTTGGCGATGCGGCTCGCACACGACAGGTCATCGAACGAGTCCAACACGACGGGACGTGCTGGTGCGGTCCCACAGAATGGCACGGTCGAACGGCGATGCGCATTAGCATATCGTCCTATTTGACGCAGGAGGAGGATGTCGAACGGAGCGCCGCTGCGATTCTGCGCGCGGCAGCCAGGTAGAGCTCTTTCGCAAGACTCCGTGGATGCGCCGAGACTTCGGACTAGCGTTAGTAGACACTCTACATGAAAACTCGTAGAATGTCTACACAATGAACTCCTTTTTTCGCAAGCTGCGTTGGTTGTCGCGGTGCCCTGACAGGGAAGCCGAACTGCGCGAGGAACTTGAATTCCACCTGGAGGAAGAAGCACAACAACGCCGGGAAGATGGACTTGCGAAGGACGAGGCCCGATGGGCAGCTCACCGCGAGTTGGGCAGCCGCTCGATGATCGAAGAAAACGCTCGTGCGACGTGGGGCTGGACGCGCGTGGAGCAATTCTTCAGCGACGTCGGCTACGGGATGCGCCAAGTTCGCCGGAACCCGACGTTCTCGGTCATTGCGATTGCGACGCTGGCGCTCGGCATCGGCGGAATTACCGCGATGTTCAGCGCCTTTGACACTATTCTCATTCGACGCCTGCCCTATGTCGACGCGGACCGACTCGTCATGGTCTGGGACGACATGAGCAAGTCGGAGGGAGATTCGACGTTCTTTTCAACCCCGGCTGAATGGACCGAATGGCGTCGTCTCAACACCGTATTTACCGATCTCGCGTGCAGCCAACCAGGCAACGCCATTCTATCGGGCGACGGAGAACCGGAAGAGGTTCGTGCGCGAAAAGTGACGTGGAATCTCTGGAGTGTTCTTGGTGTGCAGCCGGCGCTGGGACGCGTCTTCACCGAGGATGAGGACGACAAGGGAACGCGCGTGGTCGTGATCAGTCACGGTCTGTGGCAACGCCGCTTCGGCGGCGCAGCTGATATAGTCGGGCGCAAGATCTCTGTAAACGACGAGGCTTTTGAAGTAATTGGCGTCATGCCGCAGAGCTTCTACTTCATGCCCTCGCGCGAAATCGACATGTGGATGCCGGCGTCATTTCCTCCGGCCCTGCGAAGGAACTTCACATGGCACGATGCGCAGATCGTGGCACGTCTCAAACCGGAAGTCAGGCTGGAACACGCAAGGCAATCCATGGCCGCGCTGAGCCTGCGGGTGACTGCGAAGGATTTCCGCGGGCCGCACTCAGTGACCGTGGTTCCTCTGCGGGAAGAGATGGCGGGCAAGACCCAGACAGCATTGATCGTCCTGCTATGGGCGTCGGCGGCGTTGCTGCTGATTGCCTGTGTCAATCTGGCAAACCTACTGTTATCGCGAGGCGCGGTGCGCGGACGGGAAGTCGCGGTACGCGCGGCTCTGGGCGCTGGACGTGGACGACTGATCGCGCAGTTCCTGACAGAAAGCTTGGTGCTTGCCGGCCTTGGCGCACTTGCTGGACTCGCCCTCGCTCTGCCCGCAATGCGGTTTCTGGAACGGCTCGTGCCCGAGGCGATGGGCGCAGCACGTCTGACACTCGACTGGCGCGTGCTTGCGTTCGCCACTTTTGCTTCGGTTGGTGCGGCATTAGCATTCGGCCTTGCGCCGGCATTGCGCGAGTCGCGCCTCACTCCGCAGGAAGGACTGCGCAAGGGAGGCCGCGGTACTGTCGGCGCGCGCAGCCATTGGCTCCAGCACTCGCTTATCGTTGTTGAAACGGCGCTCGCTGTTGCGCTGCTGACCTCCGGCGGCCTGCTCCTGCAGACTTTTCAACACCTGTGGAACACCGATCTCGGAATCCGTACCGAAAAGTTACTGACGTTTGAGACGCCGCTCCTCCGTTACAAGGACTTCGACAGACGCGTAGCCTTCGTGAATGCGGAATTGGAGAAGGTGCGTGCGATTCCCGGCGTGACCAACGCAGGCGCCATCTCGCGAATTCCGCTAACTGTAACCGATGGTTCGCGGTTCTATCTTCTGGCGGGCCAGACACGAGACAGCATCTCTGATCAAATAGCGCTAACCCGCGTAGTGACTCATGGCTACTTTACGACGATCGACGCGCGATTGCGCGAAGGCCGGTTCTTTGAAACTTCTGATCGAAAATCCGAGTCGCCCGTGGTCGTAATCAACGAATCGTTTGCGAATCGCAATTACCCTGGGCGCTCGCCACTCGGAGAGAGACTCAGATTCGAGCGCCTCAATGAGAAAGGCTACTGGTACACGATCGTCGGAGTCGTGAAGGAAATCCGTGAGCGTGGCGTCGCTGAAGTCTCCAGGCCCGCGATCTATCGCGTGCACGAGCAAGCGGATCAATCCAACGATTTGCCGAGTGGCATCGTGGTCCGCACCGCCGTCGAACCCGCATCTATCATCTCTGCGGTCCATCAGGCCATTTGGTCAGTTGACAGAAATCAGCCGCTCGCCCGCATCAGAACGATGGAAGACATTGTTGAACGGCAACTATCGACGCCGACACAGAGCACTGCTCTATTGGGCGCATTTGCAATGTTGGCGTTGTTGCTGGCGTCTGTTGGACTCTACGGTGTGCTCTCCTGCGCAGTGATGCAGCGCACCAACGAGATCGGCGTACGCATGGCATTAGGAGCCACGTCCGGCGAGATACTGCTCGCATTCGGAAAGAGAGGTCTGTCGCTGACCTTTGCCGGACTCGCCCTGGGCTTGGCGCTGTCAGCAATCGCGGCGCGCTCGATGGCAAGCCTGCTCTACGGCTTTCGGCCAGACTATCTTCCAACTGTAACGGCGGCTTCTCTGATTCTCCTGACGGTGGCAGCTCTGGCCTGTCTTGTTCCGGCGCGCCGCGCGTCGCTCGTCGATCCGGTGGTGGCGCTCCGCAATGAATAAAGGCATCCGTATCGACGTCTCAGAGCTAGCCGTTTTCGATGCGCGCCTTAATATCCGAGTACGCCATCTCGATGAGCCTGCTTAGGGCTGCGGCGTTTGTGGCCTCTCCGGGTCTGAGCTTCACATGGCGCATAAACTTGCCTGTACCTTGCAACAAGTGAGCCGGATCCGGCAGCGCTGAGCCGTGAAAGAATCCGACGTTTACGTGTGCGGTGAACACATTGACGTAGCCGAAGGGCGCATCCCCCAGACATGCAACCGGACAACCGTCATGCAAGAGTTCCCTCACTTCGTCCCCGCATTTTCGCATCACCTCAAACCACTGATGCGCAATAGCTCCCAACCCACCGGCATGATCCTTGATCCAGGCGTCAATGGCGGGATCCCGCTCGACGGCTCCGTTGAATCTAAGCAATTCGGTTCTCATCGTCCCCTACAATTTTTGCTCTCTGGCGACCTGCCGAATAAATGCCGGGATCTGCGATGAAGCTGCTCGGTCGCCCCGTCTTCGGCTTGCTTTTGCCCTTGAGATTAAGCGCCACGGCAGCCCGAATCGCCAGTCCCCAAGTTCTCATCTCGGCGGCACAATGATCTTATCGATTCCCGGACGCACCCCGTAGTCGGGCGGAAGCTTCTTATAGTCATCTCCGCCGCGGCCGTTCCAGTTCCACACCACATTCCCGCTGCTCACCGTCAGTTCGCAGAAGATGCGCTCTTGTCCCTCGATTCGCGCGCCATGCGCATCGACATACCCGAAAGTGCCCTTCATCACGTTGAACGCCGCGATGTCGGCGATCGCGCCTACCGACAAGTGCCCGAGGTCCTCGCGATGAATCATCTGTGCCGGCGTCCACGTCGATGCGCGTATCACTTCTTTTAACGGCATCCCCATAACCAGCAGCTTCGACATCGTCGCGGGCATGTCCATCATGCCGGCGTTCATGCTTGCATTGTGCAGATCAGTCGAAATCGAGTCGGGGTAAAACCCCTGTTGAATCGCCGGGACCGCGTTGCGCATCGCAAAGCTGCCACCGCCGTGTCCGACGTCGAATCGCACGCCGCGCGCTCGGGCTCGTTTCAAGTACTCGTAGAGTTTGCCGTCTTTATCGAGGTAGGGAACTGGTCCGCGAAACATGTGTGTGCTGATATCGCCCGGACGCAGCCGCTCCGTCACTAGCTGCCAGTACGGGCGTTCCGGCAGAAAGTAGCCGAAGTCCACCATGATCGGGATGCCCGCTGCCTTGCCTGCGGCGATCGCTTGATCCACTGACTGCCAGTCGGGCTTCTCGTAATGCGCCGACTTCACGCCTACGACGACGTCCTTATGTTTCCTGGCGAGCGCAGCAACCGCCGGCGCGTCGAAATCGCCCTGCTCGACGAAATCGGTCATCATGCCGAACCCCGCGATATTAATCAGCGCCAGTACGCGCGTCTTCACGCGATCGATCACCGAGAACCGGAAGTGCTCGAAGTTTCGCCAACCCGCCGACCCTGCGTCCACCATCGTTGTCGTCCCGGTGCGGAAGCTGAATGCGTCCGGTTGCACCGAGTTGTCGCCTGCCCATGCGTCCTTCACGTTCGGCGAATGGTACACATGCACGTGCAGGTCGATCAGCCCTGGCGTCACGTAGAGTCCCGACACGTCAAGCGTCCGCCGCGCCGTAGAAGCGTCGATATTCGGCGCCACTGCCGACACCTTGCCTGCGCGCACGGCTACGTCCATCCGCGCATCGATACTATTCTTCGGATCGATCAGGCGACCGCCTTTCAGCAACAGGTCGTGCTGCTGTGCGACCACTGGAACTACAAATGCCAAAATTGCGAAACAGCGCCTCATGCCTAGACGATCCTTCCCCGGGGTCTTTGCCCCAACCCATTTACTGTGCTCATGTCTGCTGCCCTCTTCACAATCACACGCGTGCCAATCTTGGCAGCATTCGCTGTCACACCGTAAGTGCTTATCGTGCGAGCCCACCCAAAATCTCCTCTCGCTTCGGCGCGGTAGACCGCATGACGGACCATGCTGAACCCAGCAGGCCCCCGCATAGAAACGCCAGTACGGCGTGACGTATGGGCACCACCCACCGTACCGCCCAGACAGTTGAGACGGCCGAATACAGAAACGGCATCGTCAATAGAGTACCGGACACAATCAAGAACCGACGGTGCCCTCCAGAAATGACTAAGACGAACAACACCGCTGTGTAGAAGGTTTGTACGAGTGTAGGAGCAACATAAGCCGGTCGTGGTGACCAATAGATCATCAACACGGCCATCGTGGCGACCATCGAGGAAACGCATCTCCAGAACACTCCGAAACGCCATGTCACGAACGCCGAACACCAGTGTAAGAGCACAGATTTCGGCGCCGACTCCATTGCGGCGTGCAGGCTCGTTACTGCTCGAAAGTTTCAGATGCCCCGATCGCAATGAGAGTCTGGAGTCCCGCTGCCATGAAAGTCGGCGCAACTGGCCACCATATGACCGAACGCTGGGAGTGTGGTCGCGCAACCGCCACGAGCAGTCCGAGCAGGACGCAGGATGCCGGTGGAACGATGCAGTACCAGAAAACTTCAGCTTGAGTGAGCGACCCACACGTACAGTTCGCGAAGTGGATGTCGAATGTCCGGACGGCAGCCGACCCGGAGCGAGTAGTTATTTGGGACGGCCAGTTGGTATATACCACGAAGAATTCTTCTGGAGGCAAGCGATTGGCGGCATCCAGGTAACGGCGAACACGTCGAAGTTCACCGCGATATACAGAAGCTCCTGTGAACGGACGGCCGTTCACGGCCAGAAGCTCATCGCCCTGTGAAGCCCATGGTTCGTTGTCCAACTTCAATGGCCTGGTGCGCCACTACTTCCTGCGCCGTGGCCCCAACGTCGCTGACGTCCAGGCGAACCTCATAGGCAAGTCTGAGCGCAAGCTCCAGAGTCATGACATCGCCGAGCGTGTTCGCGAGCAGTTAACTCCTGTAGCCCGGGGCTCCGGAGCCCGAATCAAGGTCGCCGAAGTGCCGCTGGCCAGCCAGTGCTCGAAACGATGGTCGCGGAGGTCTACGCCCCACGCAGAACGGTCAGATCAATATCGCCGGGCAGATTCGCAACATCTTCGAGAAAACCGCTGGCGTGGTCGATGTCGATTGGTACGTAAAAGACGATCAGCCGAAGTACCGCATCCGTCTCGACCGCGAGATAGCCGCTCTCAACGGCATCAGCGACCAGGATGTAGCGCGCGTGCTTCGCTTGGCGAGCGTGGGTGATTCCGTTGGCCTGCTGCATGCCGCCGAGGAGAAAGAAGACGTACCGACCGTAGTGCGCCTCGCGCGGGCCTCACGTTCCGCTCTCGAGCGTTAAAAAGCCTGAAGCTGCGAGGCCGCGGCGGCAGCATGGTCGCTATCGGCGAGATCGCACACAGTCGAGAGCGCTCTTGAGGACAAGAGCATTTATCACAAGAACCTGATGCCGGTGACCTACGTTACGGCCGATCTGGCAGGCGTCATCGAAGGCCCGGTCTACGCCATGCTAAAGATCGCCCCGAAATCGAACGAATCCAGATCCAGGACGGCTACCGCATCGAGCAGTACACTGCGTCACTGCCGCCAACGGACACACGCTACGCGATCAAATGGGATGGCGAGTGGCACATCACCTACAAGGTCTTTCGGGACCTCGGCCTGGCGTTCGGCGCAGTGCTGGTCGTGATCTATATCCTGATGGTCGGCTGGTGCCAGTCATTCGTGAAGCCCCTGGTTATTCATGGCGGCGATTCCGTTTTCCTTGGTCGGCATCCTACCGGCTCATGGCGTGCTGCACGCGTTCTTGACCACCACCTCGATGATCGGCTTCATCGCGGGAGCCCGGAATCGTCGTGCGTACTCAATCATTTTGGTTGACTTCATCGAGCTTCGACTCAAGGAAGGTATGCTGCTGGATCAGGCGGTCATCGACGCGGGCTCAGTCCGCTTCCGGCCTATGACGCTTACCGCAGCGTCCGTGATCGCCGGCTCTGTCGCGTATGACCGTTCCGGTAGATTATTACATTGTCAACCGAAGGACTTCTCAAAAACGTGTAGGATGAAGTCGTGCCAGTCACCTGCTACCGATTTTCGAATCGGAACTTGGCAAGCTGAAAGGCCAAGGTTCTTATGAGGTACGTTACGTTGGTTTTGGCGCCGTTGATTGGTATCTGCCTTCTTCGAGCCCAGATCGTCCCGGCTCAAGCTACGAAACCCAGAGAGCCGGTCACATCCTCGACACAACGCAATCCTTTTGAAGCGGTTCCTGAACTTCCTCAGCTCCCGTCCCCAAAGCTGCCGGGGCCAACCATCGAGACGATTGAATTCCGGGGCCTGAGGCGCCTACCGCAGTCTGTCTTGCGAGCCGTTATCGCGTCCCGCATTGGCGGTGCTTACGATATCGAGACCTTGCGTCTCTCAAGCTCTGTATAACACCGGGCGCTTCTCCAATATCGCCTGGGAAACCGACATGGGCCCCGCCGGTGCCATAGTGCGTTTTGTGGTCGTCGAGCGACCTTTGATCCAATCCATTGAATACCAAGGCGACGACACGGTGACCATCTCGGAAATTCTGGAACGGTTCAAAGAGCGCAAGGTCAACCTGCGGGTGGAAACCCTGTACAACGGCGACGAGCTTGAGCGCGCAGCAGCAACGATCCAGGAACTTGTGGCTGCAAGGGGCCGCCAGCACATCACAGTCACCCCTCTGGTGGAGTCGATTTGGCCCCACTCGACGGTGAGGATTACGTTCAGGGTTGCGGAGAAGCAATAGCCAACGTTGGCCTCTGTGGCCGGCACGTCGTTCTTACATTGCGGCCGCTGCATCGCGTTGAACAGTGGCGCCATCACGCTACGGCGTCCGAACTTCTGCCCACCGCGTCGTGTTTGAATCTCCGGCCTTCCTGTCGGCGGCTAACCCAAGGTGGCGGATTCTCAACTTCTGTGTGGCGCGAATTTCCTGTTCAGCATGAGTAGATAAGACAGCAAACTCTTTGAGCGGCTGGACTTTTATAGAATGGCCGGATGGTGCTCGATCCGGCGCCTGACGCAATCGCCGAACTCATGGCTGCCTTTCGAGCCGGGGATAGTCGCGCCGGCGGACAACTCATGGAACTTTTCTATCCTGAGCTGAAGCGTCTTGCTGCCGGGCACCTGCTGCGGCAACCTCGCATGCATAGCTGGCAACCCACTTTGCTCGTCAATGAGCTATATCTGCAATTGATCAAAATCAAGGCTCTGAAGCCGTCGGATCGCGACAGCAACAACGAGAAGGCGGCTTTTTTCGCGCTGGCCGGATTAATCATGAAACGGCTGCTTATCTACCACTCCCGTCCGATCTCAAGAAGAGCGGAAAAGGTTCCGCTGTGGGAGGAAGTCCGGGTGGAGGAAGACTCCAGCCTTGCGGAAGTCGAAGAATTGCTTTCCCGGCTGGAAGATCTCAAACCCGCGATTCGAGCAGTAGTTGAGATGAGAGTGTTCGAGGGCATGACAGCAGAGGAAATCGCTCCGAAACTGGGATGCTCTGTAGTTACAGTGCATCGCTATTGGCAGTTCGCGCGGCGCTGGCTGCAGAGCGCATGGAAAAACTAGAATCAGCGTGGCAGAGTTCAATCCATCAGGGGGCTCGCAACGGGCAAGCGTCCTAAGTCACGAGCAGTGGAAGCAGGTCCTCAAACTCTGCGAGGAACTTGTTGAACTGCCGTCCGACGAACGGAAGGCATTTCTGGACTCGGCAGGTGTGAGTCCGGAGGTCGCGAGCGAAGTGCTGACACAGCTCGAAGAGTTCAGTGCGCTGTCGTCGCCTCCTGCGAACGCCGGGGAGTTATTTGGAAAGTTCGAGATTACGGGCAGCCTCGGCCGAGGCGGGATGGGTTATGTACTCTCCGCGCAAGACACCGAATTAAACCGCAGGGTCGCATTAAAATTCCTGAGCTCCGACATCACAATGGATCCCGACGCCACGCAGAAACTGCTGCGGGAAGCGCAAACAACATCCGCGCTGAATCATCCGAATATCGTGACAATTCACGAGGTGATTCGCTCGGGATCCTCGATCGCGATCGTAATGGAGTTGGTGGACGGACACTCCGGGCGGGACCTTTGCGGGAAGCGGCTGCCGGTCGAAGAGGCTGTCGGAATTGGACGGCAGATCGCGCGAGCCTTGGCCGCAGCTCACGCCAAAGGTATCGTGCACCGCGACATAAAGCCGGAAAACATCATTGTGCGTCCGGACGGTTGTGTGAAAGTCCTGGACTTCGGACTCGCGCGGCGAGTCTCGATCTCTACAGAGACATCCAGTACCGGCATCGGGGCCGGGACACTCTGTTATATGTCGCCCGAGCAGTCGCGCGGCGAACCGGCTACTTCCGCGAGCGACGTCTTTTCCCTGGGATTGGTACTGCACGAGCTTCTCACTGGCCGGCACGCGTTTCCGGAGGATACGCCGCTGGAGACCGCACACGCCATCATGACAAAGGAACCGAGCGGCGAACTGCCACTCGAAACTCCGGCGGAGTTGAGATGGGCAATAAAGTCGATGCTGGCGAAGCCTGCTTCGGATCGTCCGAGCGCCGCGCAAGTGGCTGCACAGTTGGACCAGATTCTCGCGGTCAGAGAGGCGGAGCGTGCGCGCGCCGGGCGGCGAAGCTGGTGGATCCCGGCGCTGGCGACGATGCTGGTGATCGCGGGTGTGATGCTCTGGCACACAAGAAGCAAGCGGGATGCCGGGGACCTCACGGACCTGACATTGAAGCCACTGACGTCGCAACCCGGATGGGAATGGGCGCCGGCTCTGTCCCCGAACGGGGATGCCATTGCGTTTACCTGGACTGCCACGCTGGACGGTCCACGGCAGCTTTACGTGAAGCGGGATAGGGACGCCGAACCGACAAAGTTAACCGGCTTGAAAGAGGGGCAGATCGGATACCTTGCATGGTCCCCGGACGGCACGCGGATCGCATTCAAAGGACGAATCGACCGCCAGGGCGCTCTTTACTTGATCGGCGGCAACGGTAGCGCAGAGCAGAAAATTCTGGATCTGGGAAGCGAGGATCTGAGTACCTCGATCGACTGGTCACCGGATGGCAATCTGCTGGCGTTTTCGGATAGGCCCCCGGAAAGCCCAGGAATACTCGCAATTTACCTCTACGACCTCAGCTCCGGCGAGAAGCGGAAAGTTACCTCCCCGCCATCGGGTATCTGGGGGGACTGGAGCCCGAAGTTCTCGCCCGACGGAAAAACGGTTGCGTTCAAGAGAGTCGCGGGTTTCTGGGCAGATGACATTTATCTGGTCCCGACCCGTGGCGGCGCGGAGCAGAAGTTTACCGCACATGGTCGCAGCATTTATGAACACACGTGGGCGCCGGATGGAAAAAGCCTGCTGGTGTCGTGTCAGTGCCGCGGGACAGTACATGGAATATGGCGATTTCCATTGAACGCGCCGACACGGCCGGAGCAGGTGGCGCAGGGCAGCGTGGATGCAGTGAGTCCCGGGACAGGCAGGCACACCGGCAAAATAGCGTGGGTGAACCTGGTATGGGACTTGAATGTCTACCGGATTGCAGCAACGGGCGTAGGCAAGCCGGAGCGCCTGATCGGATCCACGCAACGTGACTATAATCCGGTCTACGCGCCGGACGGACGGATCGCATGGATCAGCGACCGCTCGGGAACCAGGGAGATCTGGATTGCGAGGGAGGATGGGTCGGGACAGGCGCAGGTGACATACTTGAACGGACCAGCAATCGACAATTTACAGTGGTCATTCGACGGCCGCTATCTTGCGTTCAACAGCCGCCTCAAGGGTAATTCCGACATATTTGTGTTGGAGTGCCCCAAGGGGACGCTACGATGTGCGGAGCCGCAGGCTTTGAATGTTTCCCCGGCAGAATCTCCGGGCTGGTCGGCGGATAGCCAGACGGTTTACTTTTGCAGGAACCCTTCCGGTAAATGTCAGATATGGAAACGGGCTCTATCCGGTGGAACGCCGGTTCCGGTGACGCTAACCGTTGCTTTCGGGCCGCGCGAATCCCCGGATGGAAAATGGCTCTACCTTTTCGATATTGACAACGAGGTGATCGTCCGAATGCCGGGATCCAAGGGAGAAGGAGAGCCGGCGAAACCGGTTCCGGTGATCGGGCGTGAAAACAAGCTGGTGATTCAAGGTTGGGCGGTCACGGGAAATGAGGTGGTGTTTGTCGCGCGCTCCGATGGAACGCGTCCGGCAGCCATTCGTGCATTCAACCCAAACACGGGAAAGCTTCGCTCTATTGTCAATTTGACGGATGTCCTGATGGGAGGCGGAACTGATATCGGACTATCGGTTTCGAGCGACGGCAAATGGGTTTTGTACACACAGCCTGACCGAAGCGGTAGCAATATCATGATCGCGGAGAGGAGTCGCTAGACCCGCCAGGCAGCCCTTACTGATGAAGTTCCACGACCGCCAGACGCCCATCGGTACGAATCACATCTCCAGTGGCATTCTTGCTTTCGCTTGCGACAGACGAGCGCCTCATATAAGAGAAAGAGGCAACCTTTCGCAGGAACCGGAAATCGTCGATGATCTTCAGTCGCTCCCGGTCGATATCGGACTCCACTCGATGCGCGAATGTCTTTGCCTCGAACGAGAAATCGATTCCGGTGTCGTGAGTAGCGGCGGCCAGCCAGATCGGTTTGCCATTCCACATTTTGTCGGTAAGCCAGATTCGGATATGGTGACGCTTCGCGAATGTGTTGGTTTGCTTCTGAAACACCAGATCGGGCTCTCGGCCGTCGAGCAAGAAAGTGAAGACCGGAGCGCTGTTGTAAGAATGATGTTCCGCCACGGCCAGGAAAGTCTTGGTATCGGACCGAAGAGATGCCCGCGCGGCAGGTGACCACCCGTCTGCCTCAAATGCCTCGATCAATGCTTCTTTGCTGCCAAGAAACGCGATATTGACCCAGTCAGCCGGTACGGATCGGGTTCTTCGTGGTCGTTCGGTTCGGAAGTTTTTCGAGCAGGAGTGCCAGTGGCTCGGGCGTTACGGGATCCTGCTTTGCCGCCACTTTGGGGAAAGGTCCCGGCGGAAACTCATCAATGACTACCGCGATATCCGTCCCGGGGAGAAAATGAACCTCCGGGTGCTTGACCTCGCGAATGATGTACTTCGTGGCTTCCGCAGATGCAAGAATTGCCGGATGAGCAAATGCCGCGGCCATCAGAATGAGTTCGATCTTGCCGGGCCGCTTGCCAAACTCTTCCAGGCCCAGGATTGTGCCGTCCGGTTCTACGCGCTCCCTTGCGTTGTCGACCTCGAGAACATGTCCTTTCAGAGGGTAGTCCCGGTTTGCGATCGTTACGGACTCAAATAGCAGGCGCAAGGCAGACCGATCTTTTCGCGTCGTCGCGACAATCCTTCCTTTTATCTCGCTACCCATAGGAATCGAGAATCCGCCAGGGCTGTAATAGTCCCGAATGACAACTGCCTCTACCCTGCTTCCCGGAAGGGAACTCCTGGAGCTCAGTTCCGTTTGCGATCGTACCCAAAGTGGCGGCGTGTTCTCCACACGCGCTTGAGCAAGGACAACTCCGGCGGTAGCAAACACTGCCGGGAGCCACACTAATGTCAACCGTTTCAACGTAAATAGGTCGGGCGAGCATTTGTGGGGCATTGTCATATCCGTTAGGAGCGCTTATGGGAAGATTGCTTGTCCGAAGCTAAAGCGATGTGTAGCATCTCCGTTTGAATGTACTGTTCCGTTCTCGGTGATCGCAAGTCTCTTAACAGTAGAGGGAACAATCAGGCGCAACGTGATGGTTAAAGAAGCGCCACGCGAAAGGCGACCGATCTTTAGCGGCAGGCTTGGCGCCGCTAGTGTGATCTGCCCCGAACCATCCAGCACGCGCAGAGTAATCTGAGAAAACTCAATAGACGAAGCGTCTGCCGTTCCTGTATTCGTGATAGTCAATTGAACGTCGACTTCTGTTCCATTCCTGGAGTGTTTGCCCGCCACAATAGAGATCCTGGTGATTGGCGGCGGTTGCCCAATTTCTGGCACGTAGGGCGGCTTGATCCAGGATGCGCGGTTTAAGACGGGGTCTGTCTCTACGGAAACCGGTACAGGAAAGAGCGGTTGTCCGCCGGATCCGCCGTAAATTTGCACAGCGAGTGTTCCATCCTTCACTGCCTGGGGAAATGGGGCGTTTCCGCCGGGTTGATTCTTAATGCCAATAAACACTGGCAGAATGCCCTCCGGTCCGCCAAAAGACTGATCGGTGTAATAGTGCGTAATCTTGCTCTGGTAGAGAAAGCAGTTGCCGACAACCATCGGTGCGTTCTGCACGATCTCGACCCGATCCGGCTTGCCGTCTGAATCGAAGTCGTAAACGAATCGCATGGTGACGGTGTTCGGTGCTTTTTTAGGATCTTGCAACCATCCGGGAAACAGAGCCTGATTAAAATACAGAGCGAAGCGTGTGACCGGGCGGCCGTCATCGACTAGACGTCCACTGAACTTTCCAGTCCAACTGGCGATCGCAGAGGTATCAGGTATATCGATAGGAGTGGAGTTCTTCGCGTCCGGCCGCACAGGAACAATCTTCAGAGAAGCGTCGATAGCGGAAGTATCGGCAGGATATGGCATTTCGCCAGGGGTGGGCATCCAACTGCCCGGCAGCCCATTAAGATTACCAGAGCTTCGAAGGTACAGCCTCTGAGCATCTGCTGTATACGGTGCAAGCGTATCTATTTGCGGTTGCCCCGTGCCGGAGTCAGTCGCCATCGATAAAGCAGGCACGCTCAGGGTACGTTTGGAGCCGGCCAACGTGTCGGTGAACGTCACAACGATCTGGCTATTCGTGGGATTGTAAGCAACAAAGGTACGCTTACTTCCGTTCTTGAACACTCCATAGCTGGCGGTGTCAGCCACTACTGTGGTGTCCACTTGGCCAAGATTCGAATTCGTGTAAGTCCAGAATTTCCCCATGGAATTCGTCGCTCCGGGGAAGTTATCATGCAGCGCGTTGATCCGTTGCAAGGCGGCTGCAAGTCCGGGGCCGTCTATTGACGTACCCGAGTCCGGCAGGCGGGCCTGGATGCCGGCGACCAGCACCTCGTACGGCGCCGGCGCATTATCGTAGCTCTTCTCTTTAACGAATTGGGCCCACGTGGCCGCTAACCAATCCTGATCACGGCCCAAATAAAGTGTGAAGGCGCTCAATGGCGTGGCCTGAATCGTATAGGATCCTCTGATTCCTCCGAAGAAAGTATTTCGAAAGACACCAAACTGCTTTGCATTCGTGCACAGCGTAGTTAGCCAGGGTGTTCCATCAGGTCCTTTGTAATGAACTAAGCTGTCCGGCCAATTTCCGTTGTAGTAAGTACCGGAGCTCTTCATTAAGTCGGCATCCTGGTTAAACCAATACTGTTCGGCGGCGAGAACCTCGTGCTCATAGATATACATTCCCAAATCCCGCCATTCTTTGTTGCCTACAACCTGGCCGAGCGCCAGCAGGCCCGCAGCAAAATTGATGGCTTCGCTTGTTGATTCCTGATTGTTGCCACCACCGGTGCTCGTTCCATCGGCCCAGCTATGTCCATAAAACGGACTGAACTCACGCAGAAATGGATATTGCGGGTCCGACCTGTCATATGTGGCGACGTCACGCCGCAGTTGATCTAAGTACGGCAGGTATGCCTTCACCCAGTCGGGATCATATCGCCCGATCATGGCCGCGGCTTGAAGGAAGTAACCGTAGTGAAAATGATGGTCGTTAAAGTTCTGAACAGACCCATAGCCATCGGGAAAACCATATGTCGAGTTGAAGTCCGGATTGTAGACAAGGAACTGCGCAGTATAAATCGATCCCCACTGGCCCACGAGTTCCTTCAGCGACTGCAGAAGCTCGTCGCGAATTTCAGCCGCAACAGCCGTTTTCGGTCTTCCTAAGTCCTTGTCCACTCCTTCACTCGCCAACGTCGTCGACTGTGCGAGTTGGTCGGCGATAACCAGCGACTCATAAACGCCCGCCAGTCCAGGAATGTAGGTGTTAATTCCGAAGCCCATGTAAGTACCCAGATTGCGGAGGACCGAATTGAGTTTGTTTGGCGCGGGCACAGGTTCCTGAACATAGAACCAGGTTTTCATCGTTTCGTAGATGTCTTCAGCGGCGGATTGGCCTGGCTGCAGCGGATTGGCCACTTGAGAGTTGAGAGCCACGCCGGGCAGGAAGGGAAGGACGCCTTTGGTTGCGAGTTCCTGAACGTACCAGGCGCCCTTGTAAGCCTGATATTCTCCTTTTACGCCACGCCACGTATATTGCGGCCGGTTGCCTGCGGTCAGGATGTTTTGTTTATTCGTTGCGTTCATGACTTTCCTATGATGCGGAAAGACGATTTGGAGCGGAGGGCTACCGGCAACACAGCCGCTTGTCGGGAAGAACGTGGTGGCTACCTCGAGTTTGGAACGGAGGACGGAGTTCTTTTCGTCATAACCCAGCGGCAAGGTTGCTCCGGCCAAAGCGACACTAGTGTCGGATCCGGGAATGGGAGGGTAATGCAGTTTCGTGCTCGAGATTCTCGCGCAGGAGTACTGCTGCAGGTCTTTAAGAGCCGCAACCAAGGCACTCGTGTCCGATGCGTCGATATTGTGGGGCATTGCCAGAACGGCTACCCGTGCCGCCGAGCCATTGGTGAACATCGACGCGGAAGTGCTTGCGCGCGATTCGGTCCAGGAGCCCTGGTCGGCGAAGATCGCATAAGATGCTGTCGAGGGAAGAGGATTCGGCGACGCGTTGTTATATGGATTGAAGTAAGTGGTTACTGTCAGGCCAAGGACGCCGTCTTGGTTGTACCAGACGGTCAAAGTGTTGCTGCTCTGAAGATCGCCCGCCCATACTGTGAGCGGCGCGGTCCCCTTGGTGCGCTCACACCATACAAACGGGCTGCCGTTGCTCATCGTAATGGTCATCTCGTTGCTCTGGTCGGCGTAAGAAACTTCGACACCCCAGTCCGAATAACTTCTCACCTTGACATTCGACCAGGGAGCTTTCGTGGGCTGACTGGTTCCTAACGGGTGGACGTTGGCCAGCCCCACTGTTACTTCCGGCGAGTCCTCGCGCGAAATTTCTCCGCGCCCTGCGAAGTTGTTCGTAGGGTTGAAAGGATCGTTGTCCCGGATCTTACCGTCCGTGCGCAATGCGATGGCGTTTTGATTCCAGAAACGCAGGCCTTGAAGAGGAACGGACAAACCGGAAATCGGACTGAGCACATCGACAAACTGCATTTGGAACGGCTCGCTGATAAAGCCCTGCGAGCGGCCGACATTTCCTTCAGGCGACGTGCGCCCCACCACCCAGCCGCTCCATTGCAGGCCCAAACCTGTCCACCAGTCGCTCGTCTGTATGGGTTGCTTCCGCGTGGCGTAAGCGATGTCAAAGGGGTCGTTGAGGATTGTAACTCCGTCCTGGCCTAGCTGCTGACCGGGAACGATATAGGGCCCGAAGTTGGCGTTCAGGTCCAGGCGGCCCCCGACCCCGACCGCCGGCTTCACTGGCTGGCTGCCTCTCACGGTTGTGACCGGACCAGTGCTGACTATTACATTTGCATCCTGCGGCAGTCCAAGCCGTGCTGATGCCGTTAGAACAAGAAGGCCTATTATTGTGGATCTGCTTTTTGTCATGGTTGTCCAGAAGTGGTTGTCCAGAAGTGCGTGCTCCACTGTTCCGAGGTCCGACAGTGTGTGAAACAGCGATGTGGCCTATGACACGAGTCAGGCTCCCCTCCAAGCCCGGCACGATCCCGAACCGCCTATCTGCACCGCGGGGGCGCCGGCCGCATCCCTGGTACCCCCGAAACAACGGCGCTTCAGCGCAGAGGCTCAGCGCCGGCTCGCCTCCGCCGCACGCTGGCCACCCCGCCGGCAACGAGGATGGCCACGCCGAGCAGAGCGCCTGTGCCGGGTTCCGGTACCACCGTGGCCTGGTAGGACTGGCTCAGAGGATCGGCCGAAGACGCGAACTGGCCGCCGGCGAACGGGTCGCCGTCCCACCATTCCGCGTTCAGCTGAAAGCTGCCGGACTCGACCGCGCCGAGAGGCGCGGAAGCATCCCAGGTCAACGCCACCAGGCCTTCCGACGCCGCGGCGTCAAACGGAAGCGTTAGGCTGCTGCCCGGCGCCAGGATCGGGAAGTCGAAGATGATGTCCGGTGTGCCGAACTGGAAGGAGCCCGGGACCAGACCGGAGGTGACCAGCCAGTGAGTCGTGCTTTGGTTTTCGATCGAGTATCCCCAGCCGACCGTCTCGCCGGGAGCGCCGGAGATGCTCCCGTCGTCGGGCAGAAGGCTGAAGGTGTGGATTTCGGCTGTCCACGCCGGGACCGCGGCGAAGAGAAGAACTACTGCGAAAACAAGTTTCATTGAGAGTCTCCTGTTGACTGATTTCAACTGCAGGCAGTTCACTGCAAAATGAGCGATTGCGCTTCGCTGAACCGGTATACTGTCGGCTGTCCCGTGTGTCCGGAGGTGTGCGTTCCTTGCTCGGTGATGCTGATCCGTGTGACCCCGGGAGGAACGTTGAGCGTTAGGAACACTCGGGTCGAGGAGCCGGGCGCCAGGTTGTTCACCCGGATCGGCAGCGCGGGGCTGAGGATCGTGGCTTGGCCGAAGCCGGCCAGCGTGCGCAGCGTGATCGAGTCGATCGTGATGGATTGCGCAGGCAGGGTCCCGTCGTTGTGGATCGTCAGCAGGACATCGACCTCCGGCCGCAGATCCCGGGCACTCCGGGCGGCGCGTATCGTCAGGCTGGGCAGGGACTGCACGGCCCCGAGCGTTTGGGGCGGAGGCGCGGCAGCGCCCCAGTCGCAGCCGCCTATGTCCCGACCACTCAATGCCGGCATGCACTGCACGCGGGAAAAGGGCCAGCTCTTGAAGAAGTCCGGCCGGTAGACGCCGAGGCCGCCGTTCCAGACCGGCTCGAAGAGGTGGCTACGCAGAGCTTCACTCGGAGCCGAGTATAGGAAGTCATCGCTTGTGCCCCGCGGCGGAGAGTTGAGGGCGCTGATGCCCAGCCATGTGCCGTCGGACATAATCGTGGAGGTGCTGGTAGCGTTCATATATGGGCCCGGCTCCGTGGGGTAGGTGAACGGAACGTATTGGCCTCCAAAAGAAACATTAAATGGTCGCGATATGGGTATGGAGGGAGACTGCCTGTCTGTTTCGACCTCGTAGGCAATGGGCTGCGTCCATAGCGGCAGAAGTCCCCAACCGCGACCAAAGTTGTCGTACGGACTGTTCGGCATGTACGCGCCGATCGCGTAGACCGCCGGCATGATGTTCTGGTAGGCCGCCTGCTCAATGACCGAACGCATCCCCTGCAGCATTGTCGCGGTCGCGGTCGAAGACCAGTACCAGGGCGAGGCTGGATTGACCGCGTTAGCCAGCGCCTTACCCAGCGCGTCGAGCTTGGCCCAGTCCTGGTAAACTATCTCGAACAGCGTGCCCGTTGTGGAGGCCTGGCTAATAAACTGGTCATTCGCTTGGTCCAGCAGATTTGCAATGGTCGCGGTGAGATCGATTTTCTCGTTGCCCTGCTTATCCGTCGTCAGCTCGGTGGCAAAGTTCAGGATGACGTCGGCGATGCCGAACACCTCACCGACCTCGGGAATCTTGCTGGCCAGGTGAAGAAACAAACCCACGATCGGCAAGGTCAGGCTCTGCGATTCAGCCGTTTCCGGCGGGTTCACCTGGGCCTTGACATTGTTGTAGGCGACCAGCTGCGAGTTGATTGTGACGGTGCCGCTGCCCTGCCACAGAGTAACCAGATTGTTGTAGAAGCTGCGGATATTGTTGACGTGCGTGAACTCCGTTATCAGTTGGGTGCGGACGGTGCAGAAGCTTGAGTCGGCATTCGAGCCGGAGACGTCGCAACTACGGCCGCTCGAATCCGTCATGGCCCGAAGTTGGCCCAGGTAGTTGTTGAAGCTGACGTTCAGGTCATCATACAGGTCCCGAATGTTGCAGCCGGTGCAGAGCTTGCTGTTGATGTTCTGAAACGCCGCGATTTCAGCGGCTCCGGCCGGATGAGGAAAGGGCGCGGAGGGCGTGGCGAGTACCTCGTAGAGCCCCAGGTTGGCGTCCCCGCTCGGATCGGAGTTCAGCGGCTTGTACCAGTTGCCTCGGCCGCTGCGCGCCAGCACCCCGTGCAACTCGCCGCTCGGCCGCTGGCCCTGCATGACTTCCGGGTAGACGGAACTGGACTCCCGGCCTCGCTTGAGGGCGCCCTTGGTTCCGGCTGGTTGCCACGTCGCTCCCACGAGCGAGTACGTGTCGTTCGGCGTGAGATACACCATCGTCTCCCAGTGCCCGCCGAGTGCGTTAATCATCTGCGCCAAAGGGTAGATGCGCCCATCGCCGTTGGTGCCGAAGTTCCAGTTGCCTGGGATCGGCTTGCCGTTGCTGCCGAGAAAGACGAGCCGCGTCTCGTCGCTGAAATTAGCCGTCAGGGTTCTGAGGTCCCCTTTGATGCGCTCAATCTCGTTGTCGGATGCGGCGGTGCAGTACGTGTTGTCCGCAATCACCGTGGTCGGGTCTTCGCGGTCCACAATAACCAGGTGGAACGCATTCTGCCCATCGCAGTTGACCCGGTACGAATTCGCTACCGTATACGTCTTTTTGCCGATGGTGATGTCGCCATTCAGCTCGATGTCGTAGCGGATGAAGTCCGTCTGAATGAACGCGTAGTTGCCGCTGGAGTCCGGCGCCAGATAACCATCCACGGGGCGCGTGCTATTCCACCGGATCACGTCAGCGGTCGCCCTGGCTCGCCCGACGTTGCCGACAAAGGCGAACGGGACACTTTGGATCCCGCCGAGCTCGTCAGTCCCTCCAAACTCCACCAGCTTCGATCCGATGGGCCCTATGGGGAACCCGTACGCGCCGGCCGTGTTCACCATGATCATGGCATCCGGGTAGGTGGTTTGAATCCTGCTCAGCGTGTCAATCACAGCCTGAGATGAGATCAGGTTCTGGTCCAGGACCACATCGGGCGCGTCCAGATGGCTCCGGTTGGGCAACCTTCTGAGCGCGACGAGGTGAAACCCCGGGTTATTGCCCTTGTAGGTTGTGCTGCCGATGGTAATATCGCCATTCGATCCATCGAAGCGCACAGGAATGATTGTCCGCAACGGATCGGTGGGGATGGTCTGCCCGAGCGCGGAATGTACACCCGCGACGCAGAACGAGAGTGCAAGTACTGCGGTCATGCATTTCGATGTCTGGCTACTGCCGTTTCGATGAGTAAAGTTCACTGGATTGCTCCTGTTCTACGCTGGTTTTCCCTTTGCAAAGAATGGGCGAGCAGGCAAAGTGCGGAAGGTCCCGGCTGCATAGAGCGGCCCTGCCTACGGACACCGCGCTATCTGTGCCTCCAGAAAGCCCTGGTCTGGAATGATCTCCTACAGGTATAAGTGGAGCGGACATTAGAAAAACTGATCACCGATCAGAAATTTTGTCTGAAAAAACCTGAAGTTCTTTATTGGATGCCTGGAAAGGTGCTGGACTCGACGCCAGACGCGATTCGCGACTCGAGCCATGGGCTTTTTGAGAATGCTTAGCAGCTATGCGATAGCCGTTACGAGGAAGACCTGCGAACCGGGACTATAAATGGTATTGCTCTTGTAAAATCGTTTGTCTATCGTCGAAAGCCATCAGCAGGACTGGAGTGAATCCCGAACTAACCTCACGTCATCGATTCATGATCTCGACACAAGGCTTGCCGTACATCTAACCCGCAGGCGTGGCCAGACTTGTTTCCGTGATAATCCCGCAGCCGTTAGCGCTTAGTGCTATTGTGTCGAGATGGTTCGAACGCGCATGTGGCCGAATTACGATCTGATGTTGGACCTACAATTCAGATAGCCCAAGTTTGTTCGCATCATCCGCGTTTCCGCGAGACCTGTCCATAGCCTTATGCAGTTTCGACCGAAGACACGCATTGACCGGTACGAAATCGGTGAGCCGCTGGGTGCAGGCGGCATGGGTGAGATTTACAGCGGTTTTGATACGCGTCTCGGACGCGCCGTGGCCATCAAGGTCCTTCGAAACGACCTCCCTCAAGTTCATGACTTTCAGCAGAGACTAATACATGAAGCGCATGTTCTTTCCACACTGAATCATCCGAATATATGTACGCTTCACGATGTTGTAGAGGTCGATGGTCAACCCGCGCTGATCATGGAGTTGCTCGAAGGAGTAACTTTGGCTCAGCGCTTGGGCGATAAATCTCTAACACTGCAGGAGGCGGTAAACATCGGCGTACAGGTGGCCAGCGCATTGGGCGCTGCACATAGTAAGGGTATTCTGCACAGGGATATTAAGCCCGGCAACATCTTTCTCACTCCGTCCGGCCACGCTAAAGTACTGGATTTTGGCCTTGCGAAGCTGTGGGCCAGCGCGACACACGTGAAAGAAGTAGAAATAACTCGCTCAATTGACAGTACTCCCGTGACAGAGCCGGGGGCGGTATTGGGCACCTTTGCATATATGGCTCCCGAGCAAGCGCTCGGAAAGACGCTAGATCCTCGTTCTGACATCTTCTCGCTCGGAGTCGTTCTTTACGAGCTTTGCACAGGAGAACGACCGTTCTCCGGAAACACTCTGCCAGCTCTCTTTGATGCCGTGTTGCATGACAACCCATTGCCTGCGCGAAAGCGCAATCCGAAGATCAGCGACGGACTCGAGAGGATTATTCATCGGGCTCTCGAGCGAGATCCCGTAAGGCGCCAGCAAACGGCGGCTGAGTTGGAAAGAGAACTTTCCCGTCTCGGCAGTGGTAACCGCCGAAGCGGAATCTCGGCACTGAAGTGGGTAGTAGCCAGCAGCGCGATTCTGATTGCGAGCGCATATGCAACGTATCTGCTTCGTTTACCCCGAGCTACAAATCCGGTTATCCGTGTTTCACAGGCAACCGATGTGTCTGGTCAGGAACTGTTTCCGAGCCTGGCTCCCGACGGGAAGACCTTCGCTTTCGTAAGCAGACAACGAGGCAACTGGGACATCTACACGCAACGCGTGGAAGGTCAAAATTCTACAAACCTGACGGGAGACTCTACTTGGGATGATACACAGCCTGCGTTCTCAGGGGATGGCGGACGGATAGCCTTCCGTTCAGAACGCGATGGAGGTGGAATCTTTCTTATGGGAGCGACGGGTGAGTCGGTCAGGAAAGTAACAGATTTCGGCTACAATCCATCGTGGTCACCGAATGGAAATCAATTGGTCGTGGCAAGTGAGGGCATATCTGACTCTGTAAACCGCGGTCGCACTAGCCAACTGTGGACCGTTGACGTTCAGACCGGGAAGAAAACACTACTGTACTCAGGTGACGCTGTGCAGCCTAACTGGTCGCCGCATAGTGATCGTATTGCGTTCTGGTCAGATCTGAATGGTCGCAGGGAAATTAGAACCATTTCGAGGACCGGCGGCAATCCTACGACGGCGGTAGCCGACGCCGGGATCAGTTGGAACCCAGTGTGGTCATCGGATGGCCGGTTTCTCTATTATCTAAGCAATAAGGCTGGGAGCATGAACGTCTGGCGCGTCAGTATAGATGAGCGCTCCGGTGCAGTCAGGCGACCGCCTGAACCGGTAACGACTCCGGCGATTGACGCGGCTCACCTCTCGCTGGCAAGGAGCGCTAATCGCGGGATGTATGTCCAACGCTTCTCGGCTGCTAATGTTCATAGGATCAGATTCGACGGCAAATCGACGCTAGGCGCTCCGATTCAGGTTACTCGAGGCACAAAAATGCTTTTGGTCTCCGACGTATCCGCGAACGGTGAGTGGATCGCATTTGTTACGTCAGGCGTCCAAGAAGATATTTACGTGATACGAAGTGATGGTACCGGACTCAAACAGCTGACCAACGATCTTCATAAAGACCGGCGACCGCGCTGGGGGCCCGACGGCAAGCGGTTGATATTCGATTCGAATCGCACAGGTCGGTTTGAGTTGTGGCAGATTAACTCCGACGGGAGTGCGCTGTCGCAACTTACGCGTAGGGCTGGACCGGGTTCAATACAGGCAGTATGGTCCAACAATGGACTGGAAGTCGCGTTCTCACGTCCCGGTGATACTCCGGGTGTTCTTAATCTTGCCACTGCTGAGATGAGAATTCCTAACTGCATTAGCTGCCGGTGAGGCTTGGAAGGGCCTGACATCATGGTCCCCGGATGGCAGAGGACTTGCGTTCCACACAATTGGCGCGAAAGGTCCCGCTGGAGTTGGAATCCACTGGTTGAAGGACGGTTCCGTCGCTCAGTTAACCCAGGAAGGCGCGGCGCCTACCTGGCTATCGGATAGCACACGCCTACTATATGAGACTGGAGTTGAACTGCATCTCTT
Organism: Bryobacteraceae bacterium; assembly: GCA_963844855.1. Classification (GTDB taxonomy): domain Bacteria; phylum Acidobacteriota; class Terriglobia; order Bryobacterales; family Bryobacteraceae; genus DASQDN01. Next base: position 214,120 of record CAWJQP010000075.1, read on the forward strand.
TGATTCCAAGTCTCGCAGCGACCGGATCATCTTACGCACGGATCCTTATGCGATCGAACTTAGTGGTCAGTCCGGAGGAGTGCGCGATTGGATCTATTTCAGTCTTCTTTCAACGGAAGCGGACGTGTGGAGCTTCGAACTACAATAGTGAATCTTTAGCCTCAGTTCTGACTGTTCTTCTCGTGTGGCATACAGCCTCGGAATTCGAAAGAAAGTGTCAAACCGCGAACTTACGGTGTTCTCGGTCGATAGACTTCTAATATTGCGCGTGTTATTGCGTTGTTTCTCTGCCTTGCTCGCTATGACCGCGGACGATAAGGGAAAAGGAAAAGGCAAGGGCAATCAGGGAGAGTCCGGCGGATCCACTGCTGCAGTAGTCAACGTCACGTTCGGCGCCAGCGACGTTCAGATGATCCAGCGGTATTACGGGCGCATCCGGTAAGCCTCTCTCCGGGGATTCAGAATAAGGCGCCCGGGGGAAACCGCTGCCTCCGGGATGGCAGAGAAGCTGCAGCCGTTTCCTTCCGACGTCGAGGTCCGGTTGGGTACTTCTTGTGGCTACTGTGGTAGAGGCGTGATCGACGGCTACGGCGTGATCTACGACAAGAAGACCGCGATCATTATGGACATCGTGCAATTGTGGGCGATATCTTGCGCTGAGTCTTTATGGCGAAGTCGGTACCACTTACACACCCAAGCCGTCTGGAATTGCGCTCGAAACAAGACGCGGTCCGCTTGGCTTTCGATGGCATGTCTGCACTTTGCCGGTTTTGTCGCAACGGGAACGGAAGTCAACCTTATCACCCCCGCGGTTTGGTTATACGACCAGATGCGTGTTACGAAACCTTTGGCGACAAAGCAGGATCTGCGTACGCACGCAAAAGTGATTGTGAACTCACACTACCCGGTTTAAGGTGCCTTTCGAGGGCAATGCTTGAAGCTGCAACATCTTCCGGAGGTAGTCTGCTCGTGTCGACCAGAGTGTGATTTAGATACCGGGAGCGCGTGAACAGTATCATGATGACGTGTCAGTTCCTGAGTTGCTAATCCGGTATGAGGACCGAATACGCGAGCTTCAGACAGCGCTGGAACAGGCTCGCTTGCATGGCACGTTAGCAACCGCAGTACTCGCGGTCGCTCTTGCGGTTTTCCTGATGCTTGGGCTGTTTGCGCTCCGGCAACAAGCATCGTTTTTATGGCTCACCCTTCCCGTTCCACTCGCGGTCTCATCGGCCAGCCACCTTCAAAGATGTCGAAAGTCCCGCTATCGAATGTGGCGTCTCCAACGCTTTTATGATCGGGCTGTACAGCGTATACAAGGAAATTGGGCAGGGAGCGGCACTGGCGGCGAAGACTTCGTGGACAATCCAAGTCATCCTTATGCGAAGGACTTAAACGTTTTTGGAGAGGGATCTCTCTTTGAGTTGCTTTGCACGGCGCGGACCGCGATCGGCCAGCGCGGACTCGCAGACTATCTGCTGGAAGCTCCCCCGCTCGAAGAGACGCTTTCCAGGCAGCACGCTGTTCGCGAATTGCAAGGCCGTGTGGATCTACGCGAACGCTTGGTGCTACTCGGCGACTTCGAGTTTTTTGAATCGCGATGGAACACCTTTGCAGAATGGCTCGATGCTCCAACCATTTCGTTCAGCAGGTGGCTCCGGATCGTGATCTTCATTACGTCTGTAACAATTGTCGGCATTCTGTTTGTTGGAGGACCAACGGGTCTAATGCCGTGGTTTGCCGTGGCAGTATGGTTGACTCCGCTGGCGGTGTTTCACTCAGTTGTCGGCCTGATCTTTCGAAATAGGGTCAAGAGGCTGCTGGGTTGGTTTCATCTAGTGTCCGTAGAAACGCAAGTGTTACGTGAAGGACTCCAATTACTGGAGCAGCAGCAGTTCCAATCAGTGAAGTTGCGCCAGCTTGCGAAGCGAGTTCAAGGCAGCTCAAAGTCTGTCCGAACACTGGAGCGCCTGCTTGGCATCCTGAATGAACGAAACAAGGAGATGTTCTACGGCCCTTCTCTCCTTCTACTCGTTGGGACCCAAGTGTGCATGGCAATCGAGCATTGGCGAATCGAACACCAAGCGGCTTTTCGAGCCTGGATGAACGCCTGGGCAGAGTTTGAGGCTATAAATGCGTTGGCGAATTACGCCTACGAGAACGCAGAGAACACGTTCCCAGAATTCTCCGACGGAGCGGCAACTTTCGAAGCCGAGGCGCTAGGGCACCCGCTACTACCACCTGCATCTTGCGTTCGGAATCATATTCATCTGAATAAGACGGTCCGATTCTACCTCGTCAGCGGGTCCAATATGTCCGGTAAAAGTACGCTCTTGCGCGCGATCGGATTGAATGGAGTTCTCGCGTTTGCTGGAGCACCCGTCCGGGCGCAAGTTCTTCGGTTATCGCAATGCTCCATTTGCGCATCGCTCTCCGTAGTGGACTCGTTGTTAGAGGGAAAGTCGAAGTTCATGGCAGAAGTGGACCGGCTTCGCAGGACGATCGAAACGGCCAGCGATGTGCCGGTGCTGTTCCTGATTGATGAGATCTTCAGCGGCACAAATTCGCGTGACCGACGCGTTGCCGCGGAAGCAGTGTTGCGCACACTAGTAAACCGAGGAGCGATCGGAGCTTTATCGACACACGATCTGTCGATCTGCGAGATTGCAACCTCGAAAGAACTCTGCGGAGTCAATGTGCATCTGGGCTCCAGAGATGGAAGCGACCCGATGGATTTTGACTTCCGTCTCAAGCTGGGAGTGACAAAAGAAAGGAACGCTCTAGCGATCGCCAGAATGGCGGGAGTTCCGATTTAACGGACTGGTTTGCGAAAGCTGTGCGAGGCAGCTTCGCGCACTCAATGAGAGCGATACTGTTTGCGCCTGGTAACGTTCGGATGTCGTGAGCCCGTTGTACACCTTTACTCGCGTGTAACGGCGAAGTGTTTACAAATCCAAGTTGACGGGTTGTCGATACATAGACAAAGACGAACTGGAGCAAAGATTATCGCGAACGCGCTGGTCCTAAGAAAAGAGCAACTCCTCCGCGTCGATGTCCCAATCGACTAGCCGCTTATGAGTGCCCACGCTTCCACTATTCCTGAGAAACCACTAACACCGTGAAAACCGCGAAATTCTCGCGCGTTCTGAAACGCTATAGAACCTGCCTTCACTATTCGGCATACAGACCGACGTTTCGACCCAAGAGCACGAAAAAGTCGGATCTGAATCCCAAGGAGGTTCACCATGCATTTCAGTTCCAAGCACTTCGTGTGTCTAGCCGGTCTCGTCGTGTTGTCCAGCGTCGGAACCATGTTTGCCCAGGAAGCCGAGCAGCCGGCCGCGCCCGTTGTCGAGGCGTCCACCAACTGCTTCTCTACATTCGCCATCGGCACAATTACGTATTGCGTATCCGAGCACGGCAATATCGTAAGGTTTACGTCGCCGGCAGCGGCCCCGGAACACATTCGCATCGGCGTAATTCGTGAGGGATACGCGGTGTGTTCCTCCGCTGTAGCGGGCGGTGCCCAACAGGTTTCGTATGACTCAGGAAATGTCGAGGCGGGTTGGCAGGCGGCCGTCACCATCACGCAGCCGGTACCAAATGCGCTACCCCTCTGCATAACCCGTAGAACGACCAGCAACATCGAACTTCAGCAGTGCTTCTCTCACAACGCAAACGAAAAGGAAGTCGTCGTTACCATGACCGTGCGCAACGTGAGCGGCCTCACGCGATTCAACGTCATGATGGATCGCTATTTTGATGGCGACATCGCTGGTGACGCTGGGGACGATCGCTACACCCGTTCCGCCGACGCAGTGTGGGGTGAGGACGGACAGCACGCCCTCGTGCTCCGTGACATCAACGGACTCGCCGCGCCCGCGCATAGCACTGCCGTTCATACATTCGGTGGTTTTGTCGCCGCATCCTGCGGTCAGGCTTCGGTAGCGACGCCTACTGCCAACGGTGATTTCGTTGGGCGTCTCTCTTATCGCTTCGGCAATCTTGTGGCGAATGCGGTTCGGAGTGTCCGAGTGCAATACGACAAGCTATAACCCCGTGGATCGTAGGTCCAAACCCCACCACAAACCGGACCGCCTGCAAGGAACAGGCGGTCCTCGGATTGGAGAGCTCTCTTATGTCCCGAACCTCTATTGTCATTGCATTAGTCCTCTTCACCGCGCAATATGGTTTACCCGAGCAATCCGCGGGTTTATTCGCCAGCGCCACTGCCGGCGACATCGAAGCCATCGAAGCGGAGATTCGATCGGGCGCCGACGTCAACGCAATCGATGAGGAGGGACGCACCGCCCTCTTCTGCGCCGTGGAAGCAGGTCAGTTGAAGGCTGCAACCACATTGATCCGGCACAAAGCGCAAGTCAACGCGGCCAATAAGTCGGGAACAACCCCTCTCATGCAAGCCGTCCTTGACGACTCCACGCAGATCATCGAGGCTCTGATGCAAAGCCGAGCGGATCCGAATCTGAATGGAGGATCCGGCACTGCGCTTCATGCCGCAGCCGAGCGTGGATCGGTCGCTCTGGTCGAGTTACTCATCGCTCGCAAAGCGCGACTGGATTCCACCGATGAACAGGGTCGAACGCCGCTTTTCCTCGCAGTCGAAGCCGGTCAGGTGGGAACAGCGAGCGTTCTTCTGGCCAAGGGCGGGCGGCCGGAAACGAAGTCTCACGACGAGAAACTGCCGCTGCTCGTGGCAGCTCAGGCGCGAAATATCGCAATGGTGGATTTGCTGCTCACAAACGGAGCGGATCCAAACACGAAGACCGACATCGGCGCTCCTCTTTTGATTGATGCCGTGTCGCGCGGCGACGCCGAGTTGGTCGAACTGCTCACCAGAAGGGGAGCTGACTTTAGGGCAATCGACGACGATGGCAAGACTGCATTATCAGTGGCGACAGCCGCTGGACAGTCGAAGATCGCCGAGATCCTGCAACGCGCCGGCGCGCGCGAATAAAACAACAAGATAAGGAAATGTTTTCGGAGGAAATGTATGCGAAGACCGCTACTGCTGTCGATCGTCGGACTCTGCTTCAGTTCATGGATGAATGCCGCGATCATTGATACGCGCGTCTCCGGATTCGATGACGCGGAACTGAGCGTCCTCTCGCATGTAACCCAATTTTGGGAAGACACGATAGCAGATCCGATTACGGTCAAAGTGTCGTTCGCCATGCGCAATCTGGCGGGCGATCTCCTCGGTAGTTCGTTTGGCTTCGCGCAGAATGCCAGCGGATTACCAAAGGAGGCTACGGTGGAGATCGATTCACGAGAGGGCGCCGTCTTCGGATGGTTCGTCGATCCCACGCCCGAAAGTGCCGAGGAGTTCGTTGCGGGTTCCGCTCCTTGGCACTTTCGGGGCAAGCGGTCGAACGCCGCCACCCAACAGTACGACCTGTTGACGGTTCTACATCACGAGTTGGCGCACGTCCTCGGCTTCACCATAGCGTACAGTCGGTTCGGTTCACGAGTAGAACTGGCGGACGACGGTTTTCTTCGCAACTATATCGGAGACAGCGTCACAGCGACCTTGGCCCCGGATTATGAAGGCACACATTTGTCAGACGCATTTCATGCATACGACTTGCTGACTGCCTTTCAAGGCCGCGGCGAGCGAATGCTGCCGTCAGACCTCGACCTGGCGTTACTCGCGGACGCCTACGGTTACACCCTGAACGGCCAGAGTGACCAATCTGTGCCTGAACCTGTGTTCACATTTGCAGTGGCGATCGCCCTTTTGTTCTTCTCTGTGATGAAGCGATGGAATCCGGCTACTTTTCGCGCAGTAAAGAATAGGTGGGTAGATCCCATCCATCGAAACCAGATCCCATCCGACAGAAAAAGGAGCAGGCGAAAGGCATGCAACTGCGATTCGATTTACGTCCCGTAACCTCAACCCGCGAACGTTCGCATCTCGATGAATTGCAAGGGCTTGTTCTCGGTAAAGATCCGGCGCCGCCGGCGCTGCCGCTCCAAGGTTTGCGGACAACGTCAATGTCGATCCTCGCCTATCTGGAAGGTCGTAAGCGGCCGGTCGGAGCGGTAACCGTAGTGGACACCACGAAGGACGCTTTATCTCGGCTGATCTACGGAATCCCGCCAATCTATAGCTCCACGGCGTTTTACGGGGGGATGATGGTCCTGCCAGAGTACCGGGGCTGGGGGATTCCCGTGCGTCTCATCTTCCAGGCGCAGCGCTTGTTCGTAAACGAACTGGGCATTCGCTCAACTTGGCTGCTTTACCCTGAGGAGCGTATCGCCGGCGCCAGGTTGACCACGATCATGAAATACCGTCCTCTGTCTGAGACTTTCAACGAGGCAGGATGCGCAAACCGCGTTCTCATCCGTGAGGAGCCCCGGGAACAGCGCCTCAAATGGGATCTGTTGCCTGTGTCGAATGGTGTGTCGGCCCGGCGGGCCACGTGCAACTGAGGGGACTCGCGATCATGATGCTTCATCGGGATCTTCATCGGGACAACAGCACAACCGGTCGGATGAGCGAACCGCACGCTGTGGTTCCGCAAGGATGGGTATCAGACCGCAGCGAGCGCAGGCCGCAAACGGAACTGTTTTCGTTCGACAGCGAATATGTCCGCCTTCTGACCGAGGGCGATGCCGCGATCGAACGTCACTTTGTCGGCTACTTTGAACCTCTCCTGCTCATCAAGATCCGGTACCGTTTGCGATCGTGTCAGGATGTGATGGATATTCGTCAGGAAGTATTTCTGCGAGTGATCCGATCCTTACGCGCAGGCTCCGGTTTGCACGACCCCTCTCGTCTCGGAGCTTTCGTAAACTCTGTCTGCAACAATGTTCTGTTCGAGTACGGCCGGCGTGCGGGAAAAACCGACCAGTTCGGCGAGAACACTCCGGAGCCCGCTGACGGGTCTTGCGATGGCGAAACGGAACTTCTAATGGAGGAATCGCGCCAGGCCGTGCGCGCTCTGATGAATGAGCTGCCGGCAAAGGACAGAACGATCCTTCAAGCGGTTCTGATCGAAGAGGGAGATAAGAATCAGATTTGCCGGATGTGCGGAGTGAATCGCGATTATCTTCGCGTCCTTCTTCACCGCGCTCGAAATCGGCTGCGCCAGTTGCTCACCGATTCCGGACACGGACCAGTCGGTCTGCAGCAACATCGAAAGCCAGGAGAGAATGAGGAGCGGAGGAAGGTCTAGTGGAGCACCATCAAGCAGCGGCAATTCTTGCCTCCGAGCGCTATGTTCTTGACGAGTTGACGGTGGCCGAGCGTGATGCCTTCGAAGAGCATTACTTTACCTGTGCGATCTGCGCGCAGGAAGTGAAAGACCTGTCGGTCTTAAAAGTCGCATGGAAGGACGTCTCTCCGCAGCGACGGCTCGCGCAGGAGCGAAACGTCGGTGAGTCGGCCGACCGGAAACAAGGGTTCTTTTCCTGGTCATGGTGGCTCCGTCCCCAATTCGCTTTCCTCGTTCCCTGCGCGCTTGTGGCCGCCGTCCTCGGCGCTGTCTGGCAAGTGACGCAGAAAAGAGAGACGATCGAACCACAGGTGATCGCAGCGGTGATGCTTCGTCCCGAAAGCCGTGGCGAGGTGACTACTCTTACGCCCGGCCAGTCAGGGCCGTTCGTGCTGCTCGAATGTGACGTCCCGTTGGAGGCGCGAAATATCTCGTGGGAACTTCGTCGCGCTGGCTCCGATGAGATTCTGCGGCACGGCGTAGCGAAAGCTCCGGAGCCCGGAGCTACTTTAAAATTGTTGATACCCTCATCTGTGCTGGCGTCGGCTGAGTACATCCTGCGTATAGAATCAATCGGTGGCGAATCCAGCGCCAGCAAGCGGAGCTCGGTGTATAGATTGAAAATCAACTAAAACCACAAGGAGCAACGGATGGCGATCACTACAGATCAATCTCGATTTGTTTTCCGGGGAAACGCGATGCCGTTCGGCGGCCGGATTGTTAACATCGGAGGAACGCCCGTATCAAAGCCGATCGAGGGCCCTCCTTCCAGCGCGATTACCGTGGCGGGCGGCCGCAGTTACGCCACCGGCAAACCTTCTTCGTTCAACAACATATTCAAATGGGGAGATACCGTAGCCGAGAGTGTTGGGCTCATTCGGCCCGCGGATAATCATGCGGTGACCACCGTGACATCGATGGTCAAGTCCTTTGCCGCAACCAACGCTCCCATTACTTTCGAGGCGGACGTCCTCAAGGCTGTCATCGTTTCTGACCATCCCACTCGTGGGCAGCCATCCATAAAGATCACCGAAGCGGTTTTCGGCGGATCTGTGGGGATGTTCTTGGACGGGAAACGCATCGTCGTTGAAGTCGATGACTTCACTCCCAAATTTGGGACGCTTGCGCTTTTCGAGTCCGAGTACCGGACCAACAACGCCTTCTACACGAGATACAACGGACGGTTTCGAAGATCTTCGACCAAGGCGCCTCTCCTCGGCGAGCGCCTGCCCCGAGTCGGCGGATACGTGTCGACCTCTATCGTTCGGAGCATCCAGTGGAACGGCAAAAAGATCAACGGGCATGTGCTGCCCTTAACAGGCTTCGGAAAGATCTACTTCGGTGAGTTGCTGATGAATGAGTACAACCGTCGGCTCACCATAATCCGCCTGGCCATGGGCTCGCACATCAACGCAGAGTCCGCGTGCGCCGAGGCAGATCCGAACGGCAGTTGGGATTAAACCTCCTTCTCCGGAAATAGTGATGAAGTTACGCGGGAACCCGGCATCGTATCTTTTGCTTGCCTGTGCGCTCGGGTTCCGCACAACGCCTGAGATTTCACCCCAGGAAATCTACAACAAAGCTGTCGAACACCTTCGCGATGGCGACTTCGAAAACAGCGCCAAACTTCTGGACCGGCCAGGCGCCCCAGCGGTCGGCCGCGAGTATTCCGACTGGTTCTGGCGTTTCCGAGCCTTGCGTGCCGAAGTGTTCATGGAGCAGAATCGCAGCAACGACGCGCTCGCTCTACTGAATACCAACGCGCCATTAGAGGAAGACAATCCCGAGTTCGCGATCACGCGCCGCATCCTGCAGGCGAAGTACGAAATGCGGCAATCGCGGTTCACTGACGCGTTCGCTAACTTGCAGGCGGCTGTCGATCTTGCGGACCGGCGCAACTTGGCAGAATTGCGCACGGAAGCGGATCTGCTCATCGGACAGGTTCTCGCGAAGCAGGGAAAGATGGATCAGGCCTCTGAAACATTCCGCCAGGCAAGGCAGCAAGCCGCGGATCGGAAGGATTCCTATCGCGAAGCGCAGGCTCTTACTGGTCTCGGATTGCTGTCGATGATGCGTTCGCGGTGCGATGAGGCGATCCCGCTTTTTGAGCAGTCGCGGACATTCACCGAACGCATCGGCGCCGATCTTCGCACCGCCGGCGCCGCAAATAACCTGGGCATGTGCTACGCCCAACTCGGCGATTTCGAGCGGGCGATCTCGTATCGTGAGCAGGCGATGAAACTTGCCCGGCCGAGTGCGCGCCTGGCCGAGATTCTGGGCGAAACGGGAACTTCCTATCTCGCGCAAGGCAATCAACAGGAAGCCATTCGCTATTACCGCCGAGCGCTCACCACCGCGCAGCAGTTTGGTGTCCTGCCGGAAGCGGCCAGGTGGGCCGGTAACCTCACAGCAGCGTTGGTCGAAACACGGGATTGGGACGGCGCGGAGGCTGCATTAGAGCAAGCGCTCGCATTGAAGCCCGAGCCGCGATCACGGGCGTTTCTCGACCTCAACGCTGCGGCAGTAGCGCGTGGCAGGGGAAGGCTCGACCAGGCGCGCTCCATCTACGAGACGACGTTGATCGCCTCCGCCGCGATGCCGGTGGTGACTTGGCAGGCTCACTTCGGCTTGGCATCGGTTTGGTCCGAGTTGAAACAGACGCGCAAGGCGGATCAACACTTCGAAGCGGCGTTGCGGTTGATCGAAGAGAATCAATCGTCGTTGAGCCGGAGCGAGCACAAAATCACGTTCCTCGGCCGACTGATCTCGTTCTATCAGGCATACGTGAACACGTTGATGGTTCGTGGCGATCCCGTCGCGGCCCTGAGCGTTGCCGATTCAAGCCGAGCCCGCATCATGGCGGAACGCTTCTCCCTTCCGTCCTCGCCAAGGAATTCCAGCTCCCCCGGCGCCTTCCAACGTACGGCAAGAGACTCCGGAAGTATCTGGCTTTCTTACTGGCTTGGTCCGCAGCGATCTTTTCTTTGGGTCGTCACCGGATCAGGGATCCGTTCGTTCGTTTTGCCGCCCGCCGCCGAGATCACAAAGCTCGTCGAGGCTTACCAGGGCTTTATCGAGGGATCGATGCGCGATCCGATGGCAAGCGAATCCGACGCGGGACGGAAACTATACGAGAGCCTCATCGCGCCGGCTGCTTCCTTGATCCCCTCCGGAGCGCGAGTCGTGATCGTTCCCGATGGCGCGCTACACCGCCTGAATTTCGAAACCCTGCCGGTCTACACGGAACGTCCCCACTACTGGATTGACGACGTGACCGTTGCCGTTGCTCCCTCCCTCGGCATCTATCAGGAAGCTCAGGACGGAACAGGCGACACTTCTCAACACGCGGCGTTGCTGATCGGCGACCCCGTCTTGGTATCCACTGAGTACCCGAGCCTTCCCTACGCGGGAGTTGAGATCTCGCGTATCCGCAACTTCGTTCCTGCCGACAGCCGCGTGATGGTACGCGAGGCCGCGCATCCGCAAGCCTACAAGCATGCGAATCCGAGTCTGTACAGCATGATCCATATCTCTGCCCACGCGGAAGTGAAGCGCGATAGCCCTCTTGACTCCGCAATCATCCTGTCGCCTTCGACCGATGGCTACAAACTCTATGCCCGTGACGTCATGGATGTGCCGTTGAAAGCAAGCCTCGTCACACTCTCGGCGTGTCGCACGTCCGGCGCTCGCGCCTATTCCGGCGAAGGTTTCGTCGGCTTCGCATGGGCCTTTCTAAGAGCAGGAGCGCACTCCGTTGTGGCAGGCTTATGGGACGTCGTCGACGAGTCAACAGCAGAGATCATGGACGGCATGTATGCCGGCCTGAAGCAAGGCGCGAGCCCCGTCGCCGCCCTAAGGCAAGCGAAGCTGAACATGCGAACAACCCGCTACTCGAAGCCCTATTATTGGGGACCATTTCAGTGCTACGTCAGGACCGGCTTGCGAAGGTCGGCTACTGACACGTTCGGCCACCAGACGCTCAGTCGTAGAAGGTGAGTTCCCGCAATCGGGTAGCGTCAAACACAGCTTCAAGTTTTGGGTATTCAGAAGGCCGGGCCTCAGCAGTGCGGTGCAAGCTTCAGCTTGCGCAGGGCTTTAGCCCTGCAACGAACGCACAGCGACTGGGAATGATTGATACCGCAACACACGCGAGGCCCATGAACAGCGAACAGGACCTCGCGTGCGTACAGCCCGAATCCAAGTGAATTACTACTTATCCTTGCGGAAGAAAACGTAGTCGGAAGTATACGGGACCAGCGCTTGTTTGCCCACATCACTCGATGTGGAGCATCCCGCGGCAGGCGCCGATCCGCCGTTCGTATTTAAGCGCTGAATAAAGGTGGTTTGACCGATCAGGTTCCCGCCCGTCGGTCCCCTTTCCGATCCGATTGCTTCCAGCAAAAGACAGGGAATCGAGCCGGTATTCGGGCAACTGACGGGGTCGGAGCCGGCGGCCACCACATTGCCATTCAGCACCGCTGCCCACACCTTGCTGCTATCGAAAGAACTCTGCCATGTGGCGTTACCGAAGGGTATCGGCCTCGGCGCCACAGGGTTCGGGTTCGTATTTGGGCTGAGGAAGTGGGTAATGATTTGGAAGTCATTCCCGAAGAAGCTTTGAAACAGCGTGGCCTCGGGACGGGCGGCATTGATCGTCCAGGACGCGGTCGAAGCGCCTGGACTCGTCGGCAGGCAGACATACCCTTGAGTTCCCCGCGCGCGGCCCACCAGGAACGCTGAGTTCCCCACCGGCGGTGTAATGATCGCGGGAGTGGCCGGAAGCGCGAGTTGTTGTTCCGCAGCTTGAGCGGCCGTGTTGAAGACACATGCGAGCAGAAGAGCGGCTGAAAACAGTCTCTGGATCGTGGCAGCGCTCTTCAGCGACTGCTGGCGATTATTGAAATTCATTGATTGTATTCTCCGTTTCTATGATGTGGAGGGCTGCTGTTCAAGCGCCTCCACTTAGACACGCGCTATCTGCGGAGGAAACTGGCGGCTGCTATGTAACTGGGCAGTAAACAACTCGTAAAACATCGCCGAGTCTGCGTCATGCCGGCGCAAAATGCAAAGCGAGAGGACGAATCTCTCCTAAATCCTCAAAAATCCACGCCAAAAAACAAGCGCTTCCCTTTGACACACTCCTCGCCATCATCACGGACGCGCCAAAGACCTTTGACGAAGCGCACATTGCCTCTCGACAACTTCACACTCGGCCGAAACGTCTCGACCTGACCATCATCAAACGCGCGCTCTTCTCAGCTCCGTCAACCGAGCTATTCTGAATTGCACGCGCCAGTGGGGCAGGTCCCACCGTCTGCGCATCAAAGCACATCTTGGAGAGCGAGACTGAAGGAGTTCATATGCGTCCACATAAAACGATACTCACGACAGGCCTTTGGATTGGGATAGCAGTATTCGCGGTTCCCGTACACGCTTCCACACTATGGTCCTGGAACTATTCCGGAGACGGCATTACGGCGAGCGGCACATTTACTACGCTTGACAGTCCCGATCCACAAGGAGGCTATCTCATAACCGCGATAACCGGAACTCGCAATGGCCAGACCATCATCGGGCTGCAATCGACAGGAACATGGATTCCTGGCAACGAACCATATGAGGTGGACAACCTCGTGTTTGCGGGTCCCGGGCCGCAGTTGACAAAAGCAGGTTTCGGCTTTGCGCTCGCCGACGGTACCTACTCGAACCCTTTCTACGCAGATTTCCTGCCCACGCCTGATTATCTGGAGTTTTACTCGATGCCCGATTCAGATTCATCAACGGAGCTTGCGGTCACCTTTTCCGCCACTGTCGTGTCGACGCCGGAACCGGCGACGTTCGCGTTATTGTCGCTCTCCCTTGCGCTTTTCTACATCCGCGGAGTTAGGATGAGGGCCAAGTCGTAACAAGCTCCCTGACCTGTAGCGACCTGTATTGAGGTAGTCGTATTGAGGTAGTCGTCGAACCTCGCGACGCTGCGTGTGATAGACTCCCCTCTCCACCCGGAAAGTAAAAACGCATTGAAAGGATCGATCCGAATGTTCTTTGGAAAGTCTCGTATCGCCGCGTCTGCGGTCGTCCGTCTTACTATGTCGGCGCTCGCAATTCTCTTGGCGCCGGCAATCACCGAAGCCGGCGCTATCGTGATTGATGAGGCGGGAGTGAACCAGATTTTCTCACAAGAGAGCTTTGGCGACACGCCCATCAGCATTCGGTTCAACTCGCCCCAGACAATCGTCGCTCCTGAATTGCTGGTGATCGATACCGTTGAGGAGTTGCAGGCGCTCTATAGCTTGGTTCCGAACCCTGCGCCGACAGTTGTGGCATTTTTCGTGGACACCATCTGGGAGTGCGCGACTGTGGAGGTGGCGGAGGACGGGAGGTACTTCGGGTGCGCGCAGAAGCCCGGGAATTTTCATGTGTTGAATTCCACCCAGGCAGCACTCGAACCTGCCAAGCTGATATCCCACGAGCTCGGCCATAATTTTGGCTTGGAGCACATATCCCTCGGCCTGATGACCACACTTCTCGGGTTTGGTGGAACGGAGCTCTTCACAGATCAGGTCGCCGATATCCTGAAGAGCCCGCTGATCCAGGTCGATTCTAATGGGCAGCGGTTCATTCAGGTCACGCCGATTGCGATCGTTGGCATTCCAGAACCCTCGACGCTGCTGCTCCTTAGCGGCGGTCTCGGAGCGTTGCTCATCATCAAGAAAAGAAATCGACAGGGACCCGATAGAGGCTGAAGTCTGATCGACATAGTTTCCGGGTCGTAAGAAAATCTCGTCCTGCCGGCGGTTATCCGGCCGCCCCGGTTGGGCGCACGATCTTGCTATCGGGCTGCGGCAGGACAAAACTGAGCTAGTGCTCGATGAATGGGAACTGCATCGTGGAGTCATCGCCAGCATTCAGTAGAACGAGGCTCTCTATCCTTCCGACGGAGCAACGTTGTAGTTGACACGAAAGACATTCTCCGGGTCGTATCTCGCCTTGATATCACGTAAACGCTTGTAATTCGGACCGTACGTCTCGGCTACGCGATTTTGCTCTTCGTCCATCATGAAGTTGACATATCCCCCACCCGCCGAAAAAGGGTGGACGGCTTGCCAGCATTCCCTCGCCCAGTTCACGATCGTATGACGATTGCGAGGATCAGGATCCACACCGGCGATCGCTTCTGCCCAAAGTGCGTTCCGGAAGGCAAAGGCCGTCTCATTTCCTCGCTTGCGATGAACAGCGCCATTTATCGGATACAGGTGTATCGTAGACAAGCTCGTCGGAAGCCTTGCACCGTATTTGGAGTGCGTTTCGATCGCATCCTGCCCCAGTGGACCAAAGAAATCCGACTTCCAATACCACTGATGACCAGCGGGCCGCAGAGAATCGAACATGCTCTGAAGTGAGGGCAGGGGCATACTTCGGACATCCTCAAAATATGGTTTAGGCCAGCGCCGGACCGGGGCCAATATTTCCTCCAGCCGGTCCGGGCTGCCGGTGTAGCACCACATAACTCCGCAGACGGTCCGGTCATGCAGGATCGCAGGATAACGTGCTGTGGGTGCGATTTTAAGGAATGCGAAAAAGCCGTTGATTTCTTCGGGAGCCCGCATGATGAAATTCTGATGTCTCTCCAGGATCTCGTTTGAAGCCTCAGCCGGCCAGAACATCGGTCCTGCAAACACTGTGTGAAGCGGATGGAGCTGGAACGTGAATGACGTGACGACGCCAAAATTCCCGCCACCGCCACGAATGGCCCAGAAAAGGTCCTGATGCTGGCGCTCGCTAGCAATCACGACGGATCCATCCGCAAGTACGATTTCAACAGCGAGCAGATTATCGATGGTCAACCCAAACCGGCGCGTTAGGTGCCCGATGCCTCCGCCCAAAGTGAGCCCACCGACACCAGTTGACGATATCAACCCATTCGGAGTCGCCAATCCAAAAACGTGTGTGGCGCGATCAACGTCGCACCAGAGGCAGCCGCCTTCGACGTTAGCAGTCCTGGCGGTTGGATCAACCCGCACGTCGTTCATAAGTGACAGATCGATCACCAGGCCGTCGTCACAACTTCCCAACCCAGCGGGATTGTGCCCGCCGCCGCGGACGGCGAGCAGCAATTCAGTGCGCCGGGCAATCTTTACGCAAGCAGCCACATCCGCCGTGCTGCGGCAGCGTGCGATCGCGAGGGGACTGCGGTCAATCATCGCGTTGTAAAGTTTACGTGCGTTGTTATACTCCCGATCGCCGCGGCCGATGAGCGCGCATCGCAAACTGGCCTGAAGTTCGCCGGGATTGATCATGGTCGCCATTCTCCGCGCGGCAGAGACAGCGACCAGCGATTCTATCGCACCGCTTGCTCACTCTGCATCGTCGAAGTCATTGCCGCCATTCAAACGCCGCAGGGCACGGGTGAACACCCAGGCTCCTATGCGATTGCCGTGAGCGATTCCGTCCTCAACTGCCGACCGGAAGTGAATGCCGGCATAAATCCTCGAGGCTCCGTTCTCATCTGCCGCCATTGAAAAGCTTGAATAGAAGCGGCTAATACCAGCAAAGGGTGGGCCACTTGTTGTCGTGAAAGGTACGTTGTCACTCCGAAAGAATCGGCGCAATACCTCTGCCGCAGCACCCCCGAGCACGCTGTGAGTCGAGGTGTAATCGGGTACAGGAGGTGTGTTCAGGAAACTTGACCACGCCGGATCTGCCAGCGTACGGTCATTACCGTCGGTATCGCCCGCGCGAATGGCAGTGACGGGTCGCCAGAAATTGACAGTGTACTTGGACTGGAATCCTGCTACATAACCGTCTGCCATTGCCGCGTTCAGGAGCGCCAGAAGTCGCGCCGTATCCAGTGAGTCAAGGCCACGGGATTCAGCAACAACACGAGCGATCCGGCTCCAGCCGGCGGGAGACGCTTCATACCAGAAGCGGGCGATCGAACTTTGTTCCGGTGTTCGGGTAGTGCTGTTCCTGTCACCAATGGACTTTACTTCGTCGTACTCGCGAGCGTATCGCGGTCCTGTCAGGCTCGGCGGATCACCCGGATCAAATTGTGTACTCCGCCGCAGTACGAACGGAGTCACTTGGCCCCACCCCGGAAGCAGCGCCGGTAGGAGGTCCGCCGGGGCCGGGGGATCGGCTGGAACAGGGTTGGGTGTCGGCTGCCAGTCGCCGGGTTGCGTGCCCGGTGTGTAGGACACGGGTGTAGTCGCTCGGTCGGTGCTTCGGCGCATAAGAATCGCCCGAGCTGCTGCTTGTCCTACCGAGATTCCATTGCTCTTGGCTCCGCCATCGGGAATGGCGGCTAACGCAGACTGATACGCTGCATCCACCAGCGCAACAGCCGCAGTTTGAAGTGCCGGCGTTCCGAAGCCTGGAAACGGCACGGCGCCTAAGGCGATCGCACCGACCGTCGCATCCCGAGCCGCTGCTGCAATTGCGGCGTCAATGGACGCTCCAGACGTCGCATCGCCGGTGAACGCGTAACGCCGGTAACGCGGTTGAATAGTGTTTACTGCATCGTGAATCGCGATGTGAACGATCGCAAGCGTCCGCGACTGCGTAATGCCGTTTTGCCCGGCAGCGAAACTGGCCTGGATCGCAATCGTGTTCCAGTTGCTCACCGGGTTCACGGCGGCAGACGCGAAAATGGGCGACAAGGAAAGAACGCACATCGCCAATGCCGTCGAACCGTACCTACAAGACATGTGTTTGCTCCTCCTGAGCGAAATTCTAGTGTGGCCAAACGCAAGAAAGGACTGGTTCCCGCGGATGTCCGAACATTACTGTTCGCTGAACTGCCCTTACATGTCATGTTTGTGATGTGATAAATCCTTACAAAGCCCAACAATGCCCGAGGGGAAAACGGTAGCGCGGTATTACCGATTCGGAGAGTACGAACTGGATTCGGCCAAAAGACTGCTGTTGCGCCAGGGGCAACGGGTCTCTCTGACTCCTAAGGCCTTCGATTTACTACTGCTGCTGGTGCAGAGCCGGGGCGAGATCCTCAATAAAGACGAGCTGATGCGAGAGGTCTGGCCCGACACCGTCGTGGAGGAAACCAGTCTGACGCGAAATATCTCGGTTCTCCGCAAGCTCCTTGGGGAAACTCCTGACGACCACATGTACATCGTTACGGTCCCAGGTACAGGGTATAGGTTTGTTGCTGGAGTGGAAGAAGCCTCGGCGCCTGCTGAATCAAAGTCCGAACTCATCTCGGCGCGAGATTTGTCGCGCGCTGCCACCCCGAGAATAAACGAGCCGGCAAAGCTCGTTACACGCCTCATCGTGCTTCCATTCCGAATCCTCCGTCCGGATCCGGAAACAGAGTTTTTAGCTTTCAGTGTCCCGGACGCAATCACGACCTCCTTGTCGAATCTTCATTCGGTGATCGTTCGGTCAAGCCGGACGGCATCTCAACTCATCGAACAAACCGTGGAGCTTAAGACAATCGCGAAACGCGCCCAGGTCGATGTCGTGGTGACCGGCACACTTCTGCGGGTGGGCGACCAGATCCGAGTGTCCACTGAGCTATGCGAGGCGGCTTCGAGTACGGTGCTCTGGTCCAGTGCGGCGAACTGGAGTCTGTCCGATATCTTTCGGCTTCAGGAAGAGATTGTTGGGCATGTGATCAAATCGTTGTCGCTGCGCCTCACTCAGCGGGAGCGGCAACTTCTTCGTCACGACGTGCCGGCGACCGCTCGGGCATATGAGTATTACCTACGGGCGAATCAACTCAGCCTCCGTCGAGATCAAATGAAGGTAGCCTGCGAGTTGTACGCAGAATGTATC
Organism: Bryobacteraceae bacterium; assembly: GCA_963844855.1. Classification (GTDB taxonomy): domain Bacteria; phylum Acidobacteriota; class Terriglobia; order Bryobacterales; family Bryobacteraceae; genus DASQDN01. Next base: position 232,146 of record CAWJQP010000075.1, read on the forward strand.
GCTGAGGACCCGGCCTACGCGCCCGCATGGGCACGGATGGCCCGGTGTCATCGCGTGCTCGGCAAATACGGACAGGATCCAGAACAAAACCTGCGAGCGGCGGAGCGGGAATTCCAACGAGCCCTCGACCTAAACCCGGATCTCTCGTTGGCCCACAACCTCTACGCTCACCTCGAAGCCGAGCGAGGTCGTGCGCAAGATGCCATGCTCAGGCTCCTTGAGCGCCTGCGCACTTATTCGTCTTCGAACGATGCTGAACTCTTTGCAGGGTTAGTCTATGTATGCCGGTATTGTGGGCTTCTGAATGCTTCCGCCGCCGCATATGCGCGTGCACGCGCCCTAGACCCTAACATCTCCACGACGGGAGGACACACCTTCCTGATGCTGGGGCAATGCGAGCGCGCGCTTGAAACGACGGCCGACGACACGTGGTTCGTTGATTCTTTCGCGCTGGCCGGACTTGGCCGGTCGCGTGAAGCAATCGTCCTTCTCCAGCGGATTGAACACCAGCAGCTTCTGCCCGTCGTGCGTGCGGTGCTGACGAGTGTTCGTGCGCTGCTGGAAGGCAATAGGGAAGAGGCGCTAACAGCGACTCGCGCTTTTGCCGAGCGGCTCACGGACCCGGAAGCATCCTACTATGCTGCTCGACAGTTCGCTTTTCTAGGCGAGAAGCGGGAGGCGCTGCGTCTCCTGCACGACGCAGTCGAGCACGGCTTCTTTTCCTATCCGACGCTTGTCAGCGATTCATGGCTCGATGCGCTGCGAGGCGACCCGAGTTTCGCTCTGACGCTGACCTGCGCAAAAGAAAAACATGAGCGTGCGTCTGCGGCATTCGAGCGGTGCGGAGGAAATGTGCTGTTGGCGGAGAGGGCCGAGTAAGGAGTTAGTGAGGACTGACTCCTTGTTCCTAATTCGGATTTAGACGTAACCAATCAGATTTAGACGTAACCAATCACATGAGGAGCTGCGTTGTCCCAGAGCGGTAGGTCAAACGCTTCAGGGTCCACCTGTCCACTTTGACAAGTCGTCGCCTATACGCTGAGACTGACCACAAACCGGCGTTCGAGGAAGCCTGTCGTGGCGACCATGCGACGTTTCCCAGAACCGGACTTCTGGACAACATTGCGTTATACATCTGGGGATGCTGCGTTTAGATCAAACTGAACGTAAAATGCGTCAGCGAAGAAGCACTACCGGCGGCAGCGCCCATTTTGCAATCCGTCGATAGAAGCTTGCGACTGCGCTGGAACTTGCATGCGTGGCCGTGATGTTGAGTGATCTCCACAAGAGCCGGTGGAAAAGGCGCCGAACGCAAGGCAAGAAGACCGCCCAACCACATCTAGGATCAATCTTGATGCGATAGTCGTGTCTATGTATCAGATGTTGACGGCCGAGTCCTCACCGGAAGTTCTCCACAAGCATCAGGTCATCGACCGGCGAGTCCTGGCGAGGATAGACGATAATGCGCCCGTCCGCGGAGGCGGTAATGGGCACGCCGCTGATATTGCCAAGATTCGGGACGATTGTCCTGGATCTGCGCGTCGCAAGGTCGAAGTACCGAAGCCGTGTCTCACCCGCCGACCGGTCCAAAAAGTGGATGCCGGCGCCGCCTGCGATCCGGTCTACATAGTAAATGCCTCGATCGAGCACTGCGAAATTCGCAAGATCAACGTCTTCCACTAATTTTTCGGCAATTCCTCCAGCCGAGGGCATCCGCCAGAGCGGACTTGAGCCGGCGATAGACTCCACGAAATAAAGCCAAGAACCGTCCGGCGACTCCTGAGGCGCTTCTCCCGTACGGTCTAACACTGGGAGCGCATCGCCGCCCGACGCCGGCATCTTCCATATTCGAGGTTCTCCCGTTCGGGCCGAGTTGAAGTAAATCCACCGGCCGTCCCGCGAAAAACTGGGGAAGTAGTCGCGCGTGGGATTTGCAGTGAGATTTTGAGGCTTGCCGCCTCTGGAGGAAATCGAAAAAACTTCCCACTGCCCCTCGACATTCGAATGGAACACTATGCGCTCTCCGTCAGGCGACCAGTGCGGATAGCCTGAGGCGATAGCCTTCAGAAAGGTGAGCCGAAGCGGGTTGGTTCGGTCGATATCGCTCACCCAAATTTCCCATTCCCCCGAGCGATCCGAGGTAAAGGCCACTCGACGCCCGTCAGGAGAAAGTTGGGGCATGGCATCCCTTCTGGTGGATTCGACGGCTATTTTTGGCGGCGTTGAGGCCGGGATACCCGGCGAGGAGGTATAGACGCGCCAAAGGTTGTCGTCGGCGAAGCTTCTGACGTAGACCAGCCGCGCCGGCCGCCCCGCCTGTGCCCGCGAAACCACCGGTGTCACACCATCCTCACCGACGAAAGGTATGCGCGAAGGCGTCGTTCCTTTAGGAACAGGCAGCCTCCATAGGCTTGCTCGGGCGGAAAACAAAATTTCTCTGCTGTTGGGCATCCACGTGGGGAAGCTGGGATCGAGCTCCACTGCCGTGATCCGCTGCGGCTCGCCGATGCCGGTCATGTCTTTTCCCAACCGAAGCGCGTAAAGCACACCCGTATACATGCCGCCTGTCGGCCGGCGAAATACAAGCCATTTGCCGTCCGGAGACACTGCCGGGTTGGTGTCGCCTCCTGAAGGAGGCTGTGGACTGGTCAACTGCCTTTTCCCGCCGCCCGGGTCCTTGGAGATCACGAAAAGCGCATCCAGCTTGCCCTCGCCAGGCGAGTCTGTGACGACCAGACAACTGCCGTCCGGACACCAGCATAGGTACGGCGGAATGACGGCGAAGCTGTCTCGAACCCGGATTTCGGCCAGCTTGAGTTCCGTTCCTTTTAGTGGCGGGATGAGCCGCACTTCACTAACTTCCGAATCCGATTGACGGCGCAAAAACGCGATCGAACGGCCATCGGGAGACCAGACAGGATTGTAGTCGTTGCCCGGATCGGTCGTCAGGCGTAAAGGCTCGCCGGCGCCAATCTGTTGGACATAGATATCGGGGTTGTCCCGCTTGGGCCCAATCCAGGTAAAGGCAACGTGATTGCCGTCGGGAGAAATGGAGGGGTAACGCTGCATTCCGGGTTGTGTGATAAGCGGTACGGCACGAAGCGGCTGCGTGTCAGCAGGTGGACGCAGGGTGTGCCAGCCGGCGAATGCCGCAATCAGCAGCAACGAGACCAATCCCGCAGTCACCCACTTCCAAAGGCTGCGCACGGGCCGCGCTCGGGGCGCGGTACCGGACTCCGCCTGTACGTCTTCAAGCGCCACCTTCAAGTCGGCCATCGTTTGATAGCGGCGCGCTGGGTCCTTGCGGAGGCAGCGCAGAATGATCTTCTCGAAATCGTGTGGAACTGAACTGGTGAGCTGCGCCGGCGGCGTCGGCTCCTCGTTCAGAATCTTCGCCAAAATGGCCATCGTCGAGTCGCCCCGGAACGGTCTCCGCCCGGTCGTCATCTCGTAAAGAACCGTCCCAAAGCTGAAGATATCCGAGCGCGCATCTACCTTCCTGCCCTCCGCCTGCTCGGGCGACATGTAGGATGCAGTGCCGAGGGCCGTCCCCTCCTCGGTCAGCGTGCCCGCTGTGAGTGTAGTCGAGTCAGGCGAGGGCTCCGGCCGCTCGGTCAATTTCGCCAGGCCAAAATCGAGAACTTTCACGCGTCCTTCGCGCGTCACCATGATGTTTGAAGGCTTTAGGTCGCGATGGATGATGCCGGCCGCATGTGCCTTCGTAAGGGCGTCGGCGATCTGCACGGCATACCTAACGACCTCAGCCGGGCGGAGACCTTTTGGACCGATCGTCTTATCAACCGTCGTTCCGTCGACGTGCTCCATGACGATGAAGTCCACGTCGTCCTCTGAATGGATCTCGTGGATCGTGACGATATTCGGATGGTTCAGCGCGCTTGCGGCTCGGGCCTCGCGCACGAAACGCTGTTTGCAGCCGGCATCGGCGACTTTACCGGCTGGGAGGACTTTAATCGCAACAGAACGGTCGAGTCGCCCATCATGGGCTTTGTAGACGACACCCATCGCGCCTTCACCAAGCTTCTCGATAATCCGATAATGCGATAGCGTGCGGCCGACCACGGCAATCCTGCTGGAGCGGAGATCTGGTCAAGTGTAAGACCTGCGCAAACTCTGAGGCAACCGCGTGTGAGAGCCGGGCCTGTGTCGCAGCTCAAACGAGCTCGTAAAATTGACGCCAAGTCTGCCGGTGACGGTCCAGCAATCGACCATTTAAATTGTGAGCATATGCGAGCCCTTGCTGTCAGGCACGAAGAGTTCGTAGAACGTATTTGAGCCGCCAACGTCTCGCGAATTCCGGGTCTGACGTCTTAAAAGACCCGCAAAAATGCACTGCTCTTCTTCCCAAGGGGAATACTCCGTAGGACGAAGTCGCCTCTGGTGACACTGACGGGAAACGGCGTTCGAGGAAGCTCGCCCACCGGCTGGGGTGAAATCCGCCGAAGTCAAGTTGGCGGGTGGAACGGCCGAGGTGTCGAAGTGAATTGTCAAGATCGCAGTCGCGATGCTGACTTTACCTTCTCTATTTGAGTTGCATCAGTTTAAGGGCTTATGCGGACAGTGAGGCGCCCGGTGTTGTGATGGAGAAATGGATCAGCTTTATCTAGAGGACCTGACCGTCGGGCAGAGATTCACATCGGGGACTTATGTCATGGAGGCGGCGCGTATCAAGGAGTTCGCCGCCGAGTTTGACCCGCAACCATTTCATCTCGACGAAGATGCCGCGCAGGTGAGCGTCTTTAAGGGATTGGCAGCGAGCGGCTGGCACACCGCGGCAGTGGCTATGAGGCTCCTTGTAGGAAGCGGGATGCGATTCGCGAACGGCATTCTTGGTTTAGGCGGAGAAATCGCCTGGCCCAAGCCCACACGTCCCGGCGACATTTTGCAGGTCGAGAGTGAATTGCTGAGATCACGCCATCACGGTCCAAACCACACCAGGGAATCGTGACGATTCAAAGTACGATGCTGAATCAAAACGGCGAAGCAGTTTACATACTGAGGGCCAAGCTTCTGGTACTGAGGCGCCCGATGTGACTGTCAATGTCGACTCTTGTTGTTTCGCGGAAACGTTGACAAGAATTCAATTCTCGATGTGAAGTTCCGCCGGCGAAAACTGGCGCGATGCCGACTTATCGGGCGTGATCGCACACCGCACCTTGCACGGATTTCCAGCCGGATCGACTTAAATTATCACGGTGCTGTTCGCATCTGGCAGGCCCACGCAAATGACACGACTCCCAGTTACCCATCCTTACCCCGGACCGAAAGGCGGAGATCTCATCCGGATGAAGCCGGTACGGTGTCGTATTGACAAGCAATAACCACCAACACTCCATACCTGTGCCGATGCTGTTTGACTTTGCGGTCCTTCTCTCCGATGAAATGATTCGTGCTGTCGATGAGCAGGCCGGTCACTGACCCACCGGAATCCAAATCGCTGATCGAACCTAGTGCGAATACGCTGTCCAGCTCGACACTTGCTTGTTAAAGCCCAACTACGAGGTTGCCGATCACGATCCGAGCCCCGCTCGGAGTAGTCGGTTCCGCGTTCAAGAACGCGCGAAGTGCGTTCTTCAGTTCAGCCGTTGAAGGCGCGGGTCTTTTGAATGTAAAAGCTAACCCACCAGCTGATACTTTGGGCGGAGCCTAAGCTATTGAGTACGTCCGCGAATGTGCTGCGAAGAGGATACAGCTCGTGCTCCAACCCGACACCTGGCGGATCTAATTGAGTCGCCGAACTTCGACAGCTGTGGAGCCATTGAGCAGGAAGTCGAGGGGGTGGCGTGACAAACGAGTGGAGGGAAGGGCCGCTACTTTCATCGAGCGGACAGAGCAGGAAAAGGCTGCCGGACTGCCCCCGCAAGGGAAGGCTCAACCCCGGACCCGTCAAGCAGGCGCAAAGCGCCCGCGAGACTCGATAAAGCCCGCAAGCTGCAACGGACGCTATACCGAGTGGCCAAGCAACAACCGGCAAGGAGGTTCACGCTTCTTTACGATAAGGTCTGTCGACGGGACATCCTGCAAGAAGCCTGGCGGAGGGTAAAGTCCAACAAAGGGGCGGCGGGAGTGGACAAAGTCGATATCGACGCGATTCGGGATTACGGCGAAGAGCGATTCCTGAGCGAAGTGGAACAGGAGTTGCAAACCCGTCAGTACCGGGCAGCGCTGGTGCGCCGCGTTCACATACCAAAACCCGGACAACCGGGTAAGACTGCCCGTTGGGCATACCTACGGTGAAGGACCGAGTGGTACAGATGGCGGTGAAGATCGTGATCGAACCGTTCTTCGAATAGACTTCATGCCCTGCTCATTCGGGTTCCGCCTGAGAGGACGCCGCGGATGGCGTTGAGCGCGATCGTGCAAAGCGTCAACGATGGCTACTCTCACGTGGTGGACGTTGATCTGAAATCGTATTTCGACACGATTTCCCACGACCTGCTCCTCCGGTTGGTGGAACGGCGGGTTGGCGATGTTCAGGTTCTGCGATTGATCCGTGCATGGCTGAAAGCAGGAGTCATGGAAGAAGGCAGAGTGACTCATCCCGATCGGGGCTCTCCTGAGGGCGGGGTGATTTCACCACTGCTATCCAACATCTATCTGCACGAGGTAGATCGTCAATGGTGCCGGAGCGACGGTGTCGCCCTCGGCAATGTTCGGCTCGTCCGCTATGCGGACGATATGGTGCTGCTGGCGCGAACGGAACAACAGGCACGGCTGGGGTGGGGCCAACTGCAGGCGCAGTTTGCTGCTCTCGACTGGTGGTAATCAGGAGAAGAGTGGGCTGACGACGTTGGCGGAAGGCTTCGCTTTTCTGGGCTTCGAGTTCGCAAGCTCCGGGGCGGATGCTGTTGATGTGGCCACGCGAGAAGGCGTGCCGCAATATTCGTCAACGGGTGCGCGAGGTAGTGCGATCGTTTCCCAGCAATGGTCGGGTCGATGTTGTGATCCAAAAGCTGAATCCGGTCCTGAATGGATGGTGTACATACTTTCGGGTTGGAAACAGCAATCGGACATTCCATAAGGTGGACTGGGCGGTTCGGAGCGAGTTACAGTTGTGGCTTCGGCGCAAGCACCAGTGCCCGTGGCGGTCTGCAAGAAACGATGGGGATACCGCTTCCTTCATGAACGATGTCGGCTGTATCGGATGGTCGGGAAGGTGAGCCATCTGGAGGGATGCGGCGCACGCCGCCGGATGAAGATGATCGGAGAGCCGGATGCGGGAAATCGCCAGTCGGTTCGATGAGGGGGGCAGGAAAGTGGGGCGCAATTGCCGTCCCGTTCGAAGGCGGTTTGGTACCCCTGAGCCCGAAGATAATCTTCTTCGCGTCTCTCGAACCAGTTCATCCCGCAAGATCATTGTGACAAAGCTCGTTTTGCGGACAGGATGAATGGCATGCCCGTTCCAGGTCTCGTTACCGACTCGCCGATCACATTCGCACACATGCTGAATCGATCACGCGCAGTCGAACGCACCGTCTCACGGACGTCTCGACGACGGTTCGGCCAACACGCAGAGCCGCAGCGGTTCTTAAGGTAAGATTTGGATCACACGATGCCTCCGAGCGCGAGCACTAACTTTTATCTCACACTCAACACTGCGACCCGCCAAGCGATTGAACAGGCAACTTCGGATCCTACAAACGTTGGTCAAGCGCAGCACCGAATTGATCAACTCAATCAATGGCGCGAAGCCCTCAGTGCGCGTCCTGACAGCATAGTTCTTCAGCATGCAATCAGCGAAGTAACAGTTGGTCTGTTTCTCCTCGTTTCGGGGTTATACAGGCCGGCCTTCGTTTCCCTCAGGCTTTTCCTTGAACTATCGCTCGCAAGCATACACTTTTCCGTTAACAGGCTGGAACTCGCGGAGTGGTTGTCCGGCAATCGCGACCTTAACTGGTCAGCCCTTATTGACGATAACCAAGGAGTTCTCTCCACACGATACGCTAATGCCTTCTTCCCTGAATTGCGAGAGCATGTTCGGACATACAATGCAATCGGATCGAAGGTTTACAGAGAGCTGTCAGAATATGTTCATGGCAATCATCATACTTGGGGAAATGCGGCAGGCGGCATAGCATACGACAGCGACTTGCAAGCGAAGTGGCTGTCGAGCTTCGACTCAGCCGGGACCGTGGTACTTTACTCCTTGTCTCTCCGCTTCCTCAAAGAAATGCCTCACGCCGAGTTGTCCGGGCTTGCGCCTCTGGTCGCGGACACTTTGGGCCATATCGAAGCTCTTCGGGACTACTTAGTCGATCGCTCGGAATCCTAATAATGCCCATCGATACTCTTCACGAATTTCGGTTTCGCACTGAAGATTTCCGGTTAGAGGAAATTGAGACTCAATTCGTCGGCACTGACCACGAACGTGACATCATCGCCGGGCTGAAGGCGGCTAGTCCAATCATTCTTGAGGGGAGTCGAGGCACGGGAAAGTCCTTCCTGATGCGGGTTGCCCAACTCCAATTGGACAACGCGTTCAGCCAAGACCGCATAATTCCAGTGTATTTATCGTTCCTTCGGAGTTCACTTATTCATACTGCCGACGCAAACCAGTTCCAGAACTGGATGCTGGCCCGCCTCTGTTCTGCCGTTCTAAAGGCGTTACGTGTAAAAGGGTTGCTGGTACCAACATCGCAGCCGTTCATGGTGCTGGCCGGGGGCACGGCGTCAGCAGACGGTGGGTCTCCGACAGCGCTCGAACGCTTGGTGCAGCAGTACGAGGAGTCGTATCGGACACCTGGTATACAGGTGACGCCCTCAGCGGTTCCGGACGTACAGGCGTTCAAGGATGCGATTGAGGAAATATGCCAAGATCTCGGAATCACGCGATTTTGCATTCTGTTCGACGAAGCGATCCACATCTTCAGACCCGAACAGCAGAGGCAGTTTTTCACGCTTTTTAGAGACCTTCGATCGCCTTTTTTGGGCTGCAACGCGGCCGTCTACCCAGGTGTAACATCTTATGGTCCCGTATTTGAATTGACCCACGATGCTACCCGCAAGAAGATCGATCGGGACGTGCTCTCTCGCAGGTATCTCGATCAAATGCGTGAAATTGCGTTCAAGCAGGCCGACAGCGGTTTGGCAACCGCCATAGAAAGGAACGCTCAGAACTTCGCGGTATTGGCATACGCGGTAAGTGGGAATCCGCGCATTCTCCTAAAGACATTGGCACAATCGCGGTCCATGGGCACGCGAGATGTGAATGAGGTGATTAGGAGTTTCTATCGATCGACGATTTGGACCGAACACTCAGGTTTAGCTGAGTCCTACGGTGGTCATCGTCCTTTTATCGACTGGGGCCGTATGTTCGTCGAGAACGTTGTGCTGCCGGAGACGAAGGCGAAAAACGATCGGCGCCAGAGTGAGGGGCAAACGGAGTCGACATGCTACTTCTGGATCCACCGCGACACGCCCGAGGTCATTAGACACGCCCTCCGCCTCCTTGAGTACACCGGTATCGTACAAAAAGGCGACGATGGAATCCGCGGCACGCGATCCGAAGTCGGGACCAGGTACGCGATCAATCTCGGCTGCATGTTCGCCCTCGAAGCAACACCTACAACTTCGGCTCCAGAGTTGGTCCGAAACCTGTCGATCAAGCGTTTCACGGAGTTTGGAGCGAACCATACGGCGTACGCGGATCTGGTCAATGCTGCTCCGGATTACGACGAGCCAGACATGCTACAGATTCTGCAGGAGCAGTTAGCGAAGTCTGTCGATTGTCTTGATGTTACGCCTTACCAGAACGAGAAGCTAAAGGAATCCGGGATGGAGACGGTTGGTCATGTCCTAAAATGCTCTGAACAGGATCTAATTGAGAAGATTTACTACGTGGGTGAGAAACGAGCTCGTCGTATCAAGAATGCGGCCGAGGCGGCTGTGCTCGAGTACCTGTCGGGCTGAGCGTCAGCGGTGGAATGTGAAGCTGCGTGTTGCAGGCGGTACAGGAATTGCGCGTTGTTCATACTACTTAGGTCCTGTGAAACGCTATTTCGTCAGCCAATCAATAACCACGGCATTGCGCTCCCCAAAAACCCCGTTAACGAATCTCGGAAGAATATATTCTCCAAAT
>CAWJQP010000076.1:0-321044 GCA_963844855.1 Bryobacteraceae bacterium
CCGCCAACGACCGAGTGTTCCGTGCCGGCGCGGGTGTTTCGTGCGGGGTGTTGTGTCGCGCGACATGTCTGACACTGGTGTCGCGAGACATCCCTGACGGTCAGGGTAGGACCCGGGACTTGCGGGTGCCGCCACGGGGGCGTCCTGAGGGCTGGTAGCGGCGGGTGGGGTCGAGTTGGACTGCTCGGACGAGGCGATGGTCGATGAACACGGCGGCGTGGCTGTCGTCGTAGTGGACACGCGCGATGCAGCCGTGCCATTCGACGCCCACGGCAACTTGATAGCGGCCGACGTTGAGGACTCCGCGGCGGTCCACGACGACGTCGGTCCGGCACGCGGGGCTGGGCAAGGCGATGCCGAGATTGATGGCCGGCGGTGTCGCCGCCCATGCCTCGATGGGCGTGCGCCGGCCGATCGCGCGGTGGGGTCGGTGATGGTTGTAGTAGTCGACGAACGCGTCGAGCTGTGTCTGCAGCTCGACGAGATCGCGGGCGAGGCGCTGACGGCGCAACCACTTCTTCAGGGTCTGCTGGAACCGTTCGACCTTGCCGCAGGTCTGGGGGTGGTAGGGCCGACTGGTCTTGGCCACGACGCCGATCGCTCGGAGCTGGGTCTCGAAGTAGACCTCGAAGCCGCGGAGGCGTCCGGAGAAGTTCAGCCCGTTGTCGCTGAGCTGACCCAGCGGCACGCCCCAGGCGGCGCTGGCCTCGCTGAAGACGCCCCAGGTGGCCTCGCTTGTCGCCTCGGGGACCGCCTTCACGCGCAGGGCGACCCGGGAGTGGTCATCGAGGAAGCTGAGGACCTTCACCGTGCCCGTGGCGATCACCCAGTCGATGGCATCGGCTTGCCACAGCTCGTTGGGGGCGGTGGCCTCGAACCGGCGGAACGATGACTTCGGCCGCTTGCGAGGCTCGGGGACCACGAACCCTCGCCGCACCAGCACCCGCCAGATCGTCGCCTGCGACGGCACCGCCTTGAGGCCACGACGGCCGAGGTGCCACTGGATGGTGGCAGGCCCATGGTCCACGCCGAGCTCGGCCAGCTCCTTGCGCAGGGCCACCACAGCGTCCTCGACGTCGGCGCCGATCCGCCTCGGACTCGTCCTCGGCGCCCGTGACCGGGGCTCCAGACCATCGAGGCCATCGGCCCGATAGCGGCGACGCCACTCGTAGAAGGTCTGGCGCGAGACGCCGTGCTCGCGGCAGAACGCCGCCACATTCAGCTCATCGGACGCCACCGCGATCCGCAATCGCACGTCCATCGGTACCACCTCTCTGGCCATGGCCAACACTGGCCACGACCAACTCAGGTGTCAGGGATGTCGCGCGACAGGAACCGTCAGGGATGTCTCGCGAAAGGACAGTGTTTCGTGCGGGGACGCCCCGCACGAAACACCCGCCGGCACGAAACACTCGGGTCAGAAGACTCGGGCGGGGGGGAGGCCGGGGAGGTCGAGGCGGCCGAACAGCCAGGCCAGGCGGGTGGGCGGGTCGGCGGCGAGCGCTTCGGGTGGCAGCCCGGTGAGACCCATCGGGCGCCGGGCGTTCCAGCGCATCTCCATCTCCCGGAGCTGCAGGCGCACGAAGTCGGAGGGCCAGTCCGACGGCTCGACGCCGAGCCCGAGGTCGACCATGTGGACCTCGACCTCGCGCCAGCGCAGCGACGGCAGATCGGTCGCCGGGATCAGCGCCCCGCTGGTCTCCCGGGAACGTCGGTCCCAGTCGACCGGCGGCGTCCACGCCGCCTCCAGCCGGGCCGTGGAGTTGACGACGTCGTCGATCAACGCGGACGCAGGGCGGGACGTGCCGGCCTCGATCTCCCGTGTGCGCCCTGGCCCACCGCCGTCGTAGCGATCGACCGCGCCGGCGCCGTCGGCCTCGGCCGTGAGGACCCGCACCATGCTGTCGGCGTTGCGGGCGAGGTGGGTGAGGACGTGTCCGACCGTCCAGTCCGCCAGGCGCGACGGCGTGCCGCCGTCCAGCGTCCCGGTCCGGTCCCGCAGCAGGCCCACCAGGCGGGCGTGGGCCCCCTCGGCGCCGGCGAGGTCCCGGGCCGTCTCATCCATCCGGGTAGACGGGGGTCCAGTCGTTCCGCATCGAGACCACCGTCCAGCCGTGGTCGGCGGCGCGGGCCAGGGCTTCCTCGGCGCCGTCGTCGTAGGCCGCCTCCCGCTCGGCGTCGTCGTGGCGGACGAGCAGCCGCAGGGCGTCGCGCTGGGGCGTTCGGGCGAAGCGCAGCATCTGGATGTCGCCGTTGGAGTTTCCGGCGGCGACGAGCGGGCGGCGCCCGAGCCGGCTCCAGATGCGCACCGGCTTGGTCGGACCGTCGTCGAAGAACTCGATCTCGGACTTGTAGAGCAGTCCCGTGCTCTCCTCGGACTCCTCGAAGTCGACCCCGAGAGCGGTGCCGATGATGCGCTCGGGCGGGAGTCCGTAGAGGCCGTCCGCGAAGGGGCGCATGAAGTCGCGGTCGCCGCCCGACGCGATGTACGTCACGAAGCCGTTGGCCTCGAGGTAGCGCAGCAGCTCGATCATGGGCACGAAGCCGCACGACAGGTACCGCCGGCCCGTCACGGGGTGGGTGGCGGTCTCGAACCACGCCCGGATCTCGTCGGCATAGGCCTCGACGGTCATCCCGGCGAAGGCCTTCGAGACGGCGGCGGCGAGGACGTCGAGGTCGTCGTCGTCGCCGTGGTAGTGCTTGATCATCGCCGCGCCGAGCCAGCGGTAGTCCTTCGCCAGCGCGGCGCGGTACGGCTCGCGGTCGGCCAGCGACGGGTCGACGCCGGCCTGCTCGGCCATCCGGAAGAGCGTGAAGTCGAGCTGGATCGGGATCGGCTTCTCCGTCCACAGCGTGCCGTCGTTGTCGAACACGGCCACCCGCTCCGGCTGCGCCACGTATCCGGGCGCCCCTTCGGTCGTCACTGCGGCGACGAACGACGTGATGGCGGCACGGGTGGGCGTGTCGGCCCACGAGGCGAGCAGGGAGTCAGCGGTCACGTTGGCACCGTACGTGCCGGGGGAACGCGATCGGCGGTCATCTGCCAGGCTGGCCCGATGCAACTGGGCATGATCGGACTGGGCCGCATGGGGGCGAACATGGCCCGTCGACTGGAGCGGGTTGGGCCAGGTGCATCGGCTACGACATCGACGTCGACAGCGTCAAGGTCATGTCGGCCGAGGGCATCGAGTCGACGACCGACATGGCGGCGTTCGTCGCCGAGCTCGAAGTGCCGGCGGTGGGTCATGGTGCCGGCGGCGTTCGTCGACTCGACGATCGGCGCACTGGCGCCGCTGCTGGCGTCCGGCGACACGATCATCGACGGCGGCAACTGGTGGTACCACGACGACGTCGACCGCGCCGCGCCGCTCGCCGCCGATCACGGCATCGACTACGTCGACGTCGGCACCAGCGGCGGCGTGCACGGTCTCGAACGGGGCTACTGCCTGATGATCGGCGGACCCGATCGCGCCGTCGAGCGCCTGACCCGATCTTCGACGCGCTGGCCCCGGGGCCCGGCAGCGCCGGACGGACCCCCGCCCTCGCCGAGCAGGGCGGCGACCCGTCGCCGGCCGAGCGGGGCTGACTCCACTGCGGGCCGAGCGGCGCCGGCCACTTCGTGAAGATGGTCCACAACGGCATCGAGTACGGCCTCATGGCGGCCTACGCCGAAGGCCTCAACGTGCTCGCCACCGCCAACATCGGCAAGGAGGACCACCCCCAGGACGCCGAGACGGCGCCGCTCAAGGAGCCGCAGTACTACCGGTACGACCTCGACCGGCCGCCATCACCGAGGTCTGGCGGCGCGGCTCGGTCGTCGCCAGCTGGCTGCTCGACCTCACCGCCGACCAGCTCGCCCACGACCCCCAGCTGTCCGCCTTCCAGGGTCACGTCAGCGACTCCGGCGAGGGCCGCTGGACGATCACCGCCGCCATCGACGAAGGGGTGCCCGTACCCGTCCTTTCGGCGCGCTGTTCCAGCGCTTCAGCAGCCGCGGCCGCTCCAATCTGGCTGACAAGGTGCTCTCGGCCTGCGCGCCGGCTTCGGCGGGCACGCCGAGCGCACCACCACCACCCGCTAGGGAGAAGATGCGACGAGGAACAGAAACATCGAGGCACGTTGGGACGCGTATTTACTCAGTTACGGCAGGCTGATAAGGCGCGGCCGCATTTAGAAGTCGTCCTTGCCGCGGATCCGCTTCACGCCGAAGCGCGATCGGACTACGCGAGATGCTACGAACTGGGAGGTGATTTGGAGAAGGCTCTCAGTGAGTACCGCCGTGCGCTCGCTGACGATCCGACACTCAATCGGCTCCATTACGTTCTCGCGCGACTTTATCGCAGGATTGGAAAACCTGAGCTCGCCGAGCGCGAGCTTCAGATTTTCCAGCAGAACGATGCGGCGGAACGCTTGCGCGGCCGTCGCCTTCGAGAAGAACAGTTGGAGCAATAAACACCGGCGACGCAGTGGCGCCGTCACCACTCCAGCCGAAGCTTCATCTGTATCTGCCTGGGCCCATTCGGCTGCGTCGGCAGCACCTCGCCGAAATTTGATGCGGCCACATTACCACCCGACGTACCGTATTCCCACGTATGGCGATTGAAGATGTTGAACATCTCCGCTCCAAACCGAACCCGGACCCGCTCGACGATACGAAATCCTTTGGTGATTGAAATATCCTCGTTAAGGATGCCGCACTGCCGTGCCGAGGGGTGTACGTTCGGCATATTCCCTATTTGGAAATCCCCTTGAGGCAGAAATGCCAGGGGCCGGCCGGTTCGCGCCGCTTGCTCCGGATTGCCCGCGTTGAACAGGTAGTTCCGCTGCGGGTTGCCGAATTCTATTTCACCGCAGCTGATACCACTCCGAAGGGGAACAGCGTTGTTGACATTGGCACGAGTACCGATCGTCGGAATGCCGACGGACAATCCTCCGCCCAGCCCGACCGGCGTCCCACTCATATAGGATTGGAGCCCGGCGATATTCCATCCGCCAATGATGGCGTCCACTGCCCGAGGAGCGCCTGAAACCAGCTTCCTACCCTTGCCGAAGGGGAGATCGTAGGAGTAGGCAAGAACCACTCGTTGTGGAATGTCAAAGCGCTGCACTGCTTTCTCGAGCCTTCGGTTATAGGAGTCTCGTGGTGAGCTACCAAATGCGCCCGGCGCCCAGGTGGTATCGGAAATATACTTGGAGATCGTATAGCTGCCGAGGAACGTTAAGCCCGCCGAGAAGCGCTTCTGCACCTTAAAGACGGCTGCGTGATAGGTGCTGGTGGTGTGGTTGGAAGCGTCCTCCGTAACGCCGGAATACTGCGGAAATGGCAGTAGTGAGCGGAAAAGCGGAAGGTTATCATCAAACTCTGCGAAGGGCTTTCGGAAGCCGCGCGCCTGCACCTCCGGCGACACGAATTGCGTCGTCGCGCTCGAGGCGAAAACAGGAAAGCTGCGTTGGTATTACCAATTTACGCCGCACGATCTACATGACTGGGATGCAACCGAGCCCCTCCTGCTGGTAGATACCAAGTATCGTGGGCGCGACCGAAAGCTGATGCTGCAGGCAAATCGCAATGGCTTTTTCTATGTTCTCGATCGAACCAACGGCGAGGTGCTGCTCGGCAAGCCTTTCGTAAGAAAGCTGAACTGGGCGAGCGGTATTGGTCCCGATGGCCGCCCGCAGATACTTCCAGCGAATCACCCAACGAAAGCCGGCGTAAAGGGATGCCCGGCGGTGCGGGGCGCGACTAACTGGTACTCGACGGCATTCAACCCGGACACGCGACTGCTGTACGTTATGGCCGTTGAGGATTGCAGTGTATACCGGCAGTCTCAAAGGGGCGGCTATTCCGGCTTTCGTGACTCGGACGACCCCGGCGCAAAGTATCTTCGTGCGATCGACATCGAAACCGGCAAGATTGTCTGGGAAATACAGCAAGTCGGATCGCCGGAATCCAACTACTCCGGCGTGCTTTCGACGACTGGCGGACTCGTCTTCTACGGCGAGACTGGCGGTACGTTAGCCGCGGTGGATGCGAAAACCGGTCGTAACTTATGGCGCGGCTTCGATGGCAATGCGTCCTGGAAGGCTTCTCCCATGACTTATATGGTGAACGGCCTGCAGCACATCGCTATTGCAGCCGGTAATAACATTGTTTCCTTTGCACTCGCAGACAGGTAGACTTCCGATGAATCGCAGAAGTTTTCTGACAATCGCTGGCGTCTCCGCTGCTCCGAGAGCTGGGGCAGCGACCGAACCATCCACAATCATCGATACTCACGCGCATTTTTACGATCCTTCGCGCCCCGGGGGTGTTCCGTGGCCACCCAAGGAGGACGGTACGCTCTATCGGACAGTGCTTCCCGCCGACTTTCGGCGCATCGCTGCGCCGCTCGGCGTCAAAGGTGTAGTCAAAGTCGAGGCCAGTCCCCTTTTGGAGGACAACCAATGGGTTCTCGATCTCGCGGCAAAGGAGCCGGTCATTGTCGGTGTGGTGGGTAACGTGGAGCCGGGAAAGCCCGACTTTGGACGTCATCTCGAGCGCTTCCGCAGGGACAAAAAGTTTCTTGGTATCCGGTGCGGAAATCTGTGGGGCAGAAACTTCGCCGCCGACTCCGCCAAACCGGAATTCATGAGCAATCTCAAGCTGCTTGCCGATGCAGGGCTGGAGATGGACGCGGTCGGTGGTCCTGCCATGCTGCCGAATCTGGTGCGGGTGACGGACCGTGTGCCTGCTCTCCGGATCGTGATCGATCACATGCCCTTTGCTGTTCCTCAGGATCAATCCGTTCGCGCCGGCTATCAGGAAGCCTTGCGCGAGATCGGGACCCGGAAACAGGTCTACTGCAAGGTGTCTTCCGTTCTGCGCCGTTCGGACGGCCGTGTTCCTCAAGACCTGGACTATTACCGGCCAGCGCTCGATGAGTTGTGGGAAGTGTTTGGCGACAGCAGATTGATCTACGGCAGCAATTGGCCCGTGAGCGAGCGCATTGCGCCCTACTCGGCGGTGTTCAAGGTTGTCCACGATTACTTTACGGCCAAAGGACAACAAGCCACTGATAGATATTTCTGGCAGAACGCCAAAACCGCATACCGATGGGATGCGCAACTTTCCTAGGAGGCAATCTATGAAGCGCAGGAACTTTCTGCAGCTCGCGCCATGGGCAGGGTTGGCCGGGAGCGCCGCTCCAGCCTCAGGTCAACTGCCGTTTTCCGCAGAGAAGAGCAAGCTGAAGATCACTGGCGTCAGGATGGTGAATACGAAGCCCCGCAACCCAGTTCCGGCGTACAAGCCGGCGCCCGGTTCCTGGTCGACAGGAGGCGTGGAAGTTGCGAATCCCATGTCGATCTACCCGGAGTATAAAGCCCAACGTTCGCTTTTTCAGCCCGATCCTGGCAAACTCAGCGGCGGGACGGTTGAGATAGAGACGGATAAGGGAGTGAAGGGATACGGACGAGGCGGTCCCGGAGCCGGGTATGTTATCGAGCAACACCTCACTAAACTGCTCGTGAACGAGGACCCATTCAATGTGGAGCGTCTTTGGGACATCATGTGGCGCTCCACAATGTACTACGGGCGAAAGGGCCTCGTGATCAACGCGATTAGCGCCGTCGACCTGGCGCTTTGGGACCTGATCGGCAAGGCTCTCAACGTGCCCGTGTACAAGTTGCTCGGTGGGGAAACCAAGCCGCGCCTGCCTGCATACTGCACAGGGAACGACATCGAGCAACACGTCGAGTTCGGTTACAAACGATTAAAGCTGGCGATTCCGCACGGTCCGGCGGACGGGCGCGAAGGGATGAAGAAGAATGTAGCCCTTGTCGAGCGTGCGCGAAAAGTGTTGGGCCCCGACGGCGATATTATGCTGGACTGCTGGATGGCTTGGACGGAGCGATACACAATTGAAATCGCCGAGATGATGGCGCCCCATCGTGTTTACTGGATGGAAGAGTGCTTGCAGCCGCACGATTATGAAGGCTTTGGACGGCTACGGCAGCAAATCAAATCCACCCGCATCGTAACCGGGGAACATGAATATACCCGCTATGGTTTCCGGCAGTTGCTGGAGCACAATGCTGCCGAGATTTGGCAGCCCGACATTCACTGGTGTGGCGGGCTAACGGAACTCCGGCGCATTGCCGCACTTGCTGCGGCGTACGATATCCCGGTGATACCGCATGGCGGAGGCAGCCGCGACTGCGTGCACTTTATTATGTCCACGCCGAACAGCCCATGGGCGGAACTGTTCATGCCCGCACCAGGCGGACCAAAGGAGGTGTATCAGCGCTACGAAGAAGATACTCAGATCACGCGGGGACCCGAGGGCATATACACACGACCTTCTGACAAACCCGGCTTCGGAGAAGATTTCATCGTAACCTGATCTGTCTTAGCCGAATGCGAACGAACGGCATGCAGACGAAGCAGGAAGCCCAGGCTTTCCCTCCAGTGTTGATTACCGTTCGATTCGGGTGGTATTGTCGCCTGCAGTTGTTGGCCGCAAAAAGGCATCAGGGTCCATCTCCAGCAAACCATTCCAAACTGCATCACTCCGTGGGGGCTGCGATGATGGACATTCTGGATGAGAAATAACACGTGTGTGCGCCTGTTGATGGCGAGTTGATAAGTCATGCTGCCATCAACACCCTTGTCCTGGTCGACGTGCTTTCGCGATTAGAAATACGCCTGGTTTAGCGCGAGCTTCAGCTCTAAACCCAGTGTGATATCGTGAGGCCCGAGCGGGTTAGCGTATTACTTGGCTCACATCAGGCGAGCGGATCCGGAATGAGGTGACCATGATGATCGATCGTCGAAAATTTCTCGCTGCTACAGCCGTGTCTTCAGCGACCTCTAAGGCGGAAGAAAAACTGGCTGTCTCGGGTGGCGCTCCCGTGCGGGCGACGTCACTGAAGGCCGATTTCTGGGGCACCCAGTACTACGACGAGAAAGAACAGCAGCAGTTGATGGATGTTCTTTCGACCCGCGGCCCGTTCCGATGGTACGGCCCTGGCGGCGAGCCTCCAGCAAAGGTAGCAGGTTTCGAAAAGGAATTTGCCGCCCGCATGCAGGCCCGATACGCATTGGGCGTGACGTCTGGGACGGCCGCACTGCAGTGCGCCATGGCTGCCCTGCGGATCGGGCCCGGGGATGAAGTCATTCTGCCGGCCTGGACATGGCATTCGTGTTTCAACGCCATTGTGCTGGCCGGTGCGCTCCCGGTCTTCGCCGAGATCGACGAGTCCTTCAATATCGATCCGGCCGATATCGAAAGCAAGATCACCCCGCAGACGAAAGCCATCATGGCAGTGCACCTACAGGGCAATCCCTGCGACATGGATCGAATCATTCCCATCGCCCGGAAGTACAACTGCCGCTTGATTGAAGATTGCGCACAAAGCGTCGGCGCCAGCTACAAAGGCCGCCCGCTTGGTTCCATGGCTGATATCTCCATCTACAGTCTCCAAATCAATAAGACGATCACCTCCGGGGAAGGTGGCGCGGTAGTCACCAATGATCCCGTCCTGTTCGAACGTGCATCGCGGTTTCACGATCTCGGAAATCTGCGCGCGCCCCACGAGAAGATCGTGGGTGGCCGCCGTGTTGATTCATTTCCGGGTACGAATTTACGGATGAGCGAGTTTACCGGTGCGGTTCTCCTGGCGCAGTTACGAAAGCTGGACAGCGTCGTCTCTGACATTCGCAAAAATGCCAGCCGCATCTACGAAGGCCTGCGCGAGTTCCCCGGACTGCATTTACGGCGGCTTCCGGATCCCGCCGGCGAACTGGGGTCCGCAATCTACCTTGGCTTCAGGACGAAGGATGTGCGCGATCACTTTATGGCTGCGATGAAAGCGGAAAATGTGCCGGCAGTGCCTCCAACCGGTTCCGTTCTATTGCCTACGCAGCCGCATATCGAAAAAAAGCAGACCCTGCATCCAGCATGGCCCTCCTTCAATTCCGAGCGCGGACGGTCGATTCAATACGGTGCCGCCTGCTGCCCGCGGACCATCGACATCCTGAACCGGTTTGCAGGTGTCCTCCTGGACCCGAAGTTCACCAGCCGGGAAACCGATGACATTCTGGCGGCAATCCAAAAGGTCTATCCCGTGATCGCCCGAAGCTGACATTTTTGGTTCAACGATCGGCGTTGTGCAGCCATTCGGGACTGTCGGTCTCGTAAATTCTGATCACGTTGATAAATTGGTAGTCGTCGCTAATTGTTTCGATTGCCTTTCGGCCACATATTCACGGCCGTGATGGTGTTAGCCCGGATGTCTCACGAGTAGTTCTTGTGAGCGGGTCATGCCGAGAGAAATGGGGCAAGTGTGACGGTAAGCTCAGCTGAGGCAAAGACGAGTGGTGATTTCGTCGGAGTAGCGGGGAGTTATTTCAGCTGTCGAGCGTGCCTGTGCCCTTCAATGTGTCAAGAAAGCGCACTTGTTTGACGGTAGTCCTTCCACCGTTGGAGTTTTGAATCAGACTGGCCTTCCCTATGCCGCTCTAGATGCGTAAGTTCGACCAGGCCCGCTGATACACGCTTTGCCACGGGTAGCTCGATGCCATCGAGATCCAGACCTTGCGCACCGTCATTCTTACTTGTACACCGATCTTCAGTAGCTTCGTGCGAATGGTGGATACCTGTGCTTGCGCAAACTCGGTTGCTTTCAATCCAAGGCGCCGGAATCCGCTGACCAGCACATAAGCCACTACCGAGAAATACAGACGCAGTTGGTTGGCCCGCATCGTCTCGGCGCTCACCCGATCGGCAAACAAACTGAACTGCTCTTTAATCCGGTTCTCCATATCGCCGCGAGCGCAGTACAGTTGTTTGTACAGCGCTTGTGCCGTCCACTGTTCGGGACTCAGCGATGTCACGACAAAGCGCGGGTTCTCCTTGCCATCGATATGCTCGGCTTTGGCCACCACGCGGCGCTCCCGATCCCAGCCTCGCTTCTTGGTTTTTCTGGTCTGATACTTGAACTCAGTAAACACTCGCGCCGGCTCGCCGGTCCGGTTCCACTGCTCCGTTGCTTCCCACATCTGCCGTCCGATGATGCGTCGCAGCCGCTGATTGCGCGCCAACCCGAACACATAATCCACGCGCTTGCTTTCGCACCAACTCATCAACTCGTTGCGGCAGAATCCGGAGTCGCCCCGCAAGATGATTTTCACTGTCGGCCATGCCCGGCGAATCTGATCCACGATTCTTTCGATCTCCACCAAGCTTCCTGCCGACGCATCGCAATTGGACTGTCGCAGCCGTGCGCACAGGACATGTTCTCCGCAGAAGACGTACAACGGCAGGTAACAGTAGTGATCATAGTAGCCGTGAAAGAAGCGACCTTCCTGCTTCCCATGCAGCGGCAGGTCGGTTGTGTCTACGTCGAGAATGACTTCCTCCGGCGCCTTTTCGTGCGATTCGACAAACACTCTGACTAGCAACTCGTCTACCGCTTGCTTCCAGAACGTGATTTTCTTATATCGATCCTGTTGGCCATTGCCGAGTTCCAATCGGTTTAGCGTGCTCTTACCCGCAAGTGGCTTGTCTAGTTCTTCGCGCCCAGCCAGCACTCCAAACAACGGATCCTTCCGCAATTGCTCGTGATCGTTCAGGTCTTCATAGCCGAGCGCCAGTCCGTAGACGCGCTGCGAGACCATCTCCAGCACCGAGTGTTCCACCCGATCCTGTTCCCGCCCGTCAAGAAAGCAGTCCGAGAATCGCGCCAACAGATTCAGCCGCTGATCCGTTTGCCGCAACAGCAGCGAGCCTCCGTCTGAACTGATAGCCCCGCCGTCAAAACGGGCAACCACCTCCCGCGCATAATGCGCTTTGAATTCGAAGCTCGACTGAGTACACTGTGTCATAGCAAAGGCCGCTTGTCTCCTGGCGCTAACTATTGGATTGGAAACCTATTTATGCCATGAACCGCGGCTTTTTGCTATAGGGTTAGTGAGATATCCGGGTTAGTATCGGCATCGTTTCGAAGCCGTGCTGCGTAAAAGACATCCGTGGGAAAACATGGTGGTGCGGTAGGTTCGCGAACCTACCGCCGATATTCGGATCGAAGTTTTTGCGCACCGCAGCGTCAGACCACATCTCAGGCCGACCCAGTAACCGTTCGATCGTTGTCCTGACCCGGTCGCTCTCAGTCGAAACTGGCCGGATCGTGCTTTGGAGCGTTGTTCATGCTCTTTCTGAGTCGCGTACCGAATCGGCTCGCCAGCTCAGCACGCACGGTTCAGCGGCCGAATTAATGCGCACTGACGTTTCGGCGGCCGGCGAATGATGTCGACGTCGTTTGGGGCAAGCAACTCCCTTGTGCATCACGAAGGAACTGTTGTACGGTTGTCGTGCATTCATGGACTAGCAGAGCCGGCCAGGTGAACGTGTTTGCGCGCAAACGCCAGCATTCACGGGCATGTTTCAGGATTTTGGATTCAAAGTTGCCTCAGACGTGCGGTCCAGAGGCGTGAGCACGGCTTTGCAAGCGATCGAATGTGAATCGTCGGCTCAACTCTCCTCGAGTTTCCCTTCTTCAGCCCTGCTGTCCAGGGCAACTGCTGCGCTTGAATCGCCGCGCCCGGCTCTCACCTGCGCTCTGCTTTGTTGGTTCCTCCAGCAGGTTTCTCAACAACCCAGAAACCTGAGCGCTGGCACCTCCAACAAAGCTCTCCGGCTTCGTTAGGGAGCGGGGCCGCTTGCTTTTCGGTTGCCCCCGGAACAAAGGGCATCAGAAAAGGAGAACTCGAATGTATACCTTGAATCAGCTCACAATCATCGGCTTTACCGGCAATGACGCCGAAGCTCATTACACTCCCAACGGCACACTGGTCGTAACCCTTTCGGTTGCCACCAAAGAATCATGGAAAGATGCCGATGGCAACTGGCAGAGCCGCACGGACTGGCACCGTGTTGTCACCTTCGGCAAACTGGCCGAGTACACGCGAACGTTAACGAAGGGTTCCTACGTGATGGTGCAAGGAGCGGTGCGCACCCGAGAATACGAGCGCGACGGCATCAGACAGCGGGTCACGGAGGTCCGCGCCGATTCGGTCGGAAAGCTCGACCGTGCAGAACGTAGAGCCGAGAGTGACGGCGACCCCGAACGGAACCAGGCATGAGCCTTGTCCCTCCGGGCTCGGTATCCCAGCCGAGTCCGGATCCTTTGTCTTTTCTACTGACGGGTGTCGAAACATAAGTCTCCCGCATAAACGGTTCGGGATGAACGGCTCGAGCGCGCCTTCTCCGGCTTCCAACGCCAACAACGCCCGCACTATTGCGCCGATTTAACAACTCCTGAATGAACTGCTAAATTTTCGGGCTATACGCAGTTCATAGTCTCGTGATCTCGCATTCTCAAGCCCGCATGAGCAACTGCTATGCGCAGCTGCTAGAAGAGAATTATCTTCACGCTCTCGGCGCGAACTGCGATTGGGCAAGTCACTATCCAGGTACTCTTTGTCAAGGACTATGACATGATGCTTCGCCGCCAAGCTCTGCCGCGAGAAGACGTCCCGCGGATAGCGTAAGCAATCCGCCCCGTAAGGGAAGCTTCCCTTTAGTCACTGCTTAGTCACTGCGCAGAGTGTAGTGGTTCTCGCAGTGGTTCAGTGGTTGTGCAGTGATTTTGATCGCAACTTGGAATATTCCAGCAATAATAGAGGCGCTTCTTTACAGCAGCATACAACTCCAGAACACTCGGCAATACACATGGCGGTTGGTTCGTAATCAGCAGGTCGCCGGTTCAATCCCGGCGGGTGGCTCCATAATCAACTGATTCCAGGCGAGTTACACAGTTCATCACTAAACGGGTTGAACTCGACTGCAGTGGTTTCGGCCGAGTGCGCACGAGTTCGGTTGGCAAACCCCCGGCTTTTCGATGGGTTGAAGAACACGCCAACAATAACTTGCAGATGCCATATCACCCGAAGGCGAGTGACCTGCTGATGCGATTCCAGCCGCGCTGGCCACGGGGTCGACGACTTCAGCACAGCTGGTGAAAGAGTGAAATGTTGTTGCTGCTGTGTGAACCTCGCGAAGCAGGTGAGCGGCATGTACTTGGCGATGACCTTTGGGTCTGTGAGTGCGGATTCCGAAGGATGTCGATAGGCGTTCCGAACTGATGGTGATAACGATTCCGAAGTTATGCCGAACAATAATCGTTCCGAAGTTATGGCGATCAAAAACGGGTGCCAAGTTTGGAATGATTATCGAAGCGTCGGAACGGTTTTCTTATAGGAGTTCATGTATAGTTCCGAATTCCTTCGCAAGCGCAGAAAAGTTCCTAGATGTCGCTTTCCCGATCTCCGATATTGTGATTCTCCCAAACTCCGATGAGGTTGATAGATTGGGAGTTGCCGCTCATCGGTCGCTTTCGCTTCGCACCCTGTGCTTAGGGCTATCTTCGCCTTTGCCAATCGCCTCATTTCGGAGTCGCGCCGCTCTTCGTTCAGGTGTGGACGAGATTGTGCTGTACAGGCAAGGCCGCAACCGCTGCCTAAAATCCGGAAACAGGCCCAAAATCCGCTGGTTGCTCTCGCCCTTGCACCCTTGGCGCTCTGACTTGGCCCTTGTCGCCATTTCTCCGGCAACCGCGCTGAAATCGCCATCTAAACTATTGACTCGATCTCGCGGTCTCCCGCCATAATCAAACGGATTCTTTCACAGGCCCTTGCGGTCGCGGCTTCCGTAACTTGTGCGTCAGGGTCGGGGTTCCGCGGTGGATTCTGTCAGGCGCGAAGCGGTTCGCTGGCGGAGAAGCGATTGAGGACGTTGCGTGTGATTGTCGACACGCTGCTGTCAGTGAATAATGCCGAGACCCAGGTGATGGAGCCGACGGAGAAGACGGCGCCGCCGTTTGCGGTTTCGTGTACGACGATCTCAGAGCCGCCGTCATCCGGATTTGTGCCTTTGGCAAGAAGCTGCGTGGTTGGCGGGGTAGAGGGGCTTCGCTTGTCCGTCTCATGACCCGAGGCGCCGCCGGGTATGCGCTCATGCAGCGTGATTTCGCCGAAGGTGTCTCCGTTGCGGAGGGACGTCCCCTCGAAGATCCAATGGGAAGCATCGATTACTTTGTAAGGCGCCGCGGTCATGATCCCTGTATCGGTGCAGACGACTCCGAGGAGGTTGGCTTCGGACTCGAGCGTTCGATGCATGCGGCTCTCATACTCGATCGACCCATCGTCCGAGCGGCCGCCAAGTTCACCCTTAAGGCTATTCAAATGCGACAAACAGCGCATGCGGTCAGCGTCGTCCAAGGTGACCTCACAGTTCAGTCCGTTGCCGCCGAGGTACAGCAAGCGACCGCCCCGCTCGAATACCCAAGCTTTGACGGCCAAGTACATTTCCCGAGTCCAATACTCGGGATGCACTGCGATCACCAGGACTCGATATTGGTCGAGCGGCAACGTACCGTCATGCAGCTGCGCTTCCGCGTATAGATCGTACTCGAATGCTTCCTGTTCGAGCCACGCGTACAATCGCCATTCCGCTGGAGCGACGCCGCATTGCACCCTGCCCCGAATCGGATCTTTCGCTTCAGGGTCGTCGAACAAATGATTGTGCGGTTCGGGACGGTCAAACGACAAGGTCCGGTATTCCTCGTCTTT
Organism: Bryobacteraceae bacterium; assembly: GCA_963844855.1. Lineage (GTDB taxonomy): Bacteria > Acidobacteriota > Terriglobia > Bryobacterales > Bryobacteraceae > DASQDN01. The sequence goes on from CAWJQP010000076.1 coordinate 15,608, forward strand.
GGGCTTCCAAGGGCCGAAGGGCGTATGGTCCTGATAGCGGTTCAGGTCCTGGCGGGCGTTGACGACCGGGTTTTCGGGAAGACGGTCGGCATTGACGTAGTTACTGCGGCCTCCGAAGTTGTTGTATGCGTTCCAGGTGTTCGTGGATGCGAGAACGGCAATCTTGGCCTTCGGCTGCGAGGGCGCGATGACCCATGGAAAGGAAAACGATCGTCCGGACGGACCTCGCATCCAGAGGTAATACAAGCCGCTTTGTTCCGGGGCGGCGATGGCAGGAGGCGCGGAGTAACCGACCTGATTCCATTTGACGCCGTCCTGAGTGAAGTCGTTGTCCGGGAGGATTTGTTTGTTCGCTCCAGGCCCGTGTTCATCGAGCCAGCTCACCATGCGGACCAATTGCTTTTTTAGTCCATAGCGCCAGAGTGTGAGTTGAAACTGCTCGGGGGAGTGGGTTCGGAATTCGGCCTGTTCGCCGGCGCGGACCCATTTGGGCCACATGTAACCGAACATGGTGTCGGGGAGGAGGCGGAACTGATGCGGGGCACGATCGCTTAGATCGATCGTCACAGTTTTCGATCCGAACCCGTCCTTTGATAACGCTACCCGATAGCGGCCGGCTGCAAGGTCTCCGTAGAATGCTCCTCGCGGCGAGGATCGCAGCAGCGTAACGTCACGAGTATCGGCAGATTCAAACTCGGCTTGCACGTCTGCAAGCGCTACATACATCTCGTCACTTACAAAAGCCAGGAGCTTCATCAATGAGCCTAAGAGTTTAGGAGGTCTGGGCCTGCTTCTGATCGCGTTCGAAGTGCCGCAGTATTCCGTAGAGTACGACGATCGCGGTCAGGATATAGGCGATGCTGGTGAACATCAGCAATTGATCGACTCCGATTGTTTTCCGCGCGAGTCCGCCGAGAAAGGGCGCGAAACCGGATACGCCCGATCCCAACATGTTCAGCACGCCGATGGTGGAAGCCCGCAGTGAGGACGGCACGACATCAAAGGCTGACGGCGCCTGATTCGCAATTATGAAACCTGCGAATGCGCCGAATGCAATGCCTGCGAGGCGAGTGCCAGCGAGCGATTCGCTCGATCCCAAGAGATAGATTCCAGGAGCAGCGAGCGTAAAGCCAGCGAGCACGACCGTGAATCGCGCCGCCTTCACCGACGCATGCAAGCGGTCCGCCAGCGCGCCTCCCACGATCAGTCCGACGAGCGTGCCGATCTGAGGATAGACGCTGGCCTCAAAACCTGCGCGGGCGAGTCCGACGTGGAACTTGTCATAGATAAATGTCGGAAGCCACGTGTAGACCAAGTAGAGACCGAACGTGGAAACGGCGACAAACAACGTGACGATGCGTAGCGACGGGATTCGGAACAACCGGAAAAAGCTGCCGAATGTCGCGGGTTGGTTGTTATTTGAAGTTCCTGTCTCGTAATTCGGGCGGGAGTCGTGCGGAAGAAACGATACAAAGGAATCGCAAACAGCAGCCCCGCGCATCCGAGCATCCAGAACGAGGCGCGCCAATGCAGACGCTCGGCTACATATCCGCTGAGCGATCCACCGACGGCAACGCCGAACATCTGGCTGGTGGCGAAGAGGGCAACCGCTTTTGAGCGTGTGGCGGGTCCATGGGCGTTTGCCATCAAGGCGTAGGCCGCGGGCATATATAGCGACTCAGAGATTCCGAGCAAGGCGCGGCAGGCGAGCAAAGTGGCGCCATTGGGCGCGAGTCCTGAGGCGACTGTGAAGAAGCTCCATAAGACAAGACTGCCAACGACGAGGTTCGTCTTTGACCAGCGGTCTCCCAGAATTCCGGACAGCGGGGAGCATAATCCGTAGACCCACAGAGAAGAGGGCGCCGGTAAGACCTAAGACTGCGTCGCTGAATCCGAAGGTCCTGCTGCAGCGCTGGAAAGAGCGTATAAACAACCTGGCGATCCGCCTGATTGAGTACGTATGCGGTCCAGAGAAACGCAATGAGCGCCCATTGTTTGCGGTATCAGAGCGTTCGCTTACGGCTGTGGCCCCAGGCGCCACGACAGGCGTCACAGCAATTCCTGGATAGGCTGTCCGGTATTGTCGTCGAGCGCGTTCGCGATCTTTACGGGACGGCCGATGGCGGTGTCGTACTCGATGGTCCAATCGATTCCAAAAGCTTTGTAGATGGTGGCGAAGATATCGCCCATGCTGGTGGCGCGACTGGTTACATAGGCGCCGTTCTCATCGCTCGATCCGATGACTTGTCCGCCTTTTATGCCTCCGCCGCCAAGCACGAGCGACCAGCATGTCGGCCAATGATCGCGGCCCAGGTCAGGGTTTACGAAAGGTGTGCGGCCAAACTCACCCATCGCAAGCACAACGGTGGAATCGAGAAGACCGCGTTCCTGCAAGTCATCGAGAAGCACGGATAGTGTTCGATCGAGCGGCGGGCAAAGACGATCGCGATGGCCCTCATCGTTCTTGGCATGCGTGTCCCAGGAGTTGCTGTGAAAGCCGGCTGCGGTAACGAAGCGCGACCCTGCTTCGACCAATCTTCGCGCCAAGTAAGACGCTCTGTCCCACGGTGTCGCGTCCGTAGCGATCGCGGACTTTATCGGGCTCTTTGCCTAGAGTCAAACGCGTTCCGCACCGATGGCGTGAGCAGCATCTTTGTGGCTTGCGCGGTGAAGCCATCCATGTTGGCGTGTTCCGCGCCTTCATACAGGGTGCGGTACTTCCGGTCGACGATCTTCAACAAATTCTGGCGGCTATGAACGACATGCTTCCGAAACTGTTTTGGGCAGCGTGAGATCGGCGACTTCGAAGTCTTTCCGGCTGGGGTCAGGGATCGCCATTGGATCGTAATCGGGGCCGAGGAAGCCGGCCCGGAAGTATTCCTCGTACTGGCGGCTGCGCTCCCACTGGGGGACAAGAATGTTGGCAGGGACTCCGTTGCGGGGACCAGACTCTTTCGAAATGATGGCGCCCAGGCTGGGGAAATGCATTGCAGGATTCGGCTCATGGCCGGTGATGGCGTAGTGCGTTCCCTGCGGATGATCGTTGCCTCTGCGTATGCATCGAACGGATGATGGCCAGCTTGTCCATGCGTTTCGCAAGGCTGGGAAGAAGTTCCGAGACTTGAATGCCGGGAACGTTCGTCGAGATGGGCTTGAATGCTGAGCCTGGTTTGGGATCCCAGGTGTCCATCTGGCTGGGACCGCCTTCGAGCCAAAGGAGGATGCACGATTGGGCTTTGGCCGGCCCGGGCGTTGGCAGGCTTTTGGGCGTCGGCTGCACGAAGGAGTTGCGGGAGGCTGAGACCGCTGAGAAGTCCCAAGGATCCGACTCTGAGGAAGTCGCGCCTGAGGCTTTGGCGGCGGGTTAGATTCAGACATCCAGAGAAGTTCATTCGATCCCTTTCTCCCATTTAATGATTTTCGGCAAATTCGCGCGAGGATAGCACTGCCCACAGAAAATCGCCGAGAGCCCGCTCACGATTTTCCGCGGCACCGATTGCCTGTTCTAACTCGCCGATCTCAGCTGCGTCTGGCACGCGCGCATAGGCTGCAACGTAGATGTCACGAATGATATCGGCGTTCGATTTTCCGGAAGCTATGAAGCCCTTGAGACGTCCGCCAGGGGCATTGATTTTGTCCTGATACGCGGCGCCTGCAAGCATGTGAAGCGCCTGTCCAAGGTTTGCCTTGCCACTTCGTTCGGGAAGCGAGAGCCGATTGGGCCGCCCGTATAGTTCCAGAAATCGTGAGAAGAAGAGGTCCGGCTGCCGTAGCTGAATCGCACGCGTACCCGGCGGAGCTTGCGCATTCATTTTCGACGCTTCGGAAACTCCGGTGGTGAAAACTTCGGGTACGCCGGTCACATCGCAAAGCGCATCGAGCAGGACTTCGGCGTCCAGCGCCCGCGGCATCGCATGCGAGTAGTTCGTTCTGTCACCGCGGTTGCTCTCGTTGGGTTGGCCGGAAAGTTGATAGGTCCGGGAAGAAACAATCGTGCGGATGAGATGGCGGAGATCGTGATTCGAGGCTCGGAAGTCTTCGGCGAGGCGCGCGAGCAATTCCGGATGCGTGGGCGGATTGGTGGAACGGAAATCATCCACGGGATCGACGATGCCCCGGCCAAAGAAATAGCTCCAGACGCGGTTGACGGCGGCTTCGGCGAAGTAGGGATGCTCGACCATCCACTTGGCGAGGGCTTTCCGCGGGTTCTCGCGCCCTGATGCCTTGATTACTGTGCCATCGAGCAAGGTCGGCTTAAGCGGAACCTTGGTGCGCGGGTGGAGCAGATCCAAGTTGCCATTGACGTCGCCATTTCCCATCGCCTGATCGAGAGGATGGTCGAATATGACGTACTCGAAACCGTTGTCGCCCATTTTGAAGAGACGGCCGAAGAATGCCGCGAGGCCCCAGAACTGATCCTGACTCCAGGCTTCGTAGGGATGGTTATGGCACTGTGCGCAATCCATGCGCCGTCCGAAGAAGACGCGAACTTCTTCGGCCATGGTTTCGCCCGGAGGACCGATGACGTCGTAGGGAAGGAAGTGCCGTGTCTCGCCATCGTAGCCCTGGGCGGTGAGACGCTCTGTCGCTATCTGGCTGTATGGTTTGTTTTGGGCAATGCTGGCGCGAACCCAGTCGGCATACATCTGGCTCCACTTGACGACGATGCCGTTCGATGCGACCGACACGCGGAAGACATCGTCGAAGCGGAAGGTCCAATAGTCGATGAACTCCGGCGAGCCGATCAGGGCATCGATGAGTTTTGCGCGCTTCCGGGGGTCCTTGCTATCGAGAAACTCCTGGACGCGATCCGGCGGAGGCAGCCGGCCTGCAAGGTCGAGGCAGACGCGACGCAGGAATTCGCCATCGCTCGACAAGTCGGACGGAGCCATCCGAAATTTGCGGAGCTTGTCAAACACGAATTCATCGATGAAGTTGAACTTCTTGACGGTCGGATAATTTGCAAGCTCGGGTCCGATGACTCCGACGATGGCGCTCGCGGCCATTCCGGCGGCACGGATCAGGACAGCGGTCTCTCCAAGACGCTTCGCTTTCACTAAGCCTGTCTCATCGACACCGGCCACGTCGGCGTTGTTTGAAGTAAAGAGAGTCTGATCTGTAACGACTTCGCTGCGCCCGTCGGCGAAAAAGGCTTTGACAGCAAGCCGGCCGGTTCCGCCCTTTTCGAGCGTTATTGTTGGCGGCGCGACTTCGAGTTTGACGACCCGATTTTCCTGGCGAGGCTCGCGGCCAAACGGCGCGCCGTTCCGGATCCAGGCGAGGAGCTTACGGTATTCGGGCGAGTCGGGATCGAAACGTTTTCCTCCGCCGTGGGCCGTCGCGCCGGTGGCTTTCAGCAGCAGCAGGCTTTTCTCGGGTTCGGCAACTTTGATACGCGGAATGCGCTCGCCTTTCACTTCCGTCGTGAGCACCTGATACGCGCCGCCTTTGACGATCCATTCGTAGTCTTCCTTGGGATGAAAGGCGCCGGACGATAGCTTGAATCCGCCGCGGCCTTTTACGCCTCCGTGGCAGCTCGCGCCGTTGCAGCCTTTGCGAGTGAGAATCGTACCGATTTCGCGGGCAAACTCGAAGTCAGCATCGGGCGCTGGTGTTTGCGCATTGACGAGGGCGGCGGCGCAGGCAAGAGCCAGCGCGCTGCTTCGCATCGCGCTCATGGGATGCTCTCTGAAAGCACCATCAACGGAAGCTCCTTCACGACGATAGTTTCTCCCATTTTTCCGTTCACCACGGGGCGCGCAAGGATTCTTACCTTCGATGGAACATCGGTTACAGCCGCATCGGGCGCCGCGACAAAGACGAGGGCTGCATTTTGCAAGATGGGAACGTATCGCTCGAGTTTGCCGCCATTCGGCAGCGGCGGTTTGTCCGACGGCGCCGGCGCGGCGGGAAGGGCGGTAACCCCAGCGGGCAGGCCTTCCACCGTGAAGGTTATAAGTCCGTTGAAGCCTTCTTCCCGCTCGACGGAGATGGCGATGTCCCGGGCGACTCCCCGGCGAAGATTGATTTTTTCTTCCGCTACTTCCAACTTGCCGATGTGTGGAATCTGCCGGCGGACAAGGACGCGATACCGGAAGTCGGCGCCGGCTCTATCGGTGGTGATATCTCGAATCTCCATCTCGTAGGCTCCCGGCGCCTGCAAAGCGAGGGTGACCTTCGATTGGATCATCTTCATCATGTACAGACCGTTGTTATTTCGCTTGGTGTAGACGTTGGTGGCTACTTCGGTCCCGCCAGGCTCGAATATCAGGATGACCGGATTGAAGCGCGGCATTGTGGCTTTCGACGTCTCGATTTCGATGGCGAGGTTCTCAGGTTTTTCGATGCGCAGTTTGATGCGATGCGCTTCGGCCGGATGACTGACTGTTCCTTCGACGACACCTGGAAGCGTCATGATCGGGGGAGGCTCGTGGGACGCGAGGGAAACTGCCCGATAGGTTTCGACGGGCTGCGGCTCGATACTCACGCCGCCGCGCCGGGCGAGTTGGTTGTGCCGATCGTCTTCGAGTCCTCTTGTAAACTGGCGTTCTTCCCAACTGTTCTCTTTCAGCTTCGGATGTAGCGCTTGAGCGGGCGAACCGCCTGGCAGGATCCGGACCTGATACACGGCGTCAGGGCTGCCCTGGCCGGCGGAGGATTGGACCTTCAGGCAGTATCTGCCGGCTTTCTGAAACGTGTGGGTTATTCGCGGTTCGGTAGACAACCCGGGAAAGGACAAGGGCTCGTCATTGTAGGCAATCTGCTCCATGTGCTTTGGATCGAACCAGCTCGCAGCGGGCTCGAAGATTCCGAGCGACAAATCCAATGCGCTATGCCCTGAACTCGCTTGCAATGTGAGTGTCTGGCCGGCGATCGCCTGAAACCAGAACGCGTCCACCTCTCCACGTTTGGAGATGCTTCCGGCGATTGTCAACGGAAAGGCAGGGAGCGTGTCCTTCACGTCCGTCTCGGCGAGCAGCGGTTCGGCTACAAACGTTATCGGAATCGCATTGGTGATGCCGTTCGGGGTCAGAAGGCGAAGTTGACGCGGCCCGGGCTCGGCGGCAGGCGGGCAAGCGATCTCCACTTCCACGAGATACGTCGTCGAGCCGCCTTTGGAATTCGGCTCGGAGGCAGGTTCGGCTTCTACGCGCAGGACGCGACCGTTTACACCGCCGCCGGTGACTTCTATCGCATGCGCGCCTTTCAGATTCTGGCCGCGAACGATGCCGCGGTAGGTTTTGCCGATCCCGGCTCCAAAAGGATTGATGGACGAGATACGAGGATCGGGGGCAGACTTCTGTTCCGCCGCTGCGCCGATGCTTAAGCCGACGTTAATCGACAGAGCGGAGACGAGTAACCAGAGACGCATTGATATCTCCCTCGAAGCTCGCGTCGATCAAGGACACGACGACACTTGATGTCACCGCAAGGATGTCACGGCAACTACGACATCTGACAAATCATAACCGACCGAACACCTTCATGGTAGCGCCCATGTCCAGCAATACGGACGAAAATCGCCTGCCGGGCCGGGGGATTCGCAAGCCGGCAGGTTCTGGCCTTCCAGAATTCTGGACGAAGAAGCGACCATTTCGCTCCAGTTGCTTGACACCAAACGATAGCGGATTGACAATAAGCCATCTTCACGAAAGCAGTCTGGCCATGGAGCCCGCTGCGCCAGCCAGCTTACGCATTCACGGAGGTCATTTCTATGAGAAGGATCAGATTCCATCTGCTTCTAGTAATCGTTATTTTGACGTGCGCATTGAGTCTTATTGCGCAGGTCGGTTCGGACGCTTCGATTCTGGGAGTGGTAACAGACGCAACGGGGGCGGTTGTACCCCGGGCTACGATCACGGTGAATCACCTGAATACCGGGCTCACACGGACCGCGACAAGCGGTGAGGGCGGAGAGTTCGAGATTCTGTCTTTGCCTACAGGTCCGTACTCTGTCAGTGTCGCGAATACGGGTTTTAGCACCTGGAAGATCGACCGCATTGAATTAACGGTCGCGAGCCGCCAACGTATCTCGCCGGTGTTGAAAGTCGGCGACGTGACGGAGCAGATCCGGGTAGAGGGAACCGCGGAATTGATTCAAACCGAGCGGAGTTCGGTCTCGACGGTGGTCGAAGAGAAGCAGATTCGCGAGCTTCCGTTGAACGGACGCAATCCGGTGCAGCTGGTGTCGCTTGCGCCTGGCATGCGGTTCCTGGGACGAAGCGGCGCCGAGCGCGGGTCGGCAGTGCAGGGCGTGGGCGGGCGCGACGATGCGACCGAGTTCCAACTGGATGGACTGAATGCGAATGCCGGAATGGATGAGAGGGGCATGGCTATTCCGAACGTCGACACCATCGCCGAGTTCAGCGTGGAAACCAACAGCTTCAGCGCGGAGCAAGGGCGCAATCCGCTGCAGGTGCTGATGCTGACAAAGTCGGGTACCAACGAGTTTCATGGAACGCTGTGGGAGTTCCTGCGGAACGAGAAGCTGGATGCATTCAATACGTTTGCGAAGACACCGGGCGCCACGAAGCCGAAGCTTTCGAGGAATCAATTCGGGGCAACTATCGGTGGTCCGATCTTTCGAAACAAGACGTTCTTTTTCGCGAGTTTTGAAGGAACCACTATTCGGCAAGCGCGCATTTACAACTCAAACACGGTGCGGCCGGAAATGCTGAATGGCGACTTCAGCGGAATCGCCACGGTCATTCGAGATCCGCTGACTAACCAGCCGTTTCCCGGCAACCGCATTCCCGCGGATCGGATCAAAGCCTCGTCCAAGTTTTTCTTCCCGTATCTGTTGATGCCGAACAGTCCGAACGCGTTTTTCCGCGCCACTGCTCCGGTTCCGGAGGACACGTGGGAGGGCACTGCCCGCATCGATCACATGATCACGGACCGGCAGCGAATTTACGGCCGATGGGTGGTGTTTGACAACACGCAGCAGAGCCCCGACTATGCTCCAGAGGTCGTTCAAAGCAACAACACTCGCCAGCACAACATTGCGCTGAATTACACGTACTCGGTGAGTCCGACGTGGCTGATCAATCTTGGGGCGAATTACATGAATTCGTTCAACCGGTTTTCCTCCCCCGTGGTTGGCATTGAGAATCTGACACAACAGGCTGGAATCCAAGGATTCGGGTCGGCTGGACGAGAGGAATCGACCGGACTGCCGTCTGTCGGGATCACCGGCTATACCGGGTTTAATGCGCCTTGGGGCAATCCGGGACGGCTTTGGATGGAAGCGAAAAACGCAAAGGCGACCACAAGCCTGGTGCGGGGAAGGCACACGATCAACCTCGGATACGAGATCAACGATCGCACGACCTTTGGCCAGCACGCGTCGTTTGCTGCGAGAGGTAACTTCTCGTTTAACGGCCAGTACTCCGGGGATGGGTTTGCCGATTATCTGCTTGGCCTTACAAGCGCCGGCGGCCGCAACTTCCCGCTTCAAACATTCGGCATGAAGCATTCGCCGTACTCGGCGGTTTACTTCCAGGACGCGTGGAAGCCGACCTCCAACCTTACGGTGAACTTCGGGGTTCGCTACGATCGCTGGCACGCCAAACGCGCCGTGCGCGGGAACGTGACGAGTTTCGATCCAATTTCGGGGCGCGCTGTCGCGGGTGAAGACAAGAACGGCGTGGTGGATCTTACCGCGCAACCTGTAGCGCGGTTCGTCGCCGCAGCAACGCAAGGATTGTGGGTGCCGGCTTCCCAGATCGGGGCTCGCCCGGGCCTTTTTGAACCGAATGGCTTCCCGTCTCCGAGATTCGGTGTGGCGTGGCGTCCAGGCAAAACGGACTCGATCGTCATCCGCGGCGGATACGGCATGTTTGCGAGCAGTTTTATCGGGAACATTACGGCGTCGGCCATCGTCGGACCGCCATTCTGGAATTATGAGAACCCGTCCTATACAGCGGGCTCGCTGCAAAACTGGGAGACGGCTTTCTCGAATGACCCGACTGTGTTCCTTTCGCCGGGTGTCTCGGCTGCCGCTTACAACGTGGATAGCCAGAAGTCGCACGAGTGGAACTTCTCGATCCAGAAATCGCTGCCTCACAGTTCGGCAGTTACGGTTTCTTACGTTGGCAATCGTACGGTGGATGTGATCAGCGCCAACCAGCGTAACGAAGTCGCTCCCGGCCAATACACAGACCTGCAAGCATCCAGGCCGTTTCCGCGATTCGCGGGCGTTACGCTCTACGAAAATCTTGGCAAGACCTGGTATAACGCGGTTCAATTCAAGTTCGAACGGCGCTTCGCGCAGGGCTTGCTGTTCAACACTGTGTATTCCTTCGGCAAGCACCTGGTGGATAACGTGGGCAGCGCGGTTTGGGATGCGCCAGAGCCATATGCTCCGGAAGGCTACAACCGGGGCCGGTCCAGTTTCGATCGCAGACACATTCTTAACATCAACGGTGTTTATGAGCTTCCGTTCGGACGCGGCCGTAAGTTCATGACAAGCGCGAATGCGTTTGCGAATGGCGTGCTTGGAGGCTGGCAGGTGACGGGTATTTACGGCTTCACTTCCGGCTCGCCAATAAGCATCGGCGTGCCCGGAGCGACTCTGGGCAACGGACGCGGAACGCGAGCGAGCCTGGCCGGTGACCCGTATTTATCGGGTGGCACGGCCGATCGATGGTTCAATACGTCCGCCTTTGTTGCGCCGGGGGCGTTTCTGTTCGGCAATTCCGGCATCGGAATCCTGGATGGTCCAGGGTCTCATGTCCTGGACACTGGGTTGATGAAGAACTTCTATGTCACCGAATCCAAGTATGTGCAGTTCCGGTGGGAGATGTTCAACGCGCCGAATCACGTCAATCTGTCTAACCCCGGAGCGACATTGGGGACGGCTACGTTTGGGCGGATCACGAGCGCAGGCTCGGCGCGACAGATGCAGTTGGCCCTGAAGTTTGTGTATTAGGTAGGATCGGTGGAGGCTGGGCCGGATTGCCGGCCCTTCCTCTTATGCGATTTTTCGGGATTGCAATCTTTCTCGGGTTGTCTTCTCTGGACGCCCAGACCGGCGCCAAATCGACCGCGGGTCATTCGGATCAGCTGCGATCGCTGGTTGCGCGCGCGGAGGCCGCCGAGCAACAGAATCGCCTGGACGAGGCGATTTCTTTATACGAACAGATACTTCGCATCCGGCCGGGCTGGGCATCCGCAGAGTTGAACCTCGGCTTGGTTTATCATTCGCGCGCGGACTACAGCAAAGCAATTCTCACGCTTTCGAAAGCTTTACAACACAATCCAAACTTGCAGTCGGCGCTGCTGTTCCGGGGAGCATCTTACTATCACACCGGCCGATACGCGGACGCGATTCGCGACCTGAAGCAGTATTTGCCCAACGACGCGGGCAGTGAAGAAGCGTTGTCTTACCTGGGCAATGCACAGCTTGCGAACAATGCTCCCGGCGAAGCCGCCGCGGCATTTGCAACGCTCGCCCACCTTTCCGGCGAGCCTTCCGCCTATTTTCAGTTGGTGGACTGCTATGTCCGGCTTGCGCGAAGCCTGATGCAGTCGCTTACAGGAGAAGAGGCCGAGTCCTTCCGGCGGCGGATCATGGCTGCCGAATCGTCGGGCGAGACTGAGCCGTGCGAACTTCCGGGTGAACTGCCGTCGCCGTCCGAGTTGACCTCAGTACGCTGCGATGCCGACCGGTTTGAATTTGAGAAAGCCACACTCGCGCTTACGAAGATTGTCCGGCAGCCGAAACTCCCGCAGCAGACGATTTTCGAGAGTGTCGGGGCATGCCAGAGATTGGCCCGCGCCGCGGTTACGAAGGTGATTACGCTCGCGCCCGAATCGACGTGGGCTGGGCTGCTTCGAGCACAAGCAGCCGAGAAGTCCGGCGATATCGAGACGGTGGAGAAGGAATACGAGCGCGCGATTACGGCGCCCAACGCCAGCCTTGAGAGTTACGTGCGATACGGCCAGTTCGAGTCCAAACACAGCCGCTATGAGCGGGCCTTGGCTCTGTACGAGCAAGCGCTGGCGATCGAGCCGAATAATCCCCGCGTGCTGGGCTTGATCGGGGAAGCGCATGCGCTTCAGGACAAATCAGAGAAAGCGATTCCCTATCTCGAGAAGGCGCTGCTGGCCAATCCTCACGAGACGCAAACCCGGCTGTACCTGGCGCAATCGCTTGTCCGGCTGAAGCGCCTGGCAGAGGCGGTACGAATTTTAGAGGTGGCGCCGGAAGATCCGGACGGGCGCATTCACTACTTACTGGGGCGAACGTATCAGCAGATGGGCGCCAATGAAAAGGCCCGCAAAGCGATGGATGAATTTCGAAGGCTACGAAAAGAACCTGAGCCGTAGGGCTTCAGAGCACGCCGTACTTGTTATAGACATCGCGCAGGTAATTGCCTTGCTTCAGCTCACGCCTGGAGTTGTTCTCGCGCTGCACCTTGTCAGTGGCGAGTTCGATCACTTCTTTGACGCGATCGCCGGGCACGGTTACGATGCCATCGAAATCGGCGAACACGAAATCTCCGGGTGAGACCATTACATCGCCACATTCGACGGTAACGTTGTACGCAGTGACGATTCCTCTTCCCATGGAGTCGACCGGTTTGATTCCGGCGGCAAATACGGGGAATTGAATTTCTTCGATTTTCCGCACGTCGCGAACGAGGCCGTCAATAATGGCGCCTCGCGCGCCTCTTGCCCGCGCGGCAGTGGAGAGCAACTCGCCCCAGGGAGCATTTCGCACCGATTTCTGGGTACCGACAACGGCGATTTCCCCGGGCAGCAGGCTGTCGACGGCTTCGATCTCCACGTCATACGCGTCCTGGGGAACGTGGTATACATCCGAGCACGCGATGGTTCTTGCCCAGCCGGCGCAAACGCAATGGTTGTGAATCGGGCGGAGATATTCGCGCATGGCTTGCTGACGAATCCCGAGCTGATCGAGCGAATCCGATACGACCGCGGTGTACAGATTCTTTTCTGCAAACTCGCAAAGCTCGATGTCCCACTTCATTTCCGAAGCGCTACGTAACGCGGTACTTTTCAATGACTGCATCATCCACCTCTACACCTAATCCATGCCCCATCGGAACGGGGAGAAATCCATCTTTCATTCGAATGGGCTCTTTCACCAGCATGCGACTCAACGGGCCTTGCGAAGTGCTGAACTCCACAAACTCGGCGCGGCGCTGAAACGCAGTCAGGTGAAGGGACGCCGCGGTCAACAAGTCGCTTGACCAGGAATGCGGGATCACAAGACGATTCGCCCGGTCCGCCATGTGAACGATCTTACGAGCAACTGTAAAGCCTCCGCACCGGGTGAGATCCGGCTGCAGAACATCCACGCCTCCACGCTCGATCAATTGCGCGAAGCCCCACTCCGTTGCTTCCTGTTCTCCACACGCAATGCGCGTCTCAACTGTATCGGACACTTTACGATAGCCATCGTAGTCTTCCGGGTGGAGCAATTCCTCGACCAGGAACGGGCGGAAACTCTCGATGGAGCGGACAACCTGAATCGCTTCCTTCGCCGTGCGCTCTCGAAACCATCCTGTATCGACGAGCAAATCTCTATCGTCGCCGAGGGCGTGCCGCGCGGCTTCGACGAGCTTAACGTCCTGTTTCGAGTTGAGCCCGAAAACGCCCCAGCCAAATTTTACTGCGGTAAAGCCCTCGCCGATGTATTGACTGACTGCTTCCCGCATGGCTTCGGGAGTCGGGCGAAACAACGTGCTTCCATAGGCGCGAACGGAATCGCGCCATTTACCGCCCAGGAGCACATGGACGGGTTGTTTATACGCCTTCCCGCAGATGTCCCAGAGCGCAATATCGATGGCCGATATCGTCTGGATCGCGACGCCCCGGCGGCCGTAGTAGATGCTGCCGCGATACATCTTGTACCAGAGACGCTCGACTTCGAGCGGATTTTCCCCGACGATGAGGGAGGCCAAGCCGTCGAAGCATTCCATGCCCGGCTCCTGGCTCCACTTTGGGGCGTCGACGCACGCCTTCGCGACGCTGGCGCAACTCTCCAAGTCAGAATAGCCACAGATGCCCTCATCCGTCGAGACCTTTACGATGCCCATGTAGGTGGGGCCGAGGGGCTCGTCACTTCCCTCCGGATTGTTGTACAGGCCTTCGGACTTGAGGACAAACAGCTCTACGCCAGTAATTTTCACCCGCCGACCTCATCCCAATCGAGTTCATCGGCAATCACATACAGGGTTTGCCCTTTTAGCGGACGGGCGCTCAAATGCATCATGACAATCGAGCCATCGCAGGGCGCGGCGATCTCTTTTGCCGGGACGCTATGATCCGCGAAGTCGTGCAGCCGCCCTATCAACTGAGCCGCAGTGACATGCTCGCCTAATGCGATGACCGGTTCCCAGATGCCGTCCCGCGGACAGGGCACGTAGGATTGCAGCTTGTCTGCGCGGACGAGTTTTGAAGGTTCCGAACCCTGGTGACGAATCTTCACGGGTTGCCCTTCGAGCAATCCGTAATGCTTGAGGACGTTTCGGATGCCTTCGTAGGCATGGTGTACGCCGAATCGATCGACCGTTTCGCCACCCCCGAACTCGCCCCCGATTGTGATTTTGCCTTCAGCTTCCGCCTCGTCCGTCAGCAGCCCTGACGCCATTGTGCTCGCATAGATAAAAACGAACGGAGTATCGAACAGCCGCGCTACGCGAGCAATCTCAGCGCGCTGGGCCTCGTCCGGAATAGGGTGGAATGACGTACACAGCGGAAAGGATCCTTCCCGGCCACCCGAATGAATATCGAGAACAATCCGACCGAGAGGAAAAATACGCGACTTCACAAAATTGGCGATGCGAGATGAAATAGTTCCACGTCCATTTCCCGGAAAAGCGCGATTCATATTCACGCTGTCGAGCGGCGACGTTCGCGTATTCGCGTTGCAGGCGCTTTCGCTGAGTTGCGGAATTAAGATAATGCGGCCGGAAATATCTTCCGCCCGCAGATCATGGCAGAGACGCTTGACGGAGACCTGGCCTTCGTATTCATTGCCGTGGGTCCCGCCAAAGCAGATTACGCCATTCGGGTTGCTTCCGCGAAGTCCATTAATTACGGTCAAGGGGATGAGGGAATAACCCCAGGCGCCATCGAAATGAAACGCAACCTGGTAGTGATTGACACCGGGTTTGTCGAAATCGATATCGGCCGGATCATAAATCAGGGTAGGCATCGGGGTGGAGAGGTAATAAGCCAGCGTAAGAACGGAAGACGGACCAGGTCAAGTTGCCAACCTCGATTCCGTTCACGATACTGGACAAATAGGCCTCCTACCTTGTTTTGGAATCTATACGGCACAGAATGCTGGAAAGCAAATGGCTGAAGCACCCACTGCGACATCCGTAGTGCGCGCTTTGGGTATCCTGGAATGTCTCGATAGTTCGAGCCGTGGGCTGAATATCTCGGAGATAAGCCGCAAGCTCGATATTCCGAAGAGTTCGGCGCACGTGATAATTCTGACGCTCGAGAAGCTGGGTTACGTGCAGAAGAAAAACGATTCGCTCAACTACAGTCTCGGCCTGAAAGCGTATGGCCTGGGTCTGAGCATGATGAAGAATCTGTCGGTCTCGGAAGTGGCGCTGCCGCATATGCGGGTTCTTGTGGATCAGATTCACTTGCCGGCGCACCTGGCGGTACCCGACGGCGAGCAAGGGGTCTATATCCAGAAAGTAGATGCGCCGGGGTTGATCAAGATCGATACATACATCGGACGCCGTATGGATCTTCACTGCACCGGTGTGGGGAAGATCATTCTGGCTCATGGACCGGCAGAGGCGCGGGATCACATTCTTTCGAAGCAGACTTACATCCGCCATACGCGCAACACGATCACGTCGGCGCGAATGTTGCAGCGAGAGATCGCCAAGGTCCGCAAGGTTGGGTACGCTGTGGATGACGAAGAAGAGGAGTTGGCGGTCCGGTGCGTCGCCGTTCCGGTGATGCATCCGACGGGGCGCTTCGCGGCGGCCTTGTCAGTGACAGGGACGACCCACCAGGTTCCGCTTTCCGCAATTGAGGATGTGGCGGAGCAGCTTAAGAAGGTCGCGTCGAATATTTTTCGGAGGGTGCCGCCGGAGCAGATCGCGTCTTACGACCAATAGAACGTCCCGCCTTATGGACATGCCGAGCCTTACCCGGCGGGTTTGTTCTACCATGTTTAAAGCTATGCTGCGCCGAGCCTTATTCACGATGGCGCTTGTGGCCGGAGTTTCCGCGCCACAGACCCCCTCCGCACCGGCCGACGTGTATCGCACCACGATCCAGCCAATCCTAACAGCCAATTGCCTTGCCTGCCATAACTCCAAGATGAAGCAGGGCGGGTTCGATCTATCGACCCGCGAAGCTCTGTTGAAGGGCAGCGAGCATGGTAAAGTAGTGATTCCCGGTAATTCGAGCGATTCGCAGTTGTACAAAGTGGTCGCGCATGTCAGCGATCCCGGGATGCCGTTCAAGGGCAAGAAACTGCCCGACGCGTCGATTGCGGCGATTGCGGAGTGGATCAAGGCAGGAGTACCGTTCGGGGAACCGGTGGCGGACGCCGAAGCGGGCGTGGCGGCTGAAGGGGCCAAGCATTGGGCTTTCCGAAAGCCTGTGAGGCCGGCGGTTCCGGCTATCGCCGACGCGCGCTGGTCGCGGAACCCGATCGACGCGTTTATTGCGGCGGAACAGGCGAAGCGTGCAGTAACGCCGTTGGGTGAAGCCGACAAACGCACGTTGATCCGGCGCGTTTACCTGGACGTGACCGGTTTGCCTCCCACACCCGAGGAAGTCCGGCAGTTCGAGACCGATAAGAGCCGGTCCGCTTACGAAAAGATTGTGGACCGGCTGCTTGCCAGCGATCGTTATGGCGAGCGATGGGGCCGTCACTGGCTCGACGTTTGGCGCTATTCGGATTGGTATGGATGGCGCGTGCAGAATCAGGTCCGTTATTCGCAGCGGCACATCTGGCGCTGGCGCGATTGGACGGTCGAGTCGCTCAATCAGAACAAACCGTACGCCGAGATGATCACGGAAATGCTCGCCGGCGACGAAGTGGCTCCCAATAATCCGGATGTGGTCCGGGCAACGGGATTTCTGGGCCGCAACTGGTACATGTTCAATCGCAACGTGTGGCTGCAAGATACAGTCGACTACACTTCGGGAGCGTTTCTCGGCTTGACGCTGAAATGCGCCCGCTGCCATACGCACAAGTACGATCCGATTCCGCATGAAGATTACTACAAATTCCGGGCCTTTTTCGAACCGTACGATGTTCGGACGGATCGGGTAGCAGGCGAAGCCGATATCACCAAGGCCGGTGTCGCGCGCGTTTACGATGCGGATGCATCCAAGCCGACTTACCGGTTTGTCCGCGGCAATGAGAACAATCCCGACACGAGCGTGATTCTTCAGCCCGGTATTCCCCAGTTATTCGGCAAGGCGGATCTGAAGATCGAGCCCGTCTCTTTGCCGGTGGAAGCGTATTTTCCGGACGGGCGCTCGTTTGTGCCTGACGATCTGC
Organism: Bryobacteraceae bacterium; assembly: GCA_963844855.1. GTDB lineage: Bacteria > Acidobacteriota > Terriglobia > Bryobacterales > Bryobacteraceae > DASQDN01. The sequence goes on from CAWJQP010000076.1 coordinate 33,123, forward strand.
GAGTACAAGCGAAGGCCGCCGTCGAAAAGGCGGAAGCCGATCTCAAGAAAGCTCGCGAGAAGCCGGAAGCCGCTCCGTTGATCGCTGCGGCTGAGAGGCGTGTCGAAGCTGCTAAGGCTGCCTTGCCGGCGCTCGAAGCTCGCATTAAAGCCGATATGGCCGCGATGCTGACTCCGGTTCCGCCGGAAGTGGAGCAACTCGGGGAAGAAGCGCGCAAGCTGGAGCGGGCCGCGAACTACCTGAAGGCGGACGCCGACGTTATCGTCGCGAAGTATGAGCTGGAACAGGCGGGAACAAGCGAGAAGAAGCTAGGGGCCGCGATCGGCAAATTGGAATCGGCGGTAAAGGCTCTGAAGGAACCAGCGGAGGGCTACACTTCCATCGGTCCGAGGTATCCAACAATGAGCAGCGGGCGGCGTCTGGCGCTGGCTCGCTGGATCGCATCGAAAGACAATCCACTGACTGCGCGGGTTGCGATCAATCACATCTGGCTGCGGCACTTTGGAGAGCCGCTTGTATCGACAGTCTTCAATTTCGGAAAGAGCGGGAAGAAGCCGACTCATCCGGAACTACTCGACTGGCTTGCAGTGGAGTTCATGGACCGGAACTGGGACATGAAGGCGATTCACAAACTGATCCTGACGTCGAGCGCTTACAAGCTTCAGTCGTCGGGCTGGGCCGCGGATGCTCCCCAAGTGAAGGCGGACCCTGAGAACATATCGCTTTGGCGGATGAACACACGGCGAATGGAAGCTGAGGTGGTGCGCGACAGCCTGCTGTCGATCGCAGGGAAGCTGGATACGACGATGGGCGGGCAGGAAATTGACGAGACCAAGGGCCACGAGGTCTATCGCCGTAGCATCTACTTCCGGCATTCGCCCGATCTGCAGATGGACATGCTCAAGGTCTTCGACGTGGCAAGTCCGAATGAATGCTATGAGCGCGGTGAGAGCATCGTGCCACAGCAGGCGCTTGCGCTCGCAAACGGCAAATTGAGTTTCACGATGTCGCGTTTGCTTACGCAGCAGCTATCGCCAGTTGTATCGAATGAGCCGGTTTCGCCTACCGTAGGCAACCGCGCCGCAGCGTCATCGCCCGGCCGCACAGATGCGGAGTTCGTCGCGTCGGCGTTCGACCGGATCCTTGGGCGGAGGCCGCGGCCAGCCGAAGTAACGGAATCGCTTCAGTATCTGCAGGAGCAAACAGCCTTTTATCGCGACCGGTCCAAGCTGACTCCATTTACGACCGGACCTGCATCGGACGTAAAGCCGTCGGACGATCCGGCGCAGCGAGCGCGCGAAAGCCTGGTGCACGTTCTGCTCAATCACAACGATTTCTTAACTATTCGCTAAGGAAATGTAGTTATGCCGCGACCTCACCTTTGCTCAGACCACCGTTCCCGACGTGTTTTCCTCTCCGATACGTGTATGGGCTTGACCGGGCTGGCACTCGGGTCACTGCTGCCGCAAAGAGCGGGCGCAGTGGAGGAAGTCTGGACGCCGCCGGACGGGAAACCTCACTTTCAGCCGAAGGCGAAGCGCGTTATCTGGCTATTCATGCTCGGTGGGGTGAGTCATGTCGAGTCCTTCGATCCAAAGCCGGCGCTCAACAAATACGCGGGGAAGCAACTCTCGGAGACGCCTCACAAGGATGTCCTCGACAATCCGTTCACAAAGGAAAACGTAAAAGCGTTCGTACCGGGGCAGCACGGAATCAAGTTGACGTTGTATCCGATGCAGACTGGATTCGACAAGCGCGGAAAAAACGGCGTCGAAGTTTCGAACTGGTTCCCGCATATGGGCGACATGATGCATGAAGTCTCGTTGATCCGGTCGATGTGGACAACGGACAACGATCATGGCGCCATCCTTCAATTTCATACGGGCCGGCACATTTTCGATGGATATCTTCCGACACTAGGCTCGTGGGTACATTACGGTCTCGGTTCGATGAACGACAATCTTCCGTCGTTCGTCGTGCTTGGAGAGAATCCGGGGGACTGTTGCGGCGGAGTCGGTACGCACGGGTCCGGTTACCTGGGTCCTGAGCATGCGGGTGTCTATCTCGAAGTCAATCCCGATAAGCCGCTGCCGTTTGTTTCGCCGGGTCCGGATATTTACCGCGAAGAACAGCAACGCGAGTTCGCGCTGCTGAGCAAGTTGAATAATCTCTCGGCGGTTGAGTATCCTACCGATCTGGCTTTGAAGGCGCGCATCAAGTCGTACGAATTAGCTTTTAAGATGCAGATGGCCGTTCCGGAAGCAATCAGTTTCAAGGAAGAGAGTAACGAAACGAAGCAGCTTTACGGCCTGGAGAATGAGACAACCAAATCATTCGGTCAAGTGTGCCTTGCCGCGCGCCGCTTGTCAGAGCGCGGAGTGCGCTTCGTTCAGATTTATCACGGCGGCAGCGGCAACGCGTGGGACGCGCACAAGGATCTGAAAAAGAATCACGGCGAATTGTCGTCAAAAGTGGATCTGCCGATCGCCGGTCTTCTAAAAGATCTGAAACAACGCGGACTGCTGGATGAAACGATCGTGGTGTTTGCAACCGAGTTCGGGCGCACGCCCGGAGCTGAGAATTCCAACGGCCGCGACCATCATCCGTTCGGCTTCTCGGTCTGGATGGCCGGCGGCGGGATCAAGGCGGGTGTTGTTCATGGACGCACGGATGAGATTGGATTCCATGCCGTTGAAAATCGACACTACGTCACCGACGTTCATGCTACCGTTCTGCATCAGCTAGGAATCGATCCGAAGCGGATGGATGTACCCGGCCGCAAACGGCTCGAAGTGGATCACGGGAAACCTATCCGGGAAATCATTGCTTAGCTTCCTCGCAACCACTCTCTGGACTGTCGACGCGATCCTGAAACTCGCGTCGCCCTCAGATCCGCAGATCCGTCCGGATGGAGGCGCTTGCGCGTACGTCTATCGCGGGAATGTCTATACGCAAGGGCTGAGGTCGCCAAGTACGGCGGCCGTCACCGTAGCGCAAGGATCGCGTCCGAGATGGTCGCCCGATTCGAAGACCCTGGCTTTCCTTCGGGAAGGCCAAGTTCATGTGAGGGACATCCGGAGCGGGTCCGCCAGGGTCGTGACGAAATCGGCTACGCCGGTGACTTCTTTTGCGTGGTCGGCTGACGGAAATCAGATTGGATATATTGCCAGCGATTCGACGAAGGCGGAAGATCCGATCGTGTCGAGTCATGCGGGCTCTTACTCTCGTTTGTATCTGCAGCCGATCTCCAGTGGCGGCGCCAAACGGATCACTACCGCCAATCGGCATGTTTTATCGTTCGCGCTATCGCCTGACTCAACGCGCGTGGTTTATGCCGCGCAACCCTCGGCGTCAAATCGGGACTCGTTTACTGTCGACTTGTACGAGGTCGATCTGGTGTCAGGCGCTGAGCGTCCACTGGTCGCGCAACCGGGACGCGATGCCGATCCGAGTTATTCGCCGGACGGGCGTTACGTTGCTTTTCATTCCCAGGCAGGGTCTGACAACTATTTCGAGGCTCGGCATATCGGGGTGGTTCGGAGCGGCGGTGGGACGATTCGGTATATAACAAGCGGTCAATCGGTGGATGTCTTTCGCGGTGGTAACGTCTTGCGCTGGCTTGGTCCTGACGAGATCGTGTACACGGCGGGTCGCGGGCCCACGGATGTACTTGTGAAGCAGAACTTGAAGTCCGATGGTCTTACTGTTTTAGGCGAACGTATCTCGAACGCTGCTAGTTTTTCAGCTTCCGGAGATGCTGCCGTTTACCTGAAAACAAACGTTGCCCACCCCCCTGAGATCTTCGTGCGGGATGCTGCCGGTGAGCGGCAAGTAACTCAGTTACAGACGGGATTGAGCGAATTTCCGCCCGTCCGCGCCGAGAACGTGCGGTGGAAATCGATCGATGGCTTAGAGGTGGGAGGCGTTCTCTGGCTTCCTGCGAGCTACACGGACGGCCAGCGAGTGCCGATGATCGTCGAGTTGCATGGCGGGCCGACGGGGATCGTGCTTGACAGCTTTCCGGTTCCCCGCATGTATCCAACGCAAGTATTTCTACAGAATGGAATTGCCGTATTCGCGCCGAATTTTCGAGGTTCGGTCAACTATGGACCGGCATTCCGAATGAAGGTGGCGCAATCGCAGGGCATCGGCGACTATCAGGACGTGATGACCGGGGTCGATTCCCTGATCAAGCGCGGCATCGCCGATCCGGATCGCCTGGGAGTGATGGGTTGGAGTTACGGCGGCTATCTAACGGCGTCTATCGTGACGCAGACCAATCGATTCAAAGCTGCGTCCATCGGCGCGCCGGCGACGGATTGGATCACGTACTACGGCCAGTCCGACGCGCCTCGCGAAATTTTTCATTCCTACTTCGGAGGAACACCGTGGGAAACGCCGGAGAACTACCATCGACATTCTCCTCGTTATGCCTTGAAGAATGTGCGAACACCGAGTCTTCTTCAAGTGGGCTCGGTTGACATAAATCACAACGGCGAGATTTACCAGGCGTTACTCGATCACAACGTGCCTGTCGAATACGTTGTGTACCCGCGCGAGGGTCATGGAATTGTGGAACCGGCGCATGTCCGCGATCTACTCGAGCGCAATCTCGATTGGTTCCTACGCTGGTTGAAACCGGCAAACGTCAATAAGAACTAAGCCAAGCGCTTCTTCGCGGAGCGACTAAGCTGTCGTTCGCCATTATTCCGTCCACCGATTAAGGGTTGACTTTGAGAGAGATGGAGGTGAACATCGGGACAAATGGCAGCCTCCTTCATCCTGTGTATTTTTCGATTCTTCCGACTACTTTTGAGCGGTCATCAAGCCGTGGCGATTGAGAATGCCGCTCTCCGGTTGCAACTCGCGGCGTTCCGTCGGCAACGTAAGCGACCGGTCTTGACGATTATTGATCGAATGTTCTGGATCGCTCTGCGCCGCTTGTGGTCCGGGTGGCGACGTCCGTTACTCTATGTCCAGGCGGACACCGTCGTCCGCTGGCACCGCGAACGGTTTCGCCGATTCCGGGCCCGGCTGTCGAAATCCGATTGCCGCCAGCGAGGTCGGCCCGCTACGGCCGCCGAGATTTGCCGACTGATCGAACGAATGGCGGCCGCCAATCCGTTGTGGCGTGCGCCACGGATTCATGGCGAGCTGAAGATGCTCGGCATCCCGATCTCCGAACGCACCGTCTCCCGAATGCTGCGAAGGCTTCGCCGGCCACCTAGTCAGACGTGGAAGACCTTTCTTCACAACCATCTCGGTCAAATGGTGTCCATCGATTTCTTTACCGTGCCGACGATCACCATGAAGGTGCTATTCGTGTTCATCGTGCTGGAACATCGACGTCGCCAGGTGTTGCACTTTAATGTGACCGAACATCCCACCGCAGCCTGGACTTCGCAACAGATTGTTGAGGCTTTCGCCGAGCGAAATGCGCCGCGGTATATCATTCGCGATCGGGATGGCGTATACGGCAACGAGGTTCGTCTGCGGATCTCTTCGCTGGACATGGAGGAGGTACTCACCGCGCCTCAGAGTCCGTGGCAGAATCCGTACGTCGAACGCCTGATCGGCTCGATACGGAGAGACTGCTTGAACCATTTCGTGATCTTCAACGCCCGGCATCTCAAGCGAACGCTCACATCGTATTTCGTTTACTACCACGGATCCAGGACCCATTTGGGGCTGGACAAGCAATGTCCAATTCCACGACCGGTGTCGAGTATCGGAAAGATCATCAAGATCCCCCAAGTCGGTGGGCTGCATCATCGTTATGAACGCTTTGCTGCATGACCAGGTGCCGCACGTACGCATTATTGGCGAGGGACAGGGCTTGTCAATATAGTTCCATTATGGAAGGATATTGACATGCCCAGATCTCGCTTCGATGAGCTCTTGACCATAGCCGAAGAGCACGACGGGCTTGTGACCGCCGAACAGGCTCGACAGTCGGGGTTTACGGACTCAGTCTTGGCTCGACTCACCCAGCGCGGCCGACTGGAGCGCACCGCCCGTGGCGTTTATCGCATCCCCCATTTTCCGCCTGGCAGGTTCTCACATTATCTGGAGGCGGTATTCTGGGCGAAAGCCAATCGGGGACCTGATGAAGTCGCCATATCGCACTTGACGGCGTTAAGCGTTTACGAGATTTCCGACGCTAATCCCGATCGCATCCACATTACGGTACCAAAATCGACCCGCCTTCGCCGGCAACAGCCGAAGGGGGTTGTCGTCCACCAAGAGGTGATCACGCGAGCAGACATTCAGGTACACGAGGGCATACCGGTAACGACCATCGCCCGAACGATCGAAGATCTCCTCCATTCTGGAGCTCGACTTGATCTCGTCCGTCAGGCGATTACCGATGCACGCCGCGAAGGTTTCATCGGGGATGCTGAATTGCGGCGACTTCGTCGCAAAGTCGATTCACACATTCACGAGATGCGCGCCCAAGTAGAGGCGGGGAAACAATGACTCCCCGACGGCCGCCGGAGCGCCTGGAGAAGACCCTTGCGCGCGTTGCCCGCGAACAGGGCATTGATCAGGAGCGATTGAGGCGGTGGGTTTCCTTTCTCGCGATATGCGGTGTACTGGAGCGCGCACTTGCTGACGGGCTACTGGGCACCTACTACCTCAAGGGTGGCGTTGCGATGGAGTTGAGGTTTGCGCAAAGAGCCCGCGCGACCAAGGATCTCGATATCGGTATCGAAGGCACCAGGGCGAGTCGGCTTCAGACCCTATCCCAAGTCCTGAAAGTCGGCTTCGACCAGTTCACATTCAGAGTCAAACCTCCAACCCGCGACATGGAGCAGGCCGATACCGTTCGCATCCAGGTGGCGGTGGAGTACAAGACACGCTCCTGGCAGACAATCGACGTGGATCTTGGACCCGCCACATTCGGTCATACCGATTTGATCGAGCCCAAGGTTCATGGTTTAGCGGAGTTGGGCGTTCCAGTCACCTCCCCGGTTCGGTGCTTGAAGCTTGCCGATCAGGTGGCACAGAAGCTGCACGCTTGTACCGGGCCATTCTCGTTGGGGCGAGCGCGCGACGTGCTTGACATTATCCTCATCGATACGCTCGGCGAACTCGATTACGCAGCCACGGCGGCGGTGGCGCGCAGTGTCTTTAGCGAACGTGCCACTCACGATTTTCCACCCGAGGCGACGTTCCCGGTGGAGTGGAGACCGGAACTTGAGGCCTTGGCGAAAGATCTCGGATTTCCGATCAGAACCGCTTCTCAGATTCAAGCCCGCTTCCATGAGATTGTGGCGACGTTGAGTAGCGTCGGCGAATCGCGATGAGTGACGAACTCGCCGGGCTTAAGGAAGAGAATCGCCGACTTCGCGAACTGCTCGCCGAGCATCGGATTAAACTGCCGTCTGAGTTGAAAGCGCCGGAAAGCGACAACGCCCATTGGCTTCTAAGCTTTCGAGTGACTCGAAGGTCCGCCTATTTCGAGAGCTGTTTCGAGGGCGTGAAGACGTGTACGCGGTGAGGTGGGAGAGCCCCGATGGCCGCAAGGGATACACTCCGAAATCAGAGCGCGAGTGGAATGCATATAACGCCGCAAAGCCTGAGGACCGCCAGCGAGTTGATCGCGAGACGCGGAAGTATCTTCCGCTAACTGACGATGTGATGCGGGCGCACCTCAAAGGTGAAATCGTTATCGGAATCTACCCGTTGCTGCGGGACGAAACCTGCTGGTTCCTCGCAGCCGACTTCGACAAGGCGACGTGGGAAGTACGACTGTCATGCTTTCCTGGAGACTTGCCGAGAATGGAAGGTCCCGGCCTCATTGGAAAGATCAAGATCAGGCAAGGGTGGCCACATCTGGATCTTCTTTGATTCCGCAGTGCCTGCTCTCGTTGCGCGCAAGCTAGGCTGCGCCTCTACTCACGCGCACAATGGAGCGCCGCCATCAGATTGGCCTGGACTCGTACGATCGATTCTTCCCCAATCAGGACACGATGCCGAAGGGTGGCTTCGGAAACCTGATCGCGCTGCCGCTTCAAAAGGCGAGTCGAGACCTGGGCAATAGTGTGTTTCTGGATGAGCATTTGAAGCCCCATCCCGATCAATGGGCGTTTCTGTCGTCTGTCCGGCGAATGAGGCGCGTTGATGCCGAACGGACCGTCGATGAGGCGCAGCGGAAGGGGGACCTCGTTGGCGTCCGCATCAGCCTCGCAGAGGATGATGAGACGCCTGATCCGTGGACGCTGCCCCCTTCCAAGAAACGGAGAGACTTCCCAATCCCGGGTCCGTTTCCGAAATCTGTTGAGATCACGCGAGCCAATCTCGTCTACGTCGCGAAGAAGGGCTTGCCGGCCGCAATGCTAAACCGTCTGCTGCGCATTGCGGCATTTCAAAACCCTGAATTCTATAAGGCTCAATCCATGCGCCTCTCGACGTACGATAAGCCGCGAGTGATCGGGTGCGGCGATGATTTGCCGCAACACATCGGACTGCCGAGGGGTTCGTTGGCAGATGCTCTCGAGTTGCTTCAGCATCACTCGGTGAAGATGACAATCCTAGATGAACGCTACTCGCGGAGCGCCTATCGGTGTCGAGTTTCGTGGAATGCTTCGGGAGCATCAGGCAGAAGCCGCTCAATCGGTGATCGTCCATGACGACGGAGTGATCTGTGCCCCCACAGCGTTCGGCAAGACGGTGCTTGCAGCTTGGCTCATTGCTCAGCGAAATGTGCCCACCCTCGTCTTGGTGCACCGGCAGCAACTCCTCGACCAATGGCGGGAGCGCCTGGCGATGTTTCTAGAATTGCCGGTCGAGCAGATCGGGCAAATAGGTGGCGGGAAGACGAAACGGACTGGCCGAATCGATGTCGCGGTCATTCAGAGCCTGTACCAGGAGCAAGCTGTGAAGGACTTCGTTACAGAGTACGGACACATCGTCGTTGATGAATGTCACCATCTCTCAGCCTTCACTTTCGAAAAGGTGATGAGAGAGGTGAAGGCCCGATATGTGGTCGGGTTGACGGCGACTCCGGCGCGAAAGGACGGTCACCACCCGATCATTTTCATGCAGTGCGGGCCGATTCGCTATCGCATGAACGCCCGCACGATGACTGAGTCGACCCCTTTCGAGCACGCCGTCATACCTCGCCTGACGGACTTCCGCATGTCGGACCAGCAGACCGAGATCACAATTCAGGATGTATACGCCGCGTTGGTTAACGATCAGGTGCGTAACGATGTGATCGCGGCGGATCTGATTCGGGCCGTGCAGTGTGGGCGGAGCCCGCTGCTTCTGACCGGAAGGACCGAACACTTGAGTCACTTTGCGGAGAAGCTTTCGGGCTTGGTGAAGAACGTGTTTGTTCTGAAGGGCGGTTTGGGGCGCAAACAGCGTCGTGAGATTGCGGAGCAGTTGGCAGCGGTATCAGAGAACGAGCAGCGAGTGATTCTCGCGACGGGCAGCTATATCGGTGAGGGCTTCGATGACGCGCGCCTAGACACGTTGTTTCTCGCTATGCCGATCTCATGGAAAGGAACGCTCCAGCAGTACGTGGGCCGCCTTCATCGCCTGCACGACAACAAGCGGGTCGTCGAGGTGTACGACTACGTTGACGCGAACGTCAGGATGCTCGCACGAATGTACGAGCGTCGGCTCAAGGGCTACGGGGACATGGGGTACCGGATCTTAGACTCAGGCCCGAGGCAACAGGGACTGTCGCTATAGCGGTTATGGCGGCTATGGATGGGGAGGCGTGTTGCAAGGATTTTGAGATCGGGTGAGAGTGCGAGCGGTGCCCGAGAGGGTCGACATCCATCAGCGAACGAGACCGAAAAGCCGGTCGATGTAGAGGTTGTGGCGCACGATGTCGCGGGCTGGTAACCATCGCACCTGGCCTTTCCTCATTCGATGGATCGCTTCATAACCGTCTACCGTGCGCCGCGCGGATCCGAATGCTCTGAAGCCCTGCGTCGCAACAATACGCTTCTTCGCAAACCGATGATCTTGCTCAATGGAAAAAAACAAATGACAAGTTTTGCCTCACTGTTGTCAGCCCCTTGAAGCTTGCCTGGGTGCGAGGGCCTCGAGCCGGTGTAGGACAGCGTATCAACTCAGCAAACCTTACCGAAGATACAAGAAACCCTTCGGGAGGTGAGCATGCGACGACAGTGGACGAATCAACGGCGGTTTCAGCCGACGGCGGATGCGGCACGGCTGTGGGCTCAAGCCTACCAACATCTCCTGGAGTGGACCCGGTTGGACGAGCTCACCGAAGCTCCTCGGCCAAGGCCACACGAACCAAAACGCGGGGAGATGACCGATGAAAACCACTGCGATTTATGTTCGACCGAACGGCAGGCCCAAGCGCAGACTATTCACCAGCAGGTGGAACGTCTTCAGGCCTATCTGGCGACTGAAGGGAGACTCTGACGGAGGATCATATCTTCCGCGATGACGGCTTACAGCGGGTCGAGCTTGAATCGACCCGGCTTGGACCAGCTGCGAGACCGCATCCAACGCGCCTGCTTTGAGCGAGTACTCATCACTATCCCAGACCGGCTGGCACGAAGATTCGTTCATCAAATGCTGCTGATTGAAGAGTTCGAACGAGCTAGCTGCGAGATCCAGTTTTTAGATCGTCCCATGAGTCAGGACCCGCACGATCAATTGTTGTTACAATTCGCGGGGCAGTTGCCGAATATGAGCGGGTACTAATCGCCGAGCGCATGCGCCGGGGCCGACAATTGCGACTGCGCTCGGGGACCTTGTTGCCCTGGACGACGCCTCCGTACGGGTATCGATCGGCGCCGGACTGTCCGCGGGATCCGACTGGAGTTCGCGTCGAACTGATCGAGGGAGCCTTGGTGCAGGAGCTGTTTATTCGTTACTTGGAGCCCGAGGGAACCCTGCTCGGGCTCCAAGTATCTGCTGGAGTTAGGTGTGCGATCGCCGCACGGCAATCCACGTTGGAGCGCGGCGTCGTTGCGAGGGATTCTGACCAATCCCGCGTATACGGGTAAGCTGTGTGTGGGTCGTCGCCGCTCGCGACCGCCTCGTACCCGCCGTTCAGCTACTCACCCGCTCGGCAAACCAGCGCGGAGCACCGATTTCACGCCGCCGGAGGAGTGGACCTTCCTCGGTTCGATACCCGCTCTGGTGACCGAAGAGATCTTCGATCAGGTAAAACAGAAACGTAAGCGTCCGAAGTGGGCCGCGGTGAGGTGCTCCGACGAATTCCTTTAGCCTCTCCACAAAGTGAGGCACGCGGCTAAACTGGTCCGCCGTCAAGGACGCGAGCTGAGGGTCGTTCTTCCAGGAAACGCGCAACTCCTGTGAAACAAACTGCATGGTTGGCTTGGCTAACCGCTGCGATACCTCTTCAGGAGGGATCGCTCCCTGAAAGAACACAAGAGTGGCAAAGTTCTATGTACCGGCTTTGATCGTTGCGGCAATCAGCCTCTCTGCCGCGCCGGGAGACGGGTCGCGATCGAGAGCTGCCAGGTAGCCATTGACGTGTTCGATCGATTCCTGATCTGCCGCGAGCACTCCTTCGACCTCTTCAGAAACGGGAACATGGCCATAGACCGGCAAACCGGCCCCATGTGCTGTAGAGATGATCGCGTGATACTCCTCCGCCGACAAAGTGCCGTAGACCTTGATCGCGTCATAGCCGGCGCGCTTGTCGCGCATTACCGCATCGATTGCCTGATCCGCGTTATCCAGGACGACGTGTGCCCCGGGTCCAGTCCCATACTTGCGTCCCTGTAACCGTCCTTCTGTGATCGGCCCTGTCGTGTAAATCTGCGGACCGAGCACGCTACCTTGATCAATCGAGCGCCGAAGCTCAAGAATGTCCGGTCTTCCCGCCATGCTGCGGACAGTGGTGACGCCGTTGGCGACGAATAACGTATTCAGCTCACTGAAGGTCAACCTCTTAAGGTGGACATGCATATCGGCCAAGCCCGGCATCAAGAACTTGCTCCGACCCTCGATTCTCTGTGCACCTTTCGGAATGTGAACGCTTCGCGACGGCCCGAAGGCGGTGATTGAGCCACCTTCCACCAATACTGTCTGATGTCGAGCGATCCGCTCTCTGTCCATCGGAACTACGCTGACATCCACGAAGGCGACGGGCCGTACTTGCGCAAGGGAGCAGCCTCCACAGATTGGAATTCCCAACAGAAACCGGCGGAGCCGCACCCAGGTCAGTAGCTCAGCGAGGATTCGACACCACCTGAAGCATTGCGGGATGCGAGGCACACTAGTTTGTTAGTACGAACACTTTGGAATGTCAGGCGACCGCTGTGCCGCCTCTTGCAGCCTCGTGCACTCTCCTGGGTGCTAATCGCACTATCCGGAAGTTGGCGGGCCCGAAGTTCCATCTCTGAAACGCCTCGGTCCATAGCGAGTGACGGCGGAGCGCAGATCGATCGGTCCGGTAAAGTGGCGCTAAAGGGAAATGCGTCCTAACGCACTCCAGTTGGCCTGAAATCAGAAAATTGGCTCCTGTGCATGTCGGAAATCCCATCGGCGAGTTTTTCGGGCCCGCCAGAACTCAGCCGTTTTGGCAGGAACTATCAAGTCCGCTTAGAACTTTGCGGGCGATTGAATCATCCTTTTATATGCAGTACTCACTAACTGTCCATGGCGCCGATCGTCCACAACCGGCTTGGCTACAGCCAGTCTGATTGACTACGGAGGCCGTCGCGGTCGCTCGGCTTCGCCTCATCCCTTCAAGCGGCGCGACGTTCGTAGCGATGATGTAGACCACCAACTTCTGGAATGGAGATGATGGGGGGCGCGTCTCTGACGTGTCCTTCTGCAGGCCCAGATGCGTGCGACTCCGATGATAGTAGTCGCAGAACTTTGCATATGGAATCGTAAGCTGCGTTCTTTGAACACGCAGGTGATCCAGGCACTCCCGGCGGATAGTTCCAATTACCCGTTCTACGTATGCACGCTGCCACGGCGAAGCTGGCGTCGACAGCACCTGTTTGATACCTATCGCCTTCACCTGCCCCACAAATTCGCGGCCAAAGATCCGATCTCGATCCCGCAGCAGATAGCGTGGCGCGCTGTCCCAAGGGAATGCCTCTCGCAGTTGCTGAGCGGTCCACTCTGCCGTCGCATGGGCCGTGACGGCGAAGTGGACAATGCGCCTCCGCTCATGCGCCAACACCTGAAATACATAGAGGATCTGGAACCGGATCGTCGGCACAACAAAGAAGACAACTGACACCATCGACTTCAAATGATTCTCGAGGAAAAGTGCGCCACGTCTGTGATGGTGGCCTCCGACCACGGACCAGATATTTGCCCACGCTGGTTTCGCCGATCTGGATGCCGAGTTTGAGCAACTCACCATGAATGCGTGGGGCTTCCCAGAGAGGATTTTCGCGGCTCATCGTTCGAATCAACGCTCGCACTTGTTTGGGCACGCTCGGTCGTCCGGGTTTCCACGTCGAATCTTCCAGCTCCAAAACAAGCGAAAGACGTTGCGGTGCCAGCCCACAACGGTAGAGGCTTGCATGATGAAGACTACGGACTTCCAGTCTTGCCAGACCGTACACAGCCATGCCCACAAGAGCCGATCTGCAGGCGTCAGCTTCGGCCGCTTCACAGAGCGTTGCAGGACTCCGATCTGATGGCGCAGGGCAAGAATCTCCAACTGAAGAGCCGCACGGCTCCGAAACGATGCAGCAAGTGAGACGATGAGCGCGGTGAATAAGTGCCGAGTGGCAATCGAAGGATGAGCGGCAAACTCCAATTTATCAATCTGATCGGAATTTACGGGAGACACAATTTTTTCTCGGCTGTATTCCGCTGCCACCAGCGTACTTCATCTGTGTCCGGGGAGCCCCGCAAATACAGCCGGGACTCAGTCCGCCCGTCTCCTCGGACGAAGATGTACGGGTAACCGCTCGATCGCATCCTGATGCGGTACCAGAGCCTTTGCCAGACTCCCATCGATTTCGGCCATGTGTCGTTCGATGAGGTCTATTTTGCTCCAGGTACAGTTTCAACGATATGGTGCGCCTCGGTCAACTGACCTGAATTCCGAAGTTGAGCGGTCGATGCGCAGCGTATCCTGAACGGATGGAAGCTGAGGGTACGCGGATCTTCGACGGGCGGAAGATTGTGTTGACCGAAACAGAGCGAGCCTTAACACCCTTTGGCGGGATGGTGGTGTTTCTTGAGTTTCTGAACCGCATCGGGTTTGTGAAGAAGGTGATCGAGTGTATGCCGGTCATTCATCGATCCCCGAACTCGATCCCACCTACACAAACCTATATTGCCTTTTTGATATCGGTGGCGGCCGGAGCGCGCCGGTTCGCGCATGCCGGATGGCTACGGGGTGACCGAGCGTTGCAGGGCCTGCTTGGGATCGATCGTTTCCCGAGCGATGACACGATTCGCAATCTTTTTATGCGGTTCGGGATGGGAGAGATACAACGCTTTTTCGAGCCGATGACGGAATGGATGATGGAGCGGGTTCCGCAACCAACCGTCGGCCACAGCCTTGACTTGGATTCAACCGTGTTCGAGCGTCATGGGCAAAAGCAGGAAGGAGCGATGAAAGGCTACAATCCGCGACGGCAGGGACGCCTGAGCCACCACCCGCTGCTAGCTGTGCTGGCGGAAAGCCATTTCATCATGCATGGTTGGATGCGCAGCGGCAATAGTGGCACAGCGCGGGGCGTCACGGAGTTCCTCAAAGAGGCGCTGGCGCTCTGGGGCGAACGCGGACGCTTGCGCGTGGTGCGAGCCGATGCCGGTTTCTTCGATAACGAACTACTGACATTTTTAGAGGAGCGAAAGCTTCCTTATATCGTGGTGGCACGGCTGACCAAGTCCGTCAAGCGAGAGGTAACGCGGATCGTTCAATGGAGCGCATTAGACGAGAACTATGCGACGGGAGAGTGCGAGGTCAAGCTGATGGGCTGGACGCAGCCACGGCGGTTCGTCGTGGTACGGGAGCAGGTTCGCGATTCCAAACCCCCGCTAGGCAAGAAGCTGATTGACATTCCCGAATACACGTTCCGAGTTTGGGTAACGAGTTCGTCGGCGCCACCGGAAGAGATTTGGCGGGACTACAATCACCGGGCCGACATGGAAAACCGAATCGCAGAGTTGAAACACGATCTCGGAGCAGACCGTTTCTGCCTCAAGGATTTCTGCGCTACCGATGCCGTCTTTCGGAGCATTTTGCTACTGTTCAACCTGCTGAGTGAGTTTCGCCGGGTCATTGGCTTGCCGCAACATAAAGAGCCTGGCACGCTCCGATCCACGGTGTTCTTGTGCGGAGCGGAATTGAAAGAAGAGCGCGAACAAATCATCCTATCGCTGTCTTCCGGATGGGGCGGCCTGAAACGGAGGATCTCACTTCTCACCAGCATATTAGCCTGGGTTTTTCCAAGCTCGCCGAAGTTATCCCCAGCTACCTCTACCTGAAAGCCTTTTGACTTCGGCCTGACCCTTTTCGAATCGCCAACACCGCTCTTAACTTCGGTATTCAAGGCGTCAGCGAGTTGCTCTTTGCTGGCCTGCAGTCGCCGGTCGCCCAGTCGGGCCAATTCAACAGGATCACGGACGCCGCCTACGAGCGCGTCCTACATGCGTCGTCCGCTCTTGCCCAGAATGTCAGTGATAACCGACGAGAGCTTGATCTGCGCTTGTTCGAGCACTACCTCGATCTGGTTTCCTACCGGACGACCGATTCGTGCAAGCGACCTGTGTACGGCTGAGTAATCGCCAGTCGCGTTGCTCCGGCGAAGGCTCGTAGTTGACCGTAAGATCACTCAACAATAGTCGTTTTGCAATTCGCTGCGCATCGGCCTTGTTCCACTTACCCCGCGCGGCGCGCGTGTCGAGCGCGCCTGTACCAAATTCACCTTGGCCTTCAAGTGCCATCCACACAGGCCGCCAATACTGGGTGGTCGATTCCACCGCCGCGTGCCTCACTCCATGCTGCCCAAGGAACGCGATCAACTCGTTCAGCCCAAACCGCGTCGTACCAAATACGCCCGCAGCATGATCCTCGTCAGAGTGGTCGCGCTGCAACACCACAGCGATTACTGTCTTTTTGTGCACATCCAATCCCGCCACTGTGCCATGAACCGATTCCATCGTTCTCTTCTTACGGCAGACCTGGGAGGACGACTCAATAACGATAGTCACGCTCGCGGGCTACGTACTCCTGCTCGGCAGATCTCCGTGCCTAATTATCGGTTCTTCCACGCATCCTCGGTCCAAACACAACCTCGGAAAGATTCCAGTGTGGCACCGGCCTTCGCGCCCGGCGCCGCTGCTGCCATTTTCATCCGCTTCGGTGGGCCGAAGGCGCATCCCTAACACAATCCCAAAGTCTGTGCTCCTGTTACGACGCGTTCATTACTGAGTAACGCCAGGTTTAATCCGATTCAACCGCATACGTACACTACAATATCTGTACACTAGCGGCGTCGAATCTTTCGAACATACGTGCCGTGATAATGTGGCATAGATTTTTAAACCTCTATACTCTCGTTACCGCGAGCGGCCTCGCTCAGACCATTAGTCTTAACCCGCAGCAGGTGAGTCTTGCTGCTCCTGCGGGATCGACAATGGCCGTTGTCCAGACGGTGAATGCGATTTCGAACAGACCGGGTACGCAGTTCGATGCGTCCGTTAGGTATTTGGGAAACATAACCGGGTGGCTCTCAGTGAGTCCTTCAACGGCAACCGCTCCTACAAACCTCACCATAACCGCTAACTCGTCAAACCTGGCCCCTGGCACTTATGCAGGCCAAGTCACAGTCAATGCGGCCGGAGTTGGCGCGGTTGCGAATGTGTTTTTTGCCGTAGGAGCAACAATCGGTTCCAGCAGCGTTGGCACGAGTGTTTCGGCCCTCACGTTTGTTGGAGAATCCGGCGTTCCCGTCTTGCCAGGACAACCAGTCACGGTGACCAGTCGCAGCAACGGCCCAGTGGAATTCACAGCCTCAGCAAGTTCGTCCAACTCTTGGCTGAGTGTGTCGCCTTTAACTGCGACGACGCCCGCTACGCTGACAGCTATCGTCGTTCAGGCGGGCATATCAAAGGGTGTTCACAGTGGCGCAATTACGATTACACCGATGGGCGGCAATCCTCAGATCTTGCCTGTCACGCTCGTATCTACCGGCGCCGGCACTACGATTGAAACGCTCATCCTTTCACAGTTTTCTCTGATGTTTCAGCATCAAACCGGGACCTCAGACCCAGCAGTTCAAACCGTCAGCGTCGAGACGACGACAGGACAGTCGCGAGAGTTTACGGCGAGTACGACGACCCCGTGGCTCCGTCTTTTTACTACTCTTAATCCTGCGTCAGTCGTGACGGACCAAACTCCGGCAGCGTTACAGGTTCAGGTGAGGCCGTCTGGCCTAGCGCCCGGCAGCTATATCGGTACGGTGAGTGTCACCTCGGGTGGCCTGCCAACACAAGTTCTTCCTGTAACGCTGACCGTCACAGGAAATCCCACACTGAACGTTGATCCAAGCTCGGTCGTTCTTGCCAGCACGACGACGTTAGAACAGCCAGTCCGCATCACGAGCACGGGTTCGGCGAGCGTGGCGTTCACGGCGAGCGTTCCTACAGGCAATTCCTGGCTCAGTGCTACGCCCACTTCGGGCTCTACCGCTGCCGGATCGACGGTGCTCACTATTAAAGCGAACCCAGCAGGTCTGGTACCCGGAATCTATAACGAATCTGTGACGCTTAACATACAGGGCAGCACTACGTCTGTTACTATTCCAACACGTCTGATTGTAAGCGGGACCGAAACTGCGACCGGTTCGCTTGAAGTACTCCCTAAAGAAATTGAGTTGACGGGTATCGTTGGCGCCACCAATGCAACGGATACCTTAACGGTGGGTCTCACGGATACCATCCTTACCCACGAATTTACAGCAGCGGCGGCATCTATGGGCGGCTGGCTGACGGTGGATCCATTTTCCGGCACGACCGTTCCAGTTGCACGTCCGGCGAAGCTTACCGTCACAGCGAACTCCTCGGCCGTTGCAGGGCCTGGATCGTACGACGGATCCGTTGTCATAACGTCGCTGCTAACGGGTGAACAAGTGACGGTTCCCGTGAAATTCAATGTGCTGGCTCAGGCAATCGTCGCCGACCCAGCGTTGCTGTTGTTTACGCAGCAGCGACGCGGTGCGCCATTGCCCGAGCAGAGAGTTCGGATCACATCGAACGTGCCGAGTACGTTTTCTGTTCGAGAAGTTCCCGATTGGCTGAGGGTCAGTCCGGTAGAAGGCTCTACACCCGCAACGCTCACAGTCTGGGCGCCTAGCGCTATTCTTCCACCAGGTTCGACGAACGCGCGCATCCTTGTAATGGGGCCGAATAACGAGCTCAGCATACCCGTGTCCCTCAGCGTTCCCGAGTTGCCCAGCCCGGTGCCCACGCCCGACGCGATTACGTTCGATTACCAGCTTGGGAGTCCCGCGCCCGCTGTTCGTGCGATCGCTGTGAACAGTACGGACGAGCCGGTTATTTTCACTGCTGCGGCAGCAACGGAATCCGGAAGCCGTTGGCTGACGGTAACTCCGGATTCCGGGTTAACTCCTGCGACGCTCGCCGCGGGGGTAAATGCGACGCAAGTAGTTCCCGGACGACACTCGGGCTTGATAACCCTGACTGCTCGCGATGGATCCACTCGGACTGTATCAGTAACTCTAAACGTGAGTGCCTCGATGGTCGCGCCTAACGCAATGCTTCACGCAGCGGCACTCGCTCCAACCGTGGCTGCTCCCGGACAAATCGTAACGATCACCGGAACAGGACTTGGCCCGGTAACGGGTGTTGCCGCGCGACCGAGTGCCGCGGGCGCTATCGAGACGCACCTCGGTGACGTTCGCGTTCTCTTCGATGGTGTTCCGGCGCCGGTCCTGTATGTCCGAAACGATCAGATCAACGCAATTGTGCCTTATGCGCTTGACGGGCGCTTCAGCACTCGTATGCAGATCGAGAATGGCACGGGCTTCTCGATCCCGGTCGAATTCAAGGTTGCTGATTCTGCGCCTGGTATCTTCACGGCAAACGGTTTGGGACGCGGACAAGCTGCCGCGTTGAATAGCGACTTCACGCCCAACTCTCCGGCCAACCCGGCGCAACGAGGCAGCGTCGTTGCTGTGTTCGGAACCGGTGAAGGACAAACGGAGCTTCCTGGCCAAGACGGCCGCATTATAGCTACGGACATACGGCGGCCGAAGATGCCAGTAACCGCAACGGTCGCAGGCCAACCAGCGCAAATAACTTATATCGGATCGGCTCCCGGGCTGGTTTCCGGCGTATTTCAGGCCAACATTCGGATCCCTGATGACGTTTCGCCGGGATCCGTACCGATCGGAATACAAATCGGAACGGCTGCGACGCAATCAGGCGTGACGATCGCCGTGCGGTGATCCCTATTTGCACCGGAATGCCTATCAAAATCTGATCCTTTTTGGCGGCGATTCGCGGCCCTTGCCATCAGGGATGCGGCAGAACGCTGCTCACGGATTCGTCGAAATAAACCAGTCGGCCAGAATCGCATTGAACATCTTCACGTCATTGTTGATGGCGCTGTGTCCTATTTGGGCTCCCAGCTCTCGGATCGCCCTCACTACCCAGCAGCGCTCTCGCCTTGAGCCGCTAGAGCAGGCCACCAAGTTGTCAGCGGCCGCCACCCAAGCCGTGGCCTTAAACCTACTAGATGAGCCGCCCCGCCTGTCGCGCCACTTTCTCCTATGCCAACTCTGCCGGATCACAACCGTAGACGATCCCCATGGCCCTTCTCCACGTGCCGACGCGTGGGAAACTCCCTACGCGCGTGAGGCCGGACTCTGGCTGATTCCGATCGTTTTCAAAATGCGAAGGCACGGTTTTGCTGCCACCGCGGCCATCTCGGAAATGGCAAGGCTCCGGATTTCGTAGGAAAGCGGCCCCGTAATAGCACGTACGATGCAATTGCAACGCGAAGGGTTAACGAACGCACCGTCGAGAAGACTTATTGAATGGGCAGAAGGTGATCGCAACTGCAACCTTCACCGTGTCCTCGGATGGCAAAGTTCAGTTGTGTGTGTCATGACATTCACTCATGTGAACACCGAATCAACAGCTTAGAGTTATGCTTGCTCGGAAAAAACGAGTGAGCGGCTGACGATCCTTCAGCCGACTTGGCGTGCGGGCAATCATAGCGTGGCAAGCTCTTGAGCACGGCTTCATCGTGCCTACTTACGATGCAAGCATTGCACCTGATTGGAGCTTTGATTAGGCTTGGTAGATTCCAGCGACCGAAAGTTATTGAACCCGTCCGGAACCTGCTTAGCGGCTATCCTCAACATGCGACTACTTGGCCGGAATCACGTCAAATACGCCGAGCAACGCCGCATTGATGCTTCTTGCCCATTTCTAGGAAATCGGCGCGCTTCTGGGTGGGTACTGGGAAAACTTGGTCCACATCCGAACTGGGATGGCTCGGGCTTATCACCGGGCGGAAGGTTCATTGTCGAGTTGGGCCGACGACGGTTGTGGTAAAGATGGAACATAAATGAAGATGGAACATAAATAGAGCTATGGATCAATAGAGCTATGGATCGATGGTTTCCCTGTCTATCAGACGTTCTGCTCAGGGCTAGCTGTTGTGTAACGACAACTCGAGCGGCTCGGGAGACGAAATTTAAAGATGAAACCGGCAGAGCCATCCTCCGCTACAGGAGTAAATTCCTGATGGCCCACCCTGAATACTCGCCAGTGTCTGGCCGGCAAAAAACGATATGAAAGAAGCCTTAGCCGTCCTCCTCGTTTTCATAACCAACGTCAGCTTCGCTTTCGCCGAGATCACGCCGGTAGAGGAGCGCGATATTGCCCGCTGGATCATACGAAAAGGCGGTCAGGTAATGGTGACGGGGGTTTCACACCCGATTGGCGATCCCTTCGAATTTCCGAGCGGTGACTTCCGAATTGTAGTAGTCGATATGCACGGTACCATCACCGAGCCAAAACAGCTTGAGCCCTTGAGCAAGCTGACGCACGTTCGCGAATTGTATGTGCCCGCGCGTGTCTGGAGTCCGGTGAGCGATGTGAAGGCGCCGTTCGCCGACGAGTCCTTCCAGTATTACCAAGGCATGAAAGAGCTGGAGAAGTTTCATGCCGGGTCTGACTACATTGGCGTGGCTCGATATCGGCGACGAGGGCGTCAAGCGATTAACGCCGTTGACGCAGTTGAAAGATCTGCGCCTGAACAACACGACAATCAAAGATCCAAAATGTTTTGAAGGCTTGATCAATCTCGAGTCGCTCGATCTGGGAGACGCCTACGTGCTGGACCATTCTCTGGCGCCCCTGGCGAAGATGAAGAACCTGCGCAGGCTAAACTTGCTGGGCACTTTGGTAACCGATGAGGGACTGAAGCACTTGAGCGGACTCACTGAGTTGGAGGATCTCGACCTTTACGGAGTTAAGGTGACGGATTCCGGCATCGAGCATCTGAGCAAGCTAAAGAAGCTCCGGCGACTGAACCTGCTGGGCGCGCAAATCTCGGACGCAAGCGCCGGTATTCTGTCGGGACTCGAGGAGTTGCGGGAGCTCAATCTTTACCGTAGCCGCATTACGAATGCCGGATTGGCTAAGCTCCATCGGTTGCGCAACCTTGAACTGATCGACTTGCGGTACACCGGAGTTACCGGCGCTGGCGTGGATGCGCTGCGTGCCGCCCTGCCGAATGTCCCTGTGACCTTCGTGGATACCGCCCCGCCCGTCACGACCTCGAAAGTTGCCCCTCCTCGGGATCGCAGCGCTCTGGCGATCGGAAAGTGGGTGCAGGCGATGGGCGGAACCGTTCGCAGAGGGGACAAAGGAATCCGTTATATCTCGCTCGTGCGGACACGTGTGACCGACGCCGACATGAAGTATTTGGTATCGGCTCCGGCGCTTGAGGAACTGAACCTCGAAGCGACAGACATCAGCGACGCTGCCATGGATTCTCTCGCGAAAATCCGCACCCTCAAGGACCTGAATCTAAGCTTCACAGGCGTGACCGATCGCGGGCTGGAGCGTCTGGCGCCGCTTTCGAATCTGCAGAGGCTGAACATCAGCGGAATCAGGCTTACCGGGTCCGGGTTCGCGGCTTTGAAAGCGTGGAAGCAACTCAAAATCCTGGATCTCGGCACGAGCCCGGTCACCGACGAAGCGTTGTTGCACATCAAGGAAATGACCGGTCTCGAACACCTCAATTTAAGCAGTTCCGACGTAACCGATGCCGGTGTAGCGCGCCTGAGCATTCTCGGAAATCTCGTTTCTCTGGATCTCCGAGGTGTGGACATCACCGACGATGGCATGTTGAAACTGGCGGCGATGACAAGTCTCAAGCAGCTGAATCTGACTGATGGACGCTTCACTGACAAGGGACTGGCGGAACTCACCAAATTACCTGCCTTGGAGCGATTGGAACTGGGTAGAACTCGTGTAACTGATAAGGGCATGGAAGCGCTTGCAGCGATCCTCACGCTGCAATCATTGAAGTTGGACTATGTACCTGTTACCGACGCTGGCCTCGCCGTTTTGAAACAACTGCCGAACCTGAGGGAACTGGGCCTCGACAATACAAACATTACAGACGCGGCGATAGAGACGCTCGGCACGTTGAAGACGTTGAGGTCCCTGGATCTGTACCATACGCGGATCACGAAGAATGGCTACCAGTCCCTGAAAGCTTCGCTGCCTGAATGCCGAATCGTGTATGACGAGCAGTCGGGCGTATCGCCTCGGCGGCCAGGTCGAACATGAGATCGATTTTTCTATTATTTCTCGTCAGCGGGATGTTGCCCGCCATCGATTCCGCCGAATGGATCGGAAAGGTTGGCGGGCAGGTTACGCGCGACCAGGCAGGCAAGATCGTCGGCGTCAACCTGCGTGGAACATGGGTAAATGATGCCGATATGCTCAGTCTGGCAGCCATGCCCGACCTGGAAGCGCTCGATCTGTCGCACACACGGATCACGGACGAGGGGATGCTGCGGCTGAAAGCGCGCGTCGAAGATCAGGGATCTGAACCTTTTCTATGCCGAGTGGATCACCGATCAGGGAATGACCGCGATACGCGACTGGAAGCATCTGAAGCGGCTGAACGTCAGGGGAACACGGATATCGGACGGCACTCTGGAAATCGTTAGCCGCATGCCCGGACTGGAGGCGCTGGATATTGCGCACACTTCCATAACAGACAATGGGCTGGATTATCTGATCACGCTTACGAACCTGAAGGAGCTTTCGCTGGGACGCGGTCGACTCACCAATGCGTCGCTTCAGATCCTCAAGATGCTGCCCACAATCACATATCTCGACCTGAGCGGGGCCAGGCCCACGCCTCCGGATATGCCCGGAAGGGCTGCGCAACAAGGAATACCGGAGGCCTCCGTTCGAGCCATCGCCGAACTGAAAGAACTTCGCGTGTTGAAACTGGGCTACTCGGCGATCGGCGCCGAAGGCCTGCGCATTTTAAGCACGGTCCCTACCATTGAGAAGTTGGCCTTGGAAGGTTGTCGCCGAGTCAACGATGCCGCCATGGCGGAGCTCGCGAAATGGAAGAACCTGAAGTACCTCGACGTGCAGGACACCCAAGTTACGCAAACCGGCGTTGACGCGCTCAAGAAAGCCAATCCTACAGTCGTGATTCTGTCCGGCGGTAGTTAGGCGAGGATCTCTGTCAGCTTTCGGTTGGCTGACGGTATCTTGCCCAGACCGGCGCCCACAACGTTATCGGCAAGGGTGAGATGGAGATCGGCAATGGTGCCGGCGATCTTCGTGTGGCGCCCCAAAGCCAACTGGCGCTTACTCCCGGCGACCAGAGCAATCATGCCGCTACTCTTGTGCGGACCGGCTTCCGCGTGCTCGTGCACGAACGTCAGCACCGTGTTGTCGAGTAAGCTGCCGTCGCCCTCGGGAATCGACTTGAGCTTCGCCACCAGGTAGGCGAACTCTTCCACGTGCCAGCGGCAGATATCCCGCAGGATTCGCTGCCCTTCGGCGCCCCTTTCACCCGGAGCCTTGCCGTCTTTATGCGTGTAGTCGTGATGGCGCGCCGCGGTGTGTCCGAGCCATGGAAACCGTGCCAGACCCTGGCACTTGGTCAGCATGTAGCTTGCAACACGCGTCTGCCCCGTCGCGAGCGCATATGCCAGAAGATCACTCTGGAGCTTGGCAATTCGCGGCCAGTCTTTCAAATCGAAATCCTGCTCCGGTTCGCGTGACGTTCTTGTACTCCGGCGGCAGCGAGACGATAGCGCGTTCCAGGTCGCGAATCGACGACAGATGCTCATCGAGCCGTAGCTGATCGTCCTTCGGCAAGCCCTCGCGCAGCTGCGCCGCATCCTGCCGAACGGCATCGAGTATCGTTGTCTTGTCGTTGATCCAGGCCTCGTCTTTGGCGCCGAACAGACGATCGAACAAACGGTGCGGAATCTCTTCGGGCGGCAGCGGCCGGTTCGGGCCCGCCCAGCTCATGTTCTTCTGCAGCGCGCCGCCGAATGATTCCTGAGACACGCCGATCTGGAGGGAGCGGAACCGCGACGTATCCCCGATTTTGCGCGCCATCAACTGGTCCACTGAAGCAGCCGCAGGTCCGTTCGAGGTCAGCGGCGTGCACGTCATCAAAGCGCAAAGCGATTGCGGATGTCCGTTGCCGCCGTGCGTATTGTCCAGCCCGCTGAGCACGAGAACGTCGTCGCGCAAACGCGCGATCGGCGACAGGCACGGCGTCATGTCGTAATCGACGCCTTCTTTGCTCGGAATCCAGTAGCGCTCCGGTATTCCGTTGCCGTTGAACCACAGCACGTAGCGCTTTCACGGGCGCCGTGCCGGCTGTCGATCGCCGGCACTTTGGTTTCTGCGGCGTACGCCGTGCCGGTCGAATTGAACATCGAGACCAGCGGCGGAACGCCGACGACGATCGGCGCATGAGCCGCCGTCAGAGCCTCGGAGGAAAACCCGTCGTGAAAGCCTATTGCGTTTTGTGATTACTTGCGACACTCGAATACCTCCCGGACAAATGCATGTCTTTCGAGCTGGCGAGATACACGATCAGCTCTTTAAATCGAAACCCGGACTGCCGAAACGTTTCTAGCGCCTGTCGAAGCATCGGGCGATCGGCCGGGGTATCCAAACGACCGGCCATGTACCTGAAGACTTGCTTTACAAGACATTCGTGACACTGAGGAGTTCGTGCCAGCATCTCCCCCAACTCCCTGGGCGTCGTGAAGCGGGAATTCTCGAGACCGGCGACGAACCCTTGCGTATCGATTTCAAGCTCCACTTCCTTGGGCTTTGCGCGTCTGGCCGCCACGCCACTGCCGGCGGGGAAAAACAAGAGCTTGTGTTTTTCGCGCCGCATCCCAATGGCATCGAACTTTTCGAACCCGAACCCCACCGGATCGATCAGGCTGTGGCAGCGGACGCACATCTGGTTCGTAGTATGTGCCGCCAGGCGCTCGCGATTGGTTACCGGTTTGGCTTCGTCGACCGGAGGAAGATTTGTGTCCACATCCGGCGGGGGTGGAGGAACCTGTTGGCACAAGAACTGCTCGCGCACGAAAAGCCCTCGACCCGTCGGAGCGGTGTCGTCGGGTTTGCTCGTCAAAGTGAGAAATGACGCCTGTCCCAGAATGCCGGCGCGACCCGCTTCCGTTGGAAACTCAACCCGGGCGAAATCCTGCGTGGGCGGCGGAACCTTATAGATCGCCGCCAGGTCGGAGTTGATAAAGCTGTGGTTCGCCGTGAACACTTCCATGAAGTTCCGATCGTTCCAGATCAGATCGTTGATGAAACGCTTCGACTCCTCCGTCATCGCTCGCGCAAGCTCCTGGCTGAACAACGGGAAAATCCGCCGCTCACGGGCAGAGGCGAGAACCCTGTCGAACCGCAGCCATTCCGCGACAAACTCGTCGACGCCGTCCCGCGCTTTCGGATTCTCGAGCATCCGGCGGACCGTCTTCTCGACGCCTTGGCCGGTTTTGAGTTCGCCGTTAGCTGCGTCGTTGAGAAGCGCGTCGTCCGGAGTCGTGTTCCAGATAAAGTATGAGAGCCGCGCTGCCGTCGCGTAGGGCGCCCATTTCGGATTCTGGGTCTGGTCCATCCAGAAAATGAAATTCGGCGATTGGAGCATCGCCTCGATCACTGCTTGCGCGCCCGTCCAGGAATGTCTTACGCGATTGGAAGATGCGTTCGTACCGGATGAGTTCCGCGCTCTCCAGCGGCCGTCGAAATGCCTTCCGGCCGAACGTCGACACAAACTCGCTGCGGCAGCGGGCATCCGTCTCCGTTGCAGGCTTGCATGGAATTAACCCTCGTGAATCGCCGCGACGGAACGCGTGCGCCGCCAACCGCTCCGCCGCGAGGGCGTAGGCTTGCGTCAGCAACGGCGAAACAGAGAGGGCGTCGTATTGGTTCTTGAAGCCGTTGACGTAATCCTCCGGCGGGAACCTGCTCGCCGGGCCTGTCGTGTCCTTCAGGAGATCGCGAACTGTATTGTCGTACTGCGCATGCGTCAATCGGCGTAGCACAACTGTCGGCACTTCGCCGTGTCCGGCCGCCTCGCGCTTACGGTATTCGAGTGCGACTTGCAACCTCCGGCGCCGGCATAGCTGCCAGTTGCGAGATCCAGCCCCGGAGAACCTTTTCCTCGGTGCTTGTTTTGCGGATGCGTTCGCCGCCGGTATGGGGAATGCGCAACGTGGGCTTCAACAGTAGTAGCGACTTCTCCGGATCAGTTCGATTGACGAACTCGACCAGCGATTTGCCGAACGCCTGGAGCCGCACTCTCGACGTCCCCTCTTCCGGAAATCGCAGGCGCGTAGGCGAAGCGACTCCCTCGCCGTTGTGACACGCCGCGCACCCGGCACTCTGCAGCATTGGATACACCTGGTCGACGAATGACATTTGCTGCGCGTGCGCTGCACAAACGCCTGCCAACGCAATCAATGCTGCACGAACAGAGAGGACCATGCTCTAACCTGTCAATGCTATTTTATCGCGTTTGCATAAACCACGAGACTAGAGGGGAATCATTGGTAGGCGGGTCGTTGACGCTGTCCGGAAAGTCACTCGTCCGCGACAGAAAGAACGATGGCGGAACAAAGCATTAGGGTGCAAGGGTAAAGAGCCAGCGATTGCGGCCGCGGCGGAGTGCTTTTGGCGAACTGGTGCAGTGGGACACCTGCGAACACGACTGGCTAGAGGGACGCGGCCAAGTGCGCTATCTGGTAAGAATGATCGACGACGCCACCAGTTGGAGTTGGGGCAGCTTTGTCGAGCGCGATGCCACGCCGCACAACATGGGTGTGCTGTGGGAGTACCTGGAGAAGAATGGCCGGATGGTGGATGTGTATACGGATCGGGATTCGATGTTCACGGTGCCGCCACGGGCCGGAGAAAGCAAAGCGCAACAGAGTGAAGCAGACCGCTTGACGCAACTCGGGCGAGCGTTACGAGAGTTGGGAATCGGTTACATTTTGGCGGTTTTCGCGGCAAGCGAAAGGACGCGTGGAACGCAGTTTTTTAACGGCTCAGGATCGCTTGGTGAAGCAACTGCGCTTAGCCAAAATCGCGACTCTGGAAGACGCCAATGCGTTTCTTGAGCAAGAGTATTGGCCAGAGTGGAATGCAAGGTTAGTAAAGAGCAGCGATTAACGTTATTGCATGCCCCATCTCTAACTTGTACACTTGACCCAATAAATCGCGCTGGCGCGACCAGTTCACTTCCGAGGGATGGAGTCTTATGCAACGAATCGGGATTGGCGTTCTCGTAGTCCTATCAATTGTGCCCGCGGCATGGCCGCAGGCGAGCAGTGCCACTGTTAGAGGAACGGTTCACGATCAGGGCCAGGCGGTAATACCCAGCGCCAAGGTCACCTTGACCAACACCGCGACGAATGTGGATCGAAATACGACGTCGAATGAAGCCGGGTCGTTCGTCTTTCCGGGTGTTTTCCCCGGGCCGCACCGCCTCACGGTCGAGTCCGCGGGCATGCAAAAGTACGAGGCAAACCTCACTGTTCAGGCCCAACAGGATGCGGCAATCGATGTAGTCTTGCAGGTTGGCCAGACGGCGACGCAAGTCCTGGTGGAGGATGTCACGCCCTTGGTCACCACGGAGAACTCGACGCTGGCCCATACGGTCGAGCGGAAACGCATCGAGCAACTCCCGATCAATGGCAGAGGCTATCAGAACTTTCTGAATACGGTACCCGGTATCGACTCCACAGGCATTCCGCAGGCTTATGGGATGCGAACCAATACCTCAACGACGATGTTCGATGGCGCCCCAGTCAACGAAGTGTGGGAAGGCTGGGATTTTGGCCGTCCTCCCGGCCTTGATGCTGTACAGGAGATTCACGTCGAGACGAATAACTCATCGGCGAAGTATACCCGCCCGACTACAATCCTGCTCAGCAGCAGGAGTGGCACCAACCAGTTCCACGGCGCCCTGTTTGAAACGAACCGCAACAGCGGGTACGGTGTCGCACGCCGGAGGCAGGACACTTTCACGAAAGCTCCGTTCTTGAATCGCAACGAATTTGGCGTCTCCGCTGGCGGCCCGGTCATTATTCCCAAGCTCTATGATGGCCGCAACAAGACATTCTTCTTTGCCGCCTATGAGGCTGTTCGCACGGTTTCCTACGCGACCAATCAGTACCGTGTGCCCACCGACGCGATGTACAACGGGGACTTCAGCGGTTTGGTCGACTCTCAAGGGCGCCAGATCCGGATTTACGATCCTCTCACCACGAACTCCACCACATGGCAGCGACAGCAATTCCCAGGGAACAGAATTGACCCCGCAAGAATCGGCCCTGTGGCGAAGGCTATTATCGACATGTCGCCTCGCGCGAACCTGCCGAATGTGAACCCGCTGCTCGCTCCTAACCTGATCCTGCCCGTACGGACGCCCACTACGCAGGATACGACCAGCGTCAGGATTGACCACCGGTTCTCCGATAAGGACCTGATCTTCGGGCGCATCTCCCGAGGTCGCAACGACCACCATCTGAATGTCGTGCCCATGTTGCCGAACAACATCGGCGATTACCAGCCTGTCGTGACCTCAAACCGGCATTGGCCGAATACGACTGGGGCGATCACGTGGGTGCGGACGATTTCCCCTACGTTGACCAATGAGGTATTGGTGAACGTGTCGCGTGATTACCATTGGCGTGGCTCGGGTGACCGGCACACCGACTATGCAGGCGCCTTGGGTCTTCCCAATCCGTTTGACGCCTTTAACTGGCCCAGCATTAGCGATTTGGGTATTCCGGCCGGCAGCAGCGGCGGCGCATATCCCTACGGAACCCAGCAACCGTTTTGGCTAATCACCAATTACGGGTTGATACAAGATAACGCCACCAAGATTCACGGGTCGCATGAGTTCCAATTCGGCGCGGGCTTCCGCTACGAGAAGATCGACAAATCTTCGGTTGCCAACGCCGGGGCGTTTAGCGCAAACACGCAGGCCACTTCGCTCTACAATCCGGCCTCGACTCCCCAAAACCCGATTGCCGTGCCCCAGACCGGCTTCGGACTGGCCAATTTAATGCTCGGCGCCCTGAATTACCAGGCCACGTTCCGGCGTCCCTGGTTCCATTTCCGCCGACCTGAACTTAACCTCTATTTCCAGGACAACTGGAAGGTCTCGCGCCGCCTGACTTTGAACCTGGGACTTCGCTATGAACTGCGTACGCCTCTCTACGATCGAGACAACACTTTGCTTGGTTTCGATTTTGACAAACATGCGCTGGTGACCGGCACCGATCCTGAAGAGTTCGTGAGGCTGGGGATGAGCACTCCAGCGATCATGAGCGCTCTGCAGAGCTTCGGTGGCAGTCTGATCAGCCATGAAGCTGCTGGTCTGCCCCAAAAGTTGCAGAATCAAAACTATAAGCAACTGGGCCCGCGCTTGGGCTTCGCGTATAAGGCGCTCGACGGTAACAAGGCTTTCGTCGTGCGTGGCGGTTACCGCATGTCCTACTACGCGCAGAAGCTTCAGGATTGGGTTGGCGCTCAGTCGGGATCGATACCGGTAGCAGCGAATTTCCAAAACACAGTCAGCAATACGGCTCTATCGCCGGACGGGCTGCCGAATTATGGGCTGCGTTCAGTACCCAGGTATCAGGCCGGCATCAATACTCCGGATTCCATCATTGATGTCAACGACACACGTCTCCTGGCGCGCGGCTTCAACGTCGGCGTGCTCTCTCCTGATCACACCGAGGGCAGGGTCCAGGATTGGAACCTGACGCTCGAGAAAGAAATCTTTTCGAATACCGTCCTGAGAGTTGGTTATGTGGGCAACTACGGTGACAACCAACAGCAGGAGATCCACTACAACGACGAAACTCCGGAATACATCTGGTATGCCACCAGAAGGGTGCCGTTGCCGACCGGGCCATTCGCCAGCGTGGCGACGCGTCCCTACGATCAGCAGGCGTACGGAGACGTCACGCTGTATTCGCCGACCGGCTATGGCCGGTATAACGGTGTGGAAGTGGAGTTGCAGCAGCGCTTCAGCCGCGGTATCTCGTATCAGTTTTTCTGGAATGTCGGGAACACATTACTCGTCAACCAGGATACCGACGATACACAAAGTATAGAAGCGATGCCCAGCACGAACGTGTTCCTGCCTGGAGCCGTTCCCACGGACTCGAAGGAACGGAACCGCTTCCTGAACTACAGGCGCGATCAGAATACGCCGAAACACCAGATCCGCTGGAACTTTACCGTCGAATTACCGTTCGGAAAGGGGAAACCCCTTTTCGGCAATAGCAAGGGATGGGTGGACAAGTTGATCGGTGGCTGGCAAATTGCCGGCCTAGGTTACCTCAGGCAGGGGTGGTGGAGCCTGCCGGTAGACGAAGATGTCCCGCTTTATCCCACGAACAATCCCCTTGAGATCTATGGGTTCAAATACCCGATCGAGGACTGCACCAGTGGCGACTGTTTCCCGGGCTACCTGTATTGGAACTCCTACATCCCGGCCAACCGGATCAATACACGCGACGCCAATGGCAAGCCGAACGGCATTATGGGCGTGCCTGACAATTACAAGCCGGCGAATGCTCCGCTGATTCCGTGGGGGCAGACGTCCCTTCCGGCAAATGCTCCCGCGGATACGGATGTCTCCGATTTCTGGGATACGAACACAGTGTGGATGCCTCTGAACAACGGGAATGTCCAACAGGTGGACTTCAACGACAACTTGAACCCGTGGCGGAATCAGTTCGTAATTGCTCCGTGGACGTGGGGCCAGGACGCATCCGCGCAAAAGTTCATCACTTTCAACGAGCGAGTGACGCTTCGGCTCAGCGTGGACTTTTTCAACGTGTTCAACCACCCGAATAACCAACCGCCCGGCGCGAACGGCATTCTTTCCTTGCGGAATTCGGGCAGCAATGCGAGGACGACACAGTTGGGCGCCCGACTCCAGTGGTAACGAGAACGCGCCTGCCTTAAGTTCAAGAGCCGGTGGTAGACTGCAGGCGAATGCTTCTGTTCGTCACCCTTCATCTATTGCTGATGCAAAGCGAACAGACTCTGGCTAATTCCTCGGAATGGAAGCGGCTGGGCTTGAAGTTGGCGGCGGAAAAGAAGCTCACCGCAGCGGTAGGTCCGTTGAATAAAGCTTGTGAGCTTGATCCTAAGGACGAGGAAGCGTGCTACTATTTCGCACGAACGCTACATGCCTTAGGACGCTGGGACGAGGCGCGGGCTCCGTTCGAGAAAGCGCTTCGGGCTGCGCCGAAACCGATGCTAGCCCGAGTACATCGAGCGGTGTCGTTGAATTTCATGGCGCTTGGTCGTACGGTTGAGGCCGAACAGAATTTTAAGAAGGCAATCGCGGCGCGCAAAGACGCCGAGTCGCTGCCCGAGGACCCACGTGTCGACTACGGAGCTTTTCTGTTCAGGCAGGGACGCACCGACGAGGCGTTGCAGCTTCTGCAAGAGACAGTTCGCGATTCCCCGAAATCCGCGCGGGCGCACGCCGAACTCGGTAGAGTTCTTCTGCATAGCGGCAAACCGGCCGCCGCTGTTGAGCGCCTCGAAAAAGCGATTGAACTCGACCCGCGCGCGCCATCAATCCGGCTCCTGCTAGGGAGGGCATACTTGCAAACGGGCCGCGTAGAGGAGGGCCACCAGCAGCTTCAACTAGCGAACAATGGCCTGAGAGACGGTACCTCTTCCACAGTGAAGTAACGCCAAAGAGGCATACACTGATAGCAAACCCGCTGATGGCTTGGCCGCTCAAACCCGCCGTGCGTCTCACGCTGATCTTTACCGCGCTCACTTTGGCGTTCACTGCGCCTGACTCGCCACCCATCCAATTCACAGACGTAGCACCCAATGCGGGCGTCAACTTCGTCCTGCGCGACTGCGCCACACCGAAAAGGCGCCAGATCGAGCCGATGGTCGGCGGCGTCGCCGTCTTCGACTACAACCACGACAACAGACCTGACATCTACTTCGTGAACGGCGCAGAGCAGCCGGGCCTCAATAAGCGTGACCCTTCCTTCTATAACCGGCTCTACCGCAACAACGGCGATCTGACATTCACCGATGTCACCATGTCCGCGGCGGTGCGTGGCGTCGGCTTCGCGACCGGAGTGGCCTCCGCAGACTACGACAACGACGGGTTTGTGGATCTCTTTGTGGCAGGCGTCAACCGCAACATCCTCTACCGAAACCGCGGTAACGGCACGTTTGAGGACCTCACCGAGAAGGCCGGTCTCGCGCATGACCCTGCGCGCCGGAAGCCTTGGTCAATCTCGGCCGGCTGGTTCGATTACGACAACGATGGGGACCTCGACCTGTTTGTCGTCAATTACTGCGTGTGGATCCCGGAAAAAGAACCGCCGTGTACTATTGGCAAGTCGCGAACCTATTGCCACCCGAAGTATTACGAGGGCCTGCCCAACAATCTCTACCGCAATAACGGCGACGGTACGTTCACCGACATATCCGTGTCCTCGGGGATCGCCGCCCACGTAGGTAAAGGTATGTCTGTGGCCTTCCTAGATCTCGATGATAACGGGCGTCTTGACGTTTTCGTCGCCAACGATACTGTTCCCAGTTTCCTGTTTCGCAACGAGGGCTCCGGCCGCTTCCGGGAAGTCGGGCTGATCTCGGGCATCGCCTTCAACGACGATGGCCGCGCAGTCAGTTCAATGGGGACCGATGTGCGAGATATCGACAACGATGGCCTCGAGGATATTTTCGTCACAGCAAACAACAACGAGACATTTCCGCTATTTCGAAGGCTCAGCAAAGGCCTCTTTTCAGACCGTACCTATCCGAGTGGCGTGGGGCGCGATTCCATGGCGTACACCGGGTGGAGCAACGGCGCATATGACTTCGATAACGACGGCGATAAAGATCTTTTCGCCGCATGTGGGGCCATCGACGACAACGTCGAGGAGTATTCGCACCGGCAATCGCGACACGCCAATCTCGTACTGACAAACGCAGGCAACGGGCGCTTTACGAATTTCAGCGCGAGCGCCGGGCAGGATATGCAGTTATCCGGCCGTCATCGCGGCGCCGCATTCGCTGACTTCGATGGCGACGGCCGCGTCGACGCCGTTGTGACTCGGATAGGCGAGCCGGCTCGGCTGTTCCGAAATACGTCGGCAACGGCTAATCAGTGGATTGGCATCCGACTGCGTGGCGCCCGAAGCAACCGTCAGGGATTGGGAGCGATGATCCGTGTGACCGCCACCTCCGGGCGGCAGCAATGGAACCGGGTCACAACTGCCGTCGGATACGCTTCCTCCAGCGATCCTGCACTCGTGTTCGGTCTGGGTGAAGATAGTTCGGCTAGACAGATTGAGGTCCGCTGGCCAAGCGGCTTCGTTCAGACGCTGACCAATGTGTCCGGCGGTAAGTACATTACGATCGCCGAACCGTGATCCCTGCACGTTTGATTACTGGTTGATTTTCTGTTAATGTCCAGCGACTACAGTTACGCTTCAGTCGAACTTAATTCGTACTTCATGTCGCGCGAAGCACGCGCGCCTCTTCCGATCGAAATCAAATACGACTGGGACGGCCGAGCCACCGGATTCGGCCGCGGGCGAGAGGCTGAGATCGCACCCGTAGCCCCCACATACGTGGAGAAAAACTAGCGCCGATCCGATAAGGCGGGGCGAGTCGCGTAAACATTCGACACTCGATCGCAATTGCGGAAGATCCATTCAATATGCCCAACCGCAAGTGGGTCATGTCGCTCTGACGGGTTCGGGGTATGGGGCGAGACCAAGGGTCTCCGTTGTAGTGGTCATGAAGTGGTTCAGTGGTGTTGCAGTGCTTTTGATCGTACGCGGGAGGCCTGGACGATACTCCGAGGTGCAGCGTTCTCATTAATATGCAACTCCACAACACTCGGCAATAGACGTGGCGGTTGTTTCGTAATCAGCAGGTCGCCGGCTCAATCCCGGCGGGTGGCTCCATTCTTTCATACGTTTACGGTTTTCTCCTCATTGCTTACCTGTTCAAAACCTGATCAAATGCCTGACCGCCACTGCCGATAAGCTCTGCCTCGAGGACAACGGCTGCTGCTCGGACGCTCTCCGGAATCGACTTTTGATAATGCCGCAAGGTGACTGTGCATCTCGGAAATCCCATCGGCGAGTTTTTGGGGGCCCGCCAGAACTCACCCTTTTTGGCAGGAACTATCTAGTCCGCGTAGACCGCTGCGGGCGATTGAATCATCCTTTGATATGCAGGACTCACTAACTGTCCATGGCGCCCATCGTCCACAACCGGCTTAGCTGCAGCCAGTCTGCCTGGATCACCTGACGTGTTCAACGAACGCAGCCTACGATTCCATATGAAAAATTTCGCGACTACTTTCATCGGAGGAGCACGCTTCTGGGCCTGCAGAAGGACACGCCAGAGACGCGCCCTGTCCAGCCACCGGAAGCTGGCCCGATCATATCCATTTCAGAAGTTGGTGGTCTGCATCATCGCTACGAACGTCGCGCCGCTTGACGGATGAGGCGAAGCCGAGTGACCGCGCCGGCCTCCGTAATCCAATCTTCGCCGTGGCAGCGTGCAACCTGGCGTCGACAGCACGTGTTTGATACCCATCACCTTCACCGGCCCACAAATTCGTGACCGAAGATCCGATTTCCGTCCCGCAGCAGATAGCGTGGCGCGCTGGCCCAAGGGAATGCCTCTCGCAGTTGCTGAGCGGTCCACTCTGCCGTCGGATGGGCCGTGACGGCGAAGCGGACAATGCGTCTCCGCTCATGCGCCAACACCCATACATAGAGGATCTGGAACGCATGTTTTCGGTGCTGCGCAGGCGGGGCAAAACTTCCCCGGCTCAGATCTTCTCGCTGGAATTCGGGTCACACCCGTTGCACAATACTTCCGTGGCCAGCCTTGCTCAACTCGCCGTTCTTGATCAGCACTAGGGAAACTAATGGGCAGCGTAGAGAGACTTCGACGCGCTGCATTTGTTTTCGCAGCATCAGTCCTGCTGATCGTGCTTGCTGGATCCATCTACAAAGCTGTCGCGACCGGACGCGAACGTCGGCTCTTTCCGCCGCTGGGCCGCCTCGTCGATGCAGGTGGCTACCGGTTACATGTTCACTGTATGGGAGCGACCAGCCCCACTGTCGTGTTCGAGAGCGGTTTCGGGATGAGCTCAAACGCTTGGGCTCTCGTTCAACCGGCGGTTGCCCGTTTAACACGAGCCTGCTCGTACGATCGGCCTGGCTACGGGTGGAGCGATGAAGCGCCAGATCCGAGGACTGGCACTCATGCGGTAGACGATCTGCACCGGATGCTTGCAAATGCCGGCATACCCGGACCATACGGTCTTGTCGGCCACTCGATGGGGGAGGGCAGGTGCGACTTTTTGCGAGCCGGTATCCAGAGGACGTTGCGGGTCTGGTTATTGTCGCGTCTGGAAACGAAGACTGGC
Organism: Bryobacteraceae bacterium; assembly: GCA_963844855.1. GTDB lineage: Bacteria > Acidobacteriota > Terriglobia > Bryobacterales > Bryobacteraceae > DASQDN01. The sequence continues at coordinate 69,082 of CAWJQP010000076.1, forward strand.
AGACGCGGAACCCGTCTGCGGGTTCTGAGGACGAAGCAATGGATCGGCTAATTCAGGTGATCGCCGCTCTGGCGCCGACCGGTCTGCCTCGCATCATCGGAGTGCTCTTTCGTCCTTCGATGGCGGCGGATTATGCGGCCGATCTACGCAAGTATCTGCCGCGACGCGCGGCTGAATCGGAGATCACGTTTCTCGCGCAATCGAAACATGCTCGGGCCATGGCGGACGAAATTCGCGCCACGCGTGCGACGGAGGCCGAACTGCGAAAAGCCCGGGATTTTGGCGCCATACCGCTCATAGTGCTGAGCGAGAAATGGGTTCTTCCCGAGAAGCCTGAGCGGCGCGACATTGAAGCGGCGCGGATTGAGGATGAACTTCAGGCCGAGATGTCGCGGTTCTCCCGGACGGGGACGCACGTCCGCGTTGAATCCGGCCACTTGATCCCGCTGGAAAAGCCGGAGGTGGTCGTAGATGCCGTGCGCACAATTCTCCTGCTAACGAAGCAATAGTGGCGTTTCAATGAACAACCAGCGTCGAATAGCTGGCCCTGTTCTTTTCGCAAGCTGCGACTTTTTTAGCAGGAGTCGAATTAGCCTTCACGCCGGCGAACGTGTGTGCCTGTTCTGTTCAAACGATCTGACCGCGGCAGGACTCGCTTGTTTGTGCGAGAATTATTGCCCGGCCCCGACTTATGAAGGCGGTACGCGCATGCGAGGAAAGATGTGACCAACGCAGCAGCCGTTAAGACTCAACGCCAGCCCCAGACTCGCACTCGCTTTTATCAGATCATGAGCCTGGTAGCCATCGGCATAGTGATTGCGGCTTTCGCGCCAAGCATTGTGAATCCCGCCAGTCGGGTAGCTCCACTCACGCTACTAGTGACAACCCATGCGATCGTCTTCTTTGCCTGGCTCTTATTGTTTTTGGTACAGACTACGCTCGTTACAGCAGGCCGTCGCCGTGCATCGCCGATTGGGAATTACCGCGATTGGGCTAGCTGCGATCATGATCCAGGTAGGATATGCTTCGGCAATCGCGATGGCGCGACGAGGATTCGATCTCAGTGGTGATCTAAACATTCAGGCAGACCCTCTCCTGCCTCTGGTCTTCCAACTAGGCGACCTGCTCTCCTTCGCCACATTGGTGACGGCCGCCCTGTTGTATCGTCGACGCGCCGAGATTCACAAGCGCCTAATGCTCATGTGTATAGTCGGGACGTTGATGGCGGCTCCGTTGGCGCATTTCACGGGTCACAATCTGCGATCGACCCCCACCGCATTCGTTCCGCTATTCGCAACTGTGCTATTTACGCCAGCCATTTACGACCGCATCCAGTCAGGTCGTTTCCATCCAGTGTCATTGTGGGGTGGCGTCATACTTTTTGCATGGGGAAACATACGGGCCGTGGTCATCGGACCCAGCGAGGTGTGGCACAAGTTTGCCAGGTGGTTGATCAGCTGACGCCGAACACGTTTCGCGGCGCGATCGATCTTGGCAATAAAACTCCCTGGCGTGAACGGAAGCGCGAAGTCGGTTCAGGCTGCTATCGGGTGAACCGTTAGTATCTGTTCTGTTCAACGCTCTCCAAAAAATCCTTGACGGACAGTGTATTTCGATTATAGTAGAAATATAGAGAGATACGGGAATGGCCAAGAAATCGAACCCGGAACAGATCGCCCGTTATGCCGACATGCTGTCGGCCATGGGCACGGAACCACGGCTGCGTATTATGCAGTTGCTCCTTTCCGCTCATCCGGAAGGTATGGTCGTCGGTGAAATCGGCGCCGAGTTGGAAATTCCAAGTTCCACGCTTTCTCACCATCTGGAAAAGCTGAAGAACGAAGGGCTGGTCAAGGTACGCCGAGAGGGAACCTTCCTCTGGTATTCGGCCAATACGGAAGGGCTTCGGGAACTTCTCGGCTTTCTATATGCCGAATGCTGCACCCGGAACAAGGCCATTGAGCCGCAAGCGATTGTCTCCTGCTGCTGAAAGGACATGGCTATGAGTACACAGACCATTAAAGAAGTCGTCCGTGAAAAATACGGGCAGGCGGCGCTTCGCGCCCAGTCGGGCGCGGGCAATTCCTGTTGCGGCGGGACATCAGCGCTGGAAGCGTCATGTGACCCGATTACCTCGAACCTTTACGATGCAACGCAGCACGGCGAAGTGCCGGACACGGCGCTGAAAGCGTCTCTCGGCTGCGGCAATCCTACGGCGCTGGCCGAGTTAAAGCCCGGTGAAACAGTGCTCGATCTCGGCTCCGGCGGCGGTATTGATGTGTTGCTGTCCGCTCGGCGCGTCGGTCCAACCGGCAAAGCCTACGGCCTTGACATGACCGACGAAATGCTGGCGCTGGCCGAAGAGAACAAGCGCACGAGCGGCCTCACCAATGCGGAGTTCCTGAAAGGCGAGATCGAAAATATTCCCCTGCCCGACAACTCGGTGGACGTTATCATTTCTAATTGCGTCATCAACCTGTCTGGCGATAAGGACCGTGTTTTCAAAGAAGCGTTTCGCGTCCTGAAGCCCGGTGGCCGCTTCGCTGTGTCCGATGTCGTTGTTCGCGGTGACGTGCCTGCCGAGATCAAGAAAAGCATGGAACTGTGGGTCGGCTGCGTGGCCGGCGCGCTCACTGATTACCACTATGTGGCCAAGCTTGCCACGGCCGGTTTTGAAAATATCGATATTGAAACGACGCGCGTTTACGGTATCGAGGATGCGCGGGCTTTCCTGATGGGTCAGGGCCTCGACACTGATGCTCTGGCGAAAGAGATCGACGGCAAATTCATCAGCGCCTTTGTCCGTGCGACCAAATCAGCGGTCTGCTGTGCGCCGGGTTGCTGCGCTTAATGACGATCTCGCGCCGCATCGTTGCCGAAGCCTTGGGAACCGCCCTGCTCCTTGCGGCGGTCGTCGGCTCCGGCATTATGGGAGAACGGCTGGCAGGCGGCAACGTCGCCATCGCTCTCCTCGCCAATACTGTGGCCACGGGCGCGACACTAGTAACGCTGATATTCACGTTCGGCCCGATCTCCGGGGCGCACTTCAATCCAGCCGTTACGCTGGCAGATGCGTCGCAGCGGGGTATCGCATGGAGAGCGGTTCCGCTGTATATCGGCGGTCAACTGGCTGGCGCTTTCATCGGCGTCATTACCGCACATCTGATGTTTGGTGAACCGGTCATGCAGATTTCGCAGCACGTCCGCGCCGGTGGCTCACAGCTTTTTAGCGAGTTCATTGCCACGTTCGGCCTGCTCTCCGTGATCTGGGGCTGTGTACGGCTGCGCTCGGAAGCGGCGCCGATCGCGGTGGGCCTCTATATCACCGGCGCTTACTGGTTCACCGCGTCTACATCCTTTGCAAATCCGGCTGTCACTCTCGCGCGGGCTTTTACAGATACGTTTGCCGGAATTCGTCCGCTCGATGTTCCGGGCTTTATCGCCGCACAGCTTGTCGGCGCGTTCTTTGCCACGGCCCTTTTTCGATGGCTGGCGCCGTCGCTACCTTCGACAGCCTTTCCTCACAGCACAGCGACATCATAAGGAACGCGAATGAAGCAACGTGTCTTGATCCTCTGCACTGGCAACTCGGCCCGAAGCCAAATGGCCGAGGGGCTGCTTCGTCACGATGCGGGCGACCGTTTTGAAGTTGAAAGCGCCGGAACCAAGCCGGGGCATGTCAGGCCGGAATCGATTGCGGTTATGAAAGAGATCGGTATCGACCTCTCCGGCCACAGGTCAAAACATGTCGATGAGTTCGCCGGTCGGTCGTTCGATTACGTGCTGACGGTCTGTGACAACGCAAAGGAAAGCTGCCCGATCTTCCCCGCCCACGGCAAACGCATTCACAAGGCGTTTGAAGACCCGGCTGCGCTCGAAGGGTTTGAACAAGACCGGCTGGCGCTGTTTCGCCGAGTGCGCGATGAAATCAGGACGTACCTGAAAGCCTTTCCGCCTAAACTGTAGTACCACTTATCAAAACCTTGCAGTTCCCCGCTGCTCATAGAGGACACTTTTCGGTTAGGTTAGACTCCCAGCTATCGTCCGTTTCTACCGTACCCGCCATCGCGTACGTAGATGGGTTATCTCCGGCCTCGAAACTCTCCGAACCAATTTTGAACCACGCGGATCTTCGGGCTCTCGGATTCCACTCTTTGAGGGACGAGGAAACGCTGTCCATCCGCGGAGACATCATAATTTGAATCGAGCGCAGCCGTGAACGCCTGATGAGAGAAGAGGCGTGTCGCGGAACCCACGGCGAATCCGGCCCCAGCAGTCACCGTAACAGCCATCAGCGAGCCCGCTTCGACGTAAAACAACTCATTCCCTCTCCGACTCCACCGCACTTGCGAGGCCCCACCGGTGGATACCGGCCAACGATTCGCGCCTGAGGGAAATTGTCGGACATACAATTCATCGCGGCCTGACTCATCGGAAAGATACGCGACGTACCGGCCGTCCGGAGAGAACTTTGCGATTTTTTCGTTCGACGCTGAATTCAGAAACAACACGCGATCCCAACCGCCGGAAGGGTTGCGCTTCAGATACCACAGGTCAATGCGCGTCTGCGGGTGCTGGCGAGAGTACAGAATATGCTGGCCGTCAGAGGACCAATCACAAACCCGCTCGCTTTGTGGCTCGGACGTTAGAGATATCTCGTCAGAACTCCCGTCGGCGCTGCGAATAAAGATATCGGTGTTGCCGGCACGGTATGAGCTGAACGCAACCTGGGCGCCGTCGGGAGACCAGGTGGGAAGGACCTCGCTCGCTGGATGGGAGCTAAGGCGAACTCTCGTCCCCCGGGTGACGTCAACGACCCAGACGTCCTGATTTCCGTTCTCCAGAGTCTCGACGGCTATTCGGTCAAACTTCGGAGAAAGAGCGGGATAATAGACACCTTCGTAAGGTTGTCCGACTGTGGACGAGCGAGCACCCCGCCGATCGAGCCACATCAGTTGCTCGGGTACCAAATCCAGATATAGCAGCGTTCCATCGGGAGCTACAGAAGGATTGGTGGCATTGCGAGCTAACCGAAAGGATTCCCCTACGGACCGCATACCTTTGAGCGAGAATTCCTGGGCCCACAAGTCATTGCCGGCTTTATAAACGAGGCGCCCGCTGGAGGAGTACATCGGGTAAGCCCCTGGACCGAGTACGCGAGTTTGCCGTGACTCAAGATCGTACAGGAGCATCGAGCCACCGTAAGTGAACAACAGCGTGCGCGCACTATTTGCGACGAAATGCGGATGAACCATCCATCCGAACTCCGGCGCTCTTCGGTCTGGGTACTCTGGCCCCGTCAAACCAATAAGTTCCTTGTGTGAGATGAGCAGACGGGCACTTCCACCAGCAGCGGAAACGCTATAGAGCGCGGCCGGCGAACCAGAAGAGAAGACGATCGAGCTACCATCCGAACTCCAGGAACCGCCACCCATGTAACTGCCGGGGCCGGGCAGATCGCACACCGGTGTGACCAGTCCACCGCTCACGGAAACCTTCCGAAGCTTGCCAGCCGAGCCAAAACCGACGAGAGCACTATCGGGCGACCAGAACGGCCCCACCGCATCGTCGCTGCCTTCGATGAGTCGCGGCTGCTCTTTGTCGAGATCCTGCACCCATAGCGTTCGTCTTCCTTCCCCAGCAACGATCGCGACATGCCTTCCATTGGGCGAAACAGCCAGAAGGGGAATACCCGTGTTAGCGGTGGGGACCGGCAACTGGAGGGAGAACCGGCGCACCGGGAGTTCCGGATTCTGCTTTGGCTGCCGGAACCATATTGTGCCGGCGAGAGAGGCGGCAACCGCGGTGAGGGCGACGGCCCATGACACAAATGTGCGCTTCCAGACGGGCTTCGGTTTTGACGAGCGATCCGCAGCGGCTGAAGTGGGCGTTGTGGATGAGGCGGACTCGCTGGGTTCGTGCTCGTTCGTATCGAGCAGATCGCGAAAGACAATCGCCAGGTCCCGGGCGGATTGAGGCCGGCGATCGGGGTCTTTCTCAAGGCAATGCCTAATCCAGCGATCGAGCTCGGGCGGTGTGTCCGAAGATGCGGAGAGGTGTGGCGGCTGCTCGTTAAGAATTGCGGCAAATGTCGATGCTGGTGTCGAGCGATGAAAAGCGCCACGACCCGTCAACATCTCATAGAGCACACATCCGAGAGAGAAGATGTCGGAGGCGGGACTCAAATGCTCGCCACGCGCCTGTTCCGGCGACATATACCCGACTGTTCCCAAAACGACGTTAACGTCGGAAACGGTGGATGCCATGACGCCGGAGGAAGCTGCCAATTCGCGCTTAAATTGCGCGAGGCCGAAGTCAAGGATTTTTACAGTACGCTTATTCGTTAAGAAGATGTTCTCAGGCTTCAGATCCCGATGAATGACACCGGCGGAATGGGCCGCAGCTAGCCCCTCGGCAACTGCAATACCCAGCTCGACAACATCCCGCCACGGAAGAAGCGAGCGTTCGAGCACGGACCGCAATGTCTCGCCATTGAGCAATTCCGTAACCAGGAAAAAGGGCGGCTGCTCCAGTTCAGCGTCGTAAATGGCCAGGATGTTTGGGTGTGAGAGGGCGGCAATGACTTTGGCTTCAATTCGAAACCGCGATAACGATCGGGGATCAAGAGCTAGGCGGTCAGTCAGGATCTTGATCGCCACGTCACGCTCAAGCCGCGTATCCCGAGCGCGGTAGACTTCGCCCATGCCGCCGGCGGCAATGAACGATACGATCTCATACGGCCCAACCCGAGTACTGGGATCAAGGGACATGGCGCGTCCGACATTCGATTGTAATCAACGACGGTCATCGCGCGCAGAACTGACATAGTCGGGCACGTCATCCGCAAAACGTACGCCTCTCTCAAAACAGGTGGGTTTGCGAGAGAGGCGTTAACGAAGCTCGCCGTATGGATTGCTTTCGGGCTATGACTATGACTTCTCCCTTGGCGAGAGTTTGGATAAGGTTGCTATCAATTCCTTGGCCGCGGGAGGCGTTGCCAATTTACCGGTAAGTATAGCCTCGTTCTTAGTTTCTTTCGCGTAGAGCTTTTCATTCGGCTCCTCATCTTCTCGGAGCGTGGAACCCTGCAGAGAAATGCCACCAAATACGCCTCGTGAACGGGACCAGGATAATATTTCGGCGTGCATCATCGCATCCGTCATAGCCTGGGTTTCTCGGCCAACCGGTCCTGCTGCGGCGCTAGCTTCGCCACCCAGGGTGAACTTGCTCTTGAGGAGCTTCTCCATACCGGATTTGTTCATGACAAGCAGAACCACATCGGTCTCGGCTCCGCCTATCTGAAGGCCTACACTTCCGCCCTCCACACGCATCCCGGCTGGAGCTGTCCAACCACCTTTGCCGTCCCGGCATGATGCAAAACCACGACCGTACTTGCCGCCAACGATGAATCCGCCCTTCTTAACGCCGGGGATAACTATTGCGCAAACCGATTTATCGAGGAGATCGTGCGGAATCGCCTTATCCCCACCGGTAGTCATCTCCGTGAGGGTTTCGGTTGCCGCTTTAAGGCGATTCTCCTCGTCTTTTCCTGCCAAAAGCAAAGACGCAGCCACAAACCCCACTGTTGTCAAACGTAAAAATTGCATAATCGTCCTCCCTCCCTACCAGCGCTCGATTTAGCTGGCAAACTCGCCTATTTGTTTGACCCTCAGATGGCACATATTGGCGGCTGTCACGGTTAAGATGACCGCTCAGCTAGGGTCTCTTCAGTAGGAGATAAAGGGTAGCCGGTGGAGTTCCTGCTTCGACGACTCTAAATCCGGCTTCAGTGACTCGCGAGGTCCACCACGCTTCCCCGCGAGTGGCTCCGTGCGAAAGCAGCGGACCAAACGCAAACTTAACCCAGTGGTCGTTCTGCACCACCATGAGCAGGAATTCCCCTCCCGGCTTCAGAACGCGCGCCGACTCGGCAAGTGTCTGGTTGATCCCCTCGCGACTCAAATGATCCACGGCGTAACAACTCACGATGGCGTCGAAGGAGGCGGATTCGAAAGGGAGTTTCCGCATATCGGCCGTCTCGATGGAAGCCCGCTGTTCCACACGTGCAACTTTCAGGTTCGTAAGCAATCTTTGCTGCGGGCTTTCGCCGCGACCAAAGTGCCTATTGAATGAGTCAGCAAATAAGTCCAAGGCAACCAGCGTCACTTTAGGACGGGCGCCGAGCACCATAATCGACGATCTACCTGTACCCGCTCCCAAATCGAGAACTCGTCCTTCGCCGGAGCGGACAAAGTTTTCTGTCGGCAAACTGGCCTGAGAATTAACGTCGAGGCCGAAATGTATCAACAAGAACGCAGCGCCGGCCCAGACAGAGGATAGTCCGAACACGACCAGCAGCCATCGATGCCAGCCGCGTCGATATCCAAGGAACAATACCGCGCCGGTCGCGGCAAGTATCACCAGATGGCCATAGCTGAGCCACCACGGGTACCCGAAGTTAAGTTGTGTCGTTTCCACGTTTCAGATTGTCCATCAACAGCCATGAACCAACCATGAACAATTGGTTCATGCGCCGTTCATCCTAACTACGGTATAACTGGCTTGCTTGCGCATACTCGTTGTCGAAGACGAAGTTTCCCTGTGCCGCCAGTTGGCAAAGTCCCTTAACGATGCCGGATATGCAGTGGACTCAGCCATAGATGGAGAGCAAGCGGATGTTCTCGCCTCCACCGAGAACTACGACGCTATTGTCCTCGATTTGGGGCTTCCTAAGATCGATGGACTGTCGCTGTTGCGGCGCTGGCGAACCAGCGGGATGTCGGCGCCAGTGCTCATTTTGACGGCGCGCGGGAGTTGGCATGAAAAAGTAGAGGGCATTGACGGCGGAGCGGATGATTATGTAGCGAAGCCTTTTCGGATCGAAGAAGTGCTCGCCCGCATCCGCGCACTCATTCGCCGGGCAAGCGGAAATATCCAGGCAGAACTTCGTTGTGGTCAACTTGTTCTCGAATCGCGTACCGCTCGCGTTCTCATGGGTGGCGTACCTGTAAAGCTGACGAGCCACGAGTTTCGTGTACTTTCCTATCTGATGCATCACAGTGGGAGAATCGTGTCGCGGACGGAATTGGTTGAGCACATCTATGCCCTCGATCTCGACCGCGACTCCAATACGGTTGAAGTTTTCATCGCGCGTCTCCGCCGCAAACTTGGCGCTGAGTTTATTGAGACAGTGCGCGGCTTCGGCTACCGTATTCTCAACTCTTCATCGGAACGCTCCCTCTAGCCATGCAATCGCTGCGTTCCCGATTGATTGTTGCCTCGTTGTTGTGGACGGGTGGATTGCTGATGTGCATGCACATGTTCTCTCTGCTGCTGGTGCACATCGGCGCCGATGCCCCGCGGGTTCCACTCGGTGTTGACGCTTCTCGGAGCCTTTATGTCGATGGCTGCAGGATTTCTGGTTGCAAGCCGGAGTCTCACGCCTTTCCGCCGTTTGAGGGAAAGATTGACAGCAGTTCGGTTGGGCCAGGACAAACGCGTCGATGGCGCATATCCTAGCGAAGTTCAGCCCTTGATCGATGAAATGAACGCTCTGCTCGAAAATCGCGAGAAAGCTGTGCAGCGCGCATTTGCGACGGCCGGTGACCTTGCCCACGGCTTGAAAACTCCTTTGGCGTTGCTGGCGCAAGAAGCCGACTGCGCTGCCAGGGCGGGCAGCGTGGAGTTCGCCGACAGCATCTCTCAACAAGTGGATCGAATGTCACGTCAGATCAACTATCATCTGGCTCGCGCGAGGGCCGCCGCGTCCGGAACTGCCGGCGCCGCTCCGTGCTTCGTGGCGCCGTGCGCCGATGCTCTGGCGCGGACATTGATCAAACTCCATGGCGATAAACATCTGGATATTTCCTCGACCATTGATCCTGAACTCTACGTCAGAGTCCAGCGCGAGGATCTGGAGGAAATTCTCGGCAATCTTCTGGACAACGCCTGTAAGTGGGCGAAATTCAGGATTGCCCTGGCAGCATCGCAGCGCGAAAACACAGTCGTCGTGACAGTGGACGACGATGGTCCAGGTCTGCCTCCTGCCCTTCGAACTGTGGTGCTGGAGCGCGGGGTGCGCATGGACGAGGCTGCCCCGGGCTCCGGCCTCGGCTTGGCAATTGTTCGCGACCTGTGCGACATCTATGGGGGATCAGTTACGCTTCATGAGTCGCCCCTAGGAGGCCTATGTGTCCAAGTCTTCCTGCCGACGTCCTGAATCGAGCCGCTATTTCCCTCTGCCGTTTCCTCCCGACAATAGCCGCTCGACTTCGGCCCGCCAATTCAGGACTACTTGAATACGCCTGAAGTCATCGGGATCGTGCGATTCCTTAGCGAAAAGAAACTTCGAGCCATCTCCACTCACGGCATAGTGGCGCATGTATACCTTTGCGGGGGTAAACTCTGCATCGAAAAGCTTTTGAGGCTCGTGGAAGCGATTCCCGTCAAGCGCTACTGACCATAATGCGCCTTTCGTTCGGTAAAACAACTCGTTTCCGGCGGGCGACCATAGCGGAGCCGTGCCACCGTCACGTGAGAGCCGGATTGGAGCAGCCGAGGAACTGAGGAGGCGCGCATACACTTCCCATTGGCCGGAGATGTTGCTCGCCCATGCAACCCATAGGCCATCGGGAGAGATTGTTGCGTGCGCATCATCGGCAGTTGATTTCACTAATGCTCCGCTTTCCGCCGGTCGCTTGGCATTCGGTACACATCCAGATGGGTTCCCTCGCGGTCGCTTTCCGTAAAGATCAGGCCGGCGTTGTCCGACCAGGCAGTCGCGAACTGTCCTCTTGGAGAAGGCGCTATCCGTTCCGGTTCAACTTCTCCGGCTACACCGGCGATTACACGGGAACCGCAGTTGCGGGACTTGTGCCGATGACCGCAGCTCGCAAGGTGGTCGGCAATTTCTCCGCAGCAGGTCAACCGAGCTTATTCGCCAGCGCGGGGGCACGCGCTGATGGGTCGCAACCGGCCAGCGAACGGTACCCATTACGTTGCGTTCCGCAGGCAGCTATCCGGCGCTGAATGCCCGCGTGGTCAGCATAACGCCGATCACGGTCGTGGCAGGCAGCGGAGTAGTCAGTGTGGCTCCCGGCCCGCGATTCCCGGTTTCTCTTGGTTCCATACCTGCCAATGGAATGGCCACCTTTACCGTCACCTTTGGCTGGCCGGCAACGGCATCCCGGGTGCAGATGAGGGTGAACTTTGCAGCGGATGGCGGCTATACCGGGTCAACGACGTTGAACTTAACTCGCTAAGCGAATTGCATCGGAGGATCTTGTTTTATGTGGAAAGCACTTGTTCTTACTGCTCTACTTGCGGCGCCGGCCTTGCCGCCGGGTATTACTTTGACGACTTCTGACCTGCAAGGCTTTGCGGGTCAGACAGTCACCTGGACGTTCACTGCCGTTCCGGACTCTTCGAACTACACGACCTTCACCAGTTCGTTTCTGCTGTTCGAGTCCAATTCTTCGATCGGCTTCTACATGGACTCGATCGGCGCGCTCGGCGGACCTGTGGACTTTATGCTCCCGCCGAGTTCACCGAACTGGTCAGACTCGCTCGGCAGCTTCGCTATCGATTCGCTTGCCCCTGCGGGCGCCGTGAACAATGCCACGGTCCGAGTCCTTTTTGAAACGCACTCAGGCGATCCAATGCAATGCGGGTCGTGCTTCGTGTCGTCTGGTTGCGAGGATTTAAATGTATCGGTCACCACAGTAGCGCCGGTTCCGGAGCCCGCTTCGGCTTGGTTAGTCTTGTTCGGTATTGGCGCATCTGTTGCGGCTTCGAGAAGGAAGCTCAGCGGTCTGCAAGCGTTAGCCGAAACGCAGCCATCTCCTCGCCATTACGGGCAAGCAGGACATCACCGGCCAGCACCGGATGATTCCACGTCTTGCCCTCGATAGCCGGAACCCGGGCGACTTCCGTGAACTGATCGGGTGTCGCCTTGATCAGGGCCAATTCGCCTTCTTCCGAGAGCACCAGCAGCAACGCCTGGTCTTTCAGCAGGATGAGTTGGCCATGGCCGTAGCGTCCGCCTTTCCACTTGCGTTTGCCATCCTGGAGGTCGATACATGCGAGGATGCTGCCGTCAAAGCCGAACGCGTGGCCATCGTGGACGACGAAATCATTGAAGTACGGTTTCAACCCATTCGTAGTCCACCGCTCTTCGACTTTCCATCCGTTGGGACCGTTTGCAGACCGAGATGCGTCGGGTACCACTGCTCTCATTCACGCTGATCAAAACATCGCCATCTGGCGTCAGCGCGGGCTGCACGATGGGATTGCCTTTCCATAGATGTTCCCAGAGCGACTTGCCGTCGACTGGAGCGATGCCACTGGCGCCCTCTCGGCTTAGAAGTACGATCTGAGCGACTCCATTGGTCTTCAGCAAATGCGGGGAGCTATAGCTGATACCACCCCGCGGCCCAAACCAGCGCGGGGAGCCAGTGTTGAGGTCATATGCGACGAGCTGTCCGCTGACTGCAACGATGACAACATCGTCAAACAACAACGGAGAACTCGAGAAGCCCCACTCGGGCGGGCTTGTTTCCGTGTCTGAGGCGGCGTTACGAGACCAGACAACTTTGCCATTATTGGCATTGAGCGCGTTCAGAATTCCGGTGGCTCCAAACGTGTATACGCGTCCATTGCCAAGTGTCGGTGTCGACCGCGGACCCGCGCCTGCATTCGATTCCCAGAAACGAGCTTTGTCGCGATGCGTCCACACCGGCGCGCCCGTAGTCCTTCTGTAGCATGAGACCACCTCGTCAGGACCGCGCTGCTCCTGAGTATAGAGAAGGTCACCGCGAACAGCAAAAGACGACCAGCCCGGTCCGATCGGACGGCGCCACAGTTCGACAGGCGGCGAAGCAGACCAATCGGTCTTTATTCGCAAGCCGCGAACGATGCTGTCTCGATCGCGTCCTCGAAAGCTAGGCCAGTCGGCAACGGTCTCGACTCGTGACGGAACAGGAGCGGTTGGGATCGATACTGGCTGATCCTTCGGTATGATCGCTTCCTGTTTCTCCGGAATCGTAGCTACCGCCGGTTCCGCGACGGGCTGCGCCAATAGCCGCTCCTCCGGCGTCTTTGCCCATCGCCATTGCAAATCATTATCGAAGTCACCGGTAATCCCGCCAGTACGTACGAGCGTCCATACTCCGCAGGCCACAAAAATCGTGCCGACCATCGCCGCGCGCCGAGGTCCATCCGAAAGATGCCGGCTCGCTACCGCCCACGCGACAAAAGCGAGACTCAGAAATGGGATTGCCAAAACGGCGAAGAGCATTCCCATCGCGCCCGTCGCAATCGACTCATGCGTGATAGGCTGCGTAGCGAACATCGCGGCGATCATCAGGCCGACCGCGCCCAAGCGCTCAGACCAGGTCGCTCTGCTGAAGAAGACCCACCACACAACCACACCCAGGCCACCGACGATCCCACCAATCACCGCGATGGGGACCGCATCAGGCATCACCAGAGGGAGGCCGAACCGGGTAAGCCACTGCAGCGTGACAATGACAACGCCCGGCCAGAGCCGGAGTGAACGGCGGGAAGAGGGTACTTCGTCGCGCACAGTGGTCATGTCAAACTATACTCCCGCTGCGCGCGGTTTGTTCCGTGGTTTCTTGCGGAAGTCGCTAAACCCGTCGAAGCCCGAAGCGGTACGTCCAGTATCCAACTACACCGGTGAGCGCAATCAGGAACGGGATGACAAAGAACCACGTCCCGATACCTGTATAAGCCCCCTCATCGGGAACATACATCGCCGAGGACTTCAGAGCATTAGCTTGGAGATTCAACCGTTGAGCATACCGCCGTCCTGACCAATCCTCCAGGACGAGCGAATACGCGCCTGCTCCGACTTTCTCGCCAACCCAGTATTTGCCTTTCGCTTTCAAAGCGACTGGCTTGCCTTCTCCGGCGGCAATTGAGATCGATTTGAAGTTCGCGACACAGCCCTCGCACAACGCTTCGATCCGCACTGCATGATTTGCGGCAGTCACCCCGAACCGCCAAGGTCCGATTGCGATTTCCTCCTGCGTCTGCCACACAGGCACAGCCGGAGTCTTATACCGTGTCGCGGCCGGCACACTGTAGTAGAGGGATATGGCGAATAGCAACGCCGAAACGCATGCGCCCAAACGGTACGCCTTCGGTGTCGGTTTCTGGCTCTGGCGGAGCGACAAATAGGATCCAGTGAGTACCATCGCCGGCAGCGCCATGCCGAACAGGCTCCATAGAATCTTCGTCGGGATTCCTCCGAAGTCACCGAAGTGCAAAGGGTCGGCCATGTCGCCCCATCGCTTGTATGCGCTGGCTTGCTCCGCTCTTTCCATAGCCAGCACCTCACCGTTGTACGGATCGAGAAGAACCTGATTGGCTCTCTCCTGAACCAGCCACGCCGTGGCTTGTCCTTCGACTTTTACCGGATCCGTTAACGTAACTGGAAACCAGATTCTTCGTATGTCTAGATCCGGCATAGCACGCCTGGTAGCGACGACCAGCGAGTCGATATCGAGTGGTCTTGGTGTATCGCCGTGAGCTACAAGTCTTTCGGAGCTTATCTTCACAACCGGTTCCGCGGCAGCCCAATGATTTGCATACAAGATGTGTTCGGTGAGGTACCAAATACCCGTGATGCCAATGATGAGCGCGAATAGAAACGACCAGACTCCAGTAAGCCGGTGCATGTCCGACCAGAAGGCATGGCGGCCTTTCGTGAGGCGCAAGCGGAACAGATTCCGATACCAATTTTTATAGAAGAGCAGGCCAGTGACTACGGAGAACACCAAGAAGATGCCGAACGAAGAAACGAGGACTAAGCCATAACTGAAAACATTTAATAAGCGATGAAAGTCGCGAAGGAAGCGCTGCACATTAAAGTAGCTGGTACCTCCCTGCATGGCGCCTGTATATGGGTTGATATAGACTCGTCGCCACAATCCGGACGGCGCATCCTCGATGATTTCAACCGCCGTGTACCGGTTCGGAGGAGCGGTCACCCAGCGCGGCTTCCAGTCCGGATGAGCTATACGCGCAGCTTCCATCCAGGCTCCCCAGCTCAGCGCAGGTTTGCCCGTTGGACTGACTCGCAGAGCCGGATTGAGCAGCCAGTCGATCTCATAGCTCAGCGCGGCGGCCGCTCCCGAGGCACAGATGACGAACAGCAACGAACCAAACACCATCCCGAGCCATCCGTGAACTTTGAACAGGCTCTTGCGCGTCAAACCCAATACCCGCTGCTGAGCAGCGGGCTGAGGTGTGGAAAGCGGAATCTCAGTAGGTGTTGGAGTCACGTCTAAAAGCGAAGTTTCAGCGCAAGCTGAATCGAGCGTGGCCCACCAATCTGATAAAGCGAGTTCAGCCCACCCAGTTGGCCGTTCTGCGTATTCGATGCCAGTCCGAAGAGTGTTCGGCCATTCGTGAGCAGGTTATAAATAGAGCCGAAATTCGCCCGGTTGAAAACGTTGAAGGCCTCAGCGCGGAATTGAAGGTTCGATCCTTCGGTGATCCGGAAATCCTTCCGCAACGTGATGTCAGTCTGCGAGGTAGCAAACGCGCGCGCGACGTTTCGTCCGACGTTGCCTTCCTGGTTTGCAGCCGCAGCAACAAAGGCGTCGAAATTGATTCGGCGGCCACCCGGCGCGTTCGCATCGGCGACATAGACAGGCTGGCCCGCCACCCAATTCGGATGGAACTGAATATTTCCTCCAGTCGCCGTATCGACCCGGGTTCCGGCCAGTAGGTCGACAGGGAGAGCCGTACGCGCAGAGATGCGCGTATCAACTGCCCATCCCGAAGCCCATCCCGAAGCCCATCCCGAAGCCCATCCCGAAAGGATTCGATTCCCCACCGGCGATGGGATGTCGTAAGTTGCGGCGATCTGCAGGTTATGGCGAATGTCGAAGTCGGAACTGGCCCGCAGAAGCTGATAGAGCTGGAAATTGCTAGTCGAGTTGTCGATCCCGTGAGACCACGTGTAGGAAACCAATCCTTGCAATCCATGCGACAGCCGTCGTTGAAACTTGACTTGGAGAGCGTGATAGTCGGACTGACCGGCGTTGTCCGTCAGGTAGACTCCGAACGTTGGACCGAAGTTCGTATTGCCGACGCGGTCCGGAAAATACTGACGCTGAGCCGTAAGCCTGCGGCCGGCCGAACCCAAATAACCCGTTGTGAGCGTCTGGTTGGAACCGAGCGATTGTTCGACGCTCACGTTCCACTGCCAAACGTAGGGCAGCTTGAGATCCGGATCGAAACCGAAGACCAATGTCATGTAAGGCGGCACGGTGCTGGGCTCCGGCACACCATCGAGTTGGGGCTGCGTGAGCGGAAACGGATTGCCTGGAAACAATGCTCGCTGGCTGATTCCCGTCGCGTACCAGTATCCGCGCGATCCCTCCGTATTGCCCGTGTCGTAGAAGATTCCGGCGCCTGCGCGTACCACCGTTTCCTTGCCATCCGCGCGGCCGAGTTGATAGGCGAATCCGAGACGCGGCCCAAAGTTATTCCAGGTTGTATTCCATAGAGGCTGCGAACGGTCTGCCAGCTTCATCGTGTGTAGATCCGTGGTCGTGATGCCGTACGGCTGGTTGCCATTCGCGTCGCGTGGAGCCGGATTCACGTCCCAACGAAGTCCCAACGACAGGCTAAGACGTGGTGTCATTCTCCATTCGTCCTGAGCAAAAGCAGAGAAATTGGTATAAACCGGCGCCATTGGTACTGTTGCGCGATAAAGCGTTAGTGAGGAAGGCTTGTTCGCAACAATATCGCCCTGCGTGGCATATGCTGCGGTTTCGTAGTTGTAGGCGAGTGGCGTTTCCGTAACAAGGCGGCGATAGTCGACGCCAAACTCTAGACTGTGGCTTCCTGAGGTTACGCTGAGTGAGTCCGTGACATTGAGTTGTCGTTGATCGTTCTCAGAGGGAAAGAACCGGATCGCGGGTCTCAATCCGCCATAGAGAGAAAAATAGAGCCAGCTGTTGCCGCCCTGGCCGGGAGCAACCTTGCCTAAATCCTCTGGAGTTAACGGCGTTGCGCCACCCAGATTATCGATGCTGTGGACAGAACTGGCCTCGTTGGCTGTGGCATTAAACCGCAGATCGTTGCTGGCGCGAGCGCTGAGGATGTTGGTCGCGCCTAGAGTAAATGTTCGGATGCTCGACTCTTGCCGAGTGACCTGCGCCAAGTTGGCAGGTGGGCGCGTGACAACGTTCGAAGGCGAGTTGCTGTAGCGGCCGAAGATAGTGAAGCGGTCCGTGAAGCTATGATCCAAACGCAAGCTGATCGTGTCTAGCGAACTGGGGCTGGAGTATCCGGAAGTGAAATAAGCAAGACCGTCATGATCGGCGCCGTTCGGCAGCGGATAAGCGTTCAGAATGGCGCTGAGGGCCGGATCGGTGACCGACTGCCGCAGGCTCAGCGATGGTACCTCCGTAGTGATAGCCGCCTGTGGTGACCTGAGACGCAGACCTTCGTAGGAAAGAAAGAAGAAAGTGCGATCTTGACCTTTGTAAACCTTGGGTATAGTCAGCGGACCTCCGAAAGTCCCGCCGAAGTTATTCTGTCGCGCGCGGCTCTTAGGCAATCCTGCCTGATTGTTAAACCAGTTATTGGCATCGAGCGCATCGTTGCGAAAGTAATCGAAGAGCGAGCCGTGATACTGATTCGTGCCTGACCTCGTAAGGAATGTGAATTGCCCGCCTGGCATTCGGCCGTATTCGGCCGAATACGTCGACGTGGTCGTCCGAAACTCCTGCAGCGCATCGATAGAGACCAGGCTTTGCGTTGTCCCTAGGATCGAGTTTCCCGGGGCCGAGCCTGAATAGCCTGCTCCATAGCCCGGAACGCCCGCGCCCGCGCCCGTATTTGCGCTCACTCCATCGACGATGAAGTAATTGGCTTCGGTTCGCTGTCCATTAACTGAAATCTCTCCACCTTTATTGCTCGGCGCTGGCACGACGAGAACCCCAGGCGACATCGTGAGAAGTGACTGGAAGCTACGACCATTCAACGGAATGTTTTCGACAAACTGGCGATCAACCACGGTACTCACATTGGCGTTCACCGTATTGACCTGAATGCCGCTGCCGTCGACGGTGACCGTCTGACTCGTATTGCCGACCTTTAACTCAACATCAACGGTGAGCTTCGCGCCAATCTCCAGCTTGAGCTCATCCACTTGATGGGTTTCGAACCCGCCTGCGCCAACCGTAAGACGGTATCGCCCCGGAGCGACCGGTGGGAAATTATATCGACCGGACTCATCCGAGCTGACCTTCAGTTGAGTATTTGTGGCGACATTTCGAAGCTCCAAGGAAGCGCTCTGAATGACGCCGCCGGTAGCATCACGAACGATGCCCGCGACCTCGCTCTGCTGCGCGAAGGCAACTTGGCTGAACAGGACAGTAAGAAAAAGACAGACGCTGTGTCGGAGAAGCATGTGGAGTCTACTTGGCTTTGGCTTGCAACTAATGTGTCGTAATCAATGCCAGGACGAGCTCATAATCGACACTCAGTTGCAACTGGTTTTTAGACTACCATATGTGACTGTTCTGGTCGCGATAACTGGCTTTCCTCCCTAAAGTGGAAGGGATGTAGTGCCGATAATAAATATGTAAGGAAGGCAACTAGTAAGCCAGATGCCACAAGTAACGATCCGAACTACCATCAACGGCCAAGAAGAAACGATGTCAGAGTACCTGTGTGACTGGTCGGATTGCCCGAACGTCGCTGTTGAAGTACTCGGCGTTGTCCGCTCGTTGCGCATGCGCGCTGCCGTCTGCGCCGAGCACGCCGCACTGATCGAGAACCGGAGAAACAAGGGCTACGATCGATTCGATTCCGCCTAGCTTCGGTATTCGTACATATCGATCGCGTGCAGGTCTAGGACCCAAATTGGGAACTAGTTTGTGAGAAGCGCGTCCAAGACTCCATGTCATGGCGAATCAGTGCGCTCCTTGTGTTGGCAAGACTAGTGGCGTCCGCACAGCCTGCATTTCCGGATACACCGGCTGGACAGACGTTGAAGGCTTGGTTTGAAGCGTTCAATAGCGGAGACCAGACCCGAATGACGTCGTATCTCCAGAAGTACGATCCGGCGCGGCCTCTGGAACAGCAGGTAAACTTTCGCAATCAGACCGGAGGATTCGATCTTCTTAGTTTGGACAAAGCTGAGCGGACGCAAATCGCTTTTCGGGTCAAAGAGAAGGCGAGCCCCACAACCGCGATGGGAAGAATCGAGGTGAAGGACGCAGACCCTGCCGTGGTTGTCAGTTTCAGCCTGAGGGCCTTGCCACCAGGCGTGACCGAGGCGAACTTCACAATCGATGCCGCGTCGCGCCAACGCGCTGTCAACGGCGCGGTCGCTCTGCTGAATGAATTCTATGTATTTCCAGAAACTGCCAAGAAAATGGAGGAGAGTATACTCGCTCATCTGAAAGCAGGCGACTATGACTCGATCACGAATGGCGATGCTTTCGCCGAGAAGCTGACCACGGATCTACGCGAGGTTAGTCAGGACAGGCACCTGGGCGTCAATTTTAGCCCTGCGGCGTTGCCAAAGGGAGCGCCTCAAGGACCGGACTTAGAGGCAATGCGACGGCAGTTGGAGCGGATCAACTGCGGATTCGAAAAAGCAGAGCGCCTGCCACCGAACATCGGATACCTGAAATTCAACATGTTCGCCAAGCCGGAAATCTGCGGGCCGACCGCCAGCGCGGCGATGAATTTCCTGGGTAGTGTGGATGCGCTCATTATTGATTTGCGCGAGAACGGTGGTGGCGACCCGAAGATGGTTGCTTACATCTCGAGTTACCTTTTCGACGACCGCACTCACCTCAATGACCTCTACAATCGGAAGGAAGACAAGACCGAGGAGTTTTGGACGACTACGGATGTGCCCGGAAAGCGTCTCGGCACAAAACCCGTATTCGTACTGACGGCTAAACGAACCTTCTCCGGCGCCGAGGAATTCACCTACAATCTAAAAAATCTGAAGCGCGCAACGATCATTGGCGAGACCACTGGTGGTGGGGCACATCCTGTCTCCGGCCATCGCATCGATGATCACTTCATGATTCGGGTGCCATTTGCAAGAGCGATCAATCCGATTTCGAAGACGAACTGGGAACGAATCGGCGTCGAACCGGATGTTAAGGTTCCTGCTGCAGAAGCGCTCGAAGTAGCGAAGAAGCTTGCCGCAAAAAAGCAGTAAATTTTCGAGGAAGCTCGTCTCAAGGCGCGAAGGTCGATCGAACTTGAATTCCCCAATGGTCATTTACTTTGGTAACGATCCAGAGGGTTGGGTACGAAACGTACCGTTTGCCATCGGATTTGAATCGACTGAACACGACTAGTGGGCTGTCCGGGAGAGTTCTTTACCATGGCTGAATCCGGTGAGATGGATCGGAGTATTTCCACTGGAACGGCTTGGCTGTCTTGCCGTAGAGCCGGATGTAGCGCATGATCTTGCGGCGGAGATCGGTGACGGAGGTGAAGATGCCGCGCGCGATGACGTCCCGTTGCAGCTTTCCGAACCAGATCTCGACCTGATTCAGCCATGACGAGTACGTTGGCGTGAAGTGCAACCGCACATTGCGGTGATCCACGAGGAAATCCTTCACCAAATCGGTCTTGTGTACTTGGAGGTTGTCGAGGATGATGTGGATCTCCTGGTCCGCTGGGCAGGTAGCGACGACCTGCTCTAAGAAGTCAACAAACTCCTTGCTGGTATGGCGTGGAGCGGTTTGGCCGATAACCGAACCGGTTTTCGGGTTCAGTGCGGCGAACAGCGACAAGGTGCCGTGACGGTGGTACTCGAAGCCATGGCGCTCGGCACGTCCAGGCGATAAGGGCAATCGGCGATCCTTGCGGTCGAGCGCCTGGATGGCACTTTTTTCGTCTACACAGAACACGGCAGCATGCTGGGGCGGGTTCAGGTAGAGCGCTATGATGTCGGCCGCTTTCTGCTCGAACTGGGGATCCTTGGTGGCCAGGTACCGTTCGAGCCGGTGCGGTTTGAGGTCGGCCTCCTTCCATACCTTGCGGATCAACTCCTTGCCGACCTTCATCACCGCCGCCATCTTACGCAGGCTCCAATGAGTGCTCCCGTCGGGCGGAAACTCATAGGTCTTCGCCAAGATCTTGGCCCGTAGTTCCGGCGTCAACAGTTTGGCCGGCTGTCCGGGGCGTATCGTCCCGAGCCCGATCACACCTTCCTCAGCGAATCGCCGCTTCCACAAACTGATGGTCGGCGCAGTCGTATTCAGGTGCTCGATGATCTCGCGATAGCTGAGGCCATCCGCCAAGGCAAGGATGATACGCATCCTTTGTGCAACGGAGGCGGGCAGGTTGTGTTTACGCAGGTACGACTGAAGTTCATGCCTTCGTGCCGCCGATAGTGAAAGAGCTTTGGACACCGCCATAAATGGTATGGCGCCGAATCTAAGCTAAAGATTACTTACGGACAGTCCACTAGGGCATGAACCTTATCCTCATCGCTCTGAACGAACGTCAAGGAATCGAGCGCGCTGCGGCTCCAGTGTTCCTCAAGCGGAGTGGGATCCCCAGTCCACTCCTTTGCGGACGGAATAATCACTGTACGTGAGTCCGTCACCCGGACATGAGGAAAGTTGACCACGCCGAGCAGACCTTTTACATCACGTTTGCTGAAGAGCGGGAAGTAGGCTTCGATCACCTTGCGCGCCTGTTGTTCGCTACGTTCGTTCCTTGGGTGTTTTGCCGGGGCGACTTCTTGCCCTCGCAGAGGAGACAGCGCGGTTATCAGACAAACGACATAGAAGAGCTCGCGGATGTGAACCACCAGCGGATTATACCCAACGCAAAGTCGGTCAAACTGCCAACAATCTAATTCGGCGATCCGATCGCATAAAGGGCGTTTCGTGTGCGGACATACATTCGGCCCTCGCTCATCGCCGGAGTTGCGTAGATGTCAGAGTCGAACTCATTGATCGCCAGGATTTCCCAATCGCCGGAAGCTCGCAGTACCACGACCTTCCCATGCTCGCTTGCGATGTACACCTTCCCGTCAATGCCAATCGGCGAAGAATAGTAGTCGTCGAGCGCACCAGTCAACCGCGCCTGCTTGAGCACCTTGCCGGTCTCAGCGTTCAGAGTAGTCGCGATTCCGCCGCTTCGGACGAGAAACACCACGTCTTTGTAGATGAGGGGGGCCGGTACGTCAGGGAGCGACTTTTCATATCGCCAAAGGACATGGGTGTTGGTCACATCGCCGCTGCCACCCAGCTTCACGGCTAAGATACCGTTACGCGAAGCACGGCGAGAGCGGAAGAACGTCCATTCCCTCTCGTTCAAAAAACCATCCCGATCCAAATCGATTGCGCGCCAAGTGCCTGTGGGCTGCCAAGGCTGCGGTAATTCGTCCTGAGACAGCTTTTTGTCGCGATTAGCATCGGCTGCGGCGGCAACCTCGGCGAAGGCGGGCAACTCGACCTGCTGACCTGTATCGTTCCCCGGCGTCCAACCGTTGAAGTAAACAATGTCGCCAGCTACAGTCGGGGCCGATTTTGGCTGGCAGGTAAGGCCTCGAACAAACCATACCGGTTTACCATCCACGATGGAGTAGGCCGTGAGCTGATAGGAGCCTGGCGCGATGATCTGTGCAGCGCCGCGAGCCGGACGGTAAACAATTGGTGTTGAGTAACCGTTGCTGACGTCGCGCGGCGTTTTCCAGACGATCTTGCCGCTGCCTGCATCCACCGCGATTATGTACGCGTCTGTATCCTGATCGGCGACGAGGATCACTCTTCCATCGGCGTAGACGGGCGATGCCGCCACTCCATGAAGGCTGTTGAATGGTCCGAGCGGCAACTGCCAACGCTGCTTACCGTCGAAATCATAGGATATAAGTCCGAAGTCAGCGAAGAAGACAAACACATTTTTCCCATCGGTCGCGGCAGTTGGCGCGGCTCGGTGATTCAGAGTATGTTGGGCTTCGCGTCTGGCAGCGCGGACTGATCGTCGCCACTGCACCTTGCCTGTGGCGCTATTCAGGCAGATCGTGATCAAATCGTCGCCTTCGGAAGCGGTGAGAAAAATGCGATCCCCTACCAGAACGGGGGAGGAATTCCCTACCGGTAGCTCTGTCTTCCATAGCACGTTCTTCTGAGGCCCAAACTCCGTAGGGAATGGACCGCAGTTGCACAGACCTGAGGCGTTCGGTCCCCGAAACTGCGGCCAGTCAGCGCCAAACAACGCTAACGTGAGCATCGAATACAGAAGCATGCGCATGGTCTGCTACTCATATTAACTACCTGGACGCGAAAAGGTCGACTGCGTCGAGTATCCTGTTGACGCATGGAACTGGAACTGAACGGAGATGTGGCGGTAGTTACGGGCGGCGCCAGCGGCATCGGCTGGGCGTGTGCACAGAGCTTGGCGCGCGAGGGGTGCAGCGTATCCATATGGGATGTTTCTCCTGAAGTCCAGGAGAAGGCTGCAACGCTGACTCATCAGTTTGGTCGTCCCTCTTTCGGCAAGACGGTCGACATCAGCGCGGGCGAAGCGGCACCGGCGGCGACGCGGGAAACGGAAGACGCCTTGGGTCCGATCTCTCATCTTGTGCATGCGGCGGCGACGGGATCAGGTAAATTCGGTTTTCCGTTTTCCAATCTCGAGCCAAATGACTGGCCGCGCGTGCTCGAAGTCAATGTAATGGGAATGGTTCACGCGGCGCATGCGATCGCCCCTGGCATGGTTGCCCGTAGAAAAGGAACAATGGTGTTTATCGCGTCTGTAGCCGGTCAGATCGGCTCACAGACGGATCCACCGTACAGCGCGAGCAAAGCGGCAAATATCAACTTTGCGCAGTGTCTGGCCAAGGACCTAGCGCCCCATAACGTCCGCGTTAATGTGGTGAATCCTGGCATGGTGAAAACTCCGCTGAACCGCCGTGTCTGGCAATCCTGGAACGAGCAACAACAACCGGATCGAAAACGTTCTTACGAGGGGTGGGCGGAAGACAAGATCCGTGCAGTTGTGCCGCTCGGCCGCTGGCAGTCTCCCGAAGATGTTGCGAATATGGTCGTATTTCTTGCGTCGGCGCGAGCGTCACAGGTGACCGGACAGACTATCAATGTGGACGGTGGTCAAGTCATGCATTGGTAGGCTCGGCTTTGCCCGTCGATTAGGCTAGTTCAGGAATGCCCCAAGCATGAACAGGACCGTAGCTGCAAGCGCTGTAACTGTGCGCACGTGATTCCATCTTGTCCAGGTGACGAGGTAATCTTCCCACACGGCCGTTGCTTCCGGCGCGGTGGCGGTCAGACGCGCCAGCGTGTTGTTGCCCGGCACGTTGAACCACATTGTCACCAGGAACGATCCAACAAGGTACAGCGCCGCTCCGATCAGCGTCCAAAGGCGTCCGGGCGATTCGTACCACACCAAACAGGTGAGGAGCGCTATCGCGCAGGCGATGGCTGTCCCGAGAAAGACGCCGAGAAATAGCGGATTAATGATAGTCACGTTGATTGCCTGCATGGCGGCGATGCCGTGCTCGGCAGGAAGCTTGCCTAGGCCTTTCATCACGCTAGTCGAGAATGCGAAAAAAACACCTGCTACCACTCCACATCCAATCGCGCAGATAAGGCTCAGAATGTCGAAGCTAGTCATGAGTTAATGGCGCGTGTCGCTCATCCATATGGAAGTACAGGGACGTTCCTAGGACCATAGTACGGCAGCCTCGCCGATTTCGAGAACGGTTCGCCTCTTGCCGCGCTATACCCAAGATAATGCGCAATCGCGGCCGCGATATGCCATGATGTTGACCAAAGAGGTCCGACGATCGGAATGTCCTCAATCTTTGCGACCTTTGCTTTGTGGGCGCCCATCGTTCTGCTGGCTGCGACAACACAGGAGTTGCTCCACCAAGCCGAGGCTTTCATCGAGCGCGAACAGTTTTCTTCCGCCGAGCCTGCTCTAAAAAATGCGCTACGCCTTGACCCGTCTAATGTGCAAGCGCTCTATCGACTAGGTTATGTGCAGTACCGGCAGCGCAATCTCGCCGAAGCCAAAAAGAACTTCTTAGCAGCCGTGAAGGTCGCGCCGCCCGCATTCCACTCGCGCTACTTTCTTGGCCGCATTGCAATGATCGAGAACAATCCTGCCGAAGCAATCTCCTGGCTTCAGCCGGTGTTCGACTCACGCCAAAAAGTGTTCGATACAGCCTCGCAACTTGCGGCGGCATACGTTGCGGCGGAGCAAACCGAAAAGGCAATCGGGCCTTTGCAGATCGCTATCGCGGAAGCTCCATGGGATGGAGCGTTGTATTACCGGTTAGGTCAGATCTATTTACGTAAAGGTCAAAAACAACTAGCACAGGAAGCGTTTGAGAACAGCAGGAGATTAAAGAGCGCGACGCGCGAGGATGTGGAAATTCTGATGGAGACGTCCCGCCTTATCAGTGGCGGCAAAAAGCGCGAGGGCGTTCAAGCCGGCTCTCAGATTCGTGATCGAACCGCCCCTGATCCGAATTCTTTGGTCGCTCTGGGCGTTGTCTATGGGACAAACAATATGCAGGCAGAGGCACTAGACGCGTTCGAGCGCGCTACAGCAATCGATGCCAGTCTCTTCCAAGCTCAGTACAACCGGGGCTTGGCTTTGCTGAAGCTGAATCGAACTGCCGAAGCCCTTCCGTCGCTTGCGCGAGCCGTAGAACTGCTTCCCCAATCCATCGAGGCGAATGTCACGTATGGTCTGGCCGGCGTGATGAGCCAGCGGTACGCCGAGGCCGTCGCGCCTCTCGAACAAGCACGCAAGCTGGATCCATCTAACGCTCGTGTCGACGCGTTGCTGGCAACCTCCTATCTGCGAATCGGAGAACCCGCCAAGGCAGTTTCCATTCTGCAGTCAGACGCTCTCCGCTCTTCCGCCGACCCGGCTCCCGCGTTACTTCTGGTGGAAGCGCTCAACGCCACAAACAGTCCCGAGAAGGCGCTGAGCGCTGCGCTGGACGCCCGGAATCGTTTTCCACGACTGGCTCAGGCACAGCTCGCAGTCGCACAGCAACTTGCCAGAATGGGACGTTACCAGGAAGCCAAGCCTTCGTTCGAAGAGGCGTTGCGACTGATGCCGGGAAATCCTGAGGCCGAACTCGGGTTGGCTGACACGTATCAGAAATCCGGTGATTATACATCGGCTCTAGCTCATTACGAGACCGCGATGGACAACCCGCGGACGTCGGTGTCGGCTCGGGCGGGCATGGCGCGTAGCTATCTGGCCTTGCGACGGTTCGAAGAGAGCCGGAAAGTGCTTGAAGATGGAATCTCGCTCTATCCTTCGGAAGCAGCGCTGCGTGTTGAACTGTCCCGGGTCTATGCGCGGCTCGGCAAACCGGACCTCGCCGCCGAGCAGACGAGGATCGTAGAGAAGCTTCGCTCCGTTCAACAGTGACATGCAACGACTCTGTGGCTTATTGCCGCTGATGCTTGCCTTTGTTCCAGCGCCGCAAAGGACGTTTGTCGACGTCGCACAACAAGCCGGGCTCAAAGATCCGATCGTGTCCGGTGGGCCTGTTAAGAAATATGTGCTTGAGGTGAATGGAAGCGGCGCCTGCTGGCTCGACTACAACGAGGATGGATGGCAGGATCTCTATCTCGTCAATGGATCGACCCTGGCGCAGATCCAAAAGCAATCTCGATCGACCACTACCAACCACCTGTATCGCAACAATAAAGACGGCACTTTCACGGATGTAACGTCGTCAGCCGCCGTCCCTGGCCGAGGTTGGGGATTTGGTTGCGTCGCAGCCGATTATGACAACGATGGCCATACCGACTTGTTGGTAACCAACTTCGGACCGAACATTTTGTATCGAAACAGTGGAGACGGAACGTTTCGTGACGTTACCACCAAGGCCGGCATAGCAGGTGGAGACTGGTGGCACGCCGGCGCCGCCTTCGGAGACTACGACAGGGATGGACACCTCGACCTCTTCGTGCCCGGCTATCTGGACTTTAACGCCGCCAATCCGGAGCTAAAGACTTGCGAATATCGCGGGATCAAAGTGAACGCCTGTGGACCCCTGGGCTACAAGGGCGCTCCCGATGCTCTCTATCGCAACAACGGCAACGGTACATTCACGGACGTAACTGAAAAAGCCGGGGTGGCGGACAAGAGGCTGTACTTCGGATTCCAGGCGATCTTCGATGACTTGGACAACGACGGTCATCCGGACTTGTTCGTCGGAAATGACTCGAACCCGAATTACTTCTACAAAAACAAAGGGGACGGAACGTTTCAAGAAACGGGCATCGCCTCCGGTCTCGCGCTTAGCGCGGACGGCAAGGAGATGTCGAGCATGGGAATCGCTGTCGGTGATTACGATCAGGATGGTTTGCAGGATATCTTTGTTACCACGTTCGCAGACGATAACTACGTGCTTTTCCACAACGATGGGGACGGATTTTTTAGCGATGTTTCTTATCCGGCCGGCGTGGGCGAGCCGACCATCCCTTATCTAGGTTGGGGAACGTTTTTCTTAGACTATGACAATGACGGGCGCTTGGATCTCTTCTGCGCCAATGGCCACGTCTACCCCGAGGTAGATGGTGTTTTGCAAGAGCGCTATCGCCAGCCGATGCAACTCTTTCAGAACCTCGGCAATAGCAAATTCAAAGAGGTATCGGGAGACGTTGGGTTTCGAACGCTTCCTCCACAATCGGCTCGCGGCGCGTCGTTCGCCGATTACGACAACGACGGTGACCTCGACATAGTGGTATCGGTTATCGACGGCAAGCCATTACTGCTGGAAAACCGAGGGACTGGCCGCGCCAACTGGCTGCGTGTTCGGCTTGCCGGTACGCAAAGCAATCGCATGGCGATTGGCGCTCGCGTGAAGGTAAAGGCTGGAACTCTGACACGATATGCGACCATGCGTGCGGGCGAAAGCTATCTCTCTTCAAACGATCCGCGCCTCCACTTCGGATTGGGGAGTGAAACCACTGCGGACATAGAAGTGACTTGGCTTGGCGGACAGACACAACTGGTGTCCGGCGTGAAGACCAACACCGAAATCAAGATACTCCAAAAATAATGTACTCGCCTTCACACAAATTTGTAGTGCAAATACACTAGTATCCAATTCGAATCTGTCATATAATTCGCCCAGAGGTTAGTACCATGACTATGTCCTGTCTAGTACTCACGAGGCTTTCGATTGCTGCCGTTCTCCTCCCTGTCACTGCAGCCAGCTTATTCGGGCAGGCAACAACACTAGGTCAGATCGTCGGTATAGTTACCGATCCGTCGGGAGCCGCGATCACGAACGCGAAGGTGCGGGCGATCAACACTCGGACTGGCGTTGGACGCGAGACGTCTACTGGAGAAAGCGGAAACTTCTCCGTCTTGTCCCTGATCCCAGGAACTTACAGCGTTGAAGTCACAGCTCCAAATTTCCAAAAGCAGGTTCAGGAGAACCTCCGGCTGGAAGTGGCTGGATCCATCAATCTGACATTTGCGCTAACGGTCGGACAGGTGACAGAGACCGTCATGGTTCAAGCTGAGGCAGAGCTGTTGAAATCGACTGAGGGATCGATGTCCACGACCATCGATAACGCGAAAGTGGTCGAACTACCGCTGAATGGACGCAATTTCAACAATCTTGTTCGCCTTGCGCCTGGCGCGACTCGCGGTTCGAACGATGGAGGTCCAACCTTGAACGCCCAGACTTGGGCCGTTACGGGCAGCCGCAGCGACAATGCCAATTACACATTGGACGGGACCTTTAACAACGGTTCGTTCTTCAAGACCGCCGCCATCGCTCCCTCGATCGACGCGATTTCCGAGTTCAAGATACAAACGAACATGTCCG
Organism: Bryobacteraceae bacterium; assembly: GCA_963844855.1. Lineage (GTDB taxonomy): Bacteria > Acidobacteriota > Terriglobia > Bryobacterales > Bryobacteraceae > DASQDN01. Next base: position 97,940 of record CAWJQP010000076.1, read on the forward strand.
CGCGATACGGGGCGGCTGCCGGCGCCAACATAAACGTTTCGATCAAATCGGGGACGAACGAGTACCATGGGAGCGCCTACGAATTTCTTCGCAACGCGAAAATGGACTCGCGGGCCTATTTCGCCGCGAGACGACCGGATTTCAAGTTCAATCAATTCGGCTTCACGCTCGGCGGCCCGATCCAGATTCCGAAAATTTACGAAGGCCGGAATCGGACCTTCTTTTTCTTCAACTACGAAGGATTTCAGCGCCGTCAAGAAGCAACGCAGATAATTACCATTCCGAATGCCGCGTGGCGGACAGGCAATCTTCAATACAACCTGGACGGCGTGACTCCGTTGCCGCCGATATACGATCCCTATACAGAGCAGCAAACCGGCGCCGATGCCCAGGGGCGACCCATCTACACACGCCAGCGTTTTCCGAATAACCAGATACCCACAAGCCGCATGCCGGCGTACGTACAGGCTTACATCAACTTGTGGTATCCAAGTACGCTGACTCCGCAGACTCTTACGAATAACAGTAATTACATCAATGCGACGTTGAACAGTCGGGAAGACAATCAGACGCACACACGTATCGATCACAAATTTTCGGACAACAACAATTTCTTTGGCAGAGTTTCGTGGTCGGACATAAACCAACTGGCTCCGGCGAACCTCCCGAACGCCAATACGACCACCTATAACAAGTACGTAGGTGTAACGCTAAGCGATACGCACGTTTTCGGTCCGACGGCGATTCTCGATGTGCGGCTGGGATATCTGCGCGCAAACCTGGGACAGGGTCCGACGCACAAGTTCATCGAGGTATATCAGAATGCCGGCCTCAACAACGTTCCCACAAGTTTTCGGCAGTTCGATTTTCCGGTGAACTTCAACGTAACCGGCATCACTGGACCTGGCAACGGCAACCTCGTGAATGGGCCGGATTTCACTTATCAAGGTTCAATATCGATGACCAAGATCATCGACCGACATAGCCTATCGTTCGGCTACGACTACACTCAGTTGCGAACGATCCATGACTCCGTGTTTCTCAATTTCGACTTCAATAACATCCCGACTTCCGACCCGCAAAACATTTCGAGCTCCGGTCACCCATTCGCGAGTTTCCTGTTAGGCACGCTTTCCACCGGCGGCCGTATCTCGGGTGAGGCGGATTTGGATACAGACCAAAAGCTCAACCATCTTTGGGTCCAGGACGACTTTAAAGTAAACGACAAGCTCACCCTCAACCTAGGGATACGCTGGGAATACAACGCGTGGCCGCATCACCGCCGGGGTCGTATGGGTGGCTTCGACATGGGATCGGGCAGCTTTTACTGGGTGTCCCAGAACCCCATCACAGGCCAGCCGGCTAACGCGCCAGAGACTATCTCAGACCCCGAACGAATGAACTTTGCGCCGCGTATTGGACTTGCTTATCGCATCTTCCCTCGCACTGTCATCCGTAGCGCTTATGGGATCTTCTATAACTCCAATTTCGGATGGGAATGGTCGACTGGTCGAGGCAACTGGCCGTACTCGATTTCTGACAACATCACCGGTGTGAATATCGCAGGCGTCCCTCCCACGCGGGCTGATCAGCAGTTTCAATCTTTTGATCCGACTCTTGTAAAACCCACAGCGCAGCATACAATTGCGCGCGACCTGTCGATGCCATACATGCAGAACTGGAATTTCGGTATCGAGCATCAGTTGACACAGAGCCTGCTGGTTGAGCTGAATTATCAAGGCGCCAAAGGCACGCACCTGTCAAGCTTCCTCAGCAGCAACGATCCGCCGCCGGGTCCCGGCGATCCGAATCTTCGTCGGCCGCACCCACAGGGCGGCGCGCTGAGTGAATTGAAGATGATTGGTACGTCGAAATACAACGGGCTGACCGCCAAACTGGAACAGCGACTTACGCGGGGTCTCAGTTACACTGCGACATACGCGTATCAGAAGAACATTGATTTAAACTCTCAATTCGGCGGAACGTCGCCCCAGGACAACAGCAACATTAAAGCTTCTCTGGGTCCCTCGGATTTCGATCAGACACATGTCTTCAACACCGGCTACACCTATACGATCCCGGTGGGCGGTATGACCGGCGCGATGAAATACCTGCTCGCAGGCTGGCAGATTACAGGTGTCGCTACGTTCGAGAGCGGGCGACCGTTCAACATCACACTGCCGTCCGACATTGCCAACAATGGCGCCCGAGGGAATTTCCAGAGACCGAATTTGGTGGGCAGCCAGTTCCCGGATGGCTGGACGAAGACCTATGGGCCCGGAGGACTCTACTTCGATCCGCGAGCATTTGCGGCTCCCGCACAGTACTCGTTCGGCAATCTCGGCCGGAACGCCGTGCGTGGCCCGGGTTTCAAGAACTTCGATTTCGGCATTTTCAAGAACTTCAACTTCACCGAACAATGCCGTCTTCAGTTCAGAGTCGAAGCATTCAACGCATTCAACAACACGAACTTCAGCAACCCTGGTGGCAGCTTTGGGACACCCAACTTTGGACGGTCAACAGGCACCGCGAATGCGCAAAGATCGATTCAGTTGGGGTTGAAGCTCTATTTCTGACTTGAAGACGATTGCGATTCTCATACTCGCATGCAATAGTCATGCGATCGCTCAGTCGTCGGTTCGTACCGGCGATTTGATATCCGCGGAACTCGCATACGAAAGGGAGTTGAAGTCTCGACCCACTGCGGAAACGTGGCAACGCCTCGGGCTGGTTCGTCATCTGCAGAATAAATTTGACACCGCGATTCCGGCATTCCAGGAAGCGGTACGGCTCGACGCCTCGCTCTGGACTTCGCATCTGTTCCTAGGGATCTGCCTCTATCGGACAAATCAATTCGCAGCGGCGCTGGCGTCTCTCAATAAGGCTGACCGGCTGGCGCCGCGGCAGAACGCGGGTCGTGACGATATCGACTTTTGGCTAGGCGCTTCTCAGATTGCATTGAAACGCCCACTTGACGGGCTTCAATCCCTGGAGCGTCTGCTCGCCAGAAGTCCAAAGCATGTCGAAGCCCTGGAACTGACAGTGCGAACGTACGCCGACCTCAGTACGAGTTCCTGGAACGAGGTGGCAGAGAAGCATTTCGAGACCGCCCCTGGATATGAAGTTCACGGCTACGCGCTCGAAGCCGATGGCAATCGCGAAGGAGCGATCGAAGCTTTCCGAATCTCTCAGTCGCTAGCGCCAAAGCGAGCAGGACCGGGCCTTGCAATCGGAAGACTGCTGCTCTTACAAGGAAAACCCGTAGACGCGTTGGCTGTACTCAAGTCTGAGCTAAATCTGGCGGGGGCTCATCCGGAAGCTTTCTATCAAGCCGGGCTCGCCACGGTTCAGACCGGTCAATATCGCGATGCCGCTACGTATTTGCAGGAGGCTGCGCGGTGGCCCGCGCGAAATCCAGAAGCGCCTTTGGCCTTGGCTCAGGTTTATCTCGCAACGAAAGAATCTACAAAGGCGATCGCCGCAGCACGGCAAGCCGTAATCATCGACCCGCTTTCTTTGGCCGCGCATGAAGTCTTGACAGCGACGCTAGCAGAAGCCGGGTTGACGCAAGAACGCGCTGCGGAAGATCTGCGATGGCAGAATCGTCATCAAAAATGAATCACGGGCGTTCGGCACGAGCGCGCCGGCGTTCCAGGATTTGACGGTGGATTTCCAACTCTCTGGAAGCCAACCTGGTTTCTCCAAGATCACGGTACAGATTCCCGAGTAGGTAGTGGATCTGATCGTCGTCCGGCCGCGCTTTCGCTACAATCTCCCATGCCTGACGAGCGTCACCAAGACGTTCGGCTTTACGGAAAGCCTTCCCGATTTCGCGCTGTGCTTCGAGCGATTGCGGCATCGCCGTCACTGCGCGCTCCAAGTGCTGAAGCGATGCAGCGGCATCATCGGCGGCAAGCAGCGTCTGCCCCATGCGCAAGTTAGCCATGCCGTGATGCGGACTCATTTCCAACTCTCTCCTCAACTCAGCTTGCGCCGCCTCCAATTCGCGCATGCGCCAGAGAATATTGCCGATCCGATAATGAACCCCGGACCGCGTCGCGTCTAGCGCTGCAGCCGCTCGATACTCCCGCAAAGCCTTTGCGAGATCGCCGCCGCGCTCGAACCGCTCCCCCGAAAGTTCGAGTACCGCAGGCGAGTCGCCCGCTTGCAATCGCAGTTGTTTGAAACGCGATTCGGCAAGCTCGCGCAGAAGACGACCTGCTTGGAAACGCGTTTCCGGATTGGGCTGGACGCTAAGGGCCCGCTCAATTTCGGCAACTGCCTCCGGCACACGGTTCATTTCGATCAAGGTGCGGGCAAGATAAATCCGCGCCAGTGATTGTTTCGGTGTGATTGCGAGCACGCCGCGAAATTCTTTCGCAGCCAGATCGAATTGCTGATTACGAAGCATTGCGAGGCCGCGCTCAATATCCGGGGCCGCCGTCAGCAACAAGAAAGCCAACGCTGTCACGATATCGATTCTTTCACAGGCGTTCGCGAGCTCAATACTGCAAACTCAAGTTCCTCGTCAGGTCCAGGTTATACGCATACTTGTTCATGTCGACCTTCGTACCGTAGACCAGCAACGGGATCTTGGATTCGTGTCTCGAACCGTGCGAGCGCACCTTTACCGGCTCTCTGCTTTTTTGAAGCTCACCGAAGACAAAGTCTTTCTTCGCTAGCAGGAAGATATCCCCGATCCGGTCGGGATGGAGATGGAACTCGGAGGCAGCCTTCTTTGCATTTAATACTTCCTCGACACCTTCCGTTTGCGTCAGAACCTCAATAGCCTTTGCATTGTCGCTCATGCGTTCGAGGTAAACGTAGCAGGCGCCACCGAGATTGTTGTGATGCGTCTTGTGAGCGTCCCGAATAATTGGAATGGCCTCGGCCTGAATCGATTTTGCCCGCAAGATCAAGGCCGGATTCAGCCCTTCGCGCTTCGCGTTCATTGCGTGATCGGCGGTCAGGTAGACCTCAATACGAGGGTGATCATCCACGATATCAGCCAGTAGTTTGTCAACCCGGTGCAAGTGCTCTAGAGATGGAGCTTCCTCCGGAGCGTAAGTATGCATCATGTAATCGGTCGTTGAAACGTACATCAGATCAACAGACTCGGTTTTCAGAATCTGTCTGGCTGCGCGAAAAGTCCAGTAGTTCACACCCGCCGAATACATTGCCTCCTTCGGCCCGATGCGTTGTATCCATCCTGGCTCTGGTTTTTCTGCAGAGACAACAATGTCGCAGCCTCTCGAACAGAGTGTCTTCACCTTGTCTTTCGAACTGACCAGCGCCGTGCGCAAGCCCAGTTTCTTGGCTTTCTCGAAGATCGTGGGCTTTAAAAGGAAATCGGCCGACTCCATTTCCGAGGCCGTTTTGGTACGCCTGTCGTAATGATAATTCGTCGTGATGCCGTGTTCGCTTGGGAATGAGCCCGTCACCACGGAAGCGTTATTCACGTTAGTTACCGATGGAATAACGGAGTTCCCGGCTTTGAGTCCACCCTCTCTGCCCATGCGCTTCAGGTTAGGCATGTCGCTCGCGTTAAGGTACTCCATGCCGAACCCGTCCACCAGGATGATCAGTATCTTTCTACCAGATGGCCGGGTCTGGCCGAATGCTACGGTCCCGAGGCTGAGAGAACAGAAAGAACGTCTGGTCATCGTTCTTGATTATGTACGAACGGCGCTACGTCGAGCCGTACATCGACTCGAAGTAGCGCCGTTAAAGGGGATGGATCTGTTGAAGTTAGACCGCGGATCGTCTGCGCAGGCGCGAGATCACGATACCCGCCAGCGCGCAACCCACAAGCCCATAGGTGCTGGGCTCGGGAACGAGGTTGAGAAAGTCCCGAATCTCTCCGCTCTGAGAGAACGAAGAGTGCACGTTAAGATATGCCCTTCCAGCCAGCAACCCAGTCACAAGCGCTGCTTCCGCGCCTGCTACTGAGCCCCCGCCAAAGTTAGTCACAAAGCCGTCCGTGAAACTGGTCGCCAGCGTCAGGTCGATCGACGTAGGAGGGTATGTACCGGACGTCGTGCCCATCGGAAAGCCTGGGAAGGTCCCTGGAGTCACTGCCACACCAACAGTGCCTGGAGGATCGATGCAACAGTGAATGTGCGCTACGGTGGTCGTCCCTGTAAGGTTATTCCAATCGAAGCTGACGAGCAATGTATGGGCGACTGAGTCATAGGTGACCTCTGCGCTACCGAATCCCGAAGAACCCGCGATCTCTGGCGCGAGATTGCCCGTGAAGGTTAGTACGGCTGCTGGAGCGATTAAGGCGCACACCGAAAAAAGCAGTATGAACCTCATGACTTTAGAAAGAGAGACTCGTTGCATATCCGATTACTCCTGAGAGTGTCGTTTCGTGCCTGATTCAGATTCTCATTTCGGCGGGTGGCCGAGCTATATTCTCATGAACATTTTTTGTAAAAATTTATACACGATCTGTCCATGACCTTACAGTCTGCGATACCGCCCCTAACGTTACTGCACGTTCGCTGTCACGGTTGAGTTACCGTTCAACGTAAACACACAAGTCCGTTGCTTGCGACCGCCACTGGAACATGCGCCTGACCATATGGCATCGCGGTTGTTGCTGACGCGCAGCGTAATCGATGTACCGATACTGAACGCCGCCGACCCGGTATTCGGAATGGACACACTGATCCCCGCCGGCGTCGACGTGATAGTTGTTCCGTTGCGCCCTCTCGTCGTAACGGTAAGTGTCGCCGTCTGAGGTGGAGGCGGCGGCGGGCTGGACGGATTAATCGTGAGCGACGTCGTCTTCGTGACACCGCCGGCGGTCGCCGTAATCGTCGCGATCGTGGAAGTCGTTACCGTGCTGGTTGCGATCGGGAACACGGCGGACTGGGAACCCGGCGGTACAGTGACACTCGATGGCGTGGATGCTGCCGCGTGATTGCTCGAGAGCGCTACCGTGAAACCGGTATCCCACGGAACGATCGACAAGACGACCGCTCCCGTCACGCTCCCGCCCCCGTTCACCGTTGACGGACTCGTGACCAAATTCGTCAAGATCGGCGAGGGAGGTGGTGTCAGAACACTCAGCGTTGTGCTCCTGGTGACTCCGGCATAACTCGCCGTAATCGTAACTGTCACGCTCGCAGTCACGGGATGGGTGGTGATGACGAAGTTCGCGGATGATGTCCCCTGGGCGATCGTTGCGTTGGCGGGAACCGATACGACACTCGGATCGCTGCTCGCAAGGAATACGACCACACTTCCGGGCGCAGGCGCGTTAACCGAGACCGTGCCCGTGGAACTGCTGCCACCATTTACCGTCGAAGGAGCCGCATTTACAGAGGCAAGGCCGAAAACAGGAGTCGTCCCCGGACCATCTTCCGGCGTCAACTTAGCGATAAACGCATCTGCCCAGAAGATGAGCGGATCGCCGTTCCATGTTCTGTCGGGCGCGCCGGCCGTCGTCGGAAAATTCACGGACATCGTCTGGCCCGTCACGTAGACACTACGAGTCGAGTCGATCGCAAGATCGGAGGCTCCTTCGTTATCGCTGCCGCCCAGGAAGGTCGAATAAAGTAGAGCCGTGGCGCCCGGATTAAATTTCGCGACAAAAGCATCGGTTACACCGCCATTGAACGTGCTATCGAAGGCGGTTGGCGTCATTGGAAAATCCGGCGAGCTCGTACCGCCAGTCAGGTAAATGTTTGCCGCCGCATCTAGTGCAAGCGCGCTAACTCCTTCACTACCTGAGCCACCGAGCAGCGTCGAGAAGATGAGTGCATTTCCCGCGGCATTAAGCTTCGTGACAAAAGCGTCACCGGAGCCCTGGCTCACCGTGGCGAACGCGCCAGGAGTCACAGGGAAGTCGCTCGAAGGAGTTCCACCTCCGATGTACGCGTTGCCTTGTGCATCGACCGCGAGTCCGCTCGCCCCGTCCATATCCGAGCCACCGAGCAGCGTCGAATAAACTAGCGCGGTTCCGCTCGGGTTCAGTCGCGCGACAAATATGTCGAATTCGCCGTTGGCCGTTGTGTCGAATGCTCCTACTGTGGTCGGGAAATTGGGCGACCGCGTTGCGCCCACTACGTAAGCGTTATTAGCTCCATCGCTGCTAAGTGCTATCGCCTGCCCGAAATCGACTTCCGAGCCGCCAAGGTATGTGGAATAAACCAGAGCCGAGCCTGCAGGGTTCAGTTTCGTGATGAACGCATCAAAGGCGCCGCTCCTCACACGTGAGATCGCGCCGGTCGTTGTCGGGAAATTTGACGATCCGGTCTCTCCGGCGATATAGGCGCTCCCCGCGCTGTCCACCGCGATCGCCATGCCGTCGTCGAGATCGAAGCCGCCAAGGTAGGTCGAGTACACAAGGCTCGAGCCCGCGGCATTCAGCTTTGTGACAAACGCATCGTACTGGTCAATGCCGCATCGTGGGCACGTATCGACATTGAACGTTCTGTCGAAGGCGCCGCCGGTTGTCGGGAAATTTGAGGACTTAGTCTGCCCCGTAATATAGACGTTATTTGCGGCATCGAGGGCGATTCCTCGACCCCATTCAAAATTTGACCCGCCGAGAAATGTCGAGAAAATGAGCGCCGTGCCGGTCGCGTTAATCTTCGTGACGAAAACATCCAGGTCGTTGCTCGCCGATCCGGTTCTATCGAACGCTCCGGCGGTAGTCGGGAAGTTCGGGGATTGAGTCACCCCCACGACGTACGCGTTTCCCACCGTGTCCACTGCGATGCCAGTCCCGAACTCATGACTCGTCCCGCCGAGGAATGTGGAATAGTCGAGGCCGGGATCGATAATAAGTTCGCGGTTCGGATCATAGCGATCCACGCTGAAGCCGTAGCCGCTTCCCTTCAATTGATAACGACTTTCGACAGGCGCGCGCTGTCCGCTATCTTCCTGATATGCAATCGGCGCGGAATCCTTCAGTACGCCCATGGAGCTTCCGATCAGAAGCCCACCCTCAGCATCGAGCGTCAAGCTTTGCGCCCCTTCGTAGGCCAAACCGATATCCGACACGCGAGCGCCGGGCCGCACCCGGAATTCATACTTGAGCGTTCCCGATTCTTCGCGCAGTTTCAGATCGATACCGGGCCAGAGATTGCTGTAGACCACTTGCCGGTACTGCGACAAGCCGCGTTGCCAGCGCGAGGAGTCGTCTCCACGCAGGTAGTTGACCTCCCCTGACGCGCGCTCCTCGCCTGTAACGATCACGTCCGGATTGCCGTCAACGAATCGCAAACGAAGCACAGCTCCGGCCGTCTGACTTCGTTCCGCGACTGGCATCAAACTGGCAGCGGAAGTCGACGATCGCGCTGCGAATTGGAACACTGCTTCCCGCGCGCTCAGGTAGAATACATAACCTGAGCCTTGCGCATAGAACCGCACACGTGGATCGGTTTGCCCGGCATTTTCAATAAAGTAAACCGGTAGATCCGCATACGCTCTCAAAGCCGCCGGTTTGCCGGAACGCAGGCTATTGGGGTTATCACTATGGATGCCCGTCAATACGATGGCTCCCAACAGAAGGCCGAAAACGGCAAGGACGCGTGCCAGGCTGGCTCTGATCATGGATGCTCCTTTTTTGAGCGTTGTAGGCGACTTTTGAAGGCAGGCCAGTCGCCCACCACATGGGTATCATAGTCATCGCCGACGGCGTGCGCGCATGCAAGATGTGACAGAAATGTAAAATATTCGGAAATAAATGACTGCATGGCGCACAATATTGGCTATGTCTTTCATTCAGCCTGAAGCAGTTCTTGCACACTGGCAGGGTCATCGACGGCTTACGCGCCGATTGATTGAAGCCTACCCGGACCAGCAACTCTTTGCTTTTTCTCTCGGCGGCATGCGCCCGTTCGGTCTTCTGGCGCAGGAGATGCTCGCTATGACTGTCCCCATGGTGAAGGGCATAGTCACCGGCGAGTGGCACTATGACGAGGACAAGACTCCGAGGCAGAAAACCGATTTGCTTCGCCTATGGGATGAAGCGACCGAACAACTAAACACATACTGGGCGCAAATTCGGCCGGAGCAGTTCGCCCAACACATGGTCGCCTTCGGTCAATACCCTGGCGCGGCTCACGATTTATTGCTGTACGTAATCGATAACGAGATTCATCATCGCGGCCAAGGATATGTGTACTTGCGTGCGCTTGGTATCGAGCCGCCTCCCTTCTACGACCGATCCTAGGGTCGTTGCTCCGTTGCTCGCCTTCTCTCCTTGACTATCTAGGAGAGTCGATATAGACTTCTCCTAGATAAGCTAGGCATAAGTATGAGAATATGGCGCCGTAAGCAATTTGAGGCTGACATGGACGCCGAGTTGCGCATGCATATCGCGACCTATGTTGAGGATCTCGTTCGGTCCGGTGTCGGTCAAGAAGAGGCTACACGTCGCGCCCATATCGAATTTGGTTCTTTGGAAGCAAGTAAGGATCAATGCCGGCAGGCTTGGGGCCTTGAGCCATTGGACGAGCTTCGCGCCAACCTGCGTCTGACCTTCCGAAACATTCGGCACAGTCCCGGCTTTGCTGCGATAGCCGTTCTGTCGCTGGCGCTCGGCATTGGGGCCAACACCGCGATCTTCGGTGTATTCGACGCCGTGATGCTTCGCTTGCTGCCGGTGCGTGATCCGAGCCAGCTTACTTTTATCCAGATGGTGGGTACTAAGGGACGTGATGGCCCGCCTTATCCGTTCTTCGAATGGATACGAGATCGAGCGACGAGCTTTGAAGCCGTATCGGCGTTTAGCCCATCGGGAATGGAGCTCACAATCGATCGCGGTCGCGAGTTGGCGCGGGGAGTTTGGGTGTCCGGGTCCTTCTACGAAATGCTGGGTGTCCTTCCGTTGATCGGCCGCGGGCTTAGTTCTTCCGACGACCGGATTGTCAGTAAAGGCGGGTCCGACGGCGCCGTCGCCGTGATCAGCCGGGCATATTGGCAAGAGCGATTTGGTGGTGATCCCGCCGTGATTGGTCGAAGCATTTACCTGTTCGATCACTCCGTAACGATCGTCGGCGTCATGCCAACAGAAATCATGACTTTGGAGCCGGGACGTCCAGTCGACATTGCTGCTCCGATGGCCCTATCGAGTCTGGAAAAGATGCGTGATCGGACCTCGCTGTGGTTAATGGTAGCGGCCCGCCTCAAGCCGTCAATTCCTCTCGTTCAGGCGCGTGCCGAGACGGAAACGCTCTTCCAGGCCTATATGGCTGATGTGCAGATTGCGCCGGAAGTTCGAGCGCGCCTATTTGATCACATGGATCTGGCGCCGGCGGCAAAGGGCCTCAGCGGACTGCGGCGCCAGTTTTCAAAAGCGCTCACCGCGCTAATGATTCTGGCTGGACTGGTCCTGCTTGCCGCGTGCGTCAACATGACTAACTTAATGCTCGCGCGGGCGGTAGCGCGACAAAGGGACTTCGCTGTCCGGCTGGCGATTGGCGCAAGCCGCGGACGACTGGTTCGGCAGAATCTGACGGAGGCTCTTGTCCTGGTCGGAGCGGGCGCGGCGCTCGGAATCGCATTCGCTCACATCGGCGGCAGGGCTCTGGCGGCACTCTTCGCTGACGGGAACAACGCGATTGTATTGGACCTGTCCCTGAATCTGCGCGTACTGCTATTCACTCTCGTCGTCGCGGTATCGAGCGCTCTGGCAGTTGGAATTGCTCCGGCAATGAGGGCAGCTCGTCTCGACCCTGCCGCGGGACTCCATGGAAGCTCGCGTAGCATTGCAGGAAACCGCGCTTCAATCGCTCTGGGCCGGGCTCTGGTAATCGCACAGGTAACGCTTTCGATGGTCTTACTCGCCGGCGCCGCGCTCTTCATTCAGAGTTTGCGCCGGCTCGAATCAGTCGACCTTGGGTTCGTTCGTGAGGGACTTCTCACGATGGAAGTGGCTCCGGAACGACGGCTGCACGGCTCTTCCGAATGGCTGGGAATGCAGGCCGATATTCTCAACCGCGTCCGGCGCATACCGGGAGTACGCTCCGCTGGCTGGGCGACTATGAATCCCATCAGTGGGCGAGACCGTGGCGCTGTTATTGATGTACCCGGATTCCTGTCGCAAACGGATGCAGACAAGGAAATTCATCTCGCCGCCGTTTCGCCAGATTACTTTGGCACCCTCGGAGTACCGATGTTGCTAGGACGCGGGTTCACGGATGCCGACCATACTACCGCCCCAAGGGTAGCGATTCTGAACGAAACCGCCGCCCGTTTCTATATCGGCAATGCGAACCCAATCGGACAAAGCATTCGATTCACGAATTATCCGGACCGCGACCTCCGGTATGAAGTAGTAGGCGTGGTCAAAGACACCATACACGACAAAATTCGAGAGTCCGCTTCGCGCTTCATTTATCTGCCGATTCCGCAGTCAGTAGATCGAATCAACCGGCTTGCCCTTGCCGTGCGGTGCTCCTGCCCCGCGACCAGCCTAGCGGAGCCGGTCAGGCGGCAAATCCAAAGCATACGCTCGACAGTTTTGATCACTAACATCTCCACCATGGAGAAACAGGTCGAGCAGGCGCTGCTCCGGGAGCGACTTGTCGCTTCACTATCTACGGCATTCGGAAGCGTCGCGCTGGTCCTCGCGAGCATCGGACTGTACGGCATCCTCGCGTATGCGGTGACGCGACGAACGAATGAGATCGGAATACGCATGGCTTTGGGCGCCACGCGTAGCGGCGTCGTATGGATGATCCTGCAAGAAGGATTGGCGCTAGTCGGAGCAGGTATTCTGATCGGTGTCCCCGTGGTGTTAGCGATCGGGCGGTTCGTGAGAGCGTCGCTCTACGGTATCGAGCCTTTCGACCCTACTACGTTCGCAAGCGTCGCGCTCATGCTTATCGTATGGGCTGCCGTTGCCGCTATCTTGCCAAGCCGCCGGGCGAGTTTGCTCCATCCATCAATCGCGCTTCGCCGGGAATAACTTAAACCACTCGGCCGGCGTGCCGAACAGCGAACCCATTCAGCACGCCGGAGAAGCACTCAGTCGTTTGGATGCCCGATAACAACCGGACGCACAGGACTCCCCGCTCCACCCTTAAAACGAATAGGAAGAATGAAGACGGCGCCGACATGCACTTTCTTCTGCGCCATTTCCGTGAGATTCAAGTTCTGAATCTGATGGACACCGGCCTGAGTGAGGTTGTGATGGTGGGATCCAAACGGCAGCCACGGATTGCTTCCGTTTTCCCAGGAAGGCATCGGTGGGAACGGTCCGGCTCCGGGTTGATTCACCGCGGCATCGCTGAACGGATTATCCAAGCCAACGAGCACGATCTTTTTGGAAGCAAGGAACACCGACGCCTCATGCGAAAGCCCCGGTCCATGCGTATAGTAGGTGGACGGACTATTCGTCCAGGCTGCGCCATAGCCGGTGTGGATGAACACGACGTCTCCTTCTCTGATGCCGCGATTTGCCAGACCCTCTGCCGAGAGAATCGTCTCAATGTCCCGTTTCGTAATCGCATACCCCGGCGTGAGGGCGCTGCCATTGTTCAAGTACTTCGCCGCGTCCAGCATTACGACGGAAGTAACAATTGGCTCCGCCTTCTCGATGCCGAGACGCTTGAGGCCCGTTGGACCCACCACTTCACTCTGGGTCAGACCACCGAAGTATTTGGGAGAGTCCCCGGGCTGTTTGATAGAACCAAAATGTCCGAGCGCATCCATCTGCGTTCCTTGTCCGCCAAGATCTCCGGAGATCACTTCTCCATTGCCGGCATGTCCGAAGATGGCTTGACTCGAATTAGTCGTAACACCGTTCGGACCGAAGAAGACCGTTGGATTCGGAGTCAAGGACCAAGGCGCCGCAAAGGGTGACTGCGGCGCCGCCGGATCCATCAAGTGACTCACCTCCAACTTCACCGGCGGGACCAGCGTGAGCTGTCCGTTGACGATCTTCGGCTTTGGAATCATATATAGCGCCGCTCGACTCCATGTTTCGGCGCCTTGCGTTGCGGTGTTCCCTCGGTCATCGACGGGCAAAGCGTCTAACGAGGACATTAGCAAACACGTGAAAACAGGCAATGCGTTCTTCATGTCACCTTCTTTCAGGAATGAGGATCGGAGCCTCGTTCGCCTGGAGGGCGGTTCGGCTGGGCTCCACGCAAAAACGCGACAGAGAAGCGCCTGAAGATCACAAGTCTCGGGCTACCGGTAGGTTACGTAACGTATCCGGGAGGCGCCGTTTCTCTATGATGGTAAGAATTTTGAGATCTTAGAACAATGCGAGCTGACAAAGTCGAGCTTTCCTGGGATGCAGGCAAACACAATTGGCTGGTCCGAATTGAGGCGGGATCTGAGGTCCTACACCGTCATTGCAAGCTGCCGAAAGACGCGGACGAAGAGACATTGCGCGGGGCTGCTCAGCAGACGGCGGTCGACGACGGTTACGAAGTCGATCCATCTCGCATTTCAGTCACCCGCTAACACGATATTTGGCGGCGACCGCTACTCGTCGCGCAACGCAACGACTGGATCGATCGACGCGGCCCGGTGCGACGGGAGATAGGACGCAGCGGCAGCGACGATCAACACGAGAATCGTTACACTGGCGTAAATAGCGGGATCGGTCGGCTTAACCTCAAACAACAGCGTCTCCAGGTAGCGAGTGAGCGCGAGCGATGCCAATAAGCCAATCACGATACCGGCGCCAGCCACCATCAAGCTCTCACCGAGTAGTTGGTTGAAGATTCTGAGCCGGTTGGCTCCGAGAGCGACACGCACGCCTATTTCACGGGTCCGCTGGCTCACCGTATAGGAGATCACTCCGTAGATGCCGATGCAGGCTAGGGCGAGCGCCGTCAGGCTGAATGTTGTCACAATCCATGCCTGGAGGCGAGGCTGTGCGCTCGCGGCGGTGACGCGTTCCTGCATCGTCTCGATCGCGGCGACACCCTGATCGGCATCGACCTCGTTAATCTCCGACTTGATGGCAGCGATCAACGAACGAGGATCGGTAGACGTGCGAATCACGAGTGATGCTCCGGGGAAAGGCACCTGAGGGTTGGGCAGAAAGACACACGGCTCGGGTTTGGATTGTGGATTCCGATGGCGCGTATCCGCTACTACGCCGATAATCCTAACGACGCCCGCCTCATTCCAGTGAACTCTCATGCGCTTTCCTATCGGATCGTCGCTACCAAAGAAAGTTCGAGCCGCAGTTTGATTCAAAATGCCAACGTGTTCTCCGCCGAAGCGATCCTGATCGCCGAAGTCCCTGCCGACCAACATGGAGATTCCCATGGTCCGGAAGTAATCAGGCATCACAATCGAGACATCGCCCGATGGCCGGTTGGCGCTCGCCGGTTCCGGCAGGTCTGCACGGTAATACCACGTGCCGGAATTTATGCCCGCCATCGGAAGAATGTTGATTGAACTTGCACCGATCACCTGTGGCAGGCTCTTCACCCGGCGCAAAATATCCTCCAGGACCTGCGCCTGCGATGTCGGCTTGCCCGGAAGCAGAGACATTCGCATCGTAAGGACGCGCTCGGTTTGGAAGCCGAGTTCGGTCTCATGCAGCCGCAAGAAACTGCGGATCATCAAGCCGGCGCCGATCACGAGTACCAGTGCTACTGAGATTTCGGTGACAACCATGATTTGGCTGAAGCGACGTTGACGCGGCGCCATCGAACGGCCCCCGCTCCGCAGACGTTCCGATAAATCGCGACGACCGGCCAGGAAGGCCGGAGCGAGTCCGAACAGCAGTCCGAGGATTAAGCAAATCGTGCTCGCGAACCAGAGCACGGTAGAATCGACGGCGATTTCGTGGATGCGCGGCAAAGGGAAATTGGCCGGCAACGTGGCAAGTAGTGCGCGCAGTCCCCAAATCGCCGTCAGGGTACCCAGCACACAGCCGGTCGAGGTAAGCAGCAGGCTCTCCACCGTGAGTTGGTGCGCCAGACGCCATCGTCCCGCGCCCAGCGCCAGCCGAACGTTCAGTTCGCGATCCCGTGCCATGGCTCGCATCAGGAGCAGGTTCGCGACGTTAGCGCACGCGATCAACAAGACGAACAGCACGGTGGCCGATAGGACTTTCAGGAGTGTCCGGATGCGCCCAACCAGTTGTTCATGCAACAGCGTCACGGTCGCGCTGTAACCCGCATTCAATCCTGGTCTTTCCGCTGCCGTCACCGCGGCGATGCTCCGCATCTCCGCCTGCGCGCCGCCCAATCCGACACCGGACCGCAAGCGCGCTACTACATTGAAATCGCGGCCGCTATACTCGGCCCGAAGCGATGTGAAGAGGTCTATCCGCCGGTTTGGAAAGCTGAAGTCCTGCGGCAGTATGCCGATGATTTCGTGATGCGTGCCACTGATCGAGATGCGCTGGCCGATGACGCTCGCCTGTCCGCCAAAGCGTCGCTGCCAAAACCCATGGCTCAGCAGGACGAGCGGAGCCGCCGCGGGTCCGTCTTCGTCGGGAGCGAAAGCACGCCCCAGAATCGGTTGCACGCGCAGAACACGGAAAAAGTCGGCTGTCACGTTGGCGCCCGTGATCTGAACCGGCTCATCGCCTCCAAGAAGGTTCTTGGCGCCCTGGTTGTACGCTGCCATGGAATCGAAGGATCGTGCACGCTCTTTCCAGGTCTTGAAGTTGACGATCGACACTACGTTCTGGCGTTCAGTCTTAGGCGGCTTTTCCCACAACGTCACGAGTCTGTCAGGCTCGGCATACGGGAGGGGCCGGATGACTACGCAGTAAAGCACCGTAAACATGGCCGTAGTCGAGCCAATACCTAACGCCAGCGCTGCGAGGGCGAGAAGTGTAAAGCCTACTGATCTTCGCAGACTCCGAACGGCGTATCGGGCGTCCTGCCAAAGCCGTTCGAGTGAAGTGAACATCCACATTTCTCGCGTTACCTCCCGTACGAGAGCGACATTTCCGAAGTCCTTCAATGCCTCCAGCCGCGCAACTTCCGGTGGATCGCCTGCTTCGATGCGTTGCCGCGTCTCGATCGCCAGGTGGGCTCGGATCTCGTCATCCAGGTCTTGTTCGGTTTGCGTGAGCCGAAAAAGCCTACCGAGTTTCCATTTCCAAACTTGCCAGTTCGTGCCCATTCTCAATTTGCTGGCTTCATCACCCCGGTTATGGCCTTGACCAGCAACTCCCATCGGGACTGCTCGGCCGACAGTTGCTTCTTGCCTGCCGCTGTCAACCGGTAGTATTTGGCGCGCTGATTGTTATCGGACATTCCCCATTCCGAAGCCAGCCAGCCCTGCTTCTCGAGCCGATGCAGAGCAGGGTACAGCGAGCCCGTCTCAACCTGTAAAAGCTCTCCCGAATTCGCCCGAATCGCTTGTCCGATCCCGTGGCCGTGTTGCGATCCCCACTGCAGCGTCTGGAGGATGAGCATGTCGAGCGTGCCTTGCAGCAATTCAATTCGGTTTTGATACTTCGGACCGGGAGGCATAAGGACGTAGAGCCTCTACTACTGTTATCACAAAGGTCGTAGAATGTCTACGGCCCCATCGCGCTTCGATGTCCTGTTGTTTTCCCACAGGACTTCTGCTATAGTCATATGGGGAGCCAATATGAATAAGAAGGCGGAAGTCTGGCAGGGCACGTTGGCCATTATGGTCCTCAAAACGCTCAATGCCTTGGGCCCGCAGCACGGATATGGCATCGCGAGGCGCGTAGAACAAACCAGCGATGATCTCCTGTCCATAAACCATGGCACGCTTTACCCGGTTCTCCTCAAACTCGAACAGGAAGGCGCCATCGCATCGGAATGGGGGGTTTCCGATAACAATCGCCGCGCCAAATTTTACCGGATCACCAAGGCTGGCCAGAAACAGCTCGCCTCGGAATTAGACCAGTGGGCGCAGGCGACCGAAATCGTAGCGCGCTTTATTGCGTTGAAAGGCGCCAAGACATGATCCGTACACTGCGTCGCGCCTGGAACCGCATGATCGGCAGTCTGTCCGGACACTGGCGCGAAAGCGATCTCGCCGAGGAACTTGATTCCCATATCCGGCTGCTCGCTGAAGAAAACATCCGCCATGGTCTCCCGCGGGCGGACGCTTATCGTCAGGCCAGGCTTCAATTCGGCAGCGTGGAATCAATTAAAGAAAGTTACCGGGATCAGCGTGGTCTGCCGGCTCTCGATGCTCTCGGCCAGGATCTGCGATACGCGTTTCGTTGGATCCGCAAGAATCCCGGTTTCGCCGCCATCGCGATTCTTTCGCTTGCCATCGGCATCGGGGCCAACACCGCCATATTCTCGTTAATCAACACTGTGCTCCTTCAGCCCCTCGCCTATCAGGACCCGGACCGTGTGTTCGCGGTACGCGAGATAATCTTCAACGCGCGCGGCCAAAGGTCTGTCAGCCCAATCAACCCTGTACACGCTCGCGAATGGGCCAAGCAATGCCCATCGCTCGAGCAGGTCTCTTTGATGCGCTCTACCACCGCGAACGTCGTCAGCGGTGGAGAACCGGCGTCGATTCCCGGCGTCGATGTGCCCCATAATCTCTTCAGGCTCTTCAGCGTCGAACCAATCCTGGGTCGTAGTTTCCGTCCCGAGGAGGAGAATGAAGGGGCCAACCCCGTCGTAATCCTTTCGGAATCACTCTGGCGCTCTCGCTTCAACGCAGATCGTTCGCTGATTGGCAGGTCGATCGTGGTTGACGGCCAGAATCACGAAGTGGTGGGCATTGTTCCTGCGGCGCTACGGCTCCCTTACCACGGTAGGACGAACGGGCGGTTCGAAATCTTTCGTCCTCTCGTAATCGCACAGGAAGAACTTTCGCGACTGATGGGCAATTTTAATTACGCGGCGGTTGTCCGCGTAAGGCGCGGTGTCACCGCCGAGCAGGCATTGGCGGAGATCAACGTCGTCCAGACGCGATTCCCTGCGCAGCTCGGCCGAAAAGAGGAGCTGAAGGCATTTCTCATTCCGGCACACGAACTCTTTACTGGCCGCGCGCGGCTCGGCTTGTGGGTGCTGGCTGCCTCGGTCAGCGCGGTGCTGCTCATCGTCTGCATCAATCTCGCGAATCTCTTGCTCTCGCGAATTGCGTCGCGCAGTCGCGAAGCAGCTATTCGCACGGCTCTCGGAGCCAGCCGCGGACGCCAATTTCGTATGGTGCTGACGGAAAGTCTGCTACTCGCCGTTTCCGGTGGCGCTCTGGGGATTCTCTTTGCAAGCTGGAGCGTTCGAGTTCTCGTCGCCACAACCACGCTCGACATTCCAAGGCTCGAGGAACTCCGTGTTGATTCCACCGTTCTCGTGTTTGCTTTCTGCCTCACCCTGCTCACAGGGCTTGTGTTCGGTACCCTTCCCGCATGGCGATTAACCCGCAATGACCCGCAGCAAGCGTTACGCGCCGGAAGTCACACGGTAACCGAAGGACGCCATGGCCTGCGCATCCGTCAAAGCCTGATCAGCCTCGAAGTCGCGTTGAGCGCGGCGCTGCTAATCGTCGCTGCGCTCCTCACAAGCAGTCTCATGCGACTCGTGCGAGTCGATAAAGGATTCGACGTCGACCACGTTCTCACCGTGGACATCGGGCTTGCCAGCAACGTCTATACCGAAACGGATACCCGGGAACTATTCTTCAATCGGCTTCTTCCAAAGATCAGCGCCATTCCTGGTGTCCAGGCTTCTGGAATCGTGACCTACCTGCCCACGCTCGGCCAAACCTGGAACGATCCGATTTACCTCGAAGGCGCGCCGCGTGAGTCACGGTTTCCGGTCGACAATCGGTATGCCAGTCCTGGATATTTCCGCACAATGAATATTGCCATACGTGTGGGCCGGGCGTTCGCGGAAAGCGACCGGGGACGAGGCGTAGCAGTGCTCTCGGCAAAGGCCGCAAAGCTTCTCTGGCCCGAAGACCCCAACCCAGTGGGCCGGCCGTTCATGGGTGAAGACGACAAGCTCAAGACGCTGGTGGGTATCGCTGCCGAAGTACGCGCCGACATCCACCATGAGCCCCCGCCGACAGCATATTATCCCTACTGGCAGCGTGTGCCCGACGCCGTATCATTGGTAGTTCGGACAACGGGCGACCCTAAGAATGCCGCCGTCGCCATTCGCGTTGCGCTTCGCGCGGAGGATGCACAACTTCCAATCCAGACCATCCGCACCATGGAGGAAGTGGTCGATCAGTCCGTATCCCAGCGAAGATTCCAATTAATCCTGATGGCGGTTTTCGCCGCAGTCGCGCTGTTGGTGGCGAGCCTGGGTATTTATGGCGTCGTCTCATATTCCGTGGCGCGACGCCGGAATGAGATCGGTATTCGGATGGCGCTGGGAGCCCAGAGGTCGCAGTTGCTTGGCCTGATAGTTCGTCAAGGTATGACTCCAGTCTTCGTCGGCTTGGCTGCCGGAGTGGCGGTCGGTCTCATGCTCGGCCGGGCCATTCGTAGTCTCTTATTCGAGGTTCAACCTGCTGACCCTCTGACCATAGCGGGAGTCATTGTCGTGCTGCTGATGGTAGGAGCCTCTGCCTGTCTTATCCCAGCTCGTCGAGCCGCCGGAACAGATGCCATCGCGGCACTGCGCTTCGAATAAGTTGCCAAGGACCGGTCTCGACTCGCACATTCAAATGGCGGAGTCTCCGGGGATATGATCTCTTTCGTTGTCGAAGACGCGGAGCGTGGTAACCAGAATTTCAAAGGCACAGTAGCAGGAGACGAGATCAAGTTCACGCGTACTGGAGCAAGAGGAAACCCGCGACCATTCACCGCAAAGCGCGTTAAGTGACCGGGGTCGGCTTCCGCCTCAGCGTGCGACCGTGAATGTAATCGAATTGCTTTGCGCCATCCCCTGCATCACCGTGAGTGTCGTGGGACCGAGAGCGAGATCCGACGGCACCTGCGCGTTGATTTGCGACGGTGACACATAGAGCAGCGCGACCTCCCGCCCACCCATCCTCACGCGCGTTGGGCTGCACGAAAGCTGTATCGGCCAGGGTTGTGTGCCTGAGCAACTCGCGATCGCCAGATTGCTTCCATAAATCTCCACAATCGAACCCGGCGAGATCGGCCCGCCCCGTGCCGAAGCATTGACGATCCCAGTGGCGCTGATCGCCGGCGTCCCCTGCGACCGCGTGGTCGGGTGCGGAATGCCGCCGTACCTTGTCTTGACACGGTAGACGCTCGTTGTCGCGGTGATATAGAGCGTCTTCCAGTCGGCTCCGCCGAAGCCGACGTTCAATGCCCGCTCAGGCAACAGAATCTTGCCGAGCAGCCGGCCGGACGGATCGTAAACGAGGACATTGCCGATGCGGATCGCCGCAGATGGATCCTCCTGTAGGCCCGCCACCCATAAATTGCCGCGCGCATCCACCTTGTTGCCATCGGGACCGCCCGCTGGCAGGCCGTTCATGTCCACGAAGATGCGATGGTTGGTGAGCGATCCATCCGGCTGAACATCATACGCTCGAACAAGGCGGTCTGGAGGGTTCGCCGAATCATTGACGTACATGATCTTCTCGTCGACCGATAATGCAAGTCCATTGGGGCGGTTCGCGTTGTTGGCGACCAGTTGAAGCGAGCCGTTCGGCGCGATTCGGTAGATCCCCTGGAAGTCTAGCTGGCGATCGATTTCGACTCCACTGGCGCCAGGCGTCCGGTCGATGCCGTATCCCGGGTCCGTAAAGTATATTGACCCGTCCGATCGGCGCACGACGAAGTCGTTCGGGCTATTGAGGCGCTTGCCCTCAAAGTGCGACGCCAAAATCGTCTTCGTACCGTTGGGCTCGCGCCTTGCCACTCGTCTCAACGTATGTTCCGCGACGATCAGGCGACCCTCGTTGTCAACGCCCAGGCCGTTCGGCCCGAAGCCGACCTGTGTCTGCGGCGGCGGAAGATCGAGAGGGTAATGAGATGCGTAGTCATAAATGGTAGTCTCGTGACCCCAAGCCTGCTCGCGAATGCGGATGATCGAATTGAGGCGTGGGTCGACAAACAGAACCGAGTCCTCGTACCAGACCGGACCCTCAGCCCATCGGAAGCCGGAGCCGATCCGGTCGATGAGCGGTCCGGGTACGTTCGGAGAACCGGCCGGCTTCGGCGCGTCAACGAATAGGTCGGCGAAACTCGGATCGTTCGACACGAAAGACGTGTCGCGGACCGGGTAACCATCGGCCGCCCATGCGTTTCTCAAAGCAGAGCCGGCGAGCCCGAGTCCGAGCATATGTCGCCGCGACAGAGTTGTTTTCATCAGAATCCTCTCCACTCGGAGCCAGAAGCCATTCTCCGCGAGTCTTGTCTAGTGACACTACATGGAAGACTTAGCGAAACCACAGGCCAAATCTGTTGTTGAGACCAGAGTCTTGTCATATCGCACCTCACTTGCGTAAAGACAGGTTGTTTGTTATCACTGGCCGGGGGCGCGTGTCAAGCGTGGGGAAACAATTTGTTCCAACTTGTCAGGCAGATCGCAAGGTTCCGCGACTGCGTCGAAGCGAGGCTCTGACGTTGCGCCACGTTCGACCCAAAGTCGGCGAGAGTGGAATTGCGGAAACTTATGCGAATGCCTAACGCTTCGGGATCACCGATAAGCGCTTGCTTGGCGCCAACGGCGGCGCAAATTCCGGTTCGCTTTCATGCTTTAGAAGCGCAGCTCGCAACTGGTCGGCGGACTCGCGAATTCTGGCGGCCGTCATCAATCGAAGACGCGCCCGGTTACTGTTTTCGTAAGAAGGACCGCGCCCAGGAGAGTTCGGGCCGCGACACTTCTGCGTTCGCTCCGATCTCGAGAAGACGCGTGGCGAAGGCGCGGGCTTTCATCGTGTCGCCCATTTTGTCAGCGGCTTTCGCTGCGCCGGCAGTCGCATTGAAGCGGCGTGGAGCACTCTGCAATACCACCTCGTATTCTTTCAATGCATCGGCCGCGGCTCTATGCTCGAGCAGCAGATCAGCCAACATCTCACGAACGGGCAGCAATGGCCCTGGCGTCACCGGGTGCTTGTCCACGGCGTCTTCATGGTCGGCTGCAGCACGCAACAATTGGAGACCTTCGTCTTCTTTCCCCTCGGCAAACAGAATCAGTGCGCTCGCTGCTTCGAATTGCGCCGTTATCGAGCCACTCCAATCATAATCGCGAGTCGCCGGCAAACCATTCCGAATGGTTGCGATTTTCTCGGCCGACTGCCTTGCCGCGGCTGCGTCGCCGCTACGAGCCGCGCCAATCGCTTTGGCATAATGCACCAACGCTTCGGCGCTTCGGAAACGCGTCCAGGGAAACCACGTGGGGTTGACTTCGAGAGCGGCAGCGGCTTTCCAATCGTGGCGCTCCAAGACCCAGCGCGCCGGCGACGCGGCAAACGCGTAGGCTGCAGCAAACTGGTATTCGTCCAGCTTCGTGACTGCCTCCATCTCCGCCAGTGCTTTAACGACGCTCTTGTCCCTCGCCTGCTGGAGATACGCATACACCAGGTAGTCGATCGCGTGAAGCTGATCAAAGGCGCCCCCGCCACCTCGGAGCCGTCGCGCTTGTGCGACCGCCGACTTCGCCGAAGCGAGGTTTGATGCGATGGAGTCGTCCCATAATCCCAGCCGAGTGAAGATGTGCGACGGCATATGAAGCGCATGCGGAGAATCCGGGGCGATCTTGGCGTAGGCGCGTGCCGCATTCAACCCGAGTTCCGCGATCGTCGGGTAATCCAGGCTGTGAATAATATAGTGGGCTACGCCAGGATGTTTCTGGTGGCGCGGTAACAGCCGGTTGAGAATCTCGCCGCCCTTCTTCTGCCAAGCGTATGTCTTATCGGTTGGGTCGAGGTAGCCGATCGCGACCAACTGCAAAGCGTGGAAGATCGCTGCCTCGTCATCACCCGTGTGGCGTTCCCGGACCTTTTCCAGCGCCTGCTCGTAAGCCTTCGCGCGGGTCGCGTGATCGACGGTCTGCCAATCCTTAAAGAAAACGGTCAGAGCAGTGATGTAATCACGCTCGCGCTCCGTCTTCGCGCCTGAAGACTGAGCTCGATGGATCGCTTCTTCACCTCGTTTCAACTCATCCGGCGTGGGGGCTGCCCATATCGGGTGATACCAGGTCCGGGCCACACCCCAATAAGCCATTCCGCAGGAGGGATCAATTCTGGACGCCTCACTGAAGGCGACTCGGGCTTCCTCGTAGCCGAACGAGTGGAGCAAGGCCGCCCCACGAGAAATCCACTTTTGCGCTGAGGTGTTGCAGGAAGTCGGAAAGTCAACCGTGCCGAGTCCCGCGACCACATGTGGATGTTGGGAGTGATCTTCCTGAGGCCATAACATCGATTGCCCCAGAGCTATCAGAGCGACGACCAGGAAGACTCTGCTCACTTGCATCCAAGTAGAGCAGTGAAGACGACTTACCGCAAGCATCCGAAATGTCTCAGCGATCCTCGCAGTCGCAGGACCGGGTGGACTTAGCGGTGTTCTTGTACAAATATTCGCCGATGCGACGCCCTAGATCCGCGCCGGTTTCCTGATCGAAGCGGAAATGTATACCGCCGTAGACGCGTGCATCGTCTATGTCCTCCGTAATTTCCTTCAATTTCTTGTATCTGAGGGTGACACCCGCGACCGCAGGACTGGAGAGGACCAACGAACGGCGGCGGGAGGTGTATAGACTCTCCAGCACCTCACGAGCGGCGCCGCTCAGAGTTGCGTGAGCGGAAGGATAGCTCGGGAAGCACGGGGTTATTACGAAGGGTAGGAATGATGGATCTGCCTCGGTCGACTGATTTCCGTCAGCTTGGCCCATGCGAATCGCCGTTTCCGGCCGCCAGAAGTTGTGTTGATACTTCGTGTCGAATGTCGCCACCGCGGCGTCATGCATAGCCATGTTCAGCAGCGCGAAAGCCTGCGCGTTCTCCGACAGTGAACTCGCTGCTGCGACGCTGAGTTGTCTGGCAACCGGGTTCCATACGCCCACTGGCGAGATCGCCGCATAAAAACGAGCAACGTCCGACCGATCTTGCGGCCGGAGGTTACTATTCTCTCCTCCGACCTGCCTTACCTCGTTGTAGTCTCTGGTGTACCTTGAGCTGCCGAGGGCGGGAGGTTCATCCAGTTGGAACTGGTCGCCGCTCCGCAGACCAAACGGTTTCACATCTTTCCAGTGGAGGAACGCTCCTCCCGCAGCGGTGCAACTCGGCGTTGTTTGCCAGTCGCCAGGTCTCGACGATGTTGGCATATAGAACGCAGGCGGCGTTGAGCCGTCGTTGCTCCGCGCTGCCATCACTGCTGCGGCCGCCCTTTCACCGGCGGAGATCCCGGAGATCTTGGCCGGTCCATCCGGGATCATCGCGAGGGAGTTCGCCCGCATAGTATCCAGAGTCGTGGCGTTACCTGGAAAGTAGGCCTTAAGGACCGTATGCGCAGCCGCCACAGCAGCTGCGTCAGCCGATGCGTCCGCGGGAGCGGTGACCGTGCCGAGGTACGGCTTGTAGTCCCTGGTAATCGCGTTCACAGCTTCGAAAACCGCCAGTTGTGTGATCGCGGCGAAACGCGCCTGGGGAAATGGAGCTTGGCCACTGACCGTGGACTGCATGATCGCATTCCAGTCCAGTACGGCGTCAGCCCGCGCCATCCCTTGAGTGACCACGAGTGCTGTGATTGCGGTTCCCATCATTAACAGAGCATTCTTGGCGTTGTGAGTCATGTGAATTTCGAGTTGCCTCCTTGCTGACGAATCAGCCGGGGGTCATTCTTGCAGCGACGCGGCAGCTATCGCAATGCTTTGCGAACCAAACGTATGTGAAACGATAACTGCTTACGCTGCCGTGAATTGCAGCTAGATATGACACGAGTGCGCGACAAGCGGGTGTAAGATGATTCGGACATGGGCGGGCCTTCCGTTCCGACGGAATCAATTCGGTTTGGGCTTTTCGAGTTTGATCCGCAATCTGGGGAACTACGAAAGCAGGGGATCAAAATCCGACTGCAGGGGCAGCCTGTCGAAATCCTCTCCATGCTGCTGGCGCGGCCGGGCCAACTGGTTACCCGTGAGGAATTAGAGAAGAAGCTCTGGTCCGCCGACACCTTCGTCGACTTCGACCGCAGTCTGAATGCCGCGATGAAGAGATTGAGAGCGGCGCTGGGCGACTCGGCAGAGACACCCCGTTTCATCGAAACTCTGTCGCGCCGAGGCTACCGTTTTATCGCTCCAGTCGATGCTCGCGGGATCGCTGTGGCCGAGCCTCCCACGGCGCCGGTTCCCCTCCCAGATCGCCATCGCCGACGTTTCTTGGCCTTGACGTCGGCGGCGATCGGTCTGGTAGCGGGCGGCGTGATGTTGTACGTAGGCAATCTCCATGACAGGTGGGAACGTGAGTGGTCTTCCAAACACATGAACTCTCTGCTTGTGCTCCCGCTGAAGAGCTTGTCTAGCGATCCCGAGCAGGGCTACCTCGCCGACGGCATGACCGACGCCCTGATCGCTCGGCTGGCTGGGGTGAGCGCTTTGCGGGTAATCTCTGAAACTTCATCATCGCTCTATAAAGGAACGAACAAGCCGCTTTCACAGATTGCGCGGGAGTTGAATGTGGACGGGATCGTGGAAGGTTCCGTGCTCCGTTCCGGCGATCGTATTCGGATCAACGTTCAATTGGTGCAGCCCTATGGCGAAAAGCGCATCTGGGGACAGACTTACGAACAGGATGTTCGCGATGTGCTCGCAATGCAAAGTGAAGTGACGCGGGCGATTGTGGACGAGATCCGAGTCAAGCTGACTCCCGGCGAGGAGGCGCGGCTCGCGCATGTGCGCCCGTCCAATCCCGAAGCGTATGTCGCATATGCGAAGGGTCGTTTCTACTGGAACAAAAGAACCGAAGAAGGACTACGCAAGGCCGTAGAGTTTTTCGGAAGAGCAATCGAAGTCGATCCCGATTATGCATTGGCTTACGTTGGTCTGGCTGATTCCTGGGTACCAAGGGCGTGGTACGCATACATGCCGGCGAAGGAAGCCTTTCCGCATGCCAAGAAGGCCATCACCAGAGCGCTGGAGTTGGACCCGGATCTTGCAGAGGCGCACACCACCTTGGCATTTCTCAATCTTTATTACGACTGGGATTGGGCCGCGGCGGAACGCGAGTTTCGCCGCGCAATCGAGTTGAATCCCAACTACGCCAACGCTCACCACTGGTATGCCGAGTACCTATCCTTAGTGGGTCAGCATGAGGCTGCGATCCGAGAGGCGCAACGAGCGCGGGAACTCGATCCTCTGTCCAGCATCATCAATACGTGGGTCGGCTCACGGTATTATTTTGCGGGCAGGTTCGATACCGCGATAGAACAGTACCGGAATGTGGTTGAAATCGATCCCAACTTCGTTCCCGCGCACTTGGCGCTCGGGCAAGCCTACGAAAAAATGAAAATGTTTCGAGAGGCAATCCTTGAACTCGAAAGAGCCGTGGACCTCTCCGGCGGCAGTCCGGTATATGTAGCCTCTCTGGCGCATGCATACGGCGTCTCAGGCAGGAAAAATGATGGGTTGAGACTCATCGACGAGTTAAAGAAGCTGGCTAGCCAACGGTATGTGGCAGCGTTCGACATGGCCATCGCCTGGCTCGGAGTGGGAGACAACGAACGCGCACTCGCATCGCTCGAAAAGGCCGTCGAGGATCGCTCTCCACGTCTTCTTTTTCTGACGATCGAACCGCGATTTGATCCGCTCCGCTCCGACCCTCGCTTCCAGGCGCTGATGAAACGCGTTGGTCCGTTGAAGTAACTCGCGCCGAATCCGGAATCTTGTAGGCGTCTGGCATTATAAGAAATACTTGGCGTATCAGAGCTGGGATCTTCTACGAAGTCAGTCGGTAATCATGTGAAGCGTTGGATCGCGTTGCTCGCCGCCGGCGCTACGCTGGCGAATTGCGAAACGGCGCAACGCACGTCTGCGCGAGGCGACGTCACTCGTGTGCCCATTGTCCGAGGCACAGATATTCGATTCCGGAAGCTCGCCAATCCGCAGAATCTGTCACAGGTACGTGTGGGTTCCATCGTTCAGGATGGTCAAGGGTTTCTATGGTTCGGAACATGGAACGGTCTGAACAGGTACGACGGATACAAACTGAAAGTTTTCAAACACGAAGCCGGCAACAATGCGAGCCTCAGCGGCACCCACGTGTATTCGTTATTTCGGGATCGCTCCGGTAACCTCTGGGTTGGAACCGACCAGTTTCTCGACCGCTACGAACCTTTGACCGAAACCTTTCGGCATTACCGCCTCGATGACGGTCGCGATCAGAATTCCTCGAGCATCGTGACTCACATTAGTCAGGATTCGCGCGGCTTGCTGTGGCTCTCAACAAGGAACGGTCTCTTTGAGCTCGATCCGGAAACGGGCCGCATGAAGAACTACCGTCACTCACCTGGAGATCCTGGCTCTCTGGGCGACGACGACATCAAGTCCACAGGGGAGGACCGGTCTGGCTCCTTCTGGGTCGGAACGAGCAAGACGCTGGACGAATTTGATCGCGAAACAGCCCGAGTGAAGCGCCACTTCCCTATGGGTGAATCCGGCATAGGACTCTGGTTCCACGAAGATCGAGCACGTGTCTTCTGGGTCATCTACGGCTCCTCTGGTCGAATCGCGATACTGGATCGGAACAGCGGGAAGGTCACGCCATTCGAGTATGAGTGGGAACGTGGCGCCGCTCATCCCAACCAAGCCTACGCCATGCTCGAGGGTCAGGATGGCACGATGTGGTTCGGAACCGCCGGCGCCGGCCTGATGAGGTTCGACCGAGCCGCCAATCGATTCGTCAGCTATGAGCACGATCCTTCCGACGAAGACAGCATCGGACACGACCGCGTGATTGCGCTGTTTGAGGACCGCGAAGCCAACATCTGGATCGGACTCCATCAGGCCGAACCGAATTTCTTCCGCGAGAAACCATTACCTTTTGAGAATCTGACGCGAGGGTCCGGGTGCAAGGACGGGGACATTTCGGGCTTGGTCAGCAGCATCTACCAGGACTCGCAAGGTTATTTGTGGCTCGCCGCAAATCGCCGGCTGCAACGCATCAACCGCAAAACGGGCGAGTGCGTCTCAGTCAAAGATGCGGACAACAGCGAAGTACTGTCCATCGCTGAGGACACGCGGGACGTACTCTGGCTGGGAAATGCTCCACCCGGTCTGCTGCGTTACGACCTCAAAATAGGCAAACGCAACGGGTACAGTCATAACTCCGCAGACCCCACAACACTTTGCAGTGGCGTCATTGATCACGTACTCGTCGATCGGGCGGGTAAACTCTGGTCTGCAACATGGGATGGCCTTTGCGAATTCGACGCCGCCAGGCAGCGCTTCACGAGATACAAGCCCGATCCCAACGCGCGAGGCCTGAATTACTACTCGATCGCGCAGACTCCTGACGGCGCGATTTGGCTGGGTGGCAACCTTGGGCTTCACCGCTTCGATCCCCGCACGCAAACATTTAAGACGTGGAGCCACAAGTCCGGCGATCCCGCAAGCATCAGTGATAACCGGGTGAACGCAGTCTTTGTTGACCGCTCAGGGCGACTATGGATGGGCACTCAGAATGGACTGGATCACCTCGAATCGGCAACGGGAGAAATCACACAGTACAACCAACGAAACGGCATGGCCGGAAATGCTGTCAGTTGCATACTCGAAGACGGGCGCGGCGCCTTGTGGATGAGCACCAACAAAGGAATTTCCAGCTTCCGTCCTGAAACAAAGGAATTCGCTAACTACACGGTGGCGGATGGGTTACCTGGCCCCGATCTCACGGGCTGGGGATCGTGCTACAAAAGTCCGGCCGGTGAGATGTTTTTTGCTGGCTTCAGTGGCGCGACGGCATTCTTTCCCGATAGAGTCGAACAGGATAAATTTGTGGCGCCGCAAACGGTGCTAACCGATTTCCGTCTGTTCGGGAGTTCGGTTGCTCCCGGCGCTGGCACGCCCCTGACGTCAGCTATCAATCACACACGCGCCCTCCACCTGCCCCACGAGCAGAAGGTTTTCTCGATTGAGTTTTCCGCTTTGACGTACTTCAACCCGGGCACGGTTCGGTATCGATACAAGCTGGACGGGCTCGACCATACCTGGCATGAAGTCGGCAGCGATGAACGACTCGCTAGCTACACAACTCTGCCTTCAGGCAGTTACACCTTTCACGTACAATCGGCAACGAGCCGCGGTCCATGGTCGCCGGATCTGGCGCTTGCGATCGAGGTCTTGCCCCCGTTCTGGAGAACTTGGTGGTACCTTTCTATAACTGCGCTCGCCATCGGAGCCGGTATCTGGATGTTCTATCAGGCGAGAGTCAGGCGGCTCGCAGAGGAGTTTCAGGTGAGATTGGAGGAGCGTGTCGGTGAGCGCACTCGAATCGCTCAGGAGCTACACGACACGTTGTTGCAGAACATTACGGGCCTATCGCTTCAGATCAGTGGTCTCGCCAAGAGAGTGTCCGGTAACGAACCTCTGAAGGCCGGCTTGATTGATCTTCGGCAACAGGCTGAGGATTGTCTTCGTGAAGCGCGCCAGTCGGTGTGGGACATTCGGTCACCCGAATCCGAGTCCATCGACCTCGCCGCCGAGATTGCCGCCTCAGGAACTCAGCTCACTACCGGGAGAAACGCGCAATTTTCATTCCGTGTTGAAGGACAGCCGTGCGAAGTGCCGGCGAACACCCGCCAACAACTTCTGCGGATTGCGCGTGAGGCGATCACGAACTCGGCGCAGCACGCACACGCCTCTCGAATCGAAGCGCGCCTTAGCTATAAACACGACACCGTCTTACTGCGCATCTCCGACAACGGGCATGGATTCAACGTTAATGAAGCGCAGCGGCTGTCAGGACACTTCGGCCTTGCAACCATGCGCGAACGTGCCGCGCGTATCCAGGCCACTCTCAACATCATCAGCAGCGCGGAGCAGGGTACGATGATCGAAGTGGTGACTCCTGTATCAGTCGAGGCTGCTTGATGAGCGCGAATGCGCGAATTCGAATACTCGTCGTCGATGATCATCCCGCCATTCGGCGGGGACTTGTCGCAACACTCGAGCCCGAACCTGATTTCGAGGTCATTGCGACTGCCGCAACTGCGAAAGAAGCCGTTGAGATGCATCGTCAACACGGGCCCGATATCACCCTGATGGATCTGGCGCTGGAGCGTCCGACGGGCGGTATCGATGCCATCCGTGAAATCCGTCAGGAGACTCCTACCGCTCGAATCATCGTGTTCTCGGCGTTGCGCGGTGATGAAGACGTATAGGGCGCTGCACGGAGGCGCCGTCACGTTTCTGTCAAAAGGGACACCAGATGAGGAACTTGTCGGCACGATTCGTGATGTACATTCCGGAGGGCGTCCGATTCCGCCGGAAGTGGCGCGTAAGCTCGCCGACCGCCTGACTTGGACCGCTCTGTCACCGCGCGAAGTGGAAGTCGTGAAGCTTGTGGCAGACGGCCTTCGCAACAAAGAGATCGCAGCCTCCCTGCACATTAGCGAAGAGACTGTTCAGGGACACATGAAGAACATTCTTTCGAAGCTCGGGGTCAACGATCGAACTCGAGCCGCCGTAGTCGCGGCTCAGCGAGGCATCATCCACCTGCACTGAGAGGCCGCTGGCACACCTGAAATCAGGGGTGGAAAACTAACCGAAATTGGGTGGTCCGCCAACGTCGTAAGGAGCCTATTCTTGAATCATCCCCGTCGATGAGCGAACATTCCAGTCGTCTTCGCGTCCTTCTAATCGAGCACAACCGAATCTTGCTCGAGGGCTTGTCCCTTTTGCTTTCCGAGGCCCCGGATCTGGAACTCGCAGGCGTCGCGAGCTCGGCTTCGGCTGGCGTGACCTTGTTTCAACAACAGCGGCCGGCTGTCACCATCATCGATCTCGAAATCCCTGACACGACTGCATCCTGCCTTGTGCGGCAGATTCGGCAACTCGATGCTCACGTTCACATTCTGATCCTCGCGACTTACGAACTGGACGCGGAAGGCGCGGAAGCGATTGCGTCTGGCGCCACAGCCGTCATCGCCAAACACCAGATCGCCGCCACGCTCGTGCCGCTCATCCGCAGTCTGGCTGCTCGCCCTCAAATCTCGTAGGGTCGCGCCGGCGACCCCTGATTCCAGGTGTTTTTCAGACACCGAATCCGGGCATGCCAAAACACACCAATCTGGGTATTCAGAACGCATGCCATGTGCGACTATCCTGATCCTGCACCGCCCGATAGAACTACAAGAAACCAACTAAAAACAAGGAGAAGCAAAATGCTCGCAGCGAGAATGTATGGCTACAAGCAACCCCTCATATTGGAAGAGGTCGACAAGCCGGAGATAACAGGCGATGAAGTTCTCGTCAGAGTCGAAGCGGCCGGGATGTGTCGCACCGACTTTCAGCTAATCGACGGCTATTTCAAGGACGCTCTCAATCTGGCGTTTCCCGCGATCCCAGGGCACGAGATCGCCGGATCGGTGGAAGAGATTGGCGATCGCGTGCCGGGAACCGCGAATCTCGCTGTCGGCGATCAGGTGGTCGTTGTGGGTGGATGGGGTGACGGCACTTGTCGTCAGTGCAAGATCGGTAACGAGCAGATCTGCGGACACGGAGCTTGGCCCGGATTTGGCCCGTATGGTGGATACAGCGAGTTCGTTCCCGTTCCCTACAGATACCTCATCCGTATCGATAAGAAGTATCAGTTGAAGGCGGAAGAGCTAGCGCCGCTCACGGATGCGGGACTGACTCCATATCGCGGACTCAAGAAACTGCGTGCCGCCGGTGTGCTCGGCCCCGATCGGGTTCTAGCCGTCTTCGGCGCCGGTGGCCTCGGCATCTATGCAGCACAATACGCCAAGCTCCTGTCTTCGGGAGCAACGGTCGTGGCGTTCGCTCGAAGCGACGAAAAGTTGGCGATAGCGAAAGAACATGGCGCGGACCACGTCATCAACACAAGGGGCAAATCTCTCGCTGACATTCGTGGTGAGCTCGTAAAGGCGACGGGCCGGCGCGAGATCGACGCCGCTATCGACTGCGTCGGCGCTGAGGAAACGATTCAGACCGGATTCGGCCTGCTCACAACCGCCGGGGCGTTCGTCTCCGTGGGTTTGGTGGGCAGCCGAATCAATATTCCTTTGTTCCCGTTTGTCGCTCGCGAGTTTACCTATCATGGCTCCTTCTGGGGAAACTACAGCGATTTGAGTGAAGTGATGGCGCTGGCGCAAGCGGGAAAGATCAAACACGCCATCAAGAGAATCAGGTTCGAGGACATCAACGAAAACCTCGAACTACTTCGCGACGGCGACATCGTTGGCCGAGCTGTAGTGACATACGGCGCAGCTGCTGATCGCTCCGAGCAGAAGATCCTGGCAGACGCCGTCGCTGGCTGAGGACGTGGGAGTTTCAGGAAGAAGATCCAAAAAGCGAGGCGATTGTGAATACTTATTCCGGGTTTGCCGCCGCGCTCACGACATGTCTTTTGGCTGTCTCGATCGGAGGAAACACAATGGCTGCCGAGGTAGATGCTGAGGCAAGAAATAAGGAAGCCATACAGGCGGGCTTCCATGCATGGAGAAATGGAACGGGGAGCGTCTTCGATCTGCTGGCGCCTGACGCCAAGTGGACGATTGTTGGTAATTCGCCTGTCTCCAAGACCTTTACGAGCCGCAAGGAATTTCTTGATCTCGTGATCCATCCCTTCAATGCACGCTTGTCACAACGGCTCGTCCCGACAGTCCGAGGCATTTACACCGATGGCGACATGGTGATTGCGTTATTCGACGCCGAGGCTACCGCTCGCGACGGAAAACCGTACAAAAATACGTATACCTGGTACATGCGAGTGCGTGACGGGAAGATCGTCGAGGTGATCGCGTTCTTCGACACGATCGAATTTACGGATTTCTGGACAAGGATCAAACCGGAGTAAAAGCAGATTTCCGGACGATTAAACCTTGCGCACCGTGGCGTAGAAGGCGCCGCAGAGATCTCCGTTATTAGAATCCGTAAACCAGCCGTGAAGCTTTGTCGTAACCCCACCCTTAAGACGAACGGTGAAAGTCGCAGCCTTCTGCCCAGGCTGCGACTTCACCGCGTGCTCCTGCCCTGCGATGGTCAGCTTCGCGCCTGCCACAGGCATCGCCTTGCCTTCCGGAAGCGAGCCGTCCGTCATCTTCTGCGGCGCGCGCCCGACATCGAGAGCCAGCTTCATATGTGGAGGCCACCGCGTAAGCTTGATCTCGTAGTTGCCATCTGTCTCGACGAAGACGTTCCACGGACCACCGCGAGGGCCACCCACAGCATTAGACACATGACCGGGATTATCGGCGTAAATCTCTTCCCAGTCCGCCGATGTCAGGTAAACGGGGTTTTGTTCCTTCGCCCCAAGACTCACCGGGCAGAAATCCTTTAGCCCCGCCTCAACGCTAGCCCACCACTTCTCATAGTGAGTCCGCATTTTCTCGACGATGGGCTTATTGGCCGCTGCCTCATCCGACTTCTGCCCCGGATCCTTGCTGATGTCGTACAGTTCGACCCCGTTCACGAGACGCCACTTCCGCCAGATGACCGTCGATTCCCACTTCTTAGGAATCTGGCCGTACTGCACCACCATCATGCGATCCGGCACTGATCCTTTTCCGGTCAAAACCGAAGCAAGGCTGCGCCCGTCAAAGCTTGCTTTCGCCGGAGTCTTCAGCCCGCAGAAGTCGATCATCGTCGGCAGGATGTCCTGGATCTGCGCTGGTGTATCGACATCGCCAGAGGCGCGCAAATTGCCTGCCGGCCAGCGCACGAAACACGGAACGCGATGACCGCCTTCATAGATCATCGTCTTGCGCCCGCGCATTCCCGCGTTGTGGACGTTGAACCCCGCCGTTGCGCCATTGTCAGTCATGAACACGACTATCGTGTTCTCGCGCAATCCTTTGTTCTTGAGGAACGCGTCCAGCTTGCCGAGATTCTCGTCGAGATTAGCGATCATGCCAAAAAACTTCGATGGTACGCCCTCACTGCGATACGGCGCGGCATACTTCTCATCCACCCACTGCGGCCCGTGAGGCGTGTTGGTTGGCAGATAGCAGAAAAACGGCTCATTCGCGGCCTTGCGTTCTCCCATCCACTTCATCGCTTCAGAAAACCAGAAATCGGTGCAATATCCCTCAAACTGCTTAACGACTCCGTTTTCGTGGTACCGCCCATTGAAGTAATCGTTGTCGAACTCCGGGGCCGAAGACAGACCGTAGCTGAGAAAGTACTTGGCCATTTCGAATCCGCGGTCCATCGGTCGATATGGGTAATGATCGCCGAGGTGCCATTTGCCGAAGATCTCCGTCTTGTATCCGCCGGCACGAAAAACGTCAGCCATCGTAGGAAGGTCTCGACGCAAAAATGCGCGTCCCGCCGTCACCGATGTGGCCTTGTTTCGAAGCGCGTCCACACCGCTCATCAACTGGCCGCGTGTCGGGGTGCACATCGGCGCAACATGAAAGTCGGTGAAGCGTACGGATTCGGCGTGAAGACGGTCCATGTTCGGTGTCTTCAGGACGGGATTGCCATGGCAGGACATGTCACCGTAGCCTTGATCGTCCGTGAGAATCACCAGAACATTAGGCTTGGCGCGTCCCCTGTCCGTTTGTGAAAGCGCAGGCAGCGCGGTAGCAGCAAGCTTCAGAAAAGAGCGGCGGTGGCCCCACATGGTTTGCTATTTTATCGAGCGCACACGCCACTTGGTGTTTTCAATAGCACTGCTTCACGCTTGACGCTATGTTAGCCGCGAGCCAAAGTGTCACTCGGGCGGTATCCGATTCCGAGTTCTCCGGCCACTCTAGCCAAGCGCTCGTCGGCTGTCCAAAGCGGTACGTTGGCTACCAATGCCGCAGCCAACAAATGTACGTCGATCCAACCAAGTCCCCGGCCGTGCAACTTCTGTGCGCGCACGAACGTGACTACCTCCCGATGAGGAATACTGGAAAGCTGCGGCATGACGCCATAAGACTTCAGTAAATCTTCGCGACCGCCAGGATCTCCGATGAGCAATTCGCCATAAATCAGCTCGTGCGCGAGTGTTTCGTCTTGATCCAGCAAGCGGTCTAACTGGTCCGCATAGGGCATCCGATTAGCGAGAAAGCGAATCCATACGGAAGTATCTACGAGCACCATCAGCCAACTCTTTTTTTCTTGCCTGCCTCGTCCCGCCGCCTCGGAACGTCGGCGGCTCCAGTCTCGCTACCTCTCAGCCTCCGAAGCCGTTGATTGGCTGCGTGCCGGATTAACGCTTCGAGGCCGAGCCGCACGGTCTCTGTGTCGGTTGTGGCGCCACAGGCCAGCTTTGCCTCCCCAAGTGTTTTCTCATCGATATGTAGCGTCTTCTTCATACATCCATAATAACCATATAAGTATGGCATAAACGACCATACCGCATTAGCGCCTGACCGCCTGTCCGCTGGAAAGTCGGAGCGAGGCGCACTCAAACGACCTGAGGCGCAATGTTGTGATTTGAACGGAAAAGATTTTCCGGATCGTACTTGCTCTTCAGCGCAGCCAACCGGTTATACTTTTCCTCGCCATACGCAGCTCGAACGCGATCTCTTGACTCTTCAGCGGTCATGTGGTTCGTATACACCGCGGGCATGACGTATGGCTGGGCTTCGCTCCAAACATCTCGCGCCCACTTAATATTCGCCGTATCGTCCGCGCCATCCGTCCAGTGCGCAATGATCGACATCTCGAAATTGGGTTCGCGATGATCGAACGCCATTGAGCTTTTCGGCGCTCGTCGAATCTGTCCCTTCATCTCGAATACCAAAATCATCGAGAGAGGAGACGGCATCGTATTCGCGCCATTCTCGAGTACTCCTGCGAGACCCGAACTGAGATCGGCAACGAAATTGGATTTCCAGTAGTATCGATGGCCAACGGGAACCGCATTGTCCACCATGCTTTGAACTTCCGTATACGCCATCGGTCGGATCAGATCCGCAACAGGCGCCCCGAAATTTCGCAAGGGCTGGAGTACCCGTTCCCCATCGGCGATATTCCCCGCATAAACGGCAATGATCCCGACCAGAGGGAACCCTTCCGGTGAATTCAGGAAGCCGATGGTCGTGTCAAGCTCATCCGGTGTCCCGGCGAGAAACTCTCGATGGAACGCGAAGACTTCAGCGGCCTGTTCTCGCGGGTAAAGCAGCATGCCCGCCAGGACCTGCCCAAGAGGATGAAGCCTGTAGCGGAACGAAGTGACGATCCCAAAGTTGGCGCCGGCGCCTCGCATCGCCCAGAATAAGTCTGGGTTCTGTTCCTCACTGGCGATTAGCATCTCGCCATCCGCAGTGACAACGTCAAGCGAAAGTACGTTGTCGCAGGTGGCCCCGTACTTTCCCATGAGGTACCCCAGCCCGCCCCCAAGCGTAAGCCCGGCAATACCAGTGTGAGAAACCTGACCTCCCGTTGTAGCTAATCCGTGCGCTTGAGTCGCAGCGTCGAATTCACCCCATAGAACGCCCGGCCCGGCAACCGCCTCTCTTAGCCCCGCATCGACTCTGACTCCCTTCATCGGCGAGAGATCGATCATCACGCCGTCGTCACATAAGGCTGTGCCCGCAACACTGTGACCGCCGCCTCTAACACTGACGGGCAGACCTTCGGAACGGGCCAGTTTGACGGCGGTACGAACGTCTTCGGGCGTGGCGCATCGGGCAATGATTGCCGGTCTCCGGTCGATCATTCCATTCCAGATCTGACGCGCTGTCTCGTACTCGCTGTCAGACCTGGTGATAAGCGATCCGCTCAATCGGGATTGCCATGCATTTACAATAACCGCTGCCGCTGATGCCATAATCTGTCTCGTGAGTCGTCATTTTACACAAATTTCGAGCCAGATCTTTCTTCCCTGAACTGAAATCTATGCTTAGCGGCGCTCACCGACGTCAGTTCCTTGCTCACGCTGGCAAAGGAATCAGTCTCGCTTTTACCTCAATCGCCGCTTCTCTCACGGGAGCTCAACACGCGAGGTCTTCGAATCCCGCTTCTGGCTGGACTTCGCGGATCGCAGATCTCAACAAGAGCATTCCAAAACTGATGCGCGCGAACAATGTGCCGGGACTTTCGATAGCTATCATCAACGGCGGGAAGATCAGATGGGCAGCGGGGTTTGGTGTTAGGGATCGGGAGTCCAGCGCTCCCGTGGATCGCAACACGGTCTTCGAAGCGGCCTCAATGAGCAAGCCTGTTTTCGCCTATGCAGTCATGAAGCTTTGGGAGAAGGGCATCCTCGACCTTGACACACCGCTGATCAACTACACGGGCGAACGGTTCCTGTCAGGCGACGAAAGGCTGAACCGGATCACCGCCCGACACGTTCTTTCTCATACGACAGGTTTTCAGAACACACGAACCGGAGTGAACCCGTTGAAGATCCACTTCAATCCGGGCGAGAAATGGGTGTACTCAGGCGAGGGTTATTTCTATCTGCAATCTGTGGTCACGACCCTGATTGGCCGTGTCAGCAAAGAAGACTGTAGCCGCTTCGAGGACGACCTGAAAGTGTGCGCCACAGACTTCGACGCGTACATGAAAAATAATCTCCTCACTCCTTTCCGCATGAATGCCTCGGGATATCTCCGGTCCGCCGTGCTTTCTCGGAACATCGCCCGTCCTCACGATGGGATTGGGCAGCCCCTGCCCGATCGCAAACCGACGGGCGCCAGCGTGGCGAGATACGGAGCCATGGGTGGGTTGCTTACGACAGCCACCGATTATGCGAGGTTTCTGATCGAGATCCTTGAGCCCAGACCGCAGGATGCATTTCGACTCAGTCGTGCGAGCTTATCGGAAATGTTGCGACCGCAGGTCAAGGTCGAGGAGAGCAAAGACTACTCCATTTGGT
Organism: Bryobacteraceae bacterium; assembly: GCA_963844855.1. GTDB lineage: Bacteria > Acidobacteriota > Terriglobia > Bryobacterales > Bryobacteraceae > DASQDN01. The sequence goes on from CAWJQP010000076.1 coordinate 136,736, forward strand.
GGGCCCTTGGGTGGAAGGTAGTGCAGGCCTCTGATCACAACCTCGTCAGCCACGGTGGTGATCAAACGGGATTCCATTCGACTTCAGAAATCTGTCCGGCTCGCAAATCCGGATACGTCATCCTGACGAACGGTGACAGCGGATGGAAGCTGATCAAGGATCTTGCTCCCGCTGTCTCGACATGGGTCCACTCTTCACTGACCACTCAGTGACAACACACGCCACTACTGCGATCAGGACTTGATCGTAAGCTCTGCTGTCACCGTGGCGCGCCCCGTTCTTGCAGCAGAGTCACCGTTCTCGGTTGGCTATCGCCTCCAAACAGCAGCGCATATCCCAACGGAGTACCCTCAACGATCTCACCCGGCCGCTCGTAGTCTCCCGGAAGCTTCGCGCGAATCGCAAGGTCGGCGCCACGTTCAATCAGTAACTGCGTCACCGGCAAGCCTCCATCGTCGAACTGCGTCACAGAATGGAAGATCGCAGTCTGACCGCCGACGCCGGATTCATCGACGGTTGCCCGGGCATTGACGTCTGCTCCACGGTCAAGGAGCAGAGCAGCCGCCGCCAGATTGCCGTACTCCGCAGCCACATGCAAAAGCGTTCCTCCTTGAAGCGAGAGAAGACGTCCACCGGTATGGCCGCAATCGAGTTCTGAGAAACGTTGATTCACCAGCCCTGACTCGGCGTCAATCAACTCTGCCAGATCATCGAGCCGGCCGCGCAGCAATGCCAGCACAGCCGGCGCGTCGTACCGGGTCTCGCCACCCGCCGCGAGAAGGAATTCGATGCAAGCGCTCAACCGTTCCAGCGAACGCGCGTACGACCCTACGAGGTAATCGAGAGCCGTGCCTGGACAGGGTCGGCCAACTACGCTCTGCCGTGGATCCCGAAGATTCGGATCTGCTCCGTGATCGAGCAGCCATTTCAGAGCGGCCGCATCCACTGATTCGCACGGCGCAAAAATGATGGGGAAATGTCCATGCCACATGGCGTTTACGTCAGCACCGTGCGCCACCAGCACCTCCATCATCGGGATGCGATATCCATTCAGCGCAGCGCGCATAAGGGGTCCGTCGCCCCCTTGGTGCACGTCCGATCCGTGCGCGATCATCCATTCCGCCATCGCCAATCTCACGGGACTCGGAGATTCCCATGGCACGCGGCATTCCGCCACCCAGGTGAGCGGCCCATCCTTGCCGTAACCCAGCGGAGCACTGTGCAGCGCCGGGTTGCGCGTCATCATCGTTTTGACACGAACAATGTCGTTGGTGTCGATAGCCTGCTTGAGTTGACCCGCCTCTTCGAAGGACTCGACATGTGCCTTGAGCTTTGGCCAACTCGCAAACCCGTACAGCCGCGCGATCTGGAACTGCGCATCGGTAATCGATGCCGCCGCGCCGGTTTTGACGAGGTCTTTGGCTTGGTCCTTTAAATGGCGGAGATTGGGACGTTCGGGAAGACGGCGTGGCGCCGCCTCGGGATCAGTCGACATAGCGACCTCCTTTCATCGAAGCGCCCGTTGTCCGCTTATCGGGCCGAAAGAAGGTAGCGAAAAACTTGATGCTGATAGGTGGGCTTCTACCCTTTCCGCGGACCGGATGCGTCCTTCACGCGAAGGCAATCGTACCACATTCGTACACAACGCGCCGACACGACTTTGCATCATTGCCTGCGTAATACTCTCGGGCCGGGAGCACATGCAAAGTCATCAGTCATGTTCGCTCGAATGTGCTTCAACGAGTTTGGAAGAGGTATGGAATTCGCCTCGATCGCTTCTTTTCAGTTCGTTCCCTGTTTGGAGTCTGGAGCGAACCAACCCATCAACGGGCGAAGCTAACCTCAAAACTAGTCGCTTATCGGTCCCGCGCTAGTGATATTCAGCAAGCTGTCCCACTGCAAGCTGGTCGTGTAGCCGTTCGCCTTGATCGGTGACGGAACAGCATAATGCTTCGAAGCATTCGGCGTCATCGTCGCCGTCGACCCAACACTGTCATCCTTCCGCCGCTCCATCCCGAGATAGTCGTAAGCCTGGCACTTGCCTGTCGTCACACCTTTGGGCGTGGATGTGAGATTGCCCCGATACATAAACCCCAGCCTATAGTTCGCGCTGTCGTGCCGAATCACATTCGGCTCCGCCCGATACGACCCATACGTCGGCAGCGAATTGAAGGGGTTCACCGGACTTGTCCAGCCGTAATAATTCTTCACAAGCTCCACAGGACTCAACCCGTTGACATACATCGTGGCCAGAGTCAAACGATTGCGAATATACCGTGCCATGTAATTCGCATCGTTAAGGTGCGTCACGATGTACAGCTTGGACGTGCTTTCCGCCATCCGTAATCATTTCCTCTCCAGAATCACATTGCCATACTGATCGAGGTTCTGAATCGACCGCTTCGTTGCGGCATTGCCTGGAACCTGATCGAGCGTTGTGTCCACTTGCGCAATATGCGGATGCCCGCTCACCGGAGTTTGCGCCCAGAAATATTGTTGCTGACGGTAGGAGTCCATCCTGGAACCTTGCGTTCGTCGACCCATTGGGTACGAAGCAGTAACTACTTGGCAGGTGTTCGTGACCCGCTTGACGGTCTAACGCCGTGAACAATCATTTGAGCGGGAAATGCAGCAAGGTGACCGAACCCATTTCCTAAGTAACCGTATCCAGTTCTAACAAGCTCATATTTCTCGCGTGTTATGAGATAGCCAATTACGTTCACGACTTTCGACTGCTGGGGTTGTCGCGGAGACCCCCTCATGCCAACGACGAAGTCATCAAACGTATAAGTATTAGCGATCAACCTTGGATACACAGCTATATCTTTTTCTCGTACGCCGCGAACATCTATAGCCTGTGGCCAAACATGACCCTCGGTCACGAACGATTTAGGACAAGGTGACTCAGGACGTAATGCATTGCCGAAAACACCGCGGATCTCGACAAGACGTCCATTCCAATCGACCGGATTGTTTAGAACTTCACATACGTCTGTGATCGTTAAGCTCGCCAAGAGCGTGGAGGGTTTCGTCTGTGCCACTATAACTGTCGCAGTGAGTAAACCAACTAGCATCACTAGCGGCATCGAAGCTCCCTCAATCTATTCCTGGATTGCGCTTCCGTGTCTGGGTTTCCATCCGCCTTAACGTCATACTCGAAGTGTGACGCCCCAAGACCTGTAACGAGTTGGTACACGTGACCAAGCTCGTGAATTAAAGTGCGGGCTTGTTCGATGCCACTCATTGTTCTCCATATTTCCATGTCAATCTCGATTACTGCGGTTTCCCACGTAGACCCGTTGTGTCCGTTACCACCGACGGCTGCCGATGATGCGCCACTCACTTCAACCTGAGCAACTCGAACTCCGGGGAGGTTTCTAAAGGAAATACGGCCCCCCTCCAGTTGGCCGTCTCTCCCAAATGTCCCCATCATTGCCGTGAGAACTATACTTGGATCCTGACCGCTGAAAAGTGATCCGCATTCAGGATTAGCTAATATCGATGCCGCGTATTGAACGACCATCGGCAATCCCTGCATGAGAACGTCAGAAGTTGTTAGATTAACCTGTCTCTCGACATCATCACTGGTCTGCGGCGATGAAGTCTCTGGCCCTATAAGCAGGGGCATTACTCGGCAGATCGCCACCCACGAAGGATATGTTACGCCGCCATAAGTACACGTTGCTGTATCTAGCCTCGGTGTCGCGCGTTTAACAGTTTGCTGGACCAAGTCGGCGACGCTGTAGAACAGACCTTCAGGATCGACATTATTCACCGGATCCCCACCCACATACGCATACCTATTCCACGACCCGGGCTCGCTCGGCCCACCACTCGCCAAGTACGGATCCCCAGTAGCAAACCTCCCCGTCCCCGGCGAATAATAGCGTTGGTCGGCATAATCCAAACCCGAGGCATCCCGATGATACGTAGCAAACTTCGTACGATCATGCGCCACAGGAGTTCCAATCTCTTCCCCGTACGGCATCAACCGCACCCCACCACTCAAGTCCGACCCTAACCGGTCCGAAGGAGCCACCCGCCGACCCGCCACATACAAGTCTTCCTTCACCACCACCGGATCATACTTGGAAGTCGCAGCGTTCCACACAAACGTGTAGGTTCCGACGCGCATGCTTCCCACCCACAGATACCAATACGTCGCCGTGCTCGAACTCAGAACCTTTTTAATCCGCTTATTATCCGGCGCATACGCATACGTCTCGCCTCCCGCCGTCATGATCCGATTATCAATATCCCCAGGATCGCCCGCAGCCGGCCGGTTATTCAACGCCGAATTCATCGCGATATTGAACCCTGTCGCAGCAGCCACTCCAAATCCTTGCTTCTGCTTCATGTTCCCGAAGCCATCGTAGGTATAGATCTGACCCCACTCCTGCCCTGGAGTGAACCCCAAAACTGAGACAGGGAGTTAAGGGACGAAATACATTGAATGGAGTTGAGGCAATGGATTTGTCCCGAAGTATCTACAGCCGTGATCTGAAGGTTGCCGCGATGCGTGCCATCGACGCTGGGGCGACGATTGGTGAGATCGCACGTAAGTATCAAGTGAGTCCTCATTTAGTGGACCGCTGGCGAGGAGAATGGCGGGCCAAGGGTGATCTTGCATTTCCTGGCGTTGGGCGACGAGGAATGTTGCTGCCAGTGGTGGAGGAGGCCCGGCGGATCGGTGAGCTGGAGCGCAAGATCGGCCAACTCACAATGGAGAACGATTTTTTAAAAAGGGCCTTGCAGCATTTCAAGGAGTATCACCCTCCAGCCGTCGTCAGTGGCGAGGATGCCTGTTTGAAGAAATCCAGCAAGCCGCGGCGGAAGGCAAAGCCGTGAATGCACTGTGCCAAATGACTGGCCTAAGCCGGGCTGGGTTTTATCGGTTTCGGAAGCCGCGACAGGCCTCTCCAGTGGAGATGGAGCTCCGAGACGAGATGCAGAAAATCGCAGTGGAATCGCCGGCATACGGCCACCGTAGAATCACTGCCGCTTTGCAGCAGCGTGGCTTCAACGTCAACCACAAGCGCGTGCTGCGGATGATGCGGGAAGACAATCTGTTGTGCGTTAGGCGGCGTAAATTTGCGGTGACCACCGACTCTCGACATCAACTGCCGGTCTATCCCAATCTGGCAGGCCAACTGAAGCCGACAGCCGTGAACCAACTCTGGGTTGCAGATATCACCTACATCCGTCTGCAAGTCGAATTTATATATCTGGCAGTGATACTCGACGCGTTCTCACGTCGTGTCATTGGTTGGGCTCTGGGGCGAACGCTGGAAGCTGGATTGGCGACCACCGCGCTGCAAATGGCGTTGCTGGAGAGAAAACCGCCGCCAGGCTTCGTCCATCACTCCGATCGCGGCGTGCAATACGCCTCCCAGCAATATACGGGCATCCTGAGACAACACCAAGCTGAGATCAGCATGAGTCGCAAAGCGAATCCGTACGACAATGCGGCTTGCGAGTCGTTCATGAAGACGTTGAAGTATGAGGAGGTTTACCGCAATGAGTATCGGGACTTTCGGGAAGCGAGCGCCTGTATCGGAGAGTTTCTAGAGCGCGTCTACAATCGACATCGGCTTCACTCGGCTCTTGGTTATTTAACACCGTCCGAGTTCGAACGCCAAGCAGGCGATGCGCCATGAGAATCCATTTAGCAGATCGGGGGCTCTGCCCCTGCGACCCGGGGATTTATCGCTTTCCAGCCAGAATGGCTAAGCGGACTCGGGGCGGTTCCACCGCCCCGGTCATTCCGGCAACTGAGTCGGCGCTCGAGTTCCATCCCTGGAGCGCTCTATCCTCCGCTCAGCTATGTCCACAGTGGACCAACAACAACCTCGCCGCCAATGCTTTTCCAGCGAACGGCGATAGCCTCCTTAACTTTGTGTCTCAGCCCAGGGGTCCACTCCTGCCCAGGCGCCGTCCCTGCCAACACCCCCGCGCTCGCCAACCGATGAATCGTGTCGTATTGATACTCGACCTCTTCCCCCGACACATGATCCTTCTTCCGCCAAAGCTTCCCGTCATTGGCGCTCGCGCTGTACTTATACTCCTGGTTCACCGAACCACCCGGACCGCCATACGTATAGTTCGTCATCTGCAGCCGGTTGTTATACGTCCAGTTCTGCGTAGCAAACGGCTGAGTCGGAGACCAGTACCAAGACATCGACTTCAGTTCCCCCGACGCCCCATACGTCGGGTTATTCACGATATCGGTCTCCGTAGCGCCCTGCACGTTCTTCAACCCCGTGTGACGCGCCAGATCGTCATAGGTGTACTTCACTCGCTTCCCGCTCGGGTACACCATGTACTGCATCTTGCCTTCGGCATCGTACTCAAAGCTCAATTCCAGATTCCCGGACGTGGTCGGCAGCCGCTTCTTCTTCAGTCGGCCACCCACCGTATAGCTATACAACTCATACATGCAGTTCAAATACGCTGCATCGCAATTGAACCGTGTCCCCGCCAGCCGACCCTGCCGGTTCACACCCTGAAAATCAGTCGTGAACGGAACCGAGTCATAGTAATAATCCACATGCCCGTAAGCGTCTTCCACCGTTGACGTGCCAATGTAGCGCTCCACCCGAATTAGCCTTCGGCTCGTATCGTAGAAATATGTCCGCTGACCCTTATAATCCTTCTTCCAATTTGGCTTCCCATCCCCGGCCGTGCTGTAGGTCGTAGTGCCTGGCGTTTCCGGAAACGTCGTCGACGGCAACTGCAAATCCGAGCTATAGGTGAATGTACGCGTCTGCGTCAAACTCTGCGGCGTATGTCCCGAAAATCCATCGCGAGTCATCGTCACCGTGCTCAACTGGTTGAACGGCGTATAAACATACGAACTCACATAGCTGCCGCCGCCCGGCTTCGACTCTTCCACCGACGTCAAATTCCCAAAGCCATCCATGGTGTACTTCTTCCAGCGACCAGCAGGGTCCGTCACCTTCACCGTGTTCGCATAATACAGATACGTCGTCGTCCCGGAGCTTCCCGCCGTCCCCGTATTCGGTGGATGCGTCACCGTCACCACCCGCCCGAGTTCGTCATAATCATACGTCGTCCAGATCGCCGGATCGCTCGGCTTGCGCGGCTGCGACACCCGCTTCATCTTTCCCATCGGCGTACACGCGCACGGAGCATACTCCGTCTCGACAACGCTTTCCACTACGCTCGTCGAAGGCGTGGGATTGTACCCCGTCTCCACCTTGATCGGCCTGCCCAAACCATCGAGGTACGTCGCCGTGAATCGCTTCCCCGACCGGCTAATATTCACGCGACCCGGCACCGAGTACTCACTACTCTGCGAATCTCCATCCGGTCCCTGCGAAGATGTCCGCCGGACGACCAGATCATACCCAAACGTCGCCGTCGCATTATTCGGACCCGTCTCGCTCGTGATGTTCAGCAAACTGTCCCACTGCATGCTGGTGGTGTAGCCATTCGCCGTGATCGCCGACTGCACAGCATAGTTCTTCGAAGCATCCGGCGTCATCGTCGCCGACGACCCGACACTGTCATCCTTCCGACGCTGCATGCCGAGATAATCGTAAGCTTGGCAGTTGCCTGTCGTCAGACTGCGCGTGGATTTGAGATTGCCCGATACATAAACCCAAGCCCATAGTTCGCGCTGTCGTGCAGAATCACATTTGGCTGCGCCGGATACGATCCATAGGTCGGCAGCGAGTTGCAGGGGTTCACCGGGCTCACCCAGTCGTAGTAATTCGTCACAAGATCGACGGACGCCTGCCCGCTGACATACATCTTGGCCAGAGTCAAACGATTGCGAATGTACCGTGTCATGTAATTCGCATCGTTCAGGTAAGTCATGATGTGCAGCTTCGAGGTATTTTCCGCCAGCCCGTAGTCATATTCCTTCGCCAGAGTCACACTCCATACTGATCGAGGTTCTGAATCGACCGCTTCGTCGCGGCATTGCCTCGAACCTGATCGAGCGTTGATGGAAGGGGCTACCGAAAGCCCATGATATTAAATGTATACTTTGGCTAGTCGGGGAAATACCTTAGGGATAAGCTGCGGATTTTTCTGATCCGCGTTCATCTGCGTTCATCTGCGCCAAAACTCACTCTCTCCAAAACCTCATTCACAACACTACTTTCATTGCAAACAAAGGCACTTACTAAATCCCCCGAAACCCGCCATGCTACTCTCTATCCGGAGTTAGAAATGCGATCGGATAATCAAAAACAAGCATCCCGAAATAACGGCGCCAAATCGAGCGGTCCCAAGACTCAACAGGGAAAAGACCGCTCCGCCCAAAACGGCATGCGCCATAACCTCGCCTCCGGACACCTCGTCCTCCTTTCCACCGAGGACCCCTACGAATACATCCGCCAGCGCGACGCTCTCATAGCCCGCTTCCAACCCATCGACGCCGTCGAAATGGATCTCGTCGACCGCATGCTTGCCGCGTCCTGGCGCGAGCAGCGAGTCGCCGCCATGGAATCCGCTCTAGTCGAGCTCGAGATGCTCGAACAGCGAGCCCAAATCGATCAGGAATTTGACATCATCGACGGACCCACCCGCCACGTCCTTGCCTTTCTCGGAACCACCGACAAGAACGCCGGAGCCGCCCTTCTTACACGCTACGCAGCCGCCGCCGGACGCGCCTTCGCCCGAGCCTACCGAATCCTGCGCGACCTGCAAGGCGACCGCTTCGACCGCAAGCCCGCAGCCGCATCTCCGCAACCCACCGCCCCGGAACCCAGAAACTCAAGCTCTCCTCAACCACAACCGGAAGCACCAGCGGCAACCCCCGAAGCCACTCTCCCCAGAACCATCGTCTTCCGTCGCCGGCAGCCCGAAATTCTCGTATTACCAAGCGAACCCGAGATGGCCCATGCAGCCGTCAGTCTGGCCGCAGGAGCCGCCGGAGCCGCAGGATAGGGAGCAGTTTTGTGGCTTGGGTACGCAGCAATAGAAAGCATCAACCGTATCGCTTTGAGCGCAGTATCGCGAAGGTGAGCCGTAGGACCGCCCGAACGTCACAGGACTATCCCGCCGACGCCATCGCCTGGCCCGCGACATCCTTTCCTTCGAGCCCGATCCCAAGCAGCAGGAAGTCCTCTGCGTACAAACGAAGCGCGGCATCCTCAACTGCTCACGCCAATGGGGAAAATCCACCACCTGCGCCATCAAAGCGGTTCATTACGCCCAGTTTCATCCCGAAAGCTTGGTTCTCGTCGCCAGCCCAAGTCTCCGCCAAAGTAGCGAATTTCTGCGGAAGGCGCGTAAGTCAGTAACAAAGCTCGGATTTCGTGTCCGGACCGACGGCCACAACCCGTGCTCCATCCTCCTTCCGAACGGATCGCGAATCGTGGGCCTCCCGGAGAGCGAAGACACCATCCGCGGCTTCTCCGGCGTCGGCCTGATGATCATCGACGAAGCATCCCGCGTCTCCGACGAGATGTACCATACCCTTCGTCCCATGCTGGCTGTCGGCGGTGGCTCCCTCTGGCTCATGAGCACCCCAAATGGCAAAAGCGGATTCTTCTATCGCGAATGGGCAAGTGACCGCCCGTGGTTGCGAATTCAGGCGCCTGCCGAAGAGTGCCCCCGCATCCCGGCAGACTTTCTCGAAGAAGGGCGCGCGACACTCGGTGACGAAGTCTTTCGACAGGAATACGGCTGCGAGTTTCTCGTCGGGGAAGGCCGTCTCTTTGACGAAGCCGAAATCCGAGCTTGTATCTCTGACGCAGTCCAACCGCTATGGTAGTCCAATTGGAGATACCATAGATGCAAGTAAAAAGCCATGCTACGTCTAGACGCTGACCGTCCCGTTGAGTTCTGTGATGGACTCCGGCGCCGTGATTTTCTCCACGCCGGCTCTCTCTCCGCGCTCGGCCTCTCACTGAACTCCCTTTTTAGTCTCAAAGCCCAAGGCGTCGTCGACGGCAAAAAGGACGTCAACTGCATCATGTTGATGCTCGTCGGCGGACCCTCGCAGCTCGACACATGGGACATGAAGCCGGACGCGCCCGTCGAGATCCGCGGTCCCTATAAGCCGATCAAGACCAACGTGCCCGGCATCGAGATTTCGGAAAACTTCCCCCGCATGGCGAAGCACGCGGACAAGTACTCCATCGTGCGCAGCATGTACCATACGGCCGCCGCCGTCCACGACACCGGCCATCAGATGATGCAGACCGGCCGCATCTTCCAGGGTGGCATCGAGCATCCGCATATCGGTTGCGTCGCTCGGCAAGCTCAAAGGGCCGAAGGGCGACGTGCCGCCGCACGTGCTGCTGCCGCGTCCCATCGGCAACACCGGCGGAAACATGCCGCACGGTCAGAACGCCGGCTATCTCGGAAAGAGCTTCGATCCCTTCGTCCTTAACGCCGATCCGTCGGATCCGAACTTCCGCGTGCCCGACATGCTGCCGCCGGATTATCTTTCTGCTCTGCGCGTCGACCGCCGCAAGCAATTGGCGCGAGATGGTCGACAAGATCCGTCAGCATGTTCGAAACATCGCAGGACGCGCGGCTGCTCGATTCCACCTTCCAGCAGGCATACACGCTCATGTCGTCGCAGAAGGCCCGTGAGGCCTTCGAGCTGCATCGCGAGCCAGAAGCCGTCCGCGAAAAATACGGCATCAATCGCTTCGGCCAGAGCTGTCTGCTCGCCCGCCGCATGATCGAAGCGGGCGTCCGTTTCGTCACTATCAACATGTTCGAAACGGTGTTCGACGAGATCACGTGGGATATCCACGGCTCGAAGCCGTTCAGCCCGATCAGCTGCTACCGCGACCTCGTCGGACCCATGTTCGACATGGCCTACAGCTCGCTGCTCGAAGACCTCAGCCAGCGAGGCCTGCTGCAGAACACGATGGTCGTTGCCTTCGGCGAATTCGGCCGTACGCCGAAGGTAAATCCCGCCGGCGGCCGCGATCACTGGCCGCAATGCTGGACGCATCCTGATGGGTGGCGGTCCGCTGAAGGGCGGCACAGTCGTCGGCGCATCCGATGAAATCGGTGGCGCGCCAAAGGACCGTCCGACCAACCCCGGCAGAAGTGGCCGCAACGATCTATAAAGGTCTGGGAATCGATCTCGAAGCCGAGCTGCCGGGCGCCCAGGGCCGGCCCATCCCGCTCGTCGATCGCGGCGTCGAACCCATCAGCGAACTGTTCGCGATAGGAGTTGTCTCGAGAACATGTTGGCTGCGTTCTGCTAGCGTTCATCGGTAGTACTCGCGGCCGCACAGCGTACTAGCGCTACTGGAGCTGCAAGCGTCCCGCCGAACGGCTGGTGCTTCCGCAATCACGTGATGCCGGTGCTGACCAAAGCGGGCTGCAATCAAGGCGCATGTCACGGAGCGCTGGCTGGTAAAGGCGGGTTCAAGCTCACTCTTCGCGGCTATGATCCGGAACGTCGACTACGACATGCTCACGCGTCAGTCCCTCGGCCGCCGCATCACTCTGGCCGACCCAGCTGCCAGCCTGATTCTCCGCAAGGCGACGATGGCAGACCGGCCACGGCGGTGGACTCCGCTTCAAACCAAATTCCCTCGAATACAGGATCATCTCCGAGTGGATCGCCGCCGGAACACCTCCGCCTGTAGCAAGCGATACGGAAGTTGTCTCGCTCTCGAAGTCACAGCCCAAGCAGGCGACGCTCAAGATTGGACGACGAAGCAGCAGCTCAAAGTCACCGCGCAGCTACTCGGACAACAGCACTGCGGACGTCACGCGCTGGGTCAAGTACAACTCCAACAACGAAGGCGTCGCAACCGTCGACGACAACGGCCGCGTAAAGATCGGACGGGTCACGGAGAGGCGGCTGATGACTCTCTGGTACTCCAGCCGGGTGCTCTACGCGACCATGACGTCGCCGTACCCGAACAACGTCCCCGCGGAAGCGTACTCGAAGTTCCAGCGCAAGAACTACATCGACGACTTCGTCCTCGCGAAGCTGAAGAGCCTGAACGTCCAGCCTTCCGGCGATGTGTCGGACTCGACATTCATTCGCCGCGCCTTCCTCGACGCCGCTGGCATTCTGCCTACCGCGGAAGAGGTCGAACAGTTCCTCGCCGACAAATCGCCCGACAAGCGCGCAAGCTGATCGACCGACTTCTCGAACGCGAAGAGTACGTCGACTATTGGGCATACAAGATGGTCGGACTTGCTTCTCGTATCCGAGCAAGAAGCTCCGTCCTGCCGCCACGCGCGACTTCTACAACTGGATACGCAACAGCGTCAAAGAGAATAAGCCGTGGGATCAGTTCGCGCGCGACATCTTCATCAGCGCAGGCAGCACCCGGCAGAACGGCGCGCTGAACTACTTCGTCCTTCACAAGGACCCCATCGAGCTCACCGAGAACGTCACGCAGGCGTTTCTCGGCCAGCGACTGACCTGCGCGCGCTGTCACAATCACCCGCTTGAGAAATGGACTCAGAAGCAGTACTACCAGATGGCGAATCTGTTCTCGCGCGTCGGCGTGAAGAACGGCGATGATCCTGCCGATTCCATCGTGTTCGCCAAAACCTCCGGTGACATCAATCATCCGCGTCTGCTCCGCCCCATGCAGCCGACGCCACTCGATGGCGACTCGATGTCACTCGATGTCCAGTCCGATCGGCGCGCGCACTTCGCCAAGTGGCTCACCAGTCCTTCGAACGAGATGTTCGCCCGCAACGATCGTCAATCGCGTGTGGGGCAACATCATGGGCAAGGGACTATCTGACCCGATCGACGACGTTCGTGCGACCAATCCTGCGTCGAACGAAGAGTCTATTCGTCGCCGTAACCAAAGACTTCGTCGACAACAAATTCGACGTGAAGCGGCTGATCCGCGACGATCATGAATTCGGCCGCCTATCAGCGCTCCGCCGACGCCAATGCGACCAACGAGCGACGACAACCGCTACTACTCGAAATACATAATCCGCCGCCTGCCGGCCGAGGTGCTCTTGGACGCGACTGTCGCAAGTACTCGGTGTGCCCACCGGATTCTCCGGTTTCCCCGCCGGAACACGCGCGCTCCAGTTGCCGGATTCGCAAGTGGCTTCGCAGTTTCTTACGGTCTTCGGCCGTCCCCAGCGCGCAATTTGCGATGCATCCGAGCGGTCCAGTGATCCGAGCATCGGCCAGGCGCTGCACATCATCAACGGCGACACGCTCAACAAGAAGCTCAGTAATCCCGAACGGCTACGTCTCGCTTCTGTTGCGATTAGGATTATCCGATAGCCGCATCATTGAGCACCTGACGCTGTCAGCCTTTTCTCGCTACCCCACTGACGCCGAGAAGCAGCAACTGGCCAGGCTCTCGCCGATGCGCGAGCGATCAAAGGCACTCAAGATCAGCAGCGCGATGCTCGCCGGCAAGCCCTCGAAGACATGGCGTGGGCCATGCTCACAAGCAAAGAGTTCATGTTCAATCACTGACATGAGAGCCGCAACGTTTCTTCTCGCAATCACCGCGTCGCTCTATGGCGCAACGAAACCGCAGATTTTCTCTCTGGCCTATTCGCCGGACGGCAAAATGATCGCGGTTGGCGGCTACAAAGAGGTGACTCTCCTTGACGCCGGAACACGCAAGCCGCTTGCGACGCTCACCGGCCACGCCGAGACAGTGCGTTCGCTGTCATTCAGTAAAGATGGTCAGCTCCTGGCCGCTGCCGGTGGTGTCGCAGGCAGAAAAGGCGAAGTCAAAATCTGGGACGTCGCGACTCGAGCCGAAACCGCAACCATCGCGGGCCACTCCGATACCATCTACGCCGTCGCCTTCTCGCCCGATGGAAAATCGTTGGCCACCTGCAGCTATGACAAGTTCGTCAAGATCTGGGAGACGAGCTCAGGCAAAGAACTCCGCACGCTGAAGGATCACATCGACGCGATCTACGCACTCGCCTTTACGCCCGACGGAGCCCGACTCATATCCGGCGCCGCCGATCGCACAATCAAGATTTGGAATGCTGCCACAGGCGAGCGTCTGTTTACTCTCGGCGAGCCCACCGACGGTATCAACACGATCGCAATTGACCCAACCGGCAAAATGGTCGCCGCGGCAGGCCTCGACAAGACCATTCGGGTCTGGGCGCTCGAAGCCAAGAGCGGTCGCCTTCTGCAATCGCAGATCGCTCATGAAGACGCGATCCTCAAGCTCGCTTGGGCTCCCGACGGATCGACACTGGTCTCCGCGTCCGCAGACAAAACGATCAAAGTTTTCAAAGTGCCCGAACTCGCGGAAATCAAAACCATCGCGCAACAATCCGACTGGGTCAACGGACTCGAGTTCGCCCCCGACAGCCGGACGTTTGCCGCGGGCCGCTACGACGGTTCACTCACCATCTTCAACGCGAGGTAGTCGAGTTAGTCAAATGAGAAAACCATTCTTCCTAGTCCCGTTTCTCGCTGTCGCGATGCTTGGCGACGAGATACATCCCACCGGCAATCGCACGACACCTCCGACGATCACAGTGGTCTCGCCGCGCGGCGTCTCGCGAGGAACAACTGTGGAATTGACCGTCGAAGGACTCAACCTCGCCAAAGCCCACGCCATCCTTTTCGACCAGCCCGGAATCAAAGGTCGCATCCTTCGAGTGAAAGAGCTGCCAGACCTGCCCGACATTCGTCTTGGCTCGAACGGCACACCATCCACGATCGACCTCGGACCCTTGCCGCCGCGCAACCAGGTCACCGTCGAACTCGATGTCGACCCGGATGCAAATATCGGCGTCGTTGGTTTCCGTCTGCAAACACCGCTCGGCACCAGTCCCGAGGGCAAATTCCTCCTCGAGCCGTATTGGGGAGAAAGCCCGGATCGCGAACCGAATGACTCGCCCGATAGCGCCGTTGAGACCTTCCTTCCCGCGGTCATTTCGGGAGACATCGGAAAAGCCGGAGACGTCGACCACTTCAAGATCAAGGTCAAAGCAGGCGAGGAACTCGTCTTCGAAAACGGCGCGATGTCCATCGGCTCCACGCTCCAGCCCGTCGTCTCGATTCTCCGCGAGGATCAATCGGTCCTGAAGGAGTTCGGCGCAGAGCCCATCCATTCCGTCAAGTTTCCCGAAGCCGGAACGTACTTCGTCCGCATCACGGATTACCAGCAGAGCGGACGCGCGAGTCACATCTATCGGCTCAAAGCAGGCAAGTTCACCTATGCAACCAGCGCTTTTCCCCTGGGATTACGAGCCGGCTCCACAGCGGACATTGATCTCCGCGGTGTATCGAAGCTATCCGTCAAGGGCGAACCCGCAGCCACTGAGCCGAACCTTGTTCACGTTCGTCCGAAGGGCGCGTTCAACGAAGTCGCACTGGCTGTAGGTCAAGACCCGGAAGTGATGGCGACCGGAATGAAGCCCGCGCAAGCCGTCACCATTCCTTCCACCATCAATGGCAAGCTCTCGACTCCCAAAGCCGAGCATTTCTTCAAATTCCGCGCGACAAAAGGCCAGAAGCTCGTCTTCGAAGTCCAGGCCCAACGCTTCGGTTCGCAGCTCGACTCCGAGATCGACGTCCTCACCGCCGACGGCAAACCGATCGAATTCGCTACCGTTCGGGCGGTCCTCGAAACGTTCATTACATTACGTGACCACGATTCGTTCGGACGCAACCTTCGGCTCACATCTCCAACCGGACTAGTCGTCGGCGATTACATGATGGCGGGTAACGAGATCGTTCGAATCCTCGAAATGCCGCGATCTCCGGACGACGACACTATCTTCGAGAACTTCGGCGGCCAGCGCATCAGCTTCCTCGGAACCAGCGGCGAGGCGCACCATCTCGAGCAGGCGATTTACAAGGTTCAGATCCACCCAGCCGGTACGCAGTTCACCCGAAACGGTCTGCCCCTCCTTCGCCCGCAAGCCCACAATGACGATGGCGGCCCCGGCTTCGGCAAGGATTCCAGGCTCGATTTCACGGCCCCAGCCGATGGTGACTACATGGTTCGCATCCGCGATGTCCGTGGAGCAGGCAGCGAAGAACACTCATATCGCCTGAACATTCGCCCTCTCCGCGGAGACTTCAAACTCGCCGTGACTCCGAAGAATCCCAACATACCGGCTGGTGGCTCGGTGCCGGTGACCGTAACGGCTCTGCGCCTCGATGGCCTTGACGCGCCAATCGACGTCACAGTCGAAGACCTTCCTGCAGGTTTGCAGACCACGAAGGCAGTCATTCAACCTGGCCAAGCGTCCACCACTGTCCTGCTGTCCGCCAGCGCCGACGCTCAACTCGAAACGGCGACACCGCTCAAAGTCGCTGGCCGAGCAGGCTCTGTCACGCGATACGCCAACCCGGAAGACCGTCTGAAGTTCATTGCCCTGATGCCCAAACCGGACGTCGTAATGGTCTCCGAGACGAAGGAGATCGTCCTTCAACCCGGCGGCACGGCGGAAGTGGCCGTCAGCATCACCCGTCAGAACGGTTTCGGCGGCCGCGTCCCGGTCGAGATCCGCAATCTTCCCCCGAGAGTCCGCGTTCTGGACGTCGGCCTCAACGGCGTACTAATCAACGAAGACGAGACGAAGCGTACCTTCACGATCGAGGCATTGGACAGCGCCTCCCCCGTGGAGCAGGAGATCTTCGTCGCGGCGAAGATCGAGACGCGATCTCCTCTCGAAACCAGCTTCGCCGCGCCCCAATCCATCCGGCTGAAGGTAAAGCCTCGGTAACTACACGGTTTTGTTATACTGAGGTGTCTGTGGCGCTATCGTCTAAGGGTTAGGACGGAGCCCTCTCAAGGCTTAAATAGGGGTTCGAATCCCCTTAGCGCTACCAAGATTTCCTTCGCCGCTCGCGTCTGCATCGAAGACAGATAATCTACAGATGTAGTAAATACATCGGCCCAGACCTTCTGGTCCGACGCCCCATCCACGAGGCGAACCTTCAGAAACACCTGCCCGCGTTCGAATCCGGTCGCGCCCTCGACGACCCAACGAACCCTAAGCTGCCGGGCGATCTCCGGAAGCGCCTCCTGCGAATCGGCGAACCGGCGTGTCGTCGTCCCCGAAACCACATGCAGCGACTTCGTCCGGGCGAGTTCGGTCAGCAGCGCTTCGGTGGTCTTGTCCGCAATGTACTGCTTGCCTGGGTCGCCGGTCAGGTTCCGGATCGGGAGTACCGCGATACCGGCGGAGTCAACGGGAGCGGATCGAACTGCCCATACCGCGAGCACCGCAACCGCTACTCCCACAAACCACCACAAGCGGACCGGGGAGCGCGACGCCTTCGAATCGAATGAGGGAACGTAGCTGCCCTTCGGCATCCGGATAACGACCGTGTCCGAGACGCCTTCGCCGGCGTAGTATTCCTCGAGCTTCGACCGTAGTCGCCGAGCCTGCACGCGGACGATAGGGTCGGCCTTCGGGTCGAAGTCGGCGGGCCGCCCGAGCGCCTCGACACCCAGCGTGTACTCCTTGACCGAGTCGGCTTCCCCGCTCAGCGTCCGGTCGACGGCCACCCGCAGGAGGCGCTTGAGCTGGTCCGACCCAGCCAGCGCCTGGCTGTTGATAACCTTGTCCAACTGCGCTCGAATCTGGTCCGGAGATGCCACTGAAGCTATCGTACCTGTGTTTTACCCGTAAAACGGACGGCGTTACTTCCTGTTCCGCCCGGAAATCGAGCAAGATCGCCTCATGAGAACCCTATTAACCGCCGCGCTCCTAGCCACCGCGGCATTCGCAGGTCCGCCGATGATCTGCCATGAAGTCAACATCGGCTCCCAGAAGTCACTCCCCTGGGGAGTCAGCAACGATTGGGATAACAAGCTGCCTTCCTATGACCGGACTCGTCTCATCGCCGACACCCTGGAACTGCTCAAGCCTGACACCGAGGTGCTAGTCCGTATGGAGACGCTCCGCCGGGCCGCCATCTACGCCGGCGCTACCCCCGTGGCGACTCAACTGGCAGACGCCCTCCGTAACCGGACCGGTCCATTGGCCTCCTTCGACGCAGGCTACTTCATCGAGGCTGTCCACCAACTCGCTTCGATCAACAAAAGCGACCCATTAGCCGGCATCGACGGCTACTCCCTGGCCAAGAAGAGCCTGGCGACCGCAACGGACACCGCCGCGGTCGAATACGGTCTGTCCCTAATGCAAGCGCACACCCAATGGCCGAACGAGCATTTCCGCAAGGCGAAAGCCGGCGCAAAGCAGGGCTCCCTGCTCGCCATCAATATGAGACGTTTAGAATAGAGGGGTGCCCGGGTGGCGAAACTGGCAGACGCAACGGACTTAAAATCCGTTTTCTCGTAAGAGGAGTGCGGGTTCAAGTCCCGCCCCGGGCACCATTTACTTCCGTAGCCGGCAGAGTGAAATAGAACGTCGATCCTCGGCCGGCCTCTGACTCAACCCAGATCCTACCTCCGTGGTGCTCTATGATCCGCTTGCAGACGGCCAGTCCGATGCCTGCGCCAGGGATTTTCGTCCAGGCATGCAGTCGCGCAAATAAGTGGAAGATCCGGTCTTTGTATTGGGGATCTATGCCGATCCCGTTGTCCGCGACCGAGAATCTCCATACGTTGGCATCGCGAACGGCGGCAATCTTTATCGTAGGAGGTACGGTGCTGCGGAAGCGCAAGCGCATTGCTGATGAGGTTCTGGAATACGCGCGCCAGGTGCGTGGGATCGCAATAGACCACCGGCAGTTCCTCTGCCACAATGGACGCCTGTTGTTCGTCGATCGCGGAACTCAGATTGGCCTTTGCTACTGCCAGAACGGAACTAACGTGAACGTCCGCGAACTCTGGCGAATGCGCCGGGGAACGTGAGAACTCCATGATGGCTGCAACGAGTTCCTGCATTCGCGCCGATCCACCGCGAATGAAGTCCAGCATTTGATCAGCTTCTTCGCCGAGTTTGCCTCTGTACTGCCTGCCGAGTAACTGGGCATAGATACTCATAGTGCGTAACGGTTCCTGCAGGTCGTGTGAGGCAATGTAGGCGAACCGCTCCAATTCTTCATTCGTTTGCTGCAAACGCTGGTTGCTTAGCCGAAGTTCGGCGGTACGCTCCTGAACGCGTCTTTCGAGTTCCTCATTGCTCGCGCGTAACATCGCCTCATCGTGGTCGCGTCGGGAGGCAATATAGCTGACGAACAACGAAAGCCCGATGGTCATGGTCAGGCGGATTATCTCAACGCGACGGGGATCCCACGACGAGGTCAGAAAGTAGGGCGACACGAAGTTCATCAACAGAGCGGCGAGCAAACCCGGGCCGTAACCTCCCCACCAACCGGAGACCAGGACTGCTATGACATAGGCAAAGATGACGAACGGGCTAGCCTTGGTGTTCAACAACCGTGGCAAGACAACGGCGAATGCCGTCATGATGGCCGCCGCAGCAAACGCGAGACCGTATCGAAGGAGTAGATTCTGAACCTTAGCCGACCTCGGCATTGAAGGCATCCTATCAAACCAACTTTCCCTCAAGTGAATGCTTATCCCCTCCGATAAGGGGTACATGGTCGAGAATCGCTTACATCCTCGATTTGCTTGTTCCCGGATCGTAGAGGCTCAGTTTTACAGAGCTTTGCGACCCTGTGGAGTTCGAAAGGCAGTCGTTGTGGACATTTCTAAGGGGGGATTGCTCCTTCGCTTTGAGGATCCGCCGCCGCAGTCCGATCACTTGGTCGTGAACGCGGCTGGCCACCAGCTTTCGTATGAGATACGCCATTCTTATCAACGAGATGGCGCGTTCTATGCGGGAGTGCAACTCGTTAAATAGCTGCTGTCAACACGGTCTGGAGTTCGTCTTGGGACAGCACTACGGGATTTGCTTTCATGCTGCTAGCTCGGGACGCGTTCTCGCATAGGGCGTCCACGTGTTCACGTCGGATGCCGTAGGCGGACAGCCTGGGGATGTCGAGCTCCGCGCACAGGCTCGCGACCCACGAAATCGCTGCCTCGGGCTCCGGCCTCCCGGTTAAGAGCATGGCGATGTCGGAGTACCGCATCAACGCAGCTCCGGCTCGAATGTTGGCTCTCATTCCGTGGGGCAGCAATGCCGCGCACACCGCGCCATGTGGCGCGTCGAACATGCCGCCGATTGGGGCGGCGAAGCCGTGAACCACACCTAGTCCGGCGTTGGCGAGTGCCAATCCGCCGAGCAGGCTCGCAAACGCCATGTCGGTTCGAGCCTCGAGGTCGCTTCCGTCGGAGTAAGCCCGGCGCAACGATCTAGCCACGCGACGGATGCCTTCGAGACAGAACGTGTCTGTTAGGACATTGGCCTTCCCCGACACGTAAGGCTCGATGAGCTGGGTTAACGCATCTATGCCGGTGCTCGCTGTCAGCGCAGGTGGTAGTCCGAGCGTCAATTCGGGGTCGATCACGGCGACACGTGGAAGCATCATTGGGCTTCGTAAGCTCGCCTTCACACGATGCTCGGGAACGCCCAGGACTGCGTTGCGTGTGACCTCTGATCCGGTTCCGGCCGTCGTGGGTACAGCGATGAATGGGGCCGGGGCGTTCTCGAGGGCGGCGCCTTTCCCAACTACTTCCAGGTAGTCGAGGGGTTCACCGCTGTTCGTTGCAAGCGCGGCTATGGCCTTCCCGGCGTCGATGACGCTGCCGCCGCCGATGCTTACGACGGTGTCGCAACGCTCCTTCCGGAACAGTGCTACTCCGTCACGAACGACCTGAACCGTCGGTTCCGCGGTCACGATGAAACGAGTGGCGCTAATCTGAGGAGTACGTCGACCGGTGACAAGCAATGGACGAGAACCCACGAGGTCCGGAAGCGACTTCGAACTTCCGACACCGAAGATTATCTTTCCCGTAGTCGCGAACTCAAACTGCACTGGAGTATTTGATGCTGCTACGCGGTTCGGCCATCATGTCGGCGACGCTATCGCGCCAGACTTGATAGTGCCGCGTCTCCTTGTGCGCGGCTGCGGCTTCGGGAGTTCGATACACCTCGACCAGCACAAAGCGAGAAGGATCGTCCATTTGTTGGATCACGTCGAAGCGAGCGATGCCGGGCTCCTGGATGCTGTTTCGCGCGTTCTCGACCGACGCCTCGCGAAACAACTCGATCGTCTCAGGCTTTACGTGAACGTGGACGTGGACGATGAGCATCAAGCACCAGCCGCTGTCGTCCGCATGCCGAGCCGTTGGAGAGAGCGATCAATCCAGAGCTTGGTGATCTTCTCCTGCACTCCGTTCTGCGACAGGCGAGAGCGGAGGTTGGTGAAATCAACGTGGTCGAGGTTCTGGTCCTGATTAAAGCACGAGAAGACAACTTGTTCGGCCCCTGTGACCGGATCCTTGTGAACCTGCAAGCACTGAGCGCAGATTTCCTTCATCATGCATTGCATCGGCGAGTTGATACTGCCGATGGCATGATGGTTGGGCTTCAAGTATGGCTGCAAAACGCCATGACGAGCCTTAGCAACGGCATTCATCATGCCATCTGAGCCGATCGCAATCACGCGATCTACTCCACTGAATGGAATCGTTACCTCACCCAACTCACCGGAGGCATACGCGACCATCGCCTGCACGATGTTGCCGACGAAAGAGCGGTCTTGAACACGGTCCGGTGTGAAGCCAGGAGCTTCGTCGCAGCACCAGATCACGACATCCGCGGCCGATTCGATCTCTTCCACTTTGTAGCGATCGATGATCTTCTTATAGCCGGCGAAGTAAATGACCTTCGAACCACTCGTGCGCAGAGTCTGCCCAATTGAGAAGAGCACCGCATTGCCGAGTCCGCCGCCAACCAGTAAAGCGGTTTCATCTGCCGGCGTCTCGGTCGGTGTGCCGGTGGGGCCCATCAGCACGACAGGTTCGCCGGGTTTGAGCAAAGCGCAGAGATCTGACGATCCACCCATTTCGAGGACGATCGTTGAAAGCAGACCACGCTCGCGATCGACGGAAGCGCCTGTGAGCGCAAGACCTTCCATCGCCAACGTCGTGCCTTCGATTTGCATGGCCAACGTTTCGAAATTCTGAAGCCGATAGAACTGCCCCGGCTGGAACGCGCGGGCCGCCAATGGCGCCTTCACGACAACTTCGACGATGTTCGGAGTCAGACGTATAACTTCATGAACCGTCGCGCGCAACTCCTTATTCAATCGATCCGCGAGCGGCTCACGCGTAGCGGGCCGGACCTTTGAAAGAATTCGCGACACAACCGGATAACCCTGCTTGGCACTGCCCATCGCCTTGACGACATTGCCTGAGAACGAAGGGTGCAGATCTCCGAAGTAGCTAATCGCGCGGCCATCCGGACGCACCGACGTCAGCACACGGACATCGTTCGGCTTCGCGACACGCTCGGGCTTAACGGGATTGCCCTCTTCATCGACTGCCTGGAAATGCCGGCCGTCGAGAATGACATTGTCTGCGTCCTCGCGAGCGAGCACTGTATTCGGCTGGGTGCCCGCGGCTACCAGAATGCTCCGAGCGGGCAATGTGACCACACGGCCGGAAGGAGCGAGCTTGCCGGTTTCCAGATCGACGCTTAAATGCGAGAAGGTGATCGAGGAGGCATGACCGTACGTGTCTACCGCGACCGACTCGGGCGAGAGGCACTCGGCGAATTGAACACCTTCCTCCAACGCCTTTGCGACTTCTTCGTGATTCAGCGTGTAGCTCGGGGAATCGATCAACCGTCGGCGGTAGGCGATCGTAGAGCCACCCCAGGAATTGAGCAGACCGATCAGATTCACATCGCGGCCGTCGTGAGCGGCTGCATCACGCTCCGCGCGAATCGCCCGACCGTGCGCGAGGAACTCCAGCGCTGTCTCGCGCTCTTCGGGCATCCAGCTACTGCGGACGGCCAGTTCTCCACGTTCGGCAACTAGCGTTTCGTATCGAGCCAGGAACTTCTCGACCTGTACCACGTAGTAAGCAAGCGCTTCCGTCGCTGTATCGACCGCTGTAAGACCGCCGCCGATCACAACGACAGGCATGCGAACTTGCAGATTGGCGACCGAGTCAGGCTTGGCGGCTCCAGTCAACTGCAGCGCCATCAGGAAGTCTGAGGCCTGGCGCACTCCGCGAGCCAGCCCGTTCTTCATCGGGATGACTGTCGGACGGCCCGCGCCCATGCACATGGCGATGTGATCAAAGCCCTCTTCGAATGCGCTGTCAACAGTAATTGTGCCGCCAAATCGAACACCGCCGAACATGGCAAACTCACGACGGCGTTCCAACAGGAGTCGAATCACCTTGAGGAAGTTCTTGTTCCAGCGCACCGTGATGCCATACTCGGCGACACCACCAAATCCGGCCATCACACGGTCACCGAGCGATTCGTAGATATCGGAAATGTCGCAAATGGGTTTGAACGGAGTCCGTTCACCAGTGGGTGTAACTCCCGAGATGTCGGCAGGAAGCGGCTCGATCTTCAAGCCATCGATGCCCACGACGGTGTGGCCATCGTTCATCAGATGATGCGCCAGGGTGAAGCCAGCCGGGCCGAGCCCAACTACGAGAACCTTATAGCCAGTGGCGGCTTTCGGTACCGGACGCTCAATGTTCAACGGGTTCCATCGCGTCAGCAGGCTATAGATCTCGAAGCCCCAAGGCAGCTCTAAAACATCTTTAAGCGTTCTTGTTTCGGCTTGCGGAATATCGACTGGGTCCTGCTTTTGATAGATGCAGGACTTCATGCAGTCATTGCAGATGCGGTGTCCGGTTCCCGCGCACATCGGATTGTCGATGGTTATGATGCCCAAGGCGCCGATGGGATTGCCGGCCTGCTTGGCGACGTGCATCTCCGAGATTTTTTCTTCGAGGGGACAGCCGTTCAGCGTTACTCCGAAGACGCTCTTCTTGAACTCACCGGTCTTTTCGCGCATGCCGGTGGAACAAGAGTCTTTGCCTTGGTTGTGGCACTTGATGCAGTAGTTCGCCTGATCGATTGCGCCCGCGAGATCGGCGCCGGGATCGGTTAAGTCGAATCCTTCGCGATTCCGCCAGTGAGAAGGATGCAAACGGAACGCGTCGGTGCCCTCAATGTGGACCGTCTCGACGTGAATCAGGTGGACTTGGTCCAGCTTCTGAGGAAGCTTAAACAGGACATCGTGGCGGTGCTTCTCGCGTCCTGCCGGAGAAATGGCTGCCCATGCCGCGTACTGCGCCGCTAACTGCAATTGTTCGGCGTGGGCGGTTTCGTCCTCCAACCAGCGGGAGACATGTTCGAAGTATGTGTGTTCGGTTAGGGACTCTCCGAGCACGGTCTCGAGCCGGGCAGCGACCTTGCGGCCATCGATCGCCGTGGCCTTTTCGACGGTCATTCCACTTGCGGCGCGCTTCTGAATGAACTTTCGCTTCAAGGCGAATAAAGGAGCCAGAACAGAATGCCGCTGTTGTAGCGCTCGCAGTTCGCTGGTGATCTTGAACAATTCGCCTACAAAATCGTCTACATAGGGCGAAACTTCGATGATGAGTTCGGAATACTGTTTACGCTCGAGAGATTCCGGATTCCGCCGGGCAGCGAGCAAACGCTCGCAGAGGCCAGGATCGGCCTGACCGAGCTGGTCGATAAAGATTGAATCCAGCCGTACAAGTCCATCACGGGTGTACAGGTCTTCGAACGTAATTCCGAACGCAAGCGTCTTGGTTTCTTGTAGATACAATTCTTGTGTGATCACTTCAGGATAGCGGAGCGTGCTAGTGCTGCTTCCTTTATGATACCGTGCCGGAACGTATCAGCGCCGCAACGCCGCGTTAATCACCGAGAGGGCGGCGATGGCTGCTGTTTCTGCTCTTAAAATGCGGTCGCCGAGTGTGACGGACGTCCATCCTGCCTCGCGCGCGGCGTGCCGCTCATGGTCCGGCCAGCCGCCTTCCGGGCCTACTATCAAGGCCACGGATTCCACTCCGCTGAAACCGCTTCCTTCGGGCGCGGCTCGGTTGGCTTGCGTAAAGTTAGCGATATTTTCGTCACCTTCCCCAAGTGCTTCGAGCACCGGGATGCCACTTCTGTCTTCATCGAGGAAGAGTCGGTGGGAAGCTTGAAGACGCAACGCCTCACGCAGTTTCACCGGCTCCTGTAGCTCCGGCAAACGAAGCCGCCTCGACTGCTGGCTGGCTTCGAGGACGATCCGCTTCCATCGCTCGATGCGTTTCTCGGCAGCTTTGTCGAGGCCCTTGTCGCTTCTTTCCGCGCGGACGAAGTGTACTGACGTGATGCCAAGCTCCGTTGCTTTCTCGAGCATCATCTCCAAGCGATCGAATTTGAACAGCGCGGCGACGAGATGAACTGGCACTTCTTGCGGAGGGTTAGGGAGTCGGTCTATGACCCGGAACTTTACTTGGGATTTTCGGTTCGATTCAATTTCCGCCAGATAGACCGCGTGATTGTCGGAGATTTCAAAAATCTGTCCTGGTTCGACACGTAGCACTTGGGTCAGATGGCGGGCGTCATCGCCTTCAATCTCGGCATGTCCATCGTGAATAAGTGGGACGAAGAATCGGCGCCTGGACATGATCCTCATTCTAGGACTGCGATCAACCAGCGCTGCATGCCGAAGCTAGGAAGGCCGATTGCAAATCGGCCGCGGCTTTCAAAGCCGCCCCACAGTCGACTGCGATAATGAACGCCGTATGATTGCCAGCCTTCGCGGCGCTTTGCTTGAGAAACGTCCCAACCAGATAACCGTGGATGTCCATGGTGTGGGGTACGACGTCGCCATACCGATCTCTACGTACTCAGCGCTTCCTGAGACCGGGAATGAGGTTACGTTACGGGTCCACACGCACGTTCGCGAGGACGCCATCGCCTTATTCGGTTTCCTGACCGCTGAGGAAAAGATGTTGTTCGAGAAGCTGATCGGCGTAAGCGGAATCGGACCAAAGCTTGCGATTACGGTCCTTTCGGGACTGGCAGCCACCGATCTGACGAACGCCATACGATCGGGGGATGTCCAGCGTTTGACGCGAGTACCTGGCATCGGGAAGAAGACGGCCGAACGCATTGTGCTCGAGTTGCGCGACAAAGTTGATCTCGTGAAGGGAGCGGCAGCACCTGTTTCGACGGAAAAGGCGGCGCCGTTCAGCGATGTTGAATTTGATGTCCTCTCCGCCTTGATGAATCTCGGCTGTAATCGTCCGGCAGCGGAGACGGCCATCCGGAAGGCTGTTGCCGGGGGCGCGGAGTCGGAATTCGAGCCGCTTTTCCGGAAGTCTCTTGAACTGGTCCGCTAAACTGTACGTGAATGCGCGAAAAGGGGATCGTATCGGCGGCTGCTCGTGAAGATGAGCGGCAGTTCGAGGCAGCTCTCCGTCCGCAGCGTCTTGCCGACTTCACTGGCCAGCCGAAGTTAAAGGAAAATCTGGCAATTGCGATTGAAGCGGCGCGACTCCGAGGCGAAGCGCTCGATCACGTGCTGCTCTATGGCCCTCCCGGTCTCGGGAAGACGACGCTTGCCACCATCATCGCGAACGAGCTAGGCGTCACCTTTCAGCAGACCTCCGGTCCGATCCTTCAAAAGAAGCTCGATCTCACGGGTATCCTGACGACGGTTACCGAGCGACAGGTGTTCTTCATTGACGAGATTCATCGTCTGATGCCGGACATCGAAGAGATTCTGTATTCGGCGCTTGAGGACTACCACGTCGATCTCGTCATTGGCGCCGGCCCGGGGGCGCGCACGCACAAGATGCCCCTCAAGCGCTTTACGGCTGTGGGAGCGACAACGCGGCAAGGGTTGCTCGCGGCGCCTCTTCGAGCCCGATTCGGACTTGTCTTGCGGCTGAATCCTTACGATGTCGCTGAGTTGAAGCACATCGTGCTCCGTTCGGCGAAGGTAGTTAATGTTTCTATCGATGAGGACGCCGGGGAAGAGATTGCGCGCCGAAGCCGCGGAACGCCACGCATCGCAAACAGATTATTGCGCCGCGTACGCGATTACGCTCAGGTGCGATCGCAGGGCCACGTCAGCTTGAAGGAAGCACTCACCGCATTGGACATGCTTGAAGTCGATCGGTTCGGTCTGGACGAGATTGACCAGAAGATCATGATGACGGTGTTGGAAAAATACTCCGGTGGTCCCGTGGGCCTGAACACCATTTCGGCCTCGATCGACGAGGAAGCTTCAACCATCGAGGAAGTCTATGAGCCGTACCTGATACAACTCGGGTTTCTGGACCGCACTCCTCGCGGGCGGGTCGCAACGGACCGTGCGTATGAGTATTTCGGGATATCCAAACGCACCCGCACAACCTGGCAACAAGGATTGTTCTGACCAGTAAGAAGATCTATCTGGGTCTCGGTTCGAACCTTGGGGATCGCGAGGCGGCCTTACGAAAGGCTATCGAGAAGCTTCACAAGCCGGATCTCCTTATCACTCGAATCTCGCCGGTGTATGAGACGGCCGCCCTCGACTACACGCAGCAGGGGGACTTCCTGAATTGCGTCGTAGAGGCGGAGACCACGTTGATGCCAATGCGCCTGCTGGCGCGCATTCAAAGCATCGAGCGGGAGATGGGTAGAAAGCGCTTGATACCGAAAGGCCCGCGCAACATAGATATCGACATCCTGCTGCACGGGCGCTCGGTTGTGCAAACTGCCAAGCTACAGATTCCACATCCGGGGATCGAGGCGCGCCCCTTTGTGCTAGTTCCGCTCGGCGACCTCGATAGTCAGCTTCGCCATCCGCTTCACAAGAAGACGGTGCGTGAAATGTTAACGATGGCTCCCCACCAGCGTCTTGTCAGACTCGGTCTTAGTCTCGACGTCCCGCTTCCTGCCTCCGGAAGTGGGGAGGAATGAGCGCAGCATCCAGGCCATCTTGTTGTGCTGTTCAAGAACGGAAGTCAGAAAGTCAGCCGCTTCGACAGCCTTTAGTTCTTCGTCGGCGTGCTGGATGTCTTCGCGCAGAGATCGAATAATGGACTCGTGATCCTCGACAAGGTTCTGAAGGATCCCATTCTCATCCGGTGTGTTTCCGCTGTTCTCGTCTAGACGCGTGAGTTTCAAAAACTCCTTCATGGAACCGGCAGCCGTTCCGCCGAACATCCGGGCATTCTCCGCTACCTCATCGATGATCTCAGCGAGCTGATCATATTGTTTTTCGAGGAAGATGTGCAGGTCATGAAACCTGGGTCCGACCACATTCCAGTGGTAGTTGCGGGTTTTGATGTAGAGGACGTGTTCATCCGCAAGCAGCTTATTCAAGCCCTCCACAACGCCCTTCCGCTGTTGATCCGTTAATCCGATATTGAGTCGTTCCATTGGCTCCTCCTTCGATGCGATTCACGTTGCTACATTTATGTGGATGCCAGCGTTCGCGGGTGTGATGCTTTTGTTCACTGTTACCGTGTTGGCCCAGGAGCGGATTTTCCTCCAGAAGGGTGTGAACTTCACTGCGGAAGGCCGGGTTGGGTACGGTGGCGAAAGTGCACTCCAGATGCTGAAAGAACTGCCGAAGTTCGGCGTCAACTCGATTGCGCTGGTTCCGTATGGGATGACCCGAATGGGAACCAGCTCAATTCGATTCGGTGGATTGGAGCGGGACGAGGATGTTGTTCGCGTCGCCGAAGCGGCTCATAGTATGGGGATGAAAGTGATGCTGAAGCCCCAGATCTGGGTGCCGGGAGGCTTCGTCGGCGATCTGGACTTTACGGCGGATAGCGAACGGGACGCATGGTTCGTGCAATATAGGAGCTTCATTGAACACTATGCCCGGCTGGCAGCCAGGATTCGCGCAGACATTTTTTGCGTCGGCACCGAACTGTCAAAGCTTTCTCAACGAGACGCAGAGTGGCGCCGGATCATTCGGGATGTCAGGAAGATCTTCCGTGGCGCCTTGACCTATGCCGCGGTTCAGGGACGGGAGTTCGAGACGCTTCGGTTCTGGGACGCGTTGGATTATATCGGGCTCAATAACTACTACCCTTTGCCGGATGACCTCTCGACCACGGCGGTAGTGGCAAAAGTGGAGGCGGTACAGAAACGCTTTCGCAAACCTGTGATCTTTCCGGAGGCGGGCTTCGCGAGTCTGGAAGCGCCGCACAAAGCTCCCTGGGACGAAACCCGCCGGACGTTATCGATGCAGGATCAGGCTCGCTGTTACGAGGCAATATTCAAGGCTTTCTGGGGAAAACCCTGGTTTAAAGGAATCTATTGGTGGAAGGTGGGCACGAACGGCTTCGGAGGACCCGAAGACGGGTCGCACACGCCTTGGGGAAAGCCAGCGATGGAAGTGGTGCGCCAGTGGTACGCAAAAAAGGCCGGGAGGTAGATCCCGGCCTTCAGGAAGGAGAAGCGCAATGGTAGAACTATCGTGCTGCCAGAAGAGCCCGTAGATGCCGAGCGCGTTCCGGCGACCGAAGCTGGCGAAGGGCCTTGGCTTCGATCTGTCGAATTCTCTCGCGGGTGACGTCGAACTCCTGACCGATCTCTTCGAGCGTGTGCTCCCGCTCGCAACCGATTCCGAAACGGAGCCGGATCACCTTCTCTTCTTTCGGTGAGAGAGTCTTCAGGATATTCGCAGTCTCGTCCCGAACATTCGAGTCGATAACCGCATCGACCGGCGAGCCGACCCAGCGATCCTCGATCAGGTCGCCAAGCGCAGACTCACCATCGCGTCCCACCGGGGTTTCCAGGGACACCGGGTCGCGCGAGATGGTCTTCAGCTTCTGAACTTTTTCCACCGGAATATCCATCCGGCGGCTGATTTCATCGTTTGTCGGGGCACGACCCAATTCCTTCTCGAGCTCACGAGTGGCCCGGAGGAACTTGTTCATGCTCTCGTTCATATGAACCGGGATTCGGATGGTGCGGGACTGATCGGCAATCGCGCGCGTAATCGCCTGACGAATCCACCAGGTGGCATACGTAGAAAACTTGTAGCCGCGACGATATTCGAACTTGTCGGCCGCGCGCATCAAGCCGATGTTGCCTTCCTGGATCAGATCGAGCAGGTGCAAACCGCGGTTGACGTACTTCTTTGCTACCGATACCACAAGCCGAAGGTTGGCCTCGACCAGGTCCTTCTTGGCCTTTTCGGCTTCGATTTCGCCGTGACGGATGACGATCAACGTGTGCCGGAGGTCCGATAGGCTGGCGCCTGCCATCAACTCACGCTTGCGCGCTTCCCGCTTCAACTCACGGACGCGGGCCGGATCGGCATGGTCGCTCGATACGCTTCAGTTCGGCTTCGAGCTGCGCGAGCTCATCGGCGGCACGCTCGAGCTCCTTGGCGAACTGCTTCCAGCGGCTGCCCAGAAACGGAATGGCGCGGATGGCATCGCGACGTTTCCACGCGAGCCCGGCTGTATTTCATCACAGCCTTCTTGCGGAGCTTCTTGTTCGTGGGAGCGACGGCGTTCGCCTTTTCCATCAATTGCTGCTGTTTCTTGTAGAGCGCGGAAACATCAGTGAACAATTGCTTGGCCTCTTCCCGACGCTTCTTATCGGCGGGGCTGCCTTCTTCAATCTCGGCGTTGCCTAGATCGACCAAGTCGTCCAACTCCTGGGTCTCGCGCTTGATGTTCTCAGCGATTTCAACAGCAATCTGCTGAACCAGCGGGGACCGGCTGATCGACTTTTGCATGCGGAGCTTGCCGCGCTCCATCTTGCGGGCGAGTGTGACCTCACCATCCCGGGTGAGAAGCGGCACGGCGCCCATCTCGCGGAGGTACACGCGAACGGGATCGTCCGTATAAATCGATTCTTCTACTGGCGCAGCTTGTGGATCTTCGGTATCCTGCTCTTCCGGATGAAAGAATGCTGTATCGTCGTCGAAAGGAATGCCTAGCGGCTCTGTTGCGTCACCTATGTACTGATCTTCAAAATGATCCACTTCAGACTCACCTCCCCGTATATAAATCTAAAAAATGAGACGGAGTGCCCGGGGGTGGCATCCGCAATGCCGGAACAACTGTGGAAAAAACCATCCGGCGTGGTAGGAGACGAAACCAAATGACTGGATACGTAGCGCAGAGCCCAGTATACCACTAATTTCGCACTCGGTTAAGTCCCTATTTAGAAGATGTTTCCGGATAGTTTCCGTTTCAAGTAATTCTTACACTAAGACTTGGGGGTCCTAGCGTACTATTTCCAGCCTGTTGTTGTGGGCGGAACTACAATCTTCGGTACCTAAACCCGTTTCTGTTTCATCAAGTCGCTCACTTCGCGCAGGAAGGCATCTACATCCTGAAAGTCGCGATACACGGAGGCGAAGCGTACGTACGCGATCTTGTCCAAGGCTTTCAGCCGGTCCATCAGATTCTCGCCTATCTCCACCGTAGACAGCTCGCGGTCAGGCGTGTCGGCGAGATGACTCTCCACATCATCGATAATCTCGGCGAGCTTGCCCATGCTGATCGGCCGTTTCTCACTCGCTTTCACCAGTCCTTGCATGACCTTTTGCCGGTCAAATTTCTCCCGCCGGCCGTCCTTCTTCACGACCATGTAAGGAATTTCATCGATTCGTTCGTAGGTGGTGAACCTGCGGGCGCACTTGAGGCACTCGCGGCGGCGGCGAATGGATTCTCCTTCCTTGCTCTCCCGCGAATCGATAACTTTGTCTTCCGGATGGCTACAAAACGGACAACGCATTCTTTAGTGGAGCTTTCCCGTGTCTAAGTGACGTAGTTCCTTCCACTTCAGGCCTTCCCGAACGGCCAAAAGGATTCCTACGGGAGCAATAAAAACGTACATCGTCAGCCAGATTAGGATCGCGACAGCGGTTGCAGCCGCCAGATCCACACCGAACAGCTCCGTCAGGATCACGACCGAGGCAACCTGCATGCCTCCGCCGATTCCCGGAATTTGCACTATACTTCCAAACGCGACAAATCCGATGAAAACGGCGCTATCGACGAAAGAAAAAGTTGCGGTCTGCGGAAAAGATCGGAGAAGGCACCATGTCCCGGCGACGATGATGGCCCATTCCGCCACACTGTAGGCCAAGATTTGGACGTTGTACGAACTGCTACGAGCGGCCTTCATTCCGCCGGCGAAGGCGATAAGCACCTCTTCGATCCGGGACCGGAAGCGTTCCGGTATGACGGGCATCGCCTCGCGAATGCGGCGCTGGGCGGCATCGGAAAAGATACCAATCATCAATAGGATAACGACACACACGGAACAGAGCAGCGCGACTACAATGCCTCCTGTACGCAGCAGCCACTGCATGCTGGGTCCAACCGTCGCGGGATCAATTTTGACCTGAGTCAGGGCAAACCCGAACATCGCCAGGACGACCAGCAGATCCCAAATGCGTTCCAGAAGCCAGATTGCCATCTGTGACGAAAACGGCGTATTCTCGCGGATAGCAATAAGATAGGGCCGAATGAGTTCGCCGGGCCGACCGAGCAAGACGATTCCTGTGAATCCGATTACGGTTGCTGACAAAAGTTTGGAAAAGCGAGCGTTGGGAGCAAGAGGCCGCATCATCACCTGCCAGCGCAGGGCGCGGCCCACATAAGTGAGGAACACCAAAACAATGCCCAGCGTTAGCCAGCCGGTATGAAGCTGGGTAAATGTCGTCCAAAACCGATCCCATTGGAAATCGGGTGTACCTAATTGCTTATAGAGCAACCAAGCGGCAAACAGGCCACCGAGAACCACCAAGATGATCGTGGCCGGCGTGCCAGCCCATCCGAATTTACGCAACCTGTTCTATGATAGGGCCGATACGGCAAAAACCGTGAACTTCTGCGATAGCTTTCTCGTTCTAGCTATCAGGAGCAGAGAAAGGCTGGAGCCATTGGCGAATGCCTCAGACGGAGAGCGAGATGTCGGCAGCAGCAGTAGCACAAGTCAGTCCGCGCCCGGATTGGCGACGCTTTATCGGCGGAGACGCCGGCCAGGTCACTCGTAGCTTGGATCCCGATCTTCCACTGGTAGAACAATGCCTCGGCGGGCAGGAGTCCGCGTGGGAGGAACTGGTACGCACGCACACCCGACGTGTCTACTCGGTCTGCTTCCGGTTTACGGGTACCGATACCGAAGCGCAGGATCTGACCCAGGAAGTCTTTCTGCGTGTGTTCCGGACGTTGAAGAGCTTTCGGGCGGGCGAGGGATCGTTCGGCGTGTGGCTCAACCGTCTGACCCGGAATTTGCTTGATTGATCATTACCGCCGGACGAAGCTGGAACGGGCCACCGATTCGATTGAGGACCAGTTGCCGCGAATCGAGGAGTCCGCCGCGCTTCTCGTCTCGTGCGGATGGAATGCTGGCGGGACGCGAGGCGAGCGAGTTGCTTCAAGGCGCGCTTCAGAAGCTCTCGCCGGAGTTGAGGGAAACCGTGATTCTGCGCGACATCGAAGAAATGGAATATCGTGAGATCGCGCAGGTGTTGCAAGTGCCAGAGGGCACGGTCAAGTCGAGACTGAACCGCGGACGGGCCGAACTTGCCCGGCTGCTGCGGCACCATCGGACGGCCGTGTAGGTTTTTATGAATTGCGCTGAGTTCGAGATTTTACTTTGCGATTACGTTGACGGAACGCTGGACCAGGCGCGCCGCAGCGAACTCGAATCTCATCAGCAGGAGTGCGCCTCGTGTGCCGAATTGGCCAAGGATGTGGCCGGCGCGATGGCATTTCTCGAGCGGGTTCCTGATGTGGAGCCGCCCCATGAGCTGTTATCGAAGATCTCCTTCCAGATTCCGCAGGAGCACATCGGTAAACCCGGGGCCAAGGCGTGGATCAGGAGTTGGCTGCAACCGATTGTGCAGCCCCGGTTCGCGATGGGGATGGCCATGACCATTCTGTCGTTCTCCATGCTTGGACGCTTCGCTCCGATTGATGTTCGGCAGCTAAAAGCATCGGACCTGCATCCCCAGAAGGTGTGGGCTACGGTTGACGACAGTGCGCACCGCGTGTGGGGCCGGGCAGTGAAGTATTACGAAAATTTGCGACTGGTATACGAAGTCCAGTCTCGTCTGCAGGAATGGTCTGAAGAAGACGACCGCAGACAGAACAGTCCTGAAGGGAAGGAACAGAAATGAATTGCGCCAATCATCCGGAAACGGCTGCGATCGCGTTTTGTAGAACATGTGGGAAGCCGTTGTGCCAGATATGCCAGAGGCAGGCGCAAGGAAGCGTTTTTTGTCAGGAGCATGAGCCTCCTGTCGTGACGGCGAATCCGTATAACGCGCCACCAGCTTCGCCATACGGCGCGCCGTATTCAGTCGCGGGCAATCCGAATTCGCCCTCTCCGGGGTTGGCGTTCGTGCTTGGATTGATCCCCGGTGTGGGCGCGATCTATAACGGCCAGTACGCCAAGGGTCTGATCCACGTGATCGTGCTGGGTCTACTGATTGGCATCATGAACTCGGGATCCAGTCATAACCTGGAACCGCTGCTCGGTTTGTTGATGATGCTTCTGTTCTTTTACATGGCATTCGAGGCGTACCATACAGCGGCAAAGCGTCAGCGCGGAGAAGAAGTAGACGAGTTTTCTAGTATCTTTCCTGTCGGCAGACCCGGACGCGGCTTTCCGATCGGGCCGATACTGCTGATTCTGCTCGGCGTTATATTTCTGTTCGACACGCTCGATATCATCCGGCTTTATCAGATTGCGCGCTTTTGGCCCGTTTTCCTGATTCTTCTCGGTGGATACATGCTGTACATGCGCGTGCGGGGAGAAGAGCCGAGGGATCGTGGCATGTCTGAGGTCTCGCATGAACGCTAGCGCCTGGGAGTTGTTGCGCGCTGTTCGAGGACCGATTCTTCTGATGACTTTCGGAGTGCTGGTCGCTTTGAATCATACGCAGCAAGATGGATTTTGAGAGAACGTGGCCGGTGTTGATCATTGTTTACGGGTTCCTGAAGTTGATCGAGAGGATGGTTCCCCGTCCGGTCCCGCCACCATGGCAGCCGCCTACGGGGGCTTATCCCGGTTGCAACTCCACCTTCCGCTACGCCTAGTTATACGCCGGAGTACCCGCAGTATCCACCGCCGCAGTCACGAGAGGGAGGCGCGCAATGAAACGCCGAGGATCGATCATCGCTCCGGTCATTCTGATTCTGATTGGGCTGCTGTTTCTGGCCAATAATTTACGGCCGGACATCCCGATGCTCGATTTTCTCGGGCGCTATTGGCCTTTTCTCCTGATTGGGTGGGGGCTGGTTCGGTTGCTCGAAATTCTTGTGTGGGCGGTCCAGGGAAAGCCGCTGCCAACCAGTGGCGTGTCCGGTGGAGAGTGGGTCCTGGTTTTCTTTCTCACTGTTCTTGGAACGGGGCTGCACGCGTTTCACACCAACGTAGGATGGCCTCCAAACCGCATTCGCATGCGCGGTATCGAAGTGTTCGGCGAGTCGTTCGATTACACAATCGACGAGAAGAAGATGGCAGTCAACAAGGCAAAGCGCCTCATTCTGGAGAACACACGCGGTAATGCCCGCATCAACGGTAGTGATGCGACGGAGATTCGCGTCGTAGGACGGACGACAGTGCGCTCTCTGTCGCGGGAGAGAGCCGATGAAACGAACCGGCTCGCAGAACTGGAGCTCATTGAACAGGGTGACGCGATCGTGATTCGTACCAATCAGAACCGGGCTCCGGAGGAACGCTACATTACTGCAGACCTTGAAATCACCGCGCCGCGCGGTTTTTCCATCGAAACACGTGGCAGAGACGGCGACATCGAAGTGAATGACCTGCAAGGCAGCGTCGAGGTCGACAGCGACCGGGCGGGTGTCCGCGTCAAGAATATCGGCGGGGCTGTTCGTGTCAATCTCCGCCGGAGCGATATCGTGCGCGCCACCGGCGTGCAAGGTGAAGTCGACCTGAAAGGCCGCGGACAAGATGTCGAACTTAACGACATAAAGGGTCAAGTCACGATCGATGGCTCATGGGGCGGAGAGCTACAGTTTCGAAATCTGGCAAAGCCTCTTCGTTACCAGGGCATGCAGGCTGAGCTGCAGATCGAACGCGTAGCGGGTGAGGCGCGTCTAGGACGCGGGTTCCTGCAAGGCGATTCTCTGCAAGGGCCGATCGTTCTACACGGACGAAATAAGGGATGCTGCGATGTACGCCTCAACGATTTCAGCTCATCATTGAACTTGGAGATCGAAAGAGGCGATGTCGACCTTCGGCCGGGACTTCCCGTGCCCAAGATGGATATCGACGTTCGAAACGGTGAGGTTGACCTCGTATTGCCTAGTTCTGCGAAATTCAACTTGAGGGCGCGGGTTAACAAGGGCGAAGTGGCAAACGAATACGGCGATCCCGTACAGACAGTGGACGAGGACAGAGGCGGAACGCTCACGGGAAATCGTGGCGATGGTCCTGCCATCGTGATCGACATGGAACGCGGCAATGTGAGAGTTCGCAAGTCCGATGGCCTGCCGGCGCCGAACTCGCCACTCACTCCGGAGCCGCCGAATCCGCTTCCGCCAAGAAGACCAGTGGAATAGCATCGGCCCGTTTTCATGGATGTCGTAATCCTGGGATGCGGCTTTACGGGACAGAGAGTCGCACACCGAATGTTCGACCGGGGCGCACGTGTGATCTGTACCTCGCGAGCGCCCGAGGAACTCCGTCTTCCGGATGGCGTCGAAAGGCGCCGCTTGGACATCTCCGAGCCGTTTGATCTGGACTTCGTGCCACCGGCAAGTTTGGTTCTGCACTCCATTCCGCCGCTCGACAATCATGAGGACCCGACGGCGATCCCGCGGGCTCTTGACGGATGGCCCGCACGAGTTGTCTATCTTTCCACTACCGGGGTCTACGGCTCCAACAGGGACGTGTTCGAATCGACAGAGCCGGCGCCGCGGAACGTTAGCGATCAACAACGGCTCGATGCTGAGAACGCGGTGAGATCAGGCCCCTGGTCATCGATGATCTTGAGACCTGCTGCCATTTATGGCCCGGGTCGCGGGGTGCATGTGAGTCTTGCGGAAGGTCGTTTCAGGTTGGTGGATGGCGGACAGAACTTTGTTTCGCGTATCCATGTTGACGATCTGGCCACGCATGCCGAAGCGGCTTTGTTGAGTGAGGCTACTGGAGCCTGGCCGGTCGCTGACGATTATCCATGTACCTCAATCGAAATCGCTGAGTACTGCGCTCAGTTGCTCGGTGTTCCAATGCCGGAGAGCGTGCCCGCGTCCGAAGCGCATCGTACAAGGCGAGCCGATCGCAAGGTCGACGGAGGCGCCGTTCGACGGCTTCTCGGCGTGGAGCTTATCTATCCTTCGTTTCGCGAGGGGATTCCGGCGAGTCTCGCCGTGGTTTAGGGACGGCAGATCCCTCGCGCACTCTTTCTCACGAAGTCTACTAGTTGCCTGGCGGGCTCGGACTTGCACTCAGCGTCGATCCTTTCGAGGGCTTGCTGGAGCTTCAACCCAGAGCGGTATAGCAGACGATAGGCGCGCTTGAGATCGGCGATATCGGCCTCTGAGAATCCTGCACGCTGAAGACCGACGACATTCAGTCCGACCGGCGCCACATCGAAACCGGAGTATAGGAAATACGGTGGCGCATCGGCGTTTACACGCGTGTTTCCACCGATCATGGCCAGGGAGCCTATTCTCGAGAATTGGTGGATCACGACCCCTCCCGATACGAACGCCCGGTTACCGATTTCGACATACCCCGCTACGAGGGCGCAACTGGCGATCACGGTATCGTCGCCGATTCGGGCGTTGTGGGCGATGTGTCCGGACGTCATGATGTAGTTGCGGTCGCCGATGACGGTTTCGGTTTCCGGCTTCGTGCCCCGCGAGATCGTGTAATGCTCACGGATCTTGTTGTCGCTACCGATGCGCAGATAGCTTCGTTCGCCGGTGAAGCTTTTGTCGAGGGGATCTGTGCCGAGCACGGTACCGGCTGAAATTTCGTTTCGATCTCCCATCGATGTCCATCGTTTGATGAAGACATACGGTTCGATCACGCACGACGCGCCGATCGAAACCTCGGCCTCCACAATGCAGAAATCTCCAATGACGCATTGCGGCCCGATGACGGCATCGGGATGAATCCGCGCGGTAGGAGCAACGCGCGCGGAGGGGTCGATTGACATTCCTTTGTATGATACAAGCGTGCTTGTTGACGACATCGCGGCTCTGCTGACTGTGGCGTGTGAAGGCGATGGTCAAAAGGAAATTTCCGGCGCGGCTCCGCTCGAATCGGCCGGCCCGAATGAGCTGAGTTTCGTGGGAAATCGCAAGTTCTTCGAGGCGGCGCGCGCTTCCCTTGCCGGATGCGTCATCGCGCCTGTCGATTATGAGCCGGCGCAGGGTCAAACCGTCTTACGAGCTCCACAGCCACGCGCAGCCTTCGCGGCCGTCTTAACGAAACTCTATGCCCATGCTCGCCCGAGTCCAGGTGTGCATCCTAGCGCGGTCGTCGCACCGAGTGCGCAGATCGATGCGAGTTGCTCCATCGGACCTCATGTCACGATCGGCGCCGATAGCGTTATCGATTCCGGCGCTATCATCGGTCCCGGTTGCGTGATTGGGGATCGTGTGAAAGTTGGCCGGGATTCCGTCCTGCATGCCCGCGTCACGATCTATGACGACGTTACCGTTGGAGCGCGGAACATCCTGCATTCCGGTTGTGTGTTGGGAGCTGATGGATTCGGCTTCGTCCTTACCGGCGATCGCTACCAGAAGTTTCCCCAAGTGGGCCGAGTCGAGCTTGGCGACGACGTGGAGATCGGCGCAAACTCGTGTGTCGATCGCGCCGCTCTGGGAGTCACGAAGATCGGCAATGGCTCGAAACTCGACAACATGGTCCATATCGGCCATAACTGCAGCATTGGAGCCCATGTCGTGATCGCGGCGCAGACTGGGCTCTCGGGTGGCGTGGTAGTCGAAGACTACGCTGTGATCGGCGGCCAGGTGGGCATCGGCGACAAAGCGCGCATCGAGAGCAAGGCAGTTCTGGGTTCGGGCAGCGGCGTTCTCACATCCAAGATCATACGCTCGGGCCAGACGGTGTGGGGAACTCCTGCGCGTCCTTTGAAGCAATATCTGCAACAGCTCGCCAGTCTTTCGAAGGTTTCCGAGTTACGCGCCGATGTTGATGAGCTGAAGAAGCGGCTGAAGTGATGGTTAGCGCGGCCCGGGCCGCGCACGAATATCGTCGAAGCGTCGCGCACCTATCGTTACCGTGTAGGTTCCTTCGTCCCAGATGGGGATGGTGTCAATAGCGGTGGCTGTTCGCCAGGACAGCAGTGGCTTACTTTGTCCCTTGGCCGTCACCCTGACTAAACCGGACGCCTTCGCAGGCAATGGGAGTTCCCATTTGGCGCCGTTTAGCCCGTTGTCGAATTGCCGAATCGTGATAGGCCAGCCTGGATAGGGCGCCGCGCTGCGCGATAAATCTGCCCATCGCGGGTAATTGACAAGGCGTATCGATCGTTCTTTTTTGTTGAATGTGATGACGCCGAAACCTGGTGCTCTATTCGTTAGAGCGTTGGGAGCTACGCCGAACTGGTGCGGGTTCGCGACGGCGTGCACGGTCATGTGGTTGCCGAATCCATCCTTGTACTCGCCCGTATTGCGCGGCGAATCTGGCTTGCGATTCGCCCCATCGTTGGCGGGGAACCATCGCCGTGGAAAGATGTTTGAGATCGCTGGACTGCATATGGCAAATGGACCGTCATTGAAATCATCGATTCCATACTGCAGGGTGCTCGCCAAATGCTGGTCACCCGCGATGTGCAGGGCGAGACAACTCCTGATCGCGCGCAGAGCACGATTGCGTGGGGTCTGTGGCCAGCCGTTAGAGTCGTGATCCTGCGTCAGCTTCTCGTCGGGCGCATATCCTCCCTTGGCCTGAATCGGTAGCTTGGGAGTGCCGGCATCGCTTGTCATATCGGCAGGCAGGGTACCCAGATTGCAAAAGATGGTCGCTGATACGACGGCCTTCATTTCTACGTCGTCTGGCCACTCTTGCGCCCATTCTTCCAGAAATCGCTCCTGGCGTTCCCCGAGTAATTGTGCGCCCGGCGCGTCGCCTTGTTTTGCGGAACTCCAGTCCGGGTTTTGCGGCCAGCCGTTCCGAATGTTGGCGCCAGGCAAGAACGTTTTGGGAGCCGATTTCCACTTTCGATCTTCGAGGATGGCGAAGCCGATGCCGCCCCAAGTGAGTTGTCCGTAATGCACGCCAATGCTTTGGTCGACGACAGATGCATCGGGCGAATCTGGGAGATGACTCGATTGCGTTTGCTCGACCATGTTGACCCATCTGGCCGGCATCGTGTAGCCACCGGAGTCCTGGCCTGCCTGCTGGAAAGCTTGGGGATCGGGATTCTCGGGAACTTCCGCGCGCCGACCGCCTGCGCCCCATAGATTGCCGTGGTAGACATCGTGATCATCCGGAAGGCAGATGCACGGAGTATTTCGCGTGAACTCTCCCCATGCCCAGCCGAACATGTACCACTTGCGAAGATAATCGAGGCGCGCGACTTCGACCGGCCGTCGCTGGATTCCATATCCGCCATTCGCCTCATAGAGTTGATCACCGGTGAAGAACAGAATGTCGGGCTTCACAGAGCGGAGATTGCGCGCAATTTCCGAGTGGGGGAAGCCGAAGTCACCCTGGCAAGTGAGCGATCCGACGATGATCTGACTCTTGTCTTTAGGATCGCGACGAATAACTCCGGTGTACTTCGATCCCTGGAACTGGATTGTATAAGGAACCTCTCGCGAAGGGTCCCACGGACTGATTCGAAAGTTTGCTGTGCTCGAGAAAGGTTCGATCTTCGATTGCAGCGCAGGACGGCCTCGCAGTTGAAGCTCGACCGCAGGCTCATCTCCTTCCATCGGCGCAAGCTGCACGGTCATCTTCAGCGTTTTGGACGCGATCGTGTACTGGGTGAAGAGAAGTGGACCCCAAGCCCGCTCGGGATGCGAGACGACGCCAGGACCCGTAAGCGACCAGTCGCGGAACCAGAACTGCATTGTGCCGCCGCGCTGCTGGTTGGGCTTACCGCTGCCTGCGGCCTGCGGTTCGGCGCGCTCCGGAGCGCCGGTTGGTAGTTCACCAGAGTGGCACACCAGGGCAACACCACCCGCCAAACGATCCGCGTTTACGGCTTGTTCCAGAGACTGATCGCCCGCAGACAGACGCAGCGTTTGTCCAGATCTCTCGAGCGCTAGAGTCACCCTATCGAGCGAAGCAACTCGGGGCCCGTCGGTCGCCGCGCCGATAAACAGCCGCCCATCACCGGTAATTCCCGCTTCGAGTCCCAGTCCGCGAATCGCCGTGTCCCGATAATCGTTGAAATGCCCGCGCATCCCGATGCGAAATCCGATCCAGCCCTGACGGCCAGCGGAGCCTCCGCCCTCAAGTTCGCCAAGCTGGACCGTCATCTTGAAGTTGGAAGCGTTCCCAGAGATTTCTTTCGAGAGCCAGCAGATATTCCGATCACCTCCGGCGACGTGGCACTCGAAGCGGTCACCGGATCTTCTCCAATCCTGCAGCGGATTCGCCCAGTAGTCAGGGCCGAGCCAGACTTGCGTGTCTGCTCCGGACAGGTTTGGCCGGGCCACTGGAAGGACGGCCATCGTTTTCAAAAGGGAGCGTCGTTGCATATGGTCGCGGCTACTACAGAATTGTAATGGGCCGCGACCGCACGAAAGGGAAAGACGAGGAGTTATTAAAATTTAATGCGATTGGGGGTGCGGATCGGGCTGTACGGTAAATCCCTTAGACCCCTGGGTTCGAAACTCATATTGCTGAATTTCAATTGCAGCTTTTCCTTGTTCGAGACGGGCAACGCGACCGCGCGCGACCAGTTTTAACTGACATTTATTGTCCAGTTGCGCCGGCCAGCTAATGGATAGTTCCAGGCGTTTTCCCGGTACCAGGATCTGGTCGGTTGTGAATAGAACGCCATTGCTGCTGATGTTTACCGTTTTACCGGTACCCTCTTCGCTGCTGCTGCGTTTATTGAGAATTCGATATCTTACTTCCCGCTCAATCGGAAAGCGATCGGCGGCTCGCCGCTCAATCCCGCGCTCGGGCCGCGATGTAGAAGGTGCCTTTTCCGGAAACACGGATATTTCTCCTCTCAGCTAGAATGCACCTACCCTAGAACTACTTCAATAGAACAAAAACTTTAACTAAGCGTACGGGGAGTGGTTTTACCTTAGGTGAGAATCCATCGAACACTGGGCGCCACTAGTATGAGGTGCTTCTATTTCGACTCGGTCTCGTCGTTTGACTTACGGACATTTCCGATTTCTTGCATGCGCTCACCTATTCTTTTTTCCCAGCCGCGCTCGGTCGGCCGGTAGAATTCGGCGCCTCGGAGAGGTTCGGGCAAGCAATCCATGGAAGTGAGCGCATCCGGTTGATTATGCGCATGTTGGTATCCTTCGCCGTACCCCCATTCCTTCATATGACGGGTGGGCGCGTTGCGAATATGCATCGGTACGGGATGGGCGATTCCCGTCTGAACTTCCCCGCGAGCTGCGTTAAGAGCGGTATAGGCAGCATCGGATTTCGGCGCCAGCGCCAGATAAATGGCAATTTGGGCCAAGGCCTGATCGCCTTCGGGAATTCCTAGAAAATGCACGCAGGATTGTACGGCGACTGCTTGTTCCAGGGCTCTAGGGTCGGCCATCCCAATGTCTTCAATCGCCATGCGCATCAACCGCCGCGCTAAGTACATCCGGTCTTCTCCGGCTTCGAGCATCCGGGCGAGCCAATAAAGAGAAGCCTGCACATCGCTCGACCGGACGGATTTGTGAAGCGCCGAGATTAGATTGAAGTGCTCTTCTCCGCTTTTGTCGTAAAGGAGCGTTTTTCGCTGGAGAACGTTCTCCAGTGTTTCTGATGTTATTTGTCCATCGATGGCGGCGACCGACGCAAGCTCGAGGATGTTGTACGCAGATCTGCCGTCGCCGCTCGCATAGACGGCGATTTGTTCGAGGATTTCATCGGTCGCGCGAAGGTTCAGTGAGCCGAGCCCTCGTTCGGTGTCTTCGAGAGCTCGTCGCAACATCGAAACGATCTCCGGAATGCTCAGTTGGGCCAGAGCGTAAACTTTTGAGCGCGACAAAAGCGCGGAGATCACTTCGAAGGAAGGATTTTCGGTGGTTGCGCCGATCAGGACGATGTCGCCGCGCTCGACATACGGCAGGAAGGCATCCTGTTGCGCCTTGTTGAACCGGTGAATCTCATCGACAAAAACGACGGTGCGGCGTCCAGCGCGACGATTTTTTTCGGCGT
Source organism: Bryobacteraceae bacterium (assembly GCA_963844855.1). Classification (GTDB taxonomy): domain Bacteria; phylum Acidobacteriota; class Terriglobia; order Bryobacterales; family Bryobacteraceae; genus DASQDN01. The sequence goes on from CAWJQP010000076.1 coordinate 179,801, forward strand.
CGGCCATCACGGCCTTGATCTCCTTCACGCCGGACATAACGGCGCTGAAGGGCACAAAATCTGCGCGCGACAACTTTGCGATCAAGCGCGCCAGGGTCGTTTTGCCAACGCCCGGCGGTCCCCAGAGAATCATCGAGCTGAGCTGATCCCGTTCGATCTGCAGCCGCAGCGGCTTTCCGGGCGCGAGCATGTGTTGCTGTCCTACGTATTCGTCGAGGCTCTCGGGGCGCATACGCTCGGCGAGCGGCCGACCTTTATCGATGCGCGGCAGCGGACTGTCTTCAAAAAGGCTCACACCGCCTGTGTCCTCTGCCGCCACGCCTCGTACAGCAGGATGCCGGCCGCAACAGACGCATTCAACGACTCAACTTCCGATGTGGGAATGCGAATATCCAAAGCCGCGCCCTGGAGTCCTGAACTGACGCCTCGTCCCTCGCTCCCAATGATGAAGGCGCACTGACGCTTCAGGTCTGCTTCGCCCACAGTGATGTTTGCCCTGGGCATCGCTGCGTATAAGTCAATCTTCTTTTGTGATAGAGCGGCCAGAGCCAAAGTGGGATCGATCGCCGAGACCATGGGAACTCTAAATATGGAACCCGCCGAGGCCCGGATTGCTTTCGGATTGTACGGGTTGACGGAGCCTTTGATGAACATGACTCCGGAGGCGCCGAACGCTTCCGCAGCCCTTACGATGGAGCCGGCGTTCCCAGGATCCTGAACTCCGTCGAGGATCATTACCAGCGGTACACCGCGCAGCAGCCCGTCGAGTTCCCACTTTGGCGGGCGAACCAGCGCCATCACACCCTGGCTCGATTCCGTCGCTGAGATCTCCGAATAAACGCTGTCCGGTACTCGAATGAGTTGAATGTTTCGCAGCCGTCCGATACGGCGTTCGACCGTGGCGCGCACGGATTCCGAGGCGATTACGGTTGGAATGGAGCATTCGCTCCGCAGCGCTTCCTCCAATAGATGAAAGGTTTCGGCGACACAGCAGCCGTCCGGCGTGAGTCCGCCTTTCGCGATGGCGCGTCGAACATCTTTGAGAAGCGGGTTTTGAAGACTCGTAAGCTCCGCGGGCATGCGTGGCAAATCGGACGTGTATGCTGAATAGATTCGAACGTAGAAATCATAGCGCACATGCGTAAACTGCTCTGGCGCGGCGGTGTTCTTATCACGCTGCTCGTTGTAGGTTATCTAGCTTGGATTGTCAGCGTGATCCAGCGCCAATCCGAGATCGATGAAGCGCGTCCAGCCGACGTAATCATTGTTCTTGGCGCCGCCGAGTATCGGGGGCGACCTTCTCCCGTGTTGAAGGCGCGCCTGGATCATGCTCTGCATCTTTATGCGCGCAAGCTGGCGCCCCGCATCCTGACTACAGGCGGCGCAGGTGGCGACCCGGTGTTCACCGAAGGCGAGGTTGGACGCGGATATCTGGTCAAGCACGGCGTGCCGTCCGAGGCGATCATTCTGGAAGCCGAGGGCGAGAGTACCGTTCATAGCACCGCCGCCGCGGCGGAGATCATGCGGCGGATGAACTTGAAGTCAGCCATTGTTGTCAGCGACGCTTATCACATATTTCGTGTAAAGAAGATGCTGGAATTCCGCGGCCTCGATGTTTATGGGTCGCCGCGGCGGGAGGCGCCGAAAGGTACGTGGAAAGCGAGATGGCTGTATGTCAGGCAGGCGATCGGCTATTTGCTCTGGCAGTTGGGAATCACGATCTGATCAGATCCTGATACATCGTTCGTTGCGCTTCGGCGATTCGATCCCAGTTGAAGCGTTCTTGGACAGTAGCCCTAGCTCGTCGGCCCAGTTCCTGCCTGCGGACTGGGTTTGCAAACAACTCCTCGATCGAAGCAGCCATCCTCGCTGGGTCATTTTCGATGATCACGTCGTGTCCGGACGTGAGATCCAATCCGTTTACGCCGCCCGTCGTGCTGACTATGGCTTTCCCCATGGCCATGGCTTCCATGATTTTGATGTTTGTTCCGGCTGACGCCAAGAGCGGCGCGATCACAATCGCAGCTTGTCGATACGCCGGCCGCACATCGGCGACAAAATCTTCGATCACTACTCCTGGGGTTTCGAGCGTAAAACCGACACGATCGCGAAAACGATCGTAATGGAAGTTATGACGGGAACCAGCGATGATGTGGAGTTCCGGGTTGTGCGAACTGAGAAGCGGCCACACTTCGCGCAGGAAGAAATCGATTGCAAGTAGATTCGGTAGATGGGCGAATGATCCGATGAATAGGAGTCGTCGGCTGTCGGGCTCTGATGTCCGAAGGGCGGAATCGGTCGAGGTCGACACCGTTTGGGAGAGTTACCACTCCGTTGGATACGACGGACTAAAGTCCCGGGCAGGCTGGAAGTCTGCCCCACTTGTGATCGTCAGGCGATCTTTGTCGGACATCACCACGACTCGATCGACGGTGGACCATGTGCCCGTCTCAAACTCGATCCAGCGGTCGAGTTGTCGTCGCATTTCCCAATCGTCACGCGTTTCGAGCAACTGGCGATAGAGATCGATTGTGACGTCGTGCTCTACCAGCACTGTTTTTGCAGGCGCGCAGTCAGTCGCGTAGAGCCCCATCTGTGTGAACTCCATCTGTGCAATCGCAGGCTTCCACTTGCGGCATGTTTGGTGAAGAGTGGCCCGGAAAGCGGGAGTATCGAACTCCTCCACCACATCCGGCCGTCCCCGCTCGGGTTTCACATGGCTCCCCACTCTGCGGACCTGCACGATCTCGACACAAATATCGAGTAGCTCCGAAGGCGGCTTGTGCAAGTCGTCTACGAAGGTAACGAGTACTTGTGAAAAATCGTTCGCAGCCCTCTTCATGAGGTTGTACATGCGTACGGCTCCGCCATGTGACAACGGGAAGGGACTGTAGGCGGTCGCGATCAGGATTACGGGACCCTTTCGCTCAGCTCGACCGGGGAAGACTGCGACGTCGCCGCTGCCGATGGCGAGAATCAACTCCTCATCAACGCTTGGCGCGGGTTCGATGTATTGAATCGCTTCCTTTGCTTCCTTCAGAGCTCCAAGCGATGGCGCATGTTTCTCGATTGCAGCCTTCCAATTGAGCCGGTCGATTGCTTGCCGCCATAAGCGCTCGAACACTTCCGGATTCGAAATTGAGCGCGCCAAAAAGCGAAGATAGTTGCGTTCGGTGATCTGCTCAAGTTGCTCAGGCGTGTAATATCTCGATGTAGTCGAGCGATGGTCGTGAATCACATGAGATCGAGCGACGAATACCGTCGGCCAACCTCGCTGCCACGCGCGGAAACCGATATCGAGGTCTTCGACATATGTCGGTTCGAACATTTGTCCGAAAAGGCCCAGCGCCTTGAGCTTCGCTGTGTCGTAGAGCGAACAGCCGCCGCTCCCATAAAACACGTAGCTTCCATCCTCGCCTTCAATAGGCTCGCCGCATTCCACCGGGAAGTGCCGGCGATCGGGGCGAGAAAGCATCACGGCTTTTCCGGTTTCTTCGCGGCGTTTGCCTTCGGGAAAGAAAATCTGAGCGGTTGCGCAGAATAGGTCGGGAACCTGCTTGAACGCTTCGAATAGCGGATCGATGAAATCCGGTTTGGGCCGCATGTCGTTATTCAGCAGCAGGACATGGGAGTAAGCCGCCATCGCGATGCCACGGTTGACTGCACGCGCAAACGTGAGGGGCTCGGGATGCACGTCAACACGACATTGAGGATGTGATTTGTTGATGAACTCTGCGCTGCCGTCCTGGGAGCCGTTGTCGACAAGAATGATTTCCGATGGCCGGCCCTGCAGCATCGTTTCAAGTACCGGTAGTAGACCAGCGACCATCTCGCGGCCATTGCGGGTCGGAATGACAACTGATATTCCGACGGGTTGATCGACCTTCACTTGCGGAACTGGAATTGGCAGCAATGATCGCTTGCGCCGCGTTGCCGCAACGCCGGCCTTCTTCGCTTCGAGGTAGGCGAGCGGCCGGCCAAATTCCTTCGGATGTTTCAACCGCCAGAGGAACGTATAAAGGTCGCCACCAGGATGAATCTGCCAGGAAATGTACTCACGAGTCTTCCAGGACAGGTAACCGGCAAGGGCAGGCCATGACCGTGGATGGAGCGTGTAATGGTCAAGATTTTCGTTGTAGAGCAGCGTGCGTCTGGGGGCGAGTCTCAGGGCCAGCCGGCGCATCGCTCCATAGGGACTCTTTGGCTGGAGCGATAAGGCTACGAACTGGATTTGCCTTCCCGAAATCGCCGCGCGCACCGCCGCGAGGTTCTCGGCTTGCGACCGATCGATACGGTAGGGAATCCAGCGACCTCTGGGTGGAGGGAATTCCGACACGACGAGCATGTCGGAATCGGGATCTATCTCAGCAAACTTATTGAGGAAGGAAGGTGTGTGGTCCTGAAGGCAGGATGCGAATGCAACCGTGACCCGATGAATCAAATGACGGCCTGTTGAATTGGCTTACCACTCAGATGGTCCTGCCACCACTCGTAGGCCTGGAGGCAGAATGCGGTCGACACAGGGTTAATGAACGGCATCATGACGCCGTCCTTCCGCCCAAACCAGAACCCGCCGTGATGCGGGGAATTCGGCATATCGACTTGAAACTTCTCGATTGCAGACGCCTCTTCCGCCGCTTCTCTTTCGTTGAACGGCAAGCCAAGATTCTCAGCGGCGAGGAGCCTGACGCGTAAAAGCTGCGCATTCACATCTGAGCGCTCGAACTCGGAGCGGATGTCCCGTAGGTGGCTACTGACACGAAGAATGCCTTCAGCGATTATTTCCCTCACATTATGCGCAGCGGAGTCCGTGACTAGCGCTTCGAGGAAATAACAATAGGCGTGTAGACGGTCCATCGTCCGCTCGCGGCTCTCTGCCGGAAGGAATTCGTCCCTAGTCGCCAGCGTTTTGCGCACCGCCAGCTCATAAAAACGCTCGAACTTGTCGTCACCCGTCGCGATATGAAGATCGCGCCAACCCAGCGCCGACTTGAGCTGATAACAACCCGGTCTGCGAGACCATTGCGTTGTCCACGTCAGCGGATATTTGCCCGGCAATTCCAAAATAGGATGCCATGTGTCGCCGGCCGCGAAATCGGACATCATCGATTCGCCAGCTTGCACTGCGACATCCACGTACTCAAGAGCGCCTGTGACACGCCCAAGAGCCAGCAGTCCGCGCACGATTATCCCGCAGTCGAAAAAATAGGTCAGCGGCTGAGGCGCATCACCGTTCGGCGCATGTTCGAATGGAAACGTTCTTAGCGATGGACTCCAGGCCGTCTCGACAAGAAATTTGCCCGCTCGAACGGCCGCTCCCAAGAACTCCGGGTCTCCCGTTTTCTCATACATGAACACCAGGGTGCTAACGGCGTAACCCGTTATTTCTGTTGATGTACGGGCGTTTCGCTGCGTGTCGGAGTGGTAGTACCGAGCGACACCACCGTTCGGTTCCAGAATCCCGGAACCGAGAAACCACCTGCCTGCAAGCTGAGCGAGGCGCGGATCTAGAGATGAAGATGCTTGGGGCAAGAAACTTTCCGGATGTAGTGTAGCGTGCAGCACCATTTTAGCATCCACATTATTCTTAGCAGTTGTGCACAGGCTCATCTGCGGGCATACTAGGAGGGCCATGAAAAGGCACTTGGCGGCAATCTTCCTGTCTTTCGCGCTGTTCGGCGAGGAAGCCTCTCCCGGCATCACACGTGGTGTCCTCACACAAGCCGAAGGGGGAATGCTCGATATTCGCCAAGCGAACGGATCGACGTTGCGTTGCAGTTTCGACAGCCGCACATGGATCGAGCGAGACAAGAAACGGCTTCAGATGGACTCGCTGGAAGCCGGGGTTCCGATCGAGGCGCTCACAGATGTCCGGGCCGGCCGGTGCTACACACGAACCGTGCGTCTGAATCCTCCGGCTGGCCTCATTCCCGCGAGGCGTGTGACTACTCCTATGCGGAGCGGCATCCTCGATACGATCTATCCTCGCGGCAACCTGACCTTTGCCGGTATCGTGATACGAAAGAGTCCGACCACGCTAGTCCTCCGTACGCGGACAGAGCCCGAGAAACTGATTAAGCTTCGCGAGGATACTCGCTTTCTGGATAGCGGTCTTCCCGCAGGCGCGAATGATGTGGCCGTAAACACACGTGTCTTCATCCGTGGCGGCAAGAACTTCGAGAATGATCTGGAGGCGTTTCAGGTGATCTGGGGTCAGCTCGAAGGACCGCACTAATCTTCCACTTCCGGACGGGACTAAAAGTCCCGGGCAGACTGGAAGTCCGCCCCACTTGGCGATCGATTCTAGAATAGTGTTGGGGCATTTTGAAGCCTCACATTTTCGATCGTTTCCAAATCATGTCTCCGAAAACCGTAACTCAAATCGAAACCAAGTACAGACGCATCGTCACAGAGTTTCCTGTTCCCGAGTCGCTACCGCTGCTCGAACGATTGCGCCGCTACGAACCGCGCGCGATGCAAGGACAACCACCGGTCGTTTGGGATCGGGCGGAAGGCTTTCAGGTTTGGGATCCTTACGGCAACTGCTGGATCGACTGGTCCTCAGGCGTTCTCATCACAAACGCAGGACACGGACGCACAGAAATCATCGAAGCGATTAAGAAGCAAGCCGACTCGAAGCTGATTGCCAACTACTGCTTCCCGAGCGAGATCCGTGCCCAGTTGGTGGAGCGCCTGGCGACGATCATGCCCGAGCCGCTCAAGAAAGTGTTCCTACTCACCACGGGATCAGAAGCGGTGGAATGCGCCATCAAGCTCTGCCGAACACATGGAGTGAAAGTCGGCGGCCGATCGAAGAATGTGATTGTGTCCTTCGACAAGTCCTTTCACGGCCGGACGCTCGGTTCGCAGCAGGCCGGTGGAATTCCTGCGCTGAAGGAATGGATCGTCAATATGGATAAGGGATTCGTGCAGGTCCCTTTCCCTGACGGATTCCGAACGCCGGACACCAGCTTCGATTTCTTCCAGAAAGCCGCTTCGGGACGCCGGAGTTGAGGCGCCGCACGTGGCGGGAGTCATCCTCGAGACGTATCAGGGCGGCAGTGCTGCGTTTGCGCCGGTCGAATACATGAAGGCGCTCCGCGCGTGGTGCAATGCGCATAAAGTTCTTCTGGTTTGCGATGAGGTGCAGGCAGGCTTCGGCGAACCGGCAAGCTCTGGGGCTTCGAGCACTACGACATCGTTCCTGATGTCACGACGTGGGGTAAGGGAATCTCCAGTTCCATGCCGCTTGCCGCGGTGATCGGTCGCGCCGACGTGATGGACTCTGCATCCTCCCGGCAGCATGACGTCCACTCATACAGGTAACCCGATTTGTTGCGCTGCAACGCTCGCTTCGATCGACATCATCTTGAATGAGAAGTTGTCGGAAAACTCGGCAGCGATGGGAGAGATCCTTCATTCGGAATTGCTCGCGATCCAAAGCAAATTCCGCCAGTTCGGGCGTGTCGATGGTAAGGGGCTCGTGGCCGGCGTAGCGTGCGTGAAGCCCGGAACGAAAGAACCGGATGTGCCGCTGGCTGCGCGCATTGTCGATAAATGCATTGAGAAGGGAGTGCTGATGTTCTCGCCGGTGGGCTTTGGCGGTGGCACGGTGAAGATTTGCCCGCCGCTGGTGATCAACGAAGAAGCGATGCGCGAAAGTCTGACGGTCTTCCGTGAAGCTGTTGGTGAGGCCGTGGCTTGAAGCCGCAGGTTCTCGTCGTTGGCGGCGGAATGATCACCCATGATCAGATCCTGCCATCTCTGTTGCATCTTCAAACGCTGAATGTCATCTCGCAAGTCAGCGTAGTCGCGTCCCGCAGCGCGACCATTCAGAAATTGCGGGAAGCCTTTCCTCAAGAAGACTTCGAGGCTCATCCACAATCGGGCTCCGAGCCACAACCGCAGTTATATAAAGATCTCATCGCGAAGATGCCGACGGGAAACATTGTTATCATCGCGCTCCCGGATCAGTTGCATTACGAGGCGGTGATGACTGCTATTGAACGTGGCCAGCATGTTCTCTGCGTCAAGCCGCTTGTGCTCACCGTGCGGGAATCGATTGCCATCGAGGAAGCTGCGCGCAAGAAGAATCTTGTTGTAGGCATCGAGTATCACAAACGCTTTGACGACCGCAGCCTGATGGCTCGAAAGCGATATCGCGCTGGAATGTTTGGCGATTTCAAGCTCGGAACCGCGAGCTTGATGGAGAAGTGGTATTACCGCAACTCGAATTTCCAGAATTGGATGACTACCGAGAATTCGGACGCGTTTACTTACATCGGATGTCATTACATCGATCTTGTGCACTTCATCACGGGTCTCCTTCCGGTGTCCGTGAGCGTTTACGGCGTTAAGGACAAGTTTCCGAATGGCGCGGAAGGGTATTTATGGACCGATGCGCGAGTCATCTGGAATAACGGGGCCTGCCTGAACGTGCAGAATACGCTGAGCTATCCGGAAGACGGTCCGGGCAGTAACATGCAGCATCTATCGATGTATTGTTCCGATGGCGATAAAGGCGCGATGATCCGGCACAACGACCAATACCGGGGAATCGAGTACTCCTACGTCCGCAAGCCTGATGCGCCCGGAGCCACGATGTATCACGAGCCCAGTGCGGACTACTTTCAGATGATCGATCTCGCCCAAGGACGATTGACGCCCGTGGGTTATGGCTATCGATCAATTGATTTCATCGTTCGCCAGTGCATCGCATGCGAGCAGTCTCAGGACAAGCAGGCATTCCTGCGTCGCCTGGATGAAGACGGCATCGTCGCCACTCCAAGGAATAGCCGATTTAACGAACAAGTCGTCGAGGCCGGCCGTGAATCGATCTTGAACGGCGGGCTGGAAGTAAAAATCGCAGCCAGTTAAGGATTCAACTCGGATTCACGCTCCGCTTCGGCGGCTGCTGCGGGTCCGGCGGCTTCGGCTTCGCGTAGAATTTCATGAGCGCGTTGCAGGTCCGCTTGCGCCACCTGCACCTGAAACCCGAAGTTGGGGAGCGTCGAGTCCCCTATCAATACGCACATAACGTCATTGGCTTCGAGCACGCCCTTGATGCTCATAGCTTCCATTTCGGCAGTGGCGCCCATACCGGAAAATATCGTCGCCATGTCTAAGTCGTGCGAAGGATCTGCAATGAGCGGAGCATCGGCATCGAAGTCCAACAGAAGCGCCTCGGCCTGCGCTGCTTGAGAAGCCACTACTCGAACTTCGGCTGATCCTTTGACCACTCCCGCCTGATCGTCATTGAAGAGGTATGGAGTCAAACCGTTCGCGAGGAGATACCGGCTGGCTGCCACCGCGTCGTCATCGGAATCCGAGTCTCCCGACCGGTATACCGTCACGAGATCCACAGGGTCGCTCATGCCTATGAGAATAACCCATGGTCAGAAACTCAGAAAAGGATCTTCAACGCTAGTTGGACCTGACGCCGTGAATTGTCCTTCGCTGCAACGACCCCGAAACTGCCCACGTTCGTCACATCCACGCCCGGCGTATTCCAGATAGGTGTGTTGGTCGCGTTGAACGCTTCCGCGCGGAACTCTACGGTCGTCCGCTCGGTAGCCCGGAAGCGCTTAAAGATGGACGCGTCCAGATTGTTCTGCGATGGCGAGCGCAGGTCGGGCGACGTTCTCGATGTGTTGCCGAACGTGAAGTTCGGCGCCTGCGAGAAGACGGAAGTATCGAAGTACTTCTCCATCGTCGGGTCGTCGAGCTTTCCGCTCTGACCGTTGTTATTTGGCCGCTGGCCCGGCGAACCGAGGTTGGTGTTGTTGCCGCCGTTGCTGATCTTGAGGGGCATGCCTGTCTGGAAGCTCGCGATGCCATTCAATTGCCAGCCGCCGATCACGAAGTCGAGAGCTCGCGGGATGCTAGCAAGGTGCGCCTTGCTTCGGCCGACAGGAATCTCATAGTTACCGCTGATCACCAGACGTCTTGAAACATCCTGGCTTGAGATAGAACGTTCTGCGGCGCGATTGTAGAAGTCCTGCTTCTGTCCGGCCTCGCCGAGGAAGGTTACAGTCTGCGAAGCGTCATCGATCAGCTTGCCGCCAGTGAAGCTCACGAGCAGGTTCAAGCCATCTGAGAATCGCTTCTCCGCCCGCAGGGTGAAGCGAGTGATAAATCGAATTGGCTTGAGGTTTTCGAAACGCGTTCACCGACGTGTACTGAGGAAATGGACGCAGCGTTTGCGAGTAGGGAATCGTTCGCTGCGATAGCGTGGAGGTCGGGTTCGTGATTACTCCGAAGAACGGATTCGCAACCTGGTTCGTGCCGAGCAGTTGATTGCCAAGCGCGAAGTACGAGGCGGGAAACTGGTTGAAAGTCATGCTGCTCTCGCCGTCGATCAGGTGGTTGCCTTTGCTGCCCAAATAGCCTACTTCGATCAGAAACCCTTCGCCGAATTCCTGCTGAATGTTTGCATTCCATTGCTGGATGACAGGGTTTCGATAGTCATTGAAGAAGCTGGCGCCGATACCAAGTCCAAGATTTGTATTGGCTCCGCTGAATGGCCCGTCGACTGCGCCGAGCGGGAAGTTGAAGCCGTTGGGATACGGGTTATTCAGGGTATGCTTCAATCGTTCTGCCGCCGTCGTTTGAGACGATCATGTTCGTCGAACCAGTAAATCCCTCGGTTCCTGAACTTCCCGACGTACCGGCCGCCTGCATTACGGAGCCGGAATACATCAGCGCGTATGCGCCGCGAAATACGGATTTTCTGAGTGAACTGGTAGGCGAAGCCGAAGCGCGGACCCCAGTTGTTGAGATCGGTTGGGGTCTGGCGGCGATTGTCCGGAGTGGCGAAGCGCATCACACCTTGAGGTTCTCGTAGCCGGGAACGCGGCCCGCGATGGGAGAAGGCGCGTCGATATCGAAGTAGCTGAGGCGGTTGTATCGCTCTGTGCGCGGAACATCGACGTCATAGCGAAGCCCATGTTCAGAGTCAGCTTTTGCGATACCTTCCAGTCGTCCTGAACATAGAATCCGAAGTACTCGCTCGCCGATGCTGTCGCATAGGTGTGCTCCATGTTGCCGTTGTTCGCGATTCCAAGCAGGAACGAAGCGAAACCATTTCCCTGCGTTTGCGAAGCGGCCGCGCCGATCACTCGCTGGGTGTAGCCCGGTTGAAGCTATAAGACCCGGACGGCTGGCCATGCTGCCGGAAGTTCATGAACAGCTTACGGAACTCGCCGCCGAACTTGACGGTGTGACGGGAGAAGACCTTCGTCACGTCCGGCCGGATGATGTGCGAGTACGGCACCATGTTCAAGGTCGATGAAGGTTGCCTGCCCGAGCTTCGAGAGATTTGTGTTCCCGGCGAACTGAATGTCAGGGAACTCCAGGTTCTGTTGCGACGCAGCAGCCTGGACGGCTTGCGGAAACCCCAAGAGTGGTGAGATCGATACCCTGGGAAATCGGGGTGGAAAGGATCACCTGCCGGGCGAAGCCGTAGTTGACGTTCAGAATGGTCGTTGGGCTGAACGTGTACACTCCGTTCACCGAGACGTTGTACGTCTGTGTGGTGTTGGAAGCCGTTGCCGCCAACGGCGTTCGCGATGTTCCCGAAGCGCGTTGAACGGGCTGCTCGAGCTGATTGAGATACGAGCCGCGTCCGTACATGCGGAACTTATCGGAGAAGTTGTGATCGATGCGGGAATCGAACTTGTCTTCTTCGCTCGGGGATTTGCCCGAAGCAAAGAAGTTGTTCTGATTCGTGAACTGATTTACCGGGCGAGCGTTGGGCTGCGGGAAGTATTGCAGGAGATTCCGCGCAACCGGATCAAACCGCTCGATTGGAATCCTGTTACCGGCGAAAGGCTGGCGCACATAAACAGCGCTCGCCGTATCGCAGGCAGATTCGCAGGAGACGTGAGCGGGGTCGTAGATGGTGATGAGCTGCGCCGTTGCCGTTTCTGAGATCGGAGAAGTCGCCTCCGCTGCCATGCCTCGAGCGGAACGGTCGCCGTACCTGTCGCGGCGTTGCGAGTGCGTGTGCTTTGCTCGGCGAAAAAGAAGAAAGTGCGATTCTTGCCGTCGTAAAGCTTGGGGATGGAGATCGGACCGCCGATCGTGCCGCCAAACTGATTTCGCTGAAAGGCAGCTCGGGGCGAATTGTTGCGGTTGTTGGCCCAGGTATTCGCGTCGAGCTTGCTGTTGCGAAGGAACTCGAATAGCGAACCGTGGAACTCGTTCGTGCCGGACCGTGTCGCGACGTTGATGACGCCGCCGCCCGTCCGGCCATACTCGGCTGCGAGCGCGTTCGTGATTACATTGAACTCGGCGATGCTGTCGACGATCGGCGTATAGCCGGTCTGGTTAATGCTGACGTTGTTCTCCGGGAGGATGACCGATGTGCCGTCGATAGTGATCTCGCTGGATGCAGTTGCGTCCGCCGCTGATCCACGGGGTTGATCCGCTGTTATTGCTGGGTGGAATCACTCCCGGAGTCAGGTTTGCCAGTAGGAAGGGATTGCGGCCGTTCAACGGCAAGTCGAGAATCGCCTTGCCCTGAATGACCGTGGCCACGCTTGAAGTCGAGGTTGAAAGCTGCACGGCGTTCGCACTGACTTCCACCGTGGTCGCAACGTTGCCGACCTTCATCGGAATCTCCAGGGCGACGGTCTGCTGGACGTTGAGCCGGACGCCGGTTGTCACGTACTTGTCAAAGCCTGCCTTCTCGACTGTAACGGTGTACTCCCCGGGGAGAACATAGGGTTGTACGAAGTTGCCGTCCGAACTGGTCTCGACAAACCTGTTGTACACCGGTCGCCTGATTCTGAATGGTGATCTTAGCGTTCGGAATGATGGAGCCGGTTCCATCCGTTACCCGGCCTTGAATCGTGCCGGTTGTTGTCTGGGCGAAGATCGAACTCGGTAGCGCAAGCAAGGCGCTCATGAGGATGAGAGATCGGAACATGGTACCCCTTCATTTGCGAGTCTTGTCGCCCTATGCTGCGAGGCATTCGGCGACATACTCTATTGACACGACTCTATCGCGATCGCGTTTTTAGCTCAACGGGTTACACGGTGATTCACGTTGTATGACCAATTCGAACCATTTAGCTGGCGCTTGCACTGCGATACCGGCAGGGAGGAAATGACTCAGTTGCTGAAAGACTTCAGATCATTCCTCGAGAGTCGTGCCTTTCATGGCAGTAAGCGAGATCGCCACAGTCCGACCTTGGCGAAGGCACGATCGTTCGAGTCGGAGCCCGCGAGGTTCGTAAGCACTTGGCGCAGTTTTATGTCCTGCCTGAGGCTGCCGCCTGCAAAGTTCGTGTTGACCTTCCTCCAGGGTCATACGCGCGAGTTCCGCTATGCCCGCGGCGAAGCGAGATCAGGCGGCACCGATTGTTGTCGCTGAGCAGAGCGGCCCACAGCGCATGCGTTTCAGCCAGGCGAGAGGACGAATGGAGGCAAGTCGTTTCCGTTAAAGATCACCGAGATGAACGCGCAGATCCATCAAAGCGTGACAGACAGTGTTCGGCAAACTGCCCAGACATCATGGGGTCCCCCGCGAGAGGCCGAGCGAGGCGTTGCACGGCATGTTGACCGCCAATGAAAGGATCGTTACACCCAGCCACTGAGGGCGTCTCAAATAGTCACCGTGAGAAACCGGGTTATTCGCTTTTTGTTTGACACACAAACGCTTTATGTCCTATCAATAAGGCAATTGGAGGGCGTTGCGATGAGCATTCGTGTATGCGGTCTCTCCCTTTTCCTGCTGACTGTCACATCCCTATTTGCACAAGGCGATCGGGCAGCTTTCGACGGTTCCATTACAGACGTCACTGGCTCGGCCGTTCCGAACGCCACTGTTGTTGCCTTAGAGACACAAACGGGTGTTGAGACAAAGACAACTACGACTGAAGCCGGCGTGTATCGCATGCCTTACATTCCGCTTGGCACGTACAAGATCAGTGTCAGCGCTGCTGGCTTCAAAACTGCCGTTGCCGAGAACGTGCAACTCCGCGTCGGTCAGACACTCACAGTCAATTTCAAACTGGAGTTGGGCCAAGTCACCGAGAACATCACGGTTACTGCTGAGACGCCTCTGCTCGAAACGGGAACGGCCGAGATCGGACGCTATGTGACCGAAAAAGAATTCGACACATGGCCCGTCATCGTGGGTGATGGACGCAGGCAGATTCAATCATTCATCTTCCGTAGCCTGCCGGGTACTGTCGGCGGTGAGTTTCAAGGATCGATTAACGGCGGACAGCAATACTCGCACGAAATTCTGATTGAAGGAATGTCGCTAGGCCGATTCGATTTGCAAGGCGGTAGCAACAACGAGATGAGCCCGAGCGCGGAAGCCGTCAGCGAATTCAAGATGCATACTGGCGCCATCGGCGCGCAGTATGGCGGAGGTCAGACGGCCGTTGCGAATTTCGCCATACGGTCCGGCACGAACGATTTCCACGGAACCGCCTACGACTATATACAGAACGACGTACTGCGGGCGAATAGCTTTACCAACAATGCGCGCGGCATCAAACGTCCACCCTTCAAGCTGAATAACTACGGCGCCTCGGCCGGAGGGCCGATCTACATTCCAAAGCTCTATAACGGTCGCAACCGCAGCTTCTTCTTCGTCAGTTATGAAGCGACGCGCCAGAGAGACTTCAACTCAACTGCTTCCGGTACTCTTCCGACAAGAGAGTTCAAAGCCGGCGACTTCTCGCGTCTGCTGAACCCCGCGTATACCGGTGACGTTCGCTCAGGAACGGTCGTTGGAACGGACCCGCTTGGGCGTGAGATTCGCTTCGGTCAGATCTTCGATCCCGGTAGTACGCGCACGGTCGGGGGCCAAATCGTTCGCGATCCATTCGTTGGCAACATCATTCCGCAGAACAGATTCTCGACGGTCTCTCGCAACATTCTAGGCGTCGGAATAACCGATCCGGTCACGGATACGTTATTCAACAACATCCCTGTTTTGTCGGCTTGTTGTCCCGTGTTCGATGAAAAGATGTTGACGATCAAAGGCGACCATCAGATCTCGGGCGCTCAGCGCCTTTCCGTCTACTACAGCATGAATGACCGCAAGCGAAACAATTCGCCTGGCCGTCGCTGGGGAGCGCCTCCGGGCCTTCCCACAGGTGTGTATCAATTGCAGAACACACCAGGAAAGATGGCTCGCGTATCTCATGATTGGACACTGACGCCAAGCATCTTGAATCATTTCGCGGTTGGCTATAACAGGTTCGGGAATTTCAATGAGAGCGTGTTTGTCGATGAGGATTGGGCAGGTCAGATTGGTTTGCAAAACACGGCTTCGACGACGTTTCCGGCCTTAGTATTTACTGGTCAGCAGATACTAGGTGGAAACATCGGAGCTGATAACGGTAGCGGCACGGGTCGCCTTGGATCGGAAAACCGAGGTTTCAGCTTCAATGGAAGCACGATCTTTCAGGACGACATGACCATTGTTCGGGGAAAACACAATTTTCGAGTTGGCTTTGAGCAGCGCTTCTACTACTACAACAACAACAACAAATCCGGCACGGGACGTTTCGACTTTAACTCACTGCAGACACAATTGCCCGGCTTTAACGACAGCACCGGCCACGCGTTTGCGAGCTTCCTCCTGGGCGAAGTGGCAAGCACCAGTCGAGCCATCGCTCTGACGAATCCTGGTCACCGTACGCGACACACTGCCGTTTACTTCGCCGACGACTGGAAGGTAAATGACAAGCTGACGCTCAACATCGGCCTGCGTTGGGAAATCGTGGGCGGCATTTACGAGGTCGCCGGCCGCATGTCGAACTTGGATCCGGACATGTCGAATCCGGCCGCAGGCGGTCGTCCCGGCGCCTTGGTGTTCGCAGAGGACTTCGATCGCAAAGGTTTCCAGAACCGGAACTGGTTACAACTGGGCCCCCGGTTCGGTTTCGCCTATGCGGTATCGAACAAGATCGTTGCGCGTGGCGGTTACAGCATCAACAACATGCCGCCAGTTGCCAATTTTTCACTTCCATCGACTTTGGGCTACAACGGCGATATTTCTCGAACGACAGCGAACACGGCTCTGCCGTATCCGCAGGCGGCCGTTTTCAACTTGGATCAGCCCTATCCTAATTTCGTGGGCACCCTCCCCAACAAGGATCCGGGATTGGCCAACGGACTGGGTCTGACTTATGTGGCGCCGGATTCGAATCGCCTTGGATATCAACAGAACTATAGCTTCGGTTTGCAGTTTCAGATCCCGGCTGACTTCGTTCTGGAGACCAGCTTCATCGGCAACAAGGGCACCAGGCTTGTATCTCGCGGTCTCGATCGCATGAACCAGCTTCCAGTTGAAGCGCTCCGCCTCGGCGATGCCTTGATTCAGCCTTTGTCCAGCAATCCGGGTCTTGCGCCTCTGCCATACGCCGGTTTCACGGGAACTCTTGCACAAGCGATGCGCAGATTTCCGCAGTATCAGGATGTTTCGCAGTACCTGCCCAACTTTGGGCAATCCTGGTACAACTCCCTGCAGATTACGGCAACCAGACACTTCAAAGACGGGCTATCGATCCTGGCGGCTTATACATTCTCGAAGGCAATCACGGACGTGGAAAGCCCGATCGATTCCTATGCTGCCCAGGACGTTTACAATCGCAGGCTTGAAAAGTCTGTGGCGTCGTTCAACGTACCACAGTTCTTCAAGTTCACTTGGATCTACGAGCTGCCCTGGGGACCGGGGAAGCCGCTCGACATTGGCGGCGTAGTTGGGAACATCGTCGGTGGATGGACGGCCACCGGCATTCACAACTATCGATCGGGTGACGCCCTGCAGATCAGTACCGGCGGATTCCGAACCGATGCGCTTTTCAACGGCACGATTCGCCCGGATTTGGTTGCGGGCGTTCCCATTGTTCTCGACAGCAACCCACCAGTTCAGATTGTGGGTACAGGCGGCGGACAATACCTCAACCTGGCGGCCTTCGAACAGCCTCCACGCACGGCGAACGGAGTTCCATTGCGGCTTGGGACCGCTCCTCGGTTCTTGCCGGATGTAAGAGGTCCCGCCTCCTATTCGGAAGACTTCGGACTCTCGAAGAAGTTCAACTTTACCGAATCGATGAACCTCGAGTTCCGCGCCGAGGCGTTTAATGTATTCAATCGCGCGGTACCCGGCAACCCTGAGCTGAATATCACGAATGCCGCCACATTCGGCCGCATCACCAGCATTCGCTCGGGCCCCAGGAGCCTGCAGCTTGCGCTTCGATTCGCTTTTTAGCGGCATATGCATCGCTGCCTCGTGTCTTGCGGCCGCTGATGATCTTCTGCTCTCAGCGCGAGGGCATTTAGTAGGCCAGCGCTTTACAGAAGCGCTGGCCTCGGTCGAGCAATATCTCGCAGACAATCCTCAAAACCTCGAGGCGCTAAAGCTGAAAGGGGACATCTATTATCTTCTTGGGAAGGATGGTCCGGCCGAGCAGGCATTCCTCGCCACCGTGCGCATTGACCCAAAGTTCGTAGAAGGGCAATACTCGCTTGGTCGAGTCTACTATCAACAATCTCGCTATGAGGCTGCGATCGAGCAGTTTCAAAAGGTGCTTGCGCTTCAGCCCGCGTCGTACAAGGCATATGACAACCTCGGTCTCTGCTATGAACACCTGAACGAGGCTGGACAGGCCGTTCGCTATTACCTGAAGTCAATCGAGCTGGTGCACAAAGATGTCCCAACCTACGATTGGCCTTATGCCAACCTGGCAAATCTTCTCATCGATCAGGCCGACTACAAGAAGGCGTTCAATCTGGCGACGGAGGCCGCACAGAGAAATCCGCATTCAGCCCGCAATTACTATCTGGTTGCGAAAGCGCTGACGCATCTCGATCAATCGGAGCGAAGTCTCCGCTGGCTGCGCCGCGCCATTGAACTCGATCCGGAGTACCCGGAACCTCGTTACCTGCTTGCGCAACAGCTTCGCAAGCAAGGCGCAACAAAGGAAGCCGAGGAAGAGTTCGCTCGCTTCAAAGAGCTTCGCGCCAAGACACCTTCGAAGCTCCGTTGAAGCGGATTAGTTATATCCCTTCCCGAACCGTTCCACTTAGCGCCTTAAGAAAGGCGACAAGAGCTTGCTTTTCCTCAACCGAGAGATGCAACTCACGGATGTCGGAATCGAGATTCGGATTCGCTTTACCGCCTTTATCGTAAAAGTCGACCACATCCTCGAGCGTCGCTAGGCTTCCGTCGTGCATGAACGGTGGCGTCAGCGCAACTTCACGAAGGCTGGGAGTCTTGAATGCGCCGCTATCTTCCGATTTTCCGGTCACCGAGAAGCGGCCATCGGTCGTCCGGCGCGCCAATGCCCGTGTTGTGAAATCGTTCGTCCGTCAGATTGGGACCTACATGACAAGACGCGCAGCCTGCCTTGCCGCTGAAAAGCTTCAAGCCGATACGCTGCGGCTCTGTGAGCGCGGATCGATTGCCTTGTAGATACCGATCGTATGCGCGCATCGCCAGAAAGCATCGTGCGGACATAACTCGCGAGAGCGTTCCGTAACGTTGTTGAATCCATGCCGACCCGAGACACTGCCTCCGTAAGATCCAGGTCCATCTCGTTAGGATCGCTGATCGGCTTCAAAACCTGGTCCTCTAACGTGCCGGCCCGTCCATCCCAAAAGAAGCTGCTGCCGTACACGCGATTGACAATCCGAGGAGCTCGGCGACTTCCGATCTTCCCTCCGACGCCTACTGCCAACTTGCGCGAGTCGCCAAAAGCGAGCTTCGGATCATGACAGGAAGCACAGGATAGTGACCGGTCGCGCGACAGTCGTTTGTCAAAGAATAACTGCCGGCCCAGTTTGATCTTTTCAATCGTCAGTGGATTCGTTTCCGGTACCGGCAGAAATGTGTCGAGCCCTGCCGGTATAGAGATAATTTGCGCAAGCAATAGAACGCAAATCCACATGTCACTTCAAGTTGAGTTTAAGCACTTTCACTTCGGAGGAAATCCGTCCCGCGGTCACTGCGATTCGTTTCCCGTCTGGATGAAGGCTGAAGCCCGCCTGTCGATTTCCCGGCGATTCGAGCTTTCGCGGCGGCGCATCCATTGGAATACTCCACAGATCCGATCCAATCCCGGCGATCAAAGAATGTCCCCACTCAAGCTCATTCACATTCGCCAACGGTATGCGACGCGTCACGCGGCCATCCGTCGCGATAATCACGACATCGTTCCCTTCACATAACGCTAGCGATCGGCCGTCCGGCGCAGCAGCAAGATTCCGGAGACCGTTCCCTTTGAAGAGCGCTTTGTCTGCAACGCGAAGCTCAGCATCACCATGGATGTGGAAAAGCGTCTTCCCGTCGGGAGACCAGATTCCTTCGAAGCCGCGGAACGATGCTCCCGCTTCCACAACCAGCGGACTCAGCGAGCCTGTTTTCGCATCGACCGCGTACAGACCTCCGCGACCTTTGTTGTCGCTGCCGCTCACAAGGAGCGATCGCGCATCCGAGCGCCCATCGAACACGTTCGATATGTGCAAGTTTGACGGGGAGTTCGCGCTCCTCATCCGGGGCAAACGAACGAATCACAATTGTGCGCGATTCTTGTCCGAAGTTCTCGGTACCCCGACGAGAGAGATACGCAAGCGACTCTCCATCGGGGGCCCATGACGGCGCAGCTGTTGCGGCCGGGAAAACGTAGGGTCAAACGCTTCGCATGTCCTGACGGATCGACGAAATCCGTCACGAAGACATCGACCTCGCCGGAGCGCACGCCATAGTAGTAGCTGCCGTCGCTAGTGATGCCCATCGGGAGAATGCGGCCTGGATTGCGAAACTGCAGCTTCGGTTCACCAACTGGACGCCCGTCTTCGATTCGCAAGGCCATGACATCCTGATTGCTGACAAAAACAACGGATTGGCCATCCGGTGTCCACAGCGGAAAAAGATGATTCCCAGGTTTATCGACTAACTTTGTCTCCTTTGCGCCATCCACCGCAAGAAGGAAAATCGTCCGATCGCCCGCGTCGGCGGCTGCAAAGGAATCATAGACAATGAACCGGCCGTCGGGAGACATGTCCATCCGCTTCGGATAGACCCAATTCAAAGATCGAAGAATCTTTGGCGGCCCACCGTCTATGGGAACCAGCGCGATCTGGCTGATGTTGTCCTTCCTGAAAAACAGCGTCAGGATCTGCTTGCCATCCGGTGACCACGCGCACGGCTGCACAAAACCTGCCTGCTCGTTGCGATAGAGAATTCGGGCATTGGAACCATCGATATCGATCACACGCAGGTCATAGAATCCTTCGTCGTTGAACCACGCATAAGCGACTCTGCGCGAGTCTCGTGAAATCGACGAGAAATAAGCAAATTCTTTGGAGCCGGTGGGTTTTGCGGTGACGTTTCGCCAGAGGCCCGACGCAGTTTCTCGAATCGCGAGATTGCCCGTAGCGCTGTCGACAAACGAGAGATACCGGCCGTCGTGAGATGGGCCGCCGTTGAGTGTGATGCTCTGCTGGTCGGCAGCCGAGCACAGACACGACCATGCGACGAGCGAGATTGAGAAAGCGCGTCTCATCCGCCAAGCCATGGTATCAACGCCAGCGCAGATTGGTTTATACTCCACCCATGCCTAGAGTAGAAAAGAATCCCCCAGGTTCCTTCAGTTGGATTGAACTTGCCACGACTGACCAGAACGGCGCGAAATCCTTCTATACTTCATTGTTCGGCTGGGATGTTGTTGACAACCCCATGGGCCCGGGGGAAACGTACTCGATATTCCAGGTCGACGGCGCCAATGTGGGAGCTGCCTATACTCTGCGTCCTGATCAGCGAAGCCAAGGTGTTCCGCCCCACTGGCTACTCTATATCGCCACGGCAAATGCGGACGACACTGTCGCACGCGCGAAGGAACTGGGCGCCAACATTATCCACCCTGCTTTCGACGTTATGGATATGGGACGGATGGCAGTAATCCAGGATCCCACCGGGACTGTATTTGCTGTTTGGCAAGCGTACAAGAGTGAAGGCTTAGGAGTTGCTGGGGAGATCAACACACTGAGTTGGGCCGATCTCAGCACCAATGATGTCGATACGGCGAAGAAATTTTACGAAGGTTTGTTCAATTGGAAAATTGAGGCGGGAGAGAAGGATTCCACTGGCTATTTGCACATCAAGAACGGCGACGCAATGATCGGGGGAATGCCTCCGTCAAAGTACCGGGATACGGGCACGCCGCCGTTCTGGATGATCTACTTTGCTGTAACCGATTGCGATGCTGTCACTGCAAAGGCCCAGCAACTCGGGGGAGCTGTCTATATGCCTCCCTCAACCATGGAAGACGTACTACGCATTGCTATCTTGGCCGATCCACACGGAGGAGTTTTTGCGCTCTTCCAGGATCTCAAGATGCGCTAGTCCCTATTTCTTGGCGGGATCCTTATCGCCATGCGTCACGCCGCCGCCAGCGTGCTTCGCAATCATTACCTTTTTGGTTTTGCCTAGTTCCGAATGTTCGGTTACTTTAACGGTGTCGCCGACCTTTAGATCTTTGCCGAGCTTCACGGTCAGGTCTTTGTCGGTCAAGTCAAAGGACTTGTCGGGAGCATCATCAATGTCGACGACTACCTTAGATGCAGCGGTTAGTTCTTTAATACGGCCGTAGCTCACGTCCCCCTCGGCCTTCTTAGCCTCGGTGCGTGCTCGCGTCTCTGTATCGGCAGGCGGTGGTGTCGGGGTCTGCCCTGCCAGCATGGTTGCGCACGAAAGCACTAGAGAGGTTGTCAGGAATGAGAAAGCATGTTTCATAGGTTTGTGAAAACCCTCCGAAAGTTTGACGCCCGTTTGTGGCTTCTGTTACGGTTTGCCGTTGCTTCCCACCCCGACCATTTCACCGTGTCGCGCGCGCATAATCGGCTAGCAATATCAAATTCCTCGCAAAATCGGCGGAGCTGATGATCTTTTCCGGCGGGGCTTGCGGCCCCGCGAAAATCTCCACGGTGTCGTTCTCTTTTAATTGAATAATTTGCGACCCTGCGCCTACCCCATCCCCGGCAGAGCCGTCGGATCTCCCGCGGCCGATGCGCAACACCATGTCCTTGGCCGCGTAGGTAAAGACGAGCCGGTTGTCCCGACCGATCGTCCCCGTCTTCGTCCAGGATCCACGTTCATCCATCTCCTGGATCTTCTTTTGTGCCTCCGCAGCTATACCCGCCGTTTGCGTCCGTAAGC
Organism: Bryobacteraceae bacterium; assembly: GCA_963844855.1. Taxonomy (GTDB): domain Bacteria; phylum Acidobacteriota; class Terriglobia; order Bryobacterales; family Bryobacteraceae; genus DASQDN01. The sequence continues at coordinate 201,984 of CAWJQP010000076.1, forward strand.
CCTGCCGCTCACTCCACGGAGACAGCCCTTGCAGCTTAGCCGGCCTGAGAATCGATTTCGGATCGGCTGCCGCGAGGCTTCGATAGTCGTCTTCGAGGGCGGCAAGATCCCGTCCCGAGACTACGACTCCGTAATGGGTGATTACTGACTCGGGCGTATAGCTGATCTGGTAGCCGTCTACCATCTTGCTACCCAAACCGGCCGCATTAATGCGGCTGCCCTTCGTAATGTAGAGCGGTTTATTCGTCTTCAGTTCGTAAAACCGCGCAAGCACCGGGCCTTCGGGTAAGCGTCGAAAAGCCTCCGCGTCTGTGCGAGGAACGAAAGATCGCTTTAGGTACGCGATTGCTTTCGGAATCGGCTCAAGATACTTCCGGTCGCCGGTTTCGCGGTACAACGTCATCAGAATTCGCATGATTCCCTGGGACTCTCCACCTGTTACGGAAGGCGGCTCGAAGACGCGAGCCCATGCCGGCTGCATATCGCGGTTGTATTGCTGAGCCCATGCGGGCTGAGGCTCCGGCATTTGCGCGAGAAGGATGAAATTGCCACCCTTCTCAGCCGACGCCCGGAAGCGCGGTTCGTTATAGATGCGCGCAGCCTCGAGCATTACATCGATCACATCGGCAATGGAGTTGTCATTGAATGTGTAGTGGCTTCGGTAGTCCGGACCAGGCCATTGTTTTGACCAGGAATCGGGATAGCTCGCTTTCTTGATTGGAACTGCGGTTGCATCCTCGGGCTTGCGGAATCTCTGCGGCCACGCGCCAATCGGATACTGTGCGGCCACCAGCTTGTCGAGCACATACAACGCAGCTTCATGGATCTCCGCGTCTTCGAACTTCAACGCCTCGTCGACGCGCATCACGACACGAGCGGCTCCTTGCGTCGTGTTGTCATCGAGCGTAGTAACGCCGGTTTTGTCCTCACCGCAGTTGCGATCGCTGCGATACTGGTGGTCCTTTCGCTTTGCGGGATCGAACTCGATGATGTAGTCCCAGCCACCGCTGCACAGTTGCCCTCGAACCAGAGCCTTTGCTGCAGCGCGCGCGTATTCGAGGAATATGCGGTCGCCAGTAGCCTCCCAGGCGTAGAGGTATGCGAGGGCAACGATTGGTGTCGCCTCGCGCTGAACCTCGATCTGAGTTAGGCCCTCGCCATGCTCGGAGCGGCCATAGCTGAGATCGGCAGTGTAGAAGTAGTGGTAGCCCCCTTGCGTAGAAACTTTGTTCCGATAGAAGTCCGCTGCCTTGCGCATCGCTTGCAGCGCCTCGTTGCGGGATGGAGATTGCGCGCTAAGCGTGAGAGCAACCAGGAGAAGAGTGACACTGAGTTTCACGTTCGTATTCACCATTCGAAATCGTATACCCGTTCGAGAGCCCAGATAGAGTAGTAAAGATAATCAAAATGCGTCTTACAGTACTTTCCCTTCTGGCAATCACTTTGGCCGCTGCGCCGCAACAGTCGGACATCCTTATCTATGGCTGCACCTCGGGCGCGATCACAGCCGCTATCCAAGCCAAGCGTATGAACAAGTCCGTGATCATGGTTTGTCCTGAGCGGCATCTCGGCGGCCTGACAGCCAGCGGTCTTGGATGGACTGACTCCGGTAACAAGGCGGTTATCGGCGGGCTTTCACGCGAGTTCTACCATCGTGTCTGGCAGCACTACGACAAAGCTGACGCCTGGCGCTGGCAGAAGCGCGAGGAGTTCGGCAACAAAGGCCAGGGCACCGAAGCCATGGACAAAACGAATCGCACCATGTGGATTTTCGAGCCGCATGTCGCCGAGCGTGTCTACGAAGCGTGGGTGAAGGAAACCAAGATCCCGATTGTCCGCAATGCCTGGCTTGATCGCGCAAATGGCGTCGTGAAGGAAGGCGACCGCATCACTACCATCAAGACGCTGGACGGTAAGACCTATTCGGCCAAGATGTTCATTGACGCCACCTACGAGGGCGACCTGATGGCGGCTGCCAAGGTCGACTATCATGTTGGCCGCGAATCGACGAAAACTTACGACGAGAAGTGGAACGGTGTCCAGACGGGCGTTCTCCATCACCGCCACCATTTCGGCGCGGTGAAGACACCCATCTCACCTTACGTCGTCGCGGGCGATCCGAAGAGCGGCGTTCTTCCTCGCATCAGCACAGAGCATCCGGGTAACTACGGCGAAGGCGACAAGAAGGTTCAGGCCTATTGCTTCCGCATGTGTCTGACGCAGGTTCCAGGCAATCGCATTCCGTTCCCAAAGCCCGCCGGTTACGATCCCAAAGAGTATGAGTTACTTCTCCGCGTGTTCAATGCAGGTTGGCGGGAAACGTTCGACAAGTTCGATCCCATCCCAAATGGCAAGACCGACACGAATAATCACGGCCCCTTCAGTACTGACAACATCGGCCGAAATTGGGATTATCCGGAGGCAAGTTACGACCGCCGTCGCGAGATCGTTCAGGAGCACGTGAACTATCAACAGGGCTTGCTCTACTTCATAGCCAATGATCCACGCGTTCCCGAAGACGTGCGCACTGAGTTCGCTAAGTGGGGTCTCGCTAAGGACGAGTTCAAGGACAACAAGAACTGGCCGCATCAGATCTACGTGCGCGAAGCGCGCCGCATGATCGGTAAGTATGTGATGACGGAGAACGAACTCACCAAGAAGCGGCCGACGCCTGAGTCTATCGGGATGGGCTCTTACGGGATCGATTCACACAACATACAGCGTTACATCACGCCTGAGGGCTACGTGCAGAATGAAGGCGACATCGGCGTTAGCACCAACGGCCCATATCAGATTTCGTATGGCTCGTTGGTGTCAAAGAAGGGGCAGGCGGCGAATCTGCTGGCGCCTGTCTGCTTGTCCAGTTCGCATATCGCTTACGGATCAATTCGGATGGAGCCGGTCTTTATGATCCTCGGACAATCCGCCGCCACGGCTGCCGTTATGGCAATCGACGGTGGTGTGGCCGTGCAAGATGTTCCATATGAAAAGCTCAAGGCGCGACTGCTGGCTGACGGGCAGGTATTGGAGTACGCCCAAAAACCTAGCGACGCTTCGAAGGAATGATCTGTGAACTGCGGAACCACACAACGGCCAAACCGCCTAAGACTAGGCCAAGGCTGACTGGTTCCGGAATTGGTGCGGCGAAGAACTGCGCGAGCAGAATGTCCATTTGAGTCTCCACACTAGAAGGCGCAAATGGGGGTAAAACGGGCTCATATTTGCCCGGAAAATCGGCGCAGTCGGAAGACCTCGACAAAGAAGAGATACAGGTTCAATACGCCAAGGCCGCTCACGGCGCCTTTGAAGTAGTTTGAATTCCAAATCTGCCGCAGCGTGTAAGGAAGGAAGTTCAAATCCCAGTCGCTCGCCCAAGGCCAGATGATTAGAAAGAGGCCCAGCTCAAACAGAAGGATGACGGCGATCAGCCCGGCCGTCTTGTGATACCAACGGTACTTCGGGCGCGGGACTAGCTCCAGTTGGGAGGGCGCCTCAGGCTGTAGCATGCTGTACCAGGTCGTCTCCCTTTTCATCGTATCCCGCCCATAACGAAAGCTGGCAGGAGAGCCGGACAGGCTCGAAGCTGAATCGGTGTAACAGAGTAGGGCCGTATTTCTGAAGCGCTTGCGTGTGTTCCTCGGTGCAGTAGCCTTTGTGCCGTGCGAGTCCGAATTCGGGAAACACCGCATCCCACTCTTTCATACAGCGATCGCGAGAGGTCTTGGCAAGAATTGATGCTGCAGCGATGCACTGTACCTGGGCGTCGCCGTGAATGATGGGTTCGTTTTGTATTTCGATGTCGAGAGGGATGGCGTCGGTGAGGATGTAATCGCAGGCCGGCGAGAGTTGTCGGATTGCCCGCATCATGGCGACGCGGGACGCCTGATAGATATTGATCCGATCGATTTCGTAGGAATCGGCTGCGGCCACGGCCCAGGCGACAGCTCGCTCGCGGATACGCTCGGCGAGAATGTCGCGACGGTCTTCGACCAGAAGTTTACTATCGCGAAGACCCCGGATCGGCTGATCCGGGGAAAGAATGACAGCAGCGGCAAAAACGGGTCCGAATAAAGATCCGCGACCGGCTTCGTCTACACCTGCGATCCGGGTATAGCCGCTCAGACGCGCAGCCTTCTCGTGCTTGCCGCCACAAGCGTACTTCTTGGATTTACCGGCAGCAGGCACGTGTCTTGCCTACTTATTCTGCGCTTAGGTGCGCTCTCTCAGACGGGCAGCTTTGCCGCGTAGACCACGCAGATAGTAGAGTTTCGCGCGGCGGACGAGACCCGTTCGTACCACGATCGATATGGTCGATCACGGGCGCGTTCACCGGGAAAATGCGCTCGACTCCCTGGCCGAAGCTGATCTTCCGGACGGTGATCGTCTCGCTCATGCCGGAGTTATTCCGGGCGATAACGGTTCCTTCGAACGCCTGAGTCCGTTCCTTGTCGCCTTCCTTAATCCGGACGTGGACCCGGATGGTGTCTCCCGGGCGGAACTCCGGAATATCGGAGCGCAAACTCTTGTTCTGCAATCTTCGTCATCAAAGCGTTCTGCATGTGTCTACCCTATGTCCTTCGGCGGATTCTCCCGCAGGCGCCAGATCCGGTCGCATTCGCGCCGTTTTCTCCTGTGCTGCTTTCGTCCGCCACTTTCGTATCTCTTCGTGGTGCCCGCTCAGGAGCACCTCCGGAACCGGCACGCCTCGGAAAACTGCCGGTCTGGTCCATTGCGGACAGTCGAGCAATTCCGGGCCGCGCCCTTCACTAAACGATTCCCAAACGGTGGAAGCCTCGTTTCCAAGCACTCCCGGAAGCAAGCCGGGCCACCGTGTCGACCACGACCGCCGCTGCTAACTCCCCTCCGCTCAGCACAAAATTCCCAATCGAGAGCTCATCGTCCGCCAGATGCGTCGCGACACGCTCATCGACTCCTTCATAACGGCCGCAAATCAGGAGCAATTCCTTTTCGCGGCTTAACTGCCGGGCGACGCTCTGATCGAACAGGCGTCCCTGCGCCGACAACAGGATAACTTTCTGTTCGGGCTGCCGATCGGGATAAATAGTTTCGACCGCCTGAAACATCGGCTCGGGCTTCAGCAGCATCCCTTCGCCGCCGCCGAACGGCCGGTCATCGACCGTTTTGTGACGGTCTGATGTCCAGTCTCTCAGATTATGGACCCGAATTTCCAGTACCCCGGCTTCCCGGGCCTTGGCGACCACCCCGTGCGCGAACGGTCCCTCGAAGAAATCGGGGAAGATCGTCAGCACGTGGAAGATCATTTCCGATTCAGGTCTTCCAGTCCTTCGGGCAGCTCCACTTTGATCCGCCGCCCCTCGGTATCTACCTCGCGGCAGATCTGTTCGGACGAACGGAATCAGCAGGTTATCCCCCGACTTCCAACAAAACCGGCCCACCGATATCCTGCCAACCGGTGACTGCGCCAATGCGACGCCCATCCGAGGCGATCACTTCGCATCCAATCAAATCCGAGAGGTAAACCTGACCCTCATCGAGTTCGGGCCGCTCGTCCTCGGGCACGCAAACGAACCAACCTTGCAGGTTCTCGGCTTCCGTCCGCGTATCGAACCCAACGAACTTCAGAACCAGAAGTCCCTGGTGCACCCAGGAACTCTCCAACTCCACGTGTTTGCCCTGTTTGCTTTCCAGCGAAGGCAGCAGCGTGACCTTTAGGCCAGCCTGGAATCGATCTGGGTCACTCCCCAGATTCTCCGCCAGTATCTCGCCTCTGATTCCGCGGGCGCGCCGTAGTGCAGCCAACGCAACCCACTGATTTGCCTGCAAGTTACTCCAGGATCTCCAGGTTGAACCGGCGATTCAACTTCATGCCGGCCGCGCCCAGCAGCGTTCGAATCGAACGCGCGGTACGCCCCTGTTTGCCAATCACTTTACCCAGGTCCCCGGGCGCAACACGCAACTCGAAAACGGTGACCTGTTCTCCGGAAGTCTCTTTCACTACGACCTGATCCGGTTCGTCGACGAGAGCTTTGGCGATGTCCTCGATCAACTCCTTCATCCCAGCCATGGCGGGAGTCTCCTTTTAAGTTCGTCAGTGGTTGCTACTTCCAAGCGGCCGGCTGGTTCGCGCCGCGGGATTCTTTTCGAGCAACCGCTTCACGGTATCGGACGGCTGCGCGCCGTTCTTGAGCCAGTGAGCGACACGCTCGTGCTTGATCACCAACTGCTTCGGCTTTGCGACCGGATCGTAGTGACCGACAACTTCGACGGCACGGCTATTGCGCGCGCGCTCCTTCTCGATGACGACAAGGCGATACGTCGGCTTTTTCTTCGCGCCGAAGCGCGCCAGACGAATCATCAACATACAATTAAGCTCCTAAACCCTTCTTCAGTAAATTTCGTGGATTCAGCTGCCAAACAAATTCGGCAGCTTGAAATTGCCCATCCCGGGGAGTTTCTTCCCCCCGAGCAGCCCGCCGGAAAACGACTTCATCATCTTCCGCGCCTGGGCATATTGTTTCAATAACTGGTTGACTTCCTGAACGGAGGTGCCGCTTCCGCGCGCAATGCGGCGCCGCCGCGCCCCGTTAATTATCATGTGGTTATGACGCTCGTGCTGCGTCATCGAATCGATGATTGCGACCACTCGCGTGATCTCTTTTTCGTCGACCTTGGCGTTCTTAAGCTCTTTGAAAGGTCCTACCTGAGGCATCATGCCAAGCAGCGATTCGAGCGGCCCAAGCTTTCGCAACTGGCGGAGCTGATCGCGGAAATCTTCGAGACTGAACTCATTCTCGATAAGCTTCCGCTGCATCTCCTCGGCTTTTTTCTGATCGATGTTCTGCTCGACCTTTTCGATCAGCGAGAGGACATCGCCCATCCCGAGGATGCGATTCGCGACCCGATCGGGATGGAACGGCTCCAGAGCATCGAACTTTTCGCCGACACCGACAAACTTCAGGGGCTGGTCGGTTACGGTGCGAATCGACAGCGCCGCGCCGCCGCGGGCATCGCCGTCCATCTTGGTCAGAATGACGCCGGTGATCCCGAGCTGCTTGTGGAATTCCTCAGCCGACTTGACCGCGTCCTGGCCCGTCATCGCATCGGCGACGAAGAGAATTTCGGTCGGGTTGAGTAGCTCTTTCAGCTGCTGCAACTCGGTCATCAGTTCTTCGTCAATATGCAGACGGCCGGCAGTATCGACGAGCAGCGTGTCGCGACCGGTCTGCATCGCTTCTTTGCGGCGCCGATCTGGCGAGGTCGACAGGGTCAGACGCCTGCTCCGGAGTGCCCTCGTAAATCGGAAGCTTCAGATCGCGAGCGATGACAGCCAACTGCTTGCGCGCCGCGGGACGGTAGACGTCGACGGACACCATCACCGGGGATCGTGCCGTTCTTCGATAAGTACCGGGCGAGTTTTCCGGTGCTGGTCGTCTTGCCCGAACCCTGCAGTCCGACGATCATGATCACCGACGGCGGCTCATTGGCGAAACGCAGCTTTGCCTGATGAGTCCCGAGGATTCGAACTAGCTCCTCGTGAACGATCTTGACGACTTGCTGGCCGGGCGACAGGGAGGAGAGAACTTCCTGGCCCATCGCCTTTTCCTTGATGTTCCCGATCAGCTGCTTGACGACGCGGAAATGCACGTCGGCCTCGAGCAGAGCGACACGGATCTCGCGCAGCGCGGTTTCCATGTTCTCAGCCGTCAGCTTGCCTTCGCCGCGCAGGTTCTTGAAGACGCGCTGCAGCTTTTCGGATAGATTCTCGAACATCGTTCAAAGCAGAGTAGTGAAAATTAGAGGACCAACGCTGGAACCGGAGCAGTAACCAACCGATGGAAGTGTCTCTCCATTATAGATTAACACCGGAGGCTAGGACGGCGTTTTTTGCCGCGCAATGTCCCCAATTGTTGCATGAACTACGCCAATGTAGTCTCCGGGGGCCAAGAAAATCTGGGTTCCACGCTGCCCGGCAGAGATGGAAATGATGTTCCACAGCTCGGCGGTCTCGTCGATGTACACCGGGTATGCCTTTTTGCAGGCTAGCGCGGTCACGGCGCCGCGAATGTAGCCAGTGACGGCCTGCACATCCTTCAGAGGGATCATGTCCATCTTGCGATCGCCAGTCAGCTGGCCCAAAGCCTTGAAGTCGAGTTCGGTATTGCCTGGAATGACCGCGAGACATACCGTTCCGGTCTCCCTGAACGGCCAGTGTTTTGAAGACCTGCTCGGCCGGCAAGCCGACTTAACGGCTACTGTCTCGGCCCTGAGATCATTTGGGTCTACCTCATATTCGCGAACCTGGTATATGATTCCTTTTTGATCGAGCAGACGCATTGCATTCGTCTTAGTTGCCATACACTGTTGCCATTCGTCTTCCAACTTACTGATTGTAATGGACATGCAATTCTTAACGAAATTAAATAGATCGTGCTACAGTTGTAAGTAATCTAACGAGTCAAACCCAACGACTGCAAGAAGGAGTTAGAGCTTGCCGCCCCGACATCTCTGGAGTTTGTGCATTTGTCTTATCCTGGCGACCCGCTTAGCGGTAGCGCATACTGACCTCACCACTCAAATCCCCGATCAGCAGCAGCAGACATCCTGGTTCGATAACTTCTGGAAACGTTCCATCCTTCGTTTCTTTGCCCCCGCCAGCCTTCCCTTTCCAGACATGTCTATGGAACCGCCACAATCGATTGCTATCGATCAGTTCCCCGTTCGCGTGTCTCCGAATTGTGCTGTGGACCCTTTACCCATCATTAGCGACCCTGAGGCGCTGGAGTTTGAGGTTAGTGTCGGTACGCCTGCCGTCGTGGACTTGGACGGTCTAACGAGTTCGACTGCACTTGCCCTCGCCGATTTTCAGAGAATCGTTGGCGCTGTGGGAGGCACCCTCGAGATCACATCGGGTTATCGGCCGGTTGCCTACCAGGAACATCTACAGGCTGTTTGGGATAAATGGATGCTGGAGTTACGCCGCAACCGTAGCGCAGATTGCAGCGCTTTACGCGCGCAGGTGGAAGAAGAGTTTGAGAGTCATCAGCTTCTTGTACGGCAAAGGCCAGCTCCCTTTTCCGACCACACGCTGGGCATCAGTTTCGACGCCCATGTGAGTTTGCCGAGGGGTGCTCGCTACCAGCGACGTCGGGTCAGCCTCGATATGCTCGCCAAAAAGGCAGGGTTCAATCGTCCTGCTGTCCGTCGCGATCCGGTGCACTTCCGGCTGATCAATGGTCGGGACATCTTCGGCAGCTAGCAAGCGAACGTGATATTCTGCCTCCGACTATGGAGAGCAACGCCGAGCGCAATAGAGCTAGTGACTACCCCCAGGAACTGCTGGATCTTTTCGATCTGTATGTTCACGGAGATATTCCCCGCCGCGAGTTTTTAGACGGCGCCAAGAAGTTTGCTGTCGGCGGCGTAACCGCAACGGCGATCTGGGAAAGCCTCCGTCCCAACTACGCCTGGGCCGAACAGGTCCCCAAGGACGACGGTCGCATTAAGACAGAACAAGCGACTGTGCCATCGCCTCAGGGCAATGGAAGCATCAAGGGCTATTTTGCCCAACCCGCGAAGGCCTCGGGCAAGCTACCGGGCGTTCTGGTGATTCACGAGAACCGCGGGTTGAATCCTTACATCGAAGACGTTGCCCGGCGACTGGGTACCTCCAACTTCATCGCCTTTGCTCCGGATGGATTGACGAGCGTTGGCGGTTATCCAGGCGATAACGAAAAGGGTGGCCAGCTATTCGCGCAAGTCGATAAGCCAAAGATGACCGAGGATTTTATCGCCGCTGCTCGATGGTTGAAGTCTCATCCGAACTGCTCCGGGAAGATCGGCGCTGTTGGATTCTGCTTTGGTGGCGGTATGGTGAACAATCTAGCCGTGCGATTAGGAGCAGACCTCGCAGCGGCTGTTCCGTTTTACGGCTCGGCCCCACCCGCAGCCGAAGTCTCGAAGATCAAAGCGCCGCTACTGGTGCACCTTGCCTCGCTGGACAAGCGTATTAATGACGGATGGCCGGCTTACGAAGAGGCGTTGAAGGCGAACACTGTCACCTACGCCATGCACATGTATGAAGGCGCCAATCACGGCTTTCATAACGACACGACGCCTCGTTACGACGAAGCCGCGGCCAAACTTGCATGGCAGCGAACGCTCGATCACTTTAATAAATACTTGCGATGAGTATCTTCGCTCTCTAGGAAACGTTAGTCCTTCATTAGCATCATTGAAGAGATGTCAGAACTCTTCACAGCGGAAGCCGCGCTAGCGCTCGTTACCCTGACTGCGCTCGAGATTGTCCTCGGGATCGACAATATTATCTTCATCAGTATTCTCGCCGGCAAACTACCGGCGGGACAACAAAAGCGCGCACGAACGCTCGGATTGACACTGGCAATGGGCATGCGCGTCCTGCTGTTGATCTCGCTTGCCTGGATTATGCGCTTGACGGCTCCTCTGTTTGAGATCTTCAACCAGGAAATTTCCGGTCGGGATCTCATTCTGGGTATTGGGGGACTATTCCTGATTTGGAAGGCTGTGAAGGAAATTCATGAGCGGTTGGAAGGGCCTTCCCAACATGACGATACCAATCGGAAGGCGCTGACATTTGGCAGCGTACTGTTCCAGATCGCTCTACTCGATATTGTGTTCTCCCTCGACTCGGTCATAACGGCTGTCGGGATGGCAGATCAGATCGAGATCATGATTGCGGCCGTAGTGCTCGCTGTCGCCTTCATGATGTTTGCTGCCGGTCCGGTCAGTGGGTTTGTAGAGAGGCATCCCACGGTAAAAATGCTGGCTTTGAGTTTCCTATTAATGATCGGCGTCACACTGATAGCGGAAGGCTTCGATCGTCACGTCCCGAAAGGCTATATCTATTTCGCGATGGCGTTCTCAGTGCTGGTCGAAATGCTCAACCTGAGGGCAAAGAAGGTGACTGAGCCGGTCCACCTCCGGCCGGGCTACTTGGCGGAGCGAACTCACGAATCGTAATCGCATCGGATACACTCTGCTGAAGAGGACCTTCCGTGCACACACGCCTTGCTCTGCTCGCATGCTGTTCCGTGATTTGTTTTGCGGAAACTCACAGGGTGACCGCAACCAAGTTCTACAACTCGTTTCACCACAGACATCCGGTGCTTCAGAAAATCAAACCCGGCGATGTGGTGATTACACGAACGATCGACGCTTCGGGTCGCGATGAAAATAGCAAAGTAGTTGGCGAGCAGTCGAATCCGTTGACGGGCCCTTTTTACATTGAAGGCGCAGCGCAGGGCGACGCCATCGCAGTTACTTTCCGACGGATACGAATGAACAGAAACTGGGGTTATACGAATTATCGCCTCGGTCTCTTCGCTCTAAATCCCAATTCGATCGAGAAACTATATTCCAATCAATACAAGGACGGCGCGGTCTATGCGGGCCGTTCGAACGCGGTGCCTTGGGATCTCGATATCCAAAAAGGCATGGTTCGTCTGCGGGAGCCTGCGAGCAAAGTACACAAGATGGAGTTTCCGGCGCGGCCTATGCTCGGGTGCGTTGGTGTCGCGGCCGCGGGTGATTTCGGGCCGAATTCGGGCATTTCGGGCTCTTACGGCGGCAATATGGACTACAACGAGGTCGCCGAAGGATCCACCGTGGTTTTGCCTGTTTATCATGCGGGAGCTTTGCTTTTCCTCGGCGATGGTCACGCGCTGCAGGGAGATGGAGAACCGACCGGCACTGGAATTGAGACCTCAATGGATGTCGAGTTTACTGTCGAATTGCGGAAACGCGCGGGGCTGTCCAACCCTCGCGTGGAAACGGCAGATTACATCATCAGCGTAGGGAGTCAGCCGGAGTTTGCGAGTCCGTTAGATCGGGCGCTGCAGCTCGCTACGAGCGATATGGTCGATTGGCTGACCAAGGATTACAAGATGGAGCCCTGGGCGGCGCACTTGCTGGTGGGATATCAATCGAAATACGACGTGATTACGGTTGCCGGTTCGGTGGGCCTGCGCATTCCGCGCAAGTTCCTTCCGGCCAAGTGATGCTGGGGTGCTACTCCCAGCACCCCGGCAACAGCTCTTCATCTTCGTGTTTCCGCTCCCACTCTTTTGCTCGTAGGAAGCCGATTTTTTGACGCTTTGAGTCTGTCTGGAGAACCCACGCGATCTGCCTCATGTCCCAAAGGGACGGCTGTGACCGATCCTCGTAGGAGCTGCACTCGACGACGCGGATTTGAACGGGTCGCTGCGTCGCTCTGCAGTATATAGACTCGTCGTTTTCAGATGCGCCCCGGCGAACGACGCCGCTTGAGCAACTGTCGCAAAGACGGGGAGCATGGGACGAACGCGTCCCACCTAGAACTTTCAAGTTTGTGCCCATTTGTTTGATTGGAGTTGACCGACAATCCACCGGGCGCGTGCCGGCACACGTCAGGCGCAGGTGCGCCCGCTCAGTAGCGTTACTGATTGGAGTGCGATGGCTTAAGAGTGGCTGCCGGAACGGATAGGACAGAAAGTCAGGCTGCCGATCTTGTCATGCATGGAATCCAATCGATTTGTTCTCAGGTTTCTATTTTGCATTCGACACCCTCCTTTCCGTGGTGTTACGGGAACGTTTTGAAAGATTAGCACGGCAAAGCGAGCATTGCAATAGAAAGCCTCCCTTTGGGGAGGCCTTTCTAAAACGCATGTATTGACTGAATGTCTACTTTGGAACCAATTCGTCTTTGGCGACCTTACCGTCGCGGACGAAGATAATGCGGTGAGCATGCAGCGCGATGTCGTGTTCGTGAGTGACGAGCACGATCGTGTTGCCCTGCTGATGCAAGCCGCTCGAAGAGGGCCATGATTTCGTTGCCGGTGGCGGTATCGAGGTTTCCTGTGGGTTCGTCGGCGAGCAGGATGGAGGGTCGATTGACGAGAGCGCGCGCGATGGCGATACGTTGACGCTGACCACCGGAGCACTCGTTCGGCTTGTGATGCATGCGCTTTTCGAGATCGACCGAAGTAAGGGCAGCTCGCGCACGTTCAATGCGTTCTTCTGCCGGGATGCCGGCATAGATCAGCGGCAACTCGACGTTATGTAGGGCTGTGGCTCGGGGCAACAGATTGAACGTCTGGAATACGAATCCGATTTCTTTGTTGCGGATGCGAGCCAGCTCATCGTCAGACATCGCGCTGACGAGATTGCCATTGATGAAGTACTCGCCGCGGCTGGGTGTATCGAGGCATCCGATCAGGTTCATCAGAGTGGATTTGCCCGAACCGGAAGGTCCCATGATCGCGACGTATTCGCCGCGCTTGATCTCGATGTCCACACCGGAGACGGCGTTGATCTCCTGGTCGCCCATGATGTAGGTCTTCCAGAGGTCGTACGTCCGGATGACGATGTTGTCGCGCTTGAGTTGCGCGCCGCGCTCTGCCGCCGATGCTACTGTTGCTGCGTTTGCCATGCTTTACGATTCCGCTTTCACGGGAGCCTTGATTATCGACCTTAATCTTCGTGTCATTGCGCAGCGTACGGATTACTTTGTAGCTGCCGGTGATGATCTCGTCGCCTTCTTTGAGGCCGCTTGTGACTTCAATGTCGGTCATGCCGGTGATTCCGGTTTCCACTTTCCGGAACTCAGCCTTCTCTCCGGATACGACGAATACGCCCTGCAATTCTTCCTTGCGCGCCTTTTCGAGCGACGGGGTCGACCGGCGCTGCGCGCCTTACCCTTCTCCTCCTTCACGGGAGCCTCGAGATCGCCCTTTTGGCGAACTGTCAGCGCCTGTATCGGAATACTCAGAACCCGGTTCGCGAGTCGCGGTGGTCACCTTGGCGGTGCAGGAGAGACCCGGCCGAATATCTTCCGGCGGATCGTTCAGCGCCATCACCACTTTGAAATCTTTCGCTTCCTGGCTGGAAACGGCGCTTTGCGAAGCAGCCAAACCGGTTGAGCGCAGGATCGCGGTATTCCCAATCTCGATGACGCGGCCCTTGAACGTTCTGTTGGGTATTGCGTCGATGGAGATATCTGACGTCTGGCCGAGTTTCACGTTCACGATGTCGGTCTCATCAACCTTCACTTCGGCGGTGATGAGAGACATATCGGCGACAGTCATGACCGTGCTCGCCGGCGAATTCTGGATGCCGGGCACCACCGTTTCGCCAACACGCACGGGCAGATTTGTCACGACACCGTCAATCGGAGAATACACGTTGTACTTGTCCAAGACGTCAGAAGCGCGACGAAGGTTAGCCTGGACCTGGGAAACCCGTCGTTGTTGCGCATTTAATTGCGCCGCGATCTGCTGGCGGCGAGCCTTCTCCTGATCGATCCGCGACTCGGCTTCCTTCAGACGCTGCTTCAGCGGCGGCCAAAGCGCTCTGACGGGTGTCATATTCCTGGCGGGCTACAAGCTTTTCATTCCAAAGCTTTTCCGTACGCTCGAAATCGATGCGCGCACGGTCGAGGTCGGCCTTGGCGCGCTCAAGGGACGCCTGGGCGGTGATAATCGCCTGATCGCCCGCTCGTAAGGACGCTTCGTTAGCGCTCGAATCGGCCTCGGACGATCCGACGGCGGCTCGTTGCGCAGCCACTTCCGCCTCGGCTTGAACGGACTCCAAACGAGCGACGACCTGGCCTTTCTTCACTCGGTCGCCTTCCACAACGAGGATCTGCGTGATTCGCGCCGGGCCCATCGTGTTCGCGCCTAAGTTGATGTAGTTTCGGGGTTTGATTTCGCCAGAAGCGGTAACAAGAGAGGCCAGATCCTGGCGGGCGACCTTTCCTGTCTGGACTGTAACGATGCCTCGCTGGTTGTACTTAATTCCAGCGGATACCGCGATTGCTGCGATGAGCACAACGGCGACGGCTAGCGCGATTTTCCACTTCTTTTTCACGGATGGTGCGGCTCCCGGCGAGAGATACGCAATTCACGAAGGACTAGTTCGGTGCTTACCAGCTTAGCACGCAAGGCGCTCCAATGATCTGCGGTGACTTCAGGTCTATAGTTTAGACGTATTGATCTGGAGTATTGCTTAACAGCTATTGCTTGGCGACGAAGACTTTCGAGTCGACGCTGAACTTTTTGAAGTCCGAGTAAAGCGCCTCATAGTCCACCGCTGCCGACAAAAAAAGTAGCGCCTTTGCTTTTGCCTTCACTTGCAGCCGATCCGGGAACCAGACTTCTCCATTGACGAAAGTCTGGCGAACGTTGATGGTCGATCCCTTAGCGATTCGAACGATGCCTCCGAGGCCGGTAATCGTATCGATCGTTTCGGCTTCGACTCGGGCCCACTTGTAGTTGTCTTTGTCAATCCACAGATCGCCCCTGATTTTCGTGAGGATTTTCGCATCGCCTTTCGGCATGAAGCCCGGCTTCGGCTCCGCGTGGATGCGATAGCAGGGCCTTCCCGCTACGGATTCCTCGCCCACGAGTTGGAATTCATACGCATCTACTACCTGGGTTCGGAACTCGCGCGCCTCGCGCAACTCTTTTGCTTCCCGTTTTGCGGAGTCGGCGGGATTCTCGTTCTTTCGCTTTTCGATTTGTTTATCGAGGCGTTTCTGTTCTTTTGCCGCCTCTTTTTCCGGCAGGGGTTGACCGTTTTTCGCTACCAATTTCCGGAATTGTTCGCCGGCGATATAGAAGATTTCGTGTACGGTCTGTTCATTTTTTTCGACGTTTCCGTGTTTGTCGAGCCGCTTCTCATTCGCGGTCTCTTTGAACATGTACTGGCGCCGGAGTTCGAGGTTAGAGTTTTCGCGCTCGGTTGCTCGCCGGACGATCTCAACGGCAGTAGGATCGGCGGCGATGAGGGGCAAAGACGCGCATACGGCCGCTAGCAGAAACTTATGCACTGAGTGGGGAGACGGTTGATGGGTGTTGGAGGTTAACACGGATCTTCCGCGCCACCGGGCTCTACAATCGGCACGATGACGATGTCAGCCCATGATGAAGTGGGAGAGATCGTGATTTAAACGAGTCGTGGTTACCAGATTGTCGTGATGGTTGATGATCGTATCCGAACATCACGGCTCAAAGAGGGATGCCATGCAATTGAGCAGTGGCAGCGATCACACGGTCTGGAAGATCGGGAATATCCTGACGGGACACTTCCGCCATCTTCATGGCGACAGCTTCACTAAGAGGCATGTGTTGCAACACAGATTTCGGGTCGGCCATCGCAGCATGAAGGTCATGCAGCGCGTTCGCTGGAATCCGCGACTTCTCAATCAAGTACACCATCTCGGCAAGGCTGATGGCGGACACGCCGATATGATCGGCTTTAGCTATTGTGTCGTCAATGAAGGCCGATGCCGCTTCCCGAGCCGTGGGTCGGAAAAGAGGTACCAAATGGCGGTATGTATGTCGGCTATGGCAACGATCATCAGAAATCAGAGCGCGGGAAATTTGCGAACATCTCCGCTCTGTTCTGATCAATCTCTTCGGCAGAGGGCGCGGGTCCGTATTTTGCAAGAAGGCCGCGCAAGGAACGTGTTGGCTCCTTGTCGGCACCCATTTCTCCGGGAGCCTCTTCGAGAATCCCTTCGATCGCCTCTCGCACCGGAGCGGCTGCAGAAAGGCCTCTCGCGCGTGCTGCTGCCATGAGCCGGGCTTCTTCCTGCGGTTGCAGCGGTAAAGTGATTGTCATGGCTGGGCCTCCCCCTTCCACAGTACCGGATAGAGACTGACGTGTCACGTTTTTCCAGCACTCCGTCAGCGGCGCGGCCTTTCCCGATTGTTTGGCGAAAATCGGTTCTTCGAGGACAGCTCGATCGACGCGCCGCGAGAATTAACGATGTCGATATCCGACTCGCTTAGGGCGGTCATTGTATAACAGAGAGCAAATGCGCCGGAGTTCGTCACACTAATGATGTCAGCCATCCAGGGCCTTTATGCAGCAGCAGTTACGCCACGCAGACTCGGGACGCAAGACATCAATCTCGGCGCAATGTGGGATCTGATCGACTATCTCGTCGCGCACGGGACACAAGGCATCGTACTGCTGGGATGCACGGGCGAGTTTCTGCATTTCAGCACTTCTGAGCGAATGCGATTGATGGGAGTCGCAGTCAAGCGCAGCCGCGTTCCCGTAATCTTTAGCGCCTCGCACTCGTCCTTTGACGGTGTGGTGGAGCTTGCGCAGTCCGCCGATGCCGCAGGGGCAGCCGCTGTCCTGGTAATGCCGCCGTATTTCTTCAAATACAGTCAGGAACAGATCCTGGACTTTTATCGGCAATTTGCCGAGACCGCGGAATTAGAATGCCCGCTGCTGCTCTACAACATTCCGCAATTCACCGGTCCGATCGAGTTTGACACCGTGGCGACGTTGTTTCGCGAAGGCATCGCGCAGGGTATCAAAGATTCGAGCGGGAATTTGCCGTTTTTCCAAAAGCTCCAAGAGTTGAGGCAACAACAGCAATTTGCGTTGATGCTTGGCAACGATACGCTCGTAGTACCGGCTCGGACGGTGGGTTGCGATGGCATTATCTCCGGTGTCGCATGCGCGTTACCGGAGCTGTTGATCGCTCTCGATCGGGCAGTAGTCGGTGGAGTAACAGAAGTTGTGACGAGACTCGAAGCCAGACTGCGGCAGTTCATTGAGGAGATCGATCGACTGCCAACGCCAGTGGGAGTTAAGGAAGCGACGGCTGTTCGCGGCTTGAAGCTGGGGCCGAATTCCTTACCCTCTAACGGGTCGTTCCAGCGGGATATCGACGCCTTTCGCGAATGGTTTCGAAGTTGGCTGCCGGCAGTGCTGAACGAGTGCAAGCATGTGTAAGGCCAAACTATGGTTTGGCCTTATCCTGTTCGCCGTCTCAGTGGGTGCGCAGTCGCTCGTCCCCGGGCCTCAGGTATTAACGTTCCTTTCAGACGTCGATGACACCGATCAACCTTACGGCTTGTATTTGCCGAAGAACTACGACCCCCAGCGCAAATATCCGCTCGTCATAAGCTTGCATGGCGCGTATTCGAACCACCGACTCAATCTTCGGCGCGTGTTCGGCAAAGGTAATCGCGCCAGCGAAAGCGACGCTGAAGCGACGCGCTATTGGCCTGCTTTGCGGGATGTGGACTACATCGTCGCGAGTCCCTTGGCGCGCGGAACCATGGGATACAAGGGCGTGGCGGAAAAGGATGTCTACGACGTTCTAGCCGATGTAAAGAAGCGATTCTCTATCGATGAAGATCGCGTTTATCTGACGGGTCTCTCGATGGGCGGAGGCGGATCGTTGTGGCTCGCGTTAACGCGGCCTGATGTTTGGGCGGCGATCGCGGTGGTGTGTCCGGCGGCGACTGTCGACACGAATGAACTAGCTGGCAATGGTCTTCATATCCCGTTCAAGATCTTTCAGGGCGAGAGCGATCCGGTCGTACCAGCGACGGAAACGCGGCGCTGGCATAAGCGCTTGCTTGAAGCGGGCGTAAAGTCTACTTACGTCGAGTATCCCGGAATCCGGCATAACTCCTGGGACGTCGCGTACAAAGACGGCGCTATTTTCGATTGGTTCGGCCAGTTTCGCCGCGTGCGATTTCCAGAGCGCGTTACGTTCGCGTCACGATCTTACAAACACGGTAGCGCGTACTGGGTTCGGTTCGATGGATTGACTCCGGGCACGCTTGCCACCATCGATGCGCGCTTCACAGCCAAGAAAAGATTGACGATCAAGACTGATAGCCTGGACGCCTTTACGCTCACTTTGAAGGGTCACCCCATGATCGTGGGAGCGGGTTTGTTGCGATTGAGCGTGGATGGCGTTGATCTCCAAACACGGGCCGCTGATTCGGTTTCCCTCTCCAAAAGCCCCAAAGGCTGGGTGTTGAAGCCTGCTGTTGCGACTGGGAAGGTCAAACGTTTGGGCGCTGAGGGTCCAATCGCGGATGCGGTCGGCCAGCGACATATTTACGTTTACGGTACCGGCGCAACATCCGATTCGGATGAAGTGCAGCGTCGAAGAGCAGTCGCGCAACAAGCTGCCGAGTGGTCCACTACCAGGCTAAAGTTGTTGCTGACCTTTCGTGTTCTCGCTGATCGCGAGGTGCAGTCCGTCGATCTGCAGAATGCGAATCTCATGTTGTTTGGAACCAAAGAAACCAACTCCTTGATTGCCAAGTACAGCAGCGAGCTACCAATGGAGTTGAACGCCGGGGCAGCCGACTACGGGCTACTGTATGTCTATCTCGTGGATGGCCGCTATGTGGTGATTCATTCGGGACTGCCTTGGTGGAGCCGCTTCGACCAGACGGACCGCTTCGAGCTGCCGTTCTTAAAAACTCCACAACACACGCTTACGACACTTGGGGATTATGTTGTGTTTCGTGGCGGGCTCGATAATGTACTCGCAGAGGGTCGCTTCGATCGCAACTGGAAGCTACCGGCGGACGCTGCGGCAAAGGTTCGCGCGACGAGCGCCATCGAGGTTCGTTAATCATGTCTGATATGCCGGCGGAGGACTTTCGCCGATCGGGACACGAAGTCATCGACTGGATCACCGATTACTTGACGGACATCCGCGACCTGCCGGTGTTGCCGCGAGTGAATCCCGGCGAGGTGCAGAGCGCGCTGCCGTCTTCAGCGCCCGACATTGGTGAACCGATCGACGCCATACTGCGGGACTTTCGCGAGATTATCGTTCCCGCAAACACGCATTGGAATCATCCCCGGTTTCACGCTTATTTTTCGGTATCAGCTTCGGGTCCCGGCATTCTCGCTGAATCGCTGACCGCAGCGCTGAATGTTAACCACATGGTGTGGAAATCGTCCCCGGCCGGGTCGGAGCTGGAACTCGTGACGATGGACTGGCTGCGGCAGTGGCTTCAACTCCCGGATACGTACTTTGGGACGATCTTTGACACTGCCTCGATTTCGACAATGCATGCGCTGATTGCAGCGCGCGATTTTGTCGATCCGGATAGCCGGATGCGCGGATCGCTTGGCAATCTGGTCGTTTATACATCGGAACAAGCGCATTCGTCAGTGGAGAAAGGCGCTATGGCGATCGGGATCGGGCAGGATAATGTCCGAAAGATTGCCGTCGATGCTGAGTTTCGGATGCTTCCTGAAGCGTTGCGAGAAGCGTTACGTGCGGACGTCGCAGCCGGTAAGAAACCCTGCTGCGTTGTGCCGACGACGGGCACGACATCAACCACGAGCATCGACCCGGTCGCAGATGTGGTCAAGATCGCCAATGAGTTTGGCGCATGGATTCACGTCGATGGGGCCTATGGAGCTTGCGCGGCGATCCTTCCGGAGTTGCGAAGTATGTTGGATGGAATCGAACACGCTCACTCGCTCGTCGTGAATCCGCACAAATGGTTCTTTACGCCCATCGACTGTAGCGTCCTCTACACGAACCGGCCGGATATTCTGCGACGAGCGCTGAGCCTGGTCCCCGAATATCTTCGCACGGGACAGGATGACTCAGTTGTGAATTTGATGGATTATGGCGTTCCGCTTGGCCGGCGATTTCGATCTCTCAAGCTGTGGTTTGTGATGCGCTACTTCGGGCTCGAGGGATTCCGAGCGGTTTTGCGGGATCACATTGCTTGGACGAAGGAACTCAGGGGGCAGATTGCGGCACATCCGAAGATGGAGCTAGCGGCGCCAAATCCGTTATCGCTGGTGTGTTTTCGAGTAAAGGGCTCAGACGAACTATGCCGCGAGTTGATGGATCGTGTGAATGCCGGCGGCGTGGCTTTTCTGTCACATACCGTTCTGAATGGACGATTCGTGATCCGGCTTGCCATCGGAAATGTGCGGACTACACGCGCCGATGTTCAACGCGTCTGGGAATGTATTCAAGCCGAAGTCTGCGCACTGTAAGCGCTGCCGTCACGCAGCGTGAATTTTTCCACGACGCTCAATAAAATGCGCGGCATGGATCGGCTTCGAGATGTAGCCGTTCATACCGGCGGCTAGGCAGCTCCGTTGATCGCCTTCCATCGCTCCAGCGGTCATCGCGACGATTGGAATCGTCTCCCATCTTGGCTTCGTCCGAATTACGCGAGTCGCTTCGAGGCCATCCAGGACTGGCATCTGAATGTCCATGAGGATCATGCGGAAATCCTCGCGCCTCAAAGCTTCCAACGCTTCAAGACCATTGTTCGCGATCGCGACGGTATGACCGTTCTTCTGCAAGACCGCAGACACGAGCTTCTGATTGACTTCGTTGTCTTCGACGATCAGAATGCGTCCGGTTACCGCCTTGTTGCCGATATTGGCTGCGTCATGCACTGGAGCATGCTCGTCTACAAGGGTATAGGCAAGGACCACAGTGAATGTGCTGCCGGATCCGATTCTGCTTTGCACGCCAATGGTCCCTTGCTGCATTTCGACCAGACTGCGTGTAATAGCGAGTCCTAGGCCAGTTCCCCCAAATCGCCGGCTGATGCTGCTGTCAGCCTGGGTGAACTTCTCGAAGATGACATCGAGCTTATCTTCCGGAATCCCGATGCCAGTGTCGGTAACGCTGAGTTCGATCGAGACGGGCCCATCGGGCGGACCGGAAAGCCGGATCACTCGAAGCGTGACACTCCCTTTCTCCGTAAACTTAACGGCATTGCTGAGAAGATTTGTGAGGATTTGTCGCAAACGCAGCGAGTCACCAATCACACGGCGAGGAACATCGTGCGCAATGTCGGCGAATACGGAAACGTGTTTGGCCGCTCCTACGGGAAGCAGCGTTTTCACACAATCCTCAAGAAGCGTTCTGAGGTCGAACGGAATACTCTCGATCGCCATGCGGCCCGCTTCGATCTTTGAGATGTCGAGAACGTCGTTGAGCACTGCCAGCAGCGAGTAGGCGCAACGCTGAGCCGTATCGAGCTGGTCTTTCTGCTCGGCATCCAACTTGGTGACCATCACCATGTTGAGCATTCCAAGAATACCGTTCATGGGCGTGCGGAGCTCATGTGAGATGTTGGCGAGGAACTCGCTTTTGGCTTGACTGGCGGCAAGCGCTTTCTGCATCGCCACTTCCAGTTCCTGGGTCCGCTGGCGGATGCGCTCTTCGAGGAGCATCTTACTTTTTAGTAGTTCATCTTGCGTGCTAGAGAGCGCTTCGATCATCTGATTGAAGCTGTCGCCCAGAAACTCGATTTCATCGCCGGTCCGACTGATGGTAATCGGCTGCAAGCGACCCTCTCGGACCGATCGTATGCCGTCGTGCAGTAGTCCCAGAGGTCGCGCGAGCAACCGGATCGTCATGCGGGAAGTGGCGCCTGCGACCAGAAGAACGACGAAGAAAGCAACACGCCCTTACGGATATCGAATGCGTCTTGCCGCAGATCGTAGGCGAGAATGACTGCTACGACCCAGAAGACGAGCGCCGCGGTCAGAAGAAAGAAACTTCGATGCGAGGCTACGAAAGCGCGGTACGGTTGACACGAATCTCCAAATTTAGGACTTGCTTGCTATCCTGTTGAGGAAGAATGACTTCCGGACGACTGGAGACGCGTTTCTGCGGAATGGCGCTGCGTAATCCCGTGATAGCGGCATCCGGTACGTTCGGATACGGAGTCGAGTTCAAACGCGTAACAGACCTCACAAGTCTTGGGGCTTTCGTTGTTAAAGGCATTTCCCGCACTCCGATGAACGGAAATCCTGCGCCCCGTGTGTGGGAGGCCGAAGCGGGCATGATTAACTCTATCGGCCTTCAGAACATCGGACTTGAGGCCTTCATTCGGGACAAAGCGCCGACGCTGAAGCAAATTCCGACCCCGTATTTCGTCAACGTGTTCGGTTATGCAACGGAAGACTACGTCGAAGTGGTGAAGCACCTCGAGGACGTTGAAGGTCCGGCGGCTTATGAGCTGAACGTCTCCTGTCCGAATACGAAGCACGGGGGCATGTTCTTTGGGAGTGATCCGGGGTTGCTTTCCGAGTTGGTGTCAGCTGTTCGCGCGGTTTCACGCCGGACCTTGATCATCAAGCTTTCCCCCAATGTGGCTCGGATTGAGCCGCTGGCTAAGGCTGCCGAAGAGTCCGGCGCCGACGCTCTGTCCTTGGTTAATACAATCGTTTCGTTGGCTGTCGATGCTCGCAAGCGCAGCCCGAGGATCGGCGCAGGCTTCGGGGGACTTTCCGGACCGGCGATCAAGCCGATCGCCCTGCGTATGGTGTACGAGGCGGCGCAGGCAGTGCGCGTGCCGGTGATTGGACTGGGTGGTGTGGCGACTGGGGAAGACGCGGCAGAGTTTCTGGTCGCCGGCGCGACGGCCGTGCAAGTCGGTACGGCCAATTTTTGGGATCCGGGCGCAACGGGCCGGATCGCACGTGAGTTAGACACATTTTTGAGAGAGGAGAAGATCTCGAACGTGCGCGACATCGTCGGCACACTTCGTTTTCCAGGCAAATGAGACAGGTCATCACGACGGACAAGGCTCCAAAGGCGCTGGCGTTCTATTCCCAGGCGATTGTTCATAACGGAGTCGCTTATGTAGCCGGACAGATTCCTTCCGATCCAGCAACTGGTCAGGCGATTGAAGGAGATATTAAGGCTCAAGCCACGCGCGTTCTCGAGAACGTTAAGGCGATCCTGGAGGCTGCCGGGAGCAGTTTATCCAAGACGCTGCGGCTGAGCGTGTACCTGAGCGATATGAATGAGTTCGCCCAGATGAACGAGGTTTACGGCACATATTTTCCTACAGATCCGCCGGCTCGGACGACAGTGCAGGTCGCGCGTTTGCCACGCGATGTGAAGATTGAGATCGATTGCATCGCTGCGGTGGGGTAGCTCCATGTGAGCCATTTCGAACATCAATTCGAGTGGGATCCGGAGAAGGCCTCATCGACCTCAACGAAACATCAGCTTTCGTTTGAGACAGCGGCGACGGTGCTGCTTGATCCGCTCGCTCTCACAGTGCCGGACCGCGCGCACGTGGCATCCGAGGAACGGTGGATCACGCTTGGACGGGCCTCAAACGGTTGGCTGATTGTAGTAGTTCACACTTGGACTGATACTGGTCCTGATTCCGCGAGAATCCGCATCATTTCGGCCCGACGAGCGAACCGCGGGGAAATGAAAGAATATCAGGAGGATAAGTAAATGGAGCCCCATTACGAGTTCAAGGATACTCAGCGAGGTAAGTTCTACCGCCCAGGAGCCACTTTGCACCTTCCCGTTTATCTGGATGAGGATCTACAGAAGTATCTGTCGGCAGCCGCAGAACGAAAGGGGACATCACTCAGTGAATTGGTAAACGATTTGTTGAGCCGCGGGATTGCGCTTGGCGAAGTAATCAAGTAAGCGCCTACTTAACCAACCCGACATGCAACGCGACGATTCCAAATGTCATCCGCTCGAAACCAACTTCCTTGAAGCCTGCTGACTTCATTTTCTCCGCAAGGCGGTCGGCATCGGGGAACTTGCGGACGGAATCGGGTAGGTATGTGTAGGCGTCTGATGCTCCCGAGATCATTCCTCCGATCTTTGGCAGAATGTTCTTCGAATAGAAGCTGTAAAACGCGTTAAACACGGGATTCGGGGGCTGGGAAAATTCCAATATCGCAGCGACGCCACCGGGTCGGAGAACGCGTTTCAGTTCGACCAAACCCGCCTCGTAGTTCACCAAATTGCGAAATCCGAATGCGATCGTGATCGCGTCGAGGGATTTGTCCGGCAGCGGTAGGTTAAGCGCATCGGCCTCAAAAATTGGCGATCCTGCGCCGGCCTTCTGCATCGCGCCGGTCAGCATGGGATGACAGAAGTCGGAGCCGAACACACGGGCCTTGGCCTTGGCTCGCAATGCGAGCATCAGGTCCCCGGTACCGCAACATAGATCAAGCACCTTGGCGTCCTTGCGATCGAGAATCGGCTGCAGTCGCTTGACAGTGCGATTCCGCCAATGGCGATCGATGTTGAAGGACAGCACATGATTGAGCAGGTCATACCGGGGAGCGACGCGACCGAACATCTCGCGCACCCATGCTGCCGCTTCCTGCTCGTTAGCTGCTCCCCGTGGAGTCGCGCCGCTCATGCGAGCGCGGCCTGAATGGCGCGAAAGACCTTGTCTTCGGGTACTCCCGACATGACGCGCACTTGCCCGATGCGTTCCGGCAATACGAAGTGTATCTTTCCTTGGATCGTCTTCTTGTCGCTTACGAGCCGCCGTAGCAGGGATTCCGCTTGAATTCCTTGCAAACTCGGAATGGGTCCATAAAGCGAGACCGTTCTTAAGATGGCTTCGCGCGCCGGAGGAGTCCAGCAGGCCAACGAAAGATGCAAGCTCTGTCGCTGCGTTCATGCCGAACGCGACGGCTTCGCCGTGGAGGAATCGCTGATACTCGGTCTCGGCTTCGAGCGCATGTCCGACGGTGTGACCGAAGTTCAGAATGCGGCGGAGGTCGCTCTCCTTCTCATCAGCGGTGACGACTTCGGCTTTGATCCGAACCGATTCGGCGATGATGCGGTCCAGGACGTCGGGAGTCTGGGCGAGAACATCGTTTGACCTTTTCTCGAGAAGCTCGAAGAGCTCGGGGCTCGAAATCACGCCGTACTTGACGACTTCAAACAGTCCTGCGCGAAATTCCCGCTCCGGCAAGGAGCGCAAAACATCGGGATCGATCAGCACCGCAAGAGGCTGATGAAATGCGCCAATCAGGTTCTTCCCTGACTTGAGATTGACACCTGTCTTGCCGCCTATCGCGGCATCGACTTGCGCCAGCAGCGTCGTTGGGATCTGGATAACGGGAACGCCTCGCATAAAGATTGAGGCAAGAAAACCTCCCATGTCATTCACGATGCCGCCGCCACAGGCAATGATCACGCTACTGCGATCCGCGCCGGCTTCAACCATCTGCTCAGCTAGAGCTTCTACATGCGCGAACTTCTTCGTCGATTCGCCGCCCGGAAAGATTAGAGTGTGGAATTCGCGCCCCGCGAGGCCTTTCGTTACACGCGGCCCATAAAGCTCCCAGACATCTGCAGTGGTGGCAACAAAAACCTTTCCCGCCCGAGCGGGCAGGTACTTCGCGATGTCCGACAAAACACCGCGCTCGACGACACAGGGATAGTTTTCCCGCCCTGTTTGCACTTGATATGTCGGCACATACCCATTGTTGCAGAGAGGCGCGTTGTACCATGATCGATATAGACCGCGTACACACCATCGATTGCGATTACCTGGTTGTCGGCGCGGGTGTTGCCGGACTTCGAGCAGCCATAGAACTGGCCGAAGCGGGCTCCGTCCTTGTGGTGGCCAAGGACAGCCTTCGTGAATCCTCCTCAGAATACGCTCAGGGCGGAATCGCCGCCGCGCTCAGCGACGACGACGAAGTAGAACTTCACGAGCAGGACACTATGGTCGCCGGCGCGGGCCTGTGCGATCGCGAAGCCGTCCGCATTCTGGTCCAGGAAGGACCAGGCGCCATTCAGAAACTGATCGAATGGGGCGTCGAGTTCGATCGCGAAGGCTCGAAGTTACTCTTTGCGCTCGAAGGGGCACATAGCCGCAACCGAGTTCTGCATTCGCATGGCGATTCAACGGGACGTGAGATCGCCCGAACGCTGTATCACAAGGCCGCTTCTCTCGGCAATATCGACTTTCGAAGCTTTTCGTCGATCACCGATCTTCTTGTGCACAACGGAGAAGTTACGGGCGCCGTCGCCTGCGATCGGGAGCAGCGAAGGCAGGTGCGCATTCTTGCTCGTAGCGTCCTGCTGGCTACCGGCGGACTGGGCCGGGTTTTCAAGGAGACTACCAACCCCGACGTCGCTACCGGTGACGGTATCGCGACGGCCTACCGCGCGGGCGCTGTGATCAGCGACATCGAGTTTGTCCAGTTTCACCCGACGGCATTGTTCGTCCCCAATGCTCCGCGCTTTCTGTTGACGGAAGCACTGCGCGGAGAAGGTGGACGCCTGCTCAATGCGGCTGGTGAGCCTTTCATGGCGCGATACGACGATCGTGGAGAGCTGGCGCCGCGCGATATCGTCTCTCGATCGATAGTGGCGGAGATGCGCCGCACGGGCTCGCACGTGTACCTGGATCTTACGCACATGGATGCCGCATTTGTACGGAAACGCTTCCCTCGCGTTTACGAGACGTGCTTGAACCATGGTGTCGACATTACTGCCGGTCCTGTGCCGGTGCATCCCGCAGCACACTATGCAATGGGAGGCGTCCGCACGGATACGGATGGTCGAACCAGCGTTCCGCGGCTGTTTGCGGCGGGTGAAGCAGCGTGTTCAGGAGTGCATGGGGCAAACCGTCTGGCGAGCAACTCGCTGCTCGAAGGATTGGTGTTCGGGGCGCGCGCGGGAGCCGTTATGCGCGATACGCAAGGCGGCAAAGGTGGAGATGGCTCGGCATCGGGACCAGAAGTGTACCCGGAGGCTACCGAATCTTCGATTCGTGATCTGGCGTGGGAGTACTGCGGGATCTCGCGAGATGCCGCTGGATTGTCCAAAGCTCTCAAGGCGTTGGAGGCGATTCCCGCAGTCAGAATCGAACGGCCGGCGCGAGAGCACTATGAGCTGCGGAATATCTATGCCGTGGCAACGTTGATCGCGCGATGCGCTCTTGCGCGCGAAGAAAGCCGGGGCGGGCATTACCGCACGGACTTCCCGGAAACGCGGCCTGAGTTTCAGAAGCATTCGCATGTTGACGTCTGAGCGATATTTCTTTCGCATAGCGCGGTCACAGTGATGCCGATTGCTACAATGAAGGCGCGTTCAGATGCCTCGTATTCGCTCCACTACAATCCTTTGTGTTCGACGAGATGCCAAAGTCGTTATGGCCGGAGATGGCCAGGTGACGTTAGGCCACGAAGTCTTGAAGGCTTCGGCTAAGAAGCTGCGCAGACTTTACAAAGAACGTGTGCTTGCGGGGTTCGCTGGATCGACAGCAGACGCATTCTCGCTCTTCGCGCGATTCGAGGGCAAGCTGGAGCAGTATAACGGCAACCTTCCTCGGGCGGTAGTCGAACTTGCAAAAGATTGGCGCACAGACAAAGTCCTCCGCCATCTGGATGCGTTGTTGCTGGTTGCGGACCTGACAAATACTTTCATCCTCAGCGGTACGGGCGATGTGATCGAGCCCGACAATGAGGTTGCGGCAATAGGTTCCGGCGGACCATTTGCAAAGTCAGCCGCAACAGCTCTCATCGAGAATACGAAATTGTCGGCTCGCGAGATCGTCGAGAAATCCATGCAGATCGCCGGCAAGATCTGCATCTACACGAACGAAAATATCGTTGCTGGAGGAGCTTGGATAAGTATGGTCATCTATCTCCCCACTCAATCCCATGAGGACGCTCCCGCTCTCGACGAACTTACGCCCAGAGAAATCGTCCGAGAGTTGGATAAATACGTCGTTGGTCAAGCCGATGCCAAACGCGCAGTTGCAGTAGCTCTTCGCAATCGTGTTCGACGCCAGAAACTGGAGCCGGAGATGGCGGAGGATGTGATGCCAAAGAACATCCTCATGATCGGTCCTACCGGTGTCGGAAAGACCGAGATTGCGCGGCGTCTTGCCAAACTCGCCAATTCGCCTTTCCTCAAGGTGGAAGCGAGCAAGTTCACTGAGGTCGGGTACGTCGGACGGGACGTGGAGTCCATGATTCGCGACTTGGTCGACATTTCCATCGACATGGTTCGCGAGCAGCGACTGGAGGAAGTAGCCGAGCGCGCTGAGAGGAATGCAGAAGAACGCCTTCTCGACTTGCTGATGCCGCCCCAGCCGGAAGCATCGGAATCTGCCGACCGATCACGTGAGAAGATGCGCGAGAAGCTTCGCGCAGGTAAGCTCGACGAGAAGATCGTTGAATTGGATGTCAAAGAGCGTATTCCTACTTTCGAGCTGACGTCGAATGGTCTCGAAGAGATGGACATCAACTTGAAAGATGTTCTTCCCGGGCTATTTGGCAACCGTACCAAGAAGCGCAGTATGCGCGTTAGTGAAGCGATCGAGTATTTGATCCAGGAAGAAGAGCAGAAGCTCATCGACATGGACCAAGTGACGCGTATGGCGCTCGAACGCGTGGAGCGTAGCGGCATCATTTTCCTCGATGAGATCGACAAGATCGCCGGCCGGGAAGGCGGCCATGGTCCTGACGTTAGCCGCGAGGGCGTTCAACGAGACATTCTCCCGATTGTCGAAGGAACTACGGTTAACACTCGCCACGGATTTGTGCGCACGGATCACATTCTCTTCATCGCTGCTGGGGCTTTTCACGTTTCGAAGCCGTCGGATTTGATTCCGGAACTGCAAGGACGCTTTCCGATTCGTGTTGAGTTGAAATCGTTGACCACCGACGACTTTATTCGTATCTTGCGCGAGCCGAAGAATGCGCTGATCAAGCAATATGCAGCGCTGCTCGACACTGAAGGCATCAAACTAGTATTCACGGACGATTCGATTCAGGAAATCGCCCGTCTCGCAGCACAAGTGAACGATGCGAACGAAGATATCGGCGCGCGTCGCTTACATACAATCATGGAGAAACTGCTCGAGGAAATATCCTTCGATGCGCCGGAGATGAAGAAGCGCAATGTTCGAATCGATGGAGCGTATGTAAGGCAGCAACTCATCGATATCGTTAAGGATCAGGATCTCAGCAAGTACATCCTCTGATGCGGTTCTTGCTGCTTGTGGCCGCGGCGGTGCTGACGGGATGCGGCTACGTCGGTGACCCATTACCGCCCGCATTGAATATTCCTGTGCCGGTTGAAGATCTGCGCGTGATTCAGCGCGGCGACAAACTGGTCCTCGACTATACGGCGCCTTCCCTGACTACCGAAGCGCTGGTTCTGACGAGCCTTACCTCGGCAGAAGCACAAATCGGCGATCGAACCATCCCCATCGAGGCGCCGAAGGTTGGCCAACCAGCGCATATCGAATTGCCCGCGCGCGAGTGGGCAGGACGTGACGTCGGTGTGAGTGTCAAGTTGTCGGGTCCGAAAGGGCGTCAGTCCGCCGCGTCAAACGTCGTTGCGCTCCGCGTCATTGAGCCTGTACTCTCGCCCGCTGCAGTCAAAGCTGAGCTTCATCCCGAAGGAATACGAGTGAGCTGGACCGGATCCATTGCGACAGGAGTGAAGTACCGCGTGACGCGCGCTCCGGACGCAACCGCGCTCGTTGACAGGCCGGAGTACATCGATCGCGCAGTCGAACTTGGTAAGGAGTATAGATACTCCGTGGTCGCAGTCGTTGGAGCGTCCGAGAGCCTTCCCAGTTCGCCTTCCGAAACGCTGGTTGCGCGGGACGCATTCCCTCCTGCCGTACCCGTGAATTTGACTGCAATCGCAGGAGTGGGCTCCATCGAACTAGCATGGGATCGCGGCACAGACGCCGATCTGAAGAATTATCGCGTCTATCGAAACGATCAAGCTGTCGGGGATTCGGAAGCGCCGTCGTTCAGCGACAGACAGATCAAGACGGGTGAACGATATCGATACGCTCTGACGGCCATCGACCAAGCTGGAAATGAAAGCGCTCGATCGGCTGTAGTGGAAATTGTGGCTCCGTGAGGATGGTGGGCGCGCAGGGACTCGAACCCCGGACCCCCTCGGTGTAAGCGAGGTGCTCTAACCAACTGAGCTACGCGCCCGGCAATTCCAACTCTAACACGGCAAATCAGCGACAATAAGCGCATGGATCGAAAGGCTCTGAAGGAAACCGCACACTCCATGATTGACCAGTTAAGCAATCGCCAACTGGAGGCTATCGTGAAGGTTCTCGGATGCTTCACCGGCTACGACGAAAGCGAGTCGGTTCCCGAGGCCGACGGTGGTGAAGGCATTCCGCCAGCCAACATTTTCGGCAAGTTTTTCTCCTGAGAATTCCAGATCGCTGCCGCCACTCACTCGCAAGAGGTTTCAATGAATTCAGAAGAACGGCGGCGAGCGATCCAATCTGCGCTCGTCCAGATGGACAAGCAGTTCGGCAAGGGCGCTGTGCTGCTGCTCGGATCACGCAATGCGCTGCCGGTCACGACGATCTCGACCGGATCGCTTTCTGTCGATAACGCGCTCGGTGTCGGGGGACTTCCGCGTGGCCGGGTCATCGAGATCTATGGTCCGGAATCGTCGGGCAAGACGACATTGACCCTTCACGTTATTGCCGAGGCGCAAAAAGCCGGTGGATACGCTGCATTCATCGATGCTGAGCATGCGCTCGATCCGAAGTACGCTGCTGCTCTCGGCGTAGACGTTGACAATCTGATCGTGTCCCAACCGGATTCCGGTGAACAGGCTCTCGAGATCGCGTCGGCGACTCGTCGCAACAAATGCCGTGGACCTGATCGTTATCGACTCCGTCGCTGCGCTCGTTCCGCGCGCCGAACTCGAAGGGGAAATGGGAGATAGCCACGTCGGACTGCAGGCGCGACTGATGTCTCAGGCGCTGCGGAAGCTGACCGGGCAGGTCGCGCGCACGAACACGTGCCTGGTGTTCATCAATCAACTGCGCGAGAAGATCGGCGTGATGTTCGGCAACCCGGAAACGACCACCGGCGGACGGGCGCTGAAGTTCTATTCGTCGGTTCGTGTGGAAGTGCGCCGTGGCGCAACTCTGAAGGATGGCGATCAGATCGTCGGCGATCGCACCAAGGTCAAGATCGTGAAGAACAAGGTTGCTGCTCCATTCAAAGAAGTGGAAGTAGACCTGCTCCATGGCTTTGGGTTCTCGCGCGAAGCGCGATCTGATCGATCTCGGACGTGCTCACGGAATAGTCGAGAAGAGCGGATCGTGGTTCAGCTTCGGTGGGGAGCGCGATCGGTCAGGGCCGCGAGAACGCGCGTCAATTCCTTGGAGACATCCTGAGACTGCAGAAACGGATCGATGCAACCGTGCGCGCCAAGCTCGGAATCGGCGCCGCCGAGGCCGTCTGCGGTGGCCGGTTTAAGGCCTAAAACATTCGCCATAAGTCAGGTGTTTCGGCGTCCGAATGGCGGTTTCACGGGCATTTCGACGCCCTCCGTGATGAAAAAAGCCCGGAAAATCGCCGTTTTTCGCAGTTTCTCCTCTTTACTTCCGTTCCCTGCTGCCGTATCATGATCTCGACCCCGCTACGCGATCGAAATAACTAAACATAATCGCGCAGCAATGTTTTAAAGGAGAATCGGAGAAGAACACACGCTATGGCTGAAGCAACTCGCATGACTCAAACGCAGATCGTCAAGGAACTTGGCGGAATCGACCGGCGTCGGCAACAAAGTCGCCAAGCAGTTTCTGGAGAAGTTCGCTGAGATCGCGGTTCGCGAAACCAAGAAGAAGGGCATGTTCGTGATGCCGGGCATCGGCCGCCTGGTGCGCGTTGAGCGCAAGGCGCGTACGGGCCGCAATCCCGCGACCGGCGAATCGATCAAGATCCCGGCGAAGAAGGTCGTGAAGTTCCGGATCGCGAAGGCAGTGAAGGACGCGATCGTTCCGCCGAAGGTCAAGAAGTAGGTAAATCCTGAATTAGCGGCTGGACGCTGAAGCTCCATGCCGCTACTTGTAGCTAGAGAAAGCAAAAGCCCCGCGAACTTGCTGCGGGGCTGTGGTGTATCGTTGTGTAAACCGCGAAGTAGGAACTCGCCCAACGTGCGGGCAGTTCAGGAAGCCCTATGCCTGCTTCTTTTCGTCGGCCTTCTTCATCGCCTTCAAGGCGTTCTTGAAGTTCCGGATACCTTCTCCTAAACCCTTCGCCACCTCTGGAATCTTGCGTCCGCCAAACAGCAGAACCGCAATACCCAGAACGATGAGGAGCTCAGGCAAGCCAATCGACCTCATCCGGCCTCCTTCCTACGTGACACTATCCATTGTAGCGAAATGCGTTACCCATCGCTCAAGGAGCGTCAGCGATGCCCAAGAAACAAACGTTTCGACCAGAAGAACGAGGTCCGCAAACTCGCACGGGAACGAGTCGGCACAGTAAACCGTCCCGTCCCATCGAACCAAAGACTCCCGCAAGAAGCCGAAGCATCGAAAGCCGCCGAACATCGGACGACTAGGCCTATCCTTCGGCCGCATCCTCCAGATACGTGTACCCGTTCAAGCCCTGCTCGTAGAACCGCAGCAGGCGTCCCGATTCCTCATAGCCGATCCGACCTTCCCGAGCGCCGCCTTCGACGTCCCGCCGGTACTGCTCGAGCAGCGTCTTGGCGTTGAACTGCACGTAATCGAGAACTTCGCGGACAGTATCGCCGCGAATCACCGCATCCAGCAGCACCTCGCCGTTCTCGCCCAGATTGACGTGTACGGCATGGGTGTCGCCGAACAGATTGTGAAGATCGCCGAGGATCTCCTGGTACGCGCCGACCAGGAATGCGCCGAGATAGTAGGGGCGTCCGTTCAATCCATGCAGCCGCAATGTCTTCTTCACATC
Organism: Bryobacteraceae bacterium; assembly: GCA_963844855.1. Taxonomy (GTDB): domain Bacteria; phylum Acidobacteriota; class Terriglobia; order Bryobacterales; family Bryobacteraceae; genus DASQDN01. Next base: position 235,260 of record CAWJQP010000076.1, read on the forward strand.
GCGGCGATCGATGAACTGATCCACCTTGCCATCCGAATCGCACGAGATGTCGCCGAGCACCGCATGCCGCGTCGGCGGCTCGCCAGGCGGTGAATTGGCATGATCGGGAAGAGCTGCTTTACTGCCCAACTGTCCGGCATGCTCTGAAATAGCGAGAAGTTGCAGAAATAGGTATCCGAAAGCAGGCTTTCCAGGCCCTCCAGCTCCTCGGGGAAGTAGTCGAGCTCTCCGGCCATCTTCTGAATGCGGCGGCAGATCGCCCAGTAATAGTTCTCCGCTAAGCTGCGCTGCATCAGGGGCAGATAGCCGAGGCTGAACAGATTCAACGCTGCGTCGAGAGCCTGCTGCGCATCATGGAAGCTTTCGAGAAGGTTTTTACTACGTCAGCGACTTGTAGGTTTCCTGCAAATCGATCAGCGGCTGCTCGGCGTCCTCCGGCAACTCCTGTTTGATCGTTCGACTCGCCAAATTCGCTGATGCCGAGAACGTTGAACAACAGCACGCTGTGGTATGCCGCGACCGCTCGTCCGCTTTCCGTGATGATCGTCGGATGCGCGCACCTCGGCCTCATCGCACACGTTCTGGATGTGATAGACGACGTCGTTCGCGTATTCCTGCAGCGTGTAATTGACGCTCGATTCGAAGTCGGTCTGCGACCCGTCATAGTCGATTCCGAGACCGCCGCCCGACATCCATGAATTGCAACCCGGCCCCGGCGCTCTTGAGCTCGACATAAACTCGAACAGCCTCGCTCACGGCGCCTTTTACCTGCCGAATATTGGTGATCTGGCTGCCAAGATGAAAGTGCAGCAACTGCAAGCAGTCCGCCATCCCCAGACTCTCTAGCGTGTCCAGCACGCGAACTGCCTCGCTGACCGTCAAACCGAACTTCGACCGGTAGCCGCCAGAAGATTTCCAACGACCGGAACCGCGGCTGGCCAATTTCACACGTACACCAATGACAGGCCTTACGCCCATTCGCTCCGCGTGCTTAATGATCAGGTCGAGTTCAGTGAACTTCTCGACCACCGGGATGATCTGACGCCCGATCTTGCGGGCATGCATTGCCATCTCGATGTACTCGTCGTCTTTGAAGCCATTGCAGATGATCGGCGTTTCGTTGTCGGCAAGCGCCATCACCGCGAGCAGTTCCGGTTTCGAGCCGGCTTCCAGACCGAAATGATAGGGTTTTCCGTACTCGAAAACTTCTTCGACGACTTGCACGCTGTTGGTTCACTTTGATCGGAAACACACAGCGATATTCGCCCTTGTAGCCGTGCTCCTGAATCGCGTTCTGAAAAGCAGCGTGGATCTCGCCCAGCCGGTGCTTCAGAATTTCGCCGAAGCGAATCAGGATGGGCGGATGGATGCCGCGCAGCACGAGTTTGTCGACGAGTTCTTTCAGGTCGATGCCGCGCGCTTGTTCCTTGTTCGGATGCACCCAGAGATGGCCATTCGGGCCGACCGAGAAATAGCCTTTTCCCCACGCGCTAACATCGTACAGCTCCGAGGCATCCTTGACGGTCCAGCGCTCCGTGGGCTCGAAAACCTGCGCATTATCTAAAACCTTTACTGCCAATGGTCATTACCTCCAAATCACTCCGGCCTGAAACTCTAAGTGTCCTTCGGATTTTATCGTGCGGCAAGTATAATCTAGTACGAATGCGACAGCTCATAAGACGCGCAGCGAGAGTAACCCGTTTTAATCATTTCGCGCTCGCGTTGCTTCTGGGCGCCTCGTTACAGGCCGAGAACGTCATTCTTGATTGCGTCGGAGACGGATTCTCGAGCGGCGGACAATTCCTAACAAACACGCCGGAGTTACCCATGCCAGGATACGCTTTATTCGCTTTGCGTTCCTGGAACGTTGCCGGTTGGAAGATCGACAACGCGACTCTCTTTCTCCACGTTGCTAAAGGCGCCCCTCCGTCGACCGTCGAAGTGGCGCTCGCACCTCAACCGTGGCGGGAGTCTGAGCCGCCCAAGCTAGACGTTGCGAAGCTGAAATTCATCCCACACGATGTCTCTCTCGAACCGCAAAGCTGGGCTACGGTGCAGATTGATCCGGCGCTAATCCAGGAATTAGCTTCGGGCAAAGCGCACGGGCTCGTTTTGCGATTCAAAGGAAAAGAGTTTCTACTGCACTCGCGTGAATCGGCGCAATTCGCTCCGAAGATGTACGTGCTTGGCGGCCGACGCTAACTTCCACGAGTGTACACTGAGCGCCCGGTTGTACACTGAGCGAATGTCACTTCCTCTTGAAGGACGAAGCGCCCTCGTCACTGGCGCCAGCAAAGGAATCGGAAAAGGCATCGCGCTCGAACTGGCGCGCGCGGGATGTAACATTGCCGTGAATTACAACTCCGACGCGCAAGGAGCTGAGGCAACCGCTGCCGAGATCCGACTTATTGGGCGTGAGGCCACAGTTGTACAAGCGAATGTCGGCGTTTCGTCGGATGTGAGCCGCCTGTTTGAGTCGGTCTTCAAAACGTTCCCAAAGCTGAGCATTCTCGTCAACAATGCCGGAGTGCAGACATGGAAGGCGCTACTCGATCTCGAAGAGGCCGAATGGGATCGCGTGATCGACACCAACCTCAAAGGAACCTTCCTTTGCACGCAGCTAGCGGCGCGCCACATGAAAGATAACGGAGGTGGGTCGATCATTAACCTGGGCTCCGGCTGTAACAAGGTCGCTTTCCCTCATCTGATCGACTACACCGCCAGCAAAGGCGGCATCGAGATGTTCACAAAGGTTGCGGCCGCAGAGTTGGGCCGTTATCAGATTCGTGTGAACTGCGTCGCGCCGGGAGCCGTCGAGATCGAGCGCACGAAAGAAGAGGCCGGCGATTACGCGGGCACGTGGGCGAAGCTTACGCCGCTCGGCAGAGTAGGACAGCCAGTCGATGTCGCGCGCATGGTGGCTTTCCTCGCCAGCGACGCAGCGGACTTCATTACCGGTCAAACCATTTGGGTGGATGGCGGTCTTTTTTCTAAGCCCGCATGGCCCTACGACGTCTAACGCCTATTCAAGAACCTGACCGCCAAGCGCAACCGGACGCCGCCCCCCGACGACTGTATAGCGTCGAAGTTTGTCGAGCTCGCGCCTGGCGATCGCCGCCCAAGAGCTATTGGGGTCTAGCTTTAAGTACGCCTTCCACTGGCGCACCGCTTCCATGACATGTCCGCTGCCTTGGTAGAGCAGCGCAAGATTGTAATAGGCGTCGGCATAGCTTGGATGAAGCCGCACTGCTTCGAGGTAATGACGCAGCGCGCGCTCATAGTCTCCTCGCTCATCGTAAAGGTTCGCGATGTTGAAGTGAGCCAGCGCATACTTGGGATCGGCCTCGAGCGCTTTTCGATAGTGAGTCTCCGCCTTGGAGAACTGGCGCGCATTGAAGAAGATCGTTCCGAGATTGAGCCATGCTCCTGCCGAGGTGGGATCGAGTTCCACTGCGCTTTCATAAGCCTTGATCGCATCCGGCACTGCCCCCGTTTGCTCGCATTCGAGTCCCCGCTGAAACCACTTTTCGGCGGACTCCCTTCTGCTTCGGCTTTCATCCGTCTTCTTGCGATCCGGGAAGGAAACGAGCCGCTTCAGTTCTGCTTGATCGAAGTTGAATAGTAATTGGCCCGAGATCGGCTCCATTGCATTGTCGCCGACTTGCACGTGAATTCGGCGGCCGTCTGAGATCAACCGAAGTTGCTTTAACGGATCTGTAATGTGCGCTAATCGTTCGCGAACAGCCGTCAGAACGGTACGAATCTTTGCGGGAGGAATTCGGCTTTCTCTAAGCTTCGTGAGAGTACGCAGAGCGATCAGGTCAGAAAACGCAAAACGCTCCATCGGCGGGATCAGCCTATGCTTCTCCCATCCGCGCAATTGGCGCTCGCTAACATCCAACAAGCGCCGTACCTCTTCTCGCGAGTAAACTGCCTTCGGAGCGATCTCAGGCACCGGAAGAATTGTAGCATTCGAAGGCCTTCAAGGCTATGAAAAACAATCGGGTGTAATTCGTGGAACTCAAACTGCAAGCACTTTACACGCCCCCGCAAGACGGCCTCCGCTTGACACTGCGCTTTCCGCAGAAGGATACTTGAAGAAGAAATGCAACTGAGTGTCAACAAGGACGTGGCCGCTCAAGCCGCCGCCGTGGAAAGTGTTCCACTGCGCCGGCTTGCCGATCTACGTGAGGGGGAAGCGGCAATTATCGACAGCATCGATCTGCCGGCTGACTTCGCCACCCGGTTGATGGAACTCGGTTTTCTTCCAGGCATGAGCGTAACGGCAGCCCGTTGCGCCCCTGGTGGCGATCCTCGCGTGTTTCGCGTCGATGGTTCGGAAGTAGCTCTGCGCAGAGAGACTGCTGCCCAACTTCTCCTAAAGATCTAGTGGTATGAGTGATTGCCACAGTTGCCCGGCCGCAACAGGCATTTCTGTATTGCCCTCCGGCAATGGGACGTCTCCCGCGACTCACACTGTAGCGCTTGTTGGCCCACCGAACTCCGGTAAGTCTACTCTCTTCAATCGCCTCACCGGCCTCAGACAAAAGGTCGCTAACTTTCCCGGTGTAACAGTTGAACAACACATCGGCCGCGCGAAGGTTGCCAACCGCGAGGTCGTCCTCATCGATCTTCCTGGCATCTACAGCCTTACTCCCCGATCAGAAGACGAGCAGGTCACGCACGATGTACTGAAAGGCGAGATGCGTGGCGTTGACCGTCCTGACGCCGTTCTGCTCATCCTCGACTGCACGAACTTGCAGCGTCATCTCGTGCTCGCTGCGCCGATTCTGAGACTTGGGCTGCCAACACTGGTCGTCCTGAACATGGCAGACGATCTGCGCAGCCGCGGCGGAGACGTCGATCCTGCTGCGCTTGCGCGGGAACTGGGAGCGCCAGTGGCCTTGATCAGCGCCGCAAAGGGCCAAGGCGTCGACAAGGTTTTTCAGTTTCTCGAAGGCAGCACGGTCAGTTCGCACATCGCAAAGCCGATGTTGCAGCTCCCTGTCCTGCAGGACATTCCGAAATGCCGGCAGTGGGCTGCGCAGGTCGGCTCTAACGCAGCCTATCAGCCTCCGTTTCCGTCGCATTGGACCCGGCGGCTCGATGGTGTATTTCTGCATCCGTTGTGGGGACCCATCGTTTTTTCGATCGTAGTGCTGGCTGTCTTCCAGACGATCTTCAGCGGCGCCATTCCACTGATGGAACTGATCGAGACGGCGATTGCAGCATCGGGCTCGTACATCGGATCGCTTCTGCCGGATGGCTTTCTCAAGTCACTGATTATCGACGGCGTCTGGAACGGGGTCGGATCGGTCGTGGTATTTCTGCCACAGATCCTGCTGTTGTTTCTTTTCATCGGAATACTTGAGGACTCCGGCTACCTAGCGCGCGCGGCCCTGATCGCCGATCGAACCATGCGACGCGCAGGGCTTCAGGGCAAATCGTTCATTCCGCTTTTGTCGGCCTATGCGTGCGCAGTGCCTGCAATTCTCGCGACGCGCACGATTGAAAGCAAGCGCGATCGCATAGCGACAATTCTGATCGCGCCATTCATGACCTGTTCGGCTCGATTACCCGTCTATGCATTGCTGATCGCGGCCTTCCTTCCGGATCAGCCTATTCTCGGCCGTTTCCTGGGGATACGCGCGGTAGCGTTACTCGGTCTTTACGTACTTGGCTTTCTGGCTGCATTCTTCACGGCCAAGATCTTAAAGTCGTCGGTGCTGAAAAGCGAAAGAAACGCATTCGTGTTAGAGATGCCTCCTTACCGCTGGCCCACGCTCCAATCGCTTGGCTTGCGTTTGCTTGATCGTTCGAAGGTCTTCTTGCATCGAGCAGGCACAGTGATCCTCCTGGTATCGATAGCTCTGTGGTGCCTTGCGAGCGTTCCCACGAACAATGGGCAACCGCCTGCCATCGAAAACAGCATCATCGGGCAGATCGGCAAGTCGATCGAGCCTGCAATTGAGCCGCTCGGCTTCAATTGGAAGATCGGTATCGGGCTCATCACATCTCTGGCGGCTCGAGAGGTGATTGTCGGCACTCTTGGCACGCTGTACGGGATGGAAGGCACATCGCAATCCACCGAGCTTCAGGCGGCGCTTCGCAAAGATCTTACGCTGCCCGGCGCCATTTCGCTCCTGATCTTCTTTGCGTTCGCGATGCAGTGCTTCTCAACGATAGCCGTCGTGCGCCGGGAAACCGGTGGTTGGACTTGGCCTGCCGTCCAGTTCATCTACATGACCGCGCTTGCATATTTCGGCTCGCTGATCGCCTACCAGGTTCTGACTCGCTGGACCTTCTAAATCAATCGGGGCCGCTTCGTACGATAGAGAGGATGCGTCCCGTCTGCGCCGGAATTCTCTGCTTTACACTCTCCTCTGTCTTGAACGCATCCTGGGACGTCGGCAAAGACCTCAACACCTCACTGAACGAGCACACTCATGGACAACTGCAGACGGTCTTTGAAGCGCGCTCGCGCTACGAATATCGACCTAGCCAAGGTTTCGGCACTGAACCCGATCTGTCCGCTGAGTTCGTACGCTTTCGTTTCGGTTTACGTTACAAACCGGTGTCATGGTTTCGCATCACAGCCGTCGGAATGGATGCGCGCGCGCCCTGGTACGGCACACCGGCTCCAAGCAGCGCCCGAGACCCGCTAGACCTTCACGAATTGCAGGTCGAAATCCGGCCAGAGTCCAAACTCGGTTTTGGTTCGAACATCGGACGACAAGCGGTCAATCTTGGAGATACCCGTCTCATCGGTTCGCCGCAGTGGGCCTACGTTCCTCGAATGTACGACGGCGCGCGTGTGTACTGGCGCGGGACGCGCTTTCGTATCGAAGGCCTGTTTTTAGCGCCGGTCAAGCTGATACCAGGCTGGAACAAGCCGACGCTGAGCGAGCATGTAGTGGGTACCTATAATTCCGTCTCGCTAATCAAAGGAGCGACCGTCGAGTTGTACGACCTGCATAGACGCCAGAACGGACTTACGCGCACCAATTCCTACGGCGCGCACCTCTTCGGGCCCCTGCCGCACGCTTTCCGCTACAACCTGGAAGGAATTGTTCAGACGGGCCACATCGGGCCTCTCTCTCATCGAGCGAGCGCCTGGTCGCTGCAGTTCGGCAAGCGATTGTCAGTCGGGGACAAGCCGCTCGACTTGAGCGTCGAATACAAATATGCTTCCGGTGGAAGCCGTGCCGACAGGAGTGGAACGTTCGATCAGCTCTATCCAGCCGCCCACGACAAACTCGGACATATCGACCTTCTCGGATGGCGCAACACGCGGAATTGGAAGGCTCTGGCAGTTTCGAATGTAACGAAGTCGGTTACGTTGAATTTCATGTACGACAACACTTGGCTCGCGGATCGGCGGGATGCGTTGTATAACCTGCAAGGCCGGCCGATCGCTCGTTCCGCAACAGGCACGGCCGGTAGTCATATCGGTCAGGAGGTCGATATCTTCGGCGCCTACAAGCGATCCGGGCTCACAGTCGGGGCCGGCTACGGTTACTTTTTCATTGGGGAGTTTGTTCGGCGAATGACTCCCGGAGCAAGTCCGCATTATGCGTACGTCTTCCAAAGTTACACGTTCTAGATGATGTCATCTCGAAACGACAAAGATCGTTTGCAGGCCGAAGCATGGATTGGCGATGCCATACTCTGTCTCTGGGCTCGACTTCACATTTTGCACGACGCGGGCCTTGTCGATGGCCCAAAGTGTATTCGCATAACAAGCAACCAGTTCCTCGCAGCGTTTGGCGACCCTACGGCAGTCGAAGCCGAACTCGGCCGCGTGTATCAAACGCAGGGTGAAGCCGCGGCATTTCGATGGATAGAAGAACGTCTTGCTCCGACGTTCTTGCGACAGGAAGAGAACCGGCGTAAGCGTTTGGGAACGCGTCGAGTTAGCGAGCAAGGCTAGTTCGGACGTTTCCGATATGGCTCCGCCCCAACGCGATATCCTTTGCGAGCTCTCACTTCGGCGCGAGGATACCTAAGCTTGGCGGACGGCGTGAGTTCCACCGCGATCTGGCGGTATCCAGGAGTGCCCGAGTCGGGCATGTTGTAGTGGATGCTATAGCGCGTACGAATTCGCTCGATCATGCGACTGAAAGCTTCGCCGGCTTCATCAGCCCTCACTGCCTCCCCACCTGACTGCTCCGAGATGGTGAAGACGTCCGGCGGCGTAAAGTCTGGATTGAGCGTCCGTCCCTTCGACAGCGGACTGGGACGATTGCCTTTACCAACGACAATCGCATTCATCACGGCGCTCGAGGAATGTAGTGACGCGATTACCGGTTCATCGGGGCTCTTATAGTTGAGCCCGAGGTTGTCTGTGAGAACCAGGAGCGCCTTGCGGCCTGTATCGCCGGCCTTGTCCTGCATATAGTCGGCCGCGGCCAAAAGAGCATCGTTGATGTTCGTAGCCGTCCCGACGCTCTCGTCAGCTGCTGCGAGCCGGATCTCCGATGCGACTTCATTCATATCGTCAGTGAACTCTTTTCGTACGTGAGATTCGCGCGCGAACACCATCACCGCTACCCGATCGCTTGGCCGCAAAAATCGCAGCGATCGTCGCGCGACATCCGCAACCTGTTCCACATGCTTCCGCATACTGCCGCTCACATCGAGCAGAAGCACTAGCGAGAGCGGCTCTTTTTCCCGTCCAAAATATACGATTGGCTGCGGGCGGTCGTCTTCACGGACGATGAAATCCTTGGCAGTCAGATCGGTAACTACGTTGCCGTCCTGAATCACTTGCGCATCCACGCGCACGTTCGCTACGCCAGATTTGAATGTTACGTCGCTGCTCTCCTGCGCCCGGGCGGCGGATACTAAGAGAAGTAGCAACGTGAGACAGATCATTGCCGGCACAGCTGGACATATTGACCACGGCAAAACGGCGCTTGTGCGCGCTTTGACCGGCATCGATACTGACCGGTTGGAGGAAGAGAAACGTCGGGGCATATCCATAGATATCGGATTCGCGCACTTAGATCTTCAGGATCTTCGTGTCGCACTTATAGACGTTCCTGGGCATGAAAAGTTCATCAAAAACATGCTGGCCGGTGTGACGGGCATTGATTTTGTTCTATTTACAGTCGCTGCGAACGAATCAATAAAACCCCAAACACGAGAACATTTTGACATTTGCCGCCTCCTCGGCATTCAGGCCGGGATAGTGGCGCTGACCAAATGCGATCTGGTGGATGAGGATACCGTAGGCGTAGCCAAGCTCGAGATTGAGGATTTCGTTAAGAATTCTTTTCTCCAAAATGCGCCGATCATACCGGTCAGCAGTGTTACGGGGGAGGGGCTCGACACACTACGCGCCGCGATATCGCGAATCGCGATAGCCAAAGCTTCGCGTGATGCAACGCAGTTCTTTCGCATGCCGATTGATCGCTCATTCCTGATGCCAGGTTTCGGTTCGATTGTTACAGGCACCGTGCTCTCAGGGGCCGTCCATTCCGAGGACGAACTCGAACTGTATCCCTCAGGAGAGTTGGTTCGTGTCCGCGGTCTTCAAGTTCAGGGCCAAGAAGCGAAACTCGCCTCAGCGGGGCAGCGAGCTGCTTTAAACCTCACAGGCGCAACCCCGGAGAAACTCGCGCGGGGTTCGACACTCGGATCGAAAGGCGCCTTCGCGTCTACGACGATCTTCGACGGTGTTCTTGATCTGCTGCCTTCAGCAAAGCCGCTGAAGAACGGTTCGCCGATACATTTTCATGCCGGAACAGCGGAAGCCCCCGCTGAAGTCCGCACACTCGACAATCTTCCTGTGATCGAACCCGGAGCGAAGACGATGGTCCGTATTGTTCTGAAGAAGCCGTTGCTCCTGTTACCCGGTGATCGTTTTATCATTCGCATGTTCTCTCCGGTCGTAACGATTGGCGGCGGCCAAGTACTCGATTGTGATCCTCCGCGACGCTCATCTCGAGCGAAACTTTTCGCGCGCGCTCACAAGCTGGCGAGCTCATCCCTATCGGAAAGCCTGGCGTTTCTGGTCTCTGAAGCGCCCGAGGGTATGCCGATCGCCAAGTTATCCGCGCAATCCGGATTACGTGCGGAAAAGATACTCGCCTCTTTGCCATTGGAAGTGCATCGTTTTGACAGCTGGTTGATGCATAACGAGATCGCAAAGGCTCGTCTGTCGAGTTGGAAGAGTCGTCTCGCCGCATTTCACAAAGCTCATCCACTCCTACAGGGGATAGGCAAAGAAGAGCTGCGCCGTGACTTGCCCAACGCGCCGATGCGCGCCTTTGAAGGATTGATGGCGTTCGATAAGCAGTTTGTCGTGGAAGGCGAGTTTGTTCGCCTCGCCAATCACAAGCTGGCTCTGCAGGATGACGAACGCGAAGCGTCCCTTAGAATCGAGGCTGCGTTCGAAAAAGCTGGACTACAGGCTCCCGCAGTATCGGAGGTCCTCGCCGCCTGTGGAGTCGATCAAACGCGCGCGCGAACTCTGCTGCAACTGCTCTTCCGAGAGGGACGGCTGGTCCGGTTCTCTGAAGATTTTATGTTGCACAGCAGCGCGGCAAAATCTCTCAAAGAGACTCTGTCGAGCCGCAAGGGACAGCGTTTTTCGGTCGGCGATTTCAAAGACTGGACCGGTGTCTCGCGCAAGTATGCGATTCCCCTACTCGAATGGCTCGACCGCGAACGCATCACGCGCCGGGACGGCGACGCGCGGATCGTGCTCTGAAGGGTCGCTATACTCGTTTTCGTGCCCTACCCTGTCACGCTCATACCCGGAGACGGAATCGGACCTGAAGTCGCAGACGCTACTGTGCGCGCGGTGGATGCAACAGGCGTGGCGATCGACTGGAAACGCGTGGAGTTGACTGCCAGCATCATCGAAAAATCTGGTCAAAGTCTGCCGAATCACATAATCGAGTCTTTGGATGCGACGAGAGTGGGCTTGAAGGGACCGGTCGCAACTCCCGTCGCCGGAGGTTTTCAAAGCGTGAATGTGGCCCTTCGGAAGAAGATGGACCTCTACGCGAATGTTCGACCGGTTCGCACACTTCCCGGCGTCAAAACGCGGTACATGGACGTCACCATCGACATGGTTATTTTCCGGGAGAACACAGAGGATGTCTATTCAGGACTGGAGCACGAGGTCATCACTGATGTTGTCGAGAGTTTGAAGATTATTACACGCCGCGCATCCATTCGCATCGCGGAGGCCGCCTTCAATTACGCAGTGAATGGCCGCAAGCGCGTAACTGCCGTCCACAAGGCGAATATCATGAAGCTCAGCGACGGCCTCTTCTTACGCTGCTGTCGTGAAGTCGCGTCGCGGCACCCGCAAATCGAATACAAAGAATTAATCGTGGATAACGCCGCGATGCAACTTGTCATGCGACCCGAGACATTTGACATCCTGCTATTGCCGAATCTATACGGCGATATCGTTTCCGACCTCGCCGCTGGCCTTGTTGGAGGACTCGGCATCGTTCCGGGAGCCAATATGGGTGAGAACCACGCCGTCTTTGAAGCTGTGCACGGCAGCGCCCCCGACATTGCCGGGAGAGGAATTGCCAATCCCAGCGCGCTGATGTTGTCTGCCGTGATGATGCTTCGCCATCTTGGCGAGGTCGATGCGTCCATCCGTCTGCAAACGGCTATTGAGCAGGTTTATCGCGAGGCGAAAACGCTCACCTCGGATGTGGGTGGAAGAGCTTCCACCTCTGAATTTACCGATGCCGTCTGTGCTGCTCTAAAGAGCTGAGTTAGCGCCACAGCAACTCCAGTTCATAAGTGTCCGATCCGCCATCACTGTCGTTGATCTCGACAATTGCGGTGTAGTTGTTGTTCGCTGAAGGACGTTGCACCACAGCTACTTCTCCCCTTCCCCTCAATTTATTTACACTGACATCGACATTGCGCCTTGGTACCGCGCTTCCGAATGCTACTTGCTCGCCGTAGATTTCCGCTCCAGTCAACCGTTGCGCATAGGCCTGGTTGCCTCGGAAGCTGACTCGAACACGGCCGTCGATTTGTCCCGTCCATCGCGCCCCACCAGGAACACTTTGTTCGGGATTGTTCCCATATGTGCTGCCGGGTGACAAGATTCCACCGACGCTCTGGTCTCCTAGGCCGTTCTCATCCCAGGAAAGCGTGAGGCTATAAGCGCCTACTCCTGCTTGTGGGTCGACGATGCGAATCTTGGCCGTATAGTTATTGCTGTCATCCGGCTGCTCTGCCAGCTCGACTTGGCCTCGGCCCTGGACTTCCTGCAAAGCAACCTGAACTGGACGTCGTGGAAGCGGGTTGCTGATGTCGGACTGCTGGTTGTAGACGGACCGGCCGCGTACCGCAGTATTCAAGACTTGACGGCCGCGCAGCAAGATAAATACTTCGTTATCAACTTCGCCCGACCAGCGGGCAAGACCCGAGGAGTTTGCCGGCGCCTTATCATTCGTACGGCTACGTGTTTGATAACCGTCGCGATCATAGCGGCCCGAACTGCGGTTGGAAGCGTTACGATTGTCGGCCCAATAAAAATCGAGCGCAATTGGTTCGGGTCGACGGCCACTCGTCGAAACTTCTACAGTCGCCGTATAGTCGTTGTTTCGACGAGGCTGCTCTAGGACACGAATCCTGGCAGTTCCCCGTGTTCGGTTCTCAACTTCAATTCGATCGTTGATAGCTGCCAGAGGCGTAATGAAGCGATGGTTGGTTTGCGAAACGTTTCCATCACGCGTCTCCACATCAACTCGATCCCCCTGTATTCGAAGAATCGCTACCCCATCTACGGACCCTTCCCACGTGAGCGTAGGTTGATGGTCCCCCTGAGCTACTGTTGCAGTCATTAAAAGTATGGTTCCAACAAGTGCGTTCCTCATAACACTTGTCTGACGCCGATTCTAGATAGAAGATCACGGTGTTATACGTCAAATTAAGCAATGCTAACGGAACAGCCGCACCGAAGATTAAACCCCTTGACCCGGGAATGGGTGCTCGTCTCACCACATCGCACCCAACGGCCGTGGCAAGGGCAAGTTGAGAAGACTCCACAACCTACGCCGATTCGTTACGACCCCCAGTGTTATCTCTGTCCTGGCAACTCCCGGGCCGGCGGCGTTAAGAATCCGGAATACGAAACAACCTTCATCTTCGACAACGATTTCGCCGCGTTGAAACCCGAGATCCCGGTCTTTGACCATGATCGAGATGGCCTGCTTGTCTCCAAATCCGAACAAGGCATCTGTCGCGTCGTGTGTTTCTTACCAGATCACAGCTTGACGGTTGCGCGTATGAAGGTGGAAGAGATACGGCGTGTGATTGATACTTGGACCGACCAGTACCTCGAGCTCGGCGCGCACTCGACAATCAATTCCGTTCAGATCTTCGAAAATCGTGGAGAGATGATGGGCGCCAGCAATCCCCATCCCCATTGTCAGATCTGGTCGAACGAAACGCTGCCAAACGAGCACGGCAAAGAATTGGCTTCGTTTCGCGATTTTCGCGTCGCTCGAGCACGCTGCCTGCTTTGTGAATACTTGAAGATAGAGGAATCCGAGGGCAGCCGCATCGTTTGTGAAAACGAGGCATTCCAGGCGGTTGTCCCGTTCTGGGCGGTGTGGCCGTTCGAAACATTAGTGATGTCGAAGCGCCATTTCGGAAGCCTCGAGCAGATGGACGATGCCGAGAAAACCGACCTGGCAAGCCTGATGAAGCGTCTGACGACTCGCTATGACAATCTGTTTGAAACCTCTTTTCCCTACACGATGGGTTTCCACCAGCGGCCAACCGACGGTCAGGCGCACGACGAGTGGCACTTTCATGCCCACTACTACCCCCCGTTGCTACGTTCGGCCACCGTACGTAAGTTCATGGTGGGTTACGAGCTATTGGCGACCCCGCAGCGCGACATTACGCCGGAGTCGGCTGCTCAACGCCTCGCCGAATTGAGCGAACAACACTATCTGGGCAGTGAAGTATAATTGGGTGGCGAAGTGTAGCAACTTCGCCCAAACCCATAACTTAAGAGGAAGATGAGCAAAGAAGATTGTATTGAAGTGACCGGGACCGTAGTCGAAAAGTTCCCGAGTGGTTTGTTTAGTGTCCAGCTTGATGCCGACCGCACCGTTCTTGCCCACCTGGCCGGAAAACTTCGGCGCAATCGTATCCGGGTTCTCGCCGGCGACCGCGTGACGATGGAGCTTTCCCCCTACGATCTCACCAAGGGCCGGATTACTTATCGGCACAAATAATACGCGCTTTTTCTGTCAACACGAAAAGTGCCGTTCACGAAAGTAGCGAATTTTTCTTTGATCCGAACTACCCCTTCCCTGTCAGTGTCTTAGCGTCGCTGCGCGACGCACAATCGCTTGTCATACGCCTGTTTTTTACGACCTTGGTTTCTATACTTGAGCCAAGGAGATCGGCGTGATTTTAAGCAACTCGCAGCCGCCACGAAAAATGAAGAGAAATAACGGCGGTAGCACCGATATATTGACGAAACTGGCAGGTAAGGTAATCGGACAGCCTCAAGCGCTGTCGTCGATTGTGCCCTACGTGCATATGTACAATGCGGGTCTGTCCCCCGAGGGTCGCCCGGTTGGAGTGTTTCTTCTGCTTGGTCCGACGGGTACAGGCAAGACCCGTACAGTAGAGGCGCTGGCAGAAGTTCTCCATGGTTCGCGCAAACACATGGTACGCGTCGATTGCGGCGAGTACCAGCTGGATCACGAAGTCGCGAAGCTAATAGGCGCGCCCCCCGGATATCTGGGCCATCGCGAGACTCACCCGATCCTTACTCAATCGAAGCTTGCCGCGGTCACTAGCGAAAAGAGCAGCCTTTCGATCATTCTTTTCGACGAAATTGAAAAAGCTGCCCCGTCTTTGAATCGACTCCTGCTTGGCGTATTGGACAAAGCGTCTTTGCGTCTGGGCGACAACAACGTCGTGAACTTCGAGCGCTCGTTGATTTTCCTGACCAGCAACTTAGGCGCGCACGGCATGATGAAAGAACTCACACCGGGCTTTGGCTTCACATCCGACCGCAACAAAGCTCCAGAAGCGGGACGTCTGGAAAACATCGCGATGGCTGCCGTTCGCCGCAACTTTTCTCCCGAGTTCGTCAATCGGATCGACGCCACGGTCACTTACCAGCCGTTGTCGACAGATACATTGACCGAAATCCTGACGCAGCAACTGAACGATTTGCAGAATCATATTGAGACTCGCTTAGGATCGAGAGGGTTCCGGCTGACAGTAAGCTCCAAGGGCCGGGATTTCCTGCTGAAAGAAGGCTCCTCACCCGAGTACGGCGCACGCGAGCTCAAACGAGCGATTCACCAGAAACTGACTCAGCCGTTGGCCGAGTTGGTGGTTCTCGGAAAAGTCAAACCAGGCGGATCCGTGCGGGTGGATTACGACGAGAAGATCGGCGAGCTGCGTTTGAAAGCAGCCGCGTAATTATCTCCCCGGTTGCTGGAACCAGACGGTCTCTGCAAAGCTGCGGTTCTCTTTGAAGAACAATTCCAATCGGAACCGCACTTCGGGGGCGACATTTGGATACATCGCAGTCCCATTGCGAAGTTCTGCAAACCCAAGCTTTACTTCTTTGCTGTTGGTTCCTTCCGTCACCGTCAACATGCCGTACATCGCTACCTGAATGGCAGGCGAATTCCGATTCCACTTCACCATCAGACTTTTCTCCGCCTGCGCCACCTGCAGCTGGACAGAATAGAGATCGACGGTCTGGCCTCCGGGAGAAGCGAGCGATTTTGCTGACTGCATACCGGCGTACTCATAGCCACAGGCGCCGCCGAAAGCGAGCAGGGCGAGACTAAAAGCCAACCAAGCAAGCCGTCGCCCCCAGCCGGGGGATTCTTTGAAATGCTCGGCGAAAATCGGCCTCTCGTACGGGGTCAGTATCGGTCTTTCGAGTACTCTTGGCTGCTTCGCCACCACGACTGAGGTTTCTTTCGGTGGTGGCTCGGGCGGCGGAGCTGGCGCCGGTTCCGGCGCGGGAGTCCGCGCAGAACCCGGGCGAGGTTTTTGACGACCTGTAAACGGAAACTCGATCGGGGTCGAGTCCGTTGCTAGCGCCCCTTTGTCTTGTAGAAAAATCGCTGCATTCGCGGGACGGGTTGCGAATGGCTTGATCAGTAGAGCAACATCGAGGGGATCGCGTAAGAACGCCCGGAAGATCGCCGCGTCGTTTTCATCGAAGGCGAACCCGTCGCGCGTGTGACTACGAAAGTAACCTACCGCGTAAAGCTCGTTTTCAAGAGCTGGCTGCCGGCGGGAAACCGCTTCCTTGAATTGTTGCCAGTCATTCGCCGACAACAGGTACGAAGGTCCCGAGGCGTACTCGCATGGACAGACTTCAAAATCCTGAATGTGAAGCACCGGCGGATTGGCTCGCCGGTCGATCTTCCCTATCAGCAGACCGCCAGTCTCCGTTCCGCGCCTGCGAGTGATCCCGAAACCTCGCATAACTTCGATGTTGATGCGCTCGATGACGCTGTGATCCAACCGGATCTCGAGGGGCTTCCCCGGGGGAGTCCAACTCAGAAATGTATTTACCTGTTCCGCCGACACTGCCCCATTATGGTAACGTGAGCGGTTCTTTATTTCTTGTCGCAACGCCAATCGGCAATCTTGAAGACATCACATTCCGCGCCGTCCGCACCCTGAAGGAAGTCGACCTGATTGCCTGCGAGGACACACGGCACACCCGGCGGTTGCTCGACCATTACGGTATCGAAAGGCCTGCAATCAGCTATCACGATCACAATGAGACTGATCGGGCGCGCTCGCTCGTCGAGCGCCTTCTCGGAGGTTCGGACATCGCAGTTGTCTCGGATGCGGGAACGCCGCTGATCTCCGATCCCGGTTATCGACTTGTCACCGCAGCCGTGGAGGCTGGAATCCGCGTTATTCCGATTCCGGGCCCATCCGCAATCCTCGCCGCCCTAACGGCTTCTGGTCTGACGGCGGATTCGTTCTATTTCGGTGGGTTCGTTTCGCAAAAACAGTCGGCGCGACGCAAGTTGTTCGAGGCATTGGCCGATCTGGACTGCTCGCTTGTGTTTTACGAAGCCCCGCATCGCATTCTTGAAACGCTGCGGGATATCGCAGAGATCTACGGCGAGCGAGAAATCGTCCTAACCCGCGAACTGACGAAGATCCACGAAGAGTTTCTACGCGGAACAGCATTGGCTTTGTTTCGTAATCTGAGTGAGAGAGAATCAGTCAAGGGAGAGATGACGATCGTGATAGGTAAGCCGCTGCCCCCGGCTCCGGACGACCGCCCAGTACGGGAGGTGTTCGAAGGCTTTCTATCCCAGGGACTGTCCCGAATGGACGCCATCAAAGCAACGGCGCGTCAACGAGGTGTATCGAAGCGAGAGATTTATGCGGCGCTCGAAACCTGAAGTTCGAAGCATCATAGCCGTCCTCTGTCTCGCTGTCATCCTGCTTGCGGCGTGGTACCCGGCCGCAAGCGTCGCGGTTCTCGTACCCCTCGTCATTTGGATTGGGTTCGTTTCGTCACGACGCGATGTCCGCCGAACCGCCAATCCCCGCCCCCAACTCGTACCTTTCCTCGCAATCCTTCCTTCGCGCGCTCCTCCGGCGGTATAAGCCTCGTTCTTTAGCTAGGCTTCTCGCTGTCCCTTATGCGCGTCGTAGTAATTCCGCAGCACGGCGTTCATCCGCGATAGGTGGCCGGGGCCGCGCGACTTGAACCAGGCGAGCACGTCGGGATCGATGCGCAGGTGAATGGACTGTTTTGGATTCGGGATGGGAATCACTAGCTGGGCTTCGGTCCAGTCGAAGCTGCCGACTGGGAAACTGTCAGGATCAGACGCGGCGTTGCGCTCGATCTCCTCGTCCGTCATCGCGTCCACGCGAGCCCAATCAGTCAAGTCTTCGCGGATCGGATCGCCCAAGCGCACGGTTGAAATCCGCTCTTTCTTCGCGGCTCGCGGGCCGCGCCGAGATGACACGACGTTTGCTGCCTCGCCAGGTCGCGACGACTGCGAGGATGCGGCCTTCGGCTTCGCCGAACGCGAGGGTTCGGAACTCTTGGCGGTTGACCCGGAGGACTTCCACTGTCGGCTTTTCCCAGATCGTGCGGGCGATGTCGAAGTCGATTCCGTGTTTTTTGAGGTTTTTGTGTCTTTTGTTTTCATCCCACTCAAACTCCACTAGCTAAATGTAGCACATGCTGTGTACACACGGTTGCAGAACAATCGGGCTTGGGCGGAAAGCCGACGGCGATCGCAACATGCCGACGACGCAGCCGACTTTAGGAGAATACGCATGTCTAAGAGTAATCACGTTCTTCGAAAACTATTCCTGTGCGTTTCCCTGATCTTCGGAGCGATGATCGGCATCCCGATGCGCCCGGACAGAGTAGAGGAAACGCTCAGAAACATGAACCGGATCAGGATCCAGCAAGTCGTTTCAACGACTCGGTATAAGGGGCGCGTGCCACGCCGCGCTCGGTTATGATGCCGCTGACATAGCGATTTGGCGTGACATCGAAAGCAGGGTTGCAGACTGCCGTTCCATCGGGAGCGATCGCGACGCCGCCTACGTGCGTCACCTCTTTCGACGACCGCTCTTCGATTGGAATCTGATCGCCTGTTGACAACGTCAGGTCGAGCGTCGATACCGGCGCAGCCACGTAGAACGGCACGTTGTTCTCCTTGGCGAGAACGGCAACCGAGTACGTGCCGATCTTATTGGCGACATCGCCATTCGCCGCAATTCGATCCGCTCCGACGACGACACATCCAATGCGCCCGGACTTCAAAAAGTGGCCGGCCATGTTATCCGTAATCAGAGTTGCTGAGATATTGTCCTGCTGCAGCTCCCACACAGTCAGGCGCGAGCCCTGCATAAATGGACGCGTTTCGTCCGCGAACACGTCGATGTTCTTGCCCGCCTCCACTGCCGCGCGAATCACGCCCAGCGCCGTGCCGTATCCTGCCGTCGCCAGCGCGCCGGCGTTGCAGTGCGTCAGTACGGTTTTGCCGTCCGGGACCAGATCAGCGCCATGACGTCCGATCGCCTGATTGATCGCGATGTCTTCGAGATAGATCTGCTTGGCTTCGCGGATGAGTGTCTCCCGAATCTCTTCAATCGGCCGATCCTTCACTTGACCGTACAGATTCTTCATCCGGTCGATCGCCCAAAACAGATTCACCGCCGTCGGCCGCGTGCCTGCCAGCGTCGAGCAGATCGTTTCGAAGCTTCCGTGCAGATCGTCCGCCTTCAGCGCGCCGATCGCGACACCCATCGCAGCCGCGACTCCGATAGCCGGGGCGCCACGAATGATCATCGACCGGATCGCCTCGGCTACTTGCTCATAGTCCGTGCAAGTAACGAACACTTGCTCGCGCGGAAGGCGTGTCTGGTCGATCATGACTACGCCGCCATCAGTCCACTGAATTGTTTCCACCATTAATTAGAGAGCGCTTCTTCCTATGAGATATCCCACAACAAGTACCGTGTTGTATCCGCAATGCATGACGATCGCCGCGCCGGTCGACTGCGTTCGCAGCCTCCACCAGCCGAACGCCGAACCAGCGATGAGGATCATCGCAACGTGCTGCCAGGACCAAGCGTATTGCGGGCCATGCATAATCGCAAACGGCGCCGCGGAGAATAGAATTCCCGCAATCACTCCGACAGAACGGACTGCCACCGGCTGCAACAATCCTCGAAAAAACAGCTCCTCGAAGACCGGCCCGATCGAAACCGCGAATACAGCGATCCAGCGCAGCCGCACGAGAGATCTTTCATCAGATCCATCATTGGTGAAGACACTCGGGAATGCGCAGGGCAGCCGCGATCAACAGCACCGACACCGCCACAAAGATGCCGGCTCCGAACGATGGCCAAATCTCCGGCACACGCACGCCCAGCCGCAATGATCCGAGAAATGGTCGCTCGTATTTCCATCGAAACAACAGCGCGATGGGTATGAGCATCGCCGCCTGACCAAGAAACTGCGGAATCATCAGCAGCAGCGCCTTGTTATTTGTCACAGACGCCATCGCGAACTGCGCGATCAGGAACGTTGCAATGAAAGCTGGAATACCCGAGCCCCAGAAAAAGGAGCAGGTCGGTCCAGGACCAGAAAGGCTCATCGACAGTCTCGTCGATCACGCTCTCGTCAATCAAGGCTCACACTCGATGAGCAGAGCTGCCAGGATCGGCAGGAGAATTTCATGATGTCCGGTGATCGAATAGCCCTTGCCGCCCGATTGAGCGTGAGGCCGCTCGACTACGTTCACCTTCGGGCGGTAGTGCTGCAGGAAATCGAAGATTCACAGTCGTGAATTGCCCAAGCGGATAGCCGAGATTGCGAGCCACCGATACCGCCTTCAGGAATACTTCCGGCATCACAACAGCCGATCCGAGATTGACGTAGACGCCTCCGTCATTGAAGGCCGGTGACCACGTTGGCAAACAGCCGGAAGTCGCGATGCGATGCCGACCCGATCGCATGGCCTTCCGCGTCGGGATGCGTGTGCGGTGTATCCGTTCCGATCGCGACATGCACTGTGACCGGCACACCCGCCTGCCATGCTCCGAGAACAAGGCTCTGCGATCGCGAACTCCGGGTTGGCGATCCGCGAGAGATGCAGCCCAAGCGCTTCTCCCATCCCCAATCCGGCGTTATCGCCGTCCGCGATCGCAAGGTTCATCTCGCGACCCGTCTCTTCCGCCGATCCGAAGCGTCCATCGGGCAAGCACGGCCTCCACATCTTCGCTCGTCCAACCGGCAATGGCGATCTCGAAATCATGGATCGCCGCCGAGCCGTTCATCGCGAATGCGGTCGCATACCCGCGATTCATCAGGTCGAGCAGCACCGGCGCCAGCCCGCACTTGATGACATGGCCGCCGAGTCCCCAGATGATCTGCTTTCCAGCCGTCCGCGCATGGATCAAGGCTTCGGCCACAGCGCGGAGCGAATCCGACGCCAGCAGACGCGGCATGGAATCCAGCATGCCGAGCACGCCGCTTCCCTTGCTGATATGGCTTGGCGAAATGCTCGATACGGACCTTGCCGCCGCGTTCGTGGATAGAAACTGTCTTCAATCCGCCGAAATCGAGCGGCTGGATCCGATATTTGCTCAAGCTACCTTCCCGTTGCGCATTATCTTTTCGAGCGCGACTGCCGTATGGCTCCGGCGATTCCGAATGATCTGCTCGGGAGTTCCGCATGGCGACGACCTCGCCGCCCCCTTCACCGCCCTCCGGACCGAGATCGATGATCCAATCGGCTGTCTTGATCACATCGAGCTGATGCTCGATCACCAGGACCGTGTTGCCCTTCTCGACGAGTTGGTGCAGCACATCGAGCAGACGCCGGACGTCTTCGAAGTGCAGACCCGTTGTCGGCTCATCGAGTATGTAGAACGTTCTTCCGGTCTGCTTCCGGCTGAGTTCTTTTGCGAGCTTGATACGCTGCGCTTCGCCGCCGGAAAGCGTCGTCGCCGACTGTCCCAAGATGAATGTAGCCAAGACCGACGTCGTATCAGCGTGCGAAGCTTGGCCTGGATCTGCGGCAGGTTCTCAAGTACAGTGATCGCTTCCTCTACCGTCGCGCCGAGCAGGTCCGCAATGGAGTAGTTCTTGTACTTCACCTGCAGCGTCTCGGAGTTGTATCGCTTGCCGCGGCAAACGTCGCACGTGACGTAGACGTCGGGCAGGAAGTTCATCTCGATGCGCTTCATGCCGTCTCCCTGGCACGCCTCGCACCGGCCACCTTTTACGTTGAAGCTAAATCGTCCTGGCTTTGTACCCGCGCTCCCGCGATTCCGGCAGCATCGCGTAAAGATCGCGAATTGGCGTGAAGACACCGGTGTACGTGGCCGGATTCGACCGCGGAGTCCGGCCGATCGGCGCCTGGTCGATCTCGATGACTTTGTCGATGTGCTCCAAGCCGCTGATCCCGTCGTGCAGCCCAGGCTTCGCGCGCGAATTGTAGACATGCTGCGCCAGAGCGCGGTACAGGATGTCGTTGACAAGCGTCGATTTGCCGCTGCCGGAGACACCGGTGACCACGATGAACTTCCCGAGGGGGAACTCGACATCGATGTTTTTCAGGTTGTGCTCGCGCGCGCCCTTGACGGTGATCGTTTCGCTTGTTCCCGGAGCGTCGCCGCTTGGGACCTTCGATCTTCAGGGCGCCGGAGAGATATTGGCCGGTCAACGAGTCCGGCTGTTGCTGAATCTGCTGCAGGAGTTCCTGACGCCAACCAGTCCACCGCCGAGCCGTCCCGCTCCCGGACCGAGATCGATCACATAATCCGCCTGCAGGATCGTGTCGGCATCATGCTCCACCACGAGCACCGTATTACCCAGATCCCGCAATCTGCTCAGCGTGGCAAGAAGCCGATCGTTGTCGCGGGGATGCAGACCGATCGATGGCTCATCCAGCACGTAGAGAACGCCGCGCAATTTCGATCCGATCTGCGTAGCGAGACGGATGCGCTGCGCCTCGCCGCCTGACAGGGTTGCCGAACCACGGCTCAGGCTCAGGTAATCCAACCCAACGGCCGCAAGATATTCCAGGCGGTGCCGGATCTCGTCGAGTACCCGGGCCGCGATCTGCGCTTCCCGCTCCGTAAGTTCCCACGTACTGACCAGCTTCAGCGCCCGTGCGATGGACATGCCGGTCAACTCGCGAAATCCCAAGTCCTTTAACTCGCACTGCGAGACTCGCTGGCTTCAGCCGTTTGTCCGGCGCAGGCAGCGCATTCGATCGGCGACATGTATTCCATCAGCCACTCACGACCGGCATCGCTGGAGGAGCGGTAAGCGGTTGTCGAGCAGCTTCATGATGCCGCCGGGAAAGCCGGTCCCGCCATTCACCAGAATGCCCTGGGTCTTCTTCGGTAGTTTTTCGAATGGAACAGTCAGATCGATCCCCAGACGAGCGGCCGCCTGGCTGATCGGCTCGAGCATCGAGATAGCTGAGGCGCCCACTCCCAGGGCGCCTTCGAGTAGCGGCTTCGATCGGATCGTTGATCACTTTGCCGACATCGAAGCTCCAAGTGCTGCCCAGGCCGACGCATGCTTCGCACGCTCCGTACGGGCTGTTGAAGGAGAACGATCTTGGTTCAAGCTGCGGAACGCTGCGTCCACAATTCGGACACGCCAGCTTTTGCGAGTAGAGCTTCTCGGCGCCGTTAATGATGGCGACGATAACGAGCCCATCCGTCAGCTTCGTCGCCGTCTGAATGGACGCCTCGAGCCGTTTCTCGACTCCTGGCTTCAGCACCAGTCGATCTACGACGACATCGATGGTGTGGTTCTTTCGCTTGTCGAGCGCGATAATCTCCTCGTCGAGCGACCGCAACTCGCCATCGATGCGTGCTTTGACGAAGCCTTGCTTGCGCGAACCTTTCCAGCTCCTTCTTGTATTCGCCCTTCCGTCCACGAACAACCGGCGCCAGGATCATGACCTTTTCGTTTGTCAAACCCAGCACCTGTTGGAGGATCTGTTCGGTGGTTTGGCGCGCGATCTCAAAACCGCAATCCGGGCAGTGGGGGATACCGATGGACGAGTACAACAGACGGAGGTAATCGTAGATCTCCGTAACAGTGCCTACGGTCGATCGCGGGCTACGGCTGGTCGTCTTCTGCTCGATGGAGATGGCTGGACTGAGGCCGTCGATGGAATCGACGTCCGGCCGCTCCATCTGATCAAGGAACTGGCGCGCATACGGAGACAGCGTCTCAACGTATCGGCGCTGTCCTTCGGCGTAGATCGTGTCGAAGGCCAGCGACGATTTGCCGGACCCGCTCAATCCCGTGATGACGGTGAAGGTATTGCGCGGGATCTCTATGTCGATGTTCTTCAGGTTGTGCTGACGTGCGCCATGCACGCTGATGCGGGTGAGCATGGGGGAAGATCACTTGCCGGAATCAGGACGATTTTCCATTGTCGCAGATGGCTTCCCACCGGCCGCGGCTTCGCGCCTCTGCGAATTTGGCTTTGGCCCATTCGAGAAGCCGCCTCACAGCGGGAGAGTGGTCAGCAAGAATGACGAGGCCGGGAATAATAAAAACCCAGCCAGGCATGATCGGCATGATGAGTCCGACCAAGCCTATGAGGATGAGCCCAACTCCGCCCGCAATGCGAAGAATCTTCTTCAGAAGGGTACCCTCATTTGCGTCGTTAACGCATCTCGAAAATTTTTATCTGTCTTTATTTGCAACACAAATACTACTTGTTAGACGCTCTCTGCCGCGATTCAGGTTCGACAATTGGATTGAGATGAAAACTACACAGCAACTTGAAAAGATCTATCGCGTTTGGTCAGCCGCCCAAGAAGACAAGATTGCCGTCCGCATCCAGTATTCCGTTGTCGAAGAAGGACCGACGACTCTCGTCGTCCTGGGCGCTCGCGAAGAATGGCTGTAGTCACTGCTTACGCTGACGGAGCGGAATCTCAATTGTTAATGACGGGGCGGATGCTGGTCTGGCTTTCGCCTCGTTCGCCGCTGTGAAGCTGCGCTTAGCGGATGTCAGATCGGCCCCTAAAACCGCAAATCCAAGTACCAGCTTATCGGAGGCGGGTGTAATCTTGATTCCACCGTCCGTAGGCAGTACCGTAGGTTCGTTTGCGCGCACGGGCGAGGACGCTGTCGGCCCGCCAGCAGCTGTGATTGCCACCGCGCCCGGACGTGTCGAAGTAACGCGAACGCGAATGACATCGCCCGCTAAAAACTCGTGGTTGCCGGGAACGACTTGGAACGCTCCGTCAGCGGATTGAAGCAACAGTTCGTAACGCAGCGGAGAGGAAGACGAGACTTCAGTCGTCTTGCATGGGAGCCGCTGCATCGGCAAGTTGCATCTGTCGTCGCGACATCAGAGCTTCTGGTTCCGGGGCCGCGCCTCCCACTGCTCCGACTGCAGGAGCGGCGGGTACCTGAGCATACTGCGCAGGCGGCGCCGCAGTAGGCTGCTGATCCGCTTCACGCTTCTTAAGCCTCGGTTCGGTTTTGCGCTGCTCCGGCTTGGGTGGTTCTTTGGTAGCGGCTGGGAGAAGGCCGCTCCACATACGTGGTGAGGTTCTGTTCTGGCCGACGTACCTCCGCAATTTGGGTCTGCTCACTAATTCGCGGCCGAAGCTGCTGGAAGCCAATCACCGCTAGCAGTATCGTTCCGGTAGCAACCAGGACTTTGGATTTCGGGCGCTCAAACCACTCGCGCAATGCCGTCGCAACGCTGAAACGCGGCTCTTCGGTAGCGCGCAGCAACTGAGCGCGAACCGCGCCGTCGTCGAGCAGATCCTTCAACGCATGCTCGTCGGAAAGAGCCGCGAAGAGCGCATCGTCATGAAGGGCCGCCTCAAACAGCACCTGCTTCTCATCGGGCGAGAGGGTACCGGTCGCATATCCGCCAAGCAACTTGCGAACATCGTCGGTCATACAGTCCACCTCCCTCCCATCAGGTCCAAAAGTTGTTTTCGGCAACGAGCATCCCACGTGTATACGGTGTTGATGGACGCAGCGCCAAAGTGCTCTTGAATTTCTGCGAAACTCCTTCCTAATAGTTTGAGTCGGAACAACTCCCGGCACCGCTCACCCAGCTTCTGCACGGCCGCTGTTAACCGTTCGATGCTCTCCTGGCGCGAGGCCTGTTCTTCCGGGCTCAGGGATGGCGACGGTAACTGCAACTCGTCAATCGATGCCTGTGTTGGATTCGCCGTGCCGAATCGATTTCCGCCTCGCCCCGGCCATCTTAAACCGAACAATCTGAAGACTTAAGGGCAGCAAGTCACCGAGTTCGAGAACATGCCCGTACTTCTCCTCGATGACAATCAGGACTTCTTGTGCGAGATCCTCGGCAATATCCCTCCCCATACGAGATGCCGCAAACGCGAAGATCCTTTCACGCAGCCGCGCCAGGATTTCATCCCGCGTCATGGAGGGTGCATCTGCGGGAAGCCGGCTGAAGACAGTTTCGGGAAAAGCCGCAGAGCGTTCTTGTAGTACACCTTCTTCAAGACGTCATCCGGCAAATCGAGCGCGTACAGCTTCCACAGCCCGTGATACTTACGGATGTTGTCGATCCAATCGTCGTCGCTTTCCAGAAGCCGAAAATAGAACGGATACTCGCTGATATTGTAGGTGTCTTTGCCGAATAGAATCCGGTCCTGATATTTGATGAAGAAGCGTCGGGCGGTTCTCGGCTGCCGGCCAAGTTCCCCAAGAATCGCCGCGATCTCCACGTTCAGGTTCGGCATGCGATCCAGCATTTCGCCTAGTTTCTGAAGATCGTGGGACATCCAGCCCATATGCGCCGCGATGAAGATGGTTTTGGGATGTTTGGCGAACAGGCTGTGCTGCTCGCCGATCACCTGCTCCCATGTCAGACCAGTACCGGCTTCACCACGATTCGGCCGGAGCTTTAGCTCAAGCCAGCGCTCGTTATACTTGTCCATCGGATCGTACAAGGGCTTCGGATCGGCAGTGTGGATCATGACGGGAATCTTGTACTTGGCGCACACATCCCATACCGGGTCGAGGCGGGGGTCGTCAACCGGAACACGGTTTCCGTTCACGTCTTTCTGCTGCATTCCGAAGTCTTTCCATGCCTTTACACCGATCGCGCCCTCCTTAATGTCTTGCTCGAGCTGCGCTGCGGCCCGCTGCCCATAATCCGGCGATCCGATGCCGTTCATGTCGATATTCGTCATGCTGGCGAATCGCGCGGACTGTGGGTGCGCCTTGATTCCGTCTAGGAAGCGCTTCGTTCTCTCTCCGAAGCTGCCACGGACGGGAGAGCTCAACATGATCTTCATGTTGATGCTATCCATGTCTTTCAACAATGAATCGAGCTTGGTGACATCACGCTGGTGCGTGTGGATGTCGATGAAGGGATACTTCGCCCGGGGAACGTCCGTCTTGGGTACCACGAGCATTGCTTTGGGCTCGTATTCCTCGATGGTCGGCGCTGGTGGGGCCGGGGGGCAGCGGGTGCGGCGGTCCTTGGTTGTTGAGGGAAGAGCGGCAGAGCCAGCAGGAATGCAGAGAGCAGGATACTGAGCTTTTTCATTGCTGAATGTGAGTATAACCGTCTTGCGGACGCGCCTAAGGATGCGCGGACGTCCATGCGGTGAATTTCGCGACCGTTCGGTATCCCATACGCTCATAGAGCGGACGGCCCGCCTCGCTGGCATGCAGCACCGAGTGACGAAGACCGGTCGCTCGGATCGCCTCGTTCAAACCGTGGCGCATGACGGCCTCAGCGTATCCTTTTCGCTGGAAGACCGGAGCGGTAGCGACACAGACGACGTTAAGACAGTTCTCCGTGATGAACACCGTGGCTGTGCTTGCGGGTTGATCATCGTCGTAGAGCGCGTAGGAAAAGACGTCAGGTCCGAAGAACGAGGCCCATTTCGTCTGCTCGGCCCAGTCGAGCGGCATGCCATAGGCAAGGCAGTTCAGTTCCCCAACCAGCAAGGCGCCTTCGGTCCCTGAAAGCGGCCGGATGTCGTGCGCTCCGGTTGAAGCCCGACTGGTCAAGTCCTCGGCGGCCATTCCACTCAATGCCATCGCGGGTACGAGTCCGATTAGGGACAGATATTCGCTGGCTCCTGCGGGTAGCCACTCATCACAGGGGCTGAACATCCAGGGCCGACTGTGTTCGGCTGCGAAGCGAAGCAGCGGCTCAATCCTGCGCCGCATTCCCGGCAAATCGTCAATTGGTCGTGAAAGGCACGCGTGGTTATAGAAGGGCATGGGCACATTGCCCCAGCATGCGTGCAGTCCATGAAGATCCGGAGATTCAAACTCAGGACTGCACACGATCATGCGGCGAAGCGCCGCTGCCCATTGTGATACCGACTCGTCGACAAGTGGCGACGCTGTTTTCACCTACGGCTCTGGAACCACCTCAAGTGGGTTCACCACAGGAAATGTGACGATGTTGCTAACGAAAAAACCCTGAGCAATTGTGAGTTGTGTCTGGGGATTTGTCGGGATATCGGAGTTGAGGAGCAAGATCAACTCGTAAACCCCGATCGCTCCCGGCTTCATCCCGGCATAGAGCACATTCGCCGTCTTGCCGCCGGCGATGGCATCGTCGACCGGCGAGTTTGGAGCGTTCAGAGCAGGACCGAAATACTTTGAGCCGGTGACGCTCGAGAACTTCGCCTCATCGGGCTGGACCAATCCGAGGCCGGTCGCGTAAATCGTAATCGTCTCACCGGGCACTGCGGGATCCTCGGCTGTGATGCGTTTTCCCTCTTCACTTGCGCAGCAGAGTGTTGTAGTCAGAGGAGTCAGGAGCACGCTCTCGGTTCCCGTGGCAGCATATTGCAAGCCTTCGCCTTCATCACCGGGCGTCTTGGCACGGAGCACGATTCGCGTGTACACGGCGGCAGGGGTCGCGATCACGAGCTCATCGGGATTAGCATTGATTCCCGCGATCAACCCGTCGCGGATGATCGCCAAACTGTCATCCTTCTTCACCGTGTATTCGTATTTGCGATCTTCCCCGATGGTGATGGAAACAACGTCATTCTCCTTCGGGGTACCGTCGACCGAGACAACGCCAATTGCAACGCTGCTGCTGTGGAAGGCAACCGCCGGCCGTGGATCCAACCCTTCCTCGGCAAAGATTCCGGGATTCTGTGCTACAACAGGCACTCCGATCGCGTTCGTAATCTGAACCGAGCCATCTTTGCGTTCGATTCGAACCCACGCGCTAACGCTGGATGCGTCGTTGACTTCAAAGGGCAACTGCGTGTTGATCTGAGAAGGCGAAACGTACATTAGTGGAGCGGCGATGCCGTCAATGTACACTTCAACGCCTGCAAGTTTCCGGGGCAAATCGTTGGTATCGGTAGGGGCGGCGGCCATACTATCGGCGAGGTTGTCTCCAAGGAGCGTAATCAGCGTACCGGGAGCGATCCTGGCAGCATCCTCGCCTCCGTCCAGAGTCGCTCCACTCGTGGCGGCCTGGATCTGCGCGCCAGTCGAGACTGTGACGGAATAAGCGATCAAGTTGCCGGCAATACCGGAAACTCTAGCCGTCAGAATGAGCTGATTGAAAATCGCATTAGAACTGGCGAAAACGGCCGGATCGCCGGCCCCCGCATTAATTGACTCGACGAGGGCATTGATGACGGTGGCAATGGTTTGGTTCGCTGCGGCCTTGTATTTGTATTCCCGCTCGTCTTGAATCTTGATTGTGACTTCATCGTTTTCTTTGGGATCGGCCGAAAATGCTACCGCGCCTACCGCAAAGATATCCCGGCTCGCTGCGTTCCGAGCTCCTGTATAGGGCAGCGGTTCGTCTCCTTCAGTGAAGACCAACACTCGGCGGTTATAGGGATCGGTCACATATAGATTCGTGCCATCCCAAGCCAAGGCGCTCGGCGTGCGTATCGAATCAGCGGCAGCGACGCGCAACTCGCCCGTGTCCTGAACCAGATTCTCCGTCAGTTGTCCGAGAACGGCGTCTGCCGCCTGACCACTTCGCGTCGGAACGGAGTTGTAAACAAGAATGCGATCATTTCCGCCGTCCGCGATGAACAACCGCCTGCCATCTGACAAAGCGTACCTCGGGAATGACAACGTAGACGCGCATGCGATGGGATACGTCGGATTTCCATCCACCACTCCACTTGCGCGGCAAAGAAGGGAACTGTTGTTTGCGTCCGAAGCGTTCTGCGATTCTGTGCTATTCACATCCGGCTGTCCGACCGCGACGTCCGCCGGTTGCGCGTTCTGTGTAGGGATGGTGTTCCAGATGAGGACGCGATTGTGACCAAGATCGGAGACATAAAGGCGCTGGCCATCCGATGTTACGGAAGTCGGATTCAACAAACTCGAGGCGGTAGCGTTGACACGCAATTGCGTGAGATCAGGCTCCACGAACGCGTTGAAATCCGTCTGGCCCAGAACCAGATTAGCGTTCTGACCGTTCTGTGTGGGAATACTATTCCAGACAAGAACGCGGTGATTCTGCGTATCGGCAACGTATAGCCGGCCGCCATGAATCCAGACGCCCTGCGGTCCGCGCAACCCTTGAGCGCTGGGGGAACTTCCGTTCCCGCCGTAGTTGATTCCTCCGCTCGTGAAGTCTTTCTGCCCGACGACGACATCGGCAGGGACATCGTTCATGGTTGGGATCGAATTCCAGATTAAGATGCGATTGTTATCCGTGTCCGCTACTGCCAGAATGCGACCGTCTGTCGCTACTGACGTAGGAGTCCGGAACCGGTTCTGCGCCAGACCAATATCGATCTTCGAAAAATCCGGCTGTCCGATCACCGTATCGGCATGGGACTCGCAGACAGGACAGCGCGCTTCGGTCAGCGGAATCGTCTGTTTCGGCCCGGGAATCTTTCCTGCGATATCCCTATAGACCAAAACCCGGTTGTTCTGCGGAAACGCCGACACGCGGCTGGAATCCGCCAGAATCAGGGTATTGTCCGCATAGGCGACACCGCTCACCGAACCCAAGACCAAAGACGAGGCCACAGCATTCTGTTGCGTGAACGTTCGCTGCCCGATGACGGCGCGCGCAGCCTGACCAGTACGGAACTCAGCCGCTGATAACATGCTTGCGAATGCAAGCGAGAACGCGAAGTACTTCATGTTAGAGGAGATAGGACTAAATTCCAAGTATACCAAGCTGTCCGACGTGCCCTGTGGAAAAGCGGTTCCCTTGAACTGGTCCGTCAGGTCCCGTCGTGATGAAAGTTCTTCCTTATTATATGTGGTGGCTGCCAGCCCGGCTCCAGATGGCGGGATGACTGTGAAAGAGGAGCGTCAGTTGTGAAAGAACGGATCTCGAAATCCTTCGGGCCGGACGCTCGCGTTGTTCCGCAACTATATATAACTAAAGGTGATAGCTCTGATCGACGCATTTGTGACCCATCTGTCTGGAGAGGTTGCAAGCCAGGGTCCGATGTTACTCTACAAGCATGTCATCGCAAATCGCTACGTACGAAGACGCGAACCTGCTTCTCCGACTTTACGAGCTGAGACGAGAAGACAAGTTGCGGGAAGCCCGGGAATGGTTCGGGGCACATTTCAAACCCCGGTCGATTGAGGAAGCCAATGAGCTGGCGCCGATGGGTAGCCAGCAGAATGCATATGTTCGAATGGTCATTTCCTATTGGGAAATGGTGGCATCTCTGATCACATGCGGTGTTTTAAATGAAGATCTCTTTTTCGAGACGGGTCACGAAATGATCATGTGTTGGGAGCGCGTTCGTGATTTCAATCCAAAGGTTCGGGAGGTCTATAAAAACCCTCTCCACCTTCATAATCTGGAAGAAACCTGCGCTCGATTCGAGAAGCATCTGAACAAACACGCTCCCGGCGCTTACGCGGCAATGGCAGCCGCGGTTCGAGCCTAGATCTAGAAGGATGCGCCAGACACCGGAGTTCTTTGGTGAGACCGAACTCTCGCTTCTTTACATTGCGAAAAAGCTCAAGGAAGCGTTAAAGCTCGAAGACATTCTTACGGCGGCAGAAATCGACTACGCGGTGGAAACAGACACTTATCGTGGCGGTCTCATCTTTGCGTCGGAGCGGGTGGGCGCCTTTTTCTATGTGATACCGGAGGGTTTGGATCAGGCTCGCAACGTGCTCGTTGAGAATCGCTATAAGCCTTACGAAATTTGAAGCGCAAGTCGGAGTATGATCTGTCCCAGACCGCTGCCATGCGGAAGGATCTGTAACGTTGTTCCGTGGGCAATCGTTGAAATTCTATCTCCGGATGACACCTTAACTGACACACTCGATCGATTCGAGGACTACAAGCAGATCGGCGTCCAGAGCTTAGTGCTGATGGATCCGGAGAGATACATCGCGTACGAGTTTCGTGGCGCATCGTTGATTGCGCGGCCGTTCCAGACTCTGGATCTTCCTGACTCCCGCACCCTACCGTTCGACACGGGTCAATTGTTCGCTCAACTACAGCAAAGGCTTCGGAACACGTAAGGAAAATCTTCAACCTACCTGAAAGGCCCTTCCCCCTCGCGACATATCCGTCACGAGGAGGAAGAAGTGGAAACTAAGATCGTTACCGGAATGGCAGCCGCTGCCATTGGACTATTCAGTCTGATTCATACCGGAGCCGCGGAGGCCAAAAATTCGCCGCGAGTCTCGGGGTCTGTTACCGAAGGAAGTTTGCTCGCGCTCGACAAGGAAGGTCAGGCGAGCCGTGAGTGTCCACTGAAACGCACCGACGTGAAGACCGATATTAGCGGCTTCATCGCGCGGGTTACCGTTACACAGGAATTTCACAACACTGCAGGCGACAAGATCGAAGCCGTGTATGTGTTCCCGCTTCCACACATGGCCGCAGTCGACACGATGGACATGTATGTGGGCGATCGTCATGTCAAAGGTGTAATCAAACGCCGCGAAGAGGCTCGCGCGATCTATGAATCAGCTCGCGACGCAGGCAGGATGGCGTCGATGCTCGATCAGGAGCGGCCTAACATCTTCACGCAGCACGTGGCCAATATTCGAGGCGGCGAGAAAGTCCGGATCGTCATTAGTTACGTGGAGCGATTGAAATATGAAGATGGCTTCTACGAGTGGGTATTCCCAATGGTGGTTGGTCCGCGCTACATCCCTGGAACTCCAGTCGGTAAGATCGGGGGCGGTTGGTCTCCGGATACCGATCGCGTTCCTGACGCTTCCAAGATTACTCCACCTGTCGCTCGACCAGGGTCCAGAGCCGGTAACGACATCTCCCTCGCAATCAATGTCGATGCAGGAGTACCGATTCAGAGCATGGTGTCCACTTCACACGAGATTCTCTCGGAACGTCCTGCTATCCAACGGGCAAGCATCCGGCTAAAGGATAAAGATGTTATTCCGAACAAAGACTTTGTGCTCCGTTATGACGTATCGGGACCCAAGATCGAAGACGCAGTGCTGACTCATCGCGCCGATCGCGGCGGCTTCTTCACGATTGTCCTCCAACCGCCCGACAAGCCCAAGGTGGAAGACATTACCCCCAAGGAACTCGTTTTCGTGTTGGACACCTCCGGTTCGATGTCGGGCTTCCCAATAGAAAAGGCGAAGGAGACGATGAAGCTGGCTTTAGAGGGTCTGAACCCAAGAGACACCTTCAACCTGATTACGTTTGCCGGCGATACCCACATCCTGTTTCCACAACCAGTAGCAGCGACGCCTGAGAATCTTCGCGCTGCCCAAGTGTTTCTTGCTTCCCGGCGCGGAGGCGGTGGGACGGAGATGATGAAGGCAGTCAGCGCCGCTCTTGCGCCGAGTCCTTCCCGGCAGCATGTCCGCGTCGTCTGCTTTATGACGGACGGTTACGTCGGTAACGAAGCCGAGATCATTCGTGAGATTGGGCGCTATTCAAACGCGCGTGTATTCTCTTTCGGGATCGGCGGCTCTGTCAATCGTTACTTACTTGACAAGATGGCGGAGGCAGGCCGAGGTGAGGTCGAATATGTTGCTCTGAACGGTGACGGCTCCGCCGCAGCGAGACGATTTCATGAGCGTGTACGCAATCCGTTGCTGACTGACATAACAGTGGAGTGGGGAGATCTGCCGGTCACCGATGTGTATCCGAAACGAATTCCCGATGTCTTCAGCGCAAAGCCGATCGTCATCACCGGCCGCTACACCGGACCCGCCAAGCGAAACGTCCGGCTTCGCGCAACATACGCTGGCCGACCGGTCACACGCGAGATACTTGTCGACTTGCCCGCCGCGCAACCGAAACACGATGTGCTAGCAACGCTTTGGGCTCGCACCAAGATCGACATGCTTATGCATGAGCCGGACTCGCGGGAGGAAATCACACAACTCGGACTCAACTATCGCTTGATGACGCAGTTCACATCGTTCGTTGCCGTAGAGGAATCCATTATCACGGAGGGGGGCAAGCCCAGGCGCGTTGAAGTCCCGGTTGATGTTCCGGAAGGCGTCAGCTACCAAGGTGTGTTCGGTGAAAAAGACTTGGCGATTGCGGCAGGTTCGGGACCGGTTAACTATTTGCGCCAGTACACCGGATTCGTTGGAAACGGCGCGTTGACAGCGCAGTCGAGTCCGGCGGCGGCGCCCGTGAGGGCGGCAGAAGCCAAGACACGAGCCGAGATGCTGTCGGACGGATTGTCCCAAACCCTGAAAATCGATCCGACACTCCTAAAGCAAAAGGGCAAGGTCATGATTCAGGTTTGGTTAACCGACTCGACCGAGACTACACTCGCCAGTCTCAAGAAGCTGGGCTTCGAAATAACAAAGATGCCTGGCGCGATGAAGCTGGTTATGGGCCGCATCGATGCCGCGCGGTTGAAAGAGTTGAGCGAGTTGGCTGCGGTGAAATACGTGGCGCCCGCGCCCATCGTTCGCTAGAGTTCTTCTCTTTTTTTCAATGCAGCCACGGTACGCTAGGAGTTTGCTATGAATCGTCGCAACTTCTTGATGACCGTGGCTGCAGCTCCGTTTGCAGGATCAGCCCGAACAACGAAACCGAATATCGTTTTCATTCTGGCCGACGACTTGGGTTACGGAGATCTCGGTTCCTACGGTCAGAAGCTGGTCGCAACGCCGAATCTGGACCAGTTTGCGGCTGATGGTGTACGGTTCACACAGTTCTACTGTGGCAGCACAGTTTGCGCTCCGTCTCGTTGCGCGCTGATGACGGGCATGCATATGGGCCACGCCCGTATTCGAGGCAACGCGCGTACTGATCTTCTGCCGGAGGACATCACGGTCGCTGAGATTCTGAAGAACGCGGGCTATAAGACTTGTCTGTCGGGTAAATGGGGATTAGGAACCGCGGGCAATTCGGGAGTTCCGAATCGACAAGGCTTCGATGAGTTCTACGGTTTCCTCGATCAGAAGCACGCGCATACGCAATATCCGACGCAGCTCTGGCAGAACGAGGAGGAAGTTTTCCTCGATGGAAATTTCGGACCAGTGCGCAAGGACTACGCACAGGAGCTGTTTACGAAGCGTGCGCTGGACTTTCTCGATCGCAACAAGACGGGTCCGTTCTTCTTATATCTGTCGTATACGACTCCGCATGCCAATAATGAGCTCACTCGTCAGACCGGGAATGGGATGGAGCTTCCCGGCGATCACCCCTATCAGGACAAATCTTGGCCAAAACCGGATCGCGATTTCGCCGGTACAGTTAGCAGGCTTGATCGCGATGTTGGTTCGATTCTCGCGAAGATCAAAGAACTGGGAATTGAAGAGGACACGATCGTGTTGTTCGCGAGTGACAACGGTCCTCATCGCGAGGGCGGGAACAATCCGGAGCTATTCGATAGCAATGGACCGCTGCGAGGGATCAAGCGTGATCTTTATGACGGAGGAATCCGGACTCCATTCCTTGCGCGATGGACTGGCAATATCAAGGCCGGGCAAGTGAACGATTCCGTTTGCGCTTTTTGGGATATTTTGCCGACGTTCGCCGAACTGGCGGGTGCAAAAGCACCTGCGGGAATCGATGGCATATCGTTCGTGCCTGCGTTGCACGGTCGCCCAATCGCGTCAAGACCGTATTTGTACTGGGAATTTCACGAGGCGGGCTTCTCACAGGCCGTGCGCTTAGGAAACTGGAAGGGAATACGGCGAAAGAATCGGCAAGCGCCCGTGGAGCTATATGACATTTCTGTCGATACAGGAGAAGCGAAAGATGTCGCCGCGTCCCATCCAGAAGTTGTGAAACGAATTATGGAGATCATGGTTGCAGCCAGAACGGAATCAACGACTTTCCCAGTCCGGGAACGCTCGTAGTACTAAGGTGAAGTTAATGTTTGCACAATCTTGCAACGGATCGTGCGGGTGAGCATCCATCATGTAGGGGTGCTATTCTGGCACTCATAGGCACGGGCCGAGGGAGTTGTCCAAAACGGAGGTAGCTCGTGGACGATCGTTTAAAAGAACTGATGCAGGAACTCGGTAATGCGATCAATGAATCCCTGTCGGATTCTGAGCGTATTGCGGCGTCGATTGGGGAGATCAAACGGTCCGGCTACGACGTATTCCTTGTCCTCGAAGCTACGATAGGGTTCAACAAACGCGATGAAAACGCGGAAGACGACGAAGAAGAATCGACAGAACCCGAATCCGAAATCCAGGAATTTGAGTCCGGCACCAAGATCAAGTGGACTTCCCAAGATCATAAGTTCTTGCGAGAGTTGAAGATTGCCGTCGACGAAGAGAAATAACGCTCACATCAACTCACAGTAAACATCCCAAGTCTGGCGCGCGGCCTTGTCCCACGTAAAGTGCGCAGCTCTTTCCAAACCTAGTTGCTGAAGCTTTTTTGAAAGTTCCGGATCCATGGACAATCGTTTGAGTTCTGCTGCGATCTGATCCGAGTTTAGAGGATCAATCAGAATCGCGGCATCGCCGCAAACTTCCGGAAGCGCAGATACGTTCGATGCGATTACCGGAACCTGATAGGCCATAGCTTCCAATACGGGCATTCCGAATCCTTCATCGAGCGAAGGGAAAACGAAGATCGACGCTCTCCGGTAAAGATCGTCGAGTTGATCCTCGTCTACGAATCCTGTTATTCGGACACGATCATCCGCTCGCGCAAGCTCCTGCTCTGCCCCATATCCGGCCGATCCGGCCAAGACTAGTTTCCAGTCCTTCGGCAAGATGCGAAATGCTTCGATGAGTCTCCGAATGTTTTTGCGAGTTTGGATGGCGCCGACATGCAAGACGATGCGTTCCTTTGGAGGCTCGGCGGCGCGAGGTTTTGGAATTTTTACACCGTGATGGACAACTCTGAGACGTTCCCTCTCGACGTGCAGAAGCTGGTGGACTTGATTGGCCGTGAAATGAGAAACAGTGATGATCCTGTCCGAAGATCGTGCCGCCTCCCGAGCCTGCTGCGCGAAGCGCTCACGGAATTCGGGCGAAGAGTACTCCCCACTCATGACGAAGAGATCGTGAAACGTTGTCACCGCTCGCGACGGACGCCATTTGGGCAGCCGTTGGTTCAGCCCATGAAATAAGTCTGCACGCGCCGGCCAAGCATCAAGAAGCAATCGCCGGCCGCAATTTCCGGGTACACTCGTTTGCAACGAACGCAGCAACCGATGCGGTCGATAAAACCATAGGAACTTCTGCTCCGGGTGCGAGGCAGCAAGACCCCAGAGGGTCTCCTGGCAGTAGACTCCTACGCCGGTGAGTTGTGAACCTGCGCTGTAAGTAGCATCAAGTGCGATCGGCAAGCTTCATTATTGTAGGTCGGGCGCTTCTACGCCATAGTCCTTCAGCTTGCGATACAAAGTAGTCCGACCAATGCCTAGGAGACTTGCCGCCATCGTGCGATCGCCCTTGGTGTAGCGCAAAGCATCGAGGATGGCGCGCTTCTCCAGTTCAGGAAGCGGCACGATGGGCGAGGCGTTGAATGTCAGTCCCGGAGATTGATTGACGGCTTTGGCGAACGCCAACACATCCGTCTGCCGCTGATCGAGGTTGACCTGCTGTACATGATTAACCAACATGGTGGGAAGGTCTTGAGGATGGAGTACCGGTCCCGAGTTGACTGCGACCATGTGTTGAATGCAGTGCTCCAACTGGCGGACATTGCCAGGCCACTCATAAGAGTGCAGGACTTCCATCGCCTCAGTTGACATCACATGGCCGCGACCATACCGCCGAAGGAAGTGCTCCACCAACTCGGGGATGTCTTCGACGCGTGTTCTCAACGGAGGTAGCCGGAGTGTGATCACATTCAATCGAAAGTAGAGATCCTGACGAAACGTCCCCTTCTCGACCTCCGCTGCGAGGTTGCGATTGGTCGCGGAGATTACCCTGAAGTCGGAACGGCGCACGTGATTGGAGCCAACGGGACGGAACTCCTTTTCCTGCAACACGCGTAAGAGCTTGGCCTGGAGATCGAGGGGGAGTTCGCCGATCTCATCGAAGAAGGCTGTGCCGCCGTTCGCCATCTCAATCAGACCGACCTTGGCGTTCGCTGCGCCTGTGAATGCGCCTTTCATGTGCCCGAAGAGTTCGCTCTCCATCAGTGGACCGACCAGCGAGGAACAATCCACGACGACGAACGGTCCCGGAACGCTGCGATTGTGTACTGTTTTCGCGATCAGTTCCTTGCCGGTCCCCGTTTCTCCGAGAATCAGGACTGGCCAACGACTGGAACTCATCTTCTCGATTTGTTGGAGGACGAGTTGCACCTTGGGCGAGCGCCCAATCAGGACACGTGGCTTCTCCAGCAACGCAGTGTGCATCCGTCTTTAAAGTGCGAATGCGAGGAAGAACTTCTCAGAGGAAACAGGTCCGCCGCGACGACGTCGCTAATGAGCCGTCTCATCGAGACGGACGATGAGGCTGCCGGAACCCTCACCGCGTAGTTGAGCCGCATCGGCTTCGGCTTGCGCCTGGGTCTCGTATTCCCCAACGAGGACACGATACATCGGAGGCTCGCCCGCGCGCTCGACGATGCGCGCCGATCCGAACCGCGTCTTCATCTGGTCCTGTAATGTAGCGGCGCGAGCCTGCTCGCGAAAGGCTCCGACCTGAATTGCGAAGAGTTCACGCTGCTTCTCCACATTCTTCGGGGCAGTGATCACAGTGAGCTT
Source organism: Bryobacteraceae bacterium (assembly GCA_963844855.1). Lineage (GTDB taxonomy): Bacteria > Acidobacteriota > Terriglobia > Bryobacterales > Bryobacteraceae > DASQDN01. The sequence goes on from CAWJQP010000076.1 coordinate 273,831, forward strand.
CACTTTCGTGATTCCTGGTCCCAGCAGGTCGATCTCTCGAGCAGCGGCCTTCGATAGATCGATGATGCGTCCTCGGATAAAGGGACCTCGATCCTGAATGCGAACGTCGACACTGCGATCGTTTGAAAGGTTCGTAACGCGGATCCAGGTCTCGAAGGGGTACGTGCGGTGCGCTGCAGTCATTTTCTCCATGTCGTACACCTCTCCGTTCGCCGCACGACGGCCGTGATAGGGATGTCCATACCAGCTCGCAATCCCCGACTCCGTCGATCCGATCTTCGGAGGCTTCGCGATCTTCACTTTTTTCTGACCGCAGCTTGCGGCAAACATCGCGATCGCAATCGTAAGAAGAACCCGTCGATCGATTCTCAACATACTTCGTTCCTTCTCGGACTCGTCATATGACGTGCCGCGGGAATGTCCCGGTACATACTCTTCATGTCTCCGGCAACGCATCTTTCTCTCCTCAACCACTCCTCCACGATAAAACAAAAGCGACAATTCACGTTTCATGTCACTTTTCTCTTGACAAGAGTCGCGAAGGAATTTATATATGGATCACACTGCGATCCTCCGATCGCAAATCTTATTGACGTTAGGGAGACTCGATCGATGAAGAACGCGACTAAGAAAGCTGCCAAGAAAGCACCTGCAAAGAAAGCGGCAGCCAAGAAGAAGAAGTAAGCGCGCTGCTCCCGAAAGGGACACCGCATACAAAGTTCCTACGGCCCCGGAAACGGGGCCGTTTTTCATTTAGGCAGAACTCTACCGTCCTCTTCGTCCCGTACTCTTCGTTTTTACCTTCAAAACAATCGGCGTGCCCTTAAATCCGAACTTCTCCCTGAAGCGATTGATGATGAATCGCTCTGCCGAGAAGTGGAGGGCTCCGTGTTTGTCAGTGAAGAGAACGAACGTGGGCGGTCTGACCGACGCCTGAGTAATGTAATAGATTTTGATCGGCGGCTCGATCTTCAGCGTGTCGAGGAACCGGTTCAATTCGCCCGTCGTAGCGCGGCGGGACGCCGAATCGAAGCATTCCCGGATCAGCGGGAGCAATTGCGGCACACCCTGGCCCTTAGCGGCCGATAAGAATGCGACGGGAGCATAGTCGAGAAACTTAAACTCGTCGCGCACGTTCTCGATGAACTGTTTCTGGTCCTTGTTCTCGACCGCGTCCCACTTATTGACGCAGATGATGAGGGCCCGACCCTCTTCGTGGGCGTATCCGGCAACCGTGGCGTCATGCCCGACGATGCCCGCTGTTGCGTCCACGACCAAAAGCACAACGTTTGCCATCCGGATGTTCCGCCTGGCCATGACAACGCTGAGCTTCTCTGGCATCTCAGTCGTCTTGCCCTTGCGCCGAATGCCCGCGGTATCGACAAAGTAGTATTCGACATTATCTTGGATGAGTGTTTCGTCCACCGCATCGCGTGTTGTGCCTGCGATTGGCGAGACGATGGCCCGCTGTTGCCCGGTGAGCGCATTGAGCAGAGTCGACTTCCCAACATTCGGCCGGCCGATGATGGCGACTTTGATGCGCTTCCTGGGGACGTCGGCGGGCGCATCTTCTGATTCTTCCGGCAACTCAGTGGGTTCGATGTCCTGCGTCACATGTCCGAGCAAGTCGCCAAAACCGAGTTTGTGCTCGGCCGATACAGGAAAGAGATGTTCGAACCCGAGCGAGTAAAATTCGTGGGCGAGCGACTCGCGGACTGGAGCATCTATCTTGTTGACGGCTACGACCACCGGCTTGCCAAGCTTTCGAAGTATTGACGCGAGTTCCCGGTCGGTACCCGTGATCTCTGTCCTGCCGTCGATGACGAAGATGATGTGACGCGCCTGTTTGAGCGCAACCTTGGCCTGCCGCAGGATCTCACTGGGAATCAGCTCCGCGTCATTCGGGATGATGCCGCCGGTATCGATCAGCTCGAACTTACGTCCGCGATATTCTACGGCTCCGTAGATGCGATCACGGGTAATTCCTGGTTCGTCTCCAACGATGGATCTACGTTGACCGGTGAGCGCATTAAAGAGTGTGGACTTACCTACGTTGGGTCTACCGACAATCACGATTGAGGGTAAGTTGTCGGTCTTTGACATCGGTTTCATGATAGCGTGTGCCTATGAATCGACGTACCTTCCTGGCCGCAGCAACCGCCGGTGTGATTCGCGCATCTGTCCCCGATTGGGAGAAGCCGCTCTTCGAATTGCATAAGCATGTGACGATGCCCGTCAAAGTGAAGTCGATTGACGTGTTGCAGAACGGTAAGAATTACTTTGTTCGATCGACCTCGATGGATGGAGACGTCGGCATCGTTGTGGCGAAGGATCCAATTCAGGATTATTTGCCGATTCTCACGCGTCGTGTGATCCCGTTCTATATAGGCAAGGATGCCCGGGACCTCGAATCGCTGGTCGATGGCGTTTACCAGCAGAACTACAAGCTCGCGGGACAGGCGTTCTGGTTGCCTGTCGCAAGCGTTGAGCAGAGTCTTTGGGATCTGCTCGGCCGAGTGTCGAAGAAGACGGTAGGGGAGTTGATGGGTGGAGCGCTGCGGAAAGAGATCCCGGTCTATCTGTCGGGTTCAGGTCGTGAGTTGACGGCCGAGCAGGAAGTAGACATCTATGTTCGCGGCTTGCAGGAGACAGGCGCTAAGGCTGTGAAGTTCAAGATCGGCGGACGTATGAGTCGAAATGCCGACGCCTACCCAGGACGCACCGAGACCATGGTTAAGCTCGCGCGGAAACGCATGGGCGACAAGGTCACGCTCTACGCCGATGCGAACGGGTCGTATGACGCGCAGAAAGGAATCGAAGTAGGCAAGCTGATTCAGGATCTGAACTTCCAATTCTATGAAGAGCCGTGTCCTTGGGAAGAGATCAGCGAAACGAAGAAGGTGGCCGATGCGCTCGATATGAAGATCGCGGTCGGCGAACAGGACGCGAGTCTATGGAGATTTCAGTGGATGCTGGAAACCGGAGTTATGCAGATCGTCCAGCCCGACTTGAACTACAACGGGGGGCTCGTGCGGGCGGCCAGAGTCGCGCGGATCGCTCGCAAGTTCGGAGTTCCGATCACGCCCCACAATACCCAGACTGGCGCGGCCGGAGCAAAAATCCTGCACTTCGCCTCGGCGATTCCGAACTCAGGGGAGTACATGGAGTATCCGCATCGAGGAATTCCTAAGACCGAGAGTTGGTACACGCCGAACTTGAGTATTAAGGATGGGAAGATTTCCGTTCCGACCGGGCCGGGATTTGGAATCGAATTCGATCCCCAGTATCTTTCGTCATCGCAACGGATTGGATCTTAGCTGGGACCCTAGCTCCATGACGGGCATAACCATCGTACTATCAAGTGGTTACAATCGACGGCTTCTAAGGTAAAACCCTTGCGAGGTGAAGTAAGTACTGCTACGCTGTCGTCATGCGTAGGAGAAATGACTGGCTTTCGTTTTGGATCACGGTAGTAGCGATTGCGCTTGGGTTCGTTTTGTTCGACCCGGAATCAGCGAATCGCATCATAGCTAGCTTTTCGTGGACCGACGTCAAAATGTTTGCCTCGTCCGTTCTGCTGATGCGTGCGGTTTACGCCCTGCTCGGAGTGGTGCATCATATTATCCATATACGTGTGGACTAATTGTTCCGTGCGAACATGGTAGTTGCAGTCTACACGTAACCCTAACATTCGAAACATCGCGATCATTGCTCACGTCGACCACGGCAAGACCACGCTCGTTGATGCTCTCCTGAAGCAAAGCGGAATTTTCCGAGAGAACGAGGCCGTCGCCGAGCGAATGATGGACTCGAACGAACTCGAGCGCGAACGCGGCATCACGATTCTCGCGAAAATCACCGGCGTCCATTATCACGACATCAAAATCAATATCGTTGACACGCCGGGCCACAGTGACTTCGGCGGGGAAGTTGAACGCGCACTGAAGATCGTTGATGGCGTGATGTTGCTCGTCGACGCCAGTGAAGGTCCGCTTCCCCAGACGCGATACGTCCTAATGAAGGCGCTGGAGGCGAAACTACCACCGATCGTTGTCATTAATAAGATCGACCGGCCAGATGCGCGTATCCAGGAAGTGCTGAACGAAGTCTACGATCTGTTCATCGACCTGGATGCAACTGAGGAGCAACTCGACTTCCCGGTCGTGTATACAAACGCCAAGACCGGCATCGCCAAGCGCAACCTCGAAGACGATACCGATACGCTGCAGGCGCTCTTTGAAGACATTCTCGAGCATATTCCCGGACCGCTCGGGAATAAAGACGATGTTCTCCAGTTCCAGGTGGCGAATCTAGACTACAGCGAGTACCTGGGACGCCTCGCGATCGGCCGCGTGTTCAATGGCACGTTCCGTCATGGCGACGAGGTCGCGATCTGCAAACTCGACGGTTCGATTCAGAAAACCCGTATCACAAAGCTGTATTCCTTCACCGGCTTGAAGCGTGTGGATGAAACCATGGGCATTCCCGGTGATCTGATGGCGATCGCCGGCGTCGAAGGAATCACCATCGGCGAGACGATCACGAGTGCCGACTCTCCAAAACCGCTGCCTATCATCCAGATCGACGAGCCGACGATCGCGATGACGTTTACGGTCAACAACTCGCCTTTCTCCGGTAAGGAAGGGCAGTTCGTGACCTCTCGGAACCTTCGGGAGCGGCTGGATAAAGAGCTGCTCACCAACGTCTCGATCAAAGTGGAAGAAGCCGGCGGACCCGACACCTTCAAGGTAATGGGGCGAGGCGAACTGCAACTGGCGATCCTGATCGAGATGATGCGCCGCGAAGGATATGAGCTGCAGGTCGGCAAGCCTGAGATTCTGACGAAGACGATTGACCATAAGATGCACGAGCCGCAGGAACTGCTCGTGATCGATTGCCCGGAACAGTTCATTGGCGTGGTTATCGAGAAGATCGGTACCCGTAAGGGCAAGATGAGCAAGATGATCAATCACGGTTCTGGTCGTGTGCGGCTCGAGTTTCTGGTGCCGTCTCGGGGTTTGATCGGTTTGCGTTCCGAGATGCTGACCGATACCAAGGGCACGGCAATCATGAACTCGCTGTTCAACGGGTGGGTTGAGTGGCAGGGAGAGATTGCTACGCGGCCTACAGGTTCGTTGATCGCCGACCGCAGCGGAAAAACGACATCGTACGCGATGTTCAATCTGCAGGAGCGCGGCGAACTGTTCATCTCCCCCGGAACGGATGTCTACGAAGGCATGATCGTGGGGGAGAACGCTCGCGATACCGATTTAAACGTCAACATCGTTCGCGAGAAAAAGCTTACGAACATGCGGGCATCGAGCGCGGACGAAGCGATTCGCTTGGTTCCCCCGAGACTGTTGAACCTCGAACAGGCGCTCGAATTCATCCGCGATGACGAATTAGTCGAGGTAACGCCTCACTCGATTCGCCTTCGCAAGAAAATCCTGCAAGCCAACCAGAGGTAAACTACCGTGCGGTCGGCCGACTTCGACGATCTCGTTGAGCAGGCGTTCCGCCGAATCCCGCTGCGCTTCCGGAAGCGTATGCAGAACATTTCGATTGTCGTGGAGAAGGAGCCGTCGCGACGGCATCTGGCGTCGGGGCGAGTTCCTCCCGGCAGCACGCTCCTTGGCTTGTATGAGGGCAGGCCGCTCCCGCTGCGAAGCTCGTTCGAGGGCTTCACGATGCCGGACCACATTACGTTGTTCCAAGGTCCGATCGAGCGCGCGGCGCGAGGACCGGGCGATGTGCCACGGGTGATCGCAGACACTCTGTGGCACGAGATCGCCCATTACTTCGGCATGAATGAGCGTCAGGTGCGGTCTGCGGAGCGGAATCGAGTTATACGTTCCCGCGAGCGGCCAAGTTGACATTCCAATCTTCGGGAACGTGACCTTCCGGTAAGAGTTCGCCCTTGTCGAGGAAGCGCATCGAGCTCGCAAACTTGGCTGAGTGCGGATCGTGCGTAACCATCACAATCGTTTTACCGTGGTCTTTGTTCAACTTAGACAGAAGGGTGAGGACTTCGTTCGCTGAGTTGGCGTCAAGATTTCCGGTGGGCTCGTCCGCGAGGATGAGGTCGGGGTCGGAGACGATTGCCCGAGCGATGGCAACGCGCTGTTCCTGACCGCCGGATAGTTGACGTGGAAAATGTCCGGTTCGGTCCGCCAGCCCGACGAGCTTCAGCGCAACCTTGGCGTGATCAATGCGCTCTTGCTTGCTGAGTTTCGTGAGCTTCAGTGGAAGCTCGACATTTTCAAGCGCCGTCAAGACCGGGATGAGGTTGAAGGATTGGAAGATGAAGCCGATATGCACGTTGCGCCAGCGAGCGATTTGACGGTCGCTGAGTGCGCGAAGATCTTCGCCCAGTACAGCGATTGCGCCGCCGGTGGGCCGGTCCATTGCCGCGATCAGATGCAGCAGAGTGGATTTGCCCGAGCCGGAAGGGCCCATGAGAGCAACGAACTCGCCTTTGTTGATTTTGATGTCAGCGTTTTTGAGCGCGGTGACTTCAAATTCGTCGCGCTTGAATGTCTTGGTCAGGTTCTTTGTCTCGATTACGATTTCTGACATTACGATTTGCTCCTGACTTTGTCGCCGTCTTTCAGATCGGCGGGCGGGTTGACGATAAGCATTTCACCGCCGAAAAGGCCTTCCTCGACCCGGAGCCCTTGGGTTGAAACAGGTCCGGTGCGTACAGAGCGGCGAAGCGCTTTGCCGTCGGCGACTACGAAGACGGCGTTATCCTTGACAGCCGACGTTGGGACATAGACTACGGGCCGCGTTGGAGTTGAAGATTTTTTCGTATCGTCGATGAAGGCAACGTTGGCGTTCATCTCCGGGCGCATGAACTCATCGGGATTGAGAACTTTTACCTTTACCTGTACCGTCGCTTTCTGTCGATTCGCTTCGGGAGATATTTCATCGATTACGCCTTCGTACTTCTTGTCGGGATATGCGTCTGTAGTGATGATTCCCTTCTGTCGCGGGCTCCGAGCTTGGCGAAGTCGTTCTGGCTGATGTCGAGTTCGGCCTCGAGATCGTTGAGGTCCGCCAGTGAGACGACGTAGCCTTTGGCGCCGCGTTCGCCGACGAAGCTCGTGGTCACGAACTCGCCGATTTCGACTTCGCGTTCGAGGACAGTTCCGGTGACCGGCGCTTTGATGACTGTGTTGTTTAACTGGCTCTCGAAGAAGGCGACTGAGCCACGAGCTTCGACGATCTGTCCGCGGACGGCGTCGACCTGCTCTCGGCGAGGCCCTATGCTAACGAGTTCCATAGACTTTCGGAGCCCGTTCATTCTGGCGACGTCGCGGTCATAGCGGGCTTTGGCGTCATCGAGGGTCTGTTTTGCGACCACCCCTTCGGCTGAGAGCTTCTGATTACGTTCGAGATTGATCTTCGAGTTCTGGACGTCGGCCTCGGCTTCTGCGAATTCTGCCTTAGAACGGTCGATCTCTTCGGGTCGCGAGCCTGCCTCGAGTTCGCTCAGTCGCGCTTCGAGAGCTTGCAGACGTCCCCGAGCTTGCTGGAGCTGCGCCTTATATTCGTCATCTTCGAGGCGAGCGATGACCTGGCCCTGTCGGACTTTGTCGCCTTTATCGACACCGATCCAGGCGACACGGCCGAGAACTTTGGAGGCAACCTGAATCTTATGCGCCGCAACGATGTAGCCAGTGGCATTGAGGATCGTCTCGCCACCGCTTGCGCTCGCCGAGGACGGCGCCGCCACGCGAACGGTATCGACCTCGGTCGCAGCCGTGAGCATGCCGTATACGTAACGACCGGCTCCCAATAATACAAAGACGAGTACACCTCCGATGATCCAGCGAGTCGCCCATGGCGAAGCGTCGTGATGGGACCGTTTACTGCGATCGATTCGGAGACTCTCGAGTTCTGAATCCATTTAGATTTCCCGTAGCGCGTTCAGAATCTCTTTCTTCGCGGCCATTCGGGCGGGGAAAATTCCGCCGATAGCGCCGAGGATGACTGCGAAGGTCACACCCATTAACATGATCAGGGGAGTGACACGGAAACTGAACGATGTTTCGCTGAATGTAATGAAGTTTCCCAGACTCGTCTGAATGTTGTTCAACGGCAGCACTAGAATGCATCCGAGGAGACCGCCGATCGCTGAGAGCAACAACGATTCGAGGAAGAAGCTCGTGAGAATACCGCCACGCGAGAATCCAAGGACTCGGAGAGTACCGACTTCGCGGGCGCGTCGTGAGACGCTGGCGTACATTGTGTTCATCGCGGCAAAACAACTGCCAACGGCCATGATGACAGCTACGAACATCCCAAGGAATTGCATCGGAGCCGCTGAGATCATCTGATCGTCGTAATACTTCTGTTCGGTGATTGCCGATACGTTTAGACGCTGATCCGCTTTGAGCTCATTTATGAGGGATTGAACGGCGGCGGCGTCGACAGCGCGGATTAGAACCGAGCTGAGCATCTCACTCCGGTTGTAATCGGATGCGCCCTGGTTTAGATCGACCCACAGTTCGCTGTTGACTGCGGAAGTCCCCTGGCTCATGATGCCGACTACTTCCCAATCGCCTTTCCCAAACTGCATTTTGCTTCCGATCTGAGTGTCGGGAAACCGTTTCACGAGGTTCTTTCCGACGACAACTTCCCGGCGTCCAGCCGTGAACCAGCGGCCGGAATCGATTTTCACACCGTCGCGAATTTCGATGCCAATGGGAGTGACTCCGCGCACATTGATGTTGACGCCTGACGGGTTGTCGGGTGTGGGCAACGCGATCACGGTCACCATTTCGAGAGACGCCATCGGCTCGCCGGACTTGGTTCGAGCGATTCCCGGTTTGAACTTCATGTCCTGAAAAGTTGTCCGGCTAACGCTACTGACAAGCTCGGAGGTAGCTCCTTTGCGGGTAACAAGCACGTGCGCAGGGTTGGAGGTGGCTTTGAATGCGGTACGCAAACCCTCCACGAGAGCAAGCACCGCGAGGAGAACGGCCACTGTCAACGCAATTCCGAGCGCGGTCATGATGGTGCTGGTCTTGCGGACTATCAGGTTCCGGATGTTGTAGCTGATCGGAATGGCCATGGGTTTTCCTAACCGCTGTACCGCAATGAGTCGATGATATTCGTCCGGGACGCGTGCCATGCGGGTACGAAGGAGGACACGACTCCGATCAGCACGGCAGTCACAAGCAACAACACGGCCACCGGAGGCACAATTGTAAGCGTCTTGAACTCGGCGAAGAAGCCGGGAGCCTGCCGAATGATATTGGCAAGACCCATCGCGAGACCGTAGCCCAGTAAGCCACCTATAAAGGACAAGACTGCCGCTTCGCCAAGAACGATGCCGAGAATTTCGCCTTGCGTAAAGCCAAGGGTCTTCAGCACGCCCACTTCACGGATGCGCTCGCGCACAGACATCGCCATTGTGTTCGCCGAAACAAGAATGATCGTAAATGTCACGGCGGCGCATACGCTCATCAAGAAGACCTTGACGTTCCCAAGCATGGAAACGAAGCTGAGCTGAAATGCCTTCTCGGTTTCCGTGCGCGTCTGGTCAGAGGAGTTGCGGAACGTTTCGTCGATGCCTTTGGAGATGCTGCTCGAATTCGCCGGGTCGTCTATGAGCGACACGAACATTCCCGCGATGTCTCGGGCACGGGGCGGCATGCTCTCAAAGAGATATTGCAAGTGGAAGAACATCGACTCATTGTCGGTGGGGAAATCGTAGATCCCGCGCACGACGAAATCCAGTCTGACTGGGAAAATGTCGCCGTCGAGAATCATGCGATCGCCATGCTTGAGGTTGTACTTGGCGGCGATGTCTTTGCCGATGATGCAGGCTGTGCGCTCGGATACAAACGCTTTCTGTTCTTCCGGCGTTAGTTTGTATTCGGGCATGATCCGGAGATAGCGCTCGGGCTCTACACCGAACCGGGAAAACATGTTCTTCGGCTCTTTATATACTCCGCCGAACCATTGCATGACCATGGTGTCCTGAACACCAGGGACCCGCCTGATCTTGTCGCGGTACGCGATCGGCATGATGTTGGCGAGCGAGATGCGGTTACGGGTCCAGAGCCTGCGCTCCTGCTCGGGCGTCGGAGGTGTAAAGAAAAAGGCGTGATAGATCGCCATTAGCACACCCAGAAGACACAAAGAGGCGCCGACGCTGCAAATCGTGAGGATGGAACGGCGACGGTTACGCATGGCGTTCTTTGAGATCAACGAGAAAAAGCGCAGCATAACTGTTCCTTGGATACCCTTCAGTTTAGCTCCTTAGCATATACGTCCTAAAACGTCGGTAAGTTCGCTTGGCGGCTTAAGTGTCCTGACGGATAGCCGGGGGTGTTTGTTTGGGACGTTTATCGTAGTTGCCCGTACCTCTTTATGAGGCTGCCGGTACTTTCGTAATAAGGTCTTTTTTTTGATGCCTTACACCGCTACACAAAGCTACAATGCTTTGTTTCGGAGCGATTATTTGTCACGATTTCTAATTAAGTCGTCGTTAGTGACGCTTTTGTCCCCTCTTTTTGCCTATGGGTCGGAGTTTGACCGGATTCGCGAGCTGAATCAACAGATCCTGAGCGATTTAAGCAATAAGAATGCGCGGCACGCCGCGGCTTCAAATTCGCTCCTACACGAACGGGCTGAGTTACTGAGCGGAATAATTGCCGCAGATCCAGCTTCCGCATTGAACTTGCTCCTGCGTCCCGAGGAACTCCGCGAGCTACGGAATCGAGCTGGCGTCAATAAGGGGCTTCTCGAACGGACTTTTGCCTACACGGGTCCAGTTGAATCGACCGTGATCGATGAGCCTCAGCGAAGACGAAGCGTACGGAGCTATGTGTTCGACAGCGGGAACGAAACGCTCACCGCGTTTGGAGGGCCAGGGCTTTCGCTTCGATGCGGTGATGAAGCACGGCTCGAGGGCTTTCGACTCGGAGGGATGATGCTGGTCATGGCGGCGGCTGTCGAACGCCGCGCCGAACCGGCCGCCGAGTGCAGGACAGATGGAGTACAGAGGGTCGCAGTGATCCTGGTGAATTTTCCCGGCGCGGCGGCGCCGTCGATCACAAAAGCCCAAGTGGGCGATATCGTATTTGGGACGTCAGGGCGATCGGCCGCCTCATTCTATAAAGAAGCGTCTTATGGGCAACTCGAGTTAACCGGCGATGTGTACGGCTCGTATACACTCGATCGCGCCTACAGGTGCGGCGAGTTTGTACAAATGAGAACGGCAGCGCTGTCAGCAGCCGATGCCGAAATCGATTTCAGCCGCTATTCCCGCATTCTGGTAGTGCATCCGGACATCGCCGGATGCGAAACCAGCGGCCAGGGAACCATCGGATGTACGCTCTTGGTTTCGCCGAATGAAATTATTCGGGGCTCTTACGCTGCAGTTTCGGCCTCAACTCCCGAAGAACTGACGCTGACTGTGATCCACGAACTTGGTCATAACATGGGGATCGGTCACGCGCGCACGATTCGTTATCCGGGAACGACGATCGGTCCGGAACGTGGTCTCGCCACATTCGAAGAATACGGAGATTTGTTCTCCGTTATGGGCGCCGGTGAAGCGCATTTTGCGGCCTCGCAAAAAGTAGCGCTCGGCTGGGTTAAGCAACCGGGAGGCTATATTGCGGTTCAGAGCGCTGGGACTTTTGATTTGACTCCCTTGCAGTCGACGGGCTCGGGTCTCAAAGCCCTGCGTATTAAGCGGAATACGGGAGACGAGGCGTTGTGGGTCGAGTACAGGCAACCCACTGGGGCGTTTGACCGCGTGGAAACTACAGGTCTCCGAGCGATGTTCGAAGGGGCATTGATTCACGTTCAGACTACAGACACTGAGCTTTATTCTGACCTGCTCGACTTCACGCCGGCGAGTATCGACGAGGCGCGTCAACTCCTCCTGCCCGGTTACTTCACCGATCCTGTCTTACGGCCCGGGCAAACGTGGAGCGATCCTTTCAGCGATCTGACGATTGAGGTCGTATCCATGACTCCTGAGCGTCTGCGAGTCGCGGTACGGTACGATATGCCCTGCGCTAGCGTGTCGGGAATTACAGAGGGCGCAATGATCAGTCCGGAGGGCCGGCCGACGCCAATTTCTGTGACAGCCGGGCCGGAATGCTCCTGGAGCGCAACAGCTAGCAGAAGCTGGATGGATGTGCCGGGCGGCTTAAACCGAAAAGGTAGCGGGACAGTCACGCTTGAAGCGCAGCGGCACTCCTCGGCGCTGACGCGACACGGCGCCGTCACAATCGAGCGGAAAACCTTTGCCGTTATGCAAAGCGGTCCGGCGGCGGGGCCAAGTGTTGTCAACTTTGGTCCAAACCGTGGGAGTTTTGAGAACCTCGCGTGGATACCCACCGAAACAATCGTTACGGACGCGAACGGAACGGGGGATCTCAAAGAGCTCTTTATCCTTATAAATGAGTCGCAGACGGAAATGAACGGCTGTCTCGCGCGATATGACTTTGCCACACGAACTCTAGCGTTGAAAGTGCCGTCGACCAGTAATTATTCGATCGACACGATTCGCAATGGCGAGTTTGACTACATCGAAAATTCCCGTTGTGCAGCGGGTTATCCGTCGGTTACGGCAGTTTCGGACACGGAAACCTATGTTTGGATGGAATTCGCGTTCCTTCCCGGAGTGAGCCGGCCGCAGGAGATCTACACGATGGCCGTCGACCGCAGCGGTGCGACGACCGGCTGGGTTCGTCAGGGTTCTTTCAGTTTCGACAGAGTATGCCGCGTTGTTCCGAGACCGTTCCGCTCGAATATCGGGGCGGGCGCGGGTATCTATCCGTTCCAGGCTGTTCCGACGTCGGAGCCTTGCGCCTGGCAGGTATCGTCGGGGAGTCCGTGGATCAAAGTGGAGACGAATCCATCCGGCAACGAATATGCCGTCGTTATCTATTCGGTGGAGGCCAACCCCGGACCTGGTCCGCGTACGGGCTCCCTCACTCTTGGGGAATACACTATCCAGGTAATACAAGCCGACCCCCGAGCAATTCGATTGTCGGATTTCGTGGTGAGTCCGGCGGAGACGACGGTCTCAAGCGGGCGCGGGGTGGTCAGCATTTCGGTGCGGGCGGCGGACAAGGCCGAGTGGCAGATAACGAACACGACTCCGTGGCTTTCCGTGTTGGACCGGGGAGGAGATTTCGTAACAATAACCCACGACGTGAACAATACAAGCTCAGAACGCCGAGCCTCGCTGACGATTGCGGGACACACTGTCGTGATTCGGCAGATGGCGGGCGATCCGCTTCGACCAGCCATTGCAGAAGGTGGAGTCGTGAATGCAGCCAGCTTTCTCACCGGAATTTCGTCGGGGGCATGGTTCACGGTCAGAGGGGTCAATCTGTCGGCCACGACCCGTACGTGGACCGGCGCCGATTTCAATGGAGATCGTTTGCCGACCAGCCTTGATGGCGTACGCGTGCTGGTGAACGGGAAACCGGCGTACGTCTACTACGTGAGTCCGACGCAAATTAACGCGCTGGCGCCTGAAGATGCAGCGCTCGGTTCCGTACCGATAGAGGTAGACAACAATGGACGCCGGAGCTTGTTCGAAGTGACTCTTCGCCGGTTGCGAGCTCCGGGACTCTTCATGATGCCGGCTCCGGTTGCACGACTTGCGGCTGCGACGTTGACCGATGGGACGCTGGTGGCGCCAGATGGTACATTTTCGGGCTCGTCCACGCGTGGAGCCAAGGCGGGTGATGCTATCTCCCTCTATGCCACAGGCCTGGGAGCAACGACTCCTGCCTATCCTGAGGGCCGCATCCTCGAAGCGCCGCTCGCGATAGCGACTCCAACCGTAACAATAGGTGGTCGTTCGGCTAGGGTGCTGTATGCCGGCCTCGTCAGTCCTGGACTGTATCAGGTCAACATCGAAGTGCCGGAGGTTCCATCGGGCGAACACGAGATCATTGTGACGGCGCAGGGGACGCGCACACAACAACGAGCCATGTTGTTTGTTGAATAGCGCTCCGGAAGAAATTCTCTTGGCTCGATGGAACGGGTCGATAAGGTGTGGGAGGTCTGTCTCACACTTTGCGCGGTCGGATATCAGTTTTGGGGCTTGCGGCTGCGGTCTGCATCGCAGCAGTGGCATTGTCCATACCAAAGAGTCGTTCGCGGCGAGCTCATGGTGGTCAAATCTTCCGGGTAGCTTACGATGGTTCCCCTCCGCTATCCGAGATCGGACCGAACGGCGAGCCGGGTGGACTTGCGGTGGCTCTCCTGAACGAAGCGGCTAATCGCCGGGGTATCCGTTTGCAGTGGGTCCTAGTCCAGGGCACCAGCCCAGATACGGCCCTGACGAAGGACATCGTCGACATTTGGCCAGCGGTGGCCCCGTCGCCGGAGCGGGAGAAACGTTACCATCTCACGAAACCGTGGATGGCGGCCTCCTTCGCGCTCGTTTCGCGTAAACGAAGCGCAGTAAATAGCCCGGCGGACATCACCGGAAAAGAAGTTGCAATTACAGGCTTCCCGGTCGCTAAATCGGTAGCTCGCCAACATTTGCCGTATGCCATTCTGCAAACAGGAACATCCCGGTCCGACGTGCTTCGAAGTGTGTGCCGCGGTTCGGTGGCGGCTGGATTTGACGAAGCGTCCTATCTCAGCATGCTGCTGCTCGACAGACCCGCTGAATGCTTCGGTGTTCCGCTTCATGTTCAGTTAGTTCACGGAGCTACCAGTCCGGTCAGTATCGCGGCTCGGCGGAACGCGCGGATCGCGGCTGATGAACTCCGTTCCGCCCTTGACGACATGGCAGCCGACGGTACAATGACTGCCGCGCTTGACCGATGGGCATCCTTTTCGGCCAACGAGACTCGTTCCATTTTTGAACTGCGAAACTCTCAGAAGAGACGAACCTACCTTCAATGGGGGCTTGCGGGTAGTCTTATTGCTCTGACGTTGCTGGCGTGGCAAGTCTTGCGGGCGCAACGGGCGGCAAGCCAGGCCCGGCGGGCCAATGGAGCTAAGTCCGAATTCCTGGCCAACATGAGCCATGAGATTCGTACACCGATGAATGGAATTCTCGGCATGCTCGATCTGGTGCTGGACGGGCCAATCACGGAGCAGCAGCGAGACGATATTCGAATTGCACGGGACTCATCGGCTGCACTGCTGGCAATTCTCAAAGACGTTCTCGACCTTTCAAAGATCGAGGCGAAACGTATGAAGGTTTTTGAGACTCCGTTCGATCCGCACGCATGCCTGACCGGGGTAGTTCGGCTGTTTGAGGGTGTTGCGCGCGATAAGGGCCTCAAACTGGAGATGCTTTGCTCGGACGTTCCAAAATGTGTTCGAGGAGACGAGATTCGACTCAGGCAAGTTGTGACAAACCTGATATCGAACGCGTTGAAGTTCACCGATGCCGGCGGCGTAGTTGTGGAATTGAGTGCCGAAGCATCGTCTGCGGGCACGGCGCTGCTTCGAATCAAAGTTCGCGATACGGGCATCGGCATTCCAATCGGAAAGCAGAAACATCTGTTTTGCAAGTTCAGCCAGGTCGATAGTTCGCCGAGCCGGCGCCATGGAGGCACCGGGCTTGGTCTGTCGATCGCCAAGTCGCTTGTCGATTTGATGCAGGGCTCTCTTACCTTTTCGAGCGTCGCGGGACAAGGATCCTGTTTTCGGGTGGAGATTCCGTTTAAGGTCGCTTCACCTGAGGAACAGGCTGCGCTGGAAAGTGTTGCGCGAACATCCTGCAAGCGCAGCGGACCGATCGGTAGGATTCTAGTCGCCGAGGACAATCGAATCAATCAGCTCGTCATCAGCAGATCACTGGAACGTCTGGGATATGCCGTCGACATCGCCGAGAACGGAGAAATCGCAATAGAACGCTGCAGAAACAATACATACGCGGCGATATTAATGGATTGTCAGATGCCCGTGATGGATGGCTACGAGGCTACCGCAGCCATCCGTAAGGGCGGTCTTGTTGATCGATCCGCGCCGATCATCGCTGTGACTGCGCATGCAATGCGCGGCGACGAAGAACGCTGCCTGGAAGCGGGTATGACGAATTACATCACGAAGCCGGTTTCAAAAGCGGATCTGATCCGAGTGCTCTCGACACTGAACGCGAGCTCGTAGACCGGGTTTATTTCTTCTCAGATTTCTTCGCCACAATACGAACACGTCTGGGCTTACGAGTGACCGGGCGTGGATCAAAGGAGTCACTCACCAGGTCGGCCTGCTCCTGCTCATGGCGTTTCGTCGTACCGGCCGCCGGACTCGCGCTCTCGGGGCGGCCGGCATAGTTAATTACGCGATCCGATGAGTCCAATAACGGCTGCATGTTTTCCTGCATGAACCGCCATGGACCCATGTTCCGCGGTTCCTCCTGGACCCAGTAGATTTCCGCGTTGGCAGGGTACTTATTGAGAATTGCTTCGATTTGCTCTTGCGGGAACGGATACATCATTTCCGTCCGCACGATAGCGACGTTCTCCACTTTGCGCTGTTCGCGACCAGCGACCAGGTCGTAATACACTTTGCCGGAACAGAACAGAATCCGGGAAACGTTCTGTGGCTTCACGAAGGAATCGTCGATTACTTCCTGGAATCCACCCGACGTGAAATCGGCGAGAGTCGAGACTGCTTTGGCCGCACGCAGGAGACTCTTGGGCGTGAACAGGATCAGCGGTTTACGGACGGGTTTGCCTGCCCCTCCGCCACGCATCTGGCGCCGTAAGACATGGAAGTATTGCGCCGGCGTAGTACAGTTCCCGACCTGCATGTTGTTTTCAGCGCAGAGCTGGAGAAAGCGTTCGATGCGCGCGCTGGAGTGCTCAGGGCCCTGGCCCTCATATCCGTGCGGCAGTAGCAGGACAAGTCCGGACGGCTGCCCCCATTTCGTCTCCGCGCAGGACAGGAACTGGTCGATGATGATCTGCGCCCCATTGACGAAGTCTCCGAACTGACCTTCCCACAGAACGAGCGCGTCGGGCTCGACGAGACTGATACCAAACTCGAAGCCCATGACGGCGAATTCACTCAGCGAACTGTCCCAGACCCCGAAGTTCGCCTGCTGCGGAGAAAGGTTCATCAGCGGAACGAATTTGTCGCCGTTCTCGAAGTCGTAGAGTTCGAGATGGCGTTGACTGAACGTCCCGCGACCAACGTCCTGACCACTGAGTCGAACGGGGTTGCCCTCGAGTAAGAGACTGCCGAAGGCCATCGCTTCGCCAAAAGCCCAATCCATGGGAGCGCCGTTCAACGCCTCGCGCCTTTTGTCCATCATGACTTTCAGTTTCGGATGAAGATGGAATCCGTCAGGAACCGAGACTAGGCCCTCAACGACCTTTGATGCCAATTCGGGACTAATGGCCGTAGGCGCCGCGCCGGTGGAAGTCGGTACCGGCGGAGCGTCCTGAAGTTCGTACGCTTCAGCGTTTTTCTTAGCGGTATCGTACCCTTCGGACAACCGCGCAATGTAGGCTTTCTTCCGTTCTTCGTAGCTGGGTTGCGCCAGTACTTTCTCGCGAACCAGACGCTGAGAATACTGTGTAAGAACCGTTGGCTGCTGTTTGATCTTTTGGTACATCAACGGTTGAGTATACGTAGGATCGTCACCCTCATTGTGGCCGTGACGGCGGTAGCAGACGATATCAACGACGACGTCCTTCTTAAACTCCTGTCGGAAGTCGTAAGCCATCTTCGCGACGCGGACGACCGCTTCGGGGTCGTCGCCATTGACGTGCCAGATAGGAGATTGGACGGCGCGCGCAATGTCAGTGGCGTAGTGTCCTGATCGCGCTTCCTCGGGCGGTGTCGTGAAACCAATCTGGTTATTGATAACGATGTGAATTGTGCCGCCGGTTGAATAACCCTCCAAACGTGACAGGTTCATGGTCTCGGGGACTACACCCTGGCCCGCAAACGCAGCGTCACCGTGAATCAAGACCGGGAGCACCTGTTCGCGGCTCGGTATCACCCATGTTGTCCTGGCGCGCGCGCACAATTCCCTGCACGACGGGGTCGACAGCTTCAAGGTGGCTAGGGTTGAATGCCACCGACATATCAATGGTGTGACCTTGCGATGTGATGCGCTTCCCCGATGAGCCGAGGTGATACTTCACGTCACCCGAACCGTAGGCATTGGATGAAGAATTAGCTGCTTCCTCAAACTCGGCTATAACCTGATGGATCGGCTTCCCGATGATATTGGCGAGCACATTCAAGCGGCCGCGATGCGCCATGCCAATCGCAATTTCTTTTACACCATCGGCGGCGGCACGCTCGGCGATCTCGTCAAGCGCAGCTATGGTCGAATCGCCTCCTTCGAGGGAGAATCGCTTCTTGCCGATGAATCGAGTGCCCAGAAACTGTTCGAACGTTTCGGCCTCGATCAAACGATCGAGGATCTGTAGGCGCGCCTTAACGTCGAGAGGCGACTGATTCCTCGTGGATTCCATGCGATCCCGAAGCCAGTTTTTCTGCTCCGGCACGGGGATGTACATGTACTCGGGACCTACGCTTGCCGAGTAGGTCTGTCGGAGATCTTCGAGAACCTCTCGTAGTAGACGATTGCCTTCCGTCACAACACGCCGGTCGAGGTCCCACATCGTGAGGCCATGTGTGGCGGGATCGAGGTCCGGGTGCATTGGACGAGTGCTGCCGAGCGGATCGAGATTCGCAATCAGGTGGCCACGAACGCGGTATGCGTTGATGAGGTGCGCGACAGCTGCTTCTTTGTGTGGGTCGCCTGAGGGAACGGGTGCTGCCGCAACAGCCGCCGACGGAGCTTCTTCCTGAAGCTTGACAGGGCGGTACGACATGCCCAATTCTTCAAAGATGTTTTCGTAGAAGTTGTCGTTGCCGTTGAGCAGCGCGTGGAAACGACCAAGAAAACGGCCTGAGTCGGCCCCTTGGATGATGCGGTGGTCGTAGGTACAAGTGACCATCATCACCTTGCTGATTCCCAATTGTGCCCGCGTTTCAGCGGGTGTTCCAGCGTACTCTGCCGGATAATCCATAGCGCCAGTCGCGATGATCGCGCCCTGTCCGGCCATAAGACGCGGCACCGATCCGAACGTGCCTACCGTACCTGGATTCGTCAGCGAGATCGTCGTGCCCTGAAAGTCAGCAGGCATCAGTTTGCTGGTACGGGCGCGGGCGACGATGTCATCGAACGCGGCGAGGTACTGGTTGAAGGCTAATCCAGCGGCGTTTTTGATGTTGGGGACCATCAGCGAGGATGACCCATCCTTGCCTTTCACATCGACAGCAAGACCGAAATTGACCTGCTTGCGAACGATGCGGAACGGTTGTCCGTCCTGCTCGGTGTAGGCATCGTTCAACTGATGGAGCTGCTCGAGAGCTCGGAGGATGGCCCACCCAATGATGTGCGTGTAGGAAACTTTACTCTTCCCGATGATGGTCCGATGTTGATTAATGAGCTGGCGATTCTCATCAAGAACTCGAACCTGAACAATACGTTGGGACGTCGCCGTCGGGACCGTGAGGCTTACCGCCATGTTCTCAGCGATTTTGCCTGCAACCCCACGAAGGGGCACGAGTTCTTCGTTAGCTCCGACTGAAATGGCAGGCGCCACCTTAGCGGCAGTCGCTACCGGCGCTCGTCCGTTCTTTGCCGGAACGGGCGACGCTGCGTGACCGTTGCCCTCAAAGACGTCTTTCCAACTTTCATCAACGTTCTTCCGATCATGGAGATACGTCTGGTAGAGCTCTTCTTCGAGCCAACTGTTGATCCCGAGCTTGGGGTCGTTTTGTTCAGACATGCGTGGAGATAGTGCCGTGCGGGGCGTTCTGGCGCTCTTATCCTAATAATAGCGTGAAGCGGACTATCGGGGCCATGGACGTACTGGCGCTGGCGCAGTCATGTGTATGACTCCTTACGAAAATCATGTGTACTGCGCTTCCGTGGGACTCACCGGCAGCACGACTTTCACACAGGTCCCTTTTCCACGCTCGCTCTGGATCTGGATTTCCCCGCCATGTTCCCTGACGATTTGGCGCGAGCTGAACATGCTCCAATTACCGGTCGAAACACGACCGTGGGCCACTTTGAAGCCTGGGTCAAAGATTGTTTTTAGCTCGGCCGGAGCCAGTCCCTGGCCATCGTCGGAGAACGAGAGTACCAACGTCGAGTCGGCCTTTCGTGAGGATACGGCGACTCGACCGCTTCCATTGGTCGCATCGATGGCATTCCCGATGAGATTCGAGAATACGGCGCTTAATTGCTGAGGCCGGCAGACCAGCGGAGGGAGTTCCTGCAGATCCAGATCCACCTTCACTTTGCCGTCGTATTTGGGCTCGAGCAGCGCCGCCACATCCGTGAGTAGCTCGTTGACATTTGCCGCCTGCGTTTCAGCGGCGTCGAGGTTTGAGAAGCGCTGCATTCGCGTTACAGTGTCTCGCAGCCGGTCAGTGGATAGTTTGATTGATTTTCTAAGCTCGTTTTGAAGAACAATCAGACGCTGCTGTTCCGCAGGAGCAGAGTGCGACTGTCGTGATGCCAGCAACAGCAGAGTATCAACACCACTAACCAGCGCTCCGATGGGTGAATTGAGCTCATGACTGAGAGCGGCGGCCAAGCGGCCTACCGATGCGGCATTCTCTGACAACAGGTTTCGGGCTTCGGCGTTTCTAAGTTTCTCGGCCGTTTCCAAGGTGCGACAGTGCCACTCATACGTCGACCGCCGCTGTTCGTACACCACTGCGCTCAGCACCGCGGCAACGCATGTCAACATGAAGATGTAAAGCACCGCGATGGGATCGACACCTCGCCCGATATTGTAAACATGCTGGGCGAGCACTGCCAGCGAGACGTAGATTGATTCGACGACGAAGCCGAAAACAAGCATGTCCGTGGGTCGAAATGGAATCGCTGCCGCTACCACGAGCATGATTAACGTGATATTGCCCGAGATAGAGCTGTCAGCAGTGGGATCGAATTGCGTGAGGAGCAATAACGTCCATGTAATGATCGTGGCAATCAACAACGCCGAAATACTGGCAATGAGTCGCGCATGCACGTAGAGAGCCTTGGCTCGGGCAGCCAGGAGTGTCAAACCACCGACAGTTAGAATGCTGCCCAACATGGCTGCGCGAGTCGATAGCATTTCATAGCTCGGATCGAGAAGCATGTGGGCGCCGGTCATGAATGCCGAAACTGCGACTCCCACACCTCCGACGACCGTCAGTCCAATGTGGCTCAGGCGTTGAATTTCCTGACGAAATCCTGGATCCTGCTCGATGCTACCGGGTAGGATGTAGCGCCTTACGCGCTCCTGCCACATAGCAATACTGTAGCGCGCAAGCCTTGTACGCGTTAGAGTGATAAGGACTGGCACACACGCGAAGACTGCGTCCAAGTGTCTCGATTTGTTGATGAAAGGCGTCTCACACTGCGGAGCCCGGGTCGGCTGGGGCGGCTTTGGGAGGTTTGTGACAATTGGGTAGAATTCGCGAGTTCTGGAATAGAACGTTCGATGTCCGTGAGGGTGAGGCATTGCGCACGATGTTCATGGCGCTTTACCTGCTCCTGGTTCTGCTTGCCTACTACATCTTGAAGCCCGTTTCGCGGGGGATGTTCCTGAACAAGTTCGACATCGATGAGCTCCCGTACTTGTACATAGTCATCGCCGCTGCTGGTGGAGTGATGGCGTACTTTTATACGAAACTGGCCATTCATTCCTCTCTCAAAACGGCTGTCAATGTTTGCACGTTTGGCATGATCGGCACACTAGTGCTGATCTGGCATCTGCTTACATACAACTGGCCATGGATGATATACCTGTTCAACGCATTCGTGAGCCTGTTCAGCATAACGCTCGTCTCGCAGGGTTGGCTGGTGGCTGCAAATGTTTTCACGACTCGCGAAGCAAAGCGATTGTATGGACTGCTAGGCGTCAGCGCGGTGATTGGCGCAGCATTCGGCGGATCCTTTACAAACGTGATGGTCCACTACATCGGAACGCGCAATCTGTTGCTTGCCAGCGCAGGATTTGTGCTGCTGGCCTACGGCGCGTTTCTGGGCGTGACTCTGCAGAAGGGTGTTTCGCTTTCCCAGGCCAAGGGCGCAGAGAAAGAAGAAGAGTTCTCGATCAAGGAATTGACCGGGGCGATCGGCCGCGTTCGACACCTGCAAGTAATCATGGCGATCATCGCGCTGACCTACATCGTCGATGTCACGGTGGAGTACCAGTTCAATGCGATGGCCAAGCAAGCTTACACGAATCAGCGAGAGCTGGTCGCCTTCCTGGGCAACTTCTATGGGATCTGGCTCAACCTCATTACGTTCTTTCTGCAGTTTTTCCTAACCGCATTCGTGGTGAGCCGGTTCGGTGTTGGCGGCGCATTACAAATCATGCCGGTTGCGATCGCCGGCGCTTCAATCGGCACCTACCTTTCTCCCGGAGTCGTGTCGACCGGAGCGGCGCGACTGACCGAAGCCGCGACACGATATTCCTTCAACAAGACCGGGATGGAACTGCTGTATCTTCCTCTTCCGATTGAACTACGCAATCGAACCAAAGCGTTTACCGATATTTTTGTCGACCGCTTTTCCCGTGGAGTAGGCGGACTTCTTCTGATCTTTCTGACGGGAACATTGAATCTGTCGGTGCGGCAGCTCTCGATTGTAGTGTTCGCTTATACGATCGTCTGGGTCTTTCTTTCGATTCGTGCGAAGAACGAGTACGTCGCTACGGTTCGGAAACGCCTGGCCTCCCGCAGGCTGGATCTCGATAGCCTGCCGGATCAACGTGAACGAAGCCGGTACAATGCGGCTGCTCGAGGAGACGACCGAATCGAGCAATCCACGGCAAGCTGTTTATGCGCTTTCGCTGCTCGGAGAAGCTTCGAAGTATCCGCTTGAAAAGCAGTTGGTGAAACTTGTCGATAGCACGTTCCCTGAAGTTCGAGGAAAAGTGTATGAGCTCGCGATGCAGCGAGGGATACGGTCCTTGTACGAGAATGCGCTCGCGGAGCTTCGCTCGTCACGCTTTGGCGATGATGCGCCAGTTGTGAGGCCAGCAGTGGAATATGCGCTCTGGGTGTCGTCAGATACACCGGACCTCGCCAAGCGGCTTCTCAATCATCCAAACCAACTTGTGGCCCGCAGCGCCTTATCTGCTTTGATTGCGCATCCTGAGGCTTCCGAGCCACTGATCACGAAGGAGTGGATCGAAGACGCAGCCGCATCGAAGGATACCAATCGCCGTGTAATGGCGGCGATCGCGATTGCCGTCAGAGGCGATTCGGAGTCGACAGCATTGCACAATCTGCTGCAGGATCCCGAGCCGGAAGTCGCGGGCGAGGCATGTAAAACGGCGGCGGCTCTGCAGAACCGGGTTTACCTCGATTCGCTTCTGCGGCTGCTGGCGAAGGCGCGCATGCGCGGAAAAGCCATCGATGCGCTGACTGGCTATGGGGAGCGCATTGTGGGAACACTCGGCGATGTTCTCCTCGATACGACGACTCCGGCCGCGGTGCGCCGGCAGATTCCGCGGGTGCTGCAACGTATTCCTACCCAGCGATCTGTGGACGTTCTGTTTCAGGCCTATGAAGAGCCCGACCTGATGGTCCGCACGGCAGCGCTTAAGAGTCTTAACTCGATGAGAGAGAAGTACTCGAAGCTCAGTTTTGGTCGTGACTCATTAACCCGTTTCATCGGCCGGGAAGCGCAGTATTACTACGAAATGGCCGCTGCGCTTTCTCCGTTCAAGGAAAGTCACGACACACCAGCAGCTCGATTGCTCTCCCAGACGCTGGAAGAGCGGCTACGACGTACGCTGGAGCGCCTTTTCCGGCTGCTGGGCCTGAAGTATCCTGCCAAAGGAAATGCACGCCGCCTATCTGGCGCTGAACCGGAAGAAAACAGATGAGTACACGGCCGCAATCGAGTTCCTGGATAATGTCCTGGAACGGGAATTGAAGCGTGTCCTACTGCCGTTGCTCGATGAAGATGCGCGGATTTCGCAGACTGGGCGCGACCTTTTCGGCGTGCATGAGAAGGATCAACGTGCCGCGTTGCGGGAACTCATGAAGTCGGGAGATTCGTGGCTGGTCGCGTGCGCGGTAGCGACGGCGGCTGAGCTGGGTTTGCGTGACCTGCGCCCTGAAATTGAGCCTCTAGCGCGACGAGCCGGGGCGGATGTGGTGACGGTTGCTCGGTCGGCGTTGGCGACTTTAGCTTAAGTCCGGGTGCGAGGACAGGGTAAGGGATTGAGAAATTAATGGCGGAACTGAACATCATCGAGAAGGTGATTGCGCTCGAAGCTGTCGATTTGCTTAAGAATCTGAGCGCCGAGCAACTGTCAAGGATCGCGTCGATTGCCAAAGAGGCGCGTTATACACCGGGTAAAGTGATCCTTGGGCCTGATACGACGCTTGACGCGCTTCATGTGATCCTGGAAGGCGCGGTTTCGATTTCTCGCGACGGGATCGAGTTGCACGTTGCCCACGAGAACGAGGTCCTGGGCTCGTGGGCGCTATTTGACCCTGAACCGATGTCCGTCACGGCCAAGACTATCGAGCATACGCGAGTGTTAACGATAGGGCGGGACGACTTTTACGATCTGCTCTCTGACAACACTGAGATCACTGCCTCGATTTTCGCGATGCTGGTCAAGAGGTTCCGCCAACTGGTCGAGCGTTAGGATGGTAGCAGAGGGCTAAGTATGAGCGATCCTGCTGTTGTGGAGACGCGCGCCGATGCATCTGCGGAGGAGCTTCGCGAAGAACTGGAACTCACCCTGCGCAAGCTCGCCGAAGCGCATAAGATGGCCGCCCTGG
This sequence comes from Bryobacteraceae bacterium, assembly GCA_963844855.1. Classification (GTDB taxonomy): domain Bacteria; phylum Acidobacteriota; class Terriglobia; order Bryobacterales; family Bryobacteraceae; genus DASQDN01. The sequence continues at coordinate 298,614 of CAWJQP010000076.1, forward strand.
GCCGTTTATCGGCCGGAATCGTACACGAGATCAATACTCCGATTGGGTCGATTCTTTCAAACAATGAGACGATCCGGAGATCGATCGAAACGCTTAAGAAGCTTGTGGCTACTTCTCAGACGGAAGATAAGCCTGTACCGCAGCGCGCAGGAGTGATTCTCGATACCCTCGCGAGTCTGACGGACATCGATAAACTTGCCTGTGAGCGAATTTACGCTGTCATTCGCAGTTTGAAGACATTTGCACGCGTTAATGAAGGGGATCTCCGCAAAGTCGATATCAACGAGATCCTTCTGAACACTCTGAAGTTAAGCGGCTGCGTATTCCGGCGCCGCGTTTCGGTGGTGACGGACTTCGGAGAGCTGCCGGAAGTGGAATGTTATCCGGGTCTGTTGAACCAGGCGTTTCTAAACCTGGTGGTGAATGCAGCTCAGGCAATCCAGGGTGACGGGACGGTGACAGTGAAGACGAAGACCGATGGGGATTTCATTGAGATCGCGATCGCCGACGATGGAGCCGGGATTCCGCCCGAGGTTCGGAAGCGCATCTTCTCGGCTGGTTTCACGACGAAACCGATCGGTGAAGGCACAGGGTTGGGTTTGGCTCTAACTCGTGAAATCATTCAAGACACACATGGCGGAAAGATCTGGTTTGAGTCGGAATTAGGCTCCGGCACAACGTTCTTCATGAGACTTCCGATTCAACAGCCGAGATCACAGGAGCAGGCGTAAGTGGACCAAAACGGAAAAGGGAACGTACAGCCGGTCGTTGCAATCGTCGACGACGAGGAGATGGTGATTACGAGTGTCAAGGCGTTCCTGAGCCTCGAGACGGAGTACGATCTTCATGGGTTTACGGATCCGGAACAAGCTGCTAAGTTTCTGGAGATGCAGTCCGGTGGATGTCGTCGTGAGCGACTATCTGATGCCGAAGATGAACGGAATCCAATTGCTTGGGAAGGCGAAGCAATTGCAACCGGAGGCGGCCCGCGTTCTGCTAACCGGCCACGCTGACAAGCAGAGCGCAATTCAAGCGATCAACGATGTCGGCCTGTTCCAGTATCTCGAGAAGCCGTGGGATAACTCGCAATTGCTGCTTGTGATCCAAAGTGCAATCGAACGCACACAGTTGTTCCGCACCCTGCGTGAAAAGATTTCAGAACTGGACAACGCCCACACTTCGTTGAAAGACGTTCAGTCCCGATTGTTACGAGCGTTCTTATGAGCGAGGCGCCCTTCAGCGAGCCGCGGCTTGCGATTAACCGCATATACACGAAGCGCGGAGATGGCGGAGAAACGTCGCTCGTGGGCGGCCAGCGTGCTCCGAAGGACAGTCTTCGAATCGAAGTTTACGGGACAGTCGACGAGTTGAACTCATTCACCGGGATGGCGTGTTTTGCGGCTGAGCGCGAACCTGCGCTGGCGCCGCTTGCGGTGATTCTGAAAAGGGTCCAGCATGAACTGTTCAATCTGGGTTCGATTTTGGCGACGCTGCCTCAAGACGTCCATCCAAAACAGCCGCAGATCACCAATGAAGATATCGAGCAACTGGAGCGTGAGATCGATTCAATGAATGATGGTCTCCCGATGTTGCGGTCGTTCGTGCTTCCGGGTGGCAGTGAGATCAATTCGGTTCTTCATGTTTGCCGGACGATTTGCCGGCGGGCAGAACGATTGTGTGTCACGCTGGCGCGGGAGAATTCGGCGCCACCGCTTGCCGTGCAGTATCTCAATCGCCTGAGCGACGCTTTTTTCGTTTGGAGCAGATGGTCCAACGTACAGCTCGGCGCCGAAGAAGTTCTCTGGAAACCGAATGAGGCGGCATCGGGCCGCAAACACGGGAAGAGCCCTATTTCCTGAGTTGCATTCGGTGATCATTTTGCGTCCCTATACGGAGGCTGAATGCGCATACTCCTTGCCGTTGCGGTCGCAACCGCGCTTGTTTCCTGTAATCGCACGATAGAACCTCAACGTTCGTCGCCCGCTGTTTCCGCTCCTATCGTGCAAAATGGACAGCAGTCCTTTGCGGAGGTTGTCGACCGCGTCGCGCCTGCTGTGGTGACTATTCGGTCGGAGCGCCGGGTACGCGCACCGCAGCAGTTTCCTTTCTTCAACGATCCTATGTTGCGCGAATTCTTCGGTCTTGGCCGAGGAGCGCCTCAGGCTCCCCGGGATCAGATCCAGCGCGGCTTGGGATCGGGTGTCGTCGTTTCGGAAGATGGTTATGTTCTGACCAACCATCATGTGATCGATGGCGCCCAGGAGATTGTCGTCGAGTTCGCCGAAGGTCGTACACAGAAAGCTCGCCTGATCGGGAGCGACCCCCCGAGCGACCTCGCCGTTTTGAAGCTGTCCAGCGGCAAGCACGCCACTCTACCGCTGGGTGACTCGGATAAGGTTCGCGTGGGCGATGTGGTGCTTGCCGTGGGCAATCCGCTCGGGATCGGTCAGACCGTGACGTCGGGGATCATTAGCGCCAAGGGCCGACGCACGGGCTTGAGCGATGGCAGCTTCGAGGATTTCCTGCAGACCGATGCCGCAATCAATCGCGGGAATTCCGGCGGCGCGCTCGTGAATACACGCGGGGAATTGATCGGGATCAATTCGCAGATCCTGTCGCCGTCCGGAGTCAACATCGGTATCGGGTTCGCGATACCGTCGAACATGGCGCAAGAAGTCCGGGATCAACTCATAAAGCGGGGAAAGGTCCAGCGCGGACAGCTTGGGATTTTCACGCAGCAATTGACACAGGAACTAGCCGAATCGTTGGGGTTAAAGGATACTGCCGGCGTTCTGGTTGCCGATGTGGATCGAAATGGCGCCGCAATCAAGGCCGGCATACGGCGGGGAGATGTCATTCGGAAGATCGATAACGATGTTGTGAATAATCCCAATGCGCTTCGCAATAAGGTCGCCATGACTTCGCCAGGTACTGAAGTCACAATCACGCTGTTGCGCGAAGGTAAGGAGCAACAAATTAAGGTGAGGCTCGGAGAGGCGCAACCGATGGCGACAGTGGGGGGTGGAGAGGACGGTGGACCGCAGCAGGGCGGCAAGCTCGGGATCTCCGTGCAGCCGATGACTCCGGAAATCGCACGCGAGCTTGGATTGCGGCCCGATATTGGAGGTCTGCTTGTTCGCGATGTCGACCCGTCAGGCGCGGCAGCCGAAGCGGGAGTGCGGCCGGGAGACGTGATCGTCGAGGCTAATCGGCAGCCGATTCGGGCGCCTGCAGATCTGCAAAAAGCACTCGAAAGAGGCGGGCAGGCTGTGCTGTTAATCAACCGTCAGGGAAGAACGTTTTTCGTTACTGCGCGACCGTAACTAGGCCACTTCTTTGGCGCGGAGCTTGGCTATTCGTTCGATCAATTTCGCTGGAACAGGCTTGGTCAAAGGGAACTGAATTGTCCCCTTGTTGACTTTGTACGGCGTCAGCTCCTCCTTGAACTCCGCGACGACTCGTTTCGTAACTGGATAGAGAGAGTAATGCTTTTTCCAGCCGGCGAAATAAACCACTGGGCGTCCATCGAGCTTGTAGGTGGGAATGTTGTACGAGATCATTTCCTCGGCTCCAGGAAGGGCCTTTTGGATGATGCTCCGCACGCGCTCGAGTAACGCCTGAGCCGGCTGTGGCTGCAAAGCTAGATATTCGTCGACGGATTGGAACTTAATCGTGGCCATTGACTCAGCCTTTCAGCATAACCAAGTACGTGATTAACCGCCCGGCATCAGCCATTCAACATCGTCGGTTAGATTCGGAGTCATTTTCTGGCAGCGGATTAGCGACGAGGCTGATTGAAGCCGCCACCCTGGTTGAAGCCGCCGCCTCCCTGATTGAAGCCCCCGCCGGGCCTTGGCCCTTGAGGTTGATTCGGACTCATCGGATTAGGAACCATGGGATTCGGCACACCGGGGTTCACGGGGTTGTTGGGATTCATCGAATTGGGATTCATCGGATTGGGGCCGAGCGGATTCTGTGGCTGGTTCGGGTTCGCATTGCCACCTGCAGCAGCCCCGAGGAGGCGCTTGTCCTTCTTCATGTCGTAAATGAATTCCCACTCGTTGTACTTCTGCCGCTCGTTGTAAATCTTGATGCTGGGGGCTTCCATCGTACTCGCAAAGCCGGCGATTCCGCCGCCGATTTGTAGACCCGGGGCTCCGGGAACCTGCATGTTGTTGGCGCTTCTCGGAGTCGTCAGGATTTGGTTGATCATGGCCAGCCCTTGATTCTGTGCCTGAGTCGGCTGAGCCTGCGGCTGCTGGCCAGCGATGTTGCCCGGGTAGTTTCCCGCAGTATTTGGGCCACCGGGAGGCGCCGGCACTGGATACGGCAACCCAGGACCGGTCGGCCGGGGTTGTTGTCCAGGCTGTACCTGTCCGAACTGCGGCTGTCCAAATTGCGGTTGACCAGGCTGTACTTGCCCGAACTGTGGCTGTCCGGGTTGTGGCTGTCCAGGTTGTGGTTGCCCGAATTGCGGCTGTCCGGGTTGTGGTTGTCCAGGTTGTGGTTGTCCGGGTTGTGGGAACGTTCCAGGCTGTTGCTGGGCGAGCTGAGGTTGATTCGGATCGACGGGCTGGCCCGGCTGGGGCGTCTGTTGACCTGGCTGGTCCGACTGGTCGGACATCGGAGGTACATCCGGTGTGCCCGGCTGACCCGGCATCATGGGTTGACCGTTCGGACCCACCGCCACCTGTTGTTGCGGATCCACCGGGACATTCCCTGTCGCTCCCGGCATCGGCAGCGCCTGTTGATCGCTAGGACGCTTGCGCATCGCGGCGTTTTGCGCGCCATCGGCGCCTTGTGCCGCGGTTGCGCCAATCGCTGGCATCTCGGTGATGAAGTTGTTCAGATTTTGCTTCTTCTCCGTGCCGACTTGGGGTTTGATGATGGAATCGGTGAGTTGGCCCGCCCCGTCAACATGAATGGCCCTCCATTCATCCTTGCCGGTCATCGGATCCTTATAACGTTTGCGGAGGAAGCGCTGATTATTCGTCTTCTCGAGCGCGTCCAGATTCTCTGGAAATCTCCGCCATTTGGCTACGTACAACTGGATCCCGCGAATGTATTCCTGGCCGCGTTCCTGCAGCATCTCTTCTTTCGCGCGCTGCGATTCAAAAGCCGCCCGGGGCAATTGATTGTAAAGATTGATCGCAATGACCGCCGACATTAGAAACACGAAGAGGAGAGCAAACCCCGACTCTCGATTTCGTGTCACGGCGCGCGTTTTCATGTTTGTTCCTCAAGCGGCAGCGTTTGCTGGCTCTTGAACTGCATGTCCTCGACAACGACGGAGTTGACGCCGATACGGACGATCTTATAGCGGCTCTTCACGATATCGCCTTCGTGTACGACGTGAATGTCTTCTCCCTCAATAAAGAAAGCCCGCTTGTTTGGCTGGCTCACGGGACTGATGTAACCGAAGAATTTCAGCGGTACAGGCGGCGCTTTCGGTGGCTCCGGCGGAGCCGGAGGAGGGGCAGCCGCAGGAGGAGGCGCGGGCCCGAAGGGCGTAGGAACTTTGGGTCCTTTTGCGGAAGCGACCAGCGGTTTTGCCTCGGGAGGAGGAGCCTGACCGAAGTCGAAGATGCTGCGATGATTACCTTCCACATTCACCTGTTGCAGCTTGGCAAGAATATCTAGTCGGAGAGTCGGATCGATCGTTGTCGGATCAGGACGCGCTTCGCCACGCCTGGGTCGGACGCGTGGACGAAATTCGCGTTCGGCCGGTCGAGCCTGGCGCGTCGTTGCAGCCGGCGGCTCGGCCGGAGTCACCGGAGACTGGGGTCTCGCGGATGTTCCGGTTCCACTTTTCGCGGTCGAAGGACTATATTCGGCCCCGCCCGGCGTCGAGGATGAATTCATCAGATACACAACGAGGGCAACGACTAATAATCCGATGAGGCCCGCGACCTTCTTTGGTTCAGCGCCGAGAGTCATGCTGTGGGTCCGTCCTCACGTACGAAAGTGTTCAACTTGATGCTGATCGCAAGATTGCCGGTACCCTGCAACGGAGCTGCGGACATCGTGTCGATAATCAGAAAGCGCGCCGATTTGTCGAGCCTATTCACGAGCTGCAGCAAATCTCCGTAAGTGCCTTCGTAGTTTGCGACGATCGTCATCATGGTCAACGTGTCGCTGCCTTCAATCGGATCGAAAGTGAACGACTGCTCTTTCGGCTTCATGCCGGCATCTTTGGCGGCCTTCAGCAACTCCGAACCTATCGTTGACGATGTCGTTCTGCGCCCCATGAAGTAGGTATCGACGAAGGAATCTCCGCTAGCGCGCGCTTGCTCGATTTTGTTGACGAGCGCCCGCAGCCGCTGCAGCTGAATCTGGTCGCGCACCAGCTGATCCTGAAGCGTTCCCAACTGCTGATCCAGTTCTTCGGCCGATCCTCCGAGCGGCTGAAAGATCGCGAAAGCAGCTATCAGATTCGCCAGGAGCAGAGTGCCTAGCACTACGCGCGCGATGACCCTGGGGTCCTTGGAGAATTTCCGTGTCAGACCCGGCAGTCTGAGTTTGTCAAAGCTTTTGCGCATAGTTCACACTCACACGGCTTCGGAAAAGCGGATCAGTTTGCGACGGGGGCATAGTTGTATGCTGCGTCGTTTTGCCGAAGACGCTCGAAGCCTCTAGCTGCATAAGGAAATTGAGGATCGATTCGGCGGACTGCGATCCCACAACCATGTCAAGCAACAATTCGTTGTTCGCATTGATCTGGGGCCGCACAGTAATCAGCCGCACGTTGGCAGGTGTTACTTTTTCAAGATCCGAAAAAATGCGCGTCCAGCTTACGCCTTTGCGGGAAAGCAGGGCGTTCAGGAAGACACTTCGATCGAGAACTTCGGCGTTCTGCTGCTGGCGCAGCACGCCTTCAAGGCGAGCTCTTTCCTGCGCATTCCTCGTAAGCTGGGCTTCCGTTCGGGCGATAGACTGACGCGCTTCCGCTGCACGATCACGCTCCGAAGCCGCCAGATAGACAAGCATGCCGAGAAGCCCGGCGAGCATCACACCCACCGCTACAGACGCAGCGACCATCGGCCGGTCGCGGCGGAACGGTTCGCTCGCGAGATTGATGGAAATTCTCATGCGGCGTTTACTCCTGCGCTTTCTGATACCGACTGCAGGTATCCGTACAAACCCGCGTTATATTGCGTCAGCGCGCCAAACCGGGACTTGAGTGTTTCCACCGGAATTCCCAACTCAGTTTCCCAGCTTTCCTCGTCACCAATGCCGCAGAAAAGCAAACGAGCAGGCTTCGCATGGAAGTGATCTTCGATAAACGCCATCGTCGGAAAAAGGACCGCAAGGATTTCGTCGCGAGAGACCTCGGCCAGTTCGACTGTGCGTACCAATTTGAGCGCGCCCGCATTCAGCACGAGGACGGTTAATACCTTGCCACTCATGCGCACGAGCACCGAAATTTCAGGCCGCCGTTCCAAATCAATCATCGCGATTCCTGATGTCGTGACAAGACCAGGATGTAAGCCGGCAGCGCGAAATGGCGCTTCGTATCGCGCAACAATCTCAAGCGCGGCAGCGACTACAACCACCTCGACGCCTTTGCCTTTTTTCGTTTGGGAATGAAAACTGACCGCCGCGGATTCCAGATCGAACGGGACACTGCGCTTCATTCGAAAGCGAACGAGCGCGAGTTGTTCCTTATGGTCTGTCGGTAGCGAATCGAACTCCAGCACAGCGACGCGAGCGCAGAAGTCGGGAAGGATGAGAACGGCGCGACCCCGTTTGCGGCCAGCCGAGGATCCTGCCAGAGCCCGCACTTTGTCACCGAGCGCGTCAGCTTTGAGAACGTTGTCGGTCATCGGCGACGGAACGATGACGCCAGGCTCCAGCGGCTCGAAGGCAGGCTGCGTTAAGCCAGGACGCATGTACGCGATGCCGCCCTCGGATAGCTCGAAGATATAGTCGGGCGGCGGATCTTGTATTAGCCGTAAGAGTGCGTTGGGCATTGCTCTAGCCTTCGATGAACGTTACCTTATTGATTTCCTTCAGGGTGGAGATTCCCAGACGCACTTTCTCGATCGCGGATTCGCGCAGGAATGTCATGCCCTCTTCTTTTGCGAGGCGCTTCAGGTCCGAGGTCGGCCGCTTGTTCAGAATCATTTCGCGAATTCGTTCGCTCAGGTCGAGCAGCTCATGAATCGCGGTTCGTCCACGGAAGCCTGTGCCGCCACATTCGAAGCATCCCGCGCCTTCATAGATGGCAACGTCGCTGCCATTCCTTCGGATCAGACCGCTTTCGACCAGATAGGCGTCGGGGTAATAGACACGCGTCTTGCAGTGCGGGCAGATGAGACGGACCAGCCGCTGCGCCAGGATGCAGTTCAACGCCGCGACGAAGTTGTACGGCTCGACACCCATGTTCAGGAAGCGGCCCAGCACGTCAAAAACGTTGTTCGCGTGGACGGTCGTAAAGACGAGGTGTCCGGTAAGGGCCGCGTTGATGGCGATCTGCGCCGTCTCCTGGTCACGAATTTCGCCGACCATGATCTTGTCGGGGTCGTGACGAAGAATGGAGCGCAATCCGCGGGCGAACGTGAGCCCCTTCTTCTCGTTAACCGGGATCTGCGTGATTCCCTTTAACTGATACTCGACAGGATCTTCAATAGTAATGATCTTGTCTTCATCGTTCTTGATCTCGCTGAGCGCGGCATACAGCGTTGTCGTCTTACCGGAGCCGGTAGGCCCAGTGACCAGCACCATTCCGTACGGCTCTTTGATGTAGCGCGCGAAACTTGGTCTGGTCAGCTTCGGAGAACCCTACGACGTCGAGGCTGAGCTTGGCGAACTTCTCGCTCATCGACTCTTTGTCGAGTACGCGGAGCACTGCGTCCTCGCCATGAATCGTCGGCATGATGGAGACACGGAAATCGATAAGACGGCCTTTGTATCGCACGCGGAAGCGGCCGTCCTGCGGGACGCGGCGCTCGGCAATATCGAGTTCGCTCATGACTTTGATACGCGAGATGATCGCCGAATGCCAGTCCTTCGCGATGGGCGGCATGGCGTAGTGGAGCACGCCGTCGATGCGGTACTTGATGGCAACTTCGCTGTCGCGCGTCTCGACGTGAATGTCACTGGCGCGGCGTTCGAGAGCGCTGAAGATCGTCGTGTCGACCAGCTTGATGACCGGCGCGATGTCGCTGTCGGCGGCGGCGAGCTTGTCGATGGACAGCGTTTCATCAGCGTTCTCTTCGCTGACCACATCGAGCGCGAAACCTTCGGTGACTTCTTCGAGGACGCGCTGCGACTGCTCGGTCTTCTTCAGAAGGTCGGAGATCTGCGTCAGCGTCGCGACTTTGACGCGGAGCTTCTTCTTGAGCACGATGGACAGCTCGTCGATGAGGTTCAGATTGCGCGGATCGGCCAGCGCAATCTCGAGCGTTCCATTCTGCGCATGCAGCGGAACGAAGTTGTAGCGGAACATCAGGTCGACAGGAACCGAGTGAAACAGGTCGTGATCGATCTTGCCTTCCCGCAGATCGACGATATTCGCAGCGATAGCGGGCCGCAAGCGTTCGCGCCTGCTGCGACTCCTGGTCCGGGGTGAGTTTCGTTTGTTCGGCCGCCATCGATTAACCTCCGAAAGTATCCGCCAGAGAAAAGATCGGCAGATACAGCGCAATCAACACAAACGCCACGAAAATGCCCATGAAAATCATGATTGCGGGCTCGATCATGGAGAGCGCGGCCGTCATCCGTGTGTTGACGTCGTCTTCGTAAAATTCGGCCACGCTGTTCAGCATCGCCGGCAGCGCGCCGGTCGATTCGCCAACTTCAATCATGTCGATGGAAAGACCTGGGAAAATGCCGGTAGCAGTAAGGGAGCTGGAGAGCGTCTGACCTTCTCTCACCATTCTGACAGCTTTTTCGAGCGCCTGCTTCAGCAAGCGGGGTTCCCAGCGATTCGGAAGCAGTGCCGAGCGCCTGGACCAGCGGGATACCGCCCTGGAGCAGAGTGCTCAGAATTCGCGAAAACTGAGCCACCTGATACTTCACCCAAATGTCACCGAAAACAGGGACCGCGAGTTTGACGCGGTCGATTTTGAGCCGCGCGGCTTCGCCTCGGGACCAAAAGCGGAAGCCGATCGCCATCGCCACGATCAGCCTACAACGACCGAAAACGATGTAGTTTCGAGCCGTCGTGCCTACGGCTATGAGGATCTGCGTCATCGGCGGTAGGATGGCGGACATACTCCCGTAGAGCTCCGCGAAATTTGGCACCACGTAAGTGACAAGAAAGATGATCAGCCCGACAACCAGGACCACCAGAAATGTCGGGTAAATCAGGGAAACAATGACTTTTTTCCGGATTGCGAGAGCGGTGCGTTGATAGGTGATGAACCGGTCCAGCACTTCAGCGAGCGCGCCGCTCTTTTCGCCGGCGAGCACCGAGGTGACGTACACCGGCGGGAAAATCGTCTGCTTTTCGAAGGCGTCCGATAGTAGCGACCCGCGGCGCACGTCATCTCGCACTGCCTTAATGTAAGGACCGAGCTTCGGATCGACCAGACGGTCGGCTAGCAGATCGAGGCCCTTAAGAATGGGGAGTCCGGCTTTGATCAGCGTGACGAACTGCTGGTTGAAGATCAGGAACTTCTCAATGTTGAGCTTCTTGCCACGCCCTCCGAATGAGGCGCTCAAAGCGGACATCTGGCCGCGCGGCTTTACCGAATAGACCAGGAACCCCTGGTGAGTCATGCGGTCGCGGAGTTCTTGCTCGGACGCAGCTTCGGCTACTTGGTTGTGAATCTCGCCTCGGGCGTCAGCGTACTTTAGAGCAAACTCGGCCACAGCCTTACTTAGCCTCCGTGGACGCCGAGGCTTCGAGCCAAGTGGCCCCGGCCGGTAACTGGAACTGGAACAGACTTTCGTCGAGGACGGGATTGATGCGCTCGTTCGAGAAACGGAAGATCAGGATGGCGTCGTCATGACCACTCACGATCAACTGCTTGATCTCGCCCAGGGATGTAACAGTGAATTCAACCTGCTTGTATGGGAGCTTTTCAGACTTCGGCGTGGCAATGACCAGTTGGTTGCCATTCTCGGTTTTTAGCTTGAAGTCTCTGAAATCCTTATCGAAATCGAGCCGACCGAGGAGAAACGCCAAAGGCGCACGCATGTCCTCGCTTTCCTTAAGCTTAAGTTTCTCGGCACGCTTGGAAATCGGGTTGTAGTAGTAAATCAGCTTTCCGTCGGAAAGAAACAGCTTTCCGGCTGGTTGAGTATACTCCCATCGCATCCGGCCTGGTTTGCGTAGCGAGAGTTCCCCGGCCTCACTGCGCCGCGGCCGGCCTGATCCCATGTAGCTCTCTTCGAACGTAACTTGTAGAGTTCTCGTACGGTTATAGCGGTTTTCGATCTGTTCGAGGAACTTTTGAAGCTGGGGATCGAGCTTGGTTTCGGCCGCAAAAAGAGGCAGCGCAGCCAGGAATAAGACAAGTCGGGTCACAGAGTTATGACGTGCGGGAGGGCCGGGACGTTCAATCTGAGAGGCGGGGATTTTTGAGGGGAGCCGTTGGTTGCGACTCCCCTCTTGGCACCTACTGGAAGGTCACGGTCTTCTGTGAGCCAGAGGTTGCTGTAACGCCGGCAGCATCGAGGCCGGTGGCCGTGAAAGGAACTACTTGCGATACGCCGCTAACGGACAGGAAGCCGAAATTCTGACCCGTCGTGGCCGGAAGAGCGGAGAGAACATAGGACGGGATGTTGAAGCTGCCCGCGCTGGTCCGCTCGATGCAAATGAAGACTGAACTGGAATTCGCCGTGGCGGAGGCGCCGAGAATGTTGACGTACCCGTTCGGATCCCCGCCTGTCCACGTGATGTTCTGTCCCGATGCGCGCGTGACATTCTCAATCGCGTCCATGTTGGTCCAGTTCAGGAGTTGTGGGATTGTCATGTTGACGGAAAATGCTCCGACTGCATTGGCTCCTGTTCCACCTGGAGCGCTGATTGTGTACGCGCCCGGTTCGAGATAGTCGGGCGTGCTCGTCCCACCGCCGGGTAAGCCGGGGATGTTGGGTGTACCGCTGCTAAGTGTCGCAGAGTAGATGCCCTGTTGTTTCGTCAGAGTCTTTGCGCCTCGAGGACCAGTAACATTGATTGCTGCTCCGGCGTCCAGTTCGGTTGGACGGATCACGTCTGTAGGCGTGCCGGGTGTCGAGTTGCGTGACGTGAAAATCGTGCACGACCCAAGACTCGCGGCGTAAGGTGATCCGACAGATTGCGCGCGGATCAGCTGATTGAAGTCATAGCGATAGAAGCTGCCAGCTCCGGTGTCGGACTTGCTCTCAATCGAGCCAAAACCCGGGACGCTAATCTTCGTCACCGAGCGGTTTAGGCTAATACCGCCAACACGAAGCGAACCCGTTCTCTGCGCGGATTCGAGTTGCGTACCAGTCAAACCGGTGAGATCGGTGCAAGCATTGCCTTGGCCAGCGATACTCATGCTAACGAAATTGCTCACAACGTCACCCGTCTTTACGACGACGGGTACGTAGCACCCTTCGACGCCCGCTGGAACGGTGAAAACGATCTGATCGATACCAGCGCAGCAGCCGGAACGGCCTCTGTAGGATATCGTTGCAGGTCGGCCGCCAACATAGACTTCCACCGGTGTTGAGGGCATGTCTCCGGGTACCGCGCCGGCTGCTTCATTGCCGGTCACGGGTCCCAGTCCGGTTCCCCAGATGATGGCCAGTTGACCCGGTCTCGCTGGCACTGTCAAAGTGTTGACGGGTTGATCGGTACCAGAATTGGCATTTTGGAACACTCCCGGACCGCTACCGGCCTCATTCAGCGTAAAGATACCGAATGCGGACTGAACGACTCGAATCGGTGATGGCGCGCTGGTCTGACCGTTGTACGTGACCGTAAGCGTGCCCGTTCCCGCAGGCGTGGAAGATGGCAGAATAGCCGCCAATTGCGCGGCAGACGTGTAAATCATGAAGAGGTCGACAGTTGAGCCTCCGACGGTCGCTTTGATTGATGTTCCTGCGAGGGTGGTCACCAAAGGGAACTGATTGATTATCTGAAGTGTCGCGGGACCGAGATTCGAGCCCTTAATGACGATCATTCCGCCGCGGGCGAGCGCTCCGCTCGGCAGATCGGGAATCGCATAGCTGGCCGCATTCGTGACCTGGCCGCTGGTAATAGTTGGCGTCTGAGCAAACGCGGCGGCAGCGAAGGCCAAGCCGGTTAGAACGCTAGATAGGATTTTCATCCGATTTAAACACACCTCCGTGATGCGTAACTGTGTTACTTATTAATTAGCGCGAAAATGCTGTGAATCGGCTCACCCTTCTTTTGGGGCGATTCCGAGGGACTTCATCTTCCGGTACAAGTTGCTGCGCTCCAGGCCGAGAAGTTCCGCGGTCCGAGTCACATTTCCCTGCGTCTCTTCGAGTTTCTTAAGAATATACTCTCTTTCGGCAGATTCGCGGACTTCCTGCAGACTGCCAAAACGATCGACCGAGCGCTCCAAGCTCTGACGTCGCTGCGGGTTAAGCGGAATGTGCCGCGCATCGACGCGCACTTGAGGATTCATAATCACGATGCGCTCCATCAGGTTTTTCAGCTCCCGCACGTTGCCCGGCCAGTTGTAGTCCTGCAGGACTCTGTAAGCCTCCGGTGTAAGCTCTTTCGGCTTCCGACCGTATGAGGTGGTGAACTCGCTCGCAAAGTGATCCGCCAGGAGAGGAACGTCTTCCAGACGATCGCGCAGAGGCGGGACATAGAACGGAATCACGTTCAGCCGGTAGAACAGATCTTCACGGAAGTTTCCGCGGGAGATTTCGTCCTCTAGATTCTTGTTGGTCGCCGCGACGATTCGGACATCCACCGTGATCGAATCGTGCGCGCCAACGGGTTCGAAGCGCTGCTCTTCCAGCGCCCTGAGAACTTTTGCCTGAGTCTTCAGGCTCATGTCTCCGACTTCGTCGAGAAACAGCGTTCCGCCATCGGCCTTCTGCAGTTTCCCCGTTTTGTCTTCGCTCGCGCCGGTGAAGCTACCCTTGCGGTGTCCGAACAACTCGCTTTCGATCAGCTCTTCGGGAATCGCAGCGCAGTTCACTTCGATGAACGGGTCGCGCATGCGAGGGCTGTTCTGGTGGATGGCGTGCGCTACAAGCTCCTTGCCGGTCCCGCTCTCCCCAAAAATCAGGACTCGGCCGTTTGTTGCCAGCCATCAGTCCCAGTTGCTGGCGCAGCGCCTTCATAGGTACGCTTTCGCCAATGATTCGCAGCTTGCCGTCGCCTTCCTTCAGCAGCTCGATCTCGCGCTCCAGCTTGAGCTGCTGGCAGGCATTCTTCACGAGGACGCTGACTTTCTCAATCGTCAGCGGCTTCTCGAGAAAATCGTATGCGCCGAGCTTCGTTGCGCGCACGGCAGTCTCGATGTTGCCATGACCCGAGATCATGATCACCATGGGCCTATCCGGCTCGGCAATTTCCTGAATGCGAATCAGCGTTTCCATGCCGTCGATGCCCGGAAGCCACACATCGAGTAGGACTACGTCGAACGGGCGCTCGTGTAAGCGCTGGAGACAGGTCTCACCGTCCCCTACCGATTCCACGTCGTAACCTTCATCGCCGAGCACTCCGGACAAGGACTCACGAATGCCCGGCTCGTCATCCACTACAAGCACGCGGGAACGTTTCATGCGTTGGTTTCTACGGTTTGTGTATCTGCCACCAGGGCGGCAATCTCAACAACAAATCTGGCGCCAGCCGGGTGGTTGTTCTCGACTCGAATCTGGGCCCCGTGCTCGGACACGATGTGATTCACGATCGCCAGTCCGAGTCCGGTTCCGCGCGGATTTCTGGTGAAATACGGCAGGAACAGCTTTTCTTTATCATCAGGAGAGATTCCGCAGCCTGTGTCAGCGACGGTCAGTTCAACGAAATCTGTGCCAATCGCGCTCGTACCAACGTAGAGACGCTTGACGAGAGATTCTCGCATCGCTTCCGCGGCGTTATCGATAAGATTGACAACCAGGCGCTTGAACTGTTCACGATCGATGTTCACCAGCGGAAGATCCGGGGCAAGATGCTTGCGGACTTCGATGCCTCAAGCCGTCCTGCGAACACAGCGAGCGCATTCTCGACGACTTCGTTCAAATCCGCTGGAGCAGGCTGCGCCGCAGGTAAGCGCGCGAAGTGCGAGAATTCGTCGACCAGCGTCTTCACAGTCTGTACTTCAGACGCAATGATCTTCGAGCATTCTCGAAGAATTCGGTCCTTCTCCGGACCTCCGCCGATACGATCGAGCTGGCGTGAGATGCGTTCCGCGCAGAGTCCGATGGGTGTCAGCGGATTTTTGATCTCATGCGCGATGCGGCGCGCTATCTCATGCCAAGCGGCCGCCTTCTGCGCTCGCATCATATCGGTCGTGTCTTCGAGCACAAGGACAAAGCCGGAAGTGACACGATCATCAAGAGCCGACACGGTGATCGAAAGATGAAGAACGCGCTGCTCATCGCGGATCTCAAGCTGACTGGCAGCTACGTTCATCCGGCGGGCGCGATTCATAAGATAGCGGATCTCAGCGGTATCTTCCGGAGTGAACAGCTCGCTCAGACGCGTGGCGCGATTGACCGCATCTACTCCCAGTAATCCCTGCAATGCGCGGTTGACTCTCTGGATTCGTCCATCGGAGGTCAGCGAAATGACACCCGTCGGAATGCTCTCCAGAATCGCTTCTGTGAATCGGCGGCGGTTCTCCAGTTCGCGGCTGTTCGCTTCGAGATCGAGCGACATTTCGTTGAAGGCGCGGACAAGCGAGGCCAATTCATCGACTGCGCCGACCTGGACTTTCGTCCCGAGGTTGCCTTTGCGAATTTCCTGCGCGGCGGCCAGCAGCGCCGTGATCGGAACGCTGATCTGCTTGGACAGGAACAGAGCCAGCCACGTAGCAAAGAAAAGAATGAAAAGCGTGATCAAAACGAGCAATTGAAGATATGAGTTCTTGATGGCGCGTTGATCGGAGGCAAGCTGGTGATATTTTCGTATCGATTCGGCGATCTCAGTCTGAATGCGCGATAGATCGACTACGGGCGTCGTGCGTAACACGACGTCCCCATAGCGGGATTCTACGGGACCCATGTCTCTTCGCGTCCGCCGGCCCGCAGAGCCAAATAACCGCGCCGCTCGAAGGCTCCAGGCGGAGTTCGGCGATGCCGCGTTGCCGGCACGTTTTACTTAAATCGCCCTTTCCGTTCTGACGAGCTTTCTCCGCTTCGTCGGAGTTGGCCGCCCACATCGCGAGGGCGTCTGCCTTCGAACGATTCTCACGGTCGATGGCAGCCGCGATTTCAACCAGGTTGATCTTAACGTTCTCGGCGGGCTGAGTGAACCAGCGTCGGAGGTTTATGTTTAGAACCCCAACACTGAAGAATACGAGGAAAACCACGGGCGTGATTGTTAGTGCCAACGCTCCCAGCACAAGCTTGGTTCGGATGCGCGAGCCTTCCCGGTTCTGGTGGTGATCGATCCACAACTTTACGAAGTTGCGCACCAGCATAAAGCCGAGCGTGACAGTAAGGATAAATATGAGGGTGGAGACGGCCCACACCGTATAGGTCTGTCCGGGGCTGGTGGGCCCGTAACCGCCGAAGTCGAAGGAACTTTGCCAGACCACAAGCGCAACCAGGACGGCCAGCAGCAGCGTGGCGCCTATATAAATGAGTCGCTTGCGCAGAGACTCTCCTCTCTGGTTGATTATAACGGCGGAGGCCGGGGCACGGTTGAAGAGATATTAATGTGAGGCAGAGTACCTTTTCCAAGTTGACCGAACGTCACAGGGAGCGGAGGGACTGACAATGCTGTTTCGATACGCTCTAGTGGCTGCTTTGGCTCTTCCAGTTTTTGCATTTGACGATGATGACGATCGCCGTCGTGGTCGCGGTTGGGGTTGGTCTAGAGACTCGCGTGACGATTGGGACCGCAATGGGCGGAACTCTCGTAACTCCCGTGATCCGTACTACCGGGGAGACAGGGGTTATGGCTACGGCAACGGCACCTACAGTAACGGGGGCTACGGCTCACGAGGAGACTTTTCGATCATTGATCGAACGCTGCGGGACTTGCAGGTCGCTGCGTCGAGGAATCGTGTGGATGGTCATGAGCGAGGTCATTTTAATCGCGCCATCAGTGATCTGCAGCAGATGCGGTACAACTCCCGGAACGGTGGGTTGGATACCGGCCGTCTAAGCCGCGTAATCGACGATCTCGGTGATCTAAGCCGCGCCGATCAGGTGCATCCTCGTGACCGTCAGATTCTTGCCCGAGACATGCAGGCGCTTCGATCGCTGCGATGGTAGGTTGGGTTTGTGGCGGCGAGTCGCGCGTATATCGGAACCAGCGGCTGGAACTATAAACACTGGCGAAAGCTGATTTACCCGCCAAAATTTGCGCAGAAGAACTGGCTGACATTCATAGCTGATCGCTTCGATACGGTGGAAGTAAACACATCTTTCTACCGTATTCCGAAGCGGGAAACGATTGCAGCGTGGCAAGACTCCACTCCGGGGCATTTCCGCTTCGCGTTGAAAATCTGGCGCGGGATCACTCATTACCGTAAGCTCAAGAATGCAGCCGATCTGACCTCGCGCTTTCTAGAGGCCGCAGAGGTACTCGATCTTTCAAGGCGCGCTCCCTTGCTGCTTCAACTTCCACCCAATCAAAAAAGAGATATCGAAAAACTGACAGCGTACCTAGAGGAGTTCCGCGGCCTACCGAACTCCCGGTGGCAGATCGCTGTCGAGTTTCGAAGCGATGACTGGCTGCACCGGGATGTCTATAAGGCGTTAGATCGCCAGAAGGCTGCTTTGTGTATCCATGACATGCCAGGCAGAGGGGCCTCCGAGGAACCCAACGATGTGAATTTCGTCTATGTTCGGCGCCATGGGACGACGGAGGGAAGGTATACGGGGAGCTATTCAAATAGTCTGGTGAGAGCAGAGGCCAGACGCGTTCGCACTTGGCTCAATGAGGGCAGGTCAGTATACGTCTACTACAACAACGACATCGGCGGTCATGCATTTCATAACGCGGAGCAACTTCGGTCTATGATCGATGTACAGTGAAACGCGCTCTGATTCTTGCATGCGCTGCATGGACGCTCTTGGCACAAACTGATAACGAACCCGATCCGATCCGGACCCAGGCCCGGTCAATGGTGATTACCCGCCACGGAATCGTAGCGACTAGTCAGACGCTCGCTTCAGCGGCAGGGGTGAAGATTCTTGAGGCGGGTGGGTCAGCGATAGATGCAGCGATCGCCGCGAACGCGACACTGGGGCTGACCGAACCCAATCAGTAACGGTATTGGCGGTGATCTCTTTGCGATTGTCTATGAGGCAAAGACTAAGAAGCTCTATGGGTTAAACGCGAGCGGCTGGTCTCCCACCGGCATGACGATAGAGTTCCTTAAGACCAAGAACCAATTCACCATGCCAATGATGGGCATACATTCGGTAACAGTGCCAGGCGCTGTCGCCGGATGGGATGCGCTTCACAAGAGATTCGGCAAACTCCCCCTTTCCCACTTGCTTCAACCGGCGATCCACTATGCGCGCCAAGGCTTTCCGGTGACTGAGTTGATTGCAGAGAACTGGAGCAGCGTCATGGCGAAGCCGAGTCTCACCATGCACCAAAATGCAACAAAACTTTATTTGACAGAGCGGCAAAGGTCCTATACCGGGCGACATCTTTCGCAATCCAGATCTTGCGAACTCGCTCGAACGTATCGCCGTTGCCGGAAAAGATGGCTTCTATCAAGGACCGATCGCTGCGGCTATCGTCGCGATTTCCAAGGAGCTTGGCGGCACGATGAGTTTGTCAGACTTGTCGGAGTTCGAAGTCGAGTGGGTTGAGCCGGTCTCTACGGACTACCGGGGATGGACGGTGACGGAGCTTCCTCCAAACGGTCAGGGCATCGCAGCATTGGCAATGCTCAACATCATGGAGCGTTTTCCGATCGGCGAGTACGGAACCGATTCAGCCAAGGCGCTCCACGTCATGATTGAAGCAAAAAAGCTCGCATATGCTGACCTCTTGCGCTATGTCGGGGATCCCAGGTTCTCGGTCGTACCGGTGAAAGAGATGATTTCCAAGCAACTCGGCATCGACCGGGCGAAGCTCATCGATGAGGAACGCGCTTCCTGCAACGTGGTTCCCTCGCAATTGATGTCCACTGGCAAAGAAACCAGGGGCCGACACGATCTATCTCTCTGTCGTTGATCGCCAAGGCAACATGGTGTCGTTCATCCAAAGCAACTTCAGCGGCTTCGGATCAGGTGTTGTTCCTGCGGGAACTGGTTTCATGCTCCAGAATCGCGGAGGGCTTTTTACTATGGAGCCGGGTCATCCGAACTCACTTGCGCCTCGAAAGCGTCCTATTCACACGATCATCCCGGGCTTCTTATCAAAAGGCGAAACACGCATCGCATTCGGAATTATGGGCGGTTGGAATCAGGCCCAGGCGCACGCGCAATTCGTTTCAAACGTTGTCGATCATGGCATGAACATTCAGGCCGCGATGGAGGCCCCGCGGTTCACAAAGCTGACGTTCGAGGGTTGTGACGTGCAGGTAGAATCCCGCGTACCGGAGTCGACGCGGACGGAGTTAGAGAAGCTCGGACATAGCGTGCGGACCGCCGCGCCATACTCGCAGAGAGTGGGCGGAGGACAGGCGGTCATGCGCGATGAGAACGGCACGAACTACGGCGCATCGGACCCCAGGAAAGATGGCGCGGCAATTCCAGAATCGCCACGATTTACCTCTACTAACCCACGCAAATGATACCGGCTCAGTAAAGACGTGGGCGTTTTGAAAGCAGCGTCTATCATAGCCTTATGTCCAGATACGCGGCGATCGACATCGGCAGCAATTCCCTAAGAATGCAGGCCGCCGAGGTCGTTCCGGGCGCCCCCATGCGCATCCTGGCCGCAGATCGAGAGGTGACCAGGATCGGTTCCAGCGTGTTTCGCACTGGCCGGATCAGCGACGAAGCGATCGAACTCGTATGCCAAGTATTGAAGCGAATGGTGGAGACCTACCGCAAGCTGGATGTAATTGCGGTCCGAGCAGTTGCAACGAGCGCCGTGCGCGATGCGAGCAATCAGGCTCAATTTATCGCCCGGGCGACAGAGATAGTTGGTGGACCCGTAGAGATTATTTCCGGTCCTGAGGAAGCACGCCTAATTCATCTTGGGGTGCAGTCGCGATGGCCTCATCCAAAGGAACGAGTTCTCATCGTCGATGTTGGCGGGGGTAGCGCCGAGTTCATCGTGGGAGAGAACGGCGAGATGAAAGAAGGTGTCTCGCGGCCGCTCGGAGCAGTGCGCCTGACCGAGGTATTCCTGAAGGAAGATCCGCCTACCCCTTTGGAGTTGCATCGACTCCAGAAGTTCATTGAAGAAAAGTTCGAGCCAGCCCGCAGGCGTATCAAGGACATGAGCTTCGACCGCGTCATCTGCACGTCAGCAACCGCGGCAGCCATTGTCAGCGCGATTCAGGCAGTTCCCAGGGCCAAGCGTGACGATGCCGATCGCCAGCGTGCGAAGACATCCGAGGTACGACGTCTGTTCCAGGAACTTATCACCCGGCCGCTCGCCGAGCGGAAGAAGATTGCAGGCATCGGTCCGCGCCGAGCCGAGATCATTGTTGGCGGCACGGCTGTTTTTTTGCGCGTGCTCGAATCGCTGAAGTTGTCCTCGATGTACTATTCCTCGGCTGGAGTGCGTGACGGCGTTATCGCAGACCTGGCTGCGCGCGGTGTCGGGCGCGAACGATCACGTTTGAACCGGCCCCAAGTCAAGATGGTTGAAGGGATGTGCCGGAAGTTCAATGTCGACGTGAAGAATGCGAAACAGGTTGCGCAGTTGGCCGCCGACCTGTTCAACTCTCTTGCCATTCTGCATACCTTAGCTCCGGATACCGGCAAGCTGCTGGAAGCCGCCGCCTTCCTACACAACACCGGGCATTTTATTAGCGACACAGGTCATCACAAGCACTCTGCCTACATCGTCACCAATTCCGATATGCCTGGGTACACGGACCGGGAACGACAACTTGTGGCGCTACTTTGCAGGTATCACCGCAAGTCGTTGCCATCTGCACGTCACGAGGCGTTTCGCTTGCTGCAACCGGACGAGAAACGTATCATTCAGATGCTGACGCCGATTCTACGAATCGCGGTCGGTTTAGATGCCGGGAACGAACAGAAGATCAGCAATATAGAGATCGGTATTGTCAATAAGGTGGTTAACGTTTCGGTGAAGGGCGCCGGAGACCTCGACCTCGAGTTGTGGGCAGCCGATCGTGCCGCGGATTCCTTTCGCCAGATCTATGAAGTTCCGATGAATATCATCCGAGCAAAGTAAATCATAATGACTGACTCCATGCGTGACTTCGCTAGTGCAAAGACGACCGACTTATTGAAGGACCTTGTGGCGGCGTTGAACGCGGCCGAGCGAGCACCCGATGTGGAGACGGTTCATAAAGTACGAGTAGCCATTCGCAGACTCCAGCAAGCATTGCGGTTGTTTCGCCCTTATCTCTCGAAGAAGGGCGTAACGAAGATCAAAGTAGAATTGCGGGCGATCATGGATGTCGCTGGAGAGCTTCGAAATCGCGATATAGCGGTCGAGTTGGTGAAGGATGCCAAGGGGGGCTCCGAGTCATTGATCGAGAATCTTCTTGCGCAGCGCGCCGAGTTCAATCAGGAGTTCGCTAACGTGTTGCGACGGAGTGCGAGGCCCGATTTAGCTCTTATGTGGCGCTCCAAATTGGGACTTCATACCTCATGAAGGCGCTTTGGAAGGATTCGTTGAACCTTCGCGAGAATCTGCAGCGGCGGATGCCGAAGCTAGCGCGACGTTACTTCGATGAGGGCGACAAAGCGCTCGCCGAAGGAACGGACTGGGACCAGATGCACCAGTTCCGCTTGCAAACAAAGCGCTTCCGCTACACTCTGGAGACATTTCGCGAGCTGTACGGTCCAGGAATAGAGAAGCGGATCGATTCGCTGAAGAAGCTCCAGACCTATCTCGGAGACATTAACGACTGCATTGTGACGACCGAGCTGCTGAAATCCTCTGAGGAGAGCGAGGACGTCCGCGCCAAGCTTGAAGATAAGGCGGCGAAGCTTACTAAGAAACTCCGGGAGTACTGGGCTGAGACTTTTACCGTCGGTCGCCCACGAACATTGTGGACGCGGTATCTCGTCAACTATGCATGCCGGCCAACTAACATCCCACGTTCCCGTCGATTAGCGGCTCGGAAATAATGCAGAAGCTACTAATGACGCGATATATTGGAAAGAGACCCACCACTGGGAGGTCGTCTAACGGTAAGACTGCGGCCTCTGGAGCCGCGTATCGGGGTTCGAATCCCTGCCTCCCAGCCA
>CAWJQP010000077.1:0-24521 GCA_963844855.1 Bryobacteraceae bacterium
GACCCTGCTCAGTGTACTATTGATCGGCTTAGGCTGTACCTTCTTGGCGGGGCTTTGAACTTCTGGGGGCGAATCGGCACTAGACAATACAATCGTAGGAAATCTGCTAATTAGCTTGAGAAGCGAGATACGTTATAGTCAAGTCTCAAATGCCAGATGCGGAAGTAGCAACTTGGTCTGTAGTGGAGAAGGTTGACCCGTTTGGCAACCCATCGAAGAGGCTCCGCGTTCACGTGATCTATCTGAACGGGAAGACTAGACTGCTTAATAGGGCATTCCTGGATAGGGCGGGCCTCGATAGATACATCTCCCGCTTCCACCCTGAACTGATCGGAAAAGAACTACCCGTCACAGAGGGCGGCCCAACGCAACCGTAGTCGATGCAGTGTCCCACTACCGGCACTGGACCAGCTTAGATCGCACTGGACCAATGCCAGCAGCAAAGTCGCTTCTGTCGCCGGAGGCGAGTGCCTTCGCGATTCGGGCTAGGCGGCCCTCGCGGCGGAGTTCGGCTGTCGATGCTGGTTTGACTTCTGTAGCTGGCGTCTTGCGTTTACTCATGCATGCCAATAGGCATGAGGATTTCGCGTTGTGCTCTCCGGAATCGCGCCGAGCGGTCTAGCGGCAGTCGGGCGCAAACTTCCCAGAACGGGACTTGTGGCTCGCCAACTTCCGGATCGCGCGCGTCACTCAGCACTTACCCGCCAAGCGTACATCACCAAGGGTCACTTCAATGGGCGCCGGCTCGGTTCCTGTGATTATTTCCATTCCCAAAGTTTCGACACCACGTTGTCGTTGGCGTCGGTGTCGTGCTCGAACACCCCTACCATGCCGGCGAGTTTCTCCAAGTTTCCATTGGCGTTCGTGAAATGAATTGCGCCTCGATAGCTTGCGCCTCCGCCCGGTTTCAGTCTTCCTGTTCCCTGGCCCCTCCATACCGCTGTGCCGCCCGGCGTCATGTACAGGCCCTGACCCTCCCCATAAAGAAATCGCCGGGTTGCATCTCGGACCAATACGAGGCGCGGCCCTCGTCGTCGTTTCCCAAGATCTTGCCTTTAGATTGAAACGAAACTTCCACTTTGGGTCCCGCTGCATCTAACACGCGGAAACCGGTCACTTTGCCAGTCTCCTCTCCAATTTGATCGCCCAACATAATTCTTGAGTGGCCTCCTATCGCCCGAAATAGTATATCCTCCATCGTTTGTGAGCGGATCACAAAACGGCGGTTAGAGTGGGTCGACTCGATCGTGGGCTGATTGTCGGCATTGTGAGAATGACCATCAGGAGAGATCGTTGCAGAACGCTTCGCGAGGGTTCGGCCTGTGATGTCGCACTGCCGGAGAATGAAGTGGACCCCTGGGCTGAGACACAAAGTTAAGGAGGCTATCGCCGTTCGCTGGAAAAGCATTGGCGGCGAGGTTGTTGTTGGTCCACTGTGGACATAGCTGAGCGGAGGATAGAGCGCTCCAGGGATGGAACTCGAGCGCCGACTCAGTGGCCGGAATGACCGGGGCGGTGGAACCGCCCCGAGTCCGCTTAGCCATTCTGGCTGGAAAGCGATAAATCCCCGGGTCGCAGGGGCAGAGCCCCCGATCTGCTAAATGGATTCTCATGGCGCATCGCCTGCTTGGCGTTCGAACTCGGACGGTGTTAAATAACCAAGAGCCGAGTGAAGCCGATGTCGATTGTAGACCCGCTCGAGAAACTCGCCGATACAGGCGCTCGCTTCCCGAAAGTCCCGATACTCATTGCGGTAAACCTCTTCATACTTCAACGTCTTCATGAACGACTCGCAAGCCGCATTGTCGTACGGATTCGCTTTGCGACTCATGCTGATCTCAGCTTGGTGTTGTCTCAGGATGCCGGTATATTGCTGGGAAGCGTATTGCACGCCGCGATCGGAGTGATGGACCGAGCCTGGCGGCGGTTTTCTCTCCAGCAACGCCATTTGCAGCGCGGTGGTCGCCAATCCAGCTTCCAGCGTTCGCCCCAGAGCCCAACCAATGACACGACGTGAGAACGCGTCGAGTATCACTGCCAGATATACAAACTCGACTTGCAGACGGATGTAGGTGATATCTGCAACCCAGAGTTGGTTCACGGCTGTCGGCTTCAGTTGGCCTGCCAGATTGGGATAGACCGGCAGTTGATGTCGAGAGTCGGTGGTCACCGCAAATTTACGCCGCCTAACGCACAACAGATTGTCTTCCCGCATCATCCGCAGCACGCGCTTGTGGTTGACGTTGAAGCCACGCTGCTGCAAAGCGGCAGTGATTCTACGGTGGCCGTATGCCGGCGATTCCACTGCGATTTTCTGCATCTCGTCTCGGAGCTCCATCTCCACTGGAGAGGCCTGTCGCGGCTTCCGAAACCGATAAAACCCAGCCCGGCTTCAGGCCAGTCATTTGGCACAGTGCATTCACGGCTTTGCCTTCCGCCGCGGCTTGCTGGATTTCTTCAAACAGGCATCCTCGCCACTGACGACGGCTGGAGGGTGATACTCCTTGAAATGCTGCAAGGCCCTTTTTAAAAAATCGTTCTCCATTGTGAGTTGGCCGATCTTGCGCTCCAGCTCACCGATCCGCCGGGCCTCCTCCACCACTGGCAGCAACATTCCTCGTCGCCCAACGCCAGGAAATGCAAGATCACCCTTGGCCCGCCATTCTCCTCGCCAGCGGTCCACTAAATGAGGACTCACTTGATACTTACGTGCGATCTCACCAATCGTCGCCCCAGCGTCGATGGCACGCATCGCGGCAACCTTCAGATCACGGCTGTAGATACTTCGGGACAAATCCATTGCCTCAACTCCATTCAATGTATTTCGTCCCTTAACTCCCTGTCTCAGTTTTGGGGTTCACTCCACTCATCTCACCCCTGCCTCCCTTCTTGATAAAGACCGCATGTGCAGCAGGGCCCCTTGGCTCCATGGGCATCACCCACTTCGGCGCTACTACGGACCCGGCCGCCACCGTCTCGTCTTCCCCCGCTTTCCCGGTTCGCCGGTTATACGATGACCTGCTCCACCGATTTCTCGATGGGACGAGGACGGTTTCTCCAGTTGCTCGACATATCCTTGCCACCGTGCTGTCCCTACCACCCCGCCGAAGTGACATACCGCGTCAATCAGTCTGCGCCATGCCATGCTGCCTTCGCCCCGAACGAACGGGCTCGACCTTCGGTCTGAATGTATCGAGGCCACCACTGGGTTCACTTTCGTTACGGCCCGGTGACTCGCTCACCATCCCAAGGGTGGCTTTGTCAGTTGGCTTCATTCGCTTCGTTTCCTCCACGAATGCAACCCAAGCTACGGGGCCCTGACTCTTACCCCGGTGGGACTGTCTCCCACTGAACATGTCAGCCTTCGCTGGACGCACTCGTTCGCCATTATTCCGTCCACCGATTAAGAGTTGACTTTGAGAGAGATGAGGATAGATTCCGTCCTCATAAGGCTGAACAGTTTCCAGCATGGTCGTCTACATCTTTGTCCGTCAGCTTGCGATCGCGACCGAACCTATCTGTGAAGTCGACGTTATTACCGATCGTGAGCTGATCTCGTCGAAAACGAATCGCGTAGTTCTCCGGTACGTTGTATCCCAACCCGTAGAAGAACCGAGCTGAACTGCGTCAGCTCCAGTCGCCAGCTCTGGATTGGTTTTTGGATCGAACTTCAACAGACCGCCGTCCGGTGTCATCACGAATCGTGAACCCAGGCGTGACCCCCTTCCCCTTCGCGGACGTCACCGTCCACTTCGATCCGGAAGAGGGTGGACCGGATCGATTAGGGCCGGTCGCGAGTTCGGCAATAGTCATCCGCCGACCGCGGTACCGATTCGTATACCACGGGGAATCAGGCACTTCGCCCAACGTGTTCACGACGATTGCAGGAATGACGCGTTCGGGCCGATGGCGTTATGGAAAGTGTTTTTGTAAAAATCGATAAGGTTATCGAGCCGTTTTGGAGCAATCTTCCCCACTGGACGAGGTGGAGGCTCTTTCCACAGCGGGTCATCTGGATAGAAACGCTGGGCCGGCACTACTGCCGCCAACCAGAGCATCAGATAAAAAAGTCACACAGGGATTGTTCTACTCATGAGATTCGTTTTCTGAATCGGCATCCTGTTGCAAGAGCTTCACCGTGCAG
Source organism: Bryobacteraceae bacterium (assembly GCA_963844855.1). Taxonomy (GTDB): domain Bacteria; phylum Acidobacteriota; class Terriglobia; order Bryobacterales; family Bryobacteraceae; genus DASQDN01. Next base: position 4,145 of record CAWJQP010000077.1, read on the forward strand.
TTTTCGACCCCGTGACCGACGACGGCCCGCACTTCGAGGCGGACTCTGCGGTATTCCACGACGTCTCCTACTTCCGGAGGGCGCTCCAATGACGCGAGAACCAGTCCGCTGACTGTGTCGACATCCTCATGCTCGAGATCACAATTGAGATACTCGCCCAGATCTGAAAGCAGCGCCGTTCCGGCAACATGCGTTACGCCGTGGTCGTCTTGCCAGATCTCGGTCAGGTCAGAGTCTTCGTGGGTCTCTCCTACTAACTCGTCGAGAAGATCCTTCTCGGTTAGAATGCCTGCGGTTCCACCGTGCTCGTCCATTACAACTGCCATTTGGACCTCAGCTGATCGCGTGGCTTGGATTACGTCATCGACCGCCATCGATTCCGGTACAAAAGGTACGGCCCGAAGCTGGTTTCGGCTCAGGGCAGTGCCCGCGACGAGGTTGGGAAGAAGGTCCTTGGCATGTACCACGCCGATAATCGAGTCGATGCTCTCTTCGTACACGGGGTATCGCGTGTGCCGCGTGCGGCTGAGAATGGTCCGCAGTTCTTCCGCAGATGCGTTGACTGGCAGGCCGGTGACGCGAACTCGGGGTATCATCACCTCACCAGCCGTTGTCTCACGCAACGCCAGCAGCTCTGTCATGAGTTCGGCTGAACTCTCTTCTAGAACACCGCCCTTTTCGCTCTCTTCAATAATCATTTCAAGTTCGTCAGGGGAATGGATCTGGTGTGTAGCTGTCCGTCGAATGCCGACTAGACGAAGTAAAGTATTGCCGATGCCGTTGAGTGCAACCACCAGAGGATAAAAAATGAAGCGCACCCAGGCCATCACCGGGGTGATCCAGAGGCTCGTCGGTTCTGCATACTGAAGCGCCAGAGTTTTGGGGACCATTTCGCCGATTACGATGTGGAAATACGTCAGTATGACGATGGCAACGATGCTCGCGACTGTGTGCTCAGCCACGAAGGCGATCGGCCCGAGCACATGCAGCCAGCCAGCGATCCAATCGGCGACCACATGCTCGCCATACATGCCTAATCCAAGACTTGCGACCGTGATCCCCAACTGGGCGGTTGCAATGTACTGATCCTGAAGGCGAGGCGTGTTCAAGACGTGAGCCAGTGTTCGTGCCGTTTTGTGCCCCGTCGCCGCTCTCCCTTCGACTGTCGCACGCGGTACTCCGATCAGGGCGAACTCCGCCGCAACAAATAGCGCATTTATCAGCAGAAGCAGGGCTATCACGGCGAGCGGAACGATAAACGCCGTCACCGTGTGCTGCCCTGCGGAAGGAGTCGCGCTAGAACCGCTGTGATCGCCTGATGGTCTACTCGCTCAATTTCAAACTCTATGTCCTGAACTCTGATTTTCTCGCCCGGTTTGGGAAGGTGTCCGGCACAATTGAGGAGCAACCCCGCTACTGTTGCGGCGTGGCCTCGCAAGGGCATGCCGAGCACCTCCCCTGCATCCTCGACCCGCATCAGTCCCGGCAGGCGGAAGCGTCCGTCTGGCAGCTTGGAGCTGGTGGCTGGCCGAAGCGTCTTGCCCGTCATGCCGCCCATTAGTTCCGCCAGTACATCGCCAAAGGTTACGAGGCCTTTGACCCCGAGTTCTCCAACCACGAGGGCTTGATGAGTACGTTGCTTGCGCAACATGTCTAGCAGCCGGCCTGCCGTCGTAAACTCTGTGACAGTCACGATCGGCCGCAGAATATCGCGCAACTGCGGCAGGTCCGGCGAGACTGCGACGGCGGTGACGTAGTCTCTGGTGTGAAGTACACCTATTATGTTGTCCGGTGAGCGTCTGTATACAGGGATTCTTGTGTAGTTCTGTTCCACCAGCAACTCAACGAGCTTCTCCGGCGGTGTTTCAACATCTATCGCTACCATCAGCCGTCTCGGTATCAGTTCACGCACTGGTCTTGAAGCTAATCGCAATGCCCGTCGTAGCCTCTGATCCTCGTCGGGGTCAAGTGCCCCTCCTTTGCGGCTCTCGGAAATAAGGAATTCAATCCTTCAGGAGAATGGATGTGCTGATGGCCTGCGTGTGAGATGCCAAAGATCTTCAGGATCGCGTGGCCGCTGCCGTTCAGAAAGACAAGAAACCACGAATAGAGCTTCAACGAAAGCTCCATTGGGATCACCGTCGCGAGCGCAGTGCGTGTTGGGAACTGCAAAGCAAGCGACTTCGGCACCAGTTCACCCAAGACCATTTGCAGTACGGTGATGAGAAAAAGGACTGCGCCCGAGGCCCAGGAGAATGCGGTAAGCGGGTCCAGCCCGGCCCGTTGTTCTAGCAGCCGAGCGTATGCAACACCTAATGTCGCCTGGCTGTACGCTCCGAGCACAAGGCTCGACCACGTGATGCCGATCTGGCAAGCAGCGATGTAGTTATCTAGCGTGGCAGAATTCTCAACGCGGGGCATGAGTCGTCGGGCGAGTCGGTTCCCCTCGGCCGCGAGCTCTGCTATCTGACTTTTCCGAACGCTCACCGTGGCGAATTCAGCAGCCACATAAAGTGCCGTGACAAGAATCAGAAAGAAGACTATGGTCCAGGCAAGTAGCATATCGGGCGCGAACGTTAGCCGCGCTGGATCTTTGAGAATGCCTCGTTCTTAATGCCGGCGCATCTCGAAGTAACTAAGCAGTGCGGCGGTTCGCCATCAGTGTCCATATACTTGATGCGCAACGACTTGCCCTCGAGCGACAAGACGCAGCACACAACCACAGTGTAACGCGGGAGGAGCACGGAGCGGCAGTGTAACGCGGGAGAAGCACAGAAGTAGCGGTCGGTGACAAACGCAACACCGAAACGCGAGAGAGGCGGCGCCGTCTAATCTGTTCAATCACTCAATGGGACTTGCAATACCTCTTGTACTGATTCCGTATACATTCTTCCGTTTAGCGCAGGGGATGATCAGGATGCAATCACGCCGAGTGCTTCCGCTCTTCACCCGTCCAATGTTCGAGGACCGAACTTTCGTTGGAGGCCAGCTTTATCGCAATCCATGCGGTTCCTTTTGATCGAGTATGGTTCCGCATTGTCATGCAACCGCAGACACAGAAAGCGCTTAGGGGTCCCTTCTTCGCGGACTATGCGGATTCTGTGAAGGCTCTCGGCGGCTGGGGAGACGACGACAATTGGTTCATTAACTACGTTGCCATCCCATGCAAGGCGCCATGAGCGAATACATTCAGGTGCATAATGATCGGGAAGGCCGTGTTGCAGAATTTTCACGCGACAGAAAATCTGGCGCAGGCGTACTGAAGGCGCTCGCCTGGAACAGCACAGCACGCAATTCGAATTCGGCCCAATCAGTGAGTCCTCAATTGGGGAACGTGGGTCAACGTAAGGGAACGTCCGGCTACGTTGATTTAGTGGTAGCCAGAGCGGTGGCTTCGCCGTCATGCTCGCCGAAGATGCTTTGGACCGCTATCTGGTAAAGAAGTGGGGATCGCGTACGGAGAGTCTACGATTGCGGGACTTCTATCGCGTAGCTCTCATCCTTGTCAGTGCCTCGCGACTGTGCTTCGGGGTAAGAGTCCATGGTTTCGAGACGCGGGACCACTGCAGGCGCCTTGAGGGCGGATCGCATGTCCCGCTCGGTTGAAAATGACGCAGGATGTGGTCACGTGGCCGGGCAAGGATGCTAATTGTTTGGAAGAAAGGTTGTTAGTAAACAACACTGGCGCCGAGGAGAAGCAACAGCGCCAGTTAAGCCATTTCACCCCGTTACCAGCGGCAATCACCCTTCACCCAGTTTATTGAGCTTATCTCACGCGGTTTCAGCTGTCTCCAAGGGCGACGAGCGTCGGACCAACTTCGTGGACTCCGTCTTGGCAGAGATAGGTAAGCGAACGCTCTCGCGTACAGATGTTGGAAGGACTTCTGCCGATTACCTGTGAGCTTACTGCCTGCCGGAGATCGTTTTCGACCGGTGGTTCCTATAGTGCCTTGCTCGTCTACTGTCGGCTTTCGATTACCTGTGACCCCGCAGAGGCGCCCTCCAGGCCAGTTCGTTGTCATCGGGGCTTTGCGGCACTTACCTGCAAAGTCCGATTTCCGTAAAATAGCTGTTGGCTCCATCGGCTAGCGTCGTCACCGCAGATGGCGGCGAAACATCAGTCCATTATGCGGTTGCCAAACACGGCGTGTTCAGAGTGGTAGACTCCAGGCAACGCAAGCGAACGAGGAGGTCTTTGAAATGGCCCTAAGAACCGCCAGCGCGCTTACATTCGCTGTAAGCACGATGGGATTCCTCAGCGCAACCACTCCGGCTGCCTTCAACGTGAGCGAGCCCGTGAGCGTCGCAGGCGTACCGCCGGTGACGCTCGGACCCGGGACATACGTAATCCGAACCCTGGACAGTTCCGGCGGCACGAATGTCGTGCAGATCCTGAGCAAGCAAAAGGATTACGTCTATACCACGGTGTTGACGATTCCGGCGACACGGCTGAGACCCGAGGACAAATCTCAAATCCTCTTTTCGGAGGCGCCTTTCGGGAATCCGCCGGCGCTGCACTTCTGGTTTCCGCCCGGGGAGAGCCGCGGGTACGAGTTTGTCAATCCCCGCACTGTGCCCATTCCCGACCGGAGTACCGCGCCAACGCAGCTTCAGCTAAGGACCGACGGGAACCGGAACCGGCCCGGTCAACTCGAAGGGAACCCGGCGGATTTCTACGCGCTCCGGGAGGCCCTGCTGCGAATCGAAAATGGCGAGTTCCGCGCTGCGCGAGATTACTTCAGGAGAAACTACTTCCTCGCGAACAATCGCGAGGGCGCAATCACGTCGTTTCTACTCGCCCTGGTGATGACCGATCGCAAGGAGGCCAGGGAATCGTTGGTGGTGGTCAACCGGCTGGATCCTGAGCGAGCACGGGTCTTGTCGCAGTTGGATGTGAATAGCGTCGTTGAATCGCTGCCGAACGCCCGATCGAATCTGAAGGCGAGCCTAGTCCGCCGCTTCCTGCTGAATTTCGCGTTCGAAAGAACAGACGATGCGATCGCGCGGACTGCCATCCTTTCTTTCGAGAGGCACGCCGTCAAGGGCGATTCGTTCCCGGTGGAGATCGCATTAGACAGGCGGCGTGAGGAGCGCGAGAAAGAGAGGAGACGCGAGGACCGGTGGATTCTCACGAAGGAACAGATCGCACGACTGAGCGACTGCGTCAAGTCGCTGCTGAACCAGGTGGGCGCGCTCGAGTATTCGGCGAGTCTCGAGACGAAGTTCGGCGGGTCCGGATCAGTCAGGTTGCGGGTTATTCTGACTCAACGAAGGCTGAACGATCTCGACGCAATTGTGGACCGTTCGCATCGAACTATCTGCGAGCGGCGTTCGAGGCTGGAGCGGCTCATTGCTCAGCGAAATGTGGCTGTCGCCCGTGAACTCGATGCAATACGGTCGGCGCTGAACGAACTCGATAGACAGCCGGGGTCCTCGACGAAGTCGCAGTTCGCCTCACTCCGCAACTGGGAGGCGGCGTCCGCTTCTGGCGTGTCGCGTGATTTGACGATTTTGGCTGAGATGGCGAATCTGGCATACATGCGACCATCGAGCGTGTTTCGGACGAACCGCGGATATGTTCAGATCAACATCGCGGGGTCGCTGGCCCGGCTTGCGGAGTGGACGGGGCTTTAGCAGCTATTGAGGTTATGGCCGACGGGCCTGGGTGCGCATTGTCAAGTTAACGGAGATCCACGTCACGGTACTAGTAGCCGTAGTTGTTGACTCCGGGCGCGGCTACAGTAGTAGCCACAGACGCGGCTTTCTGCTTAAGTTGACAGAACCACTTTGGGCAATGCCGATTACGGCACGTAATGGAGAGATCACCATTACATGCCTTATGGAGAGTATTTTGTTCTGGGGAGTGCAGCGCGCGGAAAGGCGTGCAGCACGTGTCCACACGCCTTTCTTACTCTCCATTAAGGTTTGGTCTTCAGCATCGCGATCAGCTTGTCTGGAGGACGGAACTTGCCCTTCCGAAGACGTGGTGGGAGGACCGCTTCAATAGCCTCGAGCTTCTCAGTGGGATCGGCCCGAACGTAGATCTCGGTGGTAGCCAGATTGCTGTGCCCCAACCACAAAGAGACCTTCCTAATATCTTGCGTTGCCTGAAGCACAACCATTGCACAGGTGTGTCGGAGTACGTGAGGTGAAACCCGTTTACTCACCAGCGATGCGCATTTCCAGCTGGCGGTTTCGGTATGGCGGCGAAGGACGTAAGCGACACCCCACCGACTGAGTGGTTCGCCACGAGCATTTAGAAACAACTCCGGCGCGGGAACGGTGCCGCGTACAACCATCCATGCGCGGAGTGCCGAAGCAGTTGTTTTCCACAGTGGCAAGGCCCGCTCACGCCGACCTTTTCCCCGCACGCGGATGCTCACGGATTGTGGGGCGACATCGTCGATCCGCAGGCCGGTTAATTCCGAAACTCGAAGCCCTGCGCAGATAGCAAGGTGCAATATGGCGCGATCGCGAGTGCCGTCCCGAGTCGCTGGGTCGGGCACATCCAGCAAAGCCTGGACTTCTTCCTGTACGAGATACGGAACAAGCCGGGTGTCGGTCTTCTTAAACGGAATGGCGAGAATCCGGAGGACCTGTGCCAGTGCGGCGGGCTCGCGATGCTGCAGAAAGCGGAAGAAGGACCGGATAGCAGCGAGACGGATGTTTCGTGTTTCGGCTGAGTTGCCCCGCTCTGTCTCCAGATGCTGTAGAAAGGCACTCACCAGAGGCGCATCCAATTGCTCCAGCGTCAACGCTGATGGCTGGATCTTCAGTTTCCCGGCAGCAAATTCAAACAAGGATTGGAAGCTGTAGGCGTACGAATCGGACGTATGTTCACTCACGCCTCGATGCCGAGGAAGGTGGTCGCGGAGGAACGCTTCTATATGTGGGGCAATCGACGTCATCACCGTCCTCCGTCAAAGAAGGCTTCAGAAGCGGCAGCAATATCGCTCAGCAGTTCCGGCGTTGATTGCAGGTACCAGTAGGTGGCGTCGATGTTGACGTGACCGAGATATGTTGCCAGCGCGACCATGTGCCGGCCGATTCGCCGCCGACCGGTGGGACTCGCCTCCAGCGCCCTGACCGCAAAAGTATGCCGAAAATCGTGTAAGCGCGGGACACGGCCTTGCGAAGGAATGAGCTCGGCCGTCTTCAGCAGTTTGCGAAAGACACCTTGAACCTTCCAATACGCGAGCGGAAGCCCGGTGTTGGAAACGAACACGTGGTCTCCACCGCAACGCATTCTCTGCCGTTGTTCCAGGTACCGTCGTAGTCCTGAAACGGCTGTTTGGTGTAGCGGTACCAGGCGGGTTTTCTGGAATTTTGTCTTGCGGATCAGGAGGCCGTCGGGCGTGATATCGGAGATAAGCAGGTGCAGCGCTTCCGAGATCCGCAGGCCTGTGGCCGCCAGAAGACTGATCAATGCCGCGTAGCTGAACGGACGTAGTGAATCGGTTGGCACGAGTTGCTCGGCGGCCCGGATCAGACGGTGAATCTCGATAGCAGAGTAGATGTGAGGAACGCGGCGGATACGATGATAACCGAAGTAGTTCGCCGGTGGGCAGTCGTGCCGATCGTCTTCCAGGTGAACATAGGTCGCAAAACGGCAGACGGTCTGATAGCGAGCGTGACGCTGTGCGAGCGAAACCGCTTCACCGGCCCAATCGATAGCAGTCGCGGACCGGATATGTGCCTGCTGACGATCGCCAGCGAACCGGGCGAAACTGCGCAGCAGGTATTCCTGAGTGCTGAGGGTGAACCCGGTAGCCCGTCTCATAGCCAGGTACGTATCAATGGCCGTTACCATGCCTTCACCTCCGGCCACGGCTGAGCGATCTGTTGCAGCAAGGCGACATCCACCTTGGCGTAGTAGGCGGACATATCAATGCTCCGATGGCGGAGGACAAGGCCAATCTGATCGAGAGGGACGTCATGCCGCAGCATCTCCGTGGCTGCTGTATGGCGCAACAGGTGAGCGCCTTTGGCCGGAGCCTCTATGCCCGCACGGCGCAGGGCGTGTTTGACCACAGCTGAGACGCCATGAGCAGTCAGTGGTCTGACCGGAGCAATTGTGCGGAGAAACACACAACCGCCAGCGCTGTCCGCAGATCTGCATTGCACATACTGAAGCAGCGCATCGCCGACGTCCTGGGGCAATGGTAATCGGACCTGGTATCTTCCCTTTCCGATTACCTGTAACGTGCCGCCATTCCAATCGATGTCGGCGAACTGAATCCTGGCGACATCGCCGGCTCGTAACCCAAGCCGCGACAGAAGCAGGATTATAGCCCGGTCGCGAAGGCGCGCTTGCGTATTTCCAACACACGCAGCAATAAGGCGGTCCAATTCCTCGGCCGAGAGAGCGCGAGGAAGTGTCGCGAGCCGCCAATGCGCGACGGCAGGGATGGCGAGATAGAGATCGTTTCTGACATCGCCGCGGAAACTCAGGTAGCGCAAGAACGCTCGTAATGACGTAATGAGCTTCTGCGTCGTTTCAGTTCCGCACTCACCCGCGCGTTTCATCAGGAACGCCCGTACAGCCGGAGGATCCCACCGGCTGACGTCTTCACCGAGTGCCTGAAGCAATTCCATGGCGCCGCGCGTGTAATGGCGGAGGGTAGGCGGTAATACGCCGCGATGAATCTGAAACCATTCACGGAAATCAGTAACCAGTGCCGGTTCGACGCTTTCTTTCGTGGTCGACGGCTGAGCCTGGCAGACACCGCATTGGATTAGGTACCGATAGAACAGCTTCACGCCAAAGCTGGCGTGATATCCAGTCTTTCCCCCGTTGGATTCAGGGCAGCGGCACCGTGGCAAATGCCGGACGAACGCTTCAAGGATGCGCTCATCGATATAAGGCAGCGCGCCACCTCTTCGCTTAATGAAGACTCCAAGGTGGGCTGCTGCACGTACGTAACGGATAACGCTCGCATGTGCGTAGCCCTGGTTGTCAAGTGCGTCCGCAAACCCATCAACATGTGGTCCGCTGAATCCCGCGCGCAACCGTCGAAGTGTCTTATTCGCGCCAAAATGTCTTTCGAGCAAGAATGTTCTCCTGTTGTGATTAGCCTGATTGGCGGCACCACAGTAGCAGGAGCCCACCGATATTATGGTGAGTACGCCGTGCGCACAACGCGTCAAAACGCCATGTTCAAGGGCCGGTATTCATGAGCTAGACGGCCGCACTCCCCAGAACAAAATACTCTCCATAAGGCACGAGTAATAAGAGATGGCCTGATGGCCGCATTGGGAACAACCGTCGAGATGACCGCCTAACGCTGCGGTGCGGCAGCGCCGAATCGCGAGCAGCACCTTTAGTTGCGGCCATGTCATCGATGAGCGGTGACGGTCAACGAAATCGTCCCCTATTGCGCGAACGATATCGGCCAGCTCGACAGCTGGTCGATTCATTTTGGCATCAGCCTCCGCGATCTTCGAACCAAACTGGCGTCGGCGATCTCCAGCGCATCCAGCGGGCTCGCTGCCGAATGCAAATGAATCCGCGAAAGATGGAGGTACACGAGCGTGTGCCGCAGGTCAGCATGGCCCAGCAACTTCTGGATTGTGTAGAGTCCGTACCTGCTTCGAGCAAGTGAGTCGCATAGCTGTGCCTCAGGCAATGGGGGGAGATCTTCGGATCGAGTCCAGCGCGGATCGCTGCTTCACGGCAGGCTGCCCACATCATCTTGGGCGAAATGGGCACATCGGCCCGCCATCCGTTCCTAGTGCCCGGAAACAGGTACGTTTTCGGTTTCATCCACCGCCAGTAATCTCGCAGAACGTCGAGCAGCTTCGAACTCAAAGGAATGTCACGATCACGCCTGCCCTTACCTTGGCGAACATGAATCACCATCCGCTTACTGTCGATGTCAGCGACCTTTAGATTCGCCGCCTCCGTTCGCCTTAGGCCGGCTGCATACAAGGTCATCAGCATGCGCGATGCATCAGCGAACTGGATGCTTCGATGAGCCGCGTGACGTCCTCCTGACTGAGAACGAGCGGCAACCTTCGCTCTTCCCTTGGAAATGGAATGTACTCCAACATGTACGCGCGCTTCAGCGTCTTCACATATACGAATCGGAGCGCTGCTACATGCTGACGAACTGTCTTGGAAGCGAGTTTGCGGTCACGGAACAGGTGTGCCTGGTACGCACGAATGTGATTGGGTCCGAGCTTCTCGATCGGCTGACCACAATACCGGGCAAAGTCGTCGATGATTCGCAGGTAATTCTTGATCGTAATTTCGGCGTAGTTACGGCGCTGGAGTTCGTCCAGCACCATCTGACGTAACTGGGTGACAGAGAACCTCCTTCTCTGCGACAACACTACTGCGAAGCAAGTGCGCTCTAAAAGACCGCACGCAACGCGTCTGCCGCTTTAGCGGCTTCGTTCAAACGCCGCAGGGTCCCGCGATCTGATGGCGCTCAGCTCAGTCCACAATGTAAATGACATTAAGGCCGGAAGTACGCTTTGCCATGTTGGTGCAAATCTAGCGCGGGTACGCGATACTTAGTTTTTTTAACCTGGCTTATCCCCGCTGTGTTCTACCTGTGCTCAGTTGTTACATGAATGGGCAGGCGTGCATGTGACAAACGCGACTGGAGTACGAACCCAGAGCGCCGGCTGCAGTGCTGGAACCGAAGCTTTCTCTCGTTACGGTAAGAATGGCTAATCCGCTCGACGCGCGCGCAGAGCTTCAGTTCGGTCGTAGCCCCTTTGCAGCTACAGACCGCATATCGGCGGGATGCCGACAACACGTCAACATGGTTCGCCCGATGCTGATGCGTGATTCACCCAAGTCACTGATTGGTTCGACACAAATCAACCAGCCAGCTACGATGCGGCACGCCGCTCGCGACCACGACTACGTTGAAGGAACGTATATCGTAGCAGTCGGTCGACATCGTAACGCTCTTCTGAGCTCGATCTGTTCCAGCCTGCTGGTCGGTAAGAGCGGTGAGTTCGTCGGCGTAGGCGTCATGTCATTTCCGTGCCATGGCTAACTGGAGCGGCCGTGCCCGCGCCGGTCATGCGCCCTGCAGCACGCTCGTGACCGGCGGCTCGGGCCAGATCATCGAACATCGCCTGGTTGGCCGCCCACAGCCTCGGGGCCAGAAACATCCGGCCTAGCCGCGGGAGCAGCCCGACCTGCGTTTCATGGCTGACGACGACGGTGCTCAGGCCGTCGGGCGCAGGCCGGATCGTGAACGTGCGCTCGGCGTGCAGACCCGGGGAGTCGGCGACGAAAGCGAAAACATGCGGTCGATCGGCGGCCAACACAGTGCTGCGCAGTTCGACCGGGTGTGCCTTCCACCGGAAGGACACCTGCCGGGCCGCATACCATTGATGCCGCACTACCAGTTGACTCGACTCGGACCCACCGACAGGCCCCATACCACGACGGCCAGCCTTCGACGTCGGTCAACAGATCCCACACGCGTTCAGCCGAGGTAGGAATCACGATCTCGTTGTGAACCTCGATCGGTGGCCGGGAGGCCGTGCTGACCGGGCGGAGCAACCGGGCGGAGACCCGGGTCAGCCACTCGTGTGGCATGAATCGTCCGCTGTTGGCGATTACCTTATTCCGCACGCCTGGGATGACAACGGCCTTGCCCTTGTCCAGCGCCCTTAACCCGGCATCGATGACGGGCTCGGGGTCGGCGAGCCGGCGGTAGATCGCCGTGTGGCCGACTTCCGCGCCGAGTGCCTCGACGAAACCTGTGCGGGTGGGACCCGGACACAGTGCGGTGACGGCCACGCCCGCCGGACGGGCCTCGGCCCACAGGGCTTGGCTGAACGACAGCACGAATGCCTTGCTCGCCCCGTACACCGCTTGGTAGGGCGCGGGCTGGAACGCGATCGTGGACGCGACGTTGAGAATGCCGCCACTGCCTCGGGCGAGCATTCCGGGCAGGAACGCGCGAGCCAGGGTGATGACCGCACTGACATCGACTGCCACCTCCTCGGCCTCCCTGTCCGCCTGGGCCTCGGCAAACGGACCATAGCTGCCAAACCCGGCGTTGTTGACTAGCACCTCGATCGGCCGGTCGCCGACGTGATCGAGCAGCGCGGACACACCTGACTGGGTCGAGAGGTCGGCGGCCACCGTCTCGACCTTCACCCCAGGGGTAGCGCGGCGGATTTGGTGCGCCGCCTCGTCCAACCGGGCCTCGTTGCGGCCGGTCAGCACCAGGGACATGCCCCGGTCCGCGAGTCGGGTGGCGAGCCCGCGGCCCAACCCGGACGACGCTCCGGTCACGACTGCCCAACGGTCCTGATAGTGGATCATACACCGCACTCCTACTCGATGACGGTAATCCTGTCGGGCGCCCAGCCCCCGTGGAAGCCGAATGGCACACGAACAGGCAGACGGATCGTCGCGATCGGCTCCCCGGCGAAGTCCTGGGCATCAAGGATGACGACATCGCTGAGGTTGCGATTCGGATCGTATACATAGGACAGAATCCAGCCTTCGTCCTCGGCGACGGCTCCCGGCTTCCGCACGAAGACCGGCTCCGATGTCATCCGGCCCGAACCATAATCATGGACCTCGTTCGTCTCGCGTTGCAGGTCGCACTTCATTGCCGAGCCGAAAGTCACGTCATCGCCCCAGTGCGCTGTGTAGATATAGCGATAGGCTTGCCCACCGTGACGCCCATTGATCCGCGGGAATTCGTTGCCGCGGTCGTCCAGCACCGTCTCAGTCAATCGCCCTGACGGGCGATGGAGCGTCCACCGCACCAGGACGGGCGCGCCTTCATTGGGTCCGTTTTGATCGGTGTGAAACATGCTCCGATGCCGAGGCAGGTCTACGATGGTGAGATCACCGTCGTCATACGCGTTGGCGAAGTGAAAGGCGAAACAGCGCGGCGCTTCGAACCACTGGATGCGAGACGCATCGCCATTGCGCGGCAGAAGGCCAATGCGTGAGTCCCGGCGCTCGTCCCAGAGCCATGGGAAGGTGGTGTGGGAATGCTCCGGTTGAAAGGTCACAGGGAAGTCAGGGACGATGATGAAGTTCTGCGTGAACGCCATGTCGTGGATGAGCGGAATGTGCGGCAAGTCGATCCGCGCCTTGGTGGTCGCGCGCCCGTCGCGGTCTACTGAGATATAGCGAACTGGCTGGAACGGTTCATATGCTAACGCGTGCTGCTCACCCGTGATCGCGTCGAACTTCGGATGCCCGGTGAAGCCGGCTTCGAGCGTGCCGTTGAAGTCGGTCCGCCGGACGCTTCCCAACTCGTAGTCAAGTTCGACCGGTAGACTGCCGGCCTCGACTACGGCGCACAGCTTCCCGCCTACATTCATAAGGTTGGTATTGACGTTGCCGTCTCGGCTACCCGTGCCCGGCCCCGGGATCGGCTGGCGGCTTAGAACCTGCGCGGCGTCTCGATCAATGACAAAGCGGCTGCGGAACCATTCAGCTTTGCCATCGCGCAACCGCAGGCCATGCGCCATGCCGGTGCCCGCGAACCAGTGATATCGCACCAGACGCACCAGGTCCGGTTCATCGACCGGATTGGGGCCGATCCGGAGAAAGCGGCCGGTCAGTTCCTCCGGAACACGGCCGATCACCTCTAAATCGAAGGTCGTGACCTCGCTCTTGAGGGGCGCAAAGTTCCCGGCGACATACGGCGCGCCGGTGCTGTTCGCGGAGGGAATTTTTTCCGTTGTTGGGCTCATGATCAACTCCTTGTTATAGTGGAAATCGTGTTATGCGTGGGAATCGCGAATCTCCATGGTGTCCGCGTGGCTCTCTCATGACCGGGCGAAAGCCAGCAGGTCCGCATTGAGTTCATCCTTGTGTGTGTCCGTGATGCCGTGGGGCGCTCCCGGATAGACTTTGAGCGTTGCGTTCCTCACGAGCTTGGCCGACGCGAGCGCCGCGGCCCCGATCGGCACGATCTGGTCGTCGTCGCCGTGCAGAATCAGAGTCGGCACGTCAACTTTCTTCAGATCCTCGGTAAAGTCGGTCTCGGAGAATGCCTTGATGCAGTCGAACGCGTTCTTATGGCCGGCCATCATCCCCTGTAGCCAGAACGAGTCGATTGCGCCCTGGGAAGGTCTTGCCCCGGGCCGGTTGTAGCCGAAGAATGGCCCACTGGCGAGATCCTTATACAGCTTGGAACGATCTGCGAGGGAGGCGTTGCGAAGACCGTCGAACACGTCGATCGGCAGTCCGCCCGGATTAGCTGCGGTCTTCAGCATCAGCGGTGGAACAGCTGAAATCAAGGCCAATTTTCGCGACGCGGCCCGTGCCGTGGCGCCCGATGTAACGAGCCACCTCGCCTCCACCTGTGGAGAAACCGATCAGGATCGCGTCCTTGAGGTCGAGATGATCGATGAGCGCGGCGAGGTCGTCGGCGTACGTGTTCATCTCGTTCCCATGCCATGGCTGGCTTGACCGGCCGTGGCCGCGCCGGTCATGGGCAACGCAACGGAAGCCGTTGGACGCCAGGTGAAGCATCTGGGCCTCCCAACTGTCCGAGCTAAGCGGCCATCCGTGGCTAAAGACAACTGGTTGCCCAGCGCCCCAGTCTTTGAAGTAGATTCGCGTCCCGTCTGAAGTTGCAAGTATGTTCCCTGAAATCTTCACAGCACTCACCCCTCGGATTGCTTGTCGCAACTGTTCTCTCTTAACCCAGTCCCGCAGGAAAGGCGGGCAGTTCCTGAGTTCAATGCCTTTGAGTGTGCAAAGCGCGAGGTAACTCACCGCATCCCGATCGACCAGGGTGAGTTCGTTAAGATCGAGTGCGATCTGTCCCTCCTCACGCGTGATCAGTTCCTGGATCGTATTCGCGTGCTCGGATTGAATATGCCCGGACACACGGAACACGACCATTCCTTGCGTCGCGAGCCGTTCGATTTTGCAGCTCATTCACAACTTGGCGCTGTGGTTAAATGCAAGTTGTAGGCCACTGATAGCCGCTTGACAACAAAGGAGGGAGGACTCAGAACCGCGTGGTGAATTTCGTGAAAATCGTGGAAATGGTGAATCTCGCGATTATCGGGGACATTCAGCCCAGCGTGAAGCGGCTCTTGCGGATCTTCAGTTTCTTGATCCGGGAATCCAGGGTTGAGGGTGGCAGGCCTAGTTTAGCCGCTGCGCCTTTCGGCCCGGACACTCGCCCGCGACTGTCGGCGAGCGCTGCCTCGATGATCTGCCGTTCATCGCCGGAATCGTAGACAGCGGCCGCAGGCGCCGATCCTCGCTTCGTCCGGTCGTAGGTTCTCGACAGCCAGGCTTCGTCTACCCGGAAGGTCTCGCTGGGACTCACGATCACCGATCGTTCCACGACATTCTGTAACTCGCGGATATTGCCCGGCCAGTCATAAGCTTGAAACAGCTCCAGGGTCCGCGGGTCGATATCCAGGAAAGTGTTGCCGGCTTTGCGGCCGAAACGATGGACAAAGTACTCCAGCAGCACCCGCACATCTTCTTTCCGTTCCCGCAGCGGCGGAACATCAATGGGGAATACGTTGAGCCTGTAGTAGAGATCCGAGCGAAAGCTCCCATTGGCCCGGGCAGCCTCCAGATCTCGATTGGTTGCGGCGATCACTCGGACGTCCACCTTGATCGCTTGCTTGCCTCCCACCCGTTCGAACTCACGTTCTTGCAGAACCCGCAGGAGAGCAACCTGAGTGTCCAATGGCAGCTCACCGACTTCGTCGAGGAAAATTGTTCCGCCGTTCGCCAGTTCGAAGCGGCCCAGCCGGCGCTGTGCGGCGCCGGTGAACGCGCCTTTTTCGTGGCCGAACAGCTCGGAAGGAATTAACGAAGGGGCCAGTGCGGCACAGTTCACACTGACAAAGGCGCGTTCCGCCCGCGGCGATCGCTTATGGATGGCCCGGGCAACCAGCTCTTTCCCCGTGCCGGTTTCCCCGGTGATGAGTACCGTGGAATCCGCGGGCGCCACCTTGATCACCCGCGAAAGCACGGTCTGAAGCGCGCGAGACGTGCCTACGATCTCTTCAAACATGGATACCCGGTCTACCTCTTCCCGGAGCGCCACGTTTTCCTTCTGAAGTTGATCCTTCAGGACTCGGATTTCGGCCAAGGCTCTCTCCAACTGCTCGCGAGCCTGCACCTGTTCGGTAACCTCAATCGTGGTCCCGACGAATTCGACCAGTTCACCGGCTTCGTTCAAGACTGGATGGCCGATCGAGTGCTGATGCTTGACGGTCCCGTCAGGAAGAACGATTCGGTAGTCTGCCCGGTAGTCGACTTTGTGGGTTACGCTCCTTTCAAAGAGATCGCCCACGCGCTTCCGATCGTCGGGATGAATTCGGCTGAACCAAAACTGAGGATCTGACGTGTCCTCGTCCGGCTTGATACCGTACCGCCGCAATACTTCCGGCGAGACGGTGACCTTCCCTGATTTGGCATGCAGTCTGAAGCTCCCGGTGCGGGTCAGCCTCTGCACTTCGAGCAAATGCGCTTCGCTCTCCCGGAGCTTTGCCTCTGCCAGTTTTCGCGCTTCGATGTCGGCGCGCAGGGCTTCCTCAGCGCGCTTCTGATCTTCCAAATCGGTGAGCAGGAAGTACCAGCGCAAGATGCGGCCATCGGCGTCCCGGAGCGGGAGACCACGCACGTTGAACCACCGGTAGCCGCGCACACCGAGTAGACGCTCAACCGTCTCGTAGGGCACTCCGGTCTCTATCTGAACGGCGCCACATCGCTACCACGTGCTCGCGGTCATCGGGGTGGACAAGTGACCCCCAGTCTCTCAACTCTTCTGCGGTCTTCCCAAAAAAATCCGAGACCGGCTGATTGACAAACTGGAGCTCTCCCGCCGCGTCCATTGAGGTGATCAGACCTGGAAGGCCGTCGACCATGAGGCGAAAACTCTGCTCGCTCGCGCGGAGCGCATCCTCACGCACGCTTCCTGTCCTCCAGGTCAATGTTGGTCCCGTCCACTTGACGACGTTGCCGCTTTCGTCGCAGACAAAGGGTACTCCATCGAAGCGGCGATTCTACCTTAAAGAGTTGGACGCGACGAGCCCCCTCCTGAAACGCCTCCACTCAAGCGCGGGATGTCATCTGAGTGAATGGCAAGCTTCCAGCCGAAATCCAACGCATGCTCGCGCGAGAGGCCCGTATAGTCCAGCCAGCGCTGATCGAAAAAATGAGCGGAACCAACCGGCCGAGCGGACCAGGCCAGCGTCGGGATCGTGTCGACAATAACGCGAATTGCTTGCGCTGGGGAAGCGCCCTCTGAGTTGCACCCCGGAGCCGCCATTTAGGGATTATACGGGGGCAGGGCGGTGCCAGGGCTAGCCTCGAAATCGGGCGATCCGGCTACGTTTGAACCGAATCGTTAGTCACGCGCGGAGCGAGCCATCTGCCGTCGGGCGCGCCGTCAGGCAGAACAATTGAAGCCGCGAATATTCCCGATTCAAATGCCGAACGGGTTGTCGGCCAGACTCTCGCGATGCTACTTGGGCGTATAACGCCCAAACCGCTGCTGTGACGCGGGTACTCCGTCTCCGACGACATAGGTACTGTGAAACGCGGTTCGATCGTCCATCGAGCGGACAGTCCGAAAGGGGCGGATGCTATGCGCGAAGCTCGACTTCAATCTCACGCAGCATCGAAGTCGGCGAGAGGTCTTTTCAGACCGAATCCCAGTAGAGCCGAATGGCTTCTCGCGCGCGAGCCGTCAACTCGTCGAGCGATTGACCTGTTACCAGAATCGCTGGCAGTTCGGGAACGTAAGCACTATAGCTGCCAGGTTCGCCTTCAATCGCGCGGGAATACGTGCGCTTCATTTCTCCGGCTCCTCAATCCCAGTTTGCTTCAGGATGGCGCGCAACGTGCCCGGGCGCACATCGTCGCCGAGTTTGCCCGAGACGACGGTTACACGTCCGTCCGCAGCTGCGGCAATTCCGATGGTCACCGGGTGAATGCCAGCTAATCCCGATCGCGGCGGACGCAGTAACCGGGACCGTCTTGATACACGCCGGCGACACCCGCAGATATGACGGCCAGTGATACGACGCCAGCACCAACGGCCCTGAAACAACTCTCCGCGCCATCATTTCTCGCTGATGTGTCTTCACATGCGCGGCTAGAAAACAGGCTCCAGATCGTCCCTCACACACGCATCCAGATCCTCCTGCCGGAACAGGCAATCCTCGCTCTGCAGAAACTGGCACAGGTACTCCTGCCCGAACAGCCGCTCGCCTTTCTTCTCCCGCTCCTCCTCCAAAAACCGTGCCGGGATCCGCGAGCACTCCGTCGCCGGAGCCTCCACCCGCAGCCAGTCATCTCCTCCATGCGTCCATTCGCGATAGAAGAAATCCGCGCCGCCCGTACGGCGTCGACATCAGCCACAGCGCGCCGTCCGTCGTCGCCAGCATCGGCTTCACCGCTTCATATAGGTCGTCCGGCACCCGAGCCGCTTCGTCCACGACCATCAGCGACACCGCCGAGAATCCGCGCACCGTCGCCTCGTTCGCCGGCAGCCCCACAATTCGCGATCCGTTCGGAAACAGCAGCGAGATCCGGTTCTGCCCGTCGCCGCGCAGCGTCAGCCCGAACCTCGACGCGAACCGCCGCGCCTTCCGCACCAGTTCCGCGCTCTGCCGCCCGCTCGGGCTCATCACCACGATCTCCGATTGGGCGTGAAAGTACGCACGGTGTACCGCCGCCGCGGCTGTTACCATCGACTTGGGTCCGGGCAGTGGCGGGACGTACTTTACTCAGGTTAGACATTTAGCCGGATCAGTGACGGCAAGCCAACTTCCCGGTACAAATCCGAACATCTGGACATGAGGCGCCGGAACGGAACTGTCGAGGACCGAGCGGGAGGCCTACACTGCGGAGACAGGGAAATCTATTTCGTCGATATCCAATGTAAGCAACATATGAACGCTCAACCTCTGAAGGTTACGTCCAGAAGTGTTCGACGTAGTCCGCCGTCCGGACAGACCGGCGTTCATACCGCACTCCCCATGGAGAAGATCGTTCATTCATTTTGTCGCGGTTCTCGTTCGGCAGCACGGCTCTGATTAGGACCAGTATTGTGGCGCCGCCTGTACCTTGAACCCGCCTAACGAGGGTCTAGGCTCTAAATATTGGACGGTGGCGCCAGTGCTTCAATCAGTGTTCTCAATCCTCCAGGCTTACCGGCCGCGTAGATTTGGTAGGTGTTCGCACGGCGGACGGGGTAGCCGCCCCCTTATAAATGCCGAAGTACACTTTGTCTCCGCCGGCAGTGATGAGAGTAGCCGGTTCCGGCCAACATTGGAGTACGTCATGTATGATTAGGTGTGGCCTGTGCCGAGTGTCAGCGTCTGGACAAGATAGAAATCGAGTGTCTGCGACACGTTGATGCCACGCAGTCCCGTCTGCATTCATTTATTCCTGAGCCGCCGTTCGGCGAAGCAGCCGCAGCCGACTTGCGATTGTGCGAACATGCAGCCGAGAAATCGCGCGCATCTCTGGATGCCGCCAAACGCCAGCGGACTCAACATCGCGAAACCCATTCGATGACGGTTTCACGCTGAGAACTCAACCAGTGCCTCGATGAAGTTCATCGAGGCACTCCGCAACGGCGTGACAAAATCTTGCCGAATGTGCTACTGGGACGGAGAAGGGTTCGATGGTAGGCGGGAGCGCATCTCGAAAGAGACTGCAGCCAAGCGCTTCTGGGGCGTGACGAAACAGAAGACTCACGACCGTCCAGCGGTTAATTGCGCGATTACCAGTTTACCTGCCTGCGCCCATCCGCCGAGAGCAAAGGCTGGGGGCGTAATAGAAACGGAATACGGTCGGCGAAGTAGTCCGCGAAGGTAAACCGACAGCGCCGGTCGGCGCTCAACCGCCATGCAAGCCATCTGGAGGCCAAGATTGGACCGCTTGCCTGTCCCTACCGCAATGGAGAGCATCTCACGGATCCGGGAACACGGGGCGCATGGCCGAAAATGGAACGGCTCATGAAAGAAATCTCTAGACTCCGCAAGCTCGCTTTTGTTGGCGACCACTTGCCCCGCAAGTGCGGCATCGCCACCTTCACGTCTGACTTGCTCTCTGCCGTGGCGTCCGCGCATCCCCAGAGCCAGTGCATCGCCATGTCGGTCAACGACATTCCGGGTGGCTACGAGTACCCGGAAGTGGTTCGATTCGAGATTGAGGAGCAGGACCTGTCGTCCTATTTGCGTGCCGCGGACTTCCTCAACATCAGCAACGTAGACATCGTATGCTTGCAGCACGAGTTCGGCATTTTCGGCGGACCCGCAGGCAGCTATATTTTGGCATTCCTGCGCGAGTTGAGGATGCCTGTTGTCACCACGCTCCATACGGTTCTGCAGGAACCGAGAACTGACCAACGGCGCGTGATGCAGGAGTTAATCTCGCTTTCTACCCGGC
>CAWJQP010000078.1:0-12156 GCA_963844855.1 Bryobacteraceae bacterium
ACGCCCTTATCCGGCCAATCTCTGCCCGTTATGCTGCGGGGTTGAGCTTGCGGGCCTCGGAGAGGATCTTGGTCAAGCGGTTGGAGATGCGATCGAGACGGTGTCGGGGAGGGCCGTCGGGCAGCGAGCGACGGAACATCTCAATTGCGTGTTGGGCGAACAGGAGAGAATCGATAACACCTTCCAAACCTGCGCGCGGGGAAATGATGGGCGCTTTCGGCTGTGGAACCAAGTGGCGGGGTTGAGAGCGGGCCAGGTGGAACTCACGTTGCAAATCATCGCCGACGACCAGTACGTATTTCATGGTCATCTCCGCCTTGACGTGGCCGAGCAGCGTCATGAGCGCAGGCAGACTCACGCCCGCGCGAACCATTTCAGTGGCATATGTGTGCCTGAGCTGGTGCGGAACAATGCGGGTACGGATGCCGACGGCAGCGACAACATCGGGAAGGTAAGAACGCAGTTGCTTGACAAGAGTTTGCTTGTGGCGAGGGCGGGCCAGGAGCCTGCCGTCAAATGGGAGGGGATCAAAAGAGCGGAAGAAGCGTAAGCGATGGACGAGTTCACAGACGAACGAATCGACCGGGACCATTCGTTCCGTCTTCAGCTTGCCGAGAGGCACGTGAATCGCCCAACGATCCGAGCCCATATTGTGGAGGCAATCAAAGGAGAGGTCGGCGCATTCACCGATGCGCATACCGGTATGGCGCAGTAGCAGGAACACGTTGGCGGGCAGATCATTGCGGCGCAGTAACTCCTGCTGGATTAATCGATCCTGCTCGGGCGTCAGCGGGCGGGGCAGACGTTGTGGAATGCGCGGAATATCCTCGCGGCGGATCAGATGAGCCAGATCGGGAAGCTGTGCAGTCCAGGCAAGCTCCTCCAGAATGGAGCGCAGAAACAGAAGCCGGCAAACGTAGACGGCTGGCGCCAGGGGCGGGGTGTGAGAGCGCAGGTTGGTAAACCAGCCAAGGATGTGCGGGTCGCGGCGCAACTGATCGAGCGAGCAAACGGCAGGATGATCTTCGCCGAGATAGATCAGGAAGTGACGCGCTGCACCACGATACTGGCGGGCTGAGTCTGGAGCGAGGGCGGCAGTGAGGGATTCGATAGTTCGCTGGAACTGATCAGCTAACGGATGTTCCAACGGAGCGTATCGGGAGAGCCTCACGACGACGTTCCTGGTACGGGCCTGATGTGCTGTGCCACGGCTCGGGCATACTGCTGATAGACCTCGAGAGGAGTGATCTGCACATACACCATCGTGGTTTCGATTTTCGCGTGTCCCATCAACTGCATCAGGGCCGGGAGACTCACTCCGGCGCGCACCATATCCGACGCAAAGGTATGGCGGAACCGATGGGGGTTGGCGATCTTTACGCCGGTAGTCCGGCGATGGTGTCGAAACAATGAGCGCAGGCCCGCGGGCGTCATCCGGGCGCCGCGGGCGGGTCCTTTGAGAGAAACAAACAGCGCGTTAGTCGAAGTCTTTGGCCGCTCCAGCCGCAGATAGTGATCAAGGAGTTGAGTTCGCTTCCGGGGCCAGCGGAAGGAAACGGGTCTTGCTACCTTTGCCGCGCACGCGGATCTGCGCTTCTGACACCAGCAGATCGTCGCGATTCAGATCCAGGACTTCTTGCGATCGAAGTCCCTGCAGCAGCATCAATCCGACTATGGCCAGGTCCCTTGAGTTCCGAAAACTGGACCAAAATCGCGCCACCTCATCGACGGACAGAGGCACGATGGTTCGCTTTGGGGTCTTTACTCGCAACCGGCTCAAGGCAGGCCGTGGTTTGCCAATTCCCATCGGTGCTCGCTGCCAGTAGGTCGTCTGTAACGCCGGAGCGTTCTGGTGCGGCAAATCAGGAAAGATGATACGCAAGGCACGATCGACAATGGCAACGCGCTGATTGATGGTGGCGCCGGTCAACTCGCGTTCCTGGCCGGACTGGAACCGCACATAGTCCAGCAGTGTCGTTTCGGTGAGGGCATCCTTGGCGATCACGTCAGTGTGGTGAACACTCTCCCACCAGCGGAGAAAGTGCAGCAGCTCGTGCGCATAGGTTCGAAGGGTAGCGTCGGCGAGACGGCGAAGCATCTCGTAGTCGAGATACTGATTGATCCAGTCAATCTCACGGCCGGTCGCCTGTTCGACAATGCGATACGGGCATCGCGCATGGTTGTTGGAGGGCTTGTGAACTACGCGGAAGGTCATCATTGCGCCGCCTCCAGCAGAGACTGGAACTGACGTGCATCGCCGTCCTGAACAAAGAAGCTGTTCGGATCATGGCCGTCAGGCAACGCTACAGTGCGCACGTTTACGCCTTGCTCGGTAAGCCGGCACGCAAGCGATTGAGCCGCCTGCTGACCACTGCCGTTCCTGTCGGTATCAAAGGCCAGGTAGACGGTTCGCGGACCGTCGCAGAGTTGGCGAAACTGGCGCGCATTGAGATTGGTGCCCAACGAGCAGGTGACGTTGTGAAATCCGGCCTGCCACAACACGGCGTAGTCGAATAGCCCCTCGACGAGAATCACTTCCGGATATCGCCGGACGTGCTCCCATGCATACAAGCCGCCCTTGGTTCCCGGCAGGAAACGATGAGGCGGCGCTGCGGCCGACAGGCTGCGGCCATAGAGGTTGTCTTCCAGCGGGAAGACAATGCGATGTACGTACGCGTCGTAGCCCAGCGGCAGTAACCAGGCCAGCTTGACGCGAGACACTGAAAGGAGTAGCCCAACTGCGTCAGCCAGCGTCGCAAGCAGCCGCCGGGCGCGTAGCCAATTCGCATGTGCTCGATCAGTTCCGGCGAGCGGACTCCGCGTTGATGCAGGTAGGCAACCGCCTCGCTGTGGCGGTGTAACTGCATGCGATAGAAACCTGTGACTTCGTGCAAGCAATGACGGCAAGCCACGCCACTGGTGGAGCAGCGACAGCGCTTGCGGGAACTTCACTTGGTGATAGAGTTCGGCAAAGCGAATCACGTCACCGCCGCGACCGCAGCCGTAGCAATAGAACAGGCTCTTTGCCGGGATCCACCAGAAAGCTTGGTTTGTGATCGGCGTGCAGCGGACACAATCCCATTAATCGACCGCGGCTGAGTTGCCGTGCCGGCTGCCAATCATGCGCCTGCAGATAGTCCAGCAGCGGAATCTGCTGTTTCAACTCGTCGAGAGCTTGACGACTCACGGACTTCTTGCCTCGATCGGCAGAATACGGCACGAGCGCGCTCAGATCCCAGGCAACGATGGTGGGTGTCTGCAGAAAGTGCTGGTCTGGGACACCGATCTTGATCCAGCACCACACGCTGAGCAGTCGCCGTTGCGCCCACCGGCGCACAGTGGAGGGATCGGGCAAGCGTGATGGATCCTTGCAGTGCGGCGCAGCTTGTTCGGCAGAATCGCCGGCGGCGATCCGCTCGCAGGCCTGCTGCCGGCAGTGCAGGCTGTAGTGCCCGGATGGCGCCAGCCAATCGGGCAAGATCGTGAAAGTCTTCCTGCACGGCTCGACAGATTCCGCGCCGCACCCAGATGCATTCGTGCTGGTCATCGTGGCACTGGCGCGAGCCGCCGTCCGTGGCCGATGATCGTGTTGTCGCGGCAAATCGGACAACGCCGGGGCAGGCAGTCCAGCGGGATCACCCCGGCTCGATGTTGTCTTCCGCTTCTGGCAGTGCGATAAAAAGAATCACGGCTGGCGTGAAGGCCCGCCGCTGACCGTCGCCTGCCAAGTTTCGATCTGCTGGCCGGGCCTTCACCCTCCCGGCAAAGTCAGTCTCAAACGAAAAAAGAATACTGCTTTCCGGCGTTGCCGCGAGTGCTCACTCAGAACATTGGCCGGTTATTTTGCCCTTTGCTGACAAGTAGCAAGGTAAGCGCATGTAGTAAGGCAAGGGGATGACCACTGTGACGCTGAATGTCTACATCCAATCCACCTGTCTCAGGCAGGTAGTGGTCGCGGATCGCGAAGTTGTCCGCTCGCGCTCTGGAGCAACGAATATACACGCAACATGACGTCCCTCCGATCGCGGATGAGCGCTGATTAGGTATCGCCATCCGCAGAGCCACGCCTTCGCGGGGGCATGAGGGTGCGTTCGCCCACGCCCGCAAGGACAGGTATTTGGTCTGTTTCAACACATCGTCGTCTCAGCCGTTATCCTTTGTCGCGACCAGCTTCAAGTCACTGGCCATCCCCAAACACCAACCTTCAACGGTTGATTCAGGCGGGGGAATCCGGTATCGAGGGAAATTCGTTTGTCATCAGGAACGCTAATTCCCACATTTCCACCGCCGCGGCTACTACTTTCCTTCATCAAACAAAACGGAAAAATAGTTGTCCGCGAATGGGAGAAATACTTGACACTGATCACCCGTTCATGTAGCGTCCAAGCGTGGCCAGAGACTCAATGCCACAGCACAAAGGAGACATAGATGAGTCCACGACGACTCTTTGCCGGCATGAACGTACTGCGGGCCATTTCGCTTATATCGATTCTAGGGGCCAGTCTACAGGCCGATGACAAGGCATGCTCTGTTTCGAGTCTAAGGGGTACCTATGGATACACGATCACTGGGACGAGACCAGTTCCTTCAGGAGCCAGCGCAGGTCAGACCGAACAGGCCATAGGCGTCGGTGTCCGGCGCTACGACGGATACGGCGGATTTACACAGGTAGATACAACGAAGGGAGCGATTGCGGGCGCCGCGATCGATATCCCTACTACCGGAACCTACGTAGTGAATCCCGACTGCAGCGGAACCTCATTCGTTATCATCCCAGGACGCCCCGCCCCTATCGAGGGGCGCTTTGTGGTGGTAAATGACGGAAAGGAGATTCGTTGGATCGTTTTGAACCCGTTGGCCACTATGGTCACTGGGGTTGCCGTGCGGTTATAGTATCGAGTGTCAACAACGTCAAAAAGCGTCTTGGCGAGCGCGGAAGCCACCCGCTCGCTGGCTCTTTCTCGTTAGCTCCGACACGCCGGTGTCGAGATATTGTTTGCGCAAGACAGTGCGCGTCTTCCCGTCAACGCTAAAGGTCGTTATCTCTACCGTTGCGATTTGACCGTCGATCCTTTGCGTGCTTTCGAGTGTCACGTTGTCCATCGGCTTGAATGAAACCGTGCGTTTGCTGCTGACAACAGGATATTCTTTCCCGTCGATCCTGAACTTCGCCAGGATTCCAGACGATTCGACCAAACCAACATGTCTCCTTCCTTGTCGTACTGAGCCCAGGCTTGCCCCTCGCTTGCAGCTTCCACGTTCCGCTGAATGAGTCTGCGGCCATCAACGGCAGCGTCAGCATTAAACATCCGAACATTGTGACGTTTCGACGCATTTCTTGGCCTCCAGAGGCACATACCACTAATCCAAGTTGTTGGGATCTCACTCGGGAAGGGCCAGTAAAGCCCGGCTAACGGAAAATGCGATCACCCGAACCCACTGGCTCGATCACTCGCTAGAAACTGGAGTGAACCCCAAAAGTGAGACAGTCGAAAAGTGAACACTTTGCGTTGAAAGGAGAGTGCAGGTGGCAAACTGGCATCGATACACGAAGGAGTTCAAGGCGACTGCCGTCGAGCGTCTGAAGGATTGCACGAACATTCTGGCGTTAGCTCAGGAATTAAACGTACCGCGAAGGCTACTCTATGAGTGGCGCGACCAGCAGAAATGGAGTTCGGCTCCAGAAACGCAACAAACCTACAGGCCTAAACTCGGGCGCGATCGCCGCTTTGAAGAAAGAGGTGGTTGAACTGAAGGTTGCGCTAGCTGACAAATCCCTGGAACGAGATTTTTTCAGCGGTGCCTTGCAACGAGTCGAGGATCGACGCCGGAGCAAAAGCGGCAGTGGCGATCCTGCATCTACGAGTACATCGGAGAAATGATGCATTCGGTGCAAGGCAAGATGAGCGTGGAACAGATGTGACCCTGGCCCAGGTGAGCCGGGCGAGCTTCTATCGTGCGCTGAAAGCTAGAAATCCATTGGCTGAGGAAATGACGGTCCGCGCAGCGATCCAGGACATAGCCATGGAGAACCATCGCCACTACGGCTATCGACGGATCAGTAAAGAACTCCGCGATCGTGGCATGGTCGTCAATTGTAAGCGGGTGTTGCGCTTGATGCAAAGCGACAATTTGCTGGCAATTCGATCGCGGAAGTTCATCGCAACCACGGATTCACATCACTCCTTTGAAGTTTTCCTGAATCTCGCAAAGCAGATGGAATTGACGGCCCCAATCAGTTGTGGGTAGCCGATCTGACGTACATACGACTCCGTGAAGGGTTTGTATATATGGCGGTTGTACTCGATGCATTCTCACGGCGCGTTATTGGTTGGGCAATAAACTCAAGGCTGCGGAGCAGGGTGGCCGTTGAAGCATTGCAAAGCGCTATCGCTGCCCGGAATCCTCCACCAGGTCTTGTACATCATTCGGATCGGGGCGTGCAGTACGCCTCGATTGACTACGCGGACGTGCTCCGGCAGCACCGTATTACGTCCAGCATGAGCCGGGTCGGTAATCCGTATGACAACGCGATGTGTGAAAGCTTCATGAAACATTGAAGCAAGAGGAGATCTACTGCAGTGAGTACCGGGACATTGATGGGCTGCGGTTTCGAAGCGGCACATTCATTGAGGAGTATTACAATCGCCGGCGGTTGCACTCGGCGCTAGGTTATTTGTCGCCGGCGGCTTTCGAGCAGGCGTCATCCGCTAAATGCGCTGGCCAAACGACAGCCAAGATAAGTTTTCTAAGGCATCACGAGATCTACCCCGATGATGTCGTTCCAGACGACGACCGGGAACCCTGACGGTCCCCGGTCGGTATCACCGAGGTGAGTCTAGGCTGAGTATTCCTTGACGAGTTGCTCTTCAGAGCTCGTCTCCGCTTCCTTAGCGTAAGCGTCTGGTCAAGACTGGTCAAGGCCGTGTGGACGAAGTGATGATGATGAGTGATGCTCGAGAAGATGGAACGAGCATCAACGGCGAGTACGGCATTAGGACGTCGAACGAGAAGCAAAGCGGAGAAGCGGCAGATCGTCGAGGAGACGCAGCGAGAAGGAGCCTCGGTGCGACCGGTAGCCCGAGCACATGATATTCCGCCGAATCAGTTATTCCATTGGCGAAAGCTGTACCGGGAAGGATTGTTGGGAACGGAAGCAGAGTCAGCCGCTGGATCGGGGCTGGTGGCCGTTCGAATCGTCGGCGAGCAACAACCGGGGGCCAAACAGGAAAGACAAAGCCAGGTGGATCAGATGGTGATTCGTTCGAACGTGGGAACGATTCAGATTGAAACTGAGAAGGGACGGCTGATTCTACACGGCGCGGTTGATCCAGCAACACTACGAGTGATATTGGAACGATTGCTAGGATGATCACGCTTCCAGCCGGAACGCAGATCTGGATAGCGGCAGGTCTTACAGATCTGCGGCGTGGCTTCACCGGATTGAGCGCGATCGTGCAGCTGAAACTGGAACAGGATCCCTTCGGAGGGCATGTGTTTGTGTTCCGAGGCCGGCGAGGCGATCTGATCAAAGTGCTTTGGTGGGATGGTGACGGACTATGTCTATTTGCCAAGCGACTGGAGCGTGGACGGTTCATCTGGCCTCATGCTGAAAATGGAACCGTGTCGCTGACGCGAGCACAGTTATCGATGCTGCTGGAAGGGATCGACTGGAGACGGCCTGTGCGAACCAGCGCTCCGCAAGTAGCGGTTTAAGAGTCGAAACAAAAAGATAAATAAATGTTTGAATATAGATTGGTTATCCATCGAACGATGGCATAATTGGTTCATGGCTGTGGCACGCCGAACGCTGCCCGATCTGAGCGGTCTGGATGCCGACGCGTTGCGGACGTTGATCCTGTTGCAGCAAGAAGAACTAGCCTCTCGCGACACCGAAATCGAGAATCTGAAGCTGCTGGTCCTGAAGTTAAGGAGGATGCAGTTCGGGCGGAAATCGGAGAAGCTGGATAAGCAGATCGAGCAGTTAGAACTGCGCCTGGAAGATCTGGAAGCCAGCCAGTCGGCACGCCCGCTTTCCTCATCCACGGCCACGCATCCAGCACTAGCAAGCAAGCCTGTGCGGAAGCCATTACCCGAGCATCTGCCGCGCCAGGTCGAAACCCATCATCCCCGACAGGAATGCTGTCCGGATTGCGGTGGGAAACTGCGACTGCTGGGTGAAGATGTCTCCGAGATACTGGAGTACGTTCCGGCGCGATTCAAAGTGATCCGGCACGTGCGTCCGAAGCTGAGTTGCAGCGGCTGTGAACGCATCGTACAGGAGCCTGCACCGAGTCGTCCGATCGATCGCGGCTTGGCTGGACCGGCGCTGCTGGCCCATGTTCTGGTATCGAAGTATTCGGACCATCTTCCTCTGTATCGTCAATCAGAGATCTACGAGCGCGAAGGAGTGGAGTTGGACCGTTCGACGCTAGCCGACTGGGTAGGTGGAGCGAGCCGAGTGCTTGCGCCCATAGTGGAGGCGATGCGGCGCTATGTACTGCAAGCAGCAAAACTGCATGGCGATGACATTCCTGTGCCGGTGCTGGCGCCGGGTAACGGGAAGACCAAGACGGGACGGTCGTGGACCTATGTCCGTGATGATCGCCCGGGGGGAGATACGACCGCGCCGGGGGTGTGGTTTGCCTATTCTCCGGACCGCAAAGGAGAGCATCCGCAACAACATTTAAGTGGCTTTACGGGAACGCTGCAGGCCGATGGCTATGCAGGCTTTCAACGGTTGTATGAAGGTGGGCAGATCCTGGAAGCTGCCTGTTGGGCGCATGTCCGGCGCAAGTTTTACGATCTGGATCAGGCGCATGCTTCGCCCATCGCAAGCGAAGCATTGTCTCGCATCGGCCAAATGTATGGGATCGAAAGCGAGATTCGAGGCCGTTCACCGGATCAACGATTGCAGGTTCGGCAAGCGAGGATGCGGCCTTTGCTTGATCAGATGCATCAATGGTTGCAGGCAACATCTGTGAAGCTGTCGAGGAAATCGGCGGTAGCAGTGGCGATTCATTATGCGCTGAGTCGGTGGGAGGCCCTGTTGCGCTTCTGTGAAGACGGACGTCTGGAGATCGACAATAATGCCGCGGAGCGAGCGTTGCGTGCGGTCGCCATTGGTCGGAAGAATTATTTGTTTGCCGGAGCCGACACTGGCGGCGAACGTGCGGCGGCGATGTACAGTTTGATTGGATCGGCGAAGCTGAATGGGCTCGATCCGGAAGCCTATCTGCGACACGTGCTGGCTCGAATTGCCGATCATCCGATCACTCGGATTGGCGAACTGCTGCCCTGGAACGTTTCTCTATCCACCGCTTCAGCAGCCTGAGAACTTGAGGATCTATGGGACAACTTTTGGAGATGCCCAATCCGATCGACTGGGTGCCGATCGATTCCAAGGTTCTGCAATTGGCAGCCTATTCGGCTCAACGCCGGTGGCTCTATCTAAAGTTCCAGAGCGGAGAAATTTATCGCTACTTCGATTTCCCGCCTCAACAGTATCGCGCCTTTCTGGCTGCCGAATCCAAGGGCACATACTTCGGCAAATATATCCGCAATAACTTCCAGTACGAACACCTTCCACGATCTCGCCACGCCGGCGGTTAATCACCGCGGCCTACTTCGGACGCTTACGTTCGATGCGTCCGTAAGGTATTTGGGAAACATAACCGGGTGGCTCTCAGTGAGCCCTTCAATGGCAACCGCTCCTACAAACCTCACCATAACCGCTAACGCGTCAACCTGGCGCCTGGCACTTATGCAGGCCAAGTCACACTCACTGCGGCCGGAGTTGGCGCGGTTGCGAATGTGTTTTTTGCCGGAGGAGCAACAATCGGTTCCAGCAGCGTTGGCACGAGTGTTTCGGCCCTCACATTTGTTGGAGAATTTGGCGTTCCCGTCTTGCCAGGACAAACAGTCACAGTGACCAGTCGCAGCAACGGGCCAGTGGAATTCACAGCCTCAGCAAGTTCGTCCCACACTCTCTGCCGGCAGAGTACGGCACGGTTACGTCCGTATCACTGTGCCAGTGGCCGGATTGGGTGGTGACGCGCGCATGTACTACGCGGTTGGTGTGGGTGATGGTCTGGATATCAACAGTGCCTATTCGGACATCGCAGGCAACAATTACACCCTTCTGGTCACAGAAACACCGGAGCCTGGTACATGGACTGTATGCGGAGCGGGTTTAGGGCTGGCCGCACTCGAACGGATGCGTCGTCGGACACAGATAAAATGCTCAGCGAAACGCTGACCGGGACTGCGGCAACATGGGTTATCGATTGGACACGGCAGCATTGCCATCGTGGGCGGTTGACGCGCATTACCGGCCAATCGTGATGCCCGCGCGCTGCTAACACTGTTTGCAGTCATGTAGTTGAACGCTCGTGCACAGATTGGACCGGTAATGCCGAAAATAACAGGCCAATCCGTTTGATTTCAGAGCGCTTACGCTCAAAACCTCGGTTCAAACCGATTGGCCGGTTATTTTTAGCGATCCGGAAGTTGACCGTTGCGATCCCGACTTATCGTTCGTAATCCGGTCAACCTTTCTATTGCCGACGATCCTGGAGCTATGTAATCACTGCTGGTTTTTCGCGGAACCACTTCTGCTCAAGCGGCTTGGCGGGGGAACCACTTCAATGAGAAAGCGAGTATACGAGCAACTGAGCTTCACGGCCCGCAAGGCGGACTAATTTGCGGGGCCGTGACCCGTATCTTTTCAGACTCGATAAGTCTGTTGAAGAAAGCCTCCCCGAACGCCCGGTGAGGATGGCGGCGCAATCAGCCCGCACTTTATAAGCGCTGTGTAAGTCCAGGGAGCAATCGACTTGATTCTCTGGTACTCCTGCTGCAACTGGAACCCGCCATTAGCCAGCAGGTTGGGATTCGTAATCGTCGGCGCGACGAGCGGGAATGCTTTCATGAACTGCCCGACATGGTGCTCGTTGACCCAGAAGTGATGCTGGGCGAAGTGATTCACGACATTCCGATCCGTTCTGCCCAGTTGAGCGCCCGCCGAACCATGCATTTCGCGGAAGTCCGACATATACATTCGGATGCCCGCATAGCACTCGCACACGTCGACGTGCGTGAGTTGAATCCCTCCGGTGAGCTGCGTGCCGTGCTTGGTAAGAAACTTGTGTGCCAGAAACCACACCAGTTTGCCCAGCGGAGTTCCTTTGAGAACGCCGGTATTATGCTCGCCGGGCATGCTGATGACCTTTAGATTCTGCCCCATCCCGTGGGAATCGGACATGATCTGTGCAACGTTCACCGGTTTCATGATGCTGCGGTTTTCGTTCTCGGCAACGATGGCGAAGTAGTTCGCCACATTAGCCGGAAGCTTGTTCTTGGTCGGGTCCGCGCGATTGCCGGGTCCTGCCACAGGATCGGCTGCAAAGATGTTGATCTTAATGTTCTGCGTCTTGGGATCTGACGCAAGCGCGTTGGACAACATATGACATGTGACCGCCCCGCGGCTCCAACCCGCCATGTTGATCACGGATATCGGACTCGCCGCATGGATGAATTGGATGATCGTCATCGCCTGAGTAACGTTTTGCTCCCACCCGTGACCAGTGACATTCCCGCGCAGCTTCTTAAACAACCCTGAGCCGGGCGTGTGCGCATCGGAATTGATCCCCCTCGAAGAACTACCCGGGCCATCGCAGATCATCCATTTGTCCTGCGGCGTCACGGTATTCGGCTTAGCCTGCATCCCCTGAGTGATGAGCCCAGATATCCGATGAGTTCCTCCGTCCGCTCCCGATTAAAGCCTGTACCGCAGTTGTATACGGTGAATACCCGAGCCATTGCACCTCCGCCAAGAATCCTTCAAATCAGATAATTGCGAGTGCCCAGTCTAGCAGTGGAAATGACAAAGGAGAATGCCCTTTTATCCCTTACCGCCGCTAAGAGGTTTTGGCTTTCCGATGTACTATCTTTTTCAGGTCGTAATAGGTGGATTGCGCGGTCTCGACCTCAGTAATCACCTCGAATCCGGCCATACGTAATCACTAGAAATCCGGCCAATGGGGACCATGAGGTGAGCACCGACTATGAGTGCGTCGACAGCTAATGCTAAACAGCGACGCCGAGCCGGCCCAATTCTGGCCCGAAATCGTTAAATCCCAGGCGTGTGGGGACGGA
>CAWJQP010000079.1:0-66808 GCA_963844855.1 Bryobacteraceae bacterium
TCTAGGTATATGGCAAAGCCAACCGATCTTGTCCAGGGCACTCTTGATCTGTTGATCCTCAAGACCATCTCGCTCGAACCGAAACACGGCTGGGCGATCGCCAAGCGCATCCAACAGGTTTCACAAGAAGCTCTCCAGATCCAGCAGGGATCCCTGTACCCGGCGCTACACCGTCTGGAGCAGCAGGCCTGGATCAAGGCCGAGTGGCGCCCGACCGAGACCGGGCGAATGGCAAAGTTCTACTCCCTTACGCGTTCGGGACGGAAGCAACTGGAAAAGGAATTGGCGAACTGGGTTCGGCTGTCGACGGCCATCAACATAGTGGTCCAGGAGGCTTAGCAATGCGGATTGTTGGACAAAGCCCGTTTGCGGCTTCGGTCGCTGTTCCGCCGTCCGAATGTCGACTTCGAACTCGAAGCCGAACTTCGTTTCCACCTGGATCAGCTCATTGAAGAGAACATTTCATCCGGTATGCCGCCCGAGGAGGCCCGCCGGGCCGCGCAGCGCATGATCGGAGGCATCGCGCAATACAAGGAGGAGTGCCGGGATATGCGCCGCGTAAACTTTGTCGAGGATCTTGTACAAGACGTACGTTACACGATTCGATCTTTAGCGAAGAGTCCAGGGTTCACAGCAGTTGTCGTCGCCACGCTGGCGCTTGGGATCGGAGCAAACACTGCCATTTTCACGATCGTGCATGGAGTGCTGCTGCGGCCCCTCGACTATCCAAAACCCGATCAGCTGATGTATCTGACCGCAGAATCTCCGGCCATTGGGGGCACCCGAAATGCGCTCTCTGCGCCAGAGTACACGGAGTTCCGCCAGATGAACCAGTCGTTCGCGGCGGTTGGCGCTTATTCGACCGGCGGCGCGGCGTACACAACCGGCGAGGTCAACGTCACGGCCGGGGATCGACCTCTGCGGGTGCGCTCGATCTCCGTCGATGCACATTTGCTCAAGGCGCTCAGTATTCAGCCGGAGCAGGGACGGTTCTTCAGTGACGAAGAAACCGCGCGCTGGACCGGGACGCTACCGCCACCGATCGCAATTCTCTCGCACGAATTGTGGCGAACAGCATTTGGAGGACGACCGCTCGTTGGACAGAAGGTGGAAATCGAGGGCCGCCCCCACGAAATCGTTGGCATTATGCCGCCCGGGGCCGACGTCATGGATAACCACACCCAGGTTTGGTTGCCCCTCTGGCTCCACCCGAATACGGCCCGGCAACGCGGGGCCCACGTCCTATACGTCATTGCGCGACTGAAAGACGGCGTCACCTTCGAGGCGGCACAGACGGAGCTGAACGCATTCGTCGAAAACTGGGGCGAGCGTGCCGGCACGAAAGACCATGTCCCCACGAACCGTCCCCTGCGCGCAGTAGACCACACCCTCCAATTGCGGGCGTTACAGGACGCGATCGTTGGGAGTGCCAGCCGGCCGATCTGGGTTCTGCAGGCCGCCGTGGGATTCGTGCTGCTCATCGTCTGCGCGAATCTTGCAAACCTGGTGATGGCTCGCGCCGGGTCACGCAGACGTGAGTTTGTACTGCGCACTGCTCTCGGCGCCAGCCGCGGCCGGCTGCTCCGGCAGTCGGTAACCGAAGGTGCGGTGATGTCCGGCAGCCGGTGGCATTCTGGGTCTGTGGCTAGCCAGCGCTGGCGTGCGGGCGCTGATCCGTGCTTACCCGACCAGCATCCCACGGACGAGTGAGCTTACGATCGATTTGCCCGTTCTGCTGGTTGCGCTCGGCCTCTCGACTGGGACTGCCCTGCTTTTCGGATTCGTGTCGCTCGGGCGCCGGCGAACGAGTAGCATGGTGACTGCGCTCAAGGAGGGCGCAAGGGGCGCCAGCGGCGCCTGGCGTCATTACGCCCGTCGTGGACTTGTGATAGCCCAAGTCGCTTTCGCGGTGATGCTGGTTATCGGAGCGGGTTTGCTGGTTCAGACAGTCTACAACCTCACGAGGATCGATGCAGGATTTGACCGGTCGCGGCTGGTGACGTTCTCGATGACATTGCCAATGGCGAATTCAGATCCCGACACACGCGCGCAGGCATATCAGCGCGTCCTCGACAGGCTTCGCTCCGTACCGGGCGTGCTGGGAACGGTTGCCATGTCGGGTCTGCCGCCGAATCGAACTCCGGATGCGATCGCTACTCCTATCGAGAACTACACCTCCGACGATGGAAGGCCCTTTGAAATCATCGACTACTACCAATTCGTCATGGGCGACTATTTCGGGACGATGGGCATCCCGATCGTCGCCGGCCGCGGCTTCGAGCGAACCGACAACGCGTCGCAAGGCAAGGTGGCCATCGTCAATGAGACTTTGGCGAAAAGGATCTGGAAGGGGCAGAACCCGATTGGCCAGCGTCTGCGGCCTCCGGGTGGTTCGTTTGGCGCTACCGATGATGTCTGGCATACGGTGATCGGAGTGGCCAAGGACGTCAGGCAGCGCGGGGTGGAGCGCCCGGCAGGAACTGAACTTTACGTATCCCTTGACCAGCACGGCGTCTCTCCGCCGAGTATGAATGTGGTGATGCGGACGACGCTGCCACCGGCCGCGCTGTCAGGGACGATCGAGCGAGTGGTTCGGGAAGTGGACGCCGCGGTTCCCGTCGTGCGGCTTCGCGACATGGATTCGGTGTTCGCCGAATCGATTCGCCGGCCGAGACTCCTGGCGCAGCTATTGGGCGCTTTTGCCGGACTGGCGCTGCTACTGGCAGCCATCGGCACTTACGGTGTGCTCTCCTACATGGTTACGGAGCGCCGGCGCGAGATCGGCATTCGGGTCGCCCTCGGTGCAGCTCGCTCCCACGTGCTCACACAGATCATGAAGCAAGGGCTTCAGGTCACGGCGTTCGGTGTCACCATTGGCCTTGCAGGCGCGCTTGCCGTAAATCGGCTGATTGCGTCCCTGCTGTTTGGTGTGCAGCCGACAGATACCGTGACGATCGCCTTTGTGATCGCGACGATTACGGCCGTGGCGGTGGTCGCCAGTTGGCTGCCGGCGTGGCGCGCATCGCGGCTAGACCCGAACGTCGTGCTCAGAGATGAGTAACCGACCGGTGGGGCAGCTTGTGTAAGCTGCGGCGGATTGTCAATCCGCCTCTTTCGGGTTTTCCTTAAACCTGGCATAGACTGTCAAAAACATGGCTAAACAAACCGGGCAGGACGAGGCACTACGCAGGATTGAAAAGGCCCGGAAAACCGGCGCTGCGGAACTCGATCTTGATTCTCTCGGCCTTACATCCATCCCCGATTCCCTCGGCCAAGTCACCAATCTGCAGACCGTCTATCCTCTACGACAACCAGATCTCCGCCATCCCCGATTCCCTCGGCCAACTCACCAATCTGCAGCACCCTCTTCCTCTCCGACAACCAGATCTCCGCCATCCCCGATTCCCTCGCCCAACTCACCAATCTGCAGATCCTCGACCTCTCCAACAACCAGATCTCCGCCATCCCCGATTCCCTCGCCCAACTCACCAATCTGCAGCTCCTCGACCTCTCCAACAACCAGATCTCCGCCATCCCCGATTCCCTCGCCCAACTCACCAATCTGCAGCACCCTCGACCTCTCCAACAACCAGATCTCCGCTCTCCCGGAATCGCTCAAACAACTACAGAAGCTGACCGGGCTCTACTTGCACGGCAACCCCGGACTTGGCATTCCCGATGAGGTCCTGGGCCCCACTGGCTGGAAGTTTTAGCGGGAAGAAACCCAAGCCGCCCAAAGAAATCCTGAAATACTACTTCGCCCAGCAGGAAGGCTCTACCGCTCTGAACGAGGCCAAGCTCATCCTCGTCGGCCGCGGAGGAGTCGGCAAAACATCACTGGTCAAGGCACTCACAACCGGCAAGTTCAACTCGCGCGAGAAAACAACGGAAGGCATCAAGATCAGCGACTGGCGGTGCCCCGTCGCTCGCAAACAGCCCGTGACACTCCACATCTGGGACTTCGGCGGACAGGAAATGATGCACGCTACGCATCAATTCTTCCTTACCGCGCGCAGCCTCTACCTGCTGGTCCTCAACCGCCGTCAGGGC
Organism: Bryobacteraceae bacterium; assembly: GCA_963844855.1. Classification (GTDB taxonomy): domain Bacteria; phylum Acidobacteriota; class Terriglobia; order Bryobacterales; family Bryobacteraceae; genus DASQDN01. The sequence goes on from CAWJQP010000079.1 coordinate 4,051, forward strand.
GGTTACGAGGAAGAAGCCGACTATTGGCTCCGCCTGATCCGCGCATTTGGGGGAAAGGACGCACCCGTCATCGTGGTTCTAAACAAGCAGAAGCAGGAGCCCTTCGATGTGAACCGAGGCGGCTGGCTCGACAAGTACGCCGGGAATATCAAAGGCTTCGTCACCACCGACTGCGGTGACGCCAAGTCGATCACAGCCCTGAAACGGAAAATACAGGATGAGCTAAGTGCAATTGAGAGCATAAAAGCAAAATTCCCCAAACGTTGGTTCGCAATCAAAACCGAACTCGCAACGATGAAAGCGGACTTTGTGAAGTTCGATCAGTACCGCGAGATCTGTGCGAAACATGGCGAGAGCGATGCGGAGCGGCAAACCTCGCTGTCGGGCTTCCTCCACGACCTCGGCATTGCTCTGAACTACAAGGACGACCCGAGGCTGCGGTTCGCGTACGTGTTGAAACCGGAATGGGTGACACAGGGAATCTATTCACTCCTACATGCGTTCGTGAAGTCGAAAGGACTATTCACACCTCCTGAAGCTGTCAAAGTACTTCGGCCCAAAGGCTACTCGGATGAAGCTGTCGATTTCATCCTCGGTCTGATGGAACAGTTCGAACTCAGCTTCCCGCTGATCGATCCCAGAAAGCCGATACTTATCCCGCAGCTACTCGAAGATCAGCAGCCGCGGCTGCGAGCGAGTTCGCGCCTGCCGAATGTCTGAACTTCAGCTATCGATATCCCATCATTCCCGAGGGTCTTCTCCCCCGGTTCATCGTCCGCACTCATCACTTGAGTGACCCGGCGATGCGCTGGAAGAGCGGTGTCATCCTCCAGCACTCTAGCGGTTGCCGCGCTCTTGTCCGAGCCGATGTTGCCGACCGCCAAGCCCGCATCCATGTCGACGGGCCAGCCGAATCTCGTCGAGACTTGCTCGCAGTTATTCGGCATAACTTTGACGTCATCCACTCGGATTACGAATTCACTCCGGAAGCCCTCGTGTATCCGGCAGGCGTTCCGAACAAACCTTTAGTCGCTGGGCGAGTTGGACGCTATGCGTCGCAGCGGCGTGGACTCGGTTCCCGTAGCGCTATCCGCCGACAATGTCATTAAGCCCGCCATCTCAGACTTAATAAAGCCGGTGGAGTCCACCACGCCCAAGCTGCGCCTCTTCCTGAGCTACGCGCATAAAGACGCGAAGTACATCGAAGAACTACGCAAAGATCTGAAGCTCATGGAACGCAACGGCCTCATTCGCCCCTGGTACGACCGGGCAATAACCGCAGGCGAGAAATGGGAGCCCCGTATCCTCCAGGAACTGAACGAGGCCGACATCATCGTCTGCCAGCTCAGCCGTGACTTCCTCGCTTCCGACTTCTGCGTCCTCACCGAGCTCGACACGGCTATCAAGCGAAAAGACGACGGCGACGCAGCGCTGGTCGCATATGTATTAAAGGAATGCGGCTGGCAGGAGGTTCCGCGACTAAACAGTTCCAGATCCTCCCGCGGGACACAAAACCACTCCGAGTTGGCGCGACAAGAACGCATACTGGCGTGCAATCGCCAAAGGTATTCAGGACGCCGGCGATGCACCGTGGACTCGTCGAGGCTCACCGGCCCGCTAGCGACAACGAGAAAGTTCTGGTCCAGAATGTCGCCCAGGCATACTGGCGGCTGCAGCGCTGCTACGCCGTCGAAAGCGCCTTCCTCGAAAATCGCATCGCCGCATCGGAGGACGACCCCGAAGCTGCCATGGCAAATCTGTTCATCGACAAAGCCGAGTCGGCGCGCATGCGCCTTCTGATGCGCTACCTCGGTTCTGCCGAACGCGCCTATAACAAAGCCATGTCCGATCTTCAGAAAGCGCAAGCCGTTCGCCGCAAGGAAGAGCGTGAACAGGCCGCCGCCGAAGCTATGGCCGAGATCTATTCCCAACCTCGCCCGGCAGAAAAGCAAGATGGCTTCGTTCCGCACGCCGTTATGCTGCAGAGGTTCTCAGACGCATTTCGGTACTGAACCGCGACTGTGAAGATCGGATGATGCGAAAATTCGCAAAGCGCAATCATTATGAAAGCAGCCTGTCTGATCGTCGCTATCGCCGTTCTTCCTCTCACCGCCGAAGTGAAGATCACAAAGCTCGCCGACCGCATCTCGGTCGACATAAACGGAAAGCCGTTTACAGCGTTCTTTATCGGCCCGGAGGTGGCGAAGCCATATCTCTGGCCGCTTCGCGCCGCGTCAGGCACTTCCGTCACGCGAAGCTTCCCACTCGAAGACGTGCCGGGCGACAGCAAGGACCACCCGCAGCATCGCGGGCTCACATTCGCGCACGCCGATCTGAATGGCTTTAATTACTGGGCGAACGAGCCGTCGAATCCCGGCAAGAAGGGCAAGATCGTCGTAAAGGAGATCGTCGCGTGTACCAGCGGTTCCGGCAAGGGCTCATCGATGCCGTCCTCGAATGGTTGGACTCCAAGGGAACAGCACTGATGTCCGACACCAGGAGAATGACGTTCTACTCGCATACGACGCTGCGGATGATCGACTTCGACATCACGGTGAAAGCGATCGAGCCGGTGAAGTTCGGCGACACGCATGAGGGCTCATTCGGCGTTCGTGTTGCGGCGTTTCTCGAAGAACCTACGCCCGATTACGTGCCTCGCGGATCAGGGGGAGAAGAGCGCCCGACAGAGCCGAAACGAACCGGCAAAATCACAAACTCCGCGGGGGGAGTGCTTGAGGCGCAGGTACGCGGAAAACGCGCCAACTGGGCCGACTACTCAGGAGAGTTCCGAGGGGAAAAGGTCGGCATCGCGATCTTTGATCATCCGCAGAATCCGCGGCACCCAACCTATTGGCATACTCGAGGCTATGGTATGTTCGCGGCCAACATATTCGGCGTGCGCACGTTCGAGAACAACAAATCGCTCGACGGCAGCCTGGCGCTGAAGCCGGGCGAGCAGTTGCGATTCCGCTACCGCGTGGTAGTTCATCCCGGCGACGCAGCCAGCGCAGGCCTGGAAAAGCTGTCCACCGACTATGCAAAGAACCGAGTCCGCAAAGTAAGTTGCATTTCACCTGCTGACCGCGATATCCTCACACCGAGGGTCCGAGAGGTTATCGGCCGAAAATGGCGCGTATTCACCGTTTAGTCCCAGTGACCGCAGCCGCGGTGTTCCTACCGTTCGCTGTCGGTCAGAACCACGTCGCTTTTTTCGCGCGACGTAGCTCCCATTTTGCAGCGCAATTGCCTTTCCTGTCATAAGCCTGAGCAGAAGTTATCGGCATTGGATTTGAGCAGCCGTGCAGCCGCACTAAAGGGCGGTGAGAAGTCGGGTCCTTCGATCGTGCCGGGCGACGCAGAATGCCAGCCCGCTGTACCGGCGCATCATCGGCAAAGACCAACCAGCGATGCCGCTCGGCGCGAAGCTCTCCGACGCGGAAATCGCGATCCTCAAGAGCTGGATCGACGGAGGCGCCGCTTGGGACGAACAGGCCAGTTGTTGCGTCGCCAAAAAGCACCAAACCAGGGTTCACCGAACAGCAGAGAAATTGGTGGGCGTTCCGCAAACCGGTCCGATCCCCGATTCCCACAGTCAGCGACAAACGTTGGGCGATAAACCCCATCGACGGTTTCATCAAGAAGAGCGCTCGACGCGAAAGGCTTGGAACCGGCCCCTCAGGCGGACCGCCGCACACTTATCCGCCGCGCCTACCTCGACCTGGTCGGCCTGCTGCCGCCGGCTGATGAGGTTGAGGCATTCGTCAACGACAATTCGCCCGATGCTTGGGAAAAGCGGGTCGACGCTCTGCTCGCGTCGCCGCACTACGGCGAGCGATGGGGACGGCATTGGCTCGATGTCGCGCGGTACGCCGACAGTTGGGGGCACATCCACGACGACGACAATCCCAACGCCTGGCGGTTCCGCGATTACGTCATCAAGTCGTTCAACAATGACAAGCCGTACAACCGGTTCATCGTCGAGCAGCTCGCCGGCGACGAGGTCGATGAGGTCACGTACGAGACTCTGATCGCCACCAGTTTTCATCGCATCGCGCCGCGCGTGCTGTTCCGCGAAAAGCAGAACCCGCACTACCGCTACGACTATCTGGACGACATGATCGGCACGACATCGCGCGCGTTCCTGGGACTGACGGTCTCCTGCGCGCGCTGCCACGATCACAAATTCGATCCCATCTCGCAGATGGACTACTACCGGATGATGGCGATGTTCTTCCCGTACATCGACTACGATCATCCGCTCGCGCCCGCCGGAAGCAGATCGCCGAGTACGAGTCGCAGAAGGCCGAGATCGAAGCCAAAGATCCAGGCGCTCACGCGAGAAGTCCGGCGGATCGAGGAGCCATACCGCGAAGCGGCGTTCCAGAAGCGCTTCGAGACGTTCCCTGAGGATGTTCGGATCGCCGTTCGCACGCCTGAAGAGCAGCGCACGCCAGGCCAGAAGTTGCTCGCCAGCCAGATGCTGTCGATCCGCAACACGGTAGCGCGGAGTCTGACGTTGAGCGACGCGGACCGCGAGGCGCGCGGCGAAGCTGCAGCGAGCAGATTCGCGAGCTGCGATCGCAGCTGCCGAAGCCGCTGCCGGTTGCGGCCGGCATTCGCGACGGCGATTATCGATTCACGCCGGATGGTCCCGGCGATGAGCCGGTCCCGGGCACCACGGCCAAGCGCATCAAGGCGGATTTCGACGGCAGCTATCGTTCCGCGTGCCGGCAAGCCGTACGAGCCTCCGCCGCTGTACTTCCCGCAATGTCCGAACCTGGCAAAGGCAAGCTGATCGAGCCCGGATTTCTGTCCGTGATCTCCGGACGGCGCGCCGGCAAAGATCGCTGCCATCTGCCGGTCGGCTGTCGAGCGGCCGGCGGCGCGCGCTCGCGGAGTGGATCGCTTCGCCCGACAATCCGCTGACCGCGCGCGTGATGGTCAATCGCATCTGGCACCACCACTTCGGCCGCGGCATCGTCTGCCACGCCGAGCAACTTCGGACGGATGGGCACGCTTCCGTCGCATCCGCGAGCTGCTCGACTGGCTGGCCACCGAGTTTGTTCGCGAAGGATGGAGCATCAAACGATGCACCGGCTGATCCTGACCTCGCAGACCTATCAGATGGCATCGAGCTTCTACCGCCCGGCGAACTGTGGAGAAGGATCCCGACAACATCTGCTCTGTGGCGCTTCCCCATGCGGCGCCTCGAGGCTGAGATCATTCGCGATGTCGTGCTCTCGGCAAGCGGCCAGATCAATCTGCAGGCCGGCGGGCCGCCTTTCTTCCCGGCCGTTCCCAAGGCCGCGTTCGTCGAAGTCGCGCGAGTCGGCAAATGGATGCTCACAAAAGAAGAGCCTTCGACCTGGAGGCGCAGCGTTTATTCGTACTGGAAGCGCGCGCGCAAGTCACCCGATGTTCGAAGTGTTCGATCAGCCGGACACGATGGTGACCTGCGACCGGCGCAACAGCACGACGGTTCCGACGCAGGCGCTCACGCTGCTCAACGATGAGTTCGTGCTGCTGCAGGCGCGGCACTTCGCGGCAGCGCGTCAAGCAGGCTGCCGGCGACGATGCGGCGGCGCAGGTAAGATCGGCGTATCGCGATCGCGCTGAGCCGCGAGCCGTCGCGACCGAGATTGCCGGCAGCGTGCAGTTCCTCGACAAGCAGCGAGCGCATCACGCGCGAAACCCGACGTCGATGCTCGCTGGCAGCTTTGACCGATCTTTACGCATGTCGTTCTGAATTTGAACGAGTTCTTGTATGTCCAATAAGCCGAATCTCGCATTAGCATCGCGGCGGGATTTTTTGTTTCGCGCGGGCGAAGGCATCGGCGGACTCGCGCTCGCTTACCTGCTGAATCAGGATGGACTGCTCGCGGCCGCGGATGCGAGAACGTTCCCGGCGTGAAGTCGCCGTTCACGCCCAAGCCGCCGCACTTCAAGCCGCGCGCAAAGAACGTCATCTCGCTTTTCATGTGCGGCGGCGTAAGCCACCTCGACACCTTCGATCCGAAGCCCGCGCTCGACAAGTATCACGGCCAGCCGTTGCCCGGCTGAAGGGGAGATTCAGGTCCAGCAGGGCTACCCCGGCCCGATCATGCGCAGCCCGTACAAGTTCAAGAAGTACGGGCAATCGGGCATCGAAGTATCCGAGCTGTTCCCGCACATCGGCGGCATGGTCGACGACATCGCGCTGATCCGCTCGCGCGGTCGGCCGATCGAACGATCACTCGATCTCGCACTTCGAGTGGAACACCGGCGCGCTGCTGCCCGGCTCGCCCGAGCTACGGCTCGTGGGTCGCGTATGGACTCGGGCACGGAGAATCAGAACCTGCCGGCATTTGTCGTGATCTTCGATCCTCGCGGCGGCCCGTACAACGGGCCGAATAACTGGGGCGCGGGCTATCTGCCTGCGGCGTATCAGGGCACGGCATTTCGCTCCGTCGGCGATCCGATTCTCGACCTGAGGCCGCCCGCCGAGTACTCTGACGACGGAGGAGCAGCGCGCGCGGCTGGATCTTCCTGCGCAGGCTGAATCAGCAGCATGAGGAGCGCTATCCCGGCGTGAGCGAATTGTCGGCTCGCATCGCCTCTTACGAGCTCGCGTATCGCATGCAGGGTTGTGCGCCCGAGACCGTCGACCTCTCCAAGGAAAGCGAAGAGACGAAGCGGCTCTACGGTCTCGATCGAACAGTCACGGAGCCGTTCGGCCGTCAGTGCCTGATGGCGCGGCGGCTGGTTGAGCGCGGCGTTCGATTCGTTCAGCTCTGGAGCGGCGCGTACGTCAACGACACCGTCGACACCTGGGACGCGCACAACAGCATCGTCGACAATCACGGCCAGCATGCGCCCGAAGTGGACAAGCCCGTTGCCGGGTTGCTCACGGATCTGAAACGCCGCGGGCTGCTCGATGAAACGCTGGTCATCTGGCACACCGAGTTCGGCCGTATGCCGATCTCACAGCGCGGCGTCGGACGCGACCACAACCCGAACGCATTCAGCTTCTGGATGGCCGGCGCGGGAATCCAAGGCGGCCAGATCATCGGCCGGAGCGACGATTTCGGCTACAAGGTCGTCAAGCAGCCGATCAGCGTGCACGACTTCCACGCGACCGTCCTGCATTTGCTGGGCATCGATCACAAGCGTCTCACATATTTCTTCAACGGCCGCAACATGCGCCTGACGGACGTACACGGCGAGCTGATCCCGCAGATGACGACGGGCTCGATGCTAATACGCGGCAGCACTCACCTGAAGCGCGCAGGCTGAGCGCCTCTGCTTGCATGCTGACTCCGAATGGGATAAATTTGCCTGAGTTTCTGCTTCAAAAGGAGCTTAGTGCGATCCATGTGTGCTCGTCTTACGTTCTGCTCTTTTCCTTGCCTGTTCGTCTCCTCACGTAGGAAATGCCCAGGTCGCCGGCACCATCAGCGGCTACGTCAGAGACACAAGCGGCGCGGTCGTGCCCGCGGCCAGTATCACCGCCGTCTTGACCGGGCAGCAACTGACGCGCTCCACCGTATCCGACGAGACGGGCTTCTTCAACCTGCTCGCAATGCAGTCCGGCGACTACGAGATCACGTCGCCGCACAGGATTCGAGAAGCAGATGCAGTCCGGCGTACGCCTGACCCTCGGCGAGAATCTGCGCCTCGATGCGACGCTCAAGGTCGGCTCGGTGCAACAGGAGGTCACCGTCTCGAGCACGGCGACACTGGTCAACACTACCAGTCAGACTCTCTCCGGTCTGGTGGACGATCGCCGCGTGCAGGATCTTCCGCTCAACGGCCGCAACGTGATGTCGCTCGCGCGCATTCTGCCGGGCATCGTCGCGGTGAACGCGCCGCAGGAGATGGATAACACGCGTGCGGGTCCGAACATGAGCGTCAATGGCGGGCGCTCGGTGAACAACAACTACACCTTCAACGGCGCGAACTTCACTCATTTCGGCCAAACGACTGGCATGAACTATCCGCCGCCCGATGCGGTCCAGGAGATCCGAATCCAGACGCATAACTTCACGTCTGAGTACGGAAACAACTCGGGCAGCCATGTGACAGTAACATCGAAGTCGGGCACGAACCAGTTTCACGGCTCGGCGTGGGAGTTTCTGCGCAATGACAAACTGAATGCGCGCAGCTTCTTCCAGCCCCGGCGGACAGTCAGCCGGCAGAATCAGGCGGGCGCGTCAGCGGGCGGGCCGATCAAGCGCGACAAGCTGTTCGTCTTCGGCTATTACCAGAAGCTGTGGAACCGTCCTGAGGCGGGAACGACGCAGGCGTTCGTTCCGACTGCCGCACAGCGCGCGGCGACTTCACCGCGCTGCGGACAACGTTCCGCAATCCGACCGATGCTCTGACGAACCAGCCGATGCTCGATCCTTCGGGCCGTCCCTGCATCGCGAATAACATCGTCAGCCCCGGCTGCATCAGCCCGGCCGTCGAAAACGATTCTCGACAAGTTCATTCCGGTTACTCCCGACGGCGTGTACTTCTCGGTCGGCCCCGAGCCATCCGGCAACTACACGTACATGACGCGCGTCGATTTGCTGCAGAGCCGCAAGCACAAGCTGTACGGCCATTTCCATCGCGACGCGTACCAGCAGATCTTCGCCGCAGGTAACATCAAGCCCTTCACCACCGGAACGCGGACGATGGACAACCTCAACTAGTCGGTGACGAGCACCTATACAGTTCAGTCCCACGTTGCTGAACGAAGCGACGTTCGATTTCATGCACACCGACTCGCTGGACGAGCCGGACAACCTCTATCCGCCGTCGAGTCTGGGCATCAATCTGCCGCCGGGCATCAACGGCGAAGGCATCTCGGTGACGCTCACCGGCAACTTCAATCTCGGCGCGGTGAATCCGAACGGCCAGGATTACAAGAACTGGCACTTCCGCGACTCGATGAGCTGGATCAACGGCCGGCATACGTTCAAGTGGGGCTACGAAGCGCACAAGATCGACTGGATCCTGAACAGCAAGTACACGCAGACCCGCAGCGCTACTTTCTCGGGTGTACGACCGGCGATGCGGTCGCCGACTTCCTGGTCGGAGCCTTCGATCAGGTCAACGTCCTGTTCGGACAGCCCGGCAGCGAACCGATCGTATGGAAGCACTTCTTCCATTTCCAGGACGAGTTCAAGATGACGCCGCGATTCACTCTGACGATGGGCGTTCGCTGGGAACCTTATTTCGCCTGGGACCAGAAGTTCGGCCGTCACTACGTTCATCGACATCGGCAACTTCAGCGTGCGCTCCACCGTTCGGCCCGGCGGACTTCCGGGAGTCCTGTTCCCCGGCGATCCCGGAATGCCGTCCAACGGCAAGCTGAGCTACGACGATCTCAACAATTCGGTCCCGCGCGTCGGATTTGCATGGGATGTTTTCGGCAACGGCAAGACCAGCGTGCGCGGCGGCTACGGAATCTTCTTCGATCAACTCAGCGCCAACGTCGTCCACACCTCCGAAGCGCCGTATGCCGGAACGGATATGTTGCGTTCCGGGCTTCTCGACGATCCGTACAAGTCGCTGAATCGGCCTCTTCCGCCGAGCGGCATTCTGCCCGGCGACTTCGGCTGCGTCGACATCGCCGCGCGTCCCGGAGTGAGTTGCGCCTTCCCGCTGCCTGCGAATCTTGTCACGACCGAGAGGTATCTGGTCGTGCCCTACACGCAGAGCATGAGCCTGAGTATCGAGCGACAGTTGGGCAACGATTACGCCCTTGGCGGTCAGCTATGCCGGCAAGCTGTCGCAGAAGCTCGAGGGGCATCGCCACTGGAATCCCGCCGTGTTCAAGACCGGATCCGATTACCGGCCAGGCGCCTTCGGCGGAGAACGTCAACAACCGCGTGCTGTACCCGGAGACGATCGGTCTGTACAACACGCAAAGCCGCATCCTCGGCAACGACTACCGCTCCAACTATCACAGCCTTCAGCTTCGCGTTGGATAAGCGATTCAGCCGCGGGCTGTCGCTCCTCGGCTCGTATGTTTTCTCGAAAGCAATCGACAACGTTGTAGCGCCGCAGCCTGGGCTGACTCCCGGCGTCGCGAATCCGTTCAATCTGAAGCTGGACAAAGGCCTGCAGCGACTTCGACCGGCGGCACGTCATCAACATCAGCTGGATGTGGAGCCCGGAATTCAGATTCACCAATGCGTTCGCGAGGCATCTGCTCGAGCGCTGGAGCTTGGGCAGTCTTCCACTCGATTCAGAGCGGCGAGCCGCTCAGCTTTGTCATGGGTACCGACGTCGCTCTGGACGGCACCGGCCAGCAGGGGCTGCAACACGCGCAGCTTAAGCCCGGGGTGACGCTTAACGACATTCGAGTCGACCACGCAAACCGCGATGAATTCATCGCTCGCTTCTTCAACCCCGACGCGTTTGTGCCCGGTCGCACAGCTTCCGCGCGGCATCTACGGCAACGCCGGCCGCAACACGTTAGCCGGTCCGGCGACGAATCGAACCGACATCAACCTGATGAAGGACATCATGATCCGTGAACCGTTCCGGGCGCAGCTTCGCGGCGAGTTCTTCAATGCGTTCAATCAGGTGAACTTCAATGCCCCGGTCACGACCGCGTCGGCGGCGAACTTCGGACGTATCACCGGCGCGGCTGCCGGCCGGGTAATTCAGTTGGCGTTCAAGCTTCTTTGGTAGCTTTCCCGCGCAGCGGTGCGCAGTTCTCTCGCTTACACGAGAAGCTTATCCACCACATTCCCGTGCACGTCGGTCAGCCGGAAATAGCGGCCCTGGAACTTGTACGTCAGGCGCGTGTGGTCCACGCCCAGGCAGTGCAGAATCGTCGCCTGCAGATCGTGCACGTGGACCGGGTCGGCGACGACGTTGTAGCAGTAGTCGTCGGTCTCGCCCATGCTGATGCCGGGTTTGATGCCGCCGCCCGCCATCCACATGGTGAAGCATCGCGGATGGTGATCGCGGCCGTAGTTCGTGTCGGTCAGCCGGCCCTGGCAGTAGACCGTGCGCCCGAACTCGCCGCCCCAAACGACCAGCGTGTCGTCGAGCAAACCGCGCTGCTCCAGATCGAGGATCAGCGCAGCCGAGGCCTGGTCCGTCGCTTTGCGCTTGCAGCGCGAGGTCGCGCGGCAGATCGTTGTGCTGGTCCCAGCCGCGCTTGTAGAGCTGCACGAAGCGAACGTTGCGCTCGATCAGACGCCGCGCCAGCAGGCAGTGCGACGCGTATGTGCCGGGCTTGCGCGCATCCTCGCCGTATAAGATCGAAGATGTGGTCGGGCTCCTTGCTACAGGTCCATCAGCTCCGGGCACCGAGGTTTGCATGCGGAACGCCATCTCGTACTGCGAGATGCGCGTCTCGATCTCCGGATCGCTGGTACTCGTCCGAGCGCATCTTGTTCAAGCCGCGACACCGCGTCGAGCATGTTGCGGCGTGTTGCGCGATCGACTCCTGGCGGATCGGCGAGATAGAGCACCGGATCGCCGCTCGAGCGGAACTTCACGCCCTGATAGTTCGACGGCAGGAAGCCGCTGCCCCACAAGCGCGAGAAAAGCGGCTGGTCGATGTTCAGCCCGCTCGACTGCGAGATCAGCACGACGAACGCGGGCAGGTCCTGGTTCTCGCTGCCGAGGCCGTAGCTCACCCAGGAGCCGATGCTGGGCCGGCCCGGCTGCTGGCTGCCGCTCTGAATGAACGTGATGGCGGGATCGTGATTGATCGCGTCGGTGTTGACGGTCTTGACGATCGCGATCTTGTCGGCGATCTTTGCGTGGTGCGGGAGCAATTCGCTCAGCCACGCGCCCGATTGGCCGTGCTGCTTGAATTTGTAGATCGATCGCGCACCGGGAACGAACTCTGGCCCGACGTCATGCCGGTGATCCGCTGCCCCATGCGAACGGAGTCGGGGAGTTCGGTGCCGTGTGTCTTGTTCAGCGACGGCTTGTAGTCGAACAGGTCCATCTGCGAAGGACCGCCGGACTGGTGCAGAAAGATAATGCGCTTGGCCTTCGGCGCGAAGTGCGGTAAGCCCGGTCAGGCCCCCCGTTGCAGGCGCGGCAAAAAGCTTCGGATTCAGCAGTGAAGCCAGCGCTGGTAGTTCCCAGAAAATGGCGGCGCGTGAGAGACATCGTAGTTGCTATTCCTTCGTGATCGCTTCGTCGAGGTTCATGATCGCGCTGGCGACCATCGTCCATGCGGCAAGCTCGGCGCGATCGAGCTGGCGATCGGCTTTCGATTCGCCGACGGCGATCAGCTTCTGCGGCCTCGTCGGGACTGCTTCTTGTAAGCGGCCAGTCTCAGTGCGCGCAAGATCCGTGAGGATCTTCGGACTTCTTGTCGCCGATGGCGAGCGGCCAGTCACACGCCGGAAACGCGTGCGCGATCGCTTCGACGGTCTGCGGTCTTACCGCTGCAATCGTGCGCTGCGCGAGCATGCGCGCCGCCTCGACGAAGGTCGGATCGTTCATCAGCACCAGCGACTGAAGCGGAGTGTTCGTTACCGGCCGTCGCGCCGTGCACTTCTCGCGATCCGGCGCATCGAAGGTGCCGAGCGCGGCGGGCGGCGCAGTGCGCTTCCAGAACGTATACATGCTGCGGCGATAGAGATCCTTGCCTTCGCTCTGCTGGTAGATCTGCGCGGAGAAGATGCCGCCGTAGGCGATGTCTTCCCAAATGCCTTTCGGCTGGTACGGAAACACGCTCGGACCGCCGATATTCGCATTCAGCAATCCGCTCGCGGCGAGCGCCGAGTCGCGAATCATCTCGGCCGGCAGGCGGACACGCGGGCCACGCGCGAGCAGCCGGTTCTCCGGATCCTTTTCGAGCAGACGGGGTCGACTTTCGATGACTGCCGGTACGCCGCCGAGGTGACGATCAGCCGCTGCATCGCTTTCGACGTCCCAGCCGGTGCGAATAAACTCGGTCGCCAGCCAGTCGAGCAGCTCGGGATGCACGGGCGTCTCGCCCTGCGAACCGAAGTCCTCGACGGTCTTCACGATGCCGTTGCCGAAATACATCTGCCAGTACCGATTGACCGCTACTCGCGCGGTGAGCGGATGCGATTCGTCTCACCAGCCAGCGCGCAAGCCCCAGACGATTCTGCTGGAGCATCCTTCGGCAAGCGGCGGCAGGAACGACGGAACGCCGGGCGTGACTTTCTCGCCCTTGTTGCGATAGTCGCCGCGCGCGAGCACGTAGGTGTCGCGCGGCTTCATCGCTGTCCTTCATCACCATCACGGTCGGAATCTGTTTGTCGAGCAGCTTCTTTTGAAGCTTCAGCTCGGTCAGCTCGGAGAAAGCTTGTGGTAATTCTCGGGGCGCATCGTACGTGAGGAAGTATTCGCGCAGGCGTTCCTTCTCCTGCCTTGGAGCGGCGTGACGCCTGCTCGAGAAGCAGCTCGCGCGGGCGGGTTGATGGATCAGAGACGTCGATCTCCGGCTGGCTGATAACGCGGTTGTAAAATCGAAGATCGTCGAGACTGCCTTGAAAGGGTCCGCCCTTGGTTCGATTTGCCGAAGTCGAGCAGGCGCGGATGTGAGAATACTGTCGGCTGAGATTGTCCTGCAGAACCTGCAATCGCGCTGCTTGCCGTCGATCAGAAGCTAGATGCCGGCCGCCTTGCCGGAGCCGTCGTAGGTGAGCGTCAGGTGAATCCACTCACCGCCGAAGCACCCGCTGTCTTCGTCCTCACGCGAATGGCGTTCTTCTGCGGACTGCCCAGGTAGAACAACAGATGCGAGCCCGCGTTAGAGCTCCGCGTGGGCAATCGATTCGCCGACGTCAGCCGGTAGCCCTCTGGCCATGCGTTGTCTTATCGAAGACGATCATACGGCTTCACGCCGCCGATGCCGAAGCCAGGCGCGAACGTGAATGGCTGGTTGCGATCGAACGCCGCGGTATTGCCAAGGTCGATATGGGCCTCGCCGTTTGAAGTCGCTCCTTCGCCGACGCGCCCTTCGCCATAGGTGACATCGCCGGTCAGAACACGCCCGTGCCGGTAGTTTCCGGAAATGATCGGCGAAGCTGCCGTCGAGCGCGTAATGCGCGACCAGTCCTTCGCGCGGCTCCGGCAGGAAGCGTGTCGACGCGCGTCTTCTCCCACTCGTCTTGTACGGGGCCGACGATCTTTTCGTCGAGCGCCTGTCTCGCGCGCTTTGATCGCGCTTTCGAGTTCCTTTACCTGCGCTTCCTGCTCGGGCGTCGGCAGAGTCAGGATGGGCTCGGCGTTACCGGCGCGGCCGTCGAGTCCCTTCTCAGGCACGCGGTTGAAGAACGCGTAGAGCTGATAGAACTCCTTCTGCTTGATGGGATCGTACTTATGATCGTGGCAGCGCGCGCAGCCCATCGTCATTCCCATCCACACCGTGGAGACTGGTGTCGACGCGATCGACGACGTATTCGTTCAGATACTCCTCAGGAATCGCGCCGCCCTCGAAGTTGATCATGTGGTTGCGATTGAAGCCCGAGGCGATCTTCTGATCGCGAGTGGCGTCGGGCAACAGATCGCCCGCGAGCTGCTCGACGGTGAAGTCGCTGTACGGCATGTTGCTGTTGAACGCGCTCGATCAGCCAGTCGCGCCACGGCCACATGTCGCGATGGCTGTCGATGTGATATCCGTGCGTGTCGGAATAGCGGGCAAGATCAAGCCACTGCATCGCCATACGCTCGCCGTATCGCGGCGACGCGAGCAGCCGGTCCACGACCTTCTCGTACGCGTCGGGCGATCTGTCTTTCAGAAAGCTGCGATCTCGTCCTGGCGTTGGCGGCAGTCCCGTCAGGTCGAATGTCACGCGGCGGAGCAGCGTGATCTTGTCCGTCTCGGGCGACGGCTTCAGCGATTCCCGCTCCAGGCGCGCCAGGATGAACTGGTCGATCGGGTTGCGAGCCCATTGAGTTCTTGACCGCGGGCAGTTCGGGCCGCACCGGGCGCGGTGTAGGCCCAATGCGTGTTCCACTTCGCGCCCTGATCGATCCAGCGCCGGAGTACGTCGATATCCTTCTCGCTTAGCGATCGTCCGGATGCAGGGGAGGCATGCGCATCGCGGGTTTTTCGTGAGCGACCGCGCAAGAGCCGACTTGCCATGGCATCACCGGGCTTGAGAATCGGGACCGTTTTGCGCTCGGCGAACGCCCCTTCGCGCGTGTCGAGGCGCAGGCCGGCCATGCGGGTCTTTTCATCCGGCCCGTGGCAGGCGAAGCAATTGTCCGAGAGGATCGGCCGAACTTCGCGCGCGAAATCTATCTGTTTGGAATCGTACGGTTTAGACGTCGGGAGGCGCCGCGAAGGCGACTGTGACGCGAAAAAGCCGCCGCTGCGAACGAAAACTGCTTCAAAGTGGCTCCGTTTTTAACAGGTTAGCACAGATCAACTCGGAGGGCGTTAGCAAACGGGTTCGTTATGGCGAAACCAGACCGGCGGCATATCTTGCGTCAGTGTGTTCAAATGTATCGATACGCATCCTTCGCGGCCATGTTTCGTCACCGGGCTCGCCGGGCAGGAAGAGCCCGTCAGCCACATTCAAGACGAGCGTCTGCGCTGGTGAAGGTCGATACCAAGGTAAGCAGCGCGCGACGGGAGGAGCATCAACGACCTCACCAAAGACGACTTCGTCGTCTTCGACGAAGACAGCCAGCGCGAAATCGTCGAGTTCGGCCGTGAATCGGAAACGCAGCCGTTGCGGCTCGTGCTGCTGCTCGATGTCAGCGGCAGCATGTCGAGGCTGCTCGGCGACATGAGCGCAAAAGCTTCCGACGCACTGCGGCAGCTTCATCCGGGCGATCAGGTCGCGGTAATGGTGTTCGCTTCGAAGACCGAGATCGTGCTGCCGTTCACGGCGGACCTCAAGAAGGTCCCGGAAGCTATCGTCATGAATGTCTTCAAGACGACCAGCGGACGCGAGACATATCTGAACGAAGCTATCCTGGCCGCTGCGGGATACCTTAAAGATCAGCCCGGCGCAGGCCGCAAGGCGATCCTGGTGGTTACGGACAACGAAGGCGTCGCAGCCGCCGCGAAGGACATGCGACGTCCTTCGATCGCTGCACAGCGCCGACGCAGTCTTCAACGCGATTCTAGTGGGCGCCAACAAAGAAACCGCGCGGCGCGTCCCGGGCCCTATTCGGATCCGGCATCGGCGCAGCCAGACGTGTATCGTTTCGTCCAGAACACCGGCGGTGACGTCATCGCGGATGATGACGCTGGCAACGCGCTAGCCGGATCGTGCGGCAGATCGCGACACGGCTACAACTTCCAATATCCGCACCGCCGGAAGGTGAGCCCGGCGCCTTCCGCCGTATCCGGGTCGAACTCTCGCCCCGGCCCAGCGCCGCTACCCGGGCCGTTGTGCAGGCGCGCACCGGCTATTACGTCGACAAGCAGTAATTCAGGGTTACGGCGTGTAGTGCAACCGGCTCCTCAGTTGCTGACGGAACTCATCCAGCTGTTCGGGCGTACTGCCGAGCTCACGGAGGATGCTGTCCGCCATTGCGAGCGCTACCTCTCCCTCACCCGAGAAGACCTCATCCGCACCGGCACGCCGCAGTGATTCGGCCTGCCGTAGAAAATCTGCTCGCACAACAATGTGAAGGTGGGGGTTCGATTCTCGGGCACATCGAATTGCTTCGATCGAAGCTGCTGATCCTGATGCGCTGAAGATAAGACTCGACACTTTTTCAACACCCGCCCGTTGCTGCACCTCTGTTTGGTTTACATCGCCATACACTGCCCGAACGCCGTCCTGCTGAAGCCGGCGGACTGTTTCGATATTCATCTCTACGACGGTCGGCTCGATTCCCCTCGCCTGGAGTAAGTTCACGACGGTTTCACCGATAGGACCGTAGCCGACCACAATCGCCCGATGCGACGGCTCAAACTCACTCGGACGCCCTGCTGCTTCGGTTGGTTGTCCTTGGCCACGCCGGTTCAGCAGCCGCCAGAGCGTCGGATGGGCTTCGAGGAACCGCTCAGCCGGAGTACTCAATCGGTAAAGAATCGGATTCAGCGTGATTGACACAATCGCAGTAGCGACAAGAGCATTCATCGCGGGCTCGGGCAGCACTCCCAGTTGTCTGGAAAGCGTGGCGAGAAGGAACGAAAACTCCCCAATCTGCGCTAGCGCAATGGCAACTCCGATGCCGATCTTTGAACTGTAGCCCAGCACTGCAACGATCAATAGAGCGGCCATGGGCTTCCCGAGCATTACGACCGCGAGCGTGCTGGCGACCAGCGCGGGGGATTCAAGCACGCCCGCCGGATCAAGAAGCATTCCTACCGAGAGGAAGAACATCACTGCGAACGCATCGCGCAGCGGAAGCGCCTCCGATCCTGCCCGCGCACTGAACTCCGACTGCCCAACCACCATTCCCGCAAGAAACGCTCCGAGCGCCATCGAGATTTGAAACACCAGCGTGGCGCCGGCCGCGATTCCAAGTGCCACCGCCAGCACACTCAGCGTGAAAAGTTCTCGGGACCGGCTGAGAACCACCTTATTCAGCAGCCATGGGATCGCGCGCGAGCCGACGATCACCATGAACGCAACGAACCCGGCGAGCTTCAGCGTTGCGATTGCCAATGCGGCCGGTAGGCTTCTCCCTGTTTCTCCGGTGCCCGAAGCGAAGACAACCGGTAAGAGGACGAGGACAAAGACGGTGAAAATGTCCTCCACTACCAGCCAGCCAATGGCAATTCGGCCGGTAGCACTTTGGAGTTGCCCATTGTCGGAAAGGACACGGATGAGCACGACAGTGCTCGCCACGGATAGGGAAAGGCCGAACACCATACCTGCGGACCAGTCCCAACCGGCCGCTCGGGCACTCAGTGCACCGAGGCAAGTTGCGACAGCGCTCTGCACGAGCGCTCCAGCGATGGCGATGTTGCGAACCGCCAGGAGGTCCTTCAGGTGAAAGTGAAGGCCGACTCCGAACATGAGGAGAATCACTCCGACCTCGGCGAGCTGCTCGGCCATATGCCGGTCGGCGACGAAGCCCGGCGTTTGCGGCCCAACAAGGACGCCGGCGAGAAGATAGCCAATGATTGGAGACAAGCCGAGGCGATGGGTGATGTATCCGAAGAAAGCGGCCGTGCAGAACCCGGCAGCAAGCGTGAGAATCAGGTCGAGGTTATGCATGCCGTCAATCGCTACTCCCAGCGTAGCCGCGACCGTTAGCGATCCTCTGAGGAACACGCACGTCGTCAATGCTCACATTTCGGTTGCCTGTTAAATCGACTTCAAGTATCATCTGCTAATCACTTGTCCGGCTTGTTACGCCGAATCGTAACGGAGGGTACGATGCGGAAGCGAATACTGCTCACGATTGTGCTGGTGGTCGCCGCCAGCTTGAATACGGCCTGTTTCCTGCGGCTCACGCTGGGCGTCCAGGAGGCTCAAACTCTCTCCCAGGAGATCGAACTAATCGTTCATGCGATACGAGCAGAAGCGACAACCGCAGTCTGTCAAACGGATCCTTTCTTCTCGCCAAACTTCCAACGTTGCACGTATTTCATAAACGGCGTCGAAGTGGCGTCGACAGTACACCTGCTACAGGAACTCGGTCCATTTGGCGCGATGATCGATCCAGTGATTCTCGAACTTCCTGCAGACGTGACAAACATCGCAGGAACTTACAATGGGGGACCCGGCAAAACCGGGAATCTGATCGTTTATCCAAAATTGTCGTTCGTACCTGTCGATGAAAGCCGACGGCTGGCAGCAGGGCCAGGGAAACAACTCGCCATCATCGACTTGCCCGCTGGGGTGCCCGTTCAAGGAGAGACCTACACGTTCAATCTGAGTTTTCGTAAAACGGCGCCGAGGGGCTCCGGACCGACACCTTTCAAAGCATTGATGACGGGCAAAGTACAAGCATACGGAAAATCGTGGTATCCGCCGCTCCTGCCTTGCACTACCAACCTCGGTTCATTGCCGACTCTTACCTTGCCGCAGGGGTTGATATCGAGCCTGCAACCGATTCAATTGCCGGCCGCGGCGGGCTGCACAAATGCGAACTATCTATATTTCATTCCAAGAGCACAGTGCGACCTCGACAATGATGCGGATGTTGACCGTGCCGACGTAAACCTGATCATGGCGGTGCGTGACACCGCTGCGGCACCAGGCGACCCGCGCGATTTCAACGGAGACAGAATTATCAACGCGAATGATGCCCGATTCTGTACTACACGTTGCACGCGTCCGCTGTGCTCGAACTAAGGAAGGCCCCCATGAACCGTATACTCGCTTGTTTTGCGTTACTGATCATTTTGTTGCCGGCTCACGGAGCGATCCTCGGGTTTGACCCGCTGTCGGCTACGGTGATGCAGGGAGATTCTGTATCGCTGAACCTGATCGCAAGTGACCTCGGAGCCACGCTGCTCGGCGATTTTGACCTGAATCTCAGCTACGATCCGGCGTCACTGACGTTGATGGGCGTGACGCCCAGCGGCGTGCTGGGAGACGTGGGCGCGGGCGAAGTGCTGGATTTCAGCTTGGGGTCAATAGGCGTTGGTATTTCGAACATCGCACTCGTGAGCGTTCTCTCTGCCGCATCGCTGCAACCGCTCCAGTCAACGACACCTCTCCTCCTCGTAACGCTCCAGTTCGACATCGTTAACCTGGCGCCTGGCAGCAGTACAACGGTGTCCATAGCTGCCGTGAATGCACTCGGGGATTCAGCGGGTAACGCCATAGGGGTGACTTCACTTGATTCCGCGCAGTTCACCGGTGCGGGAGGAGACGTCGTACCTGAGCCGGGCTCGATGATTGCGGGTGTTGGGCTGCTGTTATTCGCCGTGCGTGGACTTCTGGCAAGAACATAGTGCGATGATGGGCGCAGCGTGCAGGTGCTTACTGTCTGCGATCTGCGGAAGGACTACACCGGGGCCGTTGCCGTCGATACCATTTCTTTCTCCGTCGGCAAGGGCGAGATCGTCGGTCTCCTCGGTCCCAACGGCGCCGGCAAGACCACGACCATCAACATGATCCTCGGCGTGCTCGAGCCCACGTCGGGCACCATCCATCATCGAGGGCATGGACCTCGCGAGGCGCCGCTGCCCAGGCGCTGGAGCGCACCAACTTCGCCGCCGTCTACGCGCCGCTGCCCGGCAACCTGACCGTGCAGCAGAACCTGCGTGTCTTCGGCCTCATCTACGGCGTGCAAGCACTCACGGCCCGCATCGAGGAGCTGCTGGACGCAGTTCGATCTGGTGAGGTTCCGCGACACGAAGTGCGGCGTGCTGTCCTCGGGCGAGCAGACGCGGGTGGCCCTGGCCAAGGCCATGCTGAACCGCCGCAGCTGCTGCTGCTCGACGAGCCCACCGCCTCGCTCGATCCCGCGACGGCGCGGGAGATCCGCGCGCGAATCCGCGACTTCGCTCACCCAGGCACGGGCGGCGTGCTCTGGACCTCGCACAACATGTACGAGGTGCGAGGAGGTGTGCGACCGCGTGCTGTTCCTCTCGCACGGGAAGATCCTGCTCGAGGGCAATCCGCGGACGCTGCCGCGCGAGCACGGCAAGGCGACACTCGAAGAGCTGTTCATCACCGTGGCGCGCGAGCCGCTCGCGCTGGAGCGAGCCTGAGCCCGATGCGTCTTCGAGCCGCGCCGCGGCCATCGTCCTGCGCCAGTTCTACCTGATCCGCGGGAGCCCCGCGCGCATCTTCCCGCTCTTCGCCTGGGTCGCGATCGACATCGTGCTGTGGGGCTTCATCACCCGCTACCTCGAACACCGTCACCGCGCCCGGGCTTCGACTTCGTGCCCGCGCTGCTCGGCGCGGTGCTCCTCTGGGACTTCTTCACCCGCGTCATGCAGGGCGTGACAATGGCCTTCTTCGAGGACGTCTGGTCGCGCAACTTCCTCAACATCTTCGCCAGCGCCGATCTCCATCGCGAGTACGTCGGCGGGCCTGGTGCTCTCCAGCATCGCGACGAGCTCCATCGGGCTGCTCGTCATGCTCGTCTGGCGGCAGCGGCGTTCGGCCTGTCCCTGCTTCATCTACGGCCTGGCGATGCTCGTGCCGTTCCTGCTGGTGCTGTTCCTGTTCGGCATCGCGCTCGGGCATTTCGGCGCCGCCTGGTGCTGCGGCTCGGCCCGCCGCGGAATGGTTCATCTGGCCGATTCCCGCGCTCGATCTCTCCGTTCGCGGGCGTCTTCTATCCGCTCGACACGCTCCCGCGAGTGGATGCAAGCCGTCTCGTACTGCTGCCGCCGTCCTACGTCTTCGAGGGCATGCGCGACGATCGTCGCGGGCGGCGCTTCTCGGGCGCCTCTCTGCTCTGGGGCATGGGGCTGGCCGCTGCTCGACATCCTGCTGGCGTGCTGGTTCTTCACGCGCGTCTACCGGTACGCCGTGCGCACCGGCCTCATCGCCCGCTACAGCGCCGAGACGTTAAGCTGACGGGGTTGTAAGCTCTCAGTATGCGATTTTGCTCAACCGTTGTTCTTGGTGTCCTGCTGGCGGCGGGTTCATTTGCCGCACCGAAAAAGCTCATTCACCCGAAGGAATTCCCGACAGGCCGGCCGTTCAGCCCGGGAATTCTCGTCGGCGATACGCTGCACGTCGCCGGACAGACGGGGAACGATCTGAAAACCGGCCAGATTCCCGAGGAATTCGAAGCCGAAGTCAAACAGACGCTCGACAATATCGGCCTCGTGCTGAAAGAGGCCGGGATGTCTTTCGATAACGTCGTGGCCGTTCAGGTTTACCTGACCGACATGACACTTTTCCAACGCATGAACGGTGTGTATACCACCTACTTCAAAGAACCCCGTCCCACCAGAACCACCGTGGGTATCGCGAAGCTGGTGGGCACGGCGCGAATCGAGATCACCGTCACAGCCAGCAAATAGTCGATCGCGAGGCGCCTGGCAAGCGCTAGCCGAGTGGCTTACGGGCGGCGAACGCCGTATGCCCGCGAGCGAAAGGCTGATCGCCATAGGAGCGAAGAGTACGCACTTGGAAACCGGCGACACGCAGCATCGGGGCGAGGTCGCCGGGGTGGTACAGATTGAGGTTGTGAATCTCCTCCGTCCGGCGATAGAGTTCGCCGATCTTCCGAAAGGTGACGATTCTGCGGTTCAAACGCATCGTCGCGGTGTCTTCCTCGGCACGCAGCAGTATCGCCCAATCGTCGCCTTCCACCCAACGCTCAATGGGCGATGGAGCGCCGAGCCTGCCAGGTCCTGCTGCGTCGAAGAGAAAAAGGCCGCCAGGTTCCAACGCCCGGAACACGCGCTGAAAGAGCCGTTTCAGTGCACTGAGGCTGCCCTGGCCGTCGAAGGCGTAGTTGAGGCACTCACCGATAGCGGTAACCGCTGCGCATTCAGGAAGCTCAGCTTCGAGGAGTGATGCGCATACGAACTGTGCTTCCGGCGCGTTCTGCCGAGCCAGATCGATCATGGCTTCGGAGATATCAACGCCGAAAACCTGATTGCCGGCGGCAAGCAACTCGCGTGCCCAGATGCCGCTGCCGCAGCCGAGGTCGACCACCAGCCCGCTGATTTCCAGGCGCTGCAGCATCTTCAGAACTCCAGGCGCGGCGTGGCGCGCGAAATCGCCGAAGGCTACGTGATGAATGTAGGCGAGATCGTCACCATAACCTCGACCAGCGGCTTTTGTCATGAAGTCCTACCTACGTCCAGATGACAAACCGTCGACAGTTCTTATAGATCGGTCTGTCCGGCTAAATGCTCCTGCATGGCGGTGCGCCCGGCATTAACGAGAGCTGCTAACTTGTCCTCAGGCATATCGAACTCTGTCGTGCCGCATCCTTGCGCGGGAAGACGGCAGACCTCGCTTTGAAATTCATGAATGAGCGCGTTGTCTCGCGCGCCGGTCATAGTATCGACCAGCCGCTGCACTCTTCGCACCGTGGCAACACGGCTCTGCCGTTCAGGCTGTGAATTGATTCCCGGAACTTTCAGCGCTTCATCGATCAGCAGACCGAGATTGCGAGCACTCGTCGGGTCTGTGTCCTCTCCCATGAATTCACGACCCCTTCAGGGGACCGTAGTCCAGACTGACGCCGCTGCCTTCGATGCTCTCGGTAGTGCCATCAGGCATTTCGAGTGCTGTGAAGCGAAGGCCTACCTGCCCATTCTATTGGCTTGCGCCAACTGTCCGATGGCCTTCGTGCCTGCTGGAATGACGATCTCCCCATTCCGCTCGTAGTTATACTCGATCACCGCAATGGCCGGCGTCTTCACCGCGCTACTGACAGCCGTTTGTAGTCGTGCCACCAATCGGCTACCGGTCGGCAGCAACGTCGAGACCCCCTTTCGCTCAATAACGGCAGGCTGAGCCGTCGACTGGCTGGCGTTTATCGCCGTCGCCGAAGTCGTGTTTCGTACAAATACAAGGGAGGGTTTCTTCAGGCCCTCGGACTCGTTCATTGGTTGTGGGACTGGTGCGACCGCAGTGGTTACTGGTGGAGGCGGCGGTGGAGTGTAGGCGTAATTGTTCTGCCGCCGGTACGCTTCAAGGGCCGGATCATTCACGGGAGGCACTTGGTTCAGCGCATACTCGTTGGGCGCCTTCGCGGCGGCTGCTGGTTCCCTGTGCGCGGCGCGACGTCGCCAGGATGTCGTCTGGACTGAGTTGCTCGCCATTTTGATCGCCGGCGCCTTGGTCGGCACTGAGCAGCGGGATCGTGGACCCGGGAGGTCCCGCCTGCTGCGTTGCGCTTTCCGGTCTGCCCAAACTGGGCTTCGTCCGCCGGTCCTGCGCCCGTTTTTCCGAGCTTGAGGTGGAGAATAAGGCGAGAAACGCGAAGCCGCACAACACGACGGCAGTGGCAAGAACCAGAAACGCCTTGCTCCGGTCCATGTTGTTTTGGCCACGAGTGTTGATCTCAACCCGTTTGGGCCGGCTGCGTTCTTCCTTGATTCGACGCCAGATCTGTTGCACGATGCCGGTCGATGTCGGCCGGCGCTTCAGCCGGGCTGGTCTCCACCGGCTTCGATTCCTCCTCAGCGCTGCCAGTTCGCCTCACTCGCGTGGTCAGCGTGGGATCGTCCTGTTCGCTCATCTCTCGCTCGCGCTTCTCATCGTGAATGCGGTCATCGGGCGTCATAGGTCACCTCGCGGAAACTGCTAATTCCAAAACCAATCGGAGCCAAAGCCGGACGATCCACCGCGCCCGACTCAGCCATCTGAAGGAACAGCGTCTCGGTCGATTGCTTGAAAGACGGCCGCTGGAAGACCACCACGCCATCAGCTCGCTCACCGGGGCCGAGCCGGCGGCGGCTCATCCGGAAGTCCGTGACGGGCAACTGCTCGGCCGTCGACCAGCGTGACTTGCGGATGATCTTCCCGCTCTTCTTCATGCCGCCCAGCTGAATCTGCGGCGGCATCAATTCGACCGCATGGTCCTGAACGTTCACGGCGGAGAACAAGACCACCACCTCGCTGCCTTGATCGATCACCTCGCTGACCCCGGTTTTAACCAGTTCCTTCCCCGGTGGCGAGATGCCCGGCTTCTGCCCGTAGAGGACGGGCAAGGGCGCACGGCGTTGACGGTCTAGAAGCTCATCGAGAGCCGTCCGGTCCACCTTCGTTGAATTCTTTGCAGCCGGTGACTGCGAAGCCGGTTGTTCCTTCGAGCCGTCGCGAGAGGTTGACGAGGCGGGCACAATCGCAACTGGCAGACTCGAGGCGGAAGACACAGTTGCTGTGCTGCCGACCGCTACGGTTTGCGGGATCATAACGGATGGAGAGTCGGCCGGTTGGATCATGAATTGGCCGGCGGGCTTATACCGCATCAGGAAATCCACCCCGCGTTGCTCCTCGTCCTTCGGTTCGCCACGGCTGATCAGAAGCAGGCTTGCCTGCAGGCCGCGAGTCGACGATATGAGCAGGTTGGTTTGCGCCGCCTTTGTTGTGATTGGCTTTACGAACACCAGGTTCGGTTCACGATCCGAATGCTCTGCCGAGAACGAAGCCGGGTCGCCGACCACCACCGAATTGATCGGTTCCGGCATCCGGATCGCCGTCACGTAACGCGGCGCCAGAAACACGGTCGTCACCTGGCCGTCTCGAATCGGTCGTCCGACAACCTGCGGTTGTACTTGCGACGTGCGCCGCCGTCTGGCCTTGCGCTGTTCCCCCGAGATCCAGCACCGGCAGGATCCAAGGTAGGATCCAGAACATCCACTGTTTCACTGTCATGGCTGATGACCTCCTTCCAGTTTGTTTTCGCGCGAGAACCTTTCCTTGCAGGCGTTTCGAGCGCTTCTCTCGGTACAGTCGCGCCACCTTGCTCACATACTGGTAAACCTCAGCGTGCGAGTATGCGAGGCCGGCCGGCAGAATTCGGTTCTCGCCCGTCAGATAGGCTGCCGCGACTAAGCGCAGGTCACCATCGAACAACTTCAGCAGGCAGGCCAGGTAAGCTACTCCGCCTCGGATGTTCTGCTCGATGTCGAAGCGGTTCATGACCCCGAATCGTCACGGCCGTGGCGGGCATGAGTTGCATCAGCCCCACTGCCCCTTTGGTCGACACGGCACGTGGATTCCAGGCTGACTCGACCTCGATGATCGAGTGGACCAGATCGTTAGGTACTTGATAGACGGCCGCATAATGATCCGCCCACTCCACAGCGGCCGTGCGCACGTCCTCGTGTGCGGTGCACACAACCGCACCCGCCGCGAATAGACAAACAAATCTCACACGCGCTGTCATAGCCATTGAGCCTGCTCTGACTACCGAGTCGTTACTTCCGACATTTCCCTCTCCAGTGCGTCTCCCGGAATCTCTTCGGCATATCGGTGTGCATCATGCACCAGCGATGCGAAGCCGTCCCGCAGCAGGAGCCGCTTCCGATCCGATCCCGTTTTCGCCACCAATGGCATCAGCGTGTCACGCATCTCGGGCGTGATGTCTTGCACGCCCAAGAATCTCCAGCGCCTGCGCGAGCTCAAGCATCTCGGCGATCGAAACAGGCTTCTCCATCTGCCAGCCGCGCAGAGCATGGGCCAAGCCGGCGATGAGCCGCTGTAACCTGGCGATTTGTGGTCGTGCTGCGAACCCTCAGGATTTCGGCTTCCCGCTCCACAGTCGGGAACTCCACCCGCAGATAGAAGCTCCGGCGTCGCAGGGGGTCGCCCAGGCGCCGGACCTCGTTCGAGGTCAGGATGACGAAGGGAATCGACTTCTGTTTGATCGTCCCCAGCTTCGGGACTGAGATCTGCCATTCCGAGAGGATCTCGAGCAGCAGCGCTTCGAATCCCTCGTCCACCTTGTCGACCTCATCGATCAGCAGGACACACGGCCGTTCATAGAGCAGTGATCTCAGCAGGGGCCCCTGAACAAAGAAATCGAGAGTATGAAGGTTGTTGCGGATCGAATCCCAGTCCTTTTCAAGGTGGTCAGCCTGCGTTTCGAGAAATAGCTTCTGCAGGGCGCTGTCGAACTTGCCGATGGCCTTCTCTTCGTTGATGCCCTCGTAACACTGCAGCCGTTCGATGACCGTGTTGCCAGCCGCGGCGATCGCCTGGGCCAATGCGGTCTTTCCGCAGCCGGGCGGACCCTCCACAATCACCGGCTTTTGCATCCGCGCAGCGAGGTAGACGACCTGAAGGGTGACCTCATCGATTACATATTTCGCCGCTTCCAATCGATGGCCGAGATCTTCGACGGACGAGAACACGGCTTTCCTCTGGCCCGATTCTATGGGGAAACGCACTTCGAGTCCATAGTTTCGGAGCTGCGTGAACACGGCATCGAGAAGCCTTGCCACCTCGCCTACGCCTGTATTCTTGCCGACCTGAAAAATGTTCATGGATCTATCCGTGACTCTCGCGCTCCGATCGATCGGCAACCTGAAATATGTTCATAGACCTATTTGGCTTCGCTCAGGTCAGACGCCCGAACAGAAACCAAAAAATGTTCTTGGACCTATCCGCGCTGATCTGGGCTCACGCAGGTGCTTCGACCTGAAAAATGTTTCCAGACCTATCCGGCGTTACTGCGCACTCCTGATCGTATGCCCAGCTTGAAAAATGTTCCTGGACCTATCGGATCTCTTGTTCGTCACCGCCGTACCATCTCGCCCTAAAAATGTTCCTGGATCTAACCAGTGTTCGACGCTGCAGGCAACGTAATACTTGATGACATCGCAAGGTTGTCGGCGATGGAGTTTTCTGGAGGACTGTCCGAGTGCTCACCCTCGAATTTGAAGATGCGCGAATTCCGGCAGCACATCAAAGGGAACCGTCCGCTGCGGTAGTCCTTCTGCGAGCAGATCGATCCGCTCATAAGAGCCGTTCCCAAGGAAACGCGCGGCCCGATCAAGATGCCAGACACGGTTGGGATCGAGGCCCATCAGCCGCGCACAGATGAAGTCCGCAGCCACTGGATCGTCAGCCAGGACCAGCTTGCCAAGATTCCGGTGAGTGCCGTGCAGCGGCCCGTTACCTTCCATGGCAACGATGCCGTCCGCGATGACGAAGTGCACTGGCACAGTCGCACAGATATCAAGAATGCTGCGGTGGATGCCCTTCCAATGCAGAACGTTCTTGGGCCAGCCATACTTCGTGCCGGGCACTACACCGAACATGTTCTTCATGCTCAGCGTGACGCCAGCCCAGTGATGGGTCTTGATCTTCGGCATCGACACCACGAAGTCAGCTTCGAGCACAGTCCTGGGCAGCCACAGATGCTCCAGTCCCGTGTAGGTGGCCCTCGTTGGCACCTTGACCAATTCGTCGCGGTTCAGATCGACGAAGCGATCTTCTGACGTGAGAGTTGAGGCGGCGAGCCCGCTCTCAGCGAGCACCAGATACGTGTCTCGCTGGTGGCCGGGCCCTCTCCGACGACCACAACTCTTCGGGCACCCAGCTTCAGAAATGCCTCAGCCGCAGCGCCCACGAGTGACGGGATTCGTATTCACCTCGACGCCCGCGATGTACTCCACAAGATTCGGTTTGAGCAGCACGGATTTTCCACGCAAGTCGCAGGTGAAACTCTCGCGAGACCTGACAGCAGCGCATCCTCGAGACGTTCTGAGTATTCCTCTGCGGAAACGATCGCTACCCGCGAGCGCGTGGGCGCCGGTCGCGTAAGAGCATCTCTTCCGGGAGAAGACGCGCGCGGTCGTTGTTCCTCCAACGCGAAACCCGCCGTGCTGATCATCGGCTCGCCGGCGATCCAGCTCGATCATTGTGCCCACCTCGAAGACGTTGCCTCCATCAATCGCTTCAAGTGCCAAAGCGCTTACCGCGAGAGTGCAGTTGTCTTCGATGCTCGTCGGATTTGTCGTCAGCCGCATCAGTTCTTCCGCCCAACCGAGTAGCCTCTCACTGGCTTCCGGACTGCTCCGTCGGTATGCCGCACTCGCGAGGACTCCCCATGCCAAGCTGTATGGCGATGGACATCCGGCGAGTCGGTTTCACCAGCCAATGGAGTGATCTCTGGACACCCGGTGCCTCTCTCATGTCTTGTTAGGGCCAGCAGTGCGATCGAGGTTGCGTCGATATGCGGCGCAAGCGGCACGCCAAACGCGACTCCGTTGCCCGAGTTCCACCCACCGCGAGGGGCACATGCGGTCGAGAAGCATGCTGGTACCGAGTTCGATCCGCTCAGTAAGCCGGGCGGCTTTGGTGATAGCCACGACTGTCTGGCCTGCTGAAGGGCAATGAGGGCGAATGCAGTTGGGATCACCCAGCTCGTTGTACTTCGGTACCCAGCTCCAGCCAAACTTGGCTGGATCGAACTGCACCTTGTTGTCGATGCGTGCGGAGTTTCCAGCCCCAAAACCAGTGTGCTTCGCGGCCGCACGCTTTCAAGAGCCAGCGAGTACCTGCTCGCAGTTGTTCCGGTGATGACGTTGTTCGGATGAGAGTGATAACTGCGAGGGATGTAGTCCAGCATCCATTTTGTTCGTCGCCCGCAAACGCAGGCCAGCTTCCGTCAGGGTTTTGTTGGTGTTCGAACCATTCCATCGCGCACGTGAATGCCTCGCGTTGTGCGATGTCAGGAAAACCGAGACGCTCTTTGAAGTCCCGAAGAGCCAACAGCGCAAGGCATGTCGGTTCGATGGCGTCTTGGCTTTGGCAGTACCCCCACCCTGCCGGCGAATGCTTGTGTCGACGTAAGAGCGATTCAAGAAGACGATTACGATGCCCGTTGAACTCGTTCATAGAGCGACTCTTCCGTCCTAGTCATCTGAAGTAGACAGGCGGTGTATGACGGCATGTGTCATCGCAGCGCAGGCCCGCCGAACTAACTGGCTAACAGAGTGCCTGGCTCGTCCTGAAGTGTCGAAGCGCAAACACCCACGGTCTCGAAGCCATTCAGCTACTTCTCTCGCCCGAAAACGCACATTCGCTTCGATCTTGTAATAAGGGATCATGTTGCGCTCGACGTAGCTGTAGATAGTCTTTGGGCTGATCGCCAGGATTCTTGCCAGCTCCTTGGCTGTCAGTAGACGTTCAGACTGGGCAAGTTGATCGAATACGTCACCGCAGCTTCGGGGTTCGGAAATCGTGGGGTTGGGGGAGGTCGCCATAGTGTCTCCGGCATTCAGGATCTGGCGTCACGAGAAATTGAAGCAGTGGCGCTGTCCCAGTCTTACCGGCGTCGCTGCTTTGAATCAAAACTCTGCCGATTCGGAAGCTTGATTGGCACCGCTTTGGCCCTCGGGGTGCCCCATCTCAGGCTTTAATCTTACGCCGATTGCCGACCGATCCGGCTTCGCGCCCAGGACTTTTTTTCAGCGCCCCGGAAACGCTTATTCCCGGGAGCGCTATGAGATCGACTTGATCCTGTACGTTCACAGCCGGCGCCAGATACCGCATCGTCGTTTCCAGTGACTTATGTCCCATCCAATGCTGGACGGTCCTCACGTCAAAGCCGAACCGCAGCATGCGCGTGCAGTAAGTCGACCGGAATGTCTTGAGATCGAATTTTGTGGGGTCGAGTCCGGCGCGCTCCGCTACAGCCTTGCACTTCAAGAGCATATTTTGCTCCCTGTTGCCGGTAGGAGAAGGGAAGATCAGTCGGCTATCAACGTGGCGGGGATGGCACTCAAGAATCTTGGCCAGTTCGGCATGCGGTGGGATCTCGCGTTCCTCGCACCTTTTTGGGGAGAAACCGAGATCCGGTTTCGCGGTCACCCGGATCGTACGTAGCTGAGAGCTTACATCGCTCCAGAACAGGTACATCACTTCTTGCTCGCGAAAGCCCGTCAGGAGGAACGTGGAAAAAAGAGCCTTCTCCCACACGTCACATGAACCGAGAAACTTCCCTAGTTCGCCCTCTGTGTACACCTTGGGAAGCGGCACCGACTTCTCGGGTAGTTGCAGCTGTTTCGTGATTCCCGGCCTCCCGTTCCTCTTCGAGAACTGGGCGATGATAATCACATTATGAAGGACAGTGTTCGCCGCCATACCGCCCTTCTTCAGCTTCACAACGTAATCGTTTAACTGCTCAACGTTGATGTCGGTGAGGGTCCGTCCGCGGAAATGTTCCCCAAAACGCTGTAGGACGCATTCGTATTTCCGAAACGTGTTTGGCTTCTTCAGAGTTCCGATCTGTTCAAGATACCGGTCGATTAGAACATGCAGAGGCGAGTTGCCCACGTCGGCGTTCTGTTGTGCCGCCGGACTCAGGATGCTCCATCGGCGTCCCTCCAGAGCATGGCGTTTCTTCCGCTGAATCTCGAGCGCCTGGGAAGCGCTGATGCCGGCTGGTTCCCGTTTGCGCTGTCCGCTTTCACGCCACTCAATGAAGTATGTCCCGTCGGGAAGTGCGGCCCAGTCATAGCTCCCGGATGGCTTTCTCGGGATGGACCGCAGAACCCAGCTGCCTTCGACCTTGATCTGCTTGACAATGTTTATTCGCGCCATGGCACACTCCGAATACCATGGGCCGAGGGCGTTCGCAAAAGTAGACAGTAAACAGGACAGGAGGGCGTCTAAACTATTGAGGGATTAGGGTTCCAGGTAGAAGCTGGCATTCTACCACTGAATTACCACTATCCGAAAAGATAACCAAGTGTCTGTCCTGTTTGAGGATCCATCCATTCAATTCCTGAAGGGAAAGACCTCTGGATCGCGACTTGAGGTATTGCAGGACTTCCAGTTTCGGCCACGCGACACACTCCGATGTATTCCGGAACCGGCCCTCATAAAGGGCCCTGCTGAAGTCTTCCGCTTCATCCTGTTCTTCGCCAGCCCAGCGTGGTACAAGCTCGCAAGCGATGTCGACATCGCTAATTCGGTCCGCGCCGCTGAGAAAGCTACCGAACAGAACCATTGTTTTCACTCGATAAGCAAGAATGTCAGTGGCATTCACGAGCTCCGCCCGATGAACGACATCCGAAGCCAGACGCTCCGCTGTGCTTCGGCGCAGCGGTTTCGACGCGGTAGCCTGCGCCAGGGCGCTGCCCAGTAGCGACGGCTTCATGACGTCACCAACTCTCTCGACAAAACCTTCTCGCTCAAGTGCTTTCAGAACGCCTTCTGATGTGAGCTGAGAACAGCCAAGAAGGTCAGCAAGACGATCGATTCGAATCGCTCTGTCGAGATGATCACGCATCGCCTGACGGACCTTGAGTGCCGCGAACCCCGCTATCGTCTGGTTTCTTTCAATCCGCATTTGCATCCCCCATAGTGAGGCGGTCCCCATGACGGTGTTGTACTCCGATCTGTATTTCCTGTCAAAAGACGACACAATCTACCGGCTCTCGCACTCACTGAAACGCGATCTTCCACGCTGAATGCAGAGGCTCGCAAAGGAATTTGCTGGAATCCGCAAAATGCCGTACAAAAGTGTATGGCGCTTTGGATCCACTTCTGCGGCGTGAGTCTCAGAGGGTACATCTGCCCCCTTGGACCGCGCCCGCAGGTGACCATTCAGTAATCCACTCCGATTTGCGCCACTGAGGGTGAGCTGATGTTTGACGAGAATTTCGTGACAGCCCTGGCCGTGCAGATCGCGGCCCGCCTCATTCCGGAGATCGAACGCCATAACGGCAGGGGTGCACAATCACGACTCCTTACGGTCAAGGAAGCAGCCGCATATATCGGCAGGACCGAGCAAGCAGTTCAGCATTTGATCCATAAGCGTGAACTGGTAGTGGTTCGGAGGGGGCGACGAGTTCACCTTGATCGGAACGATCTCGACCGGTGGATTGAAGCGAACAAGGTCTGACTTCCGTTCTTCCGACGGCACGCCATAGGCGTGTCCCGTACCCCAACCCAGCCGGAACCTGCGAGGAAAGAGCCCGAGTCAGCTCTCCATAATTCAAAAACAAGCGTCTACGGGCGACCATGTCAATCATCCGGCCCATCCTTCTGGGCCTTCCTCCGCTGCATCAACGCCTTCGCTGATTTGATGTCGTCCGTGTCCACAATGTTGTAGCGTCGCTCCATTGAATCGGTACGGTGGCCCGTGATCCGCATTCGTACAACCTGAGGGACGCCATCGCGCCGCATGTTCCGAACCGCAGTCCGGCGGAGGTCATGAAACTTGAGCTCCGGTACGCCAGCCGATTTGCACGCGCTATTCCAGGCACCCCGAAAGTCCCTGATCGGCTCACCGTCATTGTGGAAAACTCGCGGGCTTCCGTGGGCGTGATTTCGAGACCACATGAGCCAGGTGCACATATCGCCATCTAGAATCGGGATCGCCCGACCATGGCCATTCTTTGTGTCTCCGGCATTCAGAGTTATAAAGCCCTGTTCCCAGTCAATTTGGTTCCACTCGATTGCCAGAAGCTCTCCAACACGCACACCAGTGTAGTAGCCCGTAATGAATAACGGTTTCAGATAGTCCGGGAGTGCGTCCCGCAGCTTTTCATACTGTTCGTCCGTCAGAAACCCCCGGCGGACATTCGTTTCGGCAACCATTGGAAAGTACGGGATTATTAGGACTTTTGGTGGTGTGCACTTCCGCCCTCGGTTTAGGGCGGTTCGCAGAATCGAAAGCTCGCGGTTGCAAGTCGCCTCGCTCCGCCCCTGCGCCACACGCTTCCGACGATATTCCTTAAACTTTTCGGTCGTCAACGCCCCGGCTTTCAGATGCCCAAAGAATGGGCGGATGTTTGCAGCGATGACCAACTCCCAGATGTGAGCCGTGGAGGGTTTGATGTTCGCTTGGGCGTACTCGAGCAGATCATCCAAGAGTTCGTTGCAGGTGATCCGGTCTGTGGCCGAATCGCCCATCTCCCCTCGCGCCTTTTTCCCCAAAATCTGGTCGCGTAGCCGTTTGGCATCTTGAATGTTAGTCGAACGCGTCGACCGCTGAACCTGGTGCCCGTTCACCCAATAGGAGAGATACCAGATGCGCCCGCGTTTGAATAAAGTTCCCGTACCGTAGGTTGTCCTGGGCATGCCGGCATTATAACCCCAGACCGTTAACACCGACCGTTGCAGCCCCCAAAAAACGAAAGCCGCCCAAATCCGGGCGGCTGGCTTAACTTCTTTAGAATCAATGGTGCGGAGAGGGGGACTTGAACCCCCACGGGATTACTCCCGCTAGCACCTCAAGCTAGTGCGTCTGCCAATTCCGCCACCTCCGCAAAGTCGTGGCTAACTCGTACTACTTTTTCGCTGGCGCTGCCGGCGCTGGGGCTGGGGGTGGAGGAGCATTCGGATCCACCTTCGGCAGCTTATTCAAGTCGAGCGGCATAGTTTTCGTATTTCCGCCACCGTAATCCAAGGTTACGCTTGGCTGACCACCAGGCGGGGGAATCGCCGGAGTAGCCCCTGCCGGAGCGCCCGGAGCGGGTTGTCCCGGTGTAGCAGGAGCGCTCTTCTGGGTCGTCGACTTACTGCCTTGCCGTTCGAGTACGGACGAACCGGTACCTGCATTTTTCGTTGCAAGGATTGCCAAGGTCAATGAGGTGACCATAAACAGGCCAGCCGCGATGGTTGTCGCTTTCGAGAGGACAGTTGCCGCTCCTCTCGGACCAAACGCGGTTTGGGATCCCATGCCACCGAATGCGCCAGCCAAGTCCGCTGCCTTGCCGCTTTGTAGCAGCACAACAATTACCAGGAAGACGCAAACCAGGACATGAATAATGGTCAACAGAATCATCATGTTCGGATTGCTCTCTTCTTAGTATAAAGTAGGCTGCTACAAAGCCGCAATGTCGAGATTACTTGCCTTCTTTCAGCCGCCCATTAACTTCCTGCCAATTCACCACATTCCACCATGCGGCGAGGTAATCTGGCCGCCGGTTCTGATATTTCAGATAATAAGCGTGCTCCCACACGTCAACGCCGAAAACCGGGAACTTCCCTTCCATAACGGGCGAATCCTGATTTGCGGTCGAAGTCACTTCGATAGAATTGCCGGACTTTAGCACCCACGCCCAACCCGATCCAAAACGACTGGCCCCGGCGGCATTGACCTTTTCCTTGAACGCGTCAAAGCTTCCGAATGCGCCTGTGATTGCGCTCGCGATATCGCCTGTCGGCGCTCCTCCTCCATTCGGCCCCATGATCTGCCAGAACATGGAGTGGTTGATGTGGCCGCCTCCGTTGTTTCGCACGGCCGTGCGGATGCTTTCCGGAACAATGCTGCAGTTATTCGCGAGCAACTCTTCAATGCTCTTATTAGCAAGATCCGGCGCTGATTCCAGCGCCTTATTCAAATTCGTCACATAGGCGTTGTGATGCTTGCCGTGATGAATTTCCATCGTCGCCTTATCAATATGCGGCTCGAGCGCGTCCGGAGCATACGGAAGTGGGGGAAGTGTAAATGCCATTTGAGTCTCCTTCGTGGATTCGTTTTGTGGATGGAGCGACCACCATTATAGAAGTGATACTTTCGCACGCATCTTTTGTGTCAACCTTCACCGTGACACCGGCATACTACGAGACGGCACTCATAATGGGGCGATGCCTCCTAAGTACTCGGGACGTTTGCAATGGACGACGCCCGTAAACACGCTGGCGCTTGCTCTCGAGCAACGGCGAGCTGCAGGCAAACCCATATTGGATCTCACGCAGTCGAACCCTACTACCGCCGGCATAGATTACCCACCTCTAGGCTCCGCGTTGGCTGACGAGCGAATCCTGCAATATGAACCCTCGGCGCGCGGATTGACCAGCGCGCGCGAAGCCGTTTCCGAATACTACGGTGGGCGCGTTCATCCCGATCGGATCCTTCTAACGGCCAGTACAAGCGAAGCGTACTCTTTCCTGTTCAAACTTCTTTGCGATCCCGGAGATGAAGTCTTGGTTCCGCGACCATCGTATCCGCTCTTCGATATGCTGGCCCAACTTGAATGCGTCCATGTGACGCAGTATCCGTTGCGCTATCACGATGGATGGTTCGTCGATGTCCCGGCGCTGCGTGACGCCATTACCAAACGAACCCAAGCAATTGTGTGGGTGAATCCGAATAATCCAACGGGTTCCTATCTGAAAGATTTCGAGTACCGCGAAATCGCAGCGTTGTGCGCATCCCGTGGTATCGCGCTGATCAGTGACGAAGTATTTGCCGATTACGAGATCGATCGAGAAGCCCACGCCTTAAAAACGTTGACGGATCAATCCGAGTGCCTTTCGTTTTCGCTGTCCGGGTTGTCCAAAATCTGCGGCCTGCCGCAAATGAAGCTTGGTTGGATTGTCGCCAGCGGTCCCGGGCACGAGGTAGCTTTGCAGAGATTGGAGTGGATCGCCGATACGTTTCTTTCCGTGGGCATGCCGGTGCAATGCGCAAGCAGAGCGCTGCTCGACGTCCGAAATGTCGTTCAGCCGCAGATAATGGACCGAACTCATGCCAACCTCTCCTATTTGCGATCCGGCATCAAAGGTTCACCACTTCGTCTGTATCGCATCGAAGGCGGTTGGTATTCGATCGTTCAGGCTCCGCGTGTGCGCACGGAAGAAGCGTGGGTCTTGGGATTGCTGCAGCGGGGAACACTTGTGCAGCCTGGCTATTTTTTCGACTTCGAATCGGAGGCCTTCCTAGTGATCAGCTTGCTGACCGAACCGGCGCAGTTTCAGCAGGGCGTCGCGCATATACTTGATGAATGCTGAAGAAAGCCCTGGCGATCGCGACCTTCGCAATTATGAGCCTCCAAGCCGAAAACCGAATATTTGAACTCCGTACCTATGTCTCGCCGGAGGGTAAGTTTGAGAATCTGCTCGCGAGATTTCGCGATCACACGACGAAGCTCTTTGAGAAGCACGGAATGCAAAACATCGGTTATTGGGTTGCCGCCGATGAGCCGGCTTCAAAGACAACCTTGATCTATGTGATTGCGCACAAGGATCGCGAAGCTGCCAAGGCATCCTGGGACGCGTTTCGAAAGGATCCCGTGTGGCTCAAGGCCAAAGGCGAATCCGAAGCGAACGGCGCCATTGTGGACAAAGTTACTTCGGTGTTCATGAATCCGACGGATTTTTCCAAACTGAAGTAAGCGCCTACACTCGCCCACGAAACCGATCAATCTCGCGGCGATCCCGTTTCGATGGCTTGCCTTCTCGCCAAGCTTCGAAATCCGGCGTCGCCTTGCGTTCTTCCGCTAGCTTAATCCGAGCCTCCCGGCTGGCCTCCGTCTCGCGGTAGAGGGTTTGCGCAACGGCCGCTGGCCCGCGCATCTCACTCAACTGGAGAACCTCCACATGAAACTCGCCTCCGTCGTTCTTCACACGCAACATGTCTCCGATTCGAACTTCGCGCGCAGGTTTTGCCGATTGTTCATTTGATTCGATCCTTCCGAGTTCACATGCCCGTGCAGCCAGCGCGCGCGTCTTGAAGAATCTGGCGGCCCACAGCCATTTGTCTATCCTCACGCGGTTAATAAATCCATTGTCTGTCCGTAGCCTTCGGCAGGACTGGTATATACTTCTCGATTTCGAGGAGATAAGCATTGGCCAAAACGATCAAGAACTACGACGGCAGCATCATTATCTCGCCCAAGCAATTTCTTCAGCCGAAAACAGTAGAAGAAATCCAGAAGATCCTGCGCGATTCGGAGCGCTACC
The DNA here is from genome assembly GCA_963844855.1 of Bryobacteraceae bacterium. GTDB lineage: Bacteria > Acidobacteriota > Terriglobia > Bryobacterales > Bryobacteraceae > DASQDN01. The sequence continues at coordinate 40,965 of CAWJQP010000079.1, forward strand.
CGAGTCCGGTTCGCGCTATGGGAAGTTGTCACTCTTTAACGCCCTGCGCAGCGTCAGAAGGCACGATTATCAGCATGGCGGGCTTAACTCGAGTTATCGAAATCAATAAGGGCAACGGTACGTTTACGGCTCAGGCTGGCCTTCAATTCATCAAGGCCTCAGACGCTCTTCGCGACCAGGGGCTGCAATTCATCACAAACATTGAGATCGGAAACATGACGCTCGGCTCTGCTGCTTGCTGTCACAGTAAAGACGCTCTCGATGGCATTGAGTTCGGTCAAGTCAGTTCCTATGTCACCGCGATGAAGTGGGTAACTCCGTCAGGGGATCTTGCGCAAGCCTCGGAGGCCGACAACCCCGAACTGCTACGGCTGATGCGGTCAAGCCATGGCCTGTGCGGCGTCATCTACGAAGTGACTTTCCGCGTCAAGCCGATCGAGGCTGTTCACTTTACCTATATGCCGCGCCCTGTAGAAGAACTCACGCAGGAAGAAGTTAACGATCTTCTCGACAACTCGGAAGGCCTCGTTTGCTGGACGGTAGGCCGAACCTCTGTCTTCCAACGACGTCAGCGCATTGAGGAGCCGCGCATCCTTGGTTCCCTTCTGGCGGCCGTTCGTCGTCGATTGTGGAGCCACTCGGGCGCCCACGGCGCCCATTTCATCGATCAGTTCATTTCAGACAAACGTCTCCGTAAGGCCGCCCAGGAAGGGTCAGCGAACGTCACGAACCTACTTTATTCCACGCTACGGATCTTCGGCGGCATCACTCTGCTTTCACCCGATAAGACGATCGATTACAGCCGTACACGTCAGTCCGCACGATATGCCTTTACCTTTTGGGCATTCCCGCGCGCAAAGTGGTTGGAAACGCTGCGCGCGTACCTTGACTTCGCTGAGGATCATTACAAAACGACCGGGTTCCGCTGTAATATGCCGTTGGGCGCTTATTTTATTCGCCAGGACAGAAGTTCGATCCTGTCCTACACACACGATGGGGATACCTTCTCCATCGATCCGATTCACGCTAGTACGGACAATGAAGCTTGGCATCACTTCCTACGGCAGTTTAATGAATTTGCCTACAAACGCAACGGTATACCGCTCTTGAATCAAAGTCCCTTCGTCGAACGGAAGCACGTCGAAGCTGCCTTTGGTGATCGTTGGTTGGAATTTTCAAAGTGGGTGAAGACGACGGATCCGAGCGGTCGAATGTTGAATCCCTTTTTCGCCGCGCTGTTGTCGTAGTGTTCTAAGGCAGTCTTCTAAGAAAGTGCGCTGATGTGTCCTGATGAAGGCCATCGGCCAAGGCTCGGCTGCGATTCCGACAGGGCGACGCGTTGACGATTTAACAGAGCGGTTTCCTCTGCTACAAAGCTGGACGGCGGGAATGCCGATCCGAGGGGCGGCTCCGGCAGATTCGTCAGCTTCCCGATGATCGATTGGTAAAGACTCTGTCCGACCTGCTGTTCAGGGGGCAGATACCATCGCCTCACGGACATCTACCATTCTTTGGAATTCGGCGATCAACTGATCTCGCGGTACGTTACGCCTGCCTGCGCGCAATAGAATTTCGAGGGATGTCTCGACTGCCGCCAACATGTTTGCCCGGCGCACGAGGAGTCGGGTGAGCATTGCGGGGTCGCCTGTGAGCGAGCCGTCGGCAAGGATTCCGGCAACCGCGATTGGTTCCTGTAATAGACGCCTGCCGCCAGGATTCTCTCTTGAAGCTCTTGCCGGTTCGGAGTACCCGATGCCCTTCCTCATCACGACGCGCTCTTCATTTACCGCGAGCGGTTTGAACCCGGGCTCAATCAAGGGATCGAAATAGGCTACCAACTGCGTATTGGGGGCTGCAGAGCGCCTCGGTGTTTGATTCGCGCTGACCACAAACGCGACTAAGCTCGCAGGAGAATTGTTTCGTAGGATAACTTCTTGCAAGCCGTCCGGTGAATCCCGAAGAGTTGCGATGATTTGCGCGTCCACCGAAACGCAAGCAAATGCGAACGCCGCCAAAACCACGGCCTTCATTCGATAACCCTCCCCCACGGGGATTCACATCCCACGCAGCGTGCGCTGTAGTTCCTTCTCCGTAATACTGCCTTCTTTGATCACCTTCCAGTAGGGCTCAGTAACGTCGACTGTGGTCGCACCCTCGCCGGTACAGATGCCCCCGTCAAGGACCAAGTCCACGGCGCCGTCCATGGCGGCAAACACCTCGATGCCAGTGCGTGAAGTGGGTTGGCCGGAGATATTCGCGCTGGTTGAAATGATCGGCTGGCCGAGATGTTCCAGCAAAGCTTTCGTAACCGGCGCTTTCGACTGCCTGAGACCAAGCCGTCCGGTATTTCCAGTCACCTTCAGAGGCACCTTCGCCGAGGCTGGGACGATCAACGTCAGGGGGCCCGGCCAGTAGTGACGCGCCAACAGGTAAAAGCGCTTCGTCAATTCTTTGCCAAGTTCTTCGGCCATCAGGATGTCCGACACCAGGAGCGGTAGCGACCGCTGCGCTTCGCGCCCCTTAGCCTTAAAGACCTTTAGTACAGCCGCGAGATTCATCGGATCCGCGATCAGGGTATACAGGGCGTCAGAAGGCACAGCCACGACTCCTCCCCGGCGGATAATAGCCGCCGCGCGAGAAATGGCGTCGGGCGCCGGCTGGTCTGCTTCTATCTCGATTAAGTCAGTTGCCACAGAGATCCGTTTGCAGTTGAATGAAGAAGCTCATTTTACTACTTCCGCTGACAGGTGGCGCAAAAGTAGGTCGTGCGGCCACCCTGTGTCAAGGTTTTAATACCCTCTCCGCATACTGTACAGGGCTCTCCTTTTCGGCCGTAGACTTTGAACCGCATACCTTCATGACGATCTGGAGCCTTGAAAGTTCTCGCCGCATCGCGAATCGCCCGTTTAAGAACCTTGCCGATGCTGGCATGCAGGTTTCGCAGTCTGTCTTCGGAATTCGTTTTGCGGGAACCGCCGGGTGGATCTTAGCCTCAAATAGCGCCTCTGCCGCATAGATGTTGCCCAGCCCGGCAATCACGTGCTGATCCATCAGAAAGATTTTGATTGGCCGAATCGACCTGCTCGCAACATCCGTCAAATACTTGGCCGTGAAGGATTTCGTGAGAGGCTCGGGACCGATCCGGCGAAGCTTCTCGTCAACCTCCTTCGTCGAGTGAAGGTGGACGGTCCCGAGTACGCGGCGGTCTTCAAATGCTATCCCGCTCCCACCTTTCAGCGTGAATAGAACGCGAGTACTCGCCGTGTATAAACGAGCATCCGGGATCGCGTGAAGGATTCCGCTCATCCGCAGATGAACTCGTATGGCTAAGTCGCCCGACAGTCGCAGGACCAGATTTTTGCCGCGCCGTTCAATGCTTTCGATCCGCTTTCCGACAGCCTTCTGCAAGACCGACGGCTTCTGGGGCGCAGTCGACCTTGCTCGCAATACTTCGATGCGCTTAATGACAGCGCCGACCGCTTCCGGCCGCAGGCGTCGCGCAATTGCTTCGACTTCGGGAAGTTCCGGCATTACGACACCGTCAGTTCACAAGGAGCGCCCGTTGCGCATCCCAGCAGGCGGGCAGCGGACCCCTGATTGGCAGCAACTTCCAGATACCCAGAACTTCCCACAATCACGAACGGTTCTCCCGGATCCACTTCCGCATATGCCTGCGCGAGCCGCATTAAGCGGAGTGTGCCGATCGCCAGATCGAACGGAGCTGTGGTGACTCCAGGGAATTGATCAATGTGAAAGTTTGTAATCAGATTGCCGAATCGATCCACGTGAAGAACCGTACCCTGCCAAGTTCGTTTCGAAGTTCTTTGGGGTTCCGTAAAGACCGGCTTGAGATGATTGTCTATGATCGGCCCCAATAAGGATGGTCGCACTCCTTTGCTCAAGTGAGCCGCGACAGGCGCAAAAATATCCCGGCCATGGAAGGTGTGGCTCACAGGATGCACGAAGTACTTGTCGGAAGTAAGCTCACGCGCCCTGTGCGCAACATTCGCGTACACCATGGCCAGTACACCATTATCGGGACCAACGAAGAACTGTTTTTCCGCTTCGATCATGATGGGCCGCCGAGCGGAACCTACTCCCGGATCGACGACAGCGACATGAACGGTTTTCGCCGGAAAATAGCGATACGCCTGCGCCACCAGGAACGCGCCTTCAGTTATCTCGTATGGGCGAACTTCATGACTGATGTCAACTACGGTTGCATCCGGGGAAATACTGGCGATCACTCCCTTCATGACTCCGACGAAGTGATCTTTAACTCCAAAATCGGTCGTTAATGTGACGATGGGCTTTCGCATGCCTGATTGCTAAACTGGATGGAGTAGGTGCGCTCTTTCTACTTCGATTACAACGCGACAACGCCGGTTGCCAAGGAAGTGCTGGAAGTGTTCCGGCAGGCGTTGACGGACGGCTTCGGTAACGCTTCCAGTATCCATCATCTCGGTCAGGCGGCCAAACAGGGGCTCGAAACCGCCCGGAGGCAGGTGTGCGCCTTGATCGGCTGCAATGCGAAAGAGCTTGTCTTCGGAAGCGGTGGAACGGAAGCTGACAATCATGCGCTGTTCGGCGCCGTGGCGGGGAAGGAGAAGGCCCATATCATCGTCTCCGCGATTGAACACCCTGCTGTCCTGGCGGCCGCGTCGGAATTGAAGCGGAGAGGCCATGAATTATCGATTGTTCCGGTATCCCCCGAGGGTTTAGTCGACCCCGACGACGTGCAACGGGCGATTCGGCCGAATACCGAGTTGGTTTCAATCATGCATGTGAATAACGAGATTGGTACCATCCAGCCGATACGGGAGATTGCAGAAATCGCCCATCGCGCCGGCGCCCTTATGCACTCGGACGGTGTCCAGGCCGCCGGCCGAATGCCCGTAAACGTTGGAGATCTTGGCGTAGATCTGTACACCATGAGCGCCCACAAAATGCGAGGGCCAAAGGGTGTCGGAGCGTTGTTCGTGCGAAAGACAGTTTCCCCCGAATCGCTCCTGTTTGGCGGTCGGCATGAGGCTGGTCGTCGTGCAGGCACTGAGAACACGCCCGGTATCACCGCGATGGGGCATGCTGCGCACCTTGCGCGAACGCAACTAACATCCGACATGGATCGCATCGCAAGTCTCCGCGATCGTTTGGAGCAGGGAATTCTGGATCGTGTTCCCGATGTAACAGTCAATGGATCCCGATCGGCCCGCGTGTCGAATACGACTAACTTGTGTTTTGAGGGAATTGAAGGCGAATCTCTGGTGATTGCTCTGGATCTGAAAGGCTTCTGTGTCTCGAGCGGGTCTGCATGTTCAAGCGGCGCCGTTGAGCCTTCTCACGTGCTCCTCGCTCTCGGTTTACCGAAGCAGCGCGCTAAGAGCAGCGTTCGCTTCTCACTCGGACAAGGGAATACGGCCGAGCAGGTCGACGAACTAATCGTGGCAGTGGAAGAAGCTGCCACCCACCTTCGGCGCTTATCGCCCACGTACATTGCGCATGTCTGAGAACCTGCTTGCAGTCGCGATGAGCGGTGGAGTCGACTCCTCGGTTGTCGCCGCAATGATGAGCCGTTCAGGCCGCAAAGTGGCAGGCTTCACGATGCAGTTGTGGAATCAGCGGCGTTTGCCGGAGTTGCAGACAGACGCAATCGACCGGACGCTGCTGTTCTCTCGACGATGTGTACGATGCGCGCGCCATTGCGCAGCATCTGGGAATACCCTACTACGTCGTGAACTTCGAGCAGAGATTTGAGGAACAGGTTGTGCGCCCGTTCATCGAGGAATACCTTGCTGGGCGTACGCCCGTCCCATGTACCCTCTGCAACAACCACGTAAAGTTCGATCAGTTTCTGGACATGGCCGCCGGTATTGGCGCCGACGAGATCGCAACAGGTCACTATGCCAGGATCGATCGCAATGAACTGACGGGGCGTTACGAGCTCAAGCGCGGCGCGGATCCCGGCAAGGATCAGACTTATTTTCTGTTCGGATTAACCCAGGAGCAGTTATCCCGCACGAAGTTTCCCCTGGGTCATTTGCTGAAGCCACAGGTCCGCGAACTGGCGCATGAATACGGTCTGACGGTGGCTACGAAGAACGATAGCCAGGAAATCTGCTTCGTTCCCAACGGCGACTATGCAGCTTTCATCGACTCGTATTTTCGGGAGCAGGGCATTGAGCCCGCAACAACAAGGGGCCTAATCACCGACAAGGAAGGCAAGGTTCTGGGTGAGCACATGGGTGTTCATCAGTTCACTGTCGGACAGCGCAAAGGCCTGGGCATTGCCCGGCCGGAGCCTCTCTACGTAATCGCAACCGAACCTGCGACACAGACAGTCATCGTCGGACAAGGCGCCGACTTGCTGCGTTCGTCTTTCTACGCAAACAGCGTGAACTGGATCAGTATCGAGGGCCTGACGCAGCCGATACGGGCGCAAGTGAAAATTCGCAACAAGCACATTGCAGCAGATGCAACCCTTGTACCGGCAGGCGCCGACGCACCGCGCCGAAGTGATCTTCGATGCGCCTCAACGAGCCATCACCCCAGGACAAGCCGCGGTGTTTTATCAGGGCGACGTCGTCGTCGGCGGTGGTTGGATCGAGTAACGATCTTGCGCCATAGGGTCGAGTATTGGGTATTGAAGTTCATTCTGGGCACTCTTCGCTGGGCGCCACTGCCCTTTGCGAATGCCCTCGCGCGTGGTTATGTGGGAATCTTCGACAGACTGATCCCGCGTTTTCGCAGGATCGCCTACCGTAATCTTCAAATCGCGATACCGGACGGCGAGGCTGCTCGGATAACCGACGGACTTTTCGATTCCATCGCTCGCATGATGGTTGCGTTCTCCCGATTCCCCGACATCAATAGAACAAATATCCACAACTGGATTCGGTATGAAGGATTGGAGCACTACACTGAAGCGAAGCGTCGCGGGCGAGGCGTCTTATTCGCGACGGCTCACATGGGCGCCTGGGAATTGAGCGCATTCGCGCACTCCTTACTCACCGAGCCGATGAACATCGTGGTACGTCCCCTGGATAACCCGCTGATCGATGCCGAAGTCACGAAGCGACGATCGAGTTCAGGGAACACTGTTATCGCAAAGAAGGACGCGGCGCGAGCCATACTTCAAGCATTGCGGAAGAACGAAGCGGTCGGCGTGTTAGTGGATCAGAACGTAGCGCCGGACGAGGGCGTCTTCGTTGATTTCTTCAACACTCCAGCATGTGCCGGCAGCGCTTTTGTCCGGATCGCGCATAGTAGCAAGGCCGCGGTGATTCCCGGGTTTGCATTGTGGTCGGAAGCCGAACGGAAGTATGTGTTGCGGTTCTATCCAATCCTCGAATTCAACGGCGATGTGCAGGCCGACACACAGTTATTGCACTCGTGTCTCGAGCGAGTGGTCCGGCAATATCCTGATCAGTGGTTCTGGATACACCGGCGCTGGAAGACGAGACCCGCCGGCGAAAGTTCGCTGTACTGAGCGCACCGCGCTGCTTATCGGAGCCTCAAATCTCCAGCCCAAAGACTCGCTCGAAGATGATACTTGCCAGCGGAATTCTGTCGTCTGAAGGAACGGAACAAGCCGCCCTTGTGTACTCCAAACGCGCTCGCTTGAAGGTCACCTGCGGTGACAGATGCTTCCGCTAACGAGTAGTCGCCAGCGTCTCCGACGTCGATAGTAAGGTTTCCGGCGCGCATCGACACATCTTTGTGACCCTGAACCCCTCTGAGTTCGAAATCACCGGCCGTCGTACGGATGACCAGATGCGTTTGCCTCGGGACTTGTATATCCATCCGAACGTTATTATCGGATCCACCTTTGATACGGAGCCGGCCCGACTTGCCAGTGTCGTCGAAGGTAACCATTACGTCCTGCGCGCTATCCGAATCCCTGGCATAACATCTCACACGCACCATTGGCTCATCCGTCCCCGAAATGTTGATGTCACCCGCGCGGAGGTCCAAGCGGAGTTCGGAGCCGGAACGAAAGGGTGCTTCGAAACTTTCATCACAACTGCCGCGCTTCTCTGCGAACGCTGCGTTCGCGAGTAACAACAAACTTCCCGCGCCGACTATAGCCAGATTCAGCATGGTTCTCATCCCCTTAACACTCCTACGCAACCTCAATACGTAAATGTTCCGTCGGAGTGTGCAGAAAAATAGGGATGCGACCACGGCGCCAACTGTTAAGCAAACATATTCAAAGGTAAACGTTTTGAGGCGTGATATAATTCTTTATGCCCAGACGTAAACCCGTTGAAGCTGCTGAACCTGCGCCTGTTGTTGCTGAACCAGTCAAGAAAACGGTACGAAAATCACCGGCCGCGAAGCCGAAATCCGTTACCGGCAAGGCGGCGCACAAACATCACTCCAAATCAAACGTAGAGCCTGTAGTTGATCCTGTTATGGAATCGCCAGCTCCAATTGCGGTAACCCACGATGCAATCGCGCGTCTCGCTTACAGCTTTTGGGAAGCGCGCGGCAGACAGGGTGGATCGTCCGATCAGGATTGGCTACGAGCCGAGAGCGAGTTAACGAAACTTGCGTAAAACCGCCAGAACGCGGCCTTGAACCTGTAGCGCCGACGGCGCTACTCGGATCGGCTGCATTGCGGAGTTTGCCGGCTGTAAGCGAATTGAACCGTCCGGTTCACGGTAAAACCGCTTCAAGGTAGCCTCGCTACCATCGACAAGGGCGACCACGATGTCGCCGTCTTTCACTTCGGTTTGTTTCTCAATAAGCACGAAATCGCCGTTGCAGATGTGGTCTTCAATCATCGACTCCCCACGTACTTCTAGGGCGAAGGTGTTCGGATCGCCCACGAAGTCCTGGAAACTGAGCCGCTCATTACCTTGAATCGCTTCTACGGGTGAGCCCGCAGCAATGCGTCCGAGCAATGGGACTTCCGCGGGCGGGAACGAAGCCAGCCTTGCTTCGCGGAACTCCTGAAGGTATTTTGGAGACACCTCAAGGGAGCGGCTCTGATTGAAGCCGCGATGCAGATAACCTTTCAGTTCGAGCGCCGAAACGTGTTTATGCACGGTAGCGAGCGATGCAAGGTCCAGCGCGGAAGCGATCTCCTCGTAACTAGGGCTATAGCCGTTCGAATCCGTGAATCCGACCAGGAAGTCCAGGAACTCTTTTTGTCGTCTGGTTAGCGCCATGATCTTCTCTTAATTGTTGGCGAACAAAGGACGAAAGTCAACAACAAAATTTCGAAGAAATGTTTTGCGACCTCGATTAGACCCAATAAAATCCATTTCTTGGCGCTTAGGGTGATAAACTGGGTTCACCCCGCACATGTTGTTAGCCCGCGAATTCGTTGCCTATCTCTCTCGCAGGCTTGTGGAGAGAATGACGCCACAGCAGTTCGAGACTTCGGAGCCTCAGGCTGCAGTCGAACTATTCACTGACCTGATCACCGATGAGCTTTCCGCTGAGGATCAGTTGAATGACGAGGTGCGAGACATCCTCGATCAATACGCCGATTACATGCGCCGCGAAGGCGTGAGTTACCAGGAAATGTTTCGGCGTATCAAGAATACTTTGGTTCAGCAGCGAAAGATCGTACGCGCTTCGGGCCGTGATACAGGCGACCAGATGAAGCTTTCCCGCGACAAGATTACCGACATCTCGCACAAGCTTGTCGTCGCGATGCGCAAGGCGAGACATATACGGCTGAAGAAGGACCAAAACGATATTCGACTGCAGATCGTCGGATTCATCACCGATACCCTGGTCGCCGAGGAAAAAGTAGAGAAGGCAGCTCGGGCGAAGATCAAGACGCAGAAGCGCGAGATCGCCGAAGGTACTGAGGAATGGGACCTTCTTCACAAACGCTATTACGCTGAAGAGCTTAAGAAACTAGGCATCGATCTCACGCGGTGAAGCTCTCCCGGAGCAAAATACTAGTCGCAACACCGTGAAGCCCGCCATCGTCGTACTCGGAAGTTTGAACATGGATTTCGTCGTCCGGACGGAGCATCTGCCTGCGCCCGGCGAGACCGTGCTTGGGCGCAGTTTTCAGATGATCCCAGGCGGGAAGGGCGCGAACCAGGCATGCGCGGCTGGACGTCTCGCCTCTGGAACACTGGTCCGCATGGTCGGACGCGTCGGCTATGACATGTTTGCCGATCACTTGAAGGCGAGTCTCGCCGCGGCGGGTGTCGATGTCAGCGCCGTATCTGCGGTGCGAAGCGAATCCACGGGCGTTGCCTTTATCGGTGTAGATACAAACGGTCAGAACTCGATTGTCGTTGTCCCTGGAGCCAATAGCGCGTTTCCCGCAAGCGACATCGAAGGCGCCCGATCGAGTTTCAGAAATTCCCGATATGCGCTGTTCCAGCTTGAAACTCCGCTCGACACAGTCGACGCTGCGCTGCGTATAGCAAAGAGGGAAGGCGCAAAGACGATCCTTGACCCTGCGCCTGCTCAACGCCTGTCGCGAGAGTTCTTGACGGGTGTAGACATCCTCACTCCTAACGAGAGCGAGGCGTGTTTGCTTTTGGGATGCGCCCCTGGAAGAGTGACGGCACAGGAGGCGCCATCACTTGCGAGAGAACTCCTGCAAATGGGATCGGCGGCGGTTGTCCTGAAACTCGGCGAACAGGGCTGCTACTACGCTGACGAAACGATCGGCATCCACGTGCCTGGGTTCAGCGTCGATGCTGCCGACACGACTGCGGCTGGTGACACCTTCAACGCTGGGCTTGCTGTGGCGCTCACCGAGGGCCAGCCGATCGAGCAAGCCTTACGGTTCGCCAATGCTGCTGCAGCAATATCGGTAACCCGCGCCGGAGCCCAAGCCTCGCTGCCATCTCGCCAAGAAGTCGACGATTTCCTTAAGTCGTAAACTACCCATCGCGCGTTCTCGTACACTGGCTCCTGTCCCGGTTGCCGGTTGGACGCTTGAAACACGACGTAGTCAATCCCCAGCTTGCGATAGACATCCAGGGGCTGTTGTTGCGCCAACAAGCCCCAACGGTCGCGCCACAAAGCCGAAAAATCCCGCAGGAAGTTTACTTGACCGCCACTCTTCCAATCTACGTACAGAGCACGTTTGGCTCGCGTCCGAAAGATTCCGGGCTCGAGCTTTCTTTCCGAATCGGCAAATTGGAAAACCGCGCCCTTGCTCGTATTCGCTAGCGCCCAGCCTGCGAGTTGGTCAATCTCGACACTATGCGTTCGGGCATAGTTTTGCACGCCAGACCAAGGGAGGACAAAGAAAGGCAGACAGCCCGGCAATAGCAATTGGCCACGAGTGTCGCTGCTTTACGGACCAGACACAAGCAATCGCGAGGCCGGCAACCACTCCCGATCGCGCTCCGAGAAGCTTCGTCGTGTCCCATTCTGTGGCGGCCATCCCGAGCGGCACAAGAAAAAACAGCGCCGACTCGACATAGGATCCGCGCTCTGCTGCATGGATCGCTGCGATCGAAGCGAGCAGAATCGCGAAGAACGTTACGTACAGTAGATAGCGTCCCGGCTGCAACTGCGGTACGAACATCAGCTTCATGCGCTCAAGCAGCACGTACGACAACGGAATACTTAGCAAACCTATCGTCGAGAGCGCCAGAACCAGAACGTTCAGGTCGTGCGAAAGCAATCGTCGAATTCTTAGCCAGGCGAAGAAGCCCACAATCGTCAGGATTACGTAGAGATAAATCCAACGGCCCAGCCACAGACTGACCCAGTTATACGCTGCGCGCATACGCTGCAAATCTTCCAATGCGGGATCGATGCGCCCGAAGAGAGGCAGCCTATCTGGGGCCGGAGCCTGAACGAAAAGCGCGATCAGCATCAACAACGGTCCAATCGCCAGGACACCCAAGGCCTTGAACTCTTTGTTCCAGAGAAGCAGAACAAAAAGAACTCCACAATAAGCAAGCGCGGTTGGAGGATGAAAGCTAAAGGCGATTGTCCCGGTGGCGGCTGCGAGTGACCATCGCCGATGCGCAACCATCGCAAGAGAGAACATGACGAACGGCAATGCGAAACCGCGCGGTACCGGCTCATACTCCACGATCAGAACCGCCGGTCCTATCACGGATGCGCCTAAGGAGATGAGCGCTGCCGCAAGCCACGCCAGAATTGGACGCAAACCCGTCGCAAGAGCCAAGAGATACAGGCCCAGAATTGCAACGGCTCGATAGACGAACTGCTGCCCCAACAAGATCTGTTCAAATGAGAGTCCCGTTACCCGGCGCAGCAACAGCGCGCACTCATCGTAAAACGTAAATGCGACATGAGGGCGTTTCGCCATCTCATCGTTTGCAAATAGAGAGGGATCCTCCAGACGATCGAGAATCGGTATATAAATCTGCGTGTCCGCTTGAAGAATGGTGTGACCGGGAAAAAGGAAAAAACTGATTGACGTCAGCGCAAGTAGCGCAAGCGCGGCAGACCAGCGCCTCGTCATTGAGGAGGAGTCTTCTCTAGCTGTAGCTTTGTCCAGAGGCGAGCGGGATTTAATTGGAGAGACTTGCTCAGCGCAGCGTGCGCCTCCGCGTTACGATTCAGTTCGCGCAACGCAAGGCCGCGCCAGAGGTGCGCTTCAGCGAGCATGGCGTCGAGTTGAATTGCTTTGTCGAAGTCTTTTAGCGCAATTTCCGGACCTCCTCCGAACGCTTGGGGTAGGTAGTAGTTCCCAACACCACGACTGACGTAAGCAAGGGCAGACTTCGGATCGAGTTCGATCGCCTTGTTGATCGATTGCATTGCGCACTTGCCGTACTTGAGGCCTGCGAGCACATTGGCCGGAATCACCTGGCCGCAAAGTGTTCCCAGGAGGCGATGATACTCGGCCTCTGCGGGCTTCAACGCTACCGCTTGCTCTGCGGCTTTGATACCCGTTTCTGCCGCCATACGGCCGCTATTCTTATCTTTGAGCTCAGTCGCGACTTCCGCCAGGTACGATTGCGCTCTTGCAAATTCATACTGCGCCTGTGCGTCAGTCGGCTGCTTGGCTGCGGTCGCGCCGTACGTCGAAGCGATGCGCTCCAATGCCGGGCGATCTTGTTTGTCACGCGCTTGCATCCAACTCTCGCGACGGCGAAGCAACCACGGCGGCGAACGCAAGAACACTAACAATCAACATCAGCTTTGATTTTACAAATGCGCGACACGACGCTGCACGAGGAGAAAGTAAAGACCTAGCAGTGAAAGCCCGATGCCATTGATCACAAGCACGGTCCCGACGGAACTTGAGCCAATAAACTCACCTGAAATCAGGCTTCCGATCGGCATGCCGCCGCGGAATGCAACGTTGTAGACACTCATTACGCGGCCTCGCATCGCATCGGGAGCAATGAGTTGCACCAGCGAACTGATCATGGCGAATACCGCAACCAGTGCCGCGCTTGCGACGAACAGCAAGATACAACTCAGGAGCAGCGATCGGGAGAGGCCAAATCCAGCCATGACAAAACCGAGCAGAAGAAGCGTCAGCAGCGCTGTCCGTCCTTTCTTTTGAATGTGTCCAAGTGCTGCGACCGTTAGCGCTCCAACAACTGCTCCGCCACCCGAGATGCACAGCATGAGCGTGAAAATCTTCGGGCCCATATGGAAAACGTCCTTCACAACGACGGGAAGAAACACCATTAGAGGGATTCCGAGCATCGTCATCAGAAACGCGATAACAATGAGCGGTGACATACCCTCCTGCTTGTCAATGAAGTTCAGTCCTTCTTTGATACTTGTGAGAACCGAAGCGCCAGTCTTGGCTGCGATGGGACGTACGGGCAGCAACAGCAGGGAAATGATCACTGCGATGAACGATATTCCGTTGGAGGTGAAGCACCACGCCGGACCCATACTGGTCAGCGCCAGACCGCCAAGCATTGGGCCGATTACGCGGGCAAGATTGAATTGAATTGAGTTGAGGGCGATCGCGTTCGACAAATCTTTCGGCGCGACCAGGGTTGGAATCAAGGCCTGATAGGCGGGTCCTCCAAACGCCTGGGCAAGACCGACCACGAACGAAAGACTCAAGATATGCCAAACGTGGACGGTAGACAGGGCAAAAAGCGTTGCCAGCAGAAATGCGCACGACATCTGCACCAATTGCGATACAACCAGCAGTTTGCGCCTGTCCATGCGATCGGCGACGACTCCGCCGATCAGGGAAAACAGAAAGATCGGAATCTGTCCGAGGAACGAATCGAGCCCGAGCAGAAAGGGCGAATTGGTGATCTCCAAAACCAGCCAGTTCTGCGCGACTGTCTGCATCCACGTGCCGACACTCGATGTACACGCCCCAAACCAAAGCAGTCGGAAATCGCGATATTCAAATGCTTTGAAGACGCGCTTCAGCACCGGTGCCTGCGTTACGGAAGCGGCTTTGTTCGCGCAATCAGATGGAGGTAATTTCCGTCCAGATCCGTGAAAAACACCAGGCGGTTTCCTTGGTTCTCGAATGGATCTCCGATGAAATTCACTTTCTTTCCACGTAGCAACTCGAGCGCCTCGTCAAAATTGTCCACATCGACTGCGAGGTGCCGAATTCCGGGGTCCTTCAGGTTCTGCGGTCCCCGGTCGCCTAGCGACGGGATAATCTCAAGCATCGACCCGTTCTTGGCGCGTACGAAGTAGTTGCCGTCGTATTCAAAATTGATTACGAACTCCAGGTTCTCTACGTACCAATTTGCGAGAGCGCGTGGGTTCGGGGAAGCGATCGCGGTGTGCTCCAGGCCTTTGAACATTCAACGGGATTGTAGCAGACGGCGTCAGTAGATCTGGAAGCTGAAAGTTTCGTCCGAACCGTCTGGCGAGAGCGAGTACTCACCATTCTCCAGCACTTCATCCACTTCAACCCGGTAGAGGCGATCATCAAGGCGCGTAATGGTTAGATGAATGGGCGCCTTCATGTTCTTAAGCTTCTTTGCGCTGATGACCACTTCTCGCTGACCATTCTTGACATCGAGCCTGAATGCCGCCAGCTTATCCGCGGCAAGTTTGTCCGTCTTGATCAGGAAAATCGGCTCGGCCAAAGGGGTTTTAACCGGAGAACTGGCGCCGGGAAGGGTTGCCACGACAACATCCTTGCGCTCATCACTCTTCGCCTTTCCGAGTTCCGTCTCAACAAGATTGTCAGCGTGGACAAGGTACACGACGTCGGCCTTCGGTGGACGAGGCCCGGTGTACTTCTCCGCGGCGACCCCGGTGGACGAGATCAGCAATGCAAGCGCAAAAATTCCTCGGAACATTTCTCCCCGTGAGACGAGAATAACAGGTTTTCGGTTACCGCAAGCATCAATGCCTAGACAATCAATGCCTAGACCCGTGGCGAGCCTCAACATCGGCGAGAACGCCATCTAACTCGCTCTCCTCAATGGGCTTGCATAGGACGAAGCCAGCGCCGTCCTTCAGAACGCCACCCGCATCGGTATCGTAGTTTTCCGTAAGCGCCACAAATACCGAAATCCGGCGGCGAACGCGTTTGTAGAATTCGATCCAACTCAATCCTGGCAGCCTGACTGTGCAGAAGATCATATCGAAAGGCATACGTTGGACCATATCGACGGCCTCTTCTGCGCTGTCCACAGGTATTGCCCGGTGCCCCCGAACACTCAGCATTGCCAATAGCCGTCTTTGGAGCGGCGCATCCGGCTCAATCAAAATCACGGTAAGAACCCGGGAGGCGTGACGCGATGGCGTCGCAATAGCGACTTCCGTGGGCAGAGGAGCGTGATGAATCGGCAATTCCAACTCATAACGGAAGCCACCCTGGGGCGTCTGGAACAAGCGAATGTCGCCACCGTGGCTCTGCGCGATCGCCTGGCAAACAGGAAGGCTGAACGCGTCTCCTGATGTCGGCTCGTCTGGTGTCTCGGAAACCTCAGAGGGTCCTTCGAAATCGACGGCGATTTGAACGCGCGTCCCTAGGACACGACTGCTGACACGAACACGATTCCCGGCATAATTCTCAACCGTGTGCTCCACCTGGATCAGGAGGCTGAGAACCACCTGTTCCACCTCACTCTCATCTACAAACACTTCTACCGGAGTGACCGGAAGCGTATTCTCAACATGTAACCCCTTGCGCAGCCATTCGGGTTCGCGCGCTTCCATGACTCCGGTGACAAGCTCATGTAAATTGACGGCTCGCGCCTCCGACCGCTCCAGACGGGCAAATGACAGCAAGTGAGTGACGATCTGAAGACCGCGTTCGGCCTCAGCCGTAATCTCCGTTTCTTCATTGCCATTCCGTTCGCCGCGAATTCGGGCAGCAGCCTCTCTGATCGCGTTTAAGGGAGCGCGCAAATCGTGCGCCACAGCGGAGATTAACTGCCCGGCGGCAGCCATCTTTTCCGTTCGAAGCAATTGTTCGCGAATCGACTGCTGCTCCTGAAGGCGCAGGGAAGCCGCGATCTGATTGGCGACATGTTGTAACGCAGCCTGTTGGTTGCGATTCGTTTTCAACCGGACACGAAATTGCACAGCTACTACGCCGAGCACGTCGCGTTGCGCGAACATCGGCACAAAAACGGCCGACGGCTGGTAAATCGAAATTTTTGGGGAACTCGACCAGTGGACTTTTTCTAAAGTCCGGTACCGTCAACAACGCCCGGTTTCGAAAGCAAAGCGCAACGGCCGCTGCCATCGTTCCTTCAGGTTGTTCGATCGCAATAGTCACCGGTTCGGCGGATATGTCATCGGGAATGCGGTCAAGCGTGCTGTTGATGCGGTTCAGAAGGTAAAGATCAATTTTCCAAGCCTTCAGCAGATTTGGTAAAACGGCCTGAATTTTCCGGGAAATCTCGCCGACGCTATTCGCCGACAGGACTTCCTCGGAAAGTGACATCATGTTCCGGATCGTTCTACGTTGCTCGGCCATCCGGTGCTCACGCACCCACCAGACTCCAAAGGCGAACAACATCGCGACGAGCAGGTAGAGCACGATGCCTGGTGGAATCATCCATCCTCGTTCCAGCAGTAGGAGTTGTGAGGGATCGTCGACCACCAGTTGGAAGCCCCGATCGTAAGGCTCCACAGGGCAATATTGGGAAGCGAGAGCCGTGACTCGGATCTGGTCCCCGGGCGCATACTTGTGTAGCCCTTGGCCGCTCCACCGATGGAACCGCGGATAAAATACGCTGATCGGAGTATTCTTGCCTCCGCCGATAATGATTACGTCACCGCCGGCATTTTGCCCGGCAGCGAGAATAAAAGCATCAACGGTAATGTACCTGCCGATATTCTCGAACTTCGTCAAATCGGGGATCTGAAGTTTTTGCGGTTTCGGGGGTTGCCGTTCGCCTTGTTTTGAAATGCTGTCTGCGACGAGCACTGGCGGACCGGAACGGTGGCCGACAACCCCCGTGGCCTGAATCACGTCCCCGGGCGAGAAGGCGTCCAAAGCCCCGCGGGCGCGCTCGATAAACAGTCCGAAGTTCTCATCTCCTTGAATGGGTAGGTGCGCGTATTCGCCGAAGTTGACGGCTCGGGTAGCGACGACGCCGCTGACTGTAACCCGTTGGCCCATCCGCACAGGAGTGTAGGCGGGTAAACGTCTTTCCTGAATCGATCGCAGACTGACCAGAGGCGGCGCGGGAGTCGCCCCGGCCGGCGTCGGAGCTTGCCAGGCGAATGCGACCGATCGCCCGAAAAGCAGGATTAGGAACGCGAGACTGTGAATTCCGAAAGCCATGACTCAAGCTTGGGATCGAAAAAATCGCGAATCGTTATATCAACATCGGCAAATGCCGGTAGAGTTGTAGATACACCGACAACTTTGGCGCCCGCAGCCCGAGCGGCCTTGACCCCAGTCACCGAATCTTCGAAGACCACGCAATCTGCAGGGTCGTAGCCGAGCATACTTGCTGCTCGAAGGTATACGTCAGGATGCGGTTTTGGATTTATTACTTGGTGTCCGTCAACCACCACCCGAAAGTAGGAACGCAAACCCGTGGCTGTGAGTACGAAATCAACGTTCAGAGGTTCGGCATTTGTAGCCACCGCCAGCGGATTATATTCGTTCCGCATAATGAAATCGCGGACTCCCGGGACGAGTTTGTCTTCAAGGACCGGGGCCATCATTTCCCGGTACAATGCCTCCTTTCGTGAACCGTGTTCAAAAATCGATTCCGCCGTAAGCCGGTCAGCCGGAAAAAAAGCGCGAACTAGCTCGTCATTATGCTTGCCCAACATGCGATCTATAATATTCGTTGTATCAAGGCCATGCCGGTCGAGATAGATACGCCAAGCTTCGGTGTGGGTCGCAGTTGAGTCCACAATCACACCGTCCATATCGAATATGAGTGCTACCACCTCATCTATGGTACTCATTCGTCCCGAGATACAGCCGATTTGAACCGGTAGACGGAAAAACAAATAGAAGTGAGATATTGGCTGTGATGCGAAGATTGATCGCCCTTCCGCTTCTTTTCTACTGCTCTAACCGCGCAGGATTACCGGGTTCCAGTCCCGGACATCCAGGATGATCCGGCACTACCGACAGTGCTGATTATCGGGGATTCCATTTCCATCGGCTACTCAATTCCAGTCCGAAAGCTTCTTGTGGGAAAAGCCAATGTACACCGTATTCCAGGTAACGCCGGACCGTCGAGCAATGGCGTATTTCTGATTGACTCATGGCTGCCGAAGGACAAACGGTGGGATGTCATTCATTTCAACTTCGGACTTCATGATCTGAAGCGGTTATCTGACGGCGAACGACAGGTTTCACCGGAGGCCTATGAACGATACATGAGGCTGATCGTCGAGAGGCTGAAGAAGACAGGCGCAAAGCTAATCTATGCCACGACTACACCGGTTCCCGATGGCAAGGTGTCCCCGCATCGTATTCCTGCTGATGTCGGACTGTACAATGGCATCGCCGTCCGTGTGATGCGCGACAACAGCGTGCCTATTAACGATCTCTACGCGTTCGCTCTACCGCAACTAAAACAAATACAGGAGCCTGTGAACGTCCATTTCACGTCGACGGGATCGAATGCGCTCGCCGAGCAGGTAGCCAAGTCCATCGAAACAGCGCTTCCTGCGCGTCAGCCGTGACCTTCGAAGTACTTCCACTTCGATTTGGCTTCGTTGCGATCGACAGTATCGTATTTCCGCCCCGTAAGGCGTCGAACGTACTAAGAGGCGCCTTTGGAACCATATTTCAAAGAATCGCGTGCGCGCCAAACTGCCGGAGTGCCTCCACGTGCGAATCTCGCAATAGCTGCGCATATGCGCGCATTTTTGAGGCATCGTCCGCGGGAGTTGGTCCGAGCGGGCTTGCCGATTCTCCTAGGCCGTTCGTTTTTCGGGCATCCCATCTCGACGGTCGAACGATTAGTCCGGGCGAACCCTTTCATTTCGATCTGCACCTCTTTATAACTACGGATCAACAGATTACTTCATACTTTGTGATCGGCGTTCAGGGAACTGGTTCAGGATGGTCTCGGTCCCGGTCGGGGACGAGCCGAGCTGCAGACGGCGGCCATATTAAATGAGCATCATGAGATCGGTGAAGGATCACAACCTCTTGTGATTGCGCTCAGTCCGACAGCGGAACCGATTCAACGTATCTTCATTCGCTTCAAAACACCGACCGAGCTGAAGTCTGAAGGCGGGCTCGTCACTTCTCCTGACTTTCACACCGTGTTCGCTCGAGCCCGTGATCGCGTCGCAACGCTACGATCCCTCTACGGCCCCGGCCCGCTCGATCTCGGGTTTCGCGATCTGAGCGAACAGGCGCGCAACGTCCAGATGACTCGCTGCGCCGTGAAACAGGTGAAAGTCGAGCGTCGGAGTAGTCGCACTGGTCGGACTCACCCACTGGGCGGATTTACAGGAGAGGCCGAATACGAAGGACCTCTCAATGTGCTGTATCCGTTTCTCAAAGCAGCCGAATGGACTGGCATCGGGCGTCAGACCGTCTGGGGTAAAGGCGAGATCCTTTGCAAAGCTCTGTCGAGTGGTAAGATGTGAAAAGTTCCAACGGCGAAGTGGCGGAACTGGCAGACGCACCAGACTCAAAATCTGGCGTTGTTCACTCAACGTGTGGGTTCGACCCCCACCTTCGCCACCAACAGAACAAAGGTACTTAAACACAAAAGGCCACCCGACGTTGGGTGGCCTTTTTGCGTCATCGTAACGGTCATCGTAACGGTCGGCCGTTACGATAACGATAACGCTCAGGGCTCCCCCAAAAACGCTCAAGAACGCCCCAAATACGCTCAGAGAGCCCTCAAAAAAGCTCAGAGAGCCCGCAAAAAAGCTGTCCAAAATGCTTATGCGCCCGCCGCATACCGCCGACTAGAACGTCAGGAACCGCAAACCGCTGTTGTTCGCGACTAGAACAATTGCACGCTCGGTACGACATGGTTGCGCGCGCCGTGACCTGGCTCAGACATCGACCTCCTTGGACGTGGGAAGTCTACAAGCTAGGAAGCCCGGCGCTGTATAGGCGCAGGTGACTGTACTAAGCAACGAAAAGTTTAAACGAAGGATTAAAGCATAGTGTTATTGGAAGGCCCATTATTAGACGCATTCGCGGACGAGATTGCGCAGAGAGTAGTCTCTCGGTTATCGCCACCGCAAGCGAATGAACGGAAGCGACTGATGACTGTAACCGAGGCAGCTGAGTATCTCGGTAAGTCCAAGCAGGCCGTGTATCACCTTGTCAATAAGGACAAGATCCCCGTGAGACGTATCGGTACACGCTTGATGTTCGATTGTATTGAATTAGGCCATTGGTTGGAATCACTGCCGCGATATGACGACTGAAATTTTTCCAAAGCACATTCAGCGGTTGATTCCGAAATCGGTGGAGAAAGGCATCTACCCTCGCATATACCAGAGGAAAGACGGTTCGGTTAGCCTCAAATGGTGGGTCAAGGTCTGGAAGAATGGCCGTCCCCTGTCGCAATCAGCGGAGTCGGATTGTTATAGTGACGCCATCGACCTGAAGCGAAAGCTAATCGCCGAGATCCAGAACGGGCGGAGGCGTGGCGGTGATATCGACAAGGTCCGACTAAAGGAAATCTTGGACGACTACCTGTCTGAAGCGAAGGTCGCTGATGCCACGAGGGTAGAGTACCGGTATACCAAGGATGCATACCTTACACCGCTTATCGGGAATATAAGAGCGTGCAAGCTGGATACCGATCGGCTGAAGCAGTATCGACAAGATCGAGTTGCTGGCATCATCGCGAAGAAAAGGCCGGAAACAGCCGAGGCACGCGCCGCTGTGACCAAGTCAGCGAACACGACCGTTAACCGCGACTTCGCCTTACTTCGCGCGGCGATGAATCATGCAACGCGGCGGACGCCACCGAAGGTCTTAAACGTACCGTATTTTCCAATGGAGCGGGAGGATAATGCTCGTCAAGGATTTCTGGAGCATGACAAGTATGTTGTCCTCCGAGACTCCTTCCGGGATCCGGCCGTGCGGCTGCTTTTCATCGTCGATTACAGTCTCGGCTGTCGTTGTGGCGAACTACGAAAGATGGAATGGTCGATGGTGGACCTCGATCAGGGGGTCATCAGACTGCCCGGCAGGATTACCAAGAACCGCAAACCACGAACTGTTCCCGTGTTTGATGGAGACATGATGGACGCATTGCGGGCTGCATTGATACACCGGAACGAGTACCATTCAGGCTCGCCATGGGTCTTTGCCAGAAACGGAGAACAGATTGGGGATTTTCGGGACGAGTGGCGGAATGCCTGCGAGCGCGCGGGTTGCCAAGGTTTAATGTTTCACGATCTTCGACGCACTGCCGTGAGGAATATGACACGCATCCACGGACTCGATCGGACGACTGCGAAAAAGATCAGTGGCCACCTTACGGATTCGATGTTCTCGCGTTATGACATCGTAGACGAGGAAGACATTAAGGCCGCAAAGCGCAAGGTTGACGCGAAACGAATTGAAGTTCTCTCAGGTCCTGCGCCGGATTCGATAAAGCTTGCGCCGGAGGTACTGAGGAAACTCGCCGGCATGCCGGCCGACAAACTAACTGCGATTGTTGCGCTGCTCGGGTCTTGAATCTCTGATCGACGCTTCGGGTCTGACTGCGCACGAGTTTTCCGTAGTTCAGTTGCAAAAACAGTACCAGGATCATACGTTACAAGGATGAGGATTTATGCTTTATAAAAATGGTGAACGAGTAAGTCTGGCCGACGGCAAGCCGTGCCCAAGATGTACTACCCCTTTGGTTCGCAAAGAGCGGCCTTCTGACAAGCCAATCGGACCTAACCAGACGTATTACTTTCGCTATTCGTTTTGGTGTGTGTCGTGTAGTAAGGTGTGGCTCGCCGAGGAGGCTAAAGTATGTGTCATTGAACAAGATCGCGATGAGCCGCAGGTTGCGGATATCGACAGCCGTCAAACAGGCAAGCCGTGCCCAAGATGCACGACCCCCCTGGTTCGCAAAGAGCGGCCTTCTGACAAGCCAATCGGACCTAACCAGAAGTTTTACTTTCGGTATTGGTTTTGGTGTGTGTCGTGTCGTAACATCCGGCACGTCGAGGAGGCGAAAGTATGTGTCATTGCACGAGATCGCGATGAGCCGCAGGTTGCGGATATCGACAGCCGTCAAACAGGCAAGCCGTGCCCAAGATGCACGACCCCCCTGGTTCGCAAAGAGCGGCCTTCTGACAAGCCAATCGGACCTAACCAGAAGTTTTACTTTCGGTATTGGTTTTGGTGTGTGTCGTGTCGTAACATCCGGCACGTCGAGGAGGCAAAAGTATGTGTCATTGCACGAGATCGCGATGTGCCGCAGGTTGCAGATATCGACAGCCGTCAAACCAATTCGGGCACTCATCATAAAAGCGCACCCTCTTGCGCTGGGCGAGCCGTCGAGTCCTAATGCGCACCTTATTCGTAGCTACGATCCTATGCCTTCCATCGGAATTAATCTAAGATGCTTTCGCTACTCGGGGCTGTCAAACTCACTGCCCGGATTGCAGTGTCGCGGTCCTGAGGGCTCGAGGAGGTGAATTGTTCGTGACG
Source organism: Bryobacteraceae bacterium (assembly GCA_963844855.1). Classification (GTDB taxonomy): domain Bacteria; phylum Acidobacteriota; class Terriglobia; order Bryobacterales; family Bryobacteraceae; genus DASQDN01. Next base: position 63,934 of record CAWJQP010000079.1, read on the forward strand.
GCGTCGTTCAGATAACCGCATACGTTAACCTCTTACGATCAGCCGGTACTAACCACTACAACAGCAAAAGAATACTAGGAAATTGCGCATCCAATACACAAATCGATCACGGATCACGCGGGCTATCAGAGGAGCGTTGGCTGGGTATCACAGAGGCTCATGGGTAAGCAACCGAGCTGTCTTCATCATCCAAGATGGAACGGGCTTCGGCTACATTGCGGACACGGCAAACCGCGAACTGTCCTCCAGAAGCCCGATGCGTGATTGACGGACAAAATATTCGCCCCTACTAAGGGAAACTTAACACTCGTGAGACGACACCAGCGAAAGCCGCCGCGATTATAGCGGAGGGCACTAAGATGAGAAAAACGAATTTAAGAGCATGGTCAAAGAGGCTACGACGTTACGCGGCAACAGGGATCGTGGCTATCGGCATGGCAGGAAATGCGGGCAGCGGCGGGGTTGCCGAATTTGCGGTTCCATGATCTCCGCCATTCCTTCATCACGGATGCGGTTAAAGGTGGCGTCCCCATCGAAGTTGTCATGGCGCAGGTCGGTCACATCTCGGTCGAGATGACGCGCTACTATACGCATCTAGGCACAGACGCACGGGAGCGCGCCGCTGCCGCTGCGGAGCTTCGGAACGCTTCTCTGTTGTCAGCTTTGACATCAGCCGCCGCCATCGCTACCGACGTACTTGGGGATACTGACAATTCTGGACGCAAATATGTGGTCGGCAGTCCTGACAGCGCGGATGTCGCAGCAAACCAAGCGACGAAGTCAACGGTAAGTCTGCCAGGATACCGGCCGGAGCTTCCACCGGAATTGTTGCATAAGCTTTCTACGCTCGGTACCGACAAACTCGCTGCGCTGATCGCGTTGTTGCAGTCGTGAGGTGGATGTTGGGTAATTTCCTATGGCACGGTTCAGTCCACGGGCACGCTCTTGATCGAGTGAGCGCGTATTTATCGGACTCGGTAGTGGCACTACGATTTTCTCGACGAGGACGACATCAAAAGCGCGAAGCCGAAAGCTGGCGCAGCCGAACGCTTGCTTCCACGTGTGAGTCTTCGGCCTCGGAGCTTGCGCCTGAATTGCTGCGAAAGCTGGCTACCGTCACAGATAAACTGACGGCGATCATCGCATTACTACAATCGTGAACCTACTATCGCGCTGTCGAAAGTGTGAAGAGACTTGGAACGGCATGCGAGATCCGTCGCAACTCAATCGGATCCGCACTCTCTCTTTTAATGAGGTGTTTTTATGCATGACAAATAAACAAACGAAAACTCGTAAGATTACGGAACGTGCGCTCTACCAGCGCATTAATCGGAGGTTTGCTGCAAGAAGGTGAACAACTCAGGACCGCCCGGGGACACAACGCAATACAGTCGTTGGGTTACTACTTTATTGTCGATCTGACACTGAATGCGGTGACAGCACAGCACGTCGATTTGCAGAAACTTGGCCATGAGATCGGCGTTCTGCAGAGATGGGAGGAATTGGCGGAAGACCCTGAGATGGCCGCGGCTGGAGTAACGCGCACGATTCACGTTCCTGCACCCGGAGGCGCATGGGCGCCCCGAGACTTCCATTGTTCGTAGCGACTTCCATCCAGACTTTCGATAAATGGTACTTCCGGACGGTGTTGCCTTTTCGATCCTGCCCAGCTTGATGTTTTAACACCATCACGCATCTGGAACTGTTGCTCTTGCTAATTCAGCATGCAAATCAGGCATTTCTGCCGGATGTGATTTTATTCACCGGAGCTAGTTGGGCGATTACTTGTTCGGTGTTTCGGTCGTAGTCGCGATGCAGGGCAAAGAGGCCGAGGAGGTCGTCGGGGAGGCACTCGGCGAACTTCGGGGCATTGCGAGGGTTTGGTTTGGGTGGGGCGATATCCCTCTCTGTGGCGATGGCTTTGCGGACTTCCACTGGGGACGCCTTGGTCCGGATGGCCAAGTTGTCGAACGTCACTGGGAAAGGCCAAGCGTAGGTTAAGGCGGCGTTGCCGCGCAGGCCGGCGAAGGTCCACCATTCTGTTCCGGCCTTTGTTTCAGTGAGGATGGTCCCGTCGGCATCCACGATGGGCTCGTTACGAAACGAAGCCAATTCCTTCGCGGCCCGGCGGGACCAGTTTGGGTTCGTTTGGTCACTTAGCAGAACGCGGCGCATGGCCTGACAGAGCTCGAAGCCGAGCGGGCGGCTCGAGCCGAGCCATGTCGAGCGGCCGTGTTCTTCAGCTGGTTCGACTGCCACGGTCCGGCGGTTCCAGTCCACCGCGTTCACTTTCCATGCCCGGCCGGATAGCAGCACGACGGCTGGCCGTTCGTCACGGGTCCTGAGACTCAGTTCATGCACTGCCCCGATTTCCTGGGGACCCCAGCGGACCTGGAACAACTCCGGAGTGTCGAACACGGAGAGAAGCTCCATGTAGTTGCGGCCGCCCCACAGGCGTTCGGCCTCGGGACCGACGAATAAAAGCGGCCCGTCCTGCGAAACGAAGCCAATTGCCCGCATGTGCGCGAGCACTTCCCCCGCATTTGGGAGGTCCGCTAAGCCCGCGAGGAGCTTATGCTCCGCGATTGCGCGATTTTCTAGCAATCTGACTAAGATCTGCTGCGCGGTCACATGCACCGGGTACTCCGGCGGAATGATCGGCTCTACCCAGCCTTCGCGCCACAAGAGTTCGATCGCCGCCGCCCGCAACAGCGACTCCCGCGTCGTCGCCAGAAACAAGCAATTACGAAACGAACCCAATCTGCGTCCGGTTCGGCCCAGACGTTGCAAAAACGAAGCCACTGTCGAGGGGGCATCGATCTGGATAACCCGGTCAAGATCGCCAACATCATGCTGTTCCTGGAGTGCTCGGTCG
>CAWJQP010000080.1:0-844929 GCA_963844855.1 Bryobacteraceae bacterium
GAAGCTTGAGTCGCAGGTTGCCCCGTAGCCAGGGAGGAACGCTCGAATCCTCTGCGCGTGAAGCCGAAGCGTAGCTGATTGACAGTGGTTGGACCAAGATTCCAGGTGTGCTCGCCTACAACGCTATCGGCGCGAGTCAGAGTCTTTCCGATGAATGTTGCGGTAAATGTGCCGCTTCCATCCGGAAGAGGAGTTGCGGGATCAGAGTCATCGCGAAGATACGAATAGCGCCCGAAAATCCCATGTCGCGCGCCAAAATAGCGGTCCAGCCGTCCATCGAATTGATCTTGCGCCGTTGTGTCAGAGCCGACCCGGCGATAGTTGTTTGCCGTCGCTTCGTTCGCTCCTGAGAACACATTGGGAGCCGGGTATCGATCCATTACGGCCCGTGCTGCCGAATCGAACATCGTTGTAGGAATGGTGTTACCGGGGAACGGATCGCGAACGTAGCCTGAGGCAGTCTGACGAGTGGTTCGCGGATCGAAGATCGGTTGCGTGAACACACCGCGTTTTTGGGCGCTGGTGGGAACCGTACTCGTGCGGACAACGCCGGTATCAAGCCGTGTTCCCTGCCAGTCGACAAAGAAGAAGGTCTTGTTTTTCTGAATCGGCCCGCCAAGAGTGAAACCGTATTGATTGCGGCGAAAGCGCGGTTTGGCGCCGGTGGTGGCGAATAGGTTTCGGGCGTTCAAAGCTTCATTGCGAAAGAACTCGAAAAGCGTGCCGTGCAGATCATTCGAGCCATACTTCTGATTGACCATGATCACTCCGCCGTTGGAGCGCCCGTACTCGGCCGAAGGGCTGTTGGTTTCGACGCGGAACTCTTCGATGGCGTCCACGATAGGATAGAACGCTACTTGGCCCGGCTCCGGTTGAAGCACGCTGATGCCGTCATAAATGTATTCGCTGGTGCGGGGCCGGCTACCGTTAATGCGCGGCAGTAGATTCCCTGGAGGTAAGTTCACTCCCGGCGACAGCGCGATGAGAGGGACAAAGTTGCGTCCATCGAGCGGCAAAGAAACCATCTTCTTTTGCTCGACGACGAAACTCGCTGTGCCGCGACTCGACTGCAAAAGGGGCGCAGCCGCGGTTACTTCCACGGACTGAGATACATCTCCCACACGAAGCTCAAGATCGAGACTGATTTGATCGCCGACGCGGATTACGATTCCATCGCGGTGCAGCGTTGCGAATCCCTGTTTGACTATATCGACCCGGTACGTTCCTGCCGGAAGCGCAAAGAAATGATAGTTTCCATCGGTTCCCGACTGCACAGTGAGCTTCGCTTCCGTTCCTGTATTGACGATATCCACTGCAGCCCCGCTCACTGGTAGGCCCGTTGGATCACGAACGATTCCGAACAGCTCCGCTTTCGTTGACTGCCCGTAAAGCGTGAAGGCGAATACGAGGAGAGAAAATACTGCGAATTGATGCCAAGTCTGAGGGCGCATAGTCGTGGCCACGAGACTTGGCTATTTTAACACGACAATTATTAAGGTGGTCTTACAAGACGCTATCGTTTATACACACCGGACGCTTTCAGTGACATCTCTGCAGTTCGATAACCTACAACGCAATCACATGTACGGCCGTCGCCTTCACGGACGCTGTTACTGCGGCACCCACAGCAAGCCTCATCTCCTCTCGCGCATTTCTGGTGACGAGAGCGACAAGACGAAAGCCGCAATTGAGAGTAATCCGTTCGACGGCGCCATCGCTCTCCACCGACTCAATCTTGGCGAGGAAATGATTTCGAGCGCTCTCTGCATCATGTCCGCCGTGCCGGAGTGTCACGTCCTCGGCCCGAATGCAAACTAAGACCTGATCATGCTCACGCAAAGCGGTTCGTTCGACAGCCAATATCTCAATTCCGTTCACGCTGATCTTGGCAAGTCCGGACTCTTGGTCTGTGACAACCCCTTGCAAAAGGGACTCTACGCCCAGCGTTGCTGCGACCGATTCGTTCGCCGGACGCCGGAAGACCTCCTCGACACTGCCTATTTGCTGGGTTTCGCCGTCGATCATCACCACGATTTGATGACCAAGAGTCATAGCTTCTGTTCGATCGTGCGTAACGACGATAGTTGGAATCCGTATCGCTTCGAGGAGACGCCGCAGTTCGGTCCGGAGGCGCGTTCGTGTTGGCAGATCTAAAGCTGCCAAAGGCTCGTCCAGCAGAAGAATGCGCGGTTGAGGGGCGACAGCTCGTGCCAGCGCCACACGTTGTGCCTGGCCACCTGAAATCTGGCGCGATCGCCGGTCCGCCAGATCGGATATTTCAAAGAGGCGCATGACCTCTGCGCTGGTTCGATTGCGCTCCGCCTTGCTTTGATGATCGAGGCCGTACTCGATGTTCTCTCGCACCGTGAGATGCGGAAACAGCGCGTAATCTTGAAAGAGCAGTCCAACTCTGCGAGATTCCGGCGGTCGATCGATACGCTGCGTCGAATCGAACCATGTATCTTTGCCAAATCGAATCGAGCCGCGATCGGGGTGCTCCAACCCTGCTATCGAACGAAGCACAGTAGTCTTCCCGGAACCGGATGGACCAAAAAGAATAACGGTGGAGCCAGCGGTCAGATTCAGCTGAAAGGCCGCTCGGATGACGGCTCCGGAGCGGAAGCGTTTCTCGATGTCGACTAGGATTTCGTCGGCCATCCTGTCCAGACTGTCTTCCGCATCGCATAGGTAACGACGAGAACAGCGAACGAAACGGCGAGGAGTAGAAGCGACGTCTCAAACGCTGCATCGTAGTCGAGCGCCTGGACGTTGTCGTAGATCGAAATTGAAGCGGTCCGAGTCTTGCCCGCCAGGTTGCCTCCAATCATCAGTACCACTCCAAACTCACCCAAGGTGTGCGCAAAGCTGAGCACCATTCCTGTAACCACGCCTGGAACGCTCAACGGCAGTATCACGCGTCGAAATGTCTTCCAAGGCGATGAACCGAGGCAGCGGCTGGCTTCAATGAGTCTTCGATCCACCGATCCGAATGCCGAAGCAAATGGCTGAACAGCAAAGGGAAGGCTATAAAGAACCGACGCCAACAAGAGGCCTTCGAAGGAGAACGGAAGCAAACTGCCGGTGAGGTTGTGATACGCAGTTCCAATGGGGCTTCGCGGGCCAATGCAAAGCAGGATATAGAACCCAAGGACCGTCGGCGGCAGTACGAGCGGCAAAGCGACAATTGCCTCCACCAGGAACTTGAGCTTCCAGCGTGAGAAAGCCACCCAATATGCAATCGGCGTGCCGATGATCAACAGGAGAATCATCGTGAAAAAGGATAAGCGGAGACTCACGCCCAATGCTGTCCAGTCCAAGATCTATTCTCCAGGTAAGGATAGGCCGTACTTTTTCAGGATTGAGCGTCCAGCCGGTCCATTGAGGTAAGCAAGAAACGCCCGAGCCGCGTCCGCATCCCTCCCCCACTTCAGAATCACTCCGCCCTGTTCGATTTGCGGGTAGCGATCCAGGGGGACCTCCCAGAATTTGCCTTGTCCGCGGACGGTCGGCGCTACAGCAAGCGAAAGAGCCACGATACCGATTTCTGCATTGCCGCTTTGAATGAACTGTAACGTCTGGGCGATGTTTTCACCGAACACAAGCTTACTGTGGACGGATTCGTAGACTTTCATAGATCGCATCGCGCCCTCTGCTGCGCGGCCATACGGGGCGTGCTGAGGATTGGCTATCGCGATGTGCCTAACAGTCGGATGTTTGAGCGCGCTCATCTGAAGCTTCTCGACGTCAATCGGTGAATTCGCGGGCGCCCAGACGACGATCCGACCGGCGGCGTAGGTGAACTCGCTCCCGGGCAACGTAAGACCTTGCTGCGATAGCTTTCGCGGATACTCGAGGTCCGCTGAAAGAAATATGTCAAACGGAGCCTGATTCACCAATTGGGAGTAGAAGTTACCGGAGGAGCCGTACGCGACGTTCACGCGTATATCCTTGTCCTCTTTTGCGAATTGCTGAACGATGTCATCAAGAGCGAACTTAAGGTCAGAGGCGGCCGCAACGGAAACGTCGCGGGCGGGCGGCGCTGCTTGTGGAGTAATGCTCTCGGACCGGCACCCACCCAGAATGACGAGAACCGCAGAGAGTAGAACGAAACGAACTTTCATTTCTGGCAGCCACAATTAGACAACAGCGTTATCTTAGCAAGACAGGTTTTCCCTCCGCTGCGCCTGCCGAGTTCCCTTTGTCGTGCGATTTCGCGAGGATGTTCAGGCCAGCCAGGGCAGTGCGGACAGCCCTGGGGAGCCCAAGTTAATAGTAAAATACATCATGTAGATGACAGATCCGGTGTCGTTCCCTGGAGCCCTGAAAATAGGCTTTGCCGGACTGGCAGCGACGCTTTTGCTTTCTGTGCAGGTGCAGACGTACTGCACAGCAGGGTAATGCGGCGTCTGCAGGCCCTTCTGCAACTTCGAGCCAGCGCCAATTCCTCGATCGCTATTGCGCGACGTGCCATAACGAACGCCTGAAGAGTGGCGGCCTGAGTCTGGTCCAGGTCGACTTATCCAGGCCTGGCGCGCAGCCCGAACTATGGGAGAAGGTGGTGCGCAAGCTGCGCACGGGCGTCATGCCGCCTCCCAACATGCCGCAGCCTTCCGAGGCTGATCGCCTCGCGATATTGACATGGCTGGAAACATCGCTCGATGCGGCGTCGGCCGCAAAGCTGAATCCCGGTCGCACCGAAACGCTGCGACGCCTGAATCGAACCGAGTATCAGAACGCGATCAGGGACCTGCTGGCGCTCGACATCGACGCCGCTTCGCTTCTGCCGGCCGATGAGAGCGGTCACGGCTTCGACAACGTCAACGTGGGCGATCTGTCGCCGACGCTCCTGAATCGTTACATCTCAGCCGCCCAGAAGATCAGCCGCCTGGCGGTCGGGAGCACGCAATCCTCTCTGCAGAGCGACACCATTAGCCTGCCTGCCGATCTCACGCAGGAAGATCAGTTGCCCGGGCTGCCGATTGGCACGCGCGGCGGCGTGTCGACGTCCTATACGTTTGCCCAGGACGGCGAGTACGAGATCCAGATCCTGCTTGCTCGCGATCTGGCAGGAGTCGTCAGCGGGTTGCGCGACGCCCGTCCGCACGAGATGCTGGTGCTGCTCGACCGGGAGCCGGTCCAGACCTTCACGGTCTCAGAGAGCAGCCATCGGCAACGAAACGCTGAACGAAAAGGCTTTGAAAGCGCGCATTCCCGTGAAGGCAGGCCCGCACAATCTCGCCGTCACATTCGTCAAGGACGGCTCATCGCTGATCGACACGCCCAGGCAGCCGACAGAATCCCGCTTCAACGATCGGCGGCATCCGCGTACGGCGCCCGCCATTGACCAGATTTCGGTGACCGGACCTTATGCGCCAAAAGGCGCCGGGGATACACCGAGCCGCCGCCGATTGTTTGTATGCCGGCCAACCGGACAAGACAAAGCACAGGAAGAAAAGTGCGCAGGAGCGATTCTATCGACGCTGATGCGGCGCGCCTACCGGCGGCCGATCGCCAAAGCCGACGTTGACGAGCCGATGGCCTTCTATCGCAAAGGGCGCGCCGAAGGCGATTTCGACTTGGGAATCACAATGGCGCTGACCGCTGTGCTCACCAACCCGGAGTTCCTGTTCCGCGTGGAAAGCGACCCAAAGAAAGTACCGGCGGGCGGTGTCTACCGAATCAGCGATCTCGAACTGGCATCGCGATTGTCGTTCTTCCTGTGGAGCAGCATCCCGGACGATGAACTGCTCGACGCCGCCATTCGAGGCAAGCTGAGTCAGCCCGGAGAGCTCGAGAAGCAGGCGCGCAGGATGCTCGCCGATCGCCGCTCGTTCAATCTCGCGACGAATTTCGCCGGACAGTGGCTGCGGCTGCGCAATATCGACGCGGTCAATCCAAGCGCGCAATCTTTTTCGGGACTTCGACGACAACCTGCGGCAAGCCTTCCGGCAGGAAACCGAGCTCTTCTTCGACAGCGTGCTGCGCGAGGATCGCAGCGTGCGCACTTTCATCAAGGCGGACTACACGTTCCTCAACGAACGCCTGGCGAAGCACTACGGAATTCCCAACGTCTACGGAAGCCGGTTCCGCCGCGTGACGCTCGCCCCCGAAAGCAAGCGCGGCGGGCTGCTGCGGCAGGGCAGCGTGCTGTCGGTCACGTCGTATGCGACCCGGACATCGCCAGTGCTTCGCGGAGTACTGGTGCTGCGCAACATCTTAGGCGCGCCGCCGCCGGCCCCCCCGCCGAACGTGCCGGCCCTCGACGAGAGCACGATGGCCGCCAATCTTCCGATGCGCGAGCGCCTGGCTGCGCATCGCAGCAACGCCGTGTGCGCGAGCTGTCACAGGACGATCGATCCGGTGGGCTTTTCGCTCGAGAACTTCGATGCAGTGGGACAGTGGCGGGACCTGGAGGTGGAAGATCAACCCGTCGATGCGACAGGGGCTTTGCCCGGCGACAAGGAGTTCCGAGGGATCGACGGACTCGAAGACGCGCTGTTGCGCCGTCCCGAACTGTTTGTCGCAACTCTGACGGAGAACCTTCTGACGTTCGCGCTGGGACGAGGCGTCGAGTACTACGACGCGCCAGCCGTTCGCAAGATCGTGAGCGACGCGGAGAAGGACGGATATCGGTTCTCGTCGCTCATTCTCGGAATCGTGAAGAGCGTTCCGTTTCAAATGCGGCGCGCTGAAATGACATCTGTAGCCGGTAAGATAGCGGATAACAGGTGAGCGCCGGTAGAAGGAGAACGCGATGTTTTTGACGAAAAAGGCGATTCCCAGACGGACGTTCCTGAGAAGCGCGCAGGCTGCTCTGGCGCTGCCTCTACTCGACGCGATGATTCCCGCCGCCACGGCATGGGCCCAGACGCCCGCGAAGCCGGTCCCGAGGCTCGGCTTCGTGTTCATCCCGATGGGGTGCGATCAGGCGCGATGGACACCCCCCGGCCAGGGAAAGCTCGACGAGCTTTCACCCATCCTCAACCCGCTCAAGCCGGTCAAAGATCAGGTGACCGTCATCACCAATATGCGGTTGCCGAATGCCTATCCGGGTACTCATGACACATCCAACTCGGCGTTTCTGAGCGCGGCGACCTCCAAACACACCGAGAGCTCGGATTATTATCTGGGCACGACAGTCGACCAGATCGCGGCCAAGCAGATGGGCCGCGAGACGCAACTGGCCTCGCTCCAGCTCGCCATGGATCTGAACCCGCTCGCCGGCGTGTGCAACAACGGTTACTCGTGCGTCTATCAGAATTGCCTCTCATGGTCGTCGCCGACGACCCCGCTTCCGTCCGAGGCGCATCCGCGAGTCGTCTTCGAGCGCCTGTTCGGCGAGGGCGGCAATGCGGACGCGCGCCGCGCCGCGCTGCGCAATCGGGCGAGCCTGCTCGATTCGTTCACTAAGGACATCGCCAGGTTCAAGCAGCGCGTGGGCGTTCCCGATCGCGTGCGCCTGGATCAGTATCTCGACAGTGTGCGTCAGGTGGAGCGTGAGATCGAGCGTGCCGAGCAAGCGGTGGCGGACAACAAGACGCCCGACCTCGATCGGCCGGTAGGTGTTCCCGCGGCGTTCGCCGACCATGCGAAGCTCATGTTCGACCTGCAGATTCTGGCCTTTCAGGCGGATATCACGCGCGTCATCGCCTTCCAGCTCACGCGCGAGCAGAGCAATCGTACGTATCCGGAGATCGGCGTCCCGGACCCGCACCATCCGACCAGTCATCACGGCAACGATCCGGACAAGGTAGCGCAGATAGCGAAGATCAATACGTACCATGTTTCGCTGTTTTCGGAGTTCCTGCAGAGAATGAAGGCCACTCCCGATGGCGACGGCTCGCTCCTCGATCACTCGGTCTACTTGTACGGCAGCGGCATGGGTAATCCCAGCCTTCACGATCACGAAAACCTTCCGATCCTGGTCGCAGGCGGCGCCGCAACCGGCTTGAAGGGTGGCCGGCACATCCGGTACGAGAAGGGAACGAACCTGGCCAACCTCCACCTCACGCTGCTCGATCGCGTTGGCATTCATCTGGATTCGTTCGTGGACAGCACGGGAAAGATCGAAGACCTCTTCGAGCGAATTGACGTCGCCTAGGAGACGCGCATGCACTGGCGAAAACATAAGTGGACTCGTGCTGCTGGGGGTCGGCCTCGCCGCGCCCAGCCGTCGCGGCGGAGCGCGCCGCACTCGCCGACGCCGCGGAACAACGCGACAAGGCCACGCGTGCGCAAGCTCCTCGGGACAGGCGTCGACGTGAACGCCGCCCAGGTCGATGGGACCACCGCGCTGCACTGGGCCGCGTATCACGACGATGCTGAGACTGTTGCATTGCTCGTGCGAGCGGGCGCGAATGTGAACGCCGTGAATCGCTATGGCGTGCCGCCGCTGGCGCAGGCATGTACGAACGGCAACGCTGCGATTGTGAAGCTGTTGTTGGAGGCTGGAGCCGACGCGAACGCCACGATGAAAGGCGGGGAATCCGTCCTCATGCTGGCTGCGCGCTCCGGAAATATCGAGGCGGTGAAGGCGCTGCTCGCGCGCGGCGCCAACCCCAACGCACGCGAACGGCTCGGCCAAACGGCCCTGATGTGGGCGGCGGCCGAGGGGCACACCGCGGTGGTCCGCGCGCTGATCGATGCTGGAGCCGACATCGAACGCGACACTCGACTCCGGGTTTAAGGCGTTCTTCTTTGCCGTGCGTGAGGGCCACCTCGACACGGTGCGCGCGTTTCTCGCGGCGGGCGCCGATGTGAATGCGATGATGCAGCGTCCGGCGAGAGCGCAGGCAGGAGCGCGTCCGGGCGCGGCCAGAGGACCGGGCACAAGTCCCTTGATGCTCGCGGTGCAGAACGGCCACTTCGAGCTTGCGATTGCGCTGATCGACGCGGGCGCCGATCCGAACGATGTGCGCACAGGATTCACTCCACTCCACATGATTGCCGATGGTGCGAAGGCCGGACTCGAGCGACAGCAGTGATCCCGCGCCGCCTGTCGGGGCGGGCCGCCTCTCGAGCGCTGACTTCGTGCGCGAAATCGTGAAGCGAGGCGCGAAGGTCAATTTCCGCCTGCCAAATGGCGCTCCCAAGCAGCCCAACACATGGTCGAGCGTCGGGTCTGAGGGGGCGACGCCGTTTCTCTTTGCCGCCGATCGCGTCGACGTTCCGCTGATGCGGCTGCTCCTGGAATTGGGCGCCGATCCTTTACTGCCGAACTTCAACAACACCACACCGCTGATGGCTGCGGCCGGTGTCGGCACGAACGAGCCGCCGGAGGAGGCGGGCGAGGAAAGCGAAGCGGTGGAAGCTGTGAAGATGTTGCTCGAACTCGGCGCCGACATCAACACCGTGGACAACAATGGCGATACGGCTATGCACGGAGCCGCGTATAACATCAGCCCGCTTGTCGTGAAGCTGCTGGCTGAGCGTGGAGCCGATCCGCAAATCTGGAAGAATCCCAACAAAGCTGGCGGGACGCCACTATTCATCGCCGAGGGTTACACCAGCCGTCTCCCGCGTCCCGATGCGCCGACGATCGAAGCCATTACGAAGCTGATGCTTGCCGCGGGTCTTTCGACGGAAGGCGAACGGCCGAAGATCGTCGATAGCTACGAGAAGCCCGCCGCCCAGCTTCCGAACCGAAGTGAGACGGCCAAATGGCCCGCGCCTGGCCGGGTGATGCCTTCCCATGCCTGTCAGGTGATAGTAACGCGCACGCCTAGAGAATAACCGTGCGGCTCTCGTGACCAACGAAACATCGATTGCCGCACAAAGTCCACACAGTAGGGGCCTATGTGCCCACTACGCGTCACAAGCACAGCTGTAATGGTCTCCGGAGCCGGATCCATGGAAGTAATTCTGGCGGTGCGCATCGGCCAATGCAGAACGTTTTCACTCTACTTCAGAAACAAAGGAGAAATAAGATGGCAACAACCATAGAGAGAGAGACAAGAACCACGGGAAAGGGCATCTCGGAATCAGAACGCCTCCGATCGTGTCTCCGGACGCATGGGATACCGCGCACAAGCAGATGCTCGTGAAGGAAAAGGCTCAGACGCAGGCCCGCGACGCCCTGGCCGCCGAACGCCGGCGGATGCCGTGGATGGCCGTCGAGAAGGCGTACAAATTCGAGGGGCCCGAGGGCAAGGTTAGCCTGCTCGACCTGTTCGAGGGCCGCCGGCAGTTGATCGTCTATCGCGCCTTCTTCGAGCCTGGGGTGTTTGGCTGGCCCGAGCACGCCTGCCGCGGCTGTTCCATGGTTGCTGATCAAGCCTCCCACCTGGCGCATCTGAATGCTCGCGACACCACGCTCGCGTACGCCTCGCGTGCGCCGCAGAAAGACATCGCGCGCCTGAAGGCACGAATGGGTTGGGAGATGCCATGGTACACCATCACAGACAGCTTCGACGCCGACTTCGGCGTGGGCGAGTGGCACGGCCACAATGTGTTCATCCACGACGGCGACAAGGTGTTCCGCACATACTTCATCAACGCCCGCGGCGACGAGGCGATCGGGACCATCTGGAGCTACCTCGATATCACGCCCCTCGGCCGTCAGGAGACTTGGGAGGACTCGCCAGAGGGTTACCCACAGACCCCACCGTACAAGTGGTGGAACTGGCACGACAACTACGACGCTGAGACCTCGCCTGACCCGAAGTGGGTCCAGGTATCCGACGCCGGAGAAGCCGCCTTCCGAAAGGACGACGCAAAGACATGACCAATGTCGGCCACGCGAGGCCGATGCTGACGATTACACCCGCCGCTCATCCTCCACCCGGCTTCAAAGACGGTCAAGTTCTTGAGCGCGCCGGCGATAGGCAAGAGCTTTCGCTCGCGTCAATAGGGCAACCACGACTACAGGAGTAACGGTTGCTAGCCCTGTCAAGGCCAGTCGCATGCCCCGTTCCGGACCACCAACAAGTTCCATAGCAATGCCGAGTTGCACGAGCAGCATTGTTTGCCAACAAATGGTCAACGCCTTTTCCTCTCGCTGCAGGATTCGGCGGTAGGCGTCGATCCCGAAGGCGCTTGGCAACAAGGGATGTGTTCTTATAAGGCGATACGCACGATAGGCCATGGAAATTCCGGCGCCGATTCCGACCGTACCCCCGATTCTACCCATGACTGTTTGACTCACAAAGCAGAGAAGGCCAAAGAACGCAACCAGGATGAAAGCTGTGACCAAACCGACGGCCTTATGCCGGCGATCCTGTGAAAGCGCCTGGTCGGCGCGCCGACGGAATTCGCTCGGCGCCATCTGCCTGAGCGGCGGTTCCTGGTGTTGCCAAAGGAATTGAATTGCGTTGGACATATTGTGCCTATGCTCCTTGCTGAAAACGGCGCGAGAGAATGCTCTTGATGCGATAGACCTTTGTGGCAACGGCGCCGGGAGAAAGGCCAGTCATTTCCCCAATAGCAGCGGCGTCCATATCCTCCAGGTAGGCCACGATGATTTGGCGATCGAGCGGATCGAGTTGGTGGATCATCGCGAAAACGCGCTCGAGGGTTTGTTGTCGGGCGGCGACATCTGATCCGAGCGGCTGGCAATCTGGAAGTCGCTCGATTTCGCAGAGGGTTAGAAAATGCCTTGCGGTTCAGGCGAGTTCTCCTGACAACGTGGGAGGCCGCTGTGTTGTGAGCTACGCGATATACCCAGGTTCGGATGGAACACCGGCCGTCGAAACCGGCGAAACTTCGCCAAATCGCGAGATGAATATCCTGTAGCAGGTCCTCGCGCACGTTGGCATCGGCCTCATATGCCAACGCCAGACGGTCCAAGGCCGGCCCAAACTGCGCTGCAGCTTCCTGATACAGGCGATCTTGTGCGGATCGAGTTGTGACGGACTCGATTCTGTCGACGCTCACCTATAGGTAGTCCTTCACGGAGGAACTATCTCACACAGGCGGTAAATTTGGGCTACCGTGACGTCGTGGCGTGAAATCTGAATTGCTTTATCGACCGCAAATTACGCGGATGGCGCGAGGGCTTAGCATGGAAACATGTTACGCAGACGATTTCTGGCCGCGGCCGCTGCTTCCACTGCGGGTCTTGCCGGCGCCAGGCTGAAAACAGTCGGTGTCCAGTTGTACACCCTTCGGACAATCATCGATGAGAAGCCTCTCGAAGTTCTGCAGTCGCTCGAACAGGTGGGGTTCCGCGAATGCGAAGTCATCCAGGGCAATATCGACAAGATCTGGGACAGCCTGAAGCAAACCAGACTGAAGCCAGTCAGCCTGCATCTTGACACCGCCATGTTCACTCGCGATCAGGCCAAGCTTCCCGCGGCTCTCGAGCTTGCAAAGAAGCGCGGTTTCTCATTTGTTGTCTGTCCTTATATCGCGCCGCAGGACCGGGGCGGTGTGGACGTGATCAAGCGTCTGGCGGAAACTCTGAACAAAGCCGGCGAAACCTGTGCTAAGTCAGGTCTGAAGCTGGCCTATCACAACCATGCTTTCGAGTTCGAGCCCGCGGGCTCCGGAACGCTGCTCGATGTGCTCCTGGATTCGTCCGACTCCAAACTGGTAACGCTGGAACTCGACATCATGTGGTCGCGCGTAGGCGGAGTTGATCCGGTTTCCCTTCTCCAGAAGTACGGCAAGCGTGTCACGCTAATGCATCTGAAAAACGTCGCCGCGGAAGTGGGCCCTCAATTCAACGAGAAAGTCCCTCGCGAAGCCTTCCGAGAAGTAGGCAATGGCGCAGTGGATATACCTGCCGTACTCAAGGCTGCCGCCAAAGCTGGCGTACAGCATTACTTCGTCGAGCAAGACCAGACGCCAGGCAACCCGTTGGACTCGCTGAAACAAAGCTACGGTTATCTCCAGCAGCTCTCGTATTAGCGCGTCCTTGCGGAACAAACAACGCAGTAACGGTGTCACCGTAGATGTGGAAAAGCGAAATTGATCCGGTGAATTGCTCTGATCGCTAGTATTGTTTGGCTGACAGCGTTCCAAATTCGCTACTCGCTCGAAACTATTGAGGCTCAGGACACATTTCTCTTCATCCCGTTTGAGTTGAAGCTTGTTCTAACGTTATTGAACGAAGTTGTCGGGCGAGGCAGTGCTGGCGTAGGTTTGGAGATTCACAACTTCGGGCTGCTTCTGGACGATGGCTGCCAGTTCGTTGGCGACGCGCGCAGTTTCCTCGAGCGTAGTCCCCTCGGGCATGTCGATGATGACTTGGAATTCGCTCTTGTTGTCGAACGGCAGCATCTTCATCTTGACGAATCCGACGCCTATGAGACTTATCGCTCCGAGGAGCATCGTCGCGACCAGCCCCAAAAAGCCGTAGCGCGCAGCGGCGTGATGGAGCAACGGATTCATCACGCGACGGTAAAGCGGGTGAGGCGGCTCTCGGTTTCCCGTTGGACGTAGCCGGCGCCGCCTCCGAGGATCCTGAATAATTCGATGAAATCTACCGGACTCTTGTCGGGCGATATGAAGTGATACGTGTCCTTGGTCATGGATATGCTTTCACTTGGAATTCCGGCCTGGCCAAAGCGCTCGATGACGTGAGCGTCCACGCCCCAAGTCATCGGGCTGACGAAACCTTCCGGAGGTGGAGGTGTGAAGGCTGAGCTTATCCTCAGAACTTGCGACACGAATGTTGGATCGTTTGGGATCCAGTTGCCCATCACGATGCGGCCACCTGGTTTGGTCACGCGGACCATCTCTCTGGCTACGTCGAAAGGCTTGGGAGCAAACATGGCGCCGAATATCGAGAGGGTCAGATCAAACGAATCGTCGTCTACGCCTTGCAGGTTGCAGGCATCTCCCTCTTGAAACTTCAGGCGGTCGAGACCCGCCTCTGCCGCGCGTTTGTTTCCGGCCGTGACGAGGTTTCTGGCAATGTCGATTCCGACCACTTCTGCTCCCAAAGTGGCTAACGGAATCGCTGTCGTGCCGTCTCCGCAGCCCAGATCCAAAACCTGCATGTGGGGCGTTATCCCGAGAGACCTGACGACTGCTTCCCCGGAGTCGCGCATGAATGCGGCAATCCTGGTAAAGTCGCCCTTCTCCCACAACGCTTTGTTTGAATTCGTGACGCCTCTCGTTCAGTTGTTGCATGATGTCCTCTCCACGGTAGAATTGTGCAGTGGATCGGTGAGAGATGACCATGCTTCAGCGTCTGGAAGTGTTGCTCGAACGGCCACCCGAAGGTCATTGGTTTGCGCGGAGTCCAGCCAACTTTGCAGATCGTCCGGAGACTCCCTGGAGTAATCTATGGACGCTTTCTCCGAGATTCTGAGCGGAGTCAAGCTGAACGGCGCGTTGTTCTTCAGCGCTGAACTCTCCGCTCCGTGGGGTTTTTCGTCCCCCGCATCGAATATGCTCGCTCCCATGCTTGCTCCGGGGGCGCCGCACTTGGTGATCTACCACTTCGTTATCGACGGCGAAGCGTTCGTGCAGTTGGCGGATGGACAATCCGTCGAGCTTGGCCCCGGAGATGTCGTCGTCCTTCCCCATGGGGATCCACACCGAATGACCAGCGGTAGAGTCGTGACGGCGACGTCCCTTACCTCGGCGATTCTTTCCAAGGTGAAATCGCACGACTTGAGTCCGCTGCAGACCGGTGGCGGCGGTGACACGGCGCGGTATGTTTGTGGGTACATGGCCTGCGATCCCCTCCTAAGCCGGCCAATTCTGAACGGGCTGCCGCCCGTCTTTAAGGTCAATATCAGGACGGATCGCTCCGGGCAATGGCTTGAAAATTCCATCTTGCATCTGGTCGAAGAAGCAGCTTCCGGACAAGTCGGCAGTGCAGCCATGCTTGCGAAACTCTCGGAGGCTCTGTTCGTCGACACCTTGCGGCGCTACATTGCCAACTTGCCAGAGCAACAGGGGGGATGGCTGGCGGGAGCACGCGATCCCATCGTAGGGAAGAGCCTCGGATTGCTTCATAGCCGCGTTGGCCATCCTTGGACCATCGCGGGTCTAGCAGGCGAGGTGGGCATTTCCCGATCCGCGCTGGTGGAGCGCTTTACCAGATATCTCGCCGAGCCGCCCATGACATACTTGACCCGCTGGAGGCTTCAATTGGCCGCGCGGTCGCTCGAAAATACGCCACGGGGCGTTGCGGAAATCGCCGCCGAAGTCGGATACGAGTCGGAGGCGGCCTTCAATCGCGCGTTCAAGCGTGAATTTGGACAGCCTCCCGGCCAACATCGCCGCGATCATCAAGGGTTCGCCTACAAAGAAGGCAAACAAACCCCTTGAAGCCACGGGCTGCGCCTGATTATTAAGCGGGCTGGCTCCCTTTGACGAGAAACAGAATATGCGCGGGTGTGTCACTTAGGGTGTCCCGAAGTCCCGTTGGAGGAATCTTCAAGCGCACCGCACACGTCTTCGAACAGACTTCCGAAAATGCCATCGCACGGAGAACGCCAAAGTATTCGAAGGACGGATCAATGTCCTATTGCGTCATGTACAAGACAGCCGCGACGTTCGGAATCCGGCGCATGGGCTGCCGCACGGACCGTCTGCTGTGACTTACCTGCGAGTTATTCCTGGAAGATTTCCATCCGATTTACGGCGGGCATAGGGACGTCAACCGCTGCGATGAGCAGAGACGTCGTTGGACCGGTCATCCGGGCAAACGAGAGGTTCCAATAGTCGATCGCTGTGACCCGCCGATGCCAGCTGCGGTTGCGTGTTGGTGATTTTGATAACGATTCTTCATCGTCAACATAAGAGCGGCGCAGGATGGAAAGGCTAAGCCTCCATTGACATCCATTGAAATCGTACGAATTTCTCTAAGATTCTTGTGATATGCTTCGTCCGTTCAGACTGCAGGTCAGGCTGTGGACGGCAATCGGGTGCGATTCGCGCAGGTGCGATCCCAACCGCCGTGTCGAAGGCCGGTAGTTGTTGAGCCGGTCTGGAAGTCAAAGTCGAAACATCCCGGAAGGGATTGTGTGCATAAAGGGGCCATCCTCATGAAACGGTCAAAGCCAGCCGCGTTCGCGGCGATGGTTATTCTTCTTGCTATCCTTCCGACGCTCACCTTCGGACAGGTATCAACGGCCACTGTGCTCGGTACGGTAACCGATCCCGCAGGGGCGGTGGTTCCGGGAGCTGCGATAGTGCTTGCGAACCTGCAGACCGGAGTCGAGATCCGGAGCGAAACCAACGAGACCGGAAACTATCGGATTCAGAACATCCAGGTGGGTACGTACAGTCTGTCTGCTTCCGCCGATGGCTTCTCCACGAAGCGAGTGGACCGGCTTACGCTGACGGTGAACCAGACCTCCACTCTCGACTTCATATTGGCGGTGGGGACGGTAGCGGAAACAGTGACAGGTTGAAGCTTCCGGCGTCGAAGTGCAGAGTTCGACAGCCGAGCTGGGTCAGGTGGTGGAAGAGAAGCAGGTGGTCGACCTTCCGCTCAACGGCCGAAACTTTACGCAGATGATGATGCTGCAGCCTGGTGTCGTTACGGTCAACCCGCCGGGCAGCCAGTCCCTCAGTTACACCCGCGGAATCGGCGAGGCGACGAACCCCTCCGTCAACGGGCAGAACAACCGGACCAACGTCTACATGCTCGATGGCGTCGCCAACTTCGAAACCTTCGGCAATGCCTGGGCGGTCCCGCCGATCATCGACGCCATTCAGGAATTTAAGCTCCAGTCACACAACGATTCCGCCGAGTTCGGCTCCGGCTCCGGCGGCACGGTTAACGTGGTGACGAAGTCCGGTACTAACGAGATTCATGGAACGGGCTTCTACTTCGGCAAGAACGACGCCTTCAACGCCCGCCAGTTCAACCAGGCGACCGTGAATCCGTTTAAGCAGCATCAATTCGGCGGCACCGTGGGCGGCCCCATCATCAAGAACAAGACGTTCTTCTTCGGCGCTTACCAGGGATTCCGGTTCCGTAGCCCGGCCCGGCAGTACTTCTATGTACCAATCCAGGCGATGCTGAACGGTGACTTCAGCGGCCCGGAGAAACGCGGCGGCGACATCTTCGACCCCATGACGACGAGGCAGGACCCGGCCACCGGAGCGTTCCTGCGGAATCCGTTCCCCGGCAACATAATCCCGCGCGAGCCGGATCGACCAGCGGATGCTCGACTACATCAGCGGGACCGGGGTACCGCTGCCTATTGTCACCGATCAGGCGCGTTTCAACGCTCTGAACAATTTCGCCCGCGCGCTCGATCAGGACGAGTGGCAGGTCAAGGTGGACCACCAGTTCAGTGCCAACGACATGGTGTGGTTCCGCTATAGCTCACTCGACCAGACAGACGCCGGGCCCGGCGGACGCACCAATCTGGTGTCCACCTCTGAGCAGGACTCCTACAACATGTCCGCAAGCTGGGTGCATGTCATGGATCCGACCTCGACCTTGCAGGTCCAGTTCGGAAAATCCATCAGCGATATACCAAACACAGTGGCCTTCGAAAACGTGCCGGCCGACCTGATCCAGAAGGTTGGTCTTGGACCGGAACTGGTGGAATACCGTCTCGGCACGATTATTTCGGGGTTCGCCCCCGCCGACTATTTCGGCGGCACACCGATTATCCAGCCCAACCGCCCCGCTGACAACTGGCAGTTCAAAGGCAACTACTCGAAGGTTATCGGGAGCCACACCTTAAAAATAGGCGGTGACTTCATGAGAGCCACCATGCAGCGGCAACAGGCTTCCCATGGCGTTGATTTCACGCGCCGCGAGACGGCGGACCTCGCCCGGTCGGCGACCACCGGTGACGCCATGGCTTCCATGTTGCTGAACGTGCCAACTTCTCTACTCGCCGCAACATCATTGAATCTCTGCGGTTCGGCGGCAATCTCGGCCTGTTCATCCAGGACTCCTGGAAGGTAAACCAAAGATTGACGGTGAACCTGGGACTCCGGTTCGATTACGCGTGGGTTCCGCAGTATGGAACCAGGGAAGAACTCAACATCTTCTCGGGCAACGGCAACACCGATACCGGCGAATACGTGATTTTCGACACGCCGCCCGCTTGCAGCGCCTCGCAACAAGCACCGTGCATCCCGACGCCGGACGGCAGTCTCCCCGCGCACGTGAGCTCCGTCAACGGGGGTACGATCTTTGACGGCCGCGGCGCGATGTTCGGGCCCCGCGTGGGCATCGCCTATCGTCTCACCGACAAGACTGCTTTACGCTTCTCCGGGGGCATCTTCTACGACAATTGGGCCGGCATCTATCAGAGTATGCGTGGCGTCGGGCGGCACGTGGCCCGACGTTTCGGTGACGCGCCTCGGCAGCTTGAACGATCCGACGCCGAGCAAGCCCTTCCCCGGCGTCACCGGTCAGGACCCTTCGCTGGGCGCCTCCGGCGTACCGGAACCCACGCCGTTCAACCAGGAATGGTGGTTTGTGGATCCCGAGTTCGACCAGGCGTACTCGATGCAGTGGAACTTCGGCATGCAGCATCAGTTAGCCCAGTCTACCGTTCTTGAAGTGAACTACGTCGGCTCCGGCAGCCGGGATCTCTCGGTGGGCGGCCGGTTCAATACCGCGGTTCGTCCGGGACCGGGCGACCCGCGCGATCGCATGCGCTTCCCGTACATGCGCCCGACGTTCTTTGAGAAATCGACCGGCCGCAGCAACTATAACAGCCTGCAGGTGGCGCTGAGGCGCAGTTTCCGGAGCGGCCTGGCGATGACCGCCGCTTACACCTGGTCGAAGTCGATCGATGTCGCCTGCTCGGGCTTCTTCGGAGCCGAAGCCTGTTCGGTGCAGAACGAATACGCCCTCAACAACGACCGCAGTGTGTCGGCTTTCAACGTCCCGCAAAACCTGGTGGTGAGCTGGGTCTACGAGATGCCCTTCGGAAAGGGCAAGCGTCTTACTACGAACAACAACGTCGTCGACTATATCCTCGGCGGCTGGCAGTTCAACGGCATCATGGCGCTTGCGCAACGGGATCCCATATCACGTCACCGTGCCCGGAGACATCGCCAACATATTCAACAGCGGCACCTATCTGCGCGCGAACCTGGTTGGCGATCACAAGTTGGACAACCCGACGCCGGAGCGCTGGATCAACACCAGCGCGTTCAGGGCGCCGGAACAGTTTACCTTCGGCAACCTCGGGCGAAACAGCCTGCGACCCGATTGGGTCCGGCGGTTCGACCTTTCCGTGTTCCGGCGGTTCCCGCTCAAAGGCGAAAGGCTTCAGCTCGAGCTTCGCCTGGAAACTTTCAACGCCTTCAACACGCCGATGTACGCCGCGCCCAACGCCAACCTGGCCAGTGGCACGTTCGGCCTCGTTACCGGCGTACAGGTTCCACCCCGGCAGTTGCAACTCGGCGGGAAGATCATCTTCTGATGAACTGTGACACCTAGTTCATCAAAAACGACCGAGCCCGTGCCGCCTGAACTCGCAACGGCTGCGGCCACTTCATTCGAAGCGGTCGCTGCCGCTGTTTTCTTGATAATGTCGAAGCAGATGCTGTCTCGCGTCTTCCCTGCTGTAGTTGTCGCCGTGCTGTGCTGCCGGCCTTCTGCGGGCCCAGAAACCGGCTAAGTGCGAGGGTCCGCCCGAGTTGCGGGACTGCGATCTCTGCTAAGCCGTCCGAAGAGGCGTATAGCGCTCTCGGATTTTGGTTCCTCGATCGCGGAAATCTTCCCTGCGCCATCCCGGCGTTCCGCTCCGCTGTGAACGTTGAACGGCGAATCTGTTCGAGCACGCTACAACCTGGGAATTGCTCTCTACGAGTCAGGTGACGACAAGAGCGCCGTTACGCATCTGAAAGAGGCCGTCCGGCTCTCGCCGGGTGAGTTAAACGCACGGCAAGCCCTCGGCGCTGCACTGCTGCGGCTGAAACGATGGACCGAGGCCGAGGCGGCATTCCGCGCGGCACTGAAGCTCGCTCCGGATTCCGAAGTTGCTCGTGATGGTTTGGCCCGGGCACAGCGTGCCCAAAAGGAATCCGCGAAGCCACCGTCGCCGATCAGCCTGGCCACCCAACGGATGCGCAGCGGCGATTTCGCGGGCGCCGCGGAGGCTTGGCGGGAATATCTGAGGACCACGCCGGATGATGCTGTGGCCCGGCATAACCTCGCCATGGCCCTCTTGAAGCTCAGGGCAGCGAGGTGAAGCGGAGAAAGAACTGGAAGCCTCGATCAGACTGAAACCGGACTTCTCCGCCGCTCAGACAAATCTCGGCGTCTTGTACCAGCAGGACGGGCGAACAGCGGACGCCGAACGGCTTTTCCGCAGCGACTCTTGAGAGTGATCCCGCCTATGTGGCCGGATACCTGAACCTCGGCCTGGTTCTGACCGCACAATCGCGTTTCGCCGAGAGCGAAGCGGCGCTTCGAAAAGCCCGCGAACTCGCTCCGGATGACCCGGCGGTTCTCACCGCGCTTGGCATGGCGATACTGCGGCAGCAACGCTACCAGGACGCTCTCGCGGTGCTGCGCCGTGCCCTCGAATTGCAACCTGAATCGGCTGTGGCGCACCTGAACGTGGGCATTGCGCTCGCTGATCTCTCGTTGAAGGAGGAAGCAGTTAAGGAGTTTGAAGAGGCCTCGCGCCTGAACCCGCAACTGGCGGAGGCCCATTACAATCTGGGTCGGGCGTTGTATGAGCTGCGCCGTTTCGAGGAAGCGAGAGCCTCGCTCGAGCGAGCCACCTCACTGCGATCAGACTACGCCCCGGCCTTGATGATGCTCGGCATGGCCGAGAGCAGTCTCGGCAGGCCGGAGAAGGCAGTGGAACTCCTCGAGCGGTCTCTCGCGCTCGGCTGGTCCGATACCACTGCGCACTACAAACTCGGCAGGGCGCTGCTGGATGTCGGCCGCGAAAACGACGGTGTCGAGCACCTCAAGAAAGCCGTGGAGTTGGATCCCGCCAACAGTCAGGCGGTCTTCGCGCTCATGCGGGTGATGTCGGCTCGAAATCCAACCGAGGCGAAACAGTACGGCCAGCAACTGCGCGAACTGAAAGCAGAGTCGCTGGCGGCTGCGAGGGCCCGTGTGCTGTCGAACTTCGCCCTGGACGCCGCTAAGAAGGAGGATTGGCCGAAGGCGATTGGCGCGGCTTCGCGAAGCTATCGACGTGTGCGGCGAGTGCTCCGTCCGGGCGCTGCTTCACAAGAACCTCGGCCTGATCATGGCCCAGTCCGCCGATAACGCCGGAGCGGTAACGGAACTGGCCATCGCCCATGAACCTGGATCCGGACGACCGGGACATCGAGTACGCCCTCGAACTCCTGCGAAAGAGGATCCCCCGGTCCGGCCAGTGATTGACTCACCGGTGATACTGAGCCGTTCTAGAGACTAGTTCTGCGGTAAAGAGAACGCGACACATCGGGTGAGGCGCGTAGTAGTTCTCGCGTCTCATTCGCCCGTGTACGAGGATCCAAACTTGCCCGCAAAATGAAGAGGGACAAAGACAACCTAGTGGCGCGTGCAATACTCCGGCGCATTCAGCTCAACTTCCGGGTTTGCACAAGATTACCGGCCAATGTTGAAGTACGGAGTTCGGCGTCCGTCTAAAGCAGTATTCGTGAACACCTACTCGCCGCGAGTCGCTAACGAGCTCACGACCTCTGGAAATGGCTGTATAGTTCGTCACACGACGGTTTTCCCAGACGGCAGTGAACCCTTCATTTGTTAAAGTGCCCCACACGACAGCAGTTTTCCAAACAACAGTGCTGTTCAAAACCGAATCCGGTGGGAAAGAAATAGACGCTTTCTGTGTCGAAGAGTCATAGTTCGCGATAGGAGAAACCGCAGAACCAGTTGACATTCCAGCACGGCTCAACACCGCCCAAACGCCTAGATAACCCGCTCTCGCGGTGAAGAGATTATGCGTACATTCGTAATAAGAAATCGGAACGACGTTCTGGGCATACCGATCCTTGAACGTCGGTTCTTTAAAACCATAACTCGCGATTACGTCATTGCCGCGCACGGTTGTGCTCATTTCTGTCATCGTTCCTCCACAGTGATCACATACGGACTATTACCAGGAGCGCTGATGATCGTGGCGGATCCCGACGCTCCCATAGAGTTATCACGGCCATTGTTTCCAGCGCCAGCCACTACCACGAGTCCTGCTTCCCAGGCACTCCGTCAGTTTTCGCCATTGACTAACTCATCGATACTTTCGCTGGCGGTTTTTGTCCCGGTACCCCAAACGGCTGCCGTTCCCCATATGGCGGCATTTCCTTGAGTTGTGCCTGTCCCCCAAATCGCTGCCGAACCCCATAACGTACTCGTCCCCCAAACAGCAGCCTGACCATCAACAAACACGTTCGTTCCCCAAATTGCAGCCGTACCCCACACCGCGGCGGTACCCCATACTGCCGCTGTTCCCCAGGCGGTGGCGCCACTATTTACGACACGAACCGAGCGCGTCGAGCTATTGAAGACCGCGATGGGTGATGCCGCCGTGCGTCCAGGGAGCACAAGGTCTGTACTGTTCAGCGCCGCCCAAACGTCGACGTAGCCCGCCCCGATTGTAAAGATGTCGTACTGGCTGCTGTATACAGCGCCGGTAACAGGATCGACTGCGGTGCTGGTAGTCGGGAAAAACTTGGTGGCTGTCTTCATAAGACGAGCCTTGATCGTGTCTGGATTGAGTCTTGAGTCTTGCTGGAGCATCAACGCCGCCGCTCCACTGACAACCGGAGCCGCCATGCTCGTGCCACTCAACTGGTAATAGTCTGCCGAATATGATTTGTTGGATGTGTACTGGTAGAGCGAATAAGGGATCTTGTTGGCGGCGGTCGGACTATTAGAAAGAAGGCTCTTAGGGGCGACGAGAGAGATAAGACGATTCCCTGGGGCGACAATGTCGGGCTTCACGACATGGTCTATCAAGCTCGGCCCTTTCGAGCTATAACTCGCGATTAAATCATCCGCTCGAGAAGACGTGCCCTCTGTTTTCATGGCGCCGACCGTGATGACCAACGGATCATTAGCCGGCGACGTTATCGTTGCGTAACCAGACGTGCCTTGGGAATTGTTTCGCCCGTCATTTCCTGCAGCGACGACGACAACAATACCGGCTTTCCATGCTCGCTCAACGGCTTGGCAGAGAGGGTCCCGGCTGTAGCTCTCGAACACGGGCCGGCCGACGGACAGATTTAGGACACGGATATTGTATTTATTCTTGAGACTGATCGCTCGATCGATAGCGGCGATTACACTGCTATCTGTGCCGACACCGTTCGCGTCTAAAGCCTTCAGATTGATGATATTGGCATTAGGAGCGATTCCGCGAAAGGAATTAAAGTAACTTGGTCCAGTCGAACTATTTGCATTTCCGGCCGCGATTCCGGCAACGTGCGTGCCGTGGCCGTACTGATCAGCAGTACTTGTGTTCCCTGAAACGAAACTTTCGCTGTAAACAATTCGGGAGAGGTTAGAGGCTTTGGCTCCGGCCGCCAATAAATCTCTGGCCGGGGTAACTCCGCTATCCACTATCGCGATTCCAACGCCCGCGCCATCTAGCCCGGTTTGGAGAGCAACCGTTGCACCGACGGCCTGTACCGTTTTGTCGAGAAAAGACGTGACTGCCCGGTCGGGTGTTACGTAAACGACATCAGGATCTTCTTCTAGATCCTTTAGCGCCGCCGCCGGAAGTGTATAGGCTACAGATTGGCTTGACCTGAGATCTGCCTTAATTCGACCACCGATTCTCGCTAATTTTCCGGTTTGAATTTCTGATGGTGTGCCATTGTACTGAACAATTACATCGATGAGACCCTGTGCTTGTGTGAGACCCTGCGCTTGTCTGAGCCCCCGCGCTTGTGTGAGATCCTGCGCTTGCGCCTGAGCGGGCAAATCGGGAGCTAACTTTGGCGATGCTCCCTGGCAAAGCGCAGCAGTTACCCAAAACACCATCCCTACGGCGAGATTATTGACTCTTATCATTTGCGGCCTCCGAATGCTTACGATCGACTAATTGCACTGACCAACAACGCTGGTTGAATTCAGTTGCATTTGTTCGGATATCGGTCCCTTTCGAAGCTCCGAGTAGGTTGGCACCAATAGGGCGGGCTACGACCTTTAGGTGGGTTGGGGGGTAGTGTGATGGATTTTGTGGGCAACCGCTAAGAGGGCGGAGTGAACACAGCCGCATCGGATGGTCCGGTCTCACGCTGGCGCGGGCAAAATTTAGGGATAATCCGGGTTGCTCGCGAAGGACGGAAAAGTCACCGTTAGTTTTTGTTAGTCCCGGCTCTTAAGTGCTGACTTTTTAATTAGGTAGATCAAGAAGCGCCGAGCGGACTTTCACGAGCAGTTCATCACGCGTGAATGGTTTTTGTAGCCAGATTGCTCGTTCCGCCTGCTGCTTTTCGGTCGTGAGCAAGGGATGATCGGTGTACCCGGAGACGTAAATTACTTTCATTTGGGGTCGTAAACCCAGCAGTTTTTCGGCAACATCCGAACCGCTTACGCCCGGCATCACCATGTCGGTCACGAGGAGGTCGAAATCGCTAATGTCAGAGGCGGATAGTCCTAGGGCACTAGACGGAACCTCGAGAGCCATCACGGAATATCCGGCCTGAGTTAGGAATGATTCTGTCAATTCGCGCACAGGACGGTCGTCCTCAATCAGGAGAATTCGCCATGAGCCCTCAACGGATTGCTGTGCTCGTTCCAGCGCCTTGCTTTCGGGCGCTCCGACAACGCAAGGTAGGTAGACTTCAAACTCAGACCCCACACCCACCTCACTCCGCACAGTGAGGAATCCCCCACTTTGCTGGATTGTTCCGTACACCATCGGTAATCCCAAACCGGTACCCTTACCTATCTCTTTGGTTGTAAAGAACGGTTCGAAGATCTTAGCGAGGGTTTCCGCGCTCATTCCTGAGCCGGTGTCCTTTACGGACAGTACCGAGTACCTGCCCTGTTCTCGACCATGCGCTAACGCTTTAGCAGCTTCAATTAGCGTTTCGCCGGTCGAAATCGTTAGTTGTCCACCCCCCGGCATCGCGTCGCGGGCGTTAACGGCGAGGTTCATAATCACCTGTTCCAATTGGTGATGATCAGCACGAATCAGTCCCGGATTGTGCGACAAATCCATGTGAATTGTAATGTCTTCACCAATGAGACGGTTCAACATTGTTTCCATGCCTTGCACGACGGTATTCAGATCCAACACCTCAGGCTCAAGGATCTGTTTCCGGCTAAATGCAAGTAGACGTTGAGTCAATGCAGCGGCCCGCTCGCCAGCCGCAATGACCTCACGAATGCTCGATTGTGCGGCATGACCTTCGTCGAGCAGTTCAGCGCTAATCTGGCCGTATCCAAGGATGATAGTCAGCAAGTTATTGAAATCATGGGCAACACCGCCCGCGAGTCGGCCAACCGCTTCCATCTTCTGGGACTGACGAAGTTGTTCGGTGAGTTCTCTTTTCTCGGTGACCTCTTTTAGATAAAATGCCACGCCGTCCGAGGAACGAAAGGCATGCATTTCAAACCATGCGTCCAGATCGGGGAAGAAACGCTCTGGCGGATTACCAGCCGAGTTGTTCAAAAGTGACTCAATGTCGTCGCGAAAGCCTGCATCAGCCAACTTCGGAAACGCCTCCCGCAAAAGACTGCCAACCGGTTCCGATTCGCGAAAGAGCCGCGAGCGGGCTCGCTGATTGGCGTAAACGATGCGGTCATCGGAAGAAACTGCAAAGACGCAGTCAGTAGTGCTTTCGAGAACGGATTCCAGACGGAGGGCGGCTGCCTTCAGTTCTTCCGAATGGACTCTACTTTCCTCTAATCGATCCAAGTATATTCGGTAAGATCGGTAGAGCAAGTAAACTATTGGTAAAGAAAGAACTACTGGCTGCCAGCCGGCCAGTCGGCCCAGTGACCCCAGAATACCGAAAACGCACGCCCCGGCCAAATAGTAAGGGAACGACCAAAAATAACAGCTGCGCCAAGTCTCGACGATCGACTTTCTCTCCGTCAGGCCGATGATGACGGCGACGGTCAGCGTATTCGCAACAAAGAAAACGACCGTCGTCAAAAGAATTTTCAACGCCCAAGGAATGTTGAGCAGGGCCCAAATCGGAGCGACCTGCGCGTACCAAGCTGAGGCTGTCGCGATAACCAGCGCGGCGATATTGAAAGTCAAATGAACAAATTTGGGACGTTCTCGAGCATGCCAGAACGACTGCACCACAGAAGAGATGGCCGCAATAATTAGGGCCTCCGGCAAGCTGAGTTCGATCACACTTACCAATAAGAAAAGAAACAGCACCGACATCGTCCCGCGAATTCCCGGCAGTGGCACTTTGAGGCAGGCGGCGACTACAGCAAGTATGAAATACGCGGTAAATCGGAAGTCAGGCGGTCGGAGCGCCGGCAAATTGACGGCTAGCAAGGCAATCCCTGAGCTCAGCACGGCGATAAGATATGCTCTTGCTCCGGATGACATGCCGCTCGACATCAGACAAAGGGACTCTTGACGAGTACCTAATACTCATTCACTCCGCATTTCAATTATTGAATCACTTTGAAGAATAACAAAACCGAGCGCACACTCTGAAAGGGTAGTCTATTCAGACCGATCATCGTCAACCGGCCGAGGAAAAGGAGACAGTTCGGTCAATTGCAAGCTTCTCACAGCAGCCACCAATTTCTGGGTGTACGCATGCGATGGAGAAGCAAGAACCGCGCTCACGCTTCCGGATTCGACAATAACTCCGTCGTAGAGGATGGCAATTCGGTGACAAAGCGCTGCCAAAATGGAAAGGTCGTGAGAAATAAATAGCACGCTCATCCTCTGTTCCCTATTAATTTGTTTGAATAGATCGAGAACTTCCCGTTGCGTATGGACATCAAGAGCGCTCGTTGGTTCGTCAGCAATCAACAAAGTGGGGTGATGTAAGAGCGCCATTACGATCAGTACCCGTTGGGCTTGTCCCAGGCTGATCTGGTCTGGATAACGATTCAAGAACGGATCGTCGTCCGGAAGCCCGCAAGATCTGAGAAGACCCTTTACGCGACCTAGTTCGCTCGACCACGCTACTCCGGAATGGGCCTTCCAAGCTTCTCGCAATTGGGTTCCAATACGAAGCGCTCGATTCAGCGCCGAGGATGCAGCTTGCGGAATCAAGGCAATCCGCCTTCCCCGCACTCTCCGCATTTCGCGTTCTGATAGCTGCATCAGCTCTGTGCCATCTAGCAGTACGCTGCCATGTATGCGAGCGCCTATGTGATCCAGCAGCCTAAGGATCGACAATGCGAGTGTGCTTTTTCCGGATCCGCTTTGTCCGACCAAGCCAACGATTTCCCCGGCATTCACGTCGATCACAGCATCCGCCAACGCGCCCATCTTTTGCGCGTAATCGACGGACAACCGTACTTGGAGAACGGGCTCGATTGGAGTTACCGCCTGGATCCGATCTTCAAGTGTTCCACGTTCCAATAAATATGAGGCGAGAGAGCAGTAGGCGCGGCGTTTTCCAGGTTCTTCGATAAAGCTACCAAAACATTCGGATGAACCAAGTAAATGATTGGCGCCTGTTCGGCGACGATTTCCTGCACTCGATCGAAGGCGCGCTTCCGGGCCTGCAATGTGGTTTCTCGCGCCTGCTGGCGCATGAGAGAGTCAATCTCGGCTTCCCATTTTGTCGCTGGAGACTTCTGCCCCGGGTTCCATGCGTGATGAGTGCTTGAGCTAAGCCAGATGTTCATCTGCGCGTTCGGATCCAGTTCGATATTCGCAAAGCCTAGGAGACAAGCCTCGTAATTATTGGATCGCATGATTCTCTCAACAAGCGACTGAAACTCCAGAGGTGTGAAGCTTACCTTTATGCCGATACGCTTGAGGTCTTCCTGTACCAAAGCTCCGAGTTGAGAGCGAGTATTGGAGCCCGCATTGGTGATGAGTGAGAACTCTACAGGATTGCTGTTTCGATCACGAAGAATCCCGCCTTCGAGCTTGAAACCATCCTCCTTCAATAAGCGGATTGCCTCGCTTTGTCCAAGAGTTTGAGCGGTCACTTTTGAGTTGAACCAGAGATGATTGCTCTGCGAAATTGGACCGTATGCCGGACTTCCGTGCCCTCGATAAACGAGACGAACCATATCACTCCGATTCACTGCGGCGGAAATCGCCTTCCGAAATCGCTGTGATTGAAACCAATTGCGTTTGAATTCCGGAATTGGCGCATTCGTAGCCTGATTGAACCAAAGGAATTCGGAATCGAGCGAAGGACCGGAATCGATAATTTTGTGGGGAGTATCTTGTCGAAGACGGTCGAAGGTTTCGGGCTCCAGACGATCGAGAAAGTCGAGTTCGTTCCTCCGGAATCGCAGAATCTCGTTCTCGCGATTACTCACGATAAATATTCGAATCGAATCGGCATAAGGCAAACGAACTTTAGATGAATCTGTCTTCCAGTAATTTGTATTCTTCTTGAGAAAAACATACTGCGCAGGCTTGTACTCGGCTACGTAGAACGGTCCTAAGACCGCCCGCTCCGGTTGTTCAGCACCAGGGGCTCCGATCACGAGTTGATCAAATAAATACTCCACTCCCGCCACCGGCTGTTGGAAAGCAATTGATACGAGATGCGGACCGTTTTGGGTAGCCTTAACCTGGCCTGGCGCGGACCGAAATGCATCCGCAACAGGTGACTTCAATTTCGGATCGTTGAATCGCTCAAATGTGGCGACCACAGCAGCGGAATCGAAGCGTCTGCCATCTGAAAACGAGACGCCTTTCCTAAGAACGAAATCGATCCGCTTGCCCCCATCACGGATATTCCAAGACTCCGCAAGTTCTGGTTCGAGTTTTTGAGTTACCCGATTAAAGCGAATGAGTACACCACCCGTCAGAAAACGTATGGTTTCTGAACCTTCCTCAGAGGCCAGAAGAGGATCAAAGGTCTTTGGGTCCGTTCTTAAGCAGAACCGAAGTTCACTTTCCGCATATAGATTGAGAGCGATGAAACTCAGAGCAAAAAGCGCGCTGATAATTATTCCCATGTTTTTGGCCCTGACATTATAATCCGAATGCAGGTGACCATAGTAATCAATAGAATTGCCGGAGCCAGAATCCACGGTGCTTCCGAGATACGGTCAAAATGCTGTAATTCCGCGAGCATTCCCCCAAGGGTCGGAGTTGGCTCGGACACACCCAACCCTAAAATCCCCAGATTGGCTTCAGTGATAAGAAATACGGGCACAAGCACCCAGAATTGAGCTCTCAAAATCGGTTGAAGATTGGGCGTAAGATGAACCGCCAGCAGGCGCCAACCGTCGACACCAGCCGCGCGGGCTTGCAGAATCGCCGGCGACTCCCGAAGTTGGAGCACTGCGGCTCTTATGACGCGCGCGGGAGGCGCCCATCCAATACACGCTATTACGGCCGCGGTCGCAACCATGGATACAATCGGCGGCGCGTTCAGTGGCATCAGCGATCGCAGCGTCAAAATCGCGAACAACCACGGTAGCGACAAGATCAGTTCCATGAACCCTGACAGAGATGAATCAACCCAGCGAGATCCATAACCCGAGATTAGTCCCACCAAAGTGGCCATGGCCAACGCAAATAGAGCGGTCGCCGGAGCGAGAAGAAACGAGATACGCCCGGCAGCCAATAGCCGCGAAAATCGATCGCGTCCAAGAGCATCGGTCCCTAACAAAAAGGATGGAGTCGGAACGGCATTTGGAATCTCTCGAAACTGCTCGGAATAATTGTGGGGCGCGATCCAATCATTCGTGAGGCAGGCGAAGCCAACCATCAGAAGCAGTAATATCGCTCCTGATCTCATAACTTTCATAAGCTTCGCAAGCGCACGCCGACGAGTGCTAGGTCAATAAGCCAGTGCAACACGACAGCCAAAGTCGTAATGAATAGCGTCAGGCTCACAAGGACTGGAAAGTCACGAGCGAGCGCGGCCTTCCAAGCTAACTGACCAATGCCGGGGGAATCCAACAAACTTTCTATCGGGATGGTAACGCCTATAGCCATTAAGATTGATACACCGACAAGAGCGAGGAGCGGAGCCAAAGCATCCGGTAACACATGAGCCAAAAAGAGTCTAATGTTCGTCAGCCCCTTTGCCCGTGCGAAAACGACGTGGGGAGCGGTTTTTGAAGCCCGAAACTGCTCCTCTGCAACAGGAAACACACGCGGAAATATTGTCACCGCCACAGCGAAATACGGAGGAAACTGAGCAAGTAGACAGAAGACCGCCACAAGTGCCGACGGCACGCTCAGCATGACCGCATTTGTGACAGTAGCCGCCGCAATCGCGCTGACCGCGTGACTTCCGGAGATTGCAATGGCCAACAATAGCGCCGCGACCCATCCCAGTATTAGTCCGATGAGAATCGTGTGGGCTGATATTTCGAAGCGTTCCTTAATTACTGCGTCGAGTCGGTCGCCGTATGATTCCGAAGCGAGCATCCGGCCGCTTAACAACGCTGCGACGTATTGCGAGAAGAATCCTGAGAGACTATGACGGCGTGCTTGTTCTTCCCTGATCTGCTCGATGCTCTGGTTCGATAACTGGCCTGACATTTCTCTCTCATCAACGTCCGCTCCGGGGGCAAAACGCAGCAGCAACGCGCTACAAACCACGGCTAGCAGGATGACAGCAATCGACCGCAACGTTCTGATCATCACAGCGCGGAAGACTGAGTTTCTGAACACTGCTCTGATTGTAAGATTGGTGCAGTCAGCGGCGCGATCGTCAGCGTCGCCAGAAAACTGGCGTGAAGAGCACCATAGCTGTGTAGAATTCCAAGCGTCCCGCAATCATGCAGGCCGCCAGTATCCATTTCGCGAAAGCGGGCAAATGCCCAAAGTGTTCGGCTGGCCCGACGGAGCCCAGACCCGGCCCTGTATTGAACATGCAGGTTGCGACGGCAGTAATGCTCGTCAGAACATCAACTCCCGTTGATGCAACGAGAAGACAAGCCGAAAAATTCAACATAAGCGCGAGATACACCATATTCAAGACACTCTGAACAGCCGTTTCGGGGATCACCTCATCACGAAGCCTCACTGCAAAGATGCCGTGCCTGTGTACCATGCGTTTGAACTCCCGGCTGACAATGCGAATCAGAAGTAAGACACGAGTGATCTTGAAACCGCCGGCGGTAGACCCCGTGCATCCGCCCACGAACATTAAGGCCAGCAGCATAATCTGGCTCACTGGCGCCCACAGCTCGAAGTCGGCCGTGATGAAGCCGGTTGTCGTGATAATCGACACAACCTGAAATAGGGAAGTCCTGATGCCTGGCCAAAGGCTATACCCATTGTTCAGCACCAGGCTGGCTGCGATGACCGCAGTCGCGAACGCAACGACCGTCAAATATGCCCGGATTTCGATATCGCTAAAGAAGCGGCCCGGCCGTCTCTGGATCCAGAGACGATAGTGCATTGTGAAATTGATGCCGCCGAGCAGCATGAAAACAATGATGATGAGCTCGATCGAAGGGCTGTTGAATCCCGCGATGCTGGCGGTGCGTGTCGAAAAGCCGCCCGTGCCCAGAGTGGAGAACGAATGGAGCAGAGCTTCGAGCGCAGTCATTCCCGCCAATCGCAGCGCCACAAATTCTGCAAAGGTCAAGGCAAAATAGATCTTCCACAGAGCTGCTGCCGTTTCAGCAATGCGTGGAGTGAGCTTCTCCGATCGAGCGCCGGAGAATTCGGCACGATACAAATGCATGCCACCGATGCCAAGCAAGGGCAGGATTGCCACTCCGAGCACGACGATTCCCATGCCGCCGATCCAATGACTAAAGCAGCGCCAGAACTGGATACTGTCCGGCAGAACCTCAACTTTAGCTAGAACTGTGGCGCCTGTGGTCGTGAAACCCGATGCGGATTCGAAGAAGGCATCGGTGAAGGTCTGAAAATGTGGCGAGAAATAGAACGGCAGGGACCCGAAGAAGGAAACGCACAACCAAACAACTACAACCAGCAGGAGACCTTCACGAATCGACAGTTCCCGGGATCGCCCGCGCCCGAATGACGTGAGCGCAATGCCTGGTCCGATCGTCAGCAAAGCGCTGAGACCAAGAGGATAAACGCCGCTGTCACCAGCGGCAACAGCAATGCCTAAGGGCGCTAACATCGTGAGGCCTAGAATCGCGAGGAACTGTCCCAGAACGAACGTAATCAATCGGGGGCGAATCACACTGCTTCCCTGCCTGCATCCGCGAGAAAGGCTGATTCTAACTTGGGAACGACCTTGGAGAGCGCGAAGAAAATAACGCGGTCACCTGCCTCGATCGTTGCATCGCCACGCGGGACAATGACCTCTCCGCCCGGACGGACGATGGCGCCGACGATGGCATCGCGGGGCAGACGAACGTCCCTGAGTTTTTTGCCGACATAACGCGATCCCGGGGCTGCTATTAACTCGATCGCTTCAGCTTCTTCCTCCCGAAAGCTGGTGACGGAAAGAACACGGCCTTTACGTACAAATTGTAAAGTGCGGTCCACCACCGCGAGACGTGGGCTCACCATCGTATTAATTCCCAGGCGCTGACCCATTGCGAAATAGTTCAAGTGATCCGTGAGTGCAACTACTTTGTTCGCTCCGAGACGTCGCGCGAGCAGGCAAGCGATGATATTGTCCTCATCATCGGCGGTGACGGCCAAGTAAGCGTCTGCATCCTCAATCCTGTGTTCCATGAGAACCGCTTCGTCCATGCCGTCTGCATTGATTACTATGGTCTTCTTCGATAGCGTCGCAATCTTCTCGCATCTTCGCGGATCCGTCTCGAAAAGAGTGACTGAGATTCCGCTTTCTTCAAGTCGCTGGGCAATCAATATTCCCGCCTGTTTGCCGCCGTAGACGAACACTCGCTCAAGCTTCCGCGCCTGCAACCCCATGAACCGCACCGCCGCCGCGAGTTCGCCGCTGCTTGCCACGACGTATGCATGGTCGCCTGCCTCCAGCCGGTCACCGCCGTGCGGGATGATCACCTGCGTGCCGCGAAAGATCATTGCGATAAGTGAGTTCTTGGGAGGTCCTGCATGGTCGAGTTCTTCGACCGTTTTCCCGCAGGCCCAGTTATCCGGCTCTATGTTCATCCCGAAGAGCTTTACCTTTCCTTCAGCAAAGTCAAGGATGTCGGAAACGCCTGGAACTCCAAGAACACGAAGAATTCGAGACGTTGCTTCCATCTCGGGTTGGATGATCAGATCAAGATGTAGACCTAATTTCTCGTAAATTGCTCTCCATTGCTCGATCTCAGGGCTACGCAATCTGGCGATTTTTATTCTGACATCGGCTTCGACCTGTGCCGCCATACACGCCATCACGTTCAGGGCGTCGAAATTGGTCACAGCGATAAGCATTTCGGTCTTGCGCAGGCCCGCTTCACGTAAAGTGCGCACGCTAGCAACGCTGCCTTGGACCACATGTATATCGAGCGTCTGTTCGAGAAATGCACAGCGCTCAGGATCCTCCTCGATGATGACGATCTCATTCCGCTCCCTCGTCAGACGGCGAGCAATCAACGCGGCCACTTCGCCGCCACCGCCAATGAGAATTCGCATAGCCAACTAGTGTACTAACTGGTTGACTCGAAGCTTGCCGGCGTTTAACAACCGCGGTGATCGAATTGACAACAGACGGTGAAAATCGTTCGCGAGAATAGAGGAGTGCGACCGATTGCTTCACCACGCCAGCCTCGCCAAATCTTTGTGCCCGCCGGGGCAGTCACCGGCATCGGTAGCCTTCCCTTCACATCTGTACAGACAGCAATTCAAGCCATTGTTGATTGCTCTCCGGAGATTCCATTTTGGCCGCAAATGCCCAGACTCTCGGATCGGGAAAGCATCATCGGTCAGGGCCTAGACGCTCTATCGGATCTGATTGAGCTACGTAGCGAAGGATATGGTTACAAAGTGAAGGCAGGCAAAATCGACCACGTGGTTGAAGCTCTTCACCGTGGCGGTGGAGAATTGACGGCAGTGAACGCCGCTGGATTCGGAGCGTTCCGCGACGCTCTTTCCTCTGGTTCGTTTGGATCGGCGATCGCTGCAAAGGGTCAGATTGAAGGCCCCATCACGCTTTCGTCCTATCTCTTCCACGACGACCGTCCCTTTATTTCCGATCCTGCTCTGTTTGCGGCCGTAGCGTTTCACGTCTCTCAGATCATTTGCTGGCAGGTCGATCGTCTCAAGCCAGCCGGATTGCCGGTGTTGTTGTTTGTCGATGAACCCGCGCTTTGTCTTGAGGCGCCGACCCGAAACGCCGTCTCAGAAGAGCAAAAGCTTACTGCTCTCGCGGCTACTCTGGAGGCCGCCCGGGTCCGCGGAGCCTATGCCGGCTTGCATTGCTGCGCCGCAGGCCCGCTCTCCCGCATGTGTCGGGCGAAGCCGGACATACTCTCGTTCGACGCTCACGAGGGATTGGAATTATTCTTTTCTGACACCAACGCGCTGGCCTTCGCACGCGATGGTGGGATAGTCGCCTACGGATTGATTCCAACGTGGCACGACTTAAAATCAGTGAATCCGGCGGCCATTTTTACAAGATGGCTGACGCTGGCATCACTCGCCGGCGATCCCCAGCAATTTGCGCGGAATGCGATGGTTACCGCAACCTGCGGCCTGGGCCTGCTTCGCCCGGAATTAGTGGCAGAATCTTTCGCGCTGGCGAATGGCGTCGGCACGCTCATCCATGCGCTTGCGTGCGAGCCGCAACTCTTTAGCGAGACTCACGCGATCGTGGCTAGCGAATTTGACGGCTCGTAATTCAGATTCGGCCCGAGCCATCGTTCCACCTCAGCCAGAGTCATGCCTTTGCGTTCCGCATACTCAGCAACCTGGTCCAGTTCGATCTTTCCCAAGCTAAAATAGCGAGACTGCGGATGCGCGAAATAGAGTCCGCTTACACTCGAACCAGGCCACATTGCAAAGGACTCGGTGATCAACATTCCCGTATTGTCCTGTACGTCGAGTAAGCGCCACACCGTACCCTTCTCGGTGTGGTCCGGGCATGCCGGATAGCCTGGAGCGGGTCTGATCCCGCGGTATCGTTCCCGAATCAAGTCCTCGCAGCTTAAGCTTTCTTCCTTTCCATAGCCCCATTCGTCGCGTACCTGCTTGTGCAGGCATTCGGCGAATGCCTCGGCCAGTCGGTCCGCGAGCGCTTCTGCCATGATCGCGTTGTAGTCGTCGTATTCAGCCCTGAATCGTTCGCACAGTTCCTTCAATCCAATGCCCGCTGTGACGGCAAAGGCGCCGATGTGATCGGGCAGACCAGTATGCTTCGGAGCAATAAAGTCGACGAGTGATCGACATGGTTTACTATCTTCCCGATTGGCCTGCTGGCGGAGGAAGCAAAAGCGGTCGAGCAGATGCGATCGAGTGCTGTCCGTATACAATTCCACGTCATCGCCTACCGCGTTGGCTGGGAAAAGACCATAAACTCCGCGCGCTGTGATCAGCTTGCCAGCGATAATGCGGTCCAGGAGTTCATTGCCTTCCTTGAAGAGCTGACGCGCCTGTGCGCCGTGATCTGGGTGATCAAGAATTCTTGGATAAAGACCTTTCAATCCCCATGTATGGAAGAATGGCGACCAATCTATGAACTCGCGCAGCGTCTCGAGTGGGAAGTTATCGAGTACTCGTCGACCTAAAAATGACGGCGAGGGTATATCTTCGGAGCGCCACTCGATCGGCGTTCGGCGATCACGCGCGCTTTCGATCGAAACTGTCTTGTGCTTCGGCGCAGCGTGCGATTTGCGGAGCGCTTCATAATCGGCGGAATGCTGCGCGACAAACGCAGGCTTATTCTCATCGCTGAGAAGACTGGTAGTGACGGGAACAGCGCGGCTGGCATCCAGTACGTGAACAACCGGCTCGCTGTAGTGCGGCGCTATCTTGATCGCGGTATGCGCGCGGCTGGTGGTTGCACCGCCAATCAGCAACGGCAACTTGAAGCCTTGGCGTTCCATTTCGCGGGCAACATGAACCATCTCGTCCAGCGAGGGAGTGATGAGTCCGCTCAATCCGATCAGGTCGGCATTTTCAGCTTTAGCGCGTTCGAGGATCTTCTCGCACGGGACCATAACGCCCATGTCGACAACCTCGTAGTTATTACAGGCAAGTACGACACCAACAATGTTCTTGCCGATGTCGTGCACATCGCCCTTCACGGTAGCAAGTACGATCTTGCCTTGAGTCCTGACCGTCTGTCCGGACGCGGCAAGCGCCGCTTTTTCTACCTCCATGAACGGGGTTAGATACGCCACCGCTTTCTTCATCACACGCGCCGACTTCACCACCTGCGGCAGAAACATCTTGCCGGCTCCGAACAGATCGCCGACCACACCCATGCCGTCCATCAGTGGTCCTTCAATGACAAGGAGGGGACGGCCGAGTTTGACGCGCGCTTCTTCGCTATCGATATCGATATAAGTATCGATACCTTTGACGAGCGCGTGCGAAAGTCGTTCTTCGACTGTACCGTTGCGCCACTCCTCGGCCTTCTTTTCCGACGCTGTGGAGCCTGCGTTGGCGGCCTTTAGGGTCTCGCCAAACTCCACCAGCCGCTCAGTGGCATCCGGGCGTCGATTGAGCAGCACGTCCTCCACCAGGACCTTGAGTTCCGGCTCAATCTCCTCGTAAACCTCCAGCATTCCGGCGTTCACGATACCCATGTCCATGCCGGCGGCGATGGCGTGATAGAGAAACGCCGAATGCATGGCTTCACGGACCTTGTTGTTGCCACGGAAGCTGAACGAGATATTGGAGACGCCGCCACTTACCTTTGCGTGCGGCAGATTGGTCTTGATCCAGCGAGTTGCGTTTATGAAATCGACGGCATAGTTGTTGTGCTCCTCCATGCCGGTTGCGACCGTCAGAATATTGGGATCGAAGATGATGTCTTCAGGAGGAAATCCGATCTCATCTACAAGAATTCGATAGGCCCGTTCGCAAATGCGAATCTTGTCTTCGTACGTTGCTGCTTGGCCCTGTTCATCAAACGCCATAACAACCACAGCAGCTCCATACTTGCGCACGGTCGCAGCGTTCTGGCGGAACTTCTCTTCACCTTCCTTAAGTGAGATCGAGTTGACAATACCCTTGCCCTGAATGCACTTGAGACCGGCCTCGATGACCTCCCACTTGGAGGAATCCACCATGAACGGGACTTTTGCGACCTCTGGTTCGGCTCCGAGCAATTGCAGGAAGCGCGTCATAGCGGCGACGCCGTCGATCATGCCTTCGTCCATGCAGATATCAATGACATTGGCGCCATTCTCAACCTGCTGTCGAGCGATGCTGACCGCTTCTTCGTACTTGCCTTCCTTGATGAGCTTGGCGAACTTAGGCGATCCGGCGACGTTAGTACGCTCGCCGATCATCATATAGACGCCGGGTTGTTGAGTGAACGGCTGTGATCCCGAGAGTCGCAGCGGACGAGGATCTGCCGCCGGGACGCTGACACTCACCGATGTGGACTTACCGAACTCGCGCGGGTGGCGGCCGTCGAGAGCTTTGGCAATCGCAGCGATGTGTTCAGGCGTATTTCCGCAACATCCTCCGGCGATGTTGATAAGACCGCCCTCGGCAAATTCTCCGAGGTAGCGAGCCATGTCAGCAGGTTCCAGGTCGAAGCCAGTTGGCGTGAGCGGATTCGGAAGGCCGGCATTCGGATAACAGGAGATGGCAGCACTGGACTTTTCGGCTAGTTCCGCGAGGAACGGATACATTAAGTCGGGGCCGAGCGAACAGTTGAGACCGACTGACAGAGGATTCACATGCTGTACAGCGTTCCAATAGGCTTCGATGGTCTGGGCCGAGATCATGGTCTCGCCGCCGCGTCCGACGGCCGCGGAAATCATTACCGGTAGTTCCCTGCCATCCTGATCGAAAACTTCACGGATGGCTACCAGAGCGGCTTTGGCGTTTAGTGAGTCGAAGATCGTTTCGACGAGCAAGAGATCCGATCCGCCGCTGATGAGGGCTCGGATCTGCTCCATATAGGCGGTCTTCACCTGATCGAAATCGATGACCCGAAATCCGGAATCGTCAGCGTCCGGGGAGTTCGACAGGGAGACGGTGAGTGGGCCGATCGCGCCTGCCACGAAGCGCTGGCGGCCGGTGGCGGAGCCAACGCGATCCGCCCATTCGCGGCATTGGCGCGCGGACTGCTCGTTGATTTCCCAGGCGAGACCCTGGAGGAACGGATCGTCGATGATCTTCTGATAGAAGGCCGGATCCTTACGGCCGCCATGTTCCCGCGGATCCTCAACAAAGAATTCACTCTGCGTGATGGTGGTAGCGCCGAAAGTATTGGTCTCGATGATGTCCGCGCCGGCTTCGAGAAACCGTCGGTGGATGTCACAAATCATCTTGGCCTGGGTGAGCGAGAATAGATCGCCGTTGTTCAGCAAGTCCTTACGTGAGTCCTTGAATCGGTCACCCCGGATGTCCGCTTCGGTCATCCCGTAGGTCCGGATGGTTGTTCCCATCGCGCCATCTATGATGGCTATTCGACGTTCGAGGATCTGCTGTAAAGGATGTTGAGCTTCCGTCATGTCTACCTGGCGCCTCAAGCTCACGTCGAATCAGGCACATGCCGACCGAATAAGCTTTTAAGTGGAGCAGCCTCAGCACGCTCCGCACTCTTCTATCATAGCGGGACCACCCATCCGGAAGCCGAAAACGTGCCGGTTTGACGCGGCAGCGCACTTTTCGATACGCCTTCGCTAGAAGCCTAGAGTCAATGGTTTGGAGATAGTAAGCACGAGAGGCGAAGCGGTCATTCCTGTTTCTGCGCGACAGGTGATGCGCGGCCGCATAAGCTTCATCAGACGGCGGTCTCTTCGGTGAGGAGTGTATCGTGATAGGCAGTTTAGGCGGACAAGAGTCGGCGCCTACAGAAAATCCGGCGTGATTGCATGATGCTGTTGACTGACAGGACTTCGATGCGCCCAAGCCTGCCTGGACCAGCGAGAGAGCGTCTGTAGCAGGCTACTGATGAACCGTTCGCCGAGCAGCGGAGCGAAGATGAGTTTTGGTTTACCCAGTTTGAAGTTGCCTTCTAGACTCCGCGCAAGTTCGCCAGTTCTTCAAAAGTATTGGTGGCCACAAAGAACAACGATGTAAAGAGCCGCTTACAGTCGTAATGGCTCATCGCGGCCAAAATCGACGACTGGTGTTGGCGAGTTATTTCGCGATCCGCAGCCATGCTGACGATCCAGGCGGCAAACAGCGGCTCGCGCATGAAACGCGCTTCATAGACGCGGCGGGGCGATCGTCGATGCCACTCGCGCACCTGCGAGCTTCCCAGCCGCACTGCGTCCTGAATTGTTGGCTGCGCTTCCCAATAGTCGTTAAGAAATCGCCAGTCAGTTGTGAATGTGCTCTCGTCTTTGTTGTCGAAGGAACGAGACAAACCGACGTGTTGCGCGGCACTGCTGGCGTTCGCGTTTAGACCGGTACGATAGGCTGATCGGAACTCTTCTGAATCCTCCATCTCGAACAGCACGCGCATTCCTGCCTGCGAACTGGCGGATGTCCAAAACGGAGGGTT
The DNA here is from genome assembly GCA_963844855.1 of Bryobacteraceae bacterium. Classification (GTDB taxonomy): domain Bacteria; phylum Acidobacteriota; class Terriglobia; order Bryobacterales; family Bryobacteraceae; genus DASQDN01. The sequence continues at coordinate 39,454 of CAWJQP010000080.1, forward strand.
GATCGGGTAGCGATCCTTGCTACCGGGCGGCTCGTAACTCGCGCCCTGAGCGCAATGCTGTAGTCTTCCTTCGGCCAACTTGCGGTAGAGTGACAACCATCGCCCATCACCACTTAGGTCGTGCATCGCTCTCAGGACGAACAAGAGGCGGGCGGCATGAATGAAATTCAGCCCCGTCCACTCTCCCCGGACACCGAATCCGCTATCGCATGGCATTCGCCAGTCCAGCTTTTCAATTGCGACGGCTGTACGCAGAAGCAGCTTCGTGATTCGCGAGCTTTCGTCCCGGCTGGGTATACCGCTTTTCGTGTAACGCCACAAACCCAAGAACCACGGGAATGTTTGATCGTCGGAGCCGGCCACGTAGTGGCCTTTGCCATCGGCGATCACGCCGCGAGAAACGAATCCAGCAACCGATCCGACAGATGCAAGTCGGACAAGCCCCGCGGCGATGCGGCGAGCGTCGGATGCGGCAGCGGGCGTACGTACTCTCGCCCAACGGCGTACCAAAGCATCCAGATAGAGCCCACCAAAAAAAGCGCCGTTCTCGATCGGAGTCCACCAGGCAAGAGCGTTGGGCCGACATAACCGGCAGTCTTCACTAGTCGGGAGAATGACCTCGCCCTTAAGGCCCGCGTAATCGTACAGGGTGTGAAAGCGGCGATCGATGAAACGCCGCCACATTTCAGCGTGTAGCGTTTCCACTCCATCCTGAGCGGCAGCGATTGCGCCGATACCCAAAGAAATCGCCGCGCGCCTGGTCATTCCATGCGAGCTCATCAGATTTCCGGAGGTCCTCCGGTCCCTCCCTTCGGATCAGACCACTTTTTCGGGCGCATCGGGGACGAGGTCGACCACGTGATGCTGAGCGCGCAACGTCTTCTGCAAGTCACAATTACTAACATCCTAGACGGCGCCGGACGCTCTCCTGCTGGTGGCTGCAAAAGGCTACGTGAGAGAAACTCGCCCTCCCGATACCAGCAGGTTCTCGCATTCCGCCTTTTTTGGGCGTCAGCGAACGGTACGGGATCTGGTGCGCCCATCCAAGCCGCCAGATTCTGCCTTCATTGACAAATTCGGTAGGGGTAAGGGCAACGCGCTGCACGTGATTCGAATCGATGCAAATGCGAACTAACTCCGATCCCGTCCTTCTGCGTCATTGTGAGCGTTCCACCTGCGGCTTCCTCATCGTCTTCAGACTGCCCTAGCTACGGCCGCGTCATTCCATTGGACAAGATGCTCGTGTATTAATGTCCAGCGGGCTCGAGAATTGTATCGCCAAGCGTTGATGTCAACGAGATAGAGGACAATAGCGTCAGGAGACTCGGCGAGGGTTTGAAGACTCTTTCGAAAAAGGGAAAATACGCGTTGCGCGCACTTTATCATCTGGCGCGTGAACAGGGTAACGGGCCTGTGCTGATTGCCACACTCGCTCAACGGGAGAGTATCCCGCACAAGTTCCTGGAACTGATCCTGTTGCACATGAAAAATAACGGCCTGGTTGAGAGCAAGAAGGGACGGAACGGCGGATATGCTCTAGCCAAAGAACCTTCCAAGATCACGATCGGATCTGTAATTCGCATGATCGACGGACCGCTTGCGCCTCTGCCGTGCGCCAGCGAAACGGCATACCGAAAATGTGAAGAGTGCATTGACGAGAAGAACTGCGGCACACGGATCGTTATGCGCCGAGTCCGAGACGCCATGGCCGAGATTCTGGACAATACTACCATTGCCGATGTTTGCGCCGAGGTGGATCAAAGGCGGAAACTACCCGCTGATGAAGAAGAGTTGATGTTTTATATTTAGTCACTTTCGGAACTTCGGGCGGTTTTTTATCGTCTTACGCGCATGAGAATCTTACTCGGAGTTGTATTCGCATTTACTCTCCTGGCCGATGAGGCCGCACGCGTTGTGGCGACTGGAGAAGGCGAAGTCAGCATAAAGCCGGATCAGGTTCGCATCCAAATCGGCGTAACAACCCAAGCGCCGACCGCCCAGGAAGCTGGCGGCCAGAACGCCAAACAGAGCGCCGCAGTCATCTCTGAACTGAAACAACAATTGGGAGCGGCGGCGGAGTTTCAGACGAGAAACTACTCGCTCCATCCGATGTACAAGTATCCAACTGGCGGCGGAAAACCCTCGATCACCGGATATCAGGCGAATAACATCGTCGAAGTCAAGCTGAGCGATGTCAGCGCAGTAGGCAAAGCGATCGACATGGCGACTAAGACGGGAGCCAATCAGATTCAAGGAATTTATTTTTCTCTGAAAGATGAGCAGAAAGCGCGCGCCGAAGCATTGGCCAAAGCAGCCGTACAAGCAAAAGCAAATGTGCAAGCCCTGGCATCGGCGATTGGTCTGCGTGTCGTTCGTGTCGTGAAAGTGGAAGATGGGCTGCCGGCGCCGCCAGTGGTTCCTGTGCGCGCGGAGATGATGATGCGCAGCGCTGCAGCCGACTCGGCTCCGACTCCGGTGGAAGCCGGAAACGTCGAGGTGAAGGCGACTGTAACTGTGACAGCCGAAGTAGCGCCTTAATCCTCATTGACTTTGGGGATTGACCTGTGGCAAAGTGAGCCACCATGAGTCTGCAAGCGTACACTCGGATCGACAGTGGTGTGGCCGTAATTGAGTTGGAGGGCAGGGTGACTCTCGGAGAAGGGTCAAGCCTGATGCGCGACGCGATCCTGGATGCGCTGGCAAAAGGTTATAAAAACATTCTGCTCGATCTCGAAAACGTTGGGTACATCGATAGCGCCGGCCTTGGAGAACTCGTCGGATGCGATGCGTTCGCGGATGCGAAAGGCGCAAAGATCAAGCTCGTTCATTTGCAGAAGAAGGTAAAGGGACTGTTGCAAATCACAAAGCTGATTACCATCTTCGAGACCTTTGAGGACGAGAATCTTGCGGTAAAGTCCTTTCAGCAAGCGAATTCAGCTCAGGCCTAGCTTCGGTTCATCCAATACACCTTGGTCTCTTCTTCGCTGACGATCTTCCAGTCGCCCGCCATGCGGCGCAGCTTCAATCGTTGCCGCTCAGCGCCGGCGAACCGGCGGTCGCCGCGCATATCCCAGTCTTTCCGGAATGTCACGACAGCCTGGTTCTTCTCGGCCGACTCGACTCGTACGTCCGAGATGTCATATCTGTTTACGGTGGGATAGAGTTCCTTCATCCTCGCCTTTTCGCGCCGGACCGTAGCGCGAGATACGTTGCGCTTACGAAAATAGTGGTCCATGCGCGGCGCATATAGGATTGTTTGCGCATTCACATTCCCGTCGATCGTACTGGTTCGCCACCGGTTGAGGAATCCTTGAATATCAGCTAATTCCTTCTCCGCGTCGCTGACTCGGGAGCGCATCGACTCAGTTTCGGGATTGTCGGGGACAGGCGGCTTGACCGAGGCAGGAGGTCCTTCACCGAAAACAGCTCTAGGTTGGGAACTCGGAGGACTCGGCGCGATTGCCGATGAAGCTCGTGGGTCGTAACCGCCAAACTGCGCAATCGCTGCAACTACGAGCACCGCCACAAGCACAGCCAATGAGCCCAATAGCTTGAGTCGATTCTTGTCCCGGGGCATAGTAGTGCGACGCGTCTGGACGGAGCAAAGTCGCTACTGGAGGCGCGTTTCACGGTTGGTCGGCGCGTAAGTGGCTTAATCTTCAATGGTGATTGAATCGAGGTCGACGAAGAAACCCGAGGATGCGGGATTTTTCTGCGGCAAGACGCGAACGCTCATTTCGTGCGGACCGGGCGAAAAAGCAAACGTTCTTCTGACCTGCCACTCAATTTCCTTGCTATACAGATCGACTATTTCCCGAATGGCGCCATCAACTTCGATTCGCGCTAATCCCCGATTCGGAGCTTTCGTGAAGGTGTAGACGATAGAACGCCCGGAGAATCGGATGCGAGTCTCGTCCCCTGGCTTTGCCGAATAGGTTAAAGTGCGCTGATATGCGCCCTCCATGGAAGGCCGTGAGTGCCATTCCCCGGTGTAGCCGATGCGCGTGTCCATGTCATCATAAGAACCCTTTGTAAGCACATCATCCGCGTAAGTCGGATCGGCGCTCCGGAGCTTCGCCTCACAATCCGCAGCAATCGCGATCGCAGAGAAATCGCCGGCTTGGAACGCCGTCTCTCCGCAGAGCTCCAAATACTTCATCAGGGCTGGAGCGGTTTCGATTACAAATGGATCGTGCTTTTCCGGAGCGATGAAGTACCGAATATTCAGTGAAGAAGCCAACCGGTGGATATCAGCGGGCCGGCGGCATGCCTGAACTCGTTTGTTGAAGCTGAAGTTGTGCCAGTGATTGAGGTACACCGGGACTGTCGCGCCGGCAAACTCCGAAGTCTGTGTGAACATGACAGCCGATCCCTTGGAGTTAACGAAATCGATAACTTTCCGAATCGGAGCGACGTAGTCGCGATATTCCGATTGCACTCGTTTTGAGAAGACCGGTTTGGGAACGAAGTCGCGATGATAGTAGTTGGCGGCGGGCAGAAAGCAGAGGTTCAGGGCAATGACTGCGATTATGCTAGCAATAGCGACGCGATAGACACGGGCGTCTGCCTGGCGAGCGCGGGCTAGCGCGGCGCCAAATCCGATTGTCAGGAAGGCGGTCGCTGGATAAAAATAGCGGGCATTCGGGGTAGAGCTCGCTACTAGAATCGCGCTGACCATGCCCGTCAATCACGGCGGATCGTTCGCTTAGCGATCGCATCCGGGGAAACGCCACGAGACAGAAGGGAATGAGCAGCAAGTATTGAAAACCGAAGGAGCCTGGCTGCCCCTCGTAGTATCGATTCGTTTGAAATGTGATCCGAAAGAGTGTGAGCGCGTTCAGTGGTTCTCGGAATCGAGGGTCTTCCAGAACTTCATCGAGATATGGGGAGTGAAACGTGTTGTTCGCGAACGGATAAATTGGATTACCGGATCGAACATAGGCCGTTGCGTACGGCAAGACTGCAGGCACAAGAAAAAGCAGAACAGCTAAGGCAATCGAGAGACGCGGTCTCGACAGGCGGTTGCGATTGCGAACGATGGAGAGAATGAGGGTCGGCACGAGCGTCACGGCCAGCGTGATTGCGCCGATTTTCCATCCGATTGCAGTTCCCAGGAGCAGACTACAGATCAGAAGATTAGACGTTTGCGGTTGTTCGTGAAAGCGCCACAAGGCGATTGCGGAGCCCAGCGCCATCGCCGCGACGAAGTTCTCCACCATCATGGTGCCGGTCACGAGTTGAACCATCGGCGAAGAGAGAAATAGCGCCGAAACGAGGAATGCGGTTCCTTGCGGCAGCCAGGTGCGTACAGCTTGATAGATGAAATAGGCTATGCACGTCAGCATTACCAGGTTCAAAAGGCGCGCCGCATATTCGCCGCCAAGAACGTGAGCCAATGCGTAGCAAAAGTCAGCCCCCATCGGCATCAGCGCCCAGACGAATTGCGGGAAGTCGAGGGTAAAAGCATGACGCGTCGCCATGTCGAATGCGATCGCGAGGTGCATCGAAAGAGCGTCTGCGCCGGCTTCCGGTTTGAGGACAACCAGCCAGTGGGCAGTGAGAAGAAACAACATCAGACACAGGCCCCAATAGGCGGTGGGAGCGGTCACACTCGACTGGGGATTTGGGACCGAGATGCTGCGATAAATGAGGCCGGGGCGGTAAATCAGAATGGACAAAAGAATCACGAGATAAGCGACCGGATAGTGAACCGGTACGCGGGCGACAAGCGCAATCGCGAATGCGAAGATCGCCATTCCCGTGAGAAAAAGCAGGACCCAGTCACCCTGAAAGAGGCGGTGCCCAAGGATTGCCGCTGCTGCAACAATCAACGCGATCGCGAGGACTGGCGCGAATCCAACCGCATAGGTGGTGCACAGCAATGCGATACATCCGATCGCAACGACATAATATCTTCGCGCGACCGCGAAGATTAGCGCCGAGAAGGCCCAGAAAAGAACAGTAAATCGAAGGAATCGGCGAATTCCTTCCGGAAACCAATTAGAAGTCGAAAACAGGTGTTCCGAATAGAGGCCGCCTATCAGGATAGCGATCGCGCCGAGAAGCGAGATCCACAGCAAGACTATAGACCGGATGCGGCAGATCGGCCAAGCTCGAGCTTACGCTGACGATGCCAGCGGAGGCGTCCCTGGAAGTCCTGCCACAAGCTCGCGAAGCCCGCCCAGTAATATCCCGACACAAAGATCGCAAGAAATGGTAGCGCGATGAAATTATAGGTGTCCACCGCGTAGGCCATCATGCAGAGGAAGTAGGTACCGATAGCAAGTTCGGCGTACGGCAACCATCCGCTACGGCTGCGATACTTCGAGGCATGGAGTTTGATCCGTTGTGATCCTTCGATGGCGTACTTCGGAGTCCGCGCAAATGCAGTCTGCACACCGCATAGCGCCTCAAGAACAGCACGCGTGTTGCTGATCGTCAAAGCAACGCCGGCGGCCATCAGCACAGGCACGAAAAAGATGCCGCGTTTCCAGGACTGCGGATACAATTCGCGATGAGCGAGCATGTAGAACGCCGTGATCGACCAGAACGACGCGATGATCAGCGGCATGTCGATCAGCACCATCTGCATCCAGCCCATGTAAAAGCGGATGATCATGACAGGCAGCATCAGAGCGCTGACAACGATCATCATGGGATACGAAATGTTTGGCGTGAGATGGAAGATCGCTTCCATCTTTACGCGTCGCGGCAAGTCGGATTTGAGGATGGTAGGGAGTAGTTTGATCGCAACCTGCGTCAACCCCTTCGACCAACGCGACTGCTGCACTTGAAAGCCATTCATTTCAACCGGCAATTCCGAAGGGCATTCGACACCGGGAATATACACGAACTTCCAACCCTTCAATTGGGCTCGATAGCTGAGATCGGAATCTTCCGTCAGCGTGTCGTGCTGCCAGCCTCCGGCATCGTCGATCATTTCGCGACGAAGGATGCCGGCAGTGCCATTGAAGTTGAAAAACAAGCCACCACCGAAGCGCGCGCCGTGCTCCAGAACGAAGTGGCCATCGAGGAGCATAGCTTCGACTTCCGTCAGAACGTTATAGCTCCGGTTAAGATAGGTCCAACTCGTCTGCACGACACCAACTTTAGGGTCACTAAAATAGTGAATCGTACGCTCGAGGAAATCTTCTGGCGGAATGAAGTCGGCATCGAACACTGCGATAAATTCGCCAGTCGCGGACTTCAGGCCTTCCTGCAAGGCTCCTGCTTTGTATCCGTGGCGGTTCGTACGATGCAGGTACTCGACCGGATGTCCCATCGCCTGATAGCGGGCGCATAGCGACTCCGCGAACGGATGGGTCTCATCGGTCGAATCGTCAAGCACCTGGATCTGGAACAATTCGCGCGGATAACGCATCTTCAGCGTCTCTTCCAGCAGCCTTTCCACCACGAACTTCTCGTTGTAGAGAGGTAATTGAATGGTGACCCGAGGCAGTTGGTCGAAATGGCCGGCCGGACCGTTCGTCAGCCGCTTCTTATGCTTCAGATACCCTCGAATCATCTCGTAGCGGTGCAGTCCGAAGGCTGACAGAACGATGAGTACGGTAAAGTACGGTATCATCAACGCCCAATCGAACCAGGCAAGTTGATGTATGCCTGAAAACGTCGGATCGAGGAAGGTATCGATGGCTTTGTCGATGGTAGGCGTCAACTGAAAGGCGAAATAGGTTCCCATGCCAGTCCCTAGCCGCGGTGCTCGCGATCGATGGTAATAATCATCGCCGCTGTGTTGATTGAGTTACTACTGCTTGTGCTGGTAGGCATGGGTTTCGGTGTGGTCGAGACTATTTTGTTGCTCCTGATCGCTCATGCCGTCTATCTGGTTGGCGTTTTCTATTCTTTGCAAAACGCGTGCGGACAACCGTTAATTATAGCAGCGGCGGTGGTCTTTCGGATTACCCTTGCCCCTCTCCCATCCCCATTCAGCAGCGACGTAAACCGTTATCGATGGGAAGCGCTGGTCCAGGAGGCAGGTGGCAATCCTTACGAAGCGCGCCCGGCGGATCCGCAATGGGCTCGCCTTCAGGATTCCGCGTACTCCGACATCCCGGGGAAGGACTTCAAAGCGGGATATGGACCGGCCTGGGAGTTGGTCTCTCGGTTGACTTTGAAAATCCTGAGGTCTCTATCCATCGATTTGCCCTCGCAGTTGCTTTGGTGGAAGACTCCAGCGGCATTGTTCGATTTGGGAACAATCGTCATGCTTACACTTCTTCTCCGGAGCCGAGGACTGCCAACATCCCGAGTCTTGATCTATGCCTGGGCTCCGTTACCGATCTGGGAGTTCTGGGGAAATGGCCATAACGACGCGATGACGGTTTTTTTCCTGGTATCGTGCCTTGGCGTTGTGGGCGCACAAGCGTCTGATGTCGGAGGTGATGCTGGGCGTTTCGATCGCGGTGAAATGGTGGCCGGCGATTCTCCTGCCTGCGTTTGCATGGCGGGCGCGAAATATTCGCCCAATTCTGGTAGCCGGCGCGGTGGTTGCCTGCTTCGCCATCCCATATTTGACCGATGTGACGGAAAATGCACAGTTCATGTCGGGTTTTGTCGGCGGTTGGCGAAATAATGACAGCTTATTCGGACTGCTGCTCTACCTGACAGGCGATCTTTATCGAGCAAAATACCTTGCATTTACGTTGCTTTCGGGAGTAACATTTTGGCTCGCTTCGAGAAGTTGGGAGCTAGAACGAGTGGCTCTCTGGACAATCGTCGCTTTGCTTCTGCTGTCCGCAAATTGCCATCCGTGGTACCTCACGTGGATCATCCCGTTTCTGGCGGTTTATCCCTACCCGCCTCTCCTGCTTTGGACCGGCTTAGCGCCTCTCTCGTACGGAGTGTTGATCGAATGGCGAGCGCTCGGAGTCTGGGACGGCTCGACTCCTGAGCGGTGGTGGATTTACGGTCCCGTTATTTGCTTGGTTCGCTTATACATGCTTTCCGACGATGGCTTTGGCGGCCTTAATGAGCTACTCTAGTAATCTGGCCGAAGTAGTTAATGGATATACATGTAAGGACGCTGAGCACGGTGAACATCCTATTCGGGGTGCTCAGTTTGCTGCTCATCGTACCGATTTTCTTCATTTATGATGGACCTTTCAGCATTTACTCTTCGATGGACGACAACATCGGTGGAGTGCTGCTGGCGTCGTCGGCAATATTTCACATCGTCCTCGCTGTGCCATGCATCGTCGCAGGCATTCACTTGCGTTCCTATACGGAATGGGCTCGCGGCGTTCTGATTGTCACGTCCGCACTGAATATTTTGAACATTCCGATTGGTTCCATCGTCGGCGCCTACGGCCTATGGGTCCTCCTCGCGGAGGAGACGGACCCTTTATTCTCGAATCCCCCACCGAACCGGGAACCCAAGAAAGTCGCGACGGCTGCTGCGAGCAGTACGACCCAAACCAAACCCAAGAAATCGGCGGTAACTACGATCGTTCCGTCTCCGCGGAGTTAGTTCTGACCAGACAATTCTGTCTGTCCCTGGCGATAGCTGCGTCTTCGCTCTATGCTGCGGAAGTTGTCGTCGTCACGGGAACCTACGATCCAATTCCGCTCGAAGAAGCGGACCGGCCTGTTCGGGCGATCGACGTTCGAAACCTATCGCTCGTCTCCAATACGTTTGCCGACTTGTTGAAACTTGACTCTTCGCTCGACCTTCGACAGCGCGCGCCGAACGGAATTCAAAGCGATCTCTCGATTCGCGGCGCCGGCTTCGGTCAAACTCTGATTCTGCTCGATGGATTACGCCTGAACGATGTCCAATCAGGACACCACAACCTCGATATTCCGGCTCCAATGGAGGCGATCCGGCGAGTCGAAATATTGAAGGGTTCCGGGTCAACGTTGTATGGATCGGATGCCGTCGGTGGAGTCGTCAATCTCATTACGCATGCGCCCGAACGGACGGAGGTTCGGCTTCGTACTGCGCTTGGAAATTTCGGTGTTAATCAGCAGCGCGGGGTGCTGTCATATGCGGCGAAAAAGTGGGCTGAGGAACTGACATTTTCTCGCGATTTTTCGACCGGATTTATTGAAAATCGCGATTACCGGAACCTATCGATGTCGTCCCGGACCTCGATGACCAGCAGCCTCGGGACAACGGCGCTGACCCTGGCGGCCAATGACAGGCCGTTCGGCGCCGAGCAATTTTACGGAAACTTCAATTCCTGGGAACGAACCAGGACGTGGTTCGCTTCGGCCCGTCAGTCGTTGGCGAAACAAGACTGACGCTGCGTTCGCTTTTCGGCGGCATACGGATCTGTTCGTTCTCTATCGCGACCGTCCTGCAGTATTCACGAACCGGCACGCGGTGGAGAGCTATCAGGGGAATGTAAGACGGCGGGAAGAGTTTGGACAGAACTGGAAGTTGTTCTATGGAATGGAGTTATATCGCGATAACATCCAGAGCAACAACTTGGGTAATCACGAGCGGACCCGGAGCGCTCCCTACATCGCCCTGGACGTCCGCGCCGTCAAGCGGTTCAGTTTTTCAGTCGGCTTGCGTGACGAAATTTACGGTTCGTTTAATCATGAGCTTAGCCCTTCTTTCACAGTCGGGTACTGGCTCGCTCCAGCGGTCAAAGTTCGCGCAAGCGTCAGCCGCGCGTTCCGGCTGCCGTCCTATACGGACCTTTATTATCAAGATCCTGCGAATCGGGGGACGCCGGATCTGCGGCCGGAAAAGGCTTGGGGCTACGAGGGCGGTGTCGACTGGAACGCGGGCGGTCGGGTTCGTTCTGCAGTGACGGTTTTTCATCGCCGTGAGCAGGACGGGATCGATTATGTCCGCAACTCCCCCACGGACATCTGGCGGGCGATCAACTTCCAAAGGCTGCAATTTACCGGCGTAGAAGGGAGTGTCGCATTTCGGCCGACGACAGCTCACGAAATTGAGTGGCAGTATACAGGTCTCCAGGGCGCACAGGATTCATTAGCGGGCCAACTTTCGAAGTACGTCTTCAACTATCCTGTTCATTCTGGGGTAGTTACATGGCAAGGAGCCTTCCCTCGCGGCATTATCGGACGAACGCGAATTGGCGTTCTCCAGCGATACGAGCGTGACATGTACGGCTTATGGGATATATACGCGGCATCGAGCCGTGGCCGCTTCCGGCCGTTCCTGCAATTGAGCAATGTCACGAATACCTCGTACGAGGAGATTCCTAGAGTTGCGATGCCCGGGCGGTCCTTCGTGGCCGGCTTCGAGCTTCTAGTCTTCGCTTCGCGATAGACTGGTACTGGAAACTCGCCTCTTGCACAGATTCGCTGCATACCTCTGCACACTGGCAATTTGCGCTGGAGTGCAGGCCCAGGAACAGGGTCAACTCGATGCCAATGAGACGCTCTTCAGCGTCATGGCTGCGGTCAACATGGGTATTCCCTCCCCGTCCCCGGTCGTGCTGGAGCACATAAAAGGTAAGTCGGTCCCTGTACTCTCCGAACTCCGAAACTTTGTCGTCTCTCATAGCAAGCCGGGACAGCCGGTCGATTGGTCCCCCTACTTCTCGTTCGCTCTGTCATCTGGGGAGGCTCCCAATTTCAAGCCGAATTTTACAGGGGTGGAAGAACCGCCGGATCTGGCGCAGCTCGAGGGCTTCCGCAGCCTTCTAGTACGCTTCTATCGCGAAGCCGCGCTCAACGATCTTTGGAACAAGCTTCAGCCCGTTTATCAACGCGAGATCACGAAGTATCACGAGCAGGTCATACGGGCCCTTCTTGAGGCTAATGCGTATCTGCGGAATCCGACGAGCGGCTACATGGGCCGCAGATTCTTTGTGTTCATAGAGATGCTCGCGCCGGCGAACCAAGTTCATACACGTAGCTACAAGGACGACTACTTCATTGTTCTGACACCTGCGGCCCAGCCGCGCGTCGATCAAGTAAGACACGCCTATCTTCACTATTTACTCGATCCACTGACGATGAAGTTCTCCGAATCAGTAATGAAAAAGAACAGCCTGAGCGATTACGCGCTCGGCGCTGCTGCTCTCGATGAAAGCTACAAGTCCGATTTCCTCTTACTCACAACCGAATCGTTGATTCGGGCGATTGAAACACGCCTGGATCGAAAACCCGCGGGAATCAAGGATTCTCTCGCGGAAGGCTTCATACTTACGCCGTTCTTCGGCGAGGCTCTGCCTGCTTATGAGAAGCAGGAAGCCGCTATGCGGATGTACTTTCCGGACATGATGAATACGCTGGATATCCGCAAGGAAGTAAAGCGACTGGACGCCGTTGACCTCAGCGTCCGGCCCGCTAAGGCTTCGGCTCAACAATCGGCTCAACAAGGGGGGACTCCACCACCTGTAGTAGTGTCCCCCGAGCCGGTTCGTGAAGCAGCCGAGATTACCATCGACGCTGCCGAGAAGCTTATATGAATCGAGGGAACTCGACAAAGCCGGCGAAACCTTTCGTCAGGCACTGCAACAAACCGATAAGAAGCCGATCCATGCGCGGGCTTATTACGGTTTGGCGCGAATCGCCGCTCTTCAAAGGAACCCGGAGTTGGCGGAACAACTATTTCGTAAGACACTGGAGTTATCCCCGGACCCGCATACCCATGCTTGGTCTGAGGTTTATCTGGGGCGATTAGCTCAAGCGTCAGCAAGCCCTGAAGAGGCCGTGGCCCATTACAAGGCAGCTCTCGCAATTGAGGGCGCGTCCGATAGGGCCAAGCAAGCGGCTGAAGAAGGATTACGTAAGACGTCCAAGTAGGACAGTTCAAAAACGGAGTTTCACATTCAATGAGGACACGCATCGCAATTTCGTTTGCCCTTGTCGCCGGACTGGCCTTGGGACAAGCCCAACCGAAGCCGAAGTCGCAAAAAGAAGTGGAAGCGATCCAGGCAATCTTCAGCGCCCAGGATCCGGACGGCCGGATCGCGGCGGCTGAGAAACTACTCACCGATTTCGCTGACACCGAGTTCAAAGCCATCGCTCTTCAGGTGGCTGCAGCGTCGGCGCAACAGAAAAATGACTTTGAAAAGATGGTTGTGTACGCCGAGCGTACACTTGAAGCGGACCCGAAGAACTACGCAGCCATGCTGATGCTTGCGAACGGCATCGCGCAACGAACACGCGAGTTCGATCTCGACAAAGAGGAAAAGCTGACGCGTTCCGAGAAGTACGCCAAGAGCGCTATGGATATCGTGAAAACGGCCGCTAAACCGCGTCCGGACATCCCGGATGCAGACTGGGAAAGCGCCAAGAAGAGCTACTTGGCTCAGGGTTACGAAGCTCTCGGCCTTGGGGCGATGGTACGCAAAAAGTATGGTGATGCAGCGACTCAATTCCAGGCCGCCCTCGACGCCTCGCCGGAACCAGCGACTGCAGTCCGTCTTGCCGCCGCTTACAATCTGGCGAACAAACCCGATGAAGCGATTGCAACTCTTGACAAGTTGAACACGATGGCCGATGTTCACCCCACGATTAAGTCGGCAGCCGCACAGGAACGAAACAACTCGGTCAAGTTGAAGGGTGGGGCTGGCGCAGCGAAGCCAGCTACTCCGGCGACTCCGGCGCCGGGAGCAGTGCCAACGGCGCCTGCTCCGACAACACCACCCGCAAAGTAGTCATGCCCGCAGCGGACCTGCAGGAACTGGAAGCTAGACTAGGCTACACTTTCGGTGACCGGAACTTGCTGGTCCGCGCTCTCACGCATCGCTCGTATGCGTTTGGGCAAAAACCTTCCGACCCAGCCTCGATCGACAACGAACAACTCGAATTCCTGGGAGACTCGATTTTGGGTTTTCTCATCAGCGAAAGTCTCGTCCTTCGAAATGCCACTTGGCCGGAAGGCAGACTATCGAAGATGAAAGCTCACCTTGTGAGTGCAACTCATTTGTATAGAGTTGGGCAAAACCTCGGGATCGGCGATTTTCTCCAGTTAGGCCGCAGCGAAGAGATGAGCGGTGGCCGGCAGAAAAAGATGCTGCTTGCCAATGCCGTCGAAGCAGTCATTGCAGCGCTTCATATCGATGGAGGGCTGGAGACGGCTCGTCAGTTCGTCGTGAATCGGATTCTCGCTGAAGGTGATGTCGAGGAGCTACGCGAGAATCACGAGGCCAATTATAAGAGCGAATTGCAGGAGCGGGCACAGGCGATCCATCTGCCGCAACCGCATTATGTGATCGTCGATGAAACCGGTCCCGGTCACGCCAAGACGTTTACCGTCGAAGCGCGGATTGGCACTGCGTATCGCAAACAGGGTTCCGGAAATTCGAAGAAGGCGGCAGCCCAGCAGGCTGCCAAAGCCATCCTCGAAGAGATGAATTCAACCAACGGCAATTCTGCTTCGGCTCAAAAGTAAAACTTCACAGCAAGCTGAATGATTCGTCGGCCCTGCTTCTCAGTTGTCACACCGAAGATCTGGTTCGTCTGCACGCCGTTCACATCGAAAGTAGGCTTCAAGTTGGTCGACCCGCCAATGAATGACCACAACGGGTGATTCAAGAAGTTGTAGGCGTTGAACCGGAACTGCAGTCTTCGATTTTCTCCCATTTCGAAGTTCTTGAACAAACCCAGATCGGAATTGAAGAAGGCAGGTCCGTAAACGGGAGGTCCAACCATTGGACCATTCTGGCCAGGACCGGTCGGCAGCTTGAGACAATTTCCGTTTGCGTATTGACGTTCACCAAGGTCCTCTGTGAGCGAGCACGATTGGATCGGCCGGAAAGCGAGGCTCGGAGTGCCGTTCACAACGCGAGAGTTCGGTTGATAGTTTCCACCGTTCACCGGAATTGTGTAGCGATCGCCAGCCGCATTCTGTTGATAATTGATGTCATTGCTGAAGAAGTTGGTCAGTGCTCCGATGTTCTGTCCACTTTGAAGCTGCGTAATACCGGAGAACTGCCACCCGTTGATCAATCCACCCAAGACCGCGTTGTTCTTTATCGGACTTCCCATCTCGATCGAGTAAGCGGCGTTGAAAATATGCCTGCGATCGAAGGGCAGTACGCCGTAGTTATTGTCCAGATTGAACACGTCGTAGTTGCCGACAATTCCCAAGGACTTACTGTATGTGTAGTTGAACATCATGTTGTAGCGCCCTGATGTCCGGGTCCAAGAGAGCTGGAGAGAGTTGTAGTTTTGGTAGAGTCCGTGCGTGATGATATTGACGTCTTGGAAGCCTTGCAGCGGCCGGAATTGATCGATGTTCGCATTGTTCGGATCGAGGCCCGGCTGAAATAGCGAACCTGCGGGAACAGCATTGATCGCGCTGCCTGCATAGCCATTGTTCAGAAGATTCTTCGATTGATTCCCGACGTAGCTGGCTTCGAGCAGCCCGCGGTAAGGCGTTCGTTGCGAGATCGTGAAGCTGTAGCTGTCAGAATAAGGAGTCCGATCGCTAGTCTGATCGACGGCCTGGACACCAACTGGTACGCCCTGAACGTTCAAGGCCGCCAGTTCTGTGAAAGTATTCACGCCGTTGATGGTCGCACTCTGCACACCCGCGGAAGCATCGAGGCCTGCAGTGAACTGTGGAGTGTGGAAATAGAAACGACCCCACCCACCGCGTAGCACGGTGTTGGTGGTCCCAAAGACATCAAAGGCAAGACCGAAACGAGGCGCCCAATACAGGCCGCGTGTAGGAAATCCACCAAGCGGGACATTGGGATCACGCGCATTCCACGAAAAACCGGAATAATCTGCAGGCGCCGAGCCAGGGACATACTTGCTGTAATCGAACACAGCAAAACCATACCCTTCCCGATCTTTCCAAGGTTGGAAATGCGAGGCGCGAAGGCCGAGATCGAGTGACAAGCGCCTTGTTATTTTCCATGCGTCCTGAACGAAGAACTCGAACGTGTGGTATCCGATATTGTTCAGTCGATTGAAACTCTGCTCCTGATAATTGTTGATCCGGCCGAGCAACATGTCCGCGTACGGACTGCCGGAAGATCGCGCATTCCCAACGTCGAAGCCGAGTTGCCCGTTTGTGAATCCGTTTGCAGGCTGGTTGTTGATGATGTACTCCCAATAGCCTCCACCCTTGATGGTGTGTGTTCCCCAGACTTTCGTCAGATTGTTTTGGAGACTCGGCAGATGCTTATCCGCAAACAGGCCCCGGCCACCGCCGACTTCGAAACCGCCAGGGTTTACAATGCCGGCCATCTCTCCATTTGAGGAGAACGAGGGGATCTGTGCGACATTGTTGTCGAAAACGCCCGGGAACGTTGCTCCAAGAGCGTTCCGGTCGCACTGCGGAAGGGTCTTCAAACACATTCGGAAATGCGATGTACGTGTACCCGAAGATGAGCTCGTTTGTCATTGTCGGGTTGAACACATGGGTCAAGCTCGTCGTAACTGAGTCTGATTTATTCTTCCCGAGAATAGGAGTTGGGTAAGGCACCTGGTTTGCATTACGCCACCAGAGACCGACGGGAAACTTCTGTGTCTCACGCTGCATGTTATAGCGGACGAAGAGCTTCGTGTTGTCACTGATGCTGTAATCGACACGACTCATCCACTGCATGCTTCCCTGGTTGAAAACAATCTGTCTGAGATAGTTGAAGCCTCCGCTGGTGTTTGGGTCGGTATTAGGGGTCGGGTAAAGATTCATCAGCGCTCGGCCTGTTGGGTCGATCTGATTCGCCGGGATGATTCCGCTCGGAAACTGGTCGGGCTTCAAGCGAGAAGCCGGGTTTCCCGATTGCGTGACAAACCGGCCATTCACGAGTCCTTCAATTTTCCTTAGCTCGGCATCGCTGAAGTTACCGGCACGCATGGCCTCAGTTGGAACGGTGGCGCGCAGTAGCCCGGTATCCAGCGTCTGGAAGTAGTGTTCGTATCCAGTGAAGAAAAATAGTTTGTCGCGATTCTTGTTGAATCCAGTGCCGGGAATCAAAACTGGGCCGCCGATGTTTCCCCCGGGAAAATAGTATTTGTTTTCCGGCTTTGGCGCGCCAGAGCGATTGTTCAGCCAATCGTTGGAGTTCAGAGCGTGGTGTCGCGCGTATAGATAGCCCGTTCCGTGGAAGTCGCGCGTTCCGGACTTGGCAATGCTCTGAATGACCGCGGGTCCTTTTTGGTTCTCGGCAGAGAAGTTTGACGTCAGGACTTTGAACTCCTGAATCATGTCTGTATTTGGGTTAACGGGGGTCGCGCAGTTACAACCAGGATCTGACACGTGTGCGCCATCGGCCGTAATGTCTAGCGAAGCGCCCGGAAGCCCATTCACGTTGTACGCGCCATTCAAGGCGCTTTGGCTGCCTCCATCGCCGTTTCCGTTAATGCCGATGTTTTCTCCGGAGAAATTGGACCGGTTCTCGGTCCCGGTGCCCGCAACAGCGAAACCCGGCATGATCTTGATGAACTCGGCCGCGCTACGACCCACAACCGAGAAGTCCTGCAACTGCTTGGTGGTTAGCGTGGCGGACTTTTCCCCTGAATCGACCGGCGTCAGTATATCCGCAATGGCAGACACCGATACGGTTTCCGCAGTCGATCCCACTTTCATGCTTACGTCGACATTGCGCCGCTCGGCTCCCTGCACCGCTAGTTTCGAGACTTGATAGATCGAAAATCCAGCAGCCTCGACCGAGAGCTCGTAGGACCCGGCGGGAACCGCCGCGAAAGTGAAGAAGCCCTCAGAGTTGGAAACAGTGCGCCGGACGTCGCCGGACCCTTCGTTCTTCAAAGTGACTTTGGCATCCGGCACGGATGCGCCGGAAGGATCGCTGATCAAACCGGTCAGCGTTCCGGAAATAGACTGTCCAAATCCAAATTGAAGGCAAGCCGTCAGAGCGACGACTGCCATGCGCATCGGAAGATTCCACATGGCTCCCCCCGGAGACCTGTCGCACGCAACAAGGTACAATGCGTTCGCGAGTCCAAATTTTACTGGTATCTACTGTATTAGTACTAGAGTCCCAGTTCAATGGTAATGTGGGAAGTCTTGTGTAAAAATTTGATGAAACCTTTGCAAAACGACTGATTTAAAAGGTGTTACATCGCAATATACCGAGAATTGGTAACGGTTTAATTTGTACAGCTAACAATGTTACTTTTTCGATTCGTTCTTATTCTCGTGGTTTTTTGGGATCTTGCTGGTCAGCAGAAACCTCCCCAATTAGACCGAGAGCTTCAACTAGCTGTGGAGTTGCATAGGGCGAACGATCTTGAAGGCGCGCGGCGGGAATATCAGTTGTATCTGAACAAGAAGCCCGGAAGTATTGAGGCTCGTTCCAATTTAGGAGCGGTTCTAGCGCGACTGGGACGCTATGACGAGGCGATTGCTGAATACAAGATTGCCCTCGAGAAAGTTCCCAACAATCCGGGAGTGCGTTTCAACTACGGACTCGCTCTGTATAAGGCTGGACGATTCGACGAGGCGACACGCGAGTTTGCTGCGGTCCATAGTTTGGCTCCGGATAACAAGCAGATCGCGCTACTGCTCGGCGATTGCTATCTGCGGAGTGGAGAGAATCAGCGCGTTATCGATCTGCTGGACCCATTTTTCAAGGCGAATGACAAGGACACCGCGTTGGCTTATTTGCTGGGAACGGCCCTCATTCGCGCGAATCAAGTCAATCGTGGCCAGGAGATTGTAAACAGGATCTTAAGCGATGGAGAATCGGCCGAGGCTCGCCTGTTATTAGGCACGACGAAAATGATGGCGCACGATTTCGCCGGAGCCCTGACGGATATCGCCAAGGCAGCGGAGTTGAATCCATTGCTTCCGAGCGTCAACGCTTATCACGGGCTGGCTCTGCTGCAAACAGGCGACTCGACAAACGCTATGATCGCGTTTCGTAAGGAACTGCAATCTAACCCGAACGACTTCGACTCTAATTTGAACGTTGGAGCTCTTTTGCGTCAGGAACACTCCTATGATGAAGCGCGCAAATACTTCGAGAAAGCGCTTCGACTGCGCCCAGGTCACGCGGCAGTCCGCTACCAGCTTGCGACGATCGATCTCGGCTACAGGAGAAGTTGAAAAAGCGCGCAAGGAACTTGAAGCGCTGACGACCGCAGAACCGAAATTCGTCGAGGCGCACGTAACCTTGGCTACTGTGTACTACCGACTGAAGCGAAAGGCGGATGGGGATCGCGAGAGAGCGATTGTGCAGAAACTGAACGATGAAATACAGGCGCAGCAGCCGGGTGTAAAATCGCTTCAGTGAAATCGGCCGGCCTGGTCTTCGCGCTCACCAGTGTCATAGGCGCCCGTGTCATCGCCGCTGAGAACGCTAGCTTCGCGGGAGCGGCGGCGTGCGTTTCCTGCCATCCCAATCAATCGAACAACCGGTCGTCTAACAGTATGGCGAAGGCTCTGCAGCGCGCTGAGCAGGCGACAATTCTTCGTGAAAACGCCCTACTTACGTTTCGTCGACGGCCCCTATCGGACCACAATCGAGCGAGACAGGGACGGATCGAAGCTCAAGGTCACGGACGGGAGAGATACGGTACAAGCACGAATTCTTTGGGCGTTCGGACTCGGTACGGCAGGCCAAACCTATGTGTTCGAGCATCAAGGCGCAATGTACGAAAGTCGTGTGAGCTACTACAATGCGCTGAAAGGCCTTGGATTGACCATGGGAGCCCAGCTTGCGAAACCGGCCAATTTGCTCGAAGCCGTGGGTCGACGTATGGACAAAGCCGATGTGCGGGATTGCTTCGGGTGCCATTCGACGGGGGGAATTCGCGGGAATGAAATTGCTTGGGAAGCGATGATGCCGGGAGTTTCTTGTGAGAGTTGTCATGGAGCCGCAGCCGAGCACGTAGAAGCGCGCAAGAGCGGAAACAAGGTTCAGGGACTCTTTAAGGAAGCTCCGAACGCTCTCTGCCGAAGAAATGAACGACCTCTGCGGCACGTGTCATAGAACGTGGGGCCAAGTGGTACAGATGAATCTTCGCGGTCCACTGAACGTCCGTTTTCAACCCTATCGAATCACGAATAGCAAATGCTTTGACGCCGAGGATCGCCGGATCGCATGCACGGCATGTCACGATCCTCACAAACAGGTGAGCACGTCACCGGCGGCTTATGATTCGAAATGTCTGGCATGCCATTCCCAAAAGGGTCGAAAAACATGTCATACCGCAAAGGCCAACTGCGTGACGTGTCACATGCCGAGAGTCGAACTACAGGGCGCGCACTTCCAATTTGCGGACCATCAGATCCGAATCGCTCGGCAAGGTGACCCGTATCCGAACTGAGATGAAGGTTTCCAGACGCGATCTATTCCGAATGGCCGGCCTTGCCGGAGCCGCGCGATTGCTTCCCGGCTCGCAGGGTCCGATGTTTGAAGAGGTCCCTTCGGCAACCTCGAAGATTACATGGACCCATGAAAATGCTATGTCCGATCGGCGTCATCTGCCGGAAACATTGGGACCTGGATGCGCGTTTTTGGACTACGACAACGATGGTTGGATGGACATACTGCTCGTCAACAGTGGTCCTTCCGAGTTCTATCAGCCGAAGAAGCCATTGCGCCATGCTCTTTACAAGAACAATCGCGATGGGAGTTTCACCGACGTCACAGAGAAGGCCGGCCTCACAGCCGAGTTGTTTGCGATGGGCGTAGTGGTTGGGGACTACGACAATGATGGATTTCCCGACATTCTAATTACGGCTTATGGCAAGCCGGTACTCTACCGCAACAACGGGGATGGGACCTTCACGGATGTGACGCAAAAAGCGAAGCTGGATGTCCCTGGTTGGACAACCAGCGGAGTCTGGTTTGACTACGACGGTGATGGCCGTCTCGACCTGTTCCTTTGCAGCTTCGTCGAGTATGGAAAAGACAGCATCACGTGCGGCGACAATAAGCTGGGTCGCAACTATTACTGCATCCCGCGTGTTTTCAAACCGACTCCCAATTTTCTTTTCCACAACAACGGAGACGGAACGTTCACCGAGGTCAGCAAGGGTACGGATATCGCAAAGGCGTTGGGTAAGGGTCTGGGTGTGGTGACCACTGACGTCAACAACGACGGCCGTCCCGACTTGTTGGTAGCGAATGACACGGTTCAAAACTACCTGTTCGTCAATCGCGGTGCGAATAAGTGGGAGGAAATCGCGCTGTCCGCTGAGGTCGGATTCAGCGAGAACGGACAGGCTCGTTCTGGAATGGGCGTCGATTCAGCCGATTTCGACGGCGATGGATGGGAGGATCTTTTCGTCGCCAATGTCGACCAGGAGATGTTCTCTCTGTACAGGAACAACAAGAACGAGACGTACACCGATGTTTCGCGCGTCAATGGCATCGCTGAAGCGACGCGACTGTTGAGCGGATGGGGCTTGAAGTTCTTTGACTACGACAACGACGGCCGGCTGGATCTGTTATTGGCGAACGGGCACCCCGATGACATGATTGAGAGCTATTCCCAGCGCGTGAAGTACAAGGAACCGTTGCTGCTCTTCCATAACGACGGCAGCAAGTTTCGCAACGTCAGCGCGGAAGCCGGTCCTGTATTTGCAAAGTCGTTTTCCGCCAGGGGTCTGGCAGTCGGCGATTTCAACAACGATGGCAAGCTCGACGTCCTGCTTGCCAACAACGGCGCGGCGCCCGCGCTGTTGAAGAACGTGGGCGGTGGGACCAATCACTGGATTGGATTGCGACTGCAGGGGGTCAAATCCAATCGTGACGCCATCGGCGCGAAGATCGTGTGGTCGATGAAAGGGGTTCGACGCGCGCGTTTGAAAACGCACGGCGGAAGTTATCTATCGAGCCATGACCCGCGCGAAGTGATTGGCCTTGGGAGCGCGGCCGAGATTGATTATGTCGAGATAAAGTGGCCCTCGCCGAGCGGTCTGACCGAACGTTTCACGGATCTGCCGATCGATCGCTACAGCACTGTGACGGAGGGCCAAGGGAAGCGTATGTCGGGGTAGCGCTGCTGTGATCAGCAGTACGATGACTGTAATGGCCGCTCAAGTTCGGAGCCGCTCACGCGCAATCAAGGCTCTGCTCTCGTTCATTGGCGCGCTCGCGCTATTCGCCCTGCTTATGTCCAGAGAAGTATGGTGGCTGGACGCTGCGTATGTCGGCGCTCTGTGCGCGCTCCTGCTTGCGCTATCTGTACGAACTCTGTTTAGCAAATGGCGATCGTCTGAAATGAACGACTCGACGAAGTACGGGGCCATGGCAGCATACCCGGCCAGCTGGCGGCGTTGGTTCACAGACGACTATCCTGAACAAAACGTTAAAGGCAACAGGCCTAACTACTTCGGTTTGTAATAAAGAACCAGCCCCGCGCCAATCGAACCCAACAAAAAACCGACATAGAGCAACGGGTTCGGCGATTCCTTCGGCGGATGCATCGTCATTGAGAACAACACGTTGACTAGCGGCGCGAGCCCGAACACCAATGGCATGACATACGTGGGTGTGCCTCCGCTACGGAACGCCCAAATAATACAGACGGCGCCGAGGGCGCCTAGAGCGCCTCCGAGGGTGGATGACGTCACACCCCCGCTGTTGAAGCCCTTCAGTTCGCCCTGCGATCCGAGCGCTAAGGCAGGTACGATCACACCCACCAGGAAGTAAGCCATTCCGACGCATAGCAGGGCGCGCAAGGGATTACCCAGTTGCACTTGCCCTTTATGAAGAATGGGGCCGTAAATACCCCAAGACAGAGCCGCTCCAAGCGCGAAGTAGATCCAGGTCATCAGCTAAAAGGATATACGCAATCCGAGTTGTATCTGCCGTGACGACGTAATCGTGTTGCGAATACGTCCGAAGCTGGCTAATGGCGCTTCGTTGTCCGCTGTGCCGGCAAACGCGATGAGATTCGGCACACCGAAGTTTGCGTGGTTAAAAAGATTGAAAGCTTCGGCGCGCAATTGGATATTCGTTCTTTCGGTAATCCGAAAGTTCTTCATCGCAGCGGCATCGAACGTTCGCAGGTTTGGACCTGTGAATGCCCCTCGGCCGCTGTCACCGAGCCTCCCGGCAGGTTGCAAAACAAACGCCGTCGGATCGAACCAGGCTTCCGGACGGCCAACCACTGCGCTCTCATACGTTCGGCCCGCAGCCATACTTGCGCGGTCGTTACCTATGCCGGGTCCGAGAGATGGCGCCCACATCGTGCGCGACCGGTTCGCGCGCACGAATACAGTCAAAGGACTTCCGCTACGCAATTGAGCAATGCCGGCGAGTTCCCATCCTTTCGCAATGAGCCCCTTCACCCCCGTCAATTCTTTACCGAACGGCATCTCCCAAGTGAAATTTGTAACCCAGTTATGCGTGGCGTTATAGTCGGCGGGGCCTTTGTTGTAACTGAAACCCTCAAACTCCGGGAAGGCGGTTGTTGTGCCGTTGGTTCCATCGGAGAAGAATGTTGACGCCTGCGTCGTGTCTATATTGCGGGAGAGAGTGTAGGAAGTCTGAAATTGGAAGCCCCCATTCCATCGTTTCCGAATTTCGAGGATGCCGGAGTTGTACCAGGAATCGCCATCGCTGCTCTTAAGCTCAATCGTGGAGAAGTTCGGATTCTGTCGCGGTCTGCCCACGGGGAAGAATAGCGAGCCATCGGCAAGCCGGTCCGGCGCCACCGTGTTCACGTCGGCGCTACGCAACAGATGCCGGCCACGTGAACCCGCATAGCCGACCGTCATCACGATATTCGCAAACAACGTCTGCTGAACATTGACATTGTAGACGTGCACGCGCGGATTCTCGAGCTCCCATTGAACCGGCCGAATGTTATTGGCGACGCCTCTTTCAAACGGCGCGACCGGGAACGTGGGATTCGTGATGGTAGCGCGCGGGGTCGCCGGAGGATTCGTTACCGTAACGATCAGGTTCTGCTGGTTGTTGGTGTTGAAGAATAGTCCGTATCCTCCACGCAAGGCGCTCTTGCCGTTACCGAACATATCCCAAGCAAAACCCAGACGAGGTGACAAATTCTTATAAGTCGGATTCTGATACAACTGACCGGTCACTGGAGCCGGATCAGACAGGTTGATCATCGTTGAATCACGCCCGTATATATCAACCGGCATGGTGGTGAATTCATACCGCAAACCTGCGTTGATCGTCAGCCGAGGATGCACCTTGAAATCATCCTGGAGATAGAAGGCAAACAAGGTGAACCGCCAGTATCGATCAAGCGCTCCCTCTGGAGTCAATCCAATGAAGCGCGCAGCTCGGTTTTGAAGGAAGCTTGGCAGATCATTGAAGGTGAATTGTCCGAGGGAGAAGGTCGGATTCACCATGTTGTCCTGGTAGCGCTCAATCAAGACACCCGCTTTGAGCGAATGCTTTCCTCGTTGGAACACCAACCCGTCCTCAATGCCGTACACGTTTTGCACCAGTTTCAGATTGACGGATGCTTGTGTTCCGAAACGCAGCAGCCCGCCGACATCGATATTTCCGATCATGCCACGGCCGGGAACGAAAGGCGTTAGAGGCTGCGACGTGTTCGACTCCACATCTTGGCCGATGCGCGTACGGCTGAAACCGAGGCGAACATTATTCAACGTTCTCGGCGAAATGATCTGCTGAAAATTGGCGGTCGCGAACTGGTTGCGCGAAAGGAAGTCTCGGGGGAACTGCGGGTAATCCGTAGGAAGGCGCTGATCGGCGCCATCGTAGGTATAGCGCACGAACATTTGGTTGCTGTCGTTCAAAATCTGATCGAAGCGACCCTGTCCATAGTCTTGTGTCAGCTTTTGATTGAACCCAAATGTGTACAATGCCGTCCCACTGCCGCGCGCAGGCCCGTTCGGCAGAGGATATTCGTCCAGGAACGGCTTGACCAAGGGATCGATGGTATAGGTAACGCCTCCGATGATTCCGCGGCGCGCATTCAAATCCGGAACTTCGGAACTGATCGTGCGACCGAGATTCTCACGCAAGCCCTCATGCCCGATGAAGAAGAACGATCTGTCACGCTTGATGCGTCCTCCCACAGTGGCTCCGTACTGGTTGCGCTTGAATTCGGGAAGCTCCTGCGGATCGAAGAAATTTCTCGCGTCGAAATTGTCGTTGCGATGGAACCAGTAAGCCGTGCCATGTAGATCATTGCTGCCCGACTTGGTAAGGGTATTAATCTGACCACCCGAGTTACGGCCAAACTCGGCGCTGTACGCATTTGTCTCCACGCGAAACTCACGTATTGTCTCCGCTCCAAGCGCCGTACCCGCAGCCGAGCCCGCCGGGCCATTTGTGAAGTCATTCAGAGGAGTGCCGTCCAACAGGTATACGTTCGATCGAGGATCCTGGCCGTTGATGCTCATACCGAGTCCGTGCGCGACAGCCGAACCACCATCCCTGTGCGGATAGGCAACAACTCCGGGCTGTAGCAGCGCCAGATCTGTGTAGTTCCGTCCGTTCAGAGGTAGTTCACGGATAACCGCCTCCTCAACCAGGTAGCTGAGCTCCGATGTACTGGTATTCACAGTTGGCGCCTGCGCTACAACTGTTACTTCCTGGTCGATCGCGCCAATCTCAAGTTTGAGATCGATCACACGCGTCTCGCCGATGGCAAGCGCGATGTCGCGTTGCACGGCGGGACGGAATCCCTGCGCCTCCGCTCGGAGTTCATATCGCCCAACCGGAAGAGATCGGACACTGAAGACACCGTCGTTTCCGGTCCGCGCCTCCCGTATGTGCCCTGTCTCCGCGCTTCTCACCGTCACACGGACGTTCGCCAAGACAGCGCCACTTGTATCCACGACCCGGCCGGTGAGATTTGTCATTGTTTGCGCAGCCAGAGCAGCGGCAAAGATGCACGCCAAATAAATTGTGTTTCGGATCAAACTGTATTTTAGCAAGGGACCTTTGACCTCAACCTGAATGCGGCTGGATGTAACGACGCCTGCTAAGTAGCGAAGGTTAGCGGACGGTGAGGCAGATCTTTCCAAAATGCCTTGCCTGTTGCATATAACGCATTGCTTCAGCAAGATCAGTAAAGGGAAAAACACGGTCGACGACCGGCTTGAGCCGATTCAGGAGCATCGCTTTCAACATATTTTCGAACATCGTCCTGGACCCGACATAGATGCCTTGAACACGTAAACTACGCATGAGAATGGGCACCGGATTAACATTGGCTCCTTGCGCCACTAATCCGATGAGACTAATCGTGCCGGCTGTCCGAACCGCCCGCATTGACTTTGGGAGTGTTCCCGCCCCGCCCACCTCGATGATCTGATCCACTCCGCGACCGCCGGTGAGTTCACGAACGCGCTTCTCCCAGTCGGGGATGGAAACATAGTTGATTGTCTCGGATGCACCCAATTCACGGGCGCGCTCAATCTTGGCATCGCTACTCGATGTGATGATCACTCGGGCCGAAGCCATACGGGCAAACTGGAGCGCGAAAATACTTACGCCCCCTGTACCAAGCGCCAGAAGGGAGTCGCCCGGCTTTAAAGATCCGGTCTCAAACATCGCATTCCAGGCTGTCACGGCCGCACAGGGCAGGGTCGCCGCTTCTTCGAACGACAAATAATCGGGAATACGTACGAGACCTGACTCGTCGAACACACAGTGTTCGGCCGCAACGCCGTTGATTGCTCCTCCAAGCGCCGATTGATATTTGCGATCGTCCAACTCCCCATCGATCCAGGCTTGCATGAAGGATCCGGCAACACGATCCCCCACGCTGACGCGCGTAACGCCTGGTCCGATTGCTACAACCTCTCCCGCTCCGTCAGATAACGGGACGAGCGGCAACTTCATTTTCGGGTTATAGGTTCCTTCCACTACGCGCAGATCGCGATAGTTAAGGGAGAACGCGCGCATTGCAACCAGCGCCTGACCGGGGCCGGCCTCTGGAATTGGGCGTTCCGTAACAACGAGATTCTCGATGCCAGGAGCTTGGATTTCGGCAACCCTCATAAGCACTAGTTTAGGTGTTCGCTGAGCCAGAGGAACCGGCTCCGAGCTGAGACCGCGAGGGAGAGGTTTCTGATTCTTTGACACCTCCAAAGGTCACGGTCGCCTCTACCAGACGCAGGGTGCTCGGTCATAAGCAGCCGTCGGGATGGCAGATCAAGTCGAGATCACCCGTCTACGCCGCCACGGGAAGTTGTCTTTAATAGCTATCCTGAACTCAGCCGCGAGTCGAGACCCTCTGCGCCGTCGCGCTGTCAAGTCGCAGGTGCGATCGCGCGAGCCAGTGTCTTAGGTCGGCTTCCTGGAAGAGTGTCCCGGCGAGCCCAATGCGGCCGTCAGGACGTAAGAAGTAATACGAAGGACCGGTGATCGATGCGGTAGACAACGCGCGGTCGTTCTCGATACCTGATGCAATCGTGTGAACTTTCAGCATGTCGCCAACGGGAAGGCTCGCCGCGGAGGGTACCGGCTGTCCGATCACAAGCAGATTGAAACGCGTGTCATCCGAGCCGCCTCCATTGCGGCTGGTCATGAGGTTATGTGTCTAGCGGCGGGCGGAGAGCCAAGGTCGGATACTTCGCTACCCTGTTCTCTGAGAGATTGAAAACATGCGCGCGGCATACGACGAAGTCTACGTTTACACGATGGGTCGGCCCGGCTTTATCCTGCAACATGTGGTCGATGCCTTCGTGGTGCAGACCGCGACCGCCGATACGAAACCGATCGCTATCGTGTTCGGCTTGGTGGGACTTTACCTCCATGTTGAAAAGCAGTTCTCCGGCACGCAGGTCCAGAAGGCACATATGGAGTTGGCGAGGACGAAACGAGAATGGCCGAGTCTGCATCTGCCCGACGATCGCGGCAGCATGAGTGCCGCCGATGTATTGGCAGCAAATGCCGGACCTGAGCGAGACCGCGCAATCGAAGACTGGTGCAAATCTGTGTGGGCTGCCTGCATCGCGAGTCGCCAAACCATCGTCGACCTTTTGCGCCAACACCGGCTGGTTTAGTCACTCACTGTGCACGCGACCGTCCCGCTGTCGCGCAGAGATCGATCTTGGGTCGATGTCGAGCCGGTTTGGTTTGGATTTTTTTGAGCGATGCGTACCCATGATGTAGACTTATGCCAAGTAAACGCTCGAAGGAACAATTCGGATGACAAAGGGAGAAATATGGCAGTAGTTTGGGGACGCAAAGCAACCGGAAAAGATGGCCCGATGACGGAAACTGAGGTCGTGGACGCTCTGTACACTAATAGCGGCTGGCGACGCAGCGACGCAATCACTAAGGGTTTCAAGAACGCCGCAAATTATATGTTTGCTCACAACGGGCAGGGTGGCGGAACCAAGTACCATTTCGATGGCAAAATCGTCCGCCATGCCACCGAAAATCATGGAGAAGTTACTATCTTTTTCACGAGCGACGGCAATGTGGCAAGCATAGTCGGAATTGGTGAGCACTCGGGGCCGAATAAAGCAACCGCCACCTATACCCTGGTCTGGCAATCCGCGCGATGGAATCCTACTGTTCTCCGTCCCGTACGACAGGACGATGGCACTACAGTGCAGCAATCGGTGTCGACGAAACAGATTAGTCTGTAAGCGAGTCGTTCGGGTTGTGTCGCAAAACGCCCGGTTCCATGCTTCGCACAGCCGTTAGCCTACGGCGTCCATCGCGTTCGAGTTGCAGCTTTATTCTGGCAAACCGACCTTCTTGCGTATAGCCATTAACCGCGGATCGCCCTGTAAGAATGCAAGTCTTGGGCCAATGAGAAAGTCCCTTCCGATCCGGGTCGGCCCCATAGGAACCATACCTTCCAGCATTTGTAGTGTTCGATCCTTGTCACCGAGGGCCGCGTAGATATATGTCTTACTTGCGAGCCGAGGCGCCATCGCCGCGATACGCTCTGCATCGTCACGCCGGCCCGCCTTGGCGTACGCAATGGCAAGGACCTGTGCTCCCGGTTCCATCAAATGCCCGGCCCATAAAGGCTCCAAGGTCCGAATGGCCTCTTCGCTTCTTCCTTGCTGCAAAAGAATCTGTGCCCAACAAGAACTTCGCCGCCGATCGTCCCACGCGCCTTGGATGCAATGAGACAGCGCGTCATCAAATCGACCAGCTGATGTAAGCGCCAGGCTCAGGGCCGCGTGAGTTGCCGGTGAAAGGGGGTCCAGCTCCCCTGCGACTTGTAGTTGCGTAATCGCTTCGTCAACGCGGCCTAGAGGCAAGAGTAGGAACATCGCAAAATGTTCACGCCATAAGACCTCACGGGGCGCGAGTTCGATGGCGCGCCGGAAGCTCCGTTCCGCGACGTCCCATTGCGCTTCGCGCGCCTGCATCATCCCGAGCGCGTTGTGCACGTCTGGGGAAAGGGGATCCAATTGAAACGCCTTCGCCGCTGCGGCCCATCCTTCAGAAAGCATGTTTCCGCGCTGGACAGAATCGAACCCGTCGAAAGCAGATCGCGCGGCACAACCTGCGGCGATCCCGGCGTAAGCTGGGGCGAACGAAGAATCCTTTTTAACCGCCTGACGGAACAGGTCGATGCTGCTCTCGATACCCCTTACGATCGGCAGTTCTTGAAAATCACGTGCGCGACGGTATAGATCGTAAGCCTCTGGATTTGTCCTTTGAGCTAGCCTGTCGCGCGACTCTAGCCGTGTCGTCCAAGCGACAGTTGCCAGCATGACACCCAAACAGAGAAACGCGAGAATGACCGATCGTGTGAATAGCGAGTTTGGCTCAACGGCCGGCTCCGCCGTTTGCGCAGTTGCCTTTACAGAGGGAACATATCCGCCCTTCGGTAGCTCGATGATGACAACGTCCGCTGCGCCGGACTCGCCGTAGTACTCATTGAGGCGCGCACGAAGGCGTCGGGCCTCCGTTCGGACCACCGGATCATCCTTGGGATTGTAGTCAGGCTTCCTACCGAAAACTTCGACTGCGATCACGGACTCTTTCAGCTCGCTATCTCGTCCTTCAAGATGCCGTTGGACGAGGAACCTTAGAAAGCCGGACATCCGCTCATTGCGAGAAAACCCCCGGCTTTTCAGTATCAGTGCAAGCTCGGAACGGACGGCGTCGGCTTGCAAGTCACCCAGCTGGAAGCCGCCAGGAATCCTTTGTGTTTTCATTTACGTGCAACGAGGCTCCTACCCATTTCCTACTCCCCAAGCCTTGCGACCTGAACTCTCACGACCGTAAAGTTACACGATGATAGCACTGCGCTTACGTTTGCTTCTTGGCATTCAAGCCTCCCGGCCTTCAGAAAGGAAGGGATGCTAGTCCAATCGTGTTTGATGTTTGTCCCGGGCGCACTTGCCGCCCCTTTCCTGTCTTCGCTTGCACTGTTGTTGATCGGTTCGGGTAATGCCGGCGGGCAGGTTAGCCGCCCACGAGTACTGCCGCCTCGTGACGTCATCGCTGGCGATTCGAATCCTGCGATCGAATGGAATCAAATCTTCGTAGACAGCCTCATCGCAACCAACACTGCGAACTCCTCGAGCCAGCGGTTAGGGGCGATCGTGCATGCGGCTATCTTTGATGCTTACAACGGCATTGAACGACGCTACTCACCGGTCTTCATCCAGGATCCGGCGCCCAGAGGGGCCTCCCGTCGCGCGGCGGTCATCGCTGCCGCATATACCGCCCTGGCGACCCTTTTCCCGACACAGCGACCTATGCTGGATAATTCGCTATGTTGCTTCCCTCGCCGCATTGAACGGCGATGATGAGGACGCCGGACAGTCCCGTGAACGCGGAATCGACTGGGGCACAGCCGTGGCTCTCAAGGTGCTTGCTTGGCGCGCCGCCGATGGATTCAACGTCTCATACACGCTGTTCACCGGAGGAACAGCGGTTGGCCAATGGCGGCCCACGCCTCCAGCCTTCACTCCTATGAGCGGTCAGGGATTGGCGTTTACAGAAATGTTTATCCTGAACAGCAATGCGCAATTTCGCCCCGGACCTCCGCGGCTTTTGAATAGTCAGATACACGTCTGATGTCAACGCCGTGAAAGACTTCGGACGCAGGACCGGATCAGCCCGCAGCGACGATCAGTCATCCCTCGCGGTGTTCTGGGAAGGAAACGCCAGTGTGCATTGGAATCAGGCGGCGAACCAGATTGCCCACGCGAATCATCTCTCATTTTCCGACACCAACCGGCTGCTTGCAGTGCTGAACATCGCGATGGCCGACACTGCGTTCACCATATGGAGCGCCAAGAGATACTACGGCCTCGTGCCCACAGAAGTGACGTGGCGGCCAGTCTCTTCAATCCCGCTCGCAGACACCGATGGGAACGCTGACACTATCGCGGATCCCGAATGGCTGCCGCTCATCAACACCCCATCGCACCCCGAGTATCCTGCAGGGCACCCGAGCCTGAACGGAGCTGCTACCGCCGTCCTTCTTAGTTACTTCGGACCGGAACAGATCTTTACGTTGACGACCGCCGGTCAGCCGAGCCGTACGTATAGGAGCATCATGCATGCACGCTCGGATGGAAACACCGCCCGCCTGTGGGGCGGCATGCACTATCCGAGCACGATCGCCATCAGCGACGCAGTCGGCCAGGAAATCGCGGCGTATGTGGACCGAAACTCGATGCGACGGCTACACGGCTCTCCTGCCGCTTTGGATCGGAATAGAGAGAATGCGCACTAATCGAGCTACAGGCTGGGAGGAAGCTATGAAAAGACACAGTAGAACGATCGGTTCAGCGATCGTATTGGCCGTGATGTGTGACGGACTGTTGGCCCAAGGGCCGACGACTGAGCTCGTTATCGATATCGAGAATGTCGTCCTTTACGCTTCGGACCTCTCCGACACTACGAAATTCGCGCGGAATGCGAACATCACGCCGTCCATCAGCCTTGGGTCATCGCCGACCCAAACTCCGAATTTCATGTTGACCACCAATATCGGAGACATCGTGAGGGTGAATGGACAACCAGCCAAGGGGCTATTCGCTTCGAGAGCTCGCGGCATGGGAACGACGACTAGCCCCACTCCCGGACGCGCGATCGCCGATGTGCTACGAGTAGCCATGCGTGAGGACATCTTCGAGATCCTCCAGCCCGATGGTACCCCTATAGGCTCCATCATGATCTTTGGATTCAGTGGAGGCGCCGCTCCGCCCGGCCAGCCTTCCAGCGAAAGCGGAAATTGGGCAATCGTGGGTGGAACCGGAGCATTCCTCGGCGCGCGCGGACAGGCGGAAGAGGAGAGCAGCAGGAACATCACAGGCAGGGGGAGCTTCAATGGCCGAAGATCCTGCTTTCCGCCGAATAAATGGAGGCGGTACCAGACGTTTTGTCCTTCACATCATCCCGATGAGTACGCCGCAGACATTGCCCACTCGCACCGGGTTGGCACTGGTCCACTCCAGCGACTTCACGCCGCTGAGCGCGGCCAGGCCGGCGAAGGCCGGGGAAATCCTATCAGTATTCATGTCAGGACTCGGTCCGACGGTCCCGCCCGTTGCTCCCGGACAGCCGTTTCCTTCCGCTCCACTGGCTGTGGTCAATTCACCCGTTGTCGTAACCTTCAACGGAAAGCCGACGGAGGTGTTGGCTGCGGTCGGTTCTCCCAATGCTTTCAATGGCTATCAGATAAATTTTCGAATTCCTCTGGATGCGCCGAAAGGTGAGGCTGACATCGGAATTACTGTAGCGTGGGTTGCGAGCACACCTATAAGCATCCTGGTCGAATGAAATAAACATCTCAGCGTCGGTGTAGTCAATCTCAATCTGCGACAGAAGAAACGGTGGAAGTTGCGGTTGCGCTGAGTCGTTTCCGTTGCGGCGTTAAACTGTGTCAGGGTTTCAGCGGCACGTTGTTTCGAAAATCTGTTGAGCCAAATCTAAAGGCCCTTGGCCTGCCACTCGTTCCGGCCGCGAGCCGGATTGTATAGCGAATCTCCGGAGAGCCAATATCGCTGAATCCGTGGAGTCCAGAGGCCCGATGAACGCCGGGGCATTCTAGAATCCATCCAGACGTAAAGTCACTTATGCGCGGAAGTACCGTCGTTGGCCCCTCGCTCAGTACGCGCACATCGAATCAACGAATGCCCACCGGCGTACCACCTCCCGGTTGTTAACGAGAGGGACTTGCAAAATAAAGGGTTGAATTAAAACATTGTGTAGGGTTTCTGTTTGAATAGAGGGCTCGCGCGAAGTATCCTGAAGTTCTCACGCTAAAAGACCTTCGGGAGCCCTCATGCAGATTACAACACTTCGACAACAGATCCTGAACTTCGCGCACGTACTGCAAACTTCGCTGTTTCCAGTGCTAGCAGAAGAAACGGGCTCACTCAGCCCGAAAGCTCAACTATTGGTGCGGGTGCTGGCAATGACACCATTTGGGCCTTGGATCGGCGGAAGGCAGAGCCTGGGCCGTCCTTGTGAAAACCGCAGCGCCTTGGCAGCCGCCTTCATTGCCAAGGCGATTTACAATCTCTCCACAACGCGTCAGTTGATCGAGGAACTCGGCAATAATGCGCAATTGCGCCGGCTGTGCGGCTGGAATCAAGCCAGCCAACTGCCTCATGAGTCCACATTCTCCCGCGCTTTCGCCGAGTTTGCCAGCACGGAACTACCACAGAAACTGCACGAGACGCTGATCCGTTCGACCCAGAAACAACGATTGATCGGACATATCTCGCGTGACTCGACAGCCATCGTGGCGCGGGAACGATTCCCCGGTCCGCCACCGGAACCCTGCAAGAAGAAAAAACGCGGCCCGAAGCCAAAGCAAGCCAAGGCAGCCGAACGAGGAACGTTGATCGAACGACAACGACACATGAACTTACCCGCGATGTTGGCGGGTTTGTCTGGTCAATGCGCCATCGGAGTCAAGACATCGTCCGATGGAAACCAGCAATACTGGCGTGGGTTTAAACTCCATACCGACGTAGCGGATGGACAAATTCCGATCAGCGCGATTCTGACCGGCGCCAATGTTCATGACGTCAATGTCGCTATTCCTTTGATGACGATGACGTATAAGCGGGTTACTTCGCTCTACGATTTAATGGACACGGCCTATGATGCTGGCGCTGTGTTGGAGCATTCACGCAGTCTGGGACACGTGCCTATCGTACAGCCACACGCTCGCCGGGCAGGCAAGTCGAAATCGATCCTTCCTAAAGTGTTTCCGGCAAAGCAAACCCCGCAGCTGACTTGGGCGCAACAGGATCGCTATCGGGAACGAACTGCAGTGGAGCGCGTCTATGCGCGGCTGAAGGATGAGTTTGGAGCGCGCAATGTTCGCGTTCGCGGTCCAGCAAAGGTCATGGCTCATCTAATGTTTGGCGTTCTGGCTCTAACCGTCGATCAAATCCTGAAACTCGCCAGTTAAGACCAACAAACTCCCTGTCCCGCTTCCGTAGTCCAAGTCGCGGCGTGGCCGAAGACATGTCCAAAATCCCTCAGCACGATTATTTCAGCGTAGTTTGCGCCCCCAAGGCACATACTGCTACTGAAATCAACCCCATTTGCGCCGACTTTTGCAAGTCATTGACGACCCTCACCACTATATATTTCGCCTCTTTCCAATCACTTAACTCCAACACCCCCTTCCAGCCCCATTTCCGCATGCGAAGATCATGACAGGAGCGAGCGCCCTAAAAACGCGCTCGCTCCATTTCTATTTACAAACGGATTTCTATGGCATCAGAACGACAACGCGCGGCCAATCGGCGCAACGGCAGCAAAGGTGGACCCAGCACCGAAGCCGGCAAACAACGCAGCCGTCTCAACACCCTCAAGCATGGCTTGACCTCCACAACAATCGTGGTCCTGCCCGAGGAACACCAGCATGAATACGATGAGGTTCTGCGCGGCTTCCGCGAATCCTTCCTACCACGCGACGCCGCCGAAGACGCGCTCGTCCTGCGCTTGGCCCAAGCCCACTGGCGCACTCTCCGTTCCCGTCGCGTAGAAACTGGCATCCTCAACATCACCGCTGCCACCGAGCGCGCTCGCGCCAGAAAGCTTGTCGAAGATTGCCCGGAACATCTCAGTCCGCACAACGCCATTGCCGTAGGCTTCATGACGAATCCCGAAAAGCGATGGTGCATGTATCTCCGCTACGACGGAACCATCTCACGCGATTTCTTTCGAACGCTCGACGCGTTAACGCGTCTTCAACGCGCCCGGCAGCCTCAGGACTCACACAAACGCGGCACGGATCCAAAGCCGTTGGCCGCAACAGCCGGCTCTGCAGCGCCACTCCCGCAGCAGTCCGCGGAACTGTCCGATTCCGGGATTCGGTCCGTTTCGCAAAATAGCCCATCTCACGATAACCAAGGATTGACGCATGAATCGCAAGTCCAAAAACAAAACCGGCCACGACGAACACTTCGAAGCGCTCGACTAGCTGCGGCTGCTCGAGTTCTACCGCGAATCCAGCGGGGAACAAGTGAAGGACATAATCGTGAGCTGGGTCGACAACGAGGACCTCGAAACCGAATCAATACCGTGAAGGTAACGTCGAACCGCTTCCGTTAGTCGTATCATTGTAAGCGAACCCAGCATGCGAAAAGCGGCCATATTCCTAGCACTTGTCGCCACGTCCGCGTCAGCGGCCGACTGGCCAGATTGGCGCGGCCCCCGGCGCAACGGCACGTCATCAGAGAAGAATTTGCCCTCTAAGTGGTCTCCCACTGGGGAGAACCTCGCCTGGAAGGCTCCGTTTGGAGGACGTTCGGCCCCGATAGTCATGGGTGACCGAGTCTATGTCCTAAACGTAACCGGTGAAGGGAAAACCCTTCGGGAGCGCGTTGTCTGTTTGAACGCAGATACCGGGAAAGTCGTATGGGAGTACGCCTATAACGTGTTCCTTAGCGACGTGCCGCCCCATCGGGCTTCCTGGTCATCGCCGTCGGGCGATCCCGAGACGGGTTATGTGTACACCTTCGGAGTCGGCGGACTGTTAAATGCGTTCGACAAGAACGGCAAGGTGATCTGGAGTCGATCTCTGGCCGAAGAAGTGGGTTTGGTCACGACTCACGGCGGCCGTACAGTATCGCCGGTAGTCGAAGGCGACCTCGTGATTGTCAGTGGTGTGACTACCGGGTGGGGCGAACTCGCCCGCGCCGGTCACCGTTTCATGGCATATGACAAACGTACAGGCGTACCAGTCTGGATCAGTTCACCCGGTGGACGACCCTTCGACACAACATACTCGCCTCCGGTGGTCGCCGATGTCGAGGGATCCCGGTTGTTGATCGCCGGCGGCGGCGATGGAACAGTCCATGCCATCAAAGTCTGGACGGGCGAGCCAGTGTGGAAATACTACATGAGCAAACGCGGTGTGAACACCGGTGTTGCTCTGAATGGCAATCTCGCGATCGTCACTCATAGTGAAGAGAATCTGGATACGAGCGAGATGGGACTCATCGCAGCCGTCGATGCGCGATCGAAGGGCGATATCACCAAGGAACAGATCAAGTGGTCGAAAGTAGGATTCCAAGGCGGCTTCTCTTCCCCGATCGCCGATGGCGATCGCATGTATCAGGTCGATAATGGCGCCAATCTGTTCGCGTTCGACATCAATACCGGTCGCACGTTGTGGCAACAGAATCTCGGAACCATTCAGAAGGCATCTCCGGTTTTGGCCGACGGCAAACTATATGTGGGCTCGGAGAACGGAAAGTTTTTCATTCTGCGACCGGGTCAGGAGAAAGTCGAAATTCTCAGCGAACATCAGTTCAATGCCCCGGAACAGATCATTGCCTCACCAGCAGTGTCAAACGGCCGGGTCTTTCTCGTGACCACGGAGGCTCTCTACTGCATCGGTTCGAAGAAAGTGGCCACTCCGAATCCGGTCGAGAACGTAAACCGGAAAGCGCCTGCGGGTGCTGCTGTAGCTCATGTGCAAGTTATTCCCGCTGAGCTTGCGCTGAAGCCCGGCGAGAAGGCGCAATTTAAGGTGCTGACGTACGACGCCAAAGGACAGTTGATCGGTCCGGCGACAGGCACCCAATGGTCCCTCGACAAGGTAAAGGGAATGCTGGCAGCGGACAGCTTTACCGCTCCGCCGGAGGCGTCTGCCGGTAATGTCGTGGCGACAGTCAATGGTGTCAAGGGTGTTGCGCGTGTACGAGTCTTGACACCAATACCGTTCCAGGAGAACTTCGATACGCTTGCAGCCGGATCGGTCCCTCCAACTTGGATCAATACGGCCGGCAAATTCAGCGCGCGAGAAGTGGACGGCGCGAAGGTTCTGGTGAAGCATGCTGACAATCCGTTTACGAAGCGGGCGCGAGCGTTCATAGGTCTTCCGCACTCGAGCAACTATACTGTCGAAGCCGATTTCCGCGCGCTCGAGAAGCGCCGCCAGCTCGGCGATATCGGTGTGGTTGCGCAGCGGTACAACCTGATTCTGTTCGGCAATCACCAGCGTCTCGAACTGCAATCCTGGCAGCCGGAGACGGCGCGGACGGTATCGACACCATTTCAATGGAAGGGCGACACCTGGTATCGCATGAAGCTCAAGGTCGAGCCGGTCAACGGCAAGATCGTAGCGCATGGCAAGGCATGGCCCGCAGCCGATCCCGAACCAGACAAATGGCAGGTGGAGCGAATCGACGAATTTCCGAACACCGAGGGCAGCCCCGGGATCTACGCGGATGCTCCTTTTGAAGTGTTCATCGATAATGTGAAAGTGACAGCAAATCGCTGATGATTCTCAACATGAAGAATAGTCTTTCCATTTTTCTCGCAACTGCGCTAATCCTTAGCGCAGCAGACCCAGGTACCGGCGATTGGCCCATGTGGGGCGGCACAGCCGACCGCAACATGGTGTCGAACATGAAGAACCCTCCCACGAGCTGGGATATTGCAGCGAAGAAGAACATTCGCTGGATGTCGGCCGTGGGTTCTCAGTCATACGGCAATCCAGTCGTCGCAGGCGGAATGGTCTTCATCGGGACGAACAACGAAGGCCTGCGGGATCCGAAGCAGCCTGGGGATCGCGGTGTGCTGATGGCTTTCCGCGAATCGGATGGAGAGTTCTTATGGCAGCACACATCTGAGAAACTGGCTGCCGGTCGTGTGAACGATTGGCCGTTCCAAGGCGTCGCGTCGTCTCCGCTGGTTGAAGGAGAGCGTCTGTATTATGTGTCGAATCGCGCCAAGCTCGTGTGCGTCGACATCAAGGGCTTCACCGACAACGAGAATGACGGCCCGTTCAAGAACGAGAAGCTGACAGGTCCGAAGGATGCCGACATCATTTGGGAATTCGACATGATGGAAGAAGTCGGATCCCACCCGCATAATTTGGCGAATTCCTCTCCTGTTTCGTACGGCGATTTGATTTACCTGAGCACTTCGAACGGGCAGGACGAAAGTCATGTGAACGTTCCGTCGCCTCGCGCGCCTTCGATCATTGCGTTGAACAAAACGACCGGCAAGCTGGTCTGGGAAGACAACTCGGTTGGCGAGAAAATTCTTCATGGCCAGTGGTCGTCACCGGCGGTGGGAAAGATCGGCGACACGGTTCAGGTTGTCAGCGGTCAAGGCGACGGCTGGGTGCGTGGATATGAAGCTGTCAGCGGCAAGAAGCTCTGGGAATTCGATCTCAACCCGAAGGATTCGGTTTGGCCGAAGACGCGAAATGAAGTGATCAGCACTCCGATCATCGTCGACAACGTC
Organism: Bryobacteraceae bacterium; assembly: GCA_963844855.1. Lineage (GTDB taxonomy): Bacteria > Acidobacteriota > Terriglobia > Bryobacterales > Bryobacteraceae > DASQDN01. Next base: position 77,934 of record CAWJQP010000080.1, read on the forward strand.
GTGTATCTGGCGAATGGTCAGGATCCGGAACACGGCGAGGGTGTCGGTCATCTCTATGCGATCGATCCGACCAAACGCGGTGACATTACAAAGACTGGTCTGATCTGGCACTACGACAAAATTCGACGTTCGATCTCAACCGGCGCCTACAAGGACGGAATTCTGTATTACGCAGATTTCAGTGGATTCCTTCATGCTGTTGACGCAAAGACAGGCAAGCCCTACTGGGTCCATGACATGCTCGCAGCAGTTTGGTCTTCTCCCACTATCGTCGACGACAAAGTTTACTTAGGCGATGAGGACGGCGACGTGGTTGTTCTACAGCATGGCAAGGAAAAGAAGCTTATCGGCGAGATGAACATGGGCAGTTCGGTCTACTGCAGCGTGGTTGCAGCCAATGGGGCTCTGATCATCGCAAATCGCAACCAGTTGTATTCCATAGGAGCAAAGAGCGCAGCGCCTGCGCCGGCCGCAGCGAAAAAGACCGAGTGAGCGCGCGCGTCCTTCAGGGATTCGGATCGTTCGCGCATCTAAATGAGATCGCGGAGGAACTCGGCTTCAAACGTAGCTTGCTCGTCTCCGATGTGCCTGTCTACGCCGATCAGGTACCGAACGTAATACGGTTCTCGGATTTCGCCGCCAATCCTGATTCCGCGGCCGCCGAACGTGGGAGCATTCTTGCGCGGGAATCACAGGTCGATTCGATCATTGCGCTGGGCGGAGGGAGTTCTCTCGACTGCGCCAAAGCCATCAACTTCCTGCTGACGAACGGCGGTAAGATGAGCGACTATCGCGGCTATGGCAAAGCGCGCAAGCCAATGCTGCCGTCGATCGGTGTGCCTACGACGGCGGGAACGGGCAGCGAAGCCCAATCTTTTGCGGTCATCTCTGATGCGCAGACCAGGACGAAGATGGCTTGCGGCGATCCCAAAGCAGCTTTTTCGGTGACGATCCTCGATCCTGAGTTGACACGCACGGTTCCCACCAACGTTCGCGCGGCATCCGGATTTGATGCGTTATCGCATGCTGTGGAGACACTGGTAACGAAGCGCCGCACGGCTCTGTCGCTGACCTACGCGCGCGAAGCGTGGAGACTCATGTCGGGCGCGTACATGAAGACCGATGATCAATCACTCGAGTCGATGCAACTCGGGTCCTATCTTGCTGGCCTGGCGATAGAAACATCGATGCTTGGGGCGGCCCATGCATGCGCAAATCCATTGACCAAAAACTACGGCATCATCCACGGTGACGCGTTGGCCGTTTTGCTGCCCCACGTCGTGCGATGGAACGCATGTCCCGAGTATTCCGAATTTCACCCGGATCTCTCCGCTTTCTTCGCGATCTCGCAACGGGAGCAGGTCTGGCGGCAACGTTGCGGAGTTTCGGTGTACCGAAGGACGATCTGCCACGTCTTTCGGAAGAGGCGGCCGAACAATGGACTGGAAAGTTCAATCCCCGGCCTCTCAATGCATTGGAGATCTACGAATGCGCCTGGTAATTCTCTTGTCGATCGCATTTGCCTGCCGCGCCGACTGGGTGCAATTTCGAGGTAATCCCGAGTTGACCGGTGTAACGACCGCAACTCCGCCAAAGGCTCCACGAGTGCTGTGGACTTACGAGACGGGCGACGCGGTGGAATCGTCGGCCGCAATCGTTGGCGGTGTCGTCTACGTCGGTGTCGGCACCGGGGAAGTAGTCGCGCTCGATCTGCAAACCGGAAAGCTTCGATGGAAGTACAAAGCGGGCGAGGGTATAGGAGAATCGTCTCCCACCGTACGTTGGCGGAGTCGTTTACATCGGTGATCTGACGGGCACGCTGCACGCGATCAACGCTGCCGACGGTAAGCCGAAATGGGTGTTCAAAACGGCCGGAGAAATCAAGTCTTCGCCAGTCGTTTCGGAGGGGAAGGTAATTGTAGGGTCATACGACGGTAGTCTCTATGCGGTCGATGCGGCAACGGGGACCCAGGCTTGGCAATATCGAACCGGCGCCCAGGTACATGCGACTCCGGCCGTAGTCGGTGGACTGACGTTCATCTCCGGATGTGATGGCATCCTGCGCGCGATTCGGATAGCCGATGGCAAACAGGCGTACGAGGTTCAGATCGGATCGTATACCGGCGCGTCGCCTGCGATTCAGGGACAGTTTGCTTACTTTGGCACTTTCGACAATGAAGTGATGGCGGCAGATCTCCAGAAGCGCAAAATGGCCTGGACTTACGAGAATCCGAAACTGAAGTTCCCCTTTTATGCGACAGCGGCTGTTCTCAACGGCAAGGTCTACATCGGCGGCCGCGACAAGCTGATGCATGCTTTCGACGCCAAATCCGGCAAAGAATTGTGGAGCTTTGCAACCAAGGCGCGTATCGATTCTTCTGCCGTCGTGACGCCCGACGGCCGCCTGTTCTTCGGATCGAATGACGGCAATCTCTATGCGGTGGACGCCGCGACGGGCAAGGAAGTGTGGAAGTTCAGCGCCGGAGCTCCGATCTCTGCATCGCCTGCGATGGACGGCGACCGCATCGTGATCAGCGCGCAGGACGGACGCGTCTATTGTTTGGGCAAGTGAGTGTCTTGGCGAGCACCCATGCGTTACGCCGTTTTCCTGCTGATCTGCGCAACTGTCTGGGCGCAATCCCCTTCTCTGGAGCGCCTATTCACACGGCCATACGCGTGGGGAACCAGACCATCAACGCTTCGATGGGCGAAGAAGGCTCCGGTCCTCATTTTTCTCTGGAATTCAGAGGGCAAACGCTTTCTCGATCTCTACGCCTGGCACGCAGATCCTAAGAAACTCGTCCGACTGACCAATCTCGAATCCAACAAGGACGATCTCAATCTCAGCGAGGAACAGCGCGACGAGCGATTGCGCCGTTACCTTGCTCCACCACCTGGTCTTGCTGATTATTCTGTATCGCAAGACGGTCGTCGCGTGGCGTTCTCCCATAAAGGCGACCTCTACCTTGCGTCTACCGACGGATCGTCCGAACTGTTGCGATTGACGCGAACGAAGGCGTCGGAGTCATCTCCGGCGTTTTCGCCCGATGGTAATGCGCTCGCTTCGATTCGCGGCGGACAGGTAATCATTCAGAACCTCTCAAACGGGCAGATCTGGCAGGCGACGGAGATCGATTCAGGAACACTAAGCGTTTTCGACTGGTCTCCTGACGGCAAAACGCTGGCGTGCATAGTGGCGAAAGGAGGAGTTCGCCAATTGCCCCTGCCGAACTTCTCAGGCCGGCTTATCACAGCGCGCAATTTCGATCGATCCATAGCGGGAGATGAACCGGAAGAACAATCCATTGTTCTTGCGCCGGCAGATGGAGGGAAATCACGCGTTGTCGATCGCGGCGGTGATCGATGGGAGATCAACGATCTTCGTTGGTCTCCGGACAGTCAACGCCTCGTTCTGGCGCAACTTTCCCCGGATTACAAAAAGCGGCAGATCTCAGTGGTCGATGTCGCTACGGCAAAGCCTAAAGTCATCTTCGAAGAGACGGATAGCCGCTGGGTCGATTATGGATTCGCCGGCTGGTCGCCGGATTCAAAACAGGTGCTCTTCACAAGCGAGAAGGAGGGCTTTGCGCATCTCTACCGAGCCCCGGCAGAAGGAGGAACTCCAACTCAGATCACTCGGGGAAATTGGGAAATCCGTCAGGAGCCGTTCTCGACCCCACCACAGTGGTCCGGAGATTGGATCTATTTCTCGTCGACGGAAGAAGGTCCTTCGCAGCGGCAGTTCTATCGTGTCCAACCTGATGGCACACGCAAAGAAAAGCTCTCAACCACCGCCGGATTGCACATCGGCACAGTAACTGAGGATGGACGTCACGTCGCTCTCTTGAGAGCCGACGAGAAGAACCCGTTCGATCTCTGGGTCGATGGCCATCGGGTTACCACCAGTCCTCTTCCGGAGTTTCAAACGTGGTCCTGGCCGGAGACACGGTATGTAATGTTTCCATCGAAGGTCGATGGGAAATCGGTGGCAGCCAAAATCATGATCCCGCCAGGGTATAAGCTGGACGACAAAAAACTAAAGCCATTTCCGGCCATCGTCTACGTACACGGCGCAGGCATTGCGACCAGCGTTCTTCAGCAATGGGGTTCTTACAACGAGCTTCGCTACGTGTACAACACGTTCCTTGCCAACAAAGGCTATGTCGTTCTCGATTTGGACTATCGCGGCAGCACAGGCTACGGACGCGACTGGCGCTCCGATGTTTATTTACATCTTGGAGGCAAAGATCTGGAGGATGTGCTCGGAGCTGTCGATTATCTAAAGACGCTGGGAAACATTGACACCAACCGGCTGGGAATTTGGGGTGTCAGCTACGGCGGATTCATGACAAACATGGCTTTGTTTCTAGCGCCAGGAACGTTCAAGGCTGGATCGTCCTGGGCCGCGGTCAACGATTGGGAGAACTACAACGCTGGATACACAGGGCAGCGGCTGAACAGTCCCGCCTCGAACCCGGAAGCCTATCGTCGAAGTTCACCGATTCATTTCTCAAATCAACTGCAGTGACCGCCTGCTGATCATTCACGGCATGGTCGACAACAACGTCCTGTTTCAGGATGCCATCCAACTGACCGAGAAACTCGTCCAGGAAGGTAAGACCTTCGACCATATGTTCTACCCACAGGAAAGCCACGGCTTCATTCGCGACCAGACGTGGATCGACGCGCTTCGCCGCACAACCGAGTTGTTCGACCGGTATTTGAAATGATCCTCCCGCGTTTCTACCCTATCCTCGACACGAGCGCGCTCCAGCGCCATGGGGTTCCTGCAGTCGAAGCAGCCGAAGCGCTGCTCACGGCGGGCGCGCATATCCTTCAGTTTCGACACAAAGGCCACTTCGATCGCAATACTTACGCGGACGCCGAGCAAGTCGCGGCCTTATGCCGGCAAGCCGGGGCAACTTTCGTCATCAATGACCGTGTCGACATCGCGATGCTTCTCGACGCCGCCGCCCATGTTGGCCAGGACGATATCCCTCCTCGGGAGGCTCGTAGAGTTGCAGGCCCGAGCGCGCCTGCTCGGCTTTTCAACGCACAATGAAGCGCAGCTTGCCGCTGCTGCAAATGAGCCGATTGATTACGTCGCGCTCGGTCCGATTTTTGGCACAGCGTCCAAGCTGAACCCGGATCCTGAGGTGGGAGTCGACGAACTGCGAAGATTAAAGCCATTGGCCCAAGTTGCCCTGGTTGCGATTGGCGGCATTACCCGTCAGACTGCGCCAGAGGTGTGGGCTGCGGGTGCAGACTCGATTGCGGTCGTTGGAGACCTGTACCCCGACGTGAGAAGGAGCGCTGAAGAGTGGCTGAAGCTGGTGTAGTAACGAAAGAGACGGGACTCGTCAAGGGTCTCGGGCTGATCGACGCAACGACGATTGTGATGGGGTCGATGATCGGCTCGGGAATCTTTATCGTCTCTGCGGACATCGCCCGCCAGGTGCAATCGCCGGGCCTGCTCCTGATGACGTGGATCATCACTGCCGTTCTAACGATCATTGCGGCGCTCAGCTACGGAGAACTCGCCGCTGCGATGCCTCACGCTGGCGGGCAGTACGTATATCTTCGCGAAGCATTCGGTCCGCTGTTCGGCTTCCTTTATGGCTGGACGCTCTTCATGGTGATCCAAACCGGCACGGTTGCCGCAGTCGCGGTCGCATTTGCAAAATACACCGGCGTCTTCTTTCCAGCCGTTTCTGCGGACAACTGGCTTCTGCCGTTCTTGAACACACAACAGGGACTCGCCATCCTCGTGCTCGTCCTGCTGACGTGGGTGAACACGCGCGGACTGAAAGACCGGCGCCGCCGTACAGAACATGTTTACCTTCGCCAAGACAGCGGCACTGCTCGGATTGATCGGATTCGGCTTCTTGCTCGGTCGCAATGATGTGGCAGTGGAACGCAACTTCGGCGACTTCTGGGGCTCGGCGGGTTGGAGCTGGGACACGATCCGGCTGGTCGGCGTGGCGATGGTCGGGGCGCTATTCTCCTCCGACGCATGGAACAACGTCACCTTTACCGCCGGGGAAGTACGCAATCCGAAACGGAATTTGCCGCTGTCCCTGGCGATCGGCGTCGGCGTGGTGTCGCTGCTTTACCTGGCGTGCAATTTCATTTACCTGAACGCTCTGCCACTCGAGCAGATACAGACCGCTCCGCAGGACCGGGTCGCTACTGCTGTCGCGCAACAGATGTTCGGACCGTCCGGGGTGCAGCTTCTGGCTGCAGCAATCATGGTGTCGACGTTCGGCTGCGTAAACGGGATGCTCCTGGCTGGCTCGCGCGTGTACTACGCGATGGCGCAAGATAAGCTGTTCTTCCGCAAAGCCGGCGTTCTGGACCCGAAATCCCACACACCCTCAACCTCACTGTGGCTGCAATGCGCCTGGGCGTGCTTTGCTGACACTATCTGGTCGATACAGCGATCTGCTCGACTACGTTATTTTCGCCGTGCTGATTTTCTACATTCTGACAATCGCCGGCGTTTTCGTTCTGCGCCGCACCCGACCGGACATGGAGCGGCCATATCGCGCGATCGGCTATCCCGTTCTGCCGGTGCGTCTACATCGTGATCGCTGGACTGATTGAAGTCCTGCTGTTACTATACAAACCAAACTATACGTGGCCGGGTCTCGATCATCGTTCTGCTGGGATTCCGGTCTACTTCCTGTGGCGGAAGAAAGAGGACAACGCATGAACTTATTTGCGACAAAGCCACTTAGTCGCATCATGGCGGAAGCCGAGGGCGAGCATGCGCTCAAACGAACGCTCGGGCCCGTGCAACTGGTGGCTCTCGGCATCGGAGCGATCATCGGCGCGGGCTTGTTTTCACTGACTGGCATCGCGGCGGCCAATCACGCCGGTCCCGCCGTGGTGCTGGCCTTCGTCCTGGCGGCCTTCGGCTGCGCTTTCGCGGGACTTTGCTACAGCGAATTTTCGACGATGATCCCGATCGCCGGCAGCGCGTACACCTACTCGTACGCGACGATGGGCGAACTACTCGCCTGGATCATCGGCTGGGACCTCGTTCTCGAATATGCGGTGGGCGCGGCAACCGTCGCAGTCAGTTGGTCAGGCTATGTGGCATCGTTTTTAGCGGACTTCGGAATCATTCTGCCGCCGCAATTAATCAATTCTCCGTGGCAACAGATCACTTTTGCGGATGGCACCGTAGGTCACGGAATCATCAATCTGCCCGCGATCGATCGTGGTCAGCTTGATCTCGTTTCTGCTGATCACCGGCATTCAGGAGTCGGCGCGGGCGAATGCGGTCATTGTCGTCCTCAAGGTAGCGGTCGTCATCCTCTTCATCCTCTTCGGCTGGTCCTATATCAATCCCGCGAATCACACGCCGTTCATTCCGCCAAACACAGGCGAGTTCGGCCACTTCGGCTGGAGCGGAATCGTTCGAGCCGCCGGTGTCGTGTTCTTTGCGTTCATCGGCTTTGACGCCGTCTCCACCGCCGCGCAGGAAACCAAGAACCCGCAGCGCGACATGCCGATCGGCATCATCGGCTCGCTAGCGGTTTGCACAATTCTCTACGTTCTGTTCTCTTACACGCTGACCGGCATCGTGAACTACACGGAGATGAACAATGCCGCGCCCGTTGCAACGGCAATCGACCGCACGGGAATCGTTTGGCTGGCAAAAGGCGATCAAGCTCGCGATCATCGCCGGCTATACGTCGGTGATTCTCGTGATGCTGCTCGGTCAGTCGCGAGTGTTCTACTCGATGTCGCGCGATGGATTGCTGCCGAAGCTGTTCAGCGACATTCATCCGAAGTACCGAACACCCTGGCGGAGCAATCTGCTTGTTCATGGTTTTCGTGAGCCTGTTCGCGGCATTTGCGCCGATTCAAGTGGTCGGTGAAATGACCAGCATCGGAACGCTGTTCGCTTTCGTCCTGGTTTGCGCGGGCATCATGGTGATGCGAAAAACGCACCCCGAACTGCCTCGCCCATTCCGGACGCCACTGGTCCCGATCGTGCCGATTCTGGGTATTCTCGCCAACCTGTTCCTGATGTTCGGACTCGGCTGGGAGAACTGGATGCGGCTAATCGTTTGGATGGCGATTGGCTTCGTCATCTACTTCGGTTACGGCCGTAGAAACAGTCACCTGAACACGCCGGTAGTGACGCACAAGTAAGCTCAGGAAGTTTGAAAGCAAGAATCGGAGTTTAAAAGACAAACGACGGCGCTAGATTTGCTCTATGCGTACCGATTGGGACCGTGTCTCGCGCGATCTCGACGATCAAGGCAGTGCCGTCGTAGAGAAGATTCTTTCTCCCGAGCAGTGCCGGAAAATAGCAGATCTCTATCGAGAGGACGATATCTTTCGCAGCCATATCGTAATGGCGCGCCATGGTTTCGGACGCGGAGAGTACAAGTACTTCCACTACCCTCTACCACGCCTCGTTGAAGAACTCCGTACAGCGACGTATCCTCAGCTTGTACCGATCGCCAATCGATGGAATGAGGCAATGGGAATCGACACGCGCTATCCCGAGCATCACGCGGAATTCCTTGGGCGATGTCATCAAGCGGGCCAAACCAGGCCTACGCCGCTGCTTCTGCAGTACGGACCCGATGACTACAACTGCCTCCACCAGGATCTCTACGGGGAGCACGTCTTTCCTCTCCAACTCGCTGTCCTACTGTCAGAGCCGGGCGTCGACTTCACCGGCGGAGAATTCGTGATGACGGAGCAACGACCCCGTATGCAGTCGCGCCCGATCGTAGTGCCGCTTCGCCAAGGAGACGGAGTTGTGTTTGCTGTTCACCATCGGCCGGTGCGAGGTACTAGAGGTGTGTATCGGGTCAATCTACGGCATGGCGTCAGCCGCATCCGATCGGGTCACCGACATACGCTCGGCATCATCTTTCACGATGCGATTTGATCTTCACTCTCGAGGCGCTCTCGATTGATCGCAAGCTCCGCATCGGTACGCCCAAGAATTGTTCCTTTGGCAGCAAACACGATGGAGTTATTACTATCTTCGCCACCGACAATAATCATTCGATCCCCAAAAACCTCGCTCAACCGTGGGATCAGAACAGAATTGCGGCCTTCATAAATGTTGACAACCAGAAGGCCTTCAGGAGTCAGGGCGTTGCAACAGTCCTCGTAAAATGCAGGACTACACAACTGAGGAGGCTGCCCCGCCTTATCGAACCCATCAACAATCAATACGTCGAACTGATTCTGGCGGCACGCCACGAAGTCTGCGCCATCTTCACAGAAAACGCGAAATCGGTAATCGTCCCGGGGGATCTGAAAAGAGTCACGAAAGCCGATGACTTCGGGACTTATTTCCGCCACGCTGATTCTCGTACTCGGAAGGCGTCGGTAGCAGTACTTCGGAATCGATCCTCCGCCTAAACCGATCATCCCAATATGGCCCGGCTGTGGGTTGAACAAAAGAAAGCCCACCATGGTACGTGTGTAACCGAGGACCAGACGGTCGGGCATACGCACGTCCATTCTGCTTTGGACACCAATGGTGCTGAAGTGGAGCGATAGAGTTCGTTTCCCTCCAAGAACGAATGGCTTTACCAATCGGTCGGCGTGTAGTCTTTCAGAAATTGTCCCCATACATGTTCGCCCGTATTGAAGCCATGGATAATTGGATCGAGAATACGCGCCGCGCCATCCACAATATCGAGAGGCGGATGAAACCGCTGTTCCACTGTTTTCCGGGCCGCTATCTCAACCGGATCTTCGTCGGTCACCCAACCCGTATCCACGCTATTCATGTGGATGCCGCTGTCGTGGTAATCGGTCGCTGCGGTGCGCGTCATCATATTCAGCGCCGCCTTGGCCATGTTCGTGTGCGGGTGCCGAGTCGTTTTCCACCTTCTATAGAACTGGCCTTCGACGGCAGACACGTTAACAATATGTTTATCGCGCTCCGGTGTCCGCAGCATCAGCGGCTTCAACCGCGCATTGAGAATGAACGGAGCCACCGCATTGATTAACTGCACTTCGAGCAATTCCACCGAAGATACTTCCGCCAGTAGCAACCGCCAGGAGTTTCGACCGCGCAGGTCGACTTGCTGCAAGTCCTGATCTAAAATTCCCTCGGGAAACAGATGTTTCTGCCCGAGCAACTCTTCCGCGAGAAGAGGAATTTGCGAGAGTTCAGCAGAGCCGACCGCCTGGCTTGGTTGCACTGCCGCCGGAAGCATGTCATAACTACGCAAACCTTCGTAAGCTCCCAGAAGTTTGCGTGTGATGGCGGGCATATCGCGCAAAGCGGCACGTTCTCCCTCCATCATGTGCGCGTAGAACACAGGCGGCCGGCGGACAGTCTGACAAGCGTTGTTGATAATGAAATCGAGCCTCGAACGAGTCGCGAGCAACTCACGGCAGAACTCCTCGACGCTAGGCGTGTGCCGTAGATCGAGACCGAAGATCTCGAGGCGGTCGGCCCATTCGCCGAAGTCCGGCTCCTTGGCATAACGAGCCGCGGAGTCACGGGGAAACCGAGTCGTCACGATCAGTTGCGCGCCGGCGCGCAACAACTTCAGACCGGCCTGATAGCCGATCTTGACCCGTCCTCCTGTCAGTAGAGCGACGCGGCCCCGTAGGTCGGCCAGTTCCGTGCGCTTGACGAAGTTAAAGTCGGCGCAGGAAGGACACATCTGGTCATAAAAGTGATGGATGACAGAATATTTCTGCTTGCAGACGTAGCAATGCTGCGGCTCGATTGCTTCCCCTGGTTGAGATTCAAATCGTTCAGATTCGAATTCCTCTGGCGCGAAGACGTTCGGCGTAGTAAAAACGGGCTTCCGGCGCAACGTCCGAATACCCGTTTCATGCAGGATCTCACTGTCACGCTGCGTTTGTGCGGCGTTTCTCTCTCGTTCTTCCGCCTTCAACATTCGACGGCGAGCCGCAGGGTCAGGATTGTAGACTTGCGCTACCGCCTGATGCAGCCGCTTCCGTTCTTCCTCGGGCAGAGTATCGAGCAAGCGTCTGTCGGCAGCGATCAACTCAAGAAGTTCCACCGCCGAACGGGAGCGCTCTAAAAATGTACTGGTGTCTGTGTGTAACAAGAAGATAACGCCCGCAGACGCGGGCGGTCTCTTCAGTTTAACGTAGCCTTACTTCGGGTATCCCGCGCTCGACTTCACTTCGAGAATCTGTGCCGTATGGCGCATGCTGTGGCCCGACAGATAGAGCAGCCACTGATAAGCGTCGAGTTCTTTGAAGAGCGGGTGCGGAGCCGCATGCTCGCGCAGATCATCGTGCGACTTGGCGAAGGCGATCGTCTTTGCGCGTTTCTCGTCAAACGCTTTGAGCGCCGCCTCCGGAGTGGCGAACTGATGCGTCGGCTTCAGCACTTCCGGAGCCTTTGCTTTGTTGCTTCGGTCCGTGATCATCTTCAGAATCTTGTCGTCGTTTACCTTGCGCGCTGCGATCCGCTCCGGACTCGCCGGCATCGCGAGGACCTTATTCGCGACCATGTCCCGAAGCAGATCCTCCGTCAGAACGATATGCTCGGCGCACTCGGCGACCGACCATATATCGGGCGCGGGCTTGTAGTTCCATTGCTCAGCCGTGACACCCTTGAGCGCAGCGTGAAACTCAGTAGAGCTCTGGTTGAGATGGTCCAGCAATACCTTACGTGTGGTGGAATCGAGTTCTCCTGCAAAGAGTGTCGTAACGACACTGAAGGCAACGAGGACCGAATTGACTAACCTCATGTGTTGACGCCTCCTAAACTTCCAATACGGATAGAATATTGCCGGCCGGATCTTTGAACCATGCGATCGTGGGTCCCTCTCCACGAAAGATCCCTCGTTGGTCCGTCTTCAGACCCGGTAAATCGTATATCTCGAAGCGGACTCCGCGTTTCGTCAACTCGTCAACGGCCTTGTCGACGTTGTCCACAGGAAAGTTCAGGATCGTAAACGTAGCCGGTGTGTGATTGGGCTTCGGGTAAATGAGAACCTTTGCTCCAGTCCCTAGAAGCAACTCGACTGAGTTCTCCTCCGAATCAGTAACCTTCAGCCCAAGCGTCTGCCCATAGAACTCTTTCGCCTTGCGGGTATCGTCTACAGAAAATCCACTGAACGCTTTACTTTCCTTTAGCATTGCAACAGGAGTCCTCCACTCCGCCCTCTTCGCCATATTTGTCGTGATGACGTAACCAGTCGGTTGGTGTTTGCGGCCATCCTTCTGGAGAATCTTCCCACTTCTCTTGTCTCCCGAACGGTGTGAGATCAAGATACACGTAGGTCCCGTCGAGTTGATCGAGCCCCCGCGAATAGGCCGAGTACGTGTGAAAGACCTTATCGCCATCGCGGAGAAACACGCTCAACCCTGGCTGCTCTCCCTGCAGATGATAGTTGTGACCCAATTCTCTCAGTGTTTCTTTGTCCCGATAGTTGTACTCGATCGGAGCGATCGCTTCATCCTGGGTGACGTGGAAATCATAGTTGAAGTCGCTTCCGAAGGACGAATACCACGGAACCGTCCATCCCATGCGCGCCTGGAAAGGCGCGATTTTGGTAATCGGCGCCCGCGAGACCAGTACTAGAGACGTGTCGCGCGCTCGAAGATGAGCGAGGTGGCCTATATTGTCGGTGACAAACGAGCACCCACTGCAACCTTCGTCCCAAGGTTCGCCGGACTTGCCGGGAGGCGCCGGACCCGGCTCGAACATGAAGTGATACACGATCAACTGGCGGCAGTTGTCAAACAAATCGAGTAAGCTCACCTGACCCTCTGGCCCGTTAAAAACGTATTGCTTTTCGATTGCAACCATGGGTAGCCTTCGACGTTCGGCATTGAGGGCATCTCGACGCCGCGTAAGCTCTTTTTCTTTCGCAAGCAGTTCCTTGCGAGCTGAGAGCCACTCTTCTCGAGAAACGATTTTCGGTTGTGCAACTAAGCTTTCGACCATTGTTTGTCCTCCGTGTCCTCCAATCGAAAGGCGACCCGGCAAGTGACCGGGCCGCCATGCTTTCCGTATTACTTCTTCCGACGGTAAGTGGCTGTCATCACTTCATTCCATTTACCGTCTTCTCCTTGCATCCTCGATCTCAGTAGCCGTAGATCGTTGCTCTTAATCTCAACGATGTCCTGATACTTGGCCATCTTGCCCTCGACGGCCATGTTAGGACCCTCGGTGTTAAGTGTCAGGGCGTTTCCTGACGCATCGAGCGTTCCCTCATACACCCAGAGATTCGTCATCATCGAGCCCATGAATGTGCCCACGAAACGCTTCTTCTGGGGATCGTAGCCGAGGGTCATCAGCGTTGTGGTCGGCACACCCGTACCAGGCATTTCACCTCCGCCTTCGCCAACAGTCCAGAGACCACCGATGGACCGTACGCTCTCAGTCCCGGTCCATTTGACCGGCGGCTGACCCGGATCCATCACGCCCTCGCCTTCACAGGTCCAATCGCCGACCAGTTGCTGTAGCCATTGATGTTCTTTCTGCGGCTCAATGTTCATACCGCCGCAGCCAGTCGCTTGCTTTTCGGTAACTTCTTCAGTTTTGGTTGCCATAGTCGTTATCTCCTTTCAAATCGAGTGAAGCGCGGCAAGGCGCGTATCGCTGCCTTGCTCGCAAGGTAGGACAGTAGAGCTACACAAAGGGTGACGAGAAGAGTTCGTAGTTGCGCAGCAGCTGAAACCGTGAGAGCGACGCCCGAACCAATTGCGAAATATGCCGCAAAACATGCCGGACATTTCGGCAATAGCGCAAGCATCGCGGTCGGAATCAGCCAACCAGAAACTTCGCAACAACGATTGGTCTTCACGCAAGATTCTCCATCGAACAGTGTGAACAGAGTGAGCCTTTCGGCGGCGCATAATTCGCCTTGGGATCGACAGTGTAGTTTGCGCCGTAGCGATCATGGTGGCGAAGCCACGCCATTGGAAAGGCTAGATCATCTTCATTGCGACCTTTGGGAGTGAGGTCGAGGAAGTTATACGCGCCGAGCAGCATGTCCCCTCCGCGGGCGTAGCTCGAATAGGTGTGGAAGATACCGCCTGCTTCATCTCTGCAAAACACGCTGGTGCCTGGCAGTTCTTCAACTCCTAGATCCGTTGTTTCGAAGTTGTAGTACATCCTGCCCCTGGCCACCTCGTCTGCTGTGGCCGATACCTGATAGTCGAAATTGAAGTCGCTCCCATACGATGAGACCCATCTAAAGCGCCAACCCATTCGTTTTTGAAATGCTTCGATCTTGGGCCACGGCGCCCGGGAGACCACTACTAATGTGACGTCGCGCGCATTGAGATGGACGAGAATGCCATCGAGGTGATCAGCTAGGAAAGAGCAACTCGGGCAACCTTCTTCCCATGTCGGGCCAAACATAAAGTGGTACACAATCAATTGATTACGACCTTCGAACAGATCCGGGAATGTCTCTTTTCCGTTCGAGCCCTCGAAAATATACGGTTTGTTCACCCTGACCCAAGGCAACTCACGTCGATCACGGCTAAGTTCATCGCGCAATCGCGTTAGTACCTTTTCCTTGTTCAACAACTGCTTACGCGCAGCCGTCCACTCGTCCTCAGATACAATTCGGTTTCGCTGCATAATTGCCGTCGCTCTCTCCTGTCACTCTAAGAACGATTGACCACTCGCTTTTTCGACAGACGTGGGAAAAGTATTTTCGATATTTTTGCGTCGCGCTGGCTGTTGAAACTGTGTCTTCCGCCTATGTACGCCGGCTGACTGTTTTTACAGTTTTTTTACAGGATCTTGACAACTGGTAAGCTGATGTTTAGCATACGTCCGTAGCGGGTGGAATCGTGAACGAACTGCAATATGCCAGTCCCTTTCGCCATGTTGAGGAAGAAGTATTCCTGAACTTGCAGCGTACCGCTGATGCGCTCATGCAGGAGCTTGTTGATGTACTGCGGCCCTTCGGCATCTCAGCCACTCAGTACAACGTGCTTCGTATTCTTCGCTCAGCCGGCGATCGAGGTATCACCTGCAAAGAGATCGCTGCGCGCATGATTACGCGCGATCCCGATATCACGCGACTTCTCGACCGTCTGGAGCGGCGCAAGTTGCTGACACGCTGCCGAGCCAAGCAAGATCGCCGGTTTGTCGCGATTCACATCTCACCGGAGGGATTGTCGCTGCTGAGGGAAGTCGATGAGCCGATCGGACGGAAACAGGTCGAACTCATGCGCCACGTCAATCAGGAGCGCCTCCCGCTTGCCATCGATCTGCTCGAACAATTGCGCGACTGGCCGAAGTAGGTAAGCTAGAACAGCAGATGAAATTTTCCCTCGTTCACGCTGTGCGCGAGCCGGTCGGAAACACCCGCGAGCCGGCGCCTCTCCTTCTGTTACTTCATGGCGTAGGCAGTAATGAGCAAGATCTGATGGGCCTGGCTCCCGCTTTAGATCCACGCTTCTTCGTCGTGAGCGCCAGAGCCCCTATAACGCTCGGCCATAGCGCCTATGGCTGGTACCACGTTCAGTTCACCCCTACCGGACACATCATCGACCCGGAAGAAGCCGAACGCAGCCTCGAAATGATTCGGACATTCGTTGAGGAACTCGCATCTTCCTACAACATCGATCGTCGTCGAATATTTCTGATGGGCTTCAGCCAGGGTTGCATCATGAGCGTCGCCAGCGCGTTAATGGCCCCTCGCAATTTCGCTGGTATTGTCGGGATGAGCGGCCGCCTGTTGCCGGGGATCATCGAGAGGGCTGCGCCGGCCGACGAATTGAGCGGCTTTCCGGCCATGATCGTGCATGGCACGCAAGATCAGGTGTTGCAGATCTCCTTTGGCCGCGCGATTCGTGATGAGTTGCAGAAGCTCCCTGTCGATCTAACCTACCGTGAGTATCCGATCGGTCACTCCGTATCGCAGCAGAGTCTTGCTGATATAGCCGCGTGGCTGACTCAGCGTCTCGATGCGCCGGACTGGCGAGCGAGAGCCACTTCGACTGCTGACTTGAAAACTGATCTGACAGAAAAATGAGGCAACGCCTCGAGCGTTACTTCGAGTTCGCCGCGTTACGAACCGATTGGCGAACCGAGATCCTCGCCGGAGTGACTACTTTCGTCACGATGGCCTACATCATCTTCGTCAATCCATCGATCCTGCGGGATGCCGGTATGCCATTCCAGGCCGTCGTCGCCGCCACTTGCGTTTCAGCAGCATTCGGCAGCATTCTCATGGGCGCGCTTGCTCGTTATCCCATCGCGCTCGCGCCGGGCATGGGACTGAATGCCTACTTCACGTACACAGTCGTCAAAGGACTCGGAGTTGCCTGGCCTGTCGCCTTGGGAGCTGTCTTTTTGTCCGGCGTGATCTTCATCGTTCTCACGTTCGCAGGCATCCGGCAAATGATTGTGTCCGCGATTCCGCACGAGCTCTATGCGGCAGTTGCGAGTGGAATCGGGCTATTCATCGCATTAATCGGTTTCAAGAATTCCGGGCTTGTCGTCGCAAGTCCGGCGACCCTCGTAACGTTGGGCAATCTGCGCGATCCAAACGTTCTGCTCGCAATCTTCGGACTCATACTGACTGCTTCTTTGCTGGTGCGCGGATATCGCGCCGCAATGCTGATAGGAGTGCTTGCGACCACGGCTATCGGCGCCCTGAGCGGCCTTGTAAAGTGGAGTCCGGGTTCGTTCTCATTGGCCGACATAAGCGCCACGGCATTCCAACTCGACATACCAGGAGCATTGAGCCTCGGTGCTCTCGAGATCGTGTTCGTCTTCCTGTTCGTCGACTTGTTTGACAACGTCGGTACTCTCGTTGCAGTTGGCAAGAAGGCGCGTCTCTTCGATGAGACTCACCGCATCCCGAGATTGAATCGAATACTCTTCAGCGACGCTGCCGCAACCGTTGCGGGTTCACTCAGTGGAACTTCCACGGTCGTTAGCTATATCGAGAGCGCAGCCGGTGTCGTCGCAGGCGGCCGGTCCGGCGTGACAGCGATTGTAACCGGACTATTATTTCTGCTCGCCCTTTTCATTGCGCCGCTCATCGGAGCCATTCCATCGGCCGCGACCGCGCCTGCTCTCATCCTTGTCGGCAGCCTCATGGCCTCGCACATGGCGGAAATCGACTGGTCCGAACTACGCATCGCGATTCCAGCTTTTTTGACAATCGTCTCGATTCCCTTCACGTTCAGCATCGCGAACGGCATTGCTCTCGGCTTTACCGTGTACACGTTTCTTTGCATCTTGCAGGGCGAATTCCGTCGCGTGAATTGGCTTATGTATGTTCTTACCGCGCTCTTTATCGCGCGTTTTCTCTATCTCGGACACGAGTAGATTTTTAACGGTAAAGCTCTCGACTAAACCTGAACCGCGGATCGTCCTAGTCGATGAATCTGCGAGTAGCTTCCCTACCGCAGTCCCCCTCCGTAAAGGCGCGACCTGAGCACCGCGCCTTATTTTTTGTTCGACCCCAAGTTCTTAACAGCGAAATGGTTACGTCAGAATGGAAGTATGGCCCTAGCTTCCATACCGGAGGCCCTCGAAGACTTCCGCGCGGGGAAGATGCTCGTGGTTGTAGACGACGAGGATCGCGAGAACGAAGGCGACCTTACCATCGCGGCGGAAAGAATAACGCCTGAAACCATTAACTTCATGGCGATGCACGGCCGTGGATTGATCTGTCTTGCGCTCAGTCCGGAGCGGTGCGATGAACTCCAGCTTCCCTTGATGTCGCCGAATAACACGTCCCGTTTCACCACCGCTTTTTGCGAAGCGATCGACGCGGCGGACGGAATTACTACGGGGATCTCGGCGCGAGACCGAGCGTTGACGATACAAACAGCCATGCGTTCTGAAACGCGTCCATCGGATCTGGCTCGTCCCGGCCATGTCTTTCCGTTGCGCGCTCGAGAAGGCGGTGTGCTCGTAAGGGCAGGACAGACCGAGGCTGCGGTCGACTTGGCTAGACTTGCCGGATTTCATCCGGGTGGTGTCATTTGCGAAATCATGAACGCCGACGGCACAATGTCGCGGATGCCCGAGTTGGTCGAGTTCTGCCGGACTCATGATTTGAAATTGATCTCCGTAGCGGACTTGATTCGCTACCGTCTTCTTCATGAGCGTGTTGTGCGCAGACATGCCGAGGGCTCGATTCGAACCGAGTTCGGCGAGTTTCAGACGATTGCTTATTCAAGCTCAGTAGATCCGGACATCCACCTTGCTCTCGTGCTAGGCGACCTGCTGAGCGCAAGCGATGTACCTGTTCGCATGCATGCCAACTGTACGTACGGAGATGTATTCGGCTCACTGGACTGCGACTGTCATGATGCGATCCGAGGATCCCTCGCGAGAATCGCAAAGGAAGGACGCGGCGTGCTCGTATATCTCCATCAATCGACGGCTGGCCTTCGGATGCAACGCGACAAACTGACACCCCACATGCGCGGCGCTACCTACTCAGCGAGCGCGGATGGGCATCGAAAGTTGCAGCATGAAGCCGGAATCGGAGCGCAAATCCTCGCGGATCTCGGGCTGTCGCGTGTACGGCTGCTTACAAACAATCCCCGCAAGATTGTTGGCTTGGACGCTTATGGAATTGAAGTGATGTCGCAGGAACCAATCCATACGGGGAACTTTCTCGCTGCCGACGGCGTTAAGGAATAGTGAGGGCACATGAAGCTAAATAGTCTGGTCCTGATTGCCACAGCCGCCGTTTCTCCGATTTTCGCAGTGGATGCGGATCTTCTGAAGTACGGAGGGGCGGACGCCAAGGATATTGCCGGCGTATATGTCAGCCGGGTGATCGCGTCTCCGCTTGGCCTGTTCGCGCAGTCGCGACTCGGTCAGGACGATGTTGCATTCGGAAAATTCATCAACGTGACGGGCTTTGACCCAAGACGCGATCTCATCGAACTGGTCGCATTTTCCCCGGGCGGCGAAGGTAAGAAACCGGGCATGGTCGCGGCGCGGGGCCGGTTTGACGCCGAACGTCTCGGCGCGGCTCTCATCGAAAAGGGGATGAAGCGGAGTTCGTACTCCGGAGTGGATATCTATGAGGGGACCGGCCCTGCCACGATCGCTTTTCCAGAACCCGGGATCGTCGTGGCCGGCGACACGGCACTCGTGAAGCCTGCTCTAGATCGTCGTGGTAAGCCTTCGGAATTGAGCGCGGCGCTCGCAACGAAGGTGGCTCTAGCCGGATCGCGCAATGATGTCTGGTTCGTTGCGACAGGTCAAAGCGGTTTGAAATTCGGCAAGATGCAGCTCCCGGAAGACGCGCTCGAGATTCTTAGCGGCGGTTTGACGCTTGGTTCCACCGTCGAACTCAGCGCTGAAGCCATCATGAAGACAGAGAAGGACGCCCAAGCCTTGGCCCAATTAATTCAATTCATCACAGCGATGGGCCAAATGCAGGGCAACAAGAATCCGGCGATGACTCCGTTCCTGTCGCTTCTTCAGACCGCGAAGAGCACCGTACAAGGCACGACGGTCCTGTTTTCCGTCAGCGCTCCGCAGTCGGATGTCGAAAAGATCTTCCAGTCCCGACCGAGGCGCACCGCTAGAGCCGCTCAGTAACCGTGGACACGGCCGCCCCGGCGGCCGTCCGACCACCCAATTCGCCATCCATCCTCGGCAATTCCAACCGCGTGAA
Organism: Bryobacteraceae bacterium; assembly: GCA_963844855.1. Classification (GTDB taxonomy): domain Bacteria; phylum Acidobacteriota; class Terriglobia; order Bryobacterales; family Bryobacteraceae; genus DASQDN01. The sequence continues at coordinate 97,532 of CAWJQP010000080.1, forward strand.
TATCTCCCTGCGATCGGAGCCTCGGGTTGATCGTATGCCCGAAGCTCCGCATTTTCTCTGCGACGTCGTCGACTAATGCCGCCGGCTCCGCGTCGATCCGGTCGGGCCGGTATTGATGGTGAATCCGTGGAAACTCTATAGCATCCCGTAGCGACATCTTGAAATCGATGAGGTTCACGATGATCTGAAACACCGTATTCGGAATGGTGGCCGACCCCGGGGAACCGAGCGCGAGCGACGGACTTCCGTCCGCTTTCAACAGGAGCGTGGGAGTCATCGACGAAACCGGGCGCTTTCCCGGCCCGATCTGGTTCCGTCCTTCCTGCTCGGTAAACGCGCTCATGATGTCATTCAGAAGGACTCCGGTCCCCGCCGCGATCACTTGCGATCCGAAGAAGCCATTTAGCGTGTAAGTGTTAGAGACCATGTTCCCCTTCTTATCAACCACGCTGAAATGCGTTGTGTCGTCCGACTCACTCCCCTCAACGCCGGCATTCACACCGAATCCTGGTGTCGCCTTATCAAGCACAATCGATGCTGCCAGTTCACGAGCGTGATCCTTTGAGATCAGCTTCTCGACCGGAACCGTAAAAAAGTCCGGGTCCGCAGAATACTCGGCGCGATCCCGATAAGCCCGGCGCATCGACTCCACGAGCAGATGCCTGGAGACGGTCGAACCTTCCGCTCCAAGCGAAGCCGAAAAGTTTTCCAGAATGTTCAACATCGCGATGAGAGTGGTTCCTCCACTCGACGAAGGCGGAGAGGAAAGCACCCGATAACCGCGATACTTTCCTTCGACGGGAGCCATTTTTTTCGCCTCATACGCTTTCAAGTCGGCGAGCGTGATTGTTCCTCCATTCGCGGCCATGTCACGGGCAATACGCCGCGCCGTTTCGCCTACATAAAACTCGCGGGGTCCTTCTTTCTGCAACCGCCGAATGGTTGCGGCCAGATCGGGCTGTCTTACGATTTCCCCCTGTACCAGAGGCTCGTCGCTCCCGTGAAGAAAGACTTTTGCCGTGGCAGGAAACTGCTTCATCACAGGAACTTGAAGTTTCAGAATGAGTTCGAGGCGCTGGGATGCTGGAAATCCCTTCGCAGCCAGTCGCCGCGCCGGCTCGAGAACGGTTCGCCAAGGTAGAACTCCGAATGTTCTGTGCGCCAGCGCGAGGCCGGCGACCGTCCCGGGAACCGCCGACGCTTTGTAGCCCACACTCGCCTCGGCAGGATTTTTGAACATGCCCGGTTTGGCGATCGCCGGAGCCTTTTCGCGATAATCGAACGCCATCGATCGGCCGTCCGACATCCGGGCCACCAAATAACCGCCACCGCCCAGATTTCCGGCTTCCGGATGCACCACTGCAAGCGCGAATCCCACCGCGACTGCCGCGTCTACGGAGTTGCCGCCTGCCTCCAGGATTTCGATTCCGGCTTGCGAAGCGAGTTCATGGACACTGGCGACCATCCCGTGTCGCGCCCGCTCCGGCTGACTGACCATCGGCCGCTCAGCTTTCAGTTCCCGTCCACTTTGAGAAACTTCCTGAGCGACAGCAGTCGTCCAAATAACAGTCGAGAGAAGTAGGACTCGCATATTCATGTATTCCATGAAGATCCTGACGCGGAGGCCGATGGATGGATTAGAGTAGGCCCCATACGAACGTGCGAAAATCTAGGTAGCCAGGACTCAATAGTGGCAGTTCGATTACAGGTTCCGAAAAAAGCTGCGCTTGTACGCTTCGTTCTGCACCCTTGGGGCAGAGCCTTTCTTATCTCCTTTGTCGTTGTAAACACGCTGCTGCTTGGGCTGTTCACCTTCTACTACGTCAGGTATTCGCGGCAAATCGACGAAAAGCTTCATCGCGGGCCCTTCGCCAATACCTCAATGCTGTTCGCAGCGCCCCAGGTCGTCATGGTGGGGGATCAGATTACCGCGGAAGAGATTGCGGTTGCGCTGAGGCGTAGCGGTTACTCCGACAGCAAGACGACCAGCAGCATGGGCTGGTACAACATGCGCCCCAACGCAATCGAGATCTTTCCCGGGGCCGAGTCCTATTTCAACGACGAAGAGGCTGTCGTCAAGTTCAAAGACCGCAAGGTCGTGCAAGTCATTTCCCTTCGTGACAATACGGAACGAACCCAATATTTGATCGAGCCGGAATTGATCACGAATCTCTTCGATCGAAGCCGTGAAAAGCGCCGCCTCGTTCGCTTTCAAGATCTTCCCAAAGTACTCGTCAATGCGGTGGTTTCGGTGGAAGACAAGCGGTTCTTCCAGCACTCGGGCTTCGATCCGCTCCGGGTTTTGAAGGCCGCGTATGTCGATGTGAAGGAACAACGACGCGCACAGGGCGCCTCGACGCTCAGCATGCAACTCGCGCGCAGCTTTTGGCTGACTCCCGAGAAGACCATTCAGCGAAAAATGGCCGAGGTGCTGATCACCCTTCACCTTGAGCAGAAGCTATCCAAAGACCAGATCTTCGAGTACTACGCCAATATGGTCGACCTCGGCCGTCGCGGCAGCTTTGCCATTCGTGGCTTCGGTGAGGCCTCGCAAACCTATTTCGGTAAGGACGTTCGAGATCTTTCCCTGGCCGAGGTTGCGACGCTTGCGGGGCTGATCCAACGTCCCAGCTTCACGAACCCCGTCCGCTGGCCCGAGCGCGCTAGAGCCCGGCGGAACGTGGTTTTGCACCTGATGCGAGAGAACGACTACATCACGGACCAGGAGTACGCCCGCGCAGTCGAAGAGCCTCTGGTTGTGGCCAAAAGCGGTTCGGAGTCGACCGATGCTCCCTACTTCGTCGATCTCGTAAATGATTCTCTCCTCGAGCAGTTTCAAGAGCACGACTTCCAGAACAACTCCTATCGCGTCTATACGACACTCGATCTGAACCTGCAACACGACGCGGCCGAAGCGGTCCGCCTGGGCATGAAAGAACTGGACGATCTGATGCGGAAGCGCACAAAGAAGGGTCAACAGTTCAAGGAAGCCCAGGTAGCTCTGGTGGCGATGGATCCCTTGACTGGCGATATCAAAGCTCTGATCGGTGGTCGCGATTACGGCCTGAGTCAGTTGAACCGGGCGGTTGCCAAGCGTCAGCCCGGGTCGGTGTTCAAGCCTTTCGTTTACGCCGCTGCGCTGAATTCGGGGGTCGGCAGTGAGGCGTCGACTCTTGTCACTCCAGCGACGACAATGGCCGATGAGCCAACCACGTTCTTCTACGACGACCGGACGTATCAGCCGAGTAACTTCGGCGACCGCTTCTATGGAACCGTCACCGTTCGGCAGGCGATGGCGAAGTCGCTGAACATCCCTACCGTAAAGTTGGCGGAAATGGCCGGTTTTCGCAGCGTTCTCGATCTGGCCAAACGAGCGGGAATGAGCATGAACGTCGGCGCTACTCCGGCCATATCTCTCGGAGCAGCGGATGCCACGCCGATCGAAGTCGCCGGCGCTTACACGATGTTCGACAACCGTGGGGTCGTATCCAAGCCGAACTGGATCCGGATGATCCGGAGCCACAAAGCCTCCCTGATTTACGAGGCCCAACCGCAGCGCAAGGCCGTTCTCGACCCCCGGGTCAACTACCTGATGGTCAGCTTGATGCAGGAGGTCATGCGCAGCGGTACTGCCGCCGGAGTTCGCGGGCGCGGTTTCACGCTCCCTGCCGCAGGTAAGACAGGCACCTCCCGTGACGGTTGGTTTGCCGGATTCACATCGAGATTGATCTGCGTCGTTTGGGTGGGTTTCGACGACGGAAAAGACTTAAATCTGGAAGGCGCTAAGTCAGCCCTCCCGATTTGGACCGAGTTCATGAAGCGGGCCCACACGCGCCGCGAGTACCGTAACGTTCGCGATTGGGATGCTCCGGATGGAATCGTGAGCGTCGACATCGACCCGCTATCCGGGCAACTGGCGACCGGAGCCTGCCCGGGCATCCGGCCCGAATTCTTCGTTTCAGGAACTCAGCCGGTGGAAATGTGCCGCCTTCACGGCGGTGGCGGAACACAGGTAGCGGGCTGGGAAACCACGCCGGCTCCGTCCGCAACACCACCTCAAACTACTGTGAGCGACCAGGGTAGACAGTATCGCGCGGCGCAGGCCACGCCCCCCATTGCGACGGTCGAAACCCCGCAAGCGGCCGCGCCCGGGCCCCCCGCAGAAAAGCCGAAAGAAAAAAAGGGTTTCTTTGGCAAGATCAAGGATATATTTAAGTAGTGACCGGACCTCCCGGTCCAGCGAACCGGGGGCTCCAATTAGTAAGTAAGGTAGGAGGCCGCATGGTTTCCAAGTCATTGGTAATGATCTTCGTGGCGACAACAGCCTGGGGCCAAACCCCGGCAACGCCGCTCGCCTTCCGGCAAGACAGTAACCCTTCTCAAGTACAGAAACCCACACCGCCGCTGACGCCCGAGATGCGTGGCGACATTATGATGGCTCGCAAGATGTTTCGCGAGGCCGTCGATATGTACGCTTCCACCGGGCAGGACACAGCCATCATCGCGAACAAGATCGGCATCGCGTACCACCAGATGACCGAGTTAGATATGGCGCGAAAGTACTATCAACGCGCCATCAAGCTCGATCCCAAATACAGCGAAGCGATCAACAACCTCGGCACGATATTCTATGCCAAGAAGAACTATCGCAAAGCCGTGAGCCAGTACAACAAAGCACTCAAACTCAAGCCGAGCGCCGCCTCCATTTACAGCAACCTCGGCACAGCGCAGTTTGCGCGGAAGAAATACAAGCAGGCTCTTGAAGCGTACGACATAGCGTTGTCGATCGACCCTGAGGTGTTTGAGCATCGAGGGTCGCATGGAGTGCTTCTGCAGGAACGCAGCGTCGAAGAACGCGCCAAGTTCCACTTCTATCTGGCGAAGACTTACGCCAAGGCCGGCGCCGTCGAACGCGCGCTGACCTATATCCGCAAGGCGCTCGAAGAGGGCTTCAAGGAACGCGACAAATTTCAAAGCGAACCCGAGTTCGCGAAAATGAAGGAACTCCCGGAGTTCCAGCAACTTATGGCCTCGGAGCCGCGTGTCCTGTAGGCCGCTTCCTGTTGCTTTTGGGCTATTTATCGCTGCGACACTCTGGACGCCGTCCTGCGCGAAGAAGTCGGCGCCGCTAGACCCCAAACTGGTCCTCGTTCCCTTCGAATACGTCGGATCTACGCCTGAGCTTGCGTGGGTAGGCGCTGCGCTTCCCAGCATCGTCGCCGCGCAGACTTCCGCGCTCCTCGCCCCTAATGTCCGCGATGCCCACCTCACGCGCTCCCCCCAAGTCATGGAGGGCTATATTACTGGAACGACAGGAGATTTCCGCGTCACAGCCACATTGCGAAACGAACCCAAGCAGATGACTGTCCGGACCTTCGAGGTGCGTGGCGCCAATCCGATCGAAGCCGCATCCGCGCTTGCGCGCCAGATCACGAATCAGCCCAAATCTTACACGACCAGCAATACGGAAGCGGTTCGCCTCTATTACTCGGGCGACATCGACGCCGCCATCGCATCCGATCCCGGTTTTGGGTCTGCCCATGTTTCGCGGGTCGAGTTGCTTTTGCGAACCGGCAAGAAAGACGAAATCCCCATAGCCTTGGCGGCCGCAAGATCGGCCCGTCTCAGCGACGTCGACACTGCGCGTTTGGAGACCGTCACCTCCGCCACGCCGAAAGCCCGGACCGCCGCCCTAATGAAGCTGGCCCGGATTTCCTCGTACGACATTCAACTCTGGCGGACCGCAGCGGACTCCGCGCAAGCCAGCAAAGATCACGCGGAAGCGGTCGAAGCGCTCAAAAAGGCACTCGCGATCGATCCGCGCGACGGCTCGCTTTGGAACACCCTCGCCTACGTGCAGACCTTTTCCGGAGACATCGAGGCCGGCAAGCAGAGCATCGCCGAGTACCGGAAGTTGCTGCCGAAAGACGCGAACGCGCTCGATTCGCTCGCCGAACTTCACTATTACGAGGGCCGCTTCGCCGAAGCCGAGAAGTACTTTCTCGAATCATTTGAGTTGAATAACGCGCTCATCGGCGGCGGTAGTCTTTACCGGGCAGCGCTCAGCCGTTTTCTTGCGGGAGATCGCGCTAAGGCCGATGAGCACTACAAGCGATACAGCGAGTTTCGCACGCAGCACAAAGACTCGCTTGTTCCATTGCGCGACGCGATATGGCTTTACACAACTGGCCGGAAGGAAGAAGCCCGTAGCAAGGCCGGACAGATCGATTCGCCGCAGGCGAAAACGCAGATCCTGCTTTGGGACATGGCAGAAGGCAAAGGGAACCCTGCGCTTCTGGGCGCCCGTCCCGAATTACAGGGGTGGCGGCTCTTGTTGGAGCGCCGTTACCCCGAAGCGATCAACTTCTGGACGGCGATTTACCAGAACTCCTCGCTCGTCGCGGGTAACGAGGCGCGCATGGCGCTTGTATGGGCGTTGACCAACGCCGATCGCAAGCCGGAAGCCGCCCCGCTCATGAGCAAATGGGCATTGCCTCCGAACGGTCCCGAGCCCGGATTATCCTCAGTAGCAGTGGCTAAGTTTATCGAACTGAAGGCTGGCGGTCGTTGAAGATCGGCATCTTCGGCGGGACCTTCGATCCAATTCACAACGCGCACATCGCTGTCGCACTCTCGGCGAGAGACACTCTGGCGCTGGACCGGGTGCTTGTAATACCGGCTGCCAACCCTCCTCACAAACGCGAAGCAGCAGCGCCGTTTACCCATCGGTACAGAATGGTTGAACTTGCGTGCCGACCGTTCGAGCGGTTGGAGCCTTCCCTCCTCGAGGCTGGCGAAGAACGCAGTTATTCTATCCGGACAATCGAAAAAGTCCGCGAAATTTCTGATTCCGGGGCTGAGTTGTACTTCATCATCGGCGCGGATGCGTTCGCTGAGATCACGACTTGGCATCGCTGGGAAGACGTGGTCGCCAGTGTTACATTCGCTGTCGTAACGCGGCCGTCATCGGACTATGACATTCCCGGAGGGGCGAAAGTTCGTGAGCTAACCGATGTGTTGATGCCGGTATCTTCCTCCGAGATACGTGACGCGCTCGCTCGAGGCGAGCAGCCAGAAGCTCTACCTTGCGACATTTATTCCTACATCGTGGCCAATAAATTGTACAGTTGAAACCGTAGTAGTTTAGTGACTACTAAGGAAATAAGCCGTGCCGGGTGCTATAATTACGGTTTCCCATGGCGAAGGACAAGAAGATCATCCTCGTCAGCCCGCGAGGGTTCTGCGCGGGCGTAGTGCGAGCTATAGATGTAGTTAAGATCGCGCTCGACTTGTATGGCGCCCCTATCTATGTGCGCAAGGAAATCGTTCACAACCGCCACGTTGTGGACGAGTTGCGCGCGGCTGGCGCGATATTCGTCGATGAGTTAAGTGAGGCTCCTGCAGGCGCGCGAGTTATCTTCAGCGCTCACGGCGTCGCCCCGGTGGTTCGCCAGGAGGCTAAGCAGCGTCAACTGGATGTGATTGACGCGACGTGCCCCCTCGTAACGAAGGTCCACCTTGAAGCAATCAAGTTCGCCAAGCAGGGATATACCATCATCCTGATCGGTCATAGAGATCACGACGAGGTCATCGGAACGCTCGGAGAAGTTCCTGAATCTTCTGTCCTCGTAGAGACCGTCCAGGACGTGGAGCGGTTACAAGTCCCCGACCCGCAGAAAACCTGCTTCCTGACCCAAACGACATTGAGTCTCGACGAAACAAAAGAAATCGTCGAAGCGCTGCGTAAGAAATTCCCCGGAATAAAATGCCCGCCCGCGCAGGATATTTGTTACGCGACCGAAAACCGGCAACTAGGTGTAAAAGCTGTTGCGCCGGAGTCGGATCTGCTCCTGGTAGTTGGATCGAGAAACAGCTCAAATTCACGACGGCTGGTTGAAGTTTCCGAAAAAGCCGGTGTCCCCTCCTATCTGGTGGATGATCGCAACCAGGTAAAACCGGAGTGGCTGGCACATGCCAGAACGGTTGCAGTCACCGCCGGAGCTTCGGCGCCTGAGTATCTCGTTGAGGACTTGATCAGCTTCCTCCGTGAAGATCACGGATTTGAGAGTATGGAAGAGGTAACTCTCAAAGACGAGGACGTAAGATTCTCGCTTCCGGTGGAACTTTCCCAACCAGCCAAGCTTCATACAATCTCCACACCCATCGCTAACTCCATCGCCAACATATGAGACCACAGCTTCAAACGGCTGACGCCTTGGTGGCTGGCGCCTTCCAGGCAACCCGGAGAGTGTCGGACGCCCTGTTGTCGCAACAAACGGAACAAGGATATTGGTGGGCTTATCTGACAGCAGACACGACGCTGGAGTCAGACTATATTCTGCTGCAGCTTTGGCTCGATCCCCCGCATAACGGAGTCTGGAAGCCGAAGAAACGCGCCCTGATCGACAAAGCGGTACGCAGCATTCTGCGGCGGCAACTCGAAGACGGCGGCTTTAATATCTACGCGCAGGGTCCCGCGGAAGTCAGTGCGACCGTTAAAGCATATTTCGCGCTTAAGCTGGCCGGTATCGATCCCGACGATCCGCGCATGGTCAAGGCGCGTGATTGCATCCTGTCCCTCGGCGGCATTCAGGCTGCGAACAGCTACGTCAAGATCAATCTGAGTTTGTTCGGGCTCTACCCCCGCGAATTCTGTCCTTCGGTGCCACCCGAGATGATGTTGCTTCCCCACAACTTCATCTACCAGATGTCTTCCTGGACCCGAGCGATTGTCATACCGCTTTCGATCATCCACGCGATGAACCCGATGCGGCCCGTTCCCGCCGGATTCGACGTCAAAGAGCTCTTCGTGGGCGGTGGGACACGGTGGAGCTGGCTCAAAGACCGCGAGTTCATGACTTGGCGGAACGTCTTCCTGTCGCTCGATGCCGTCGCCAAGTTCTGGGAAAAATACGGCACATCTGGAATTCGCAAGAAAGCTATTCTTCGCGCTGAGCAGTGGATGCTCGAACGCACGAAGTATTCGGACGGATTGGGCGCGATTTATCCATCGATGCAGTACGCCATCATGGCGCTGGACGTGCTCGGCTACGCTCCGGATCATCCAGACCGGGTCGAGGCGCAGCGTCAATTCGACAACTTGATGGTGGAAAGTGACGATGAGGTCTTCTTCCAGCCGTGCTTTTCGCCTGTTTGGGATACGGCGATCGCGGGATATTCGTTGGGTGAGTCCGGTTGTGCGCCACCGGAAGCTTTGCGGCGCATGGCTGACTGGCTACTGACGAAAGAAGTTCGCCGCAAGGGTGACTGGTCCGTCAAACGGCCGGATGTGGAGCCCTCCGGTTGGTATTTCGAGTTCGCCAACGAGTTCTATCCCGACATCGACGACACCGCAATGGTGTTGTTGAGTCTTCTCCACGGCCGGGCGACTAACTCCGCTGCGCAGGAAGCTTGCGTCAAACGCGCGGTGAACTGGTTAATCGCAATGCAATCGAAAGATGGAGGCTGGGCCGCCTTTGACGTCGACAACGACTGGAAGCCCTTAAGCTACGTCCCGTTTGCCGATCACAATGCGATGCTCGATCCATCGTGTCCGGACATTACCGGCCGCGTGCTCGAAGCGCTCTGCAAGTACGGCGTGTCCCCTGAGCACCAGGCAGTTCGTCGCGCAGTCGACTACCTGATTCGAACGCAGGAGCAGGACGGCTCGTGGCACGGGCGCTGGGGCGTTAATTACGTCTACGGCACCTTCCTTGCTTTGCGCGGATTGAAGGCAGCCGGCGTCAGCGACCGTGAGGCTTACGTGCTCCGCGCCGGCGAATGGCTCCGGTCAATTCAGAATCCTGACGGCGGTTGGGGCGAGAGCTGCGAATCCTATAACAATCACTGTCTGATGCCCGCGGCGAGCACCGCATCGCAAACTGCATGGGGTGTGCTCGGGCTTTTGGCCGGCGGAGATCAAACAAGCAGCAGTCTGCAAAAGGGCATCGAATGGCTGATCGAGAATCAGCGCGCCGATGGTACGTGGGATGAAACGTTATCGACTGGCACGGGTTTCCCAAAGGTGTTCTACCTTTCCTACCACCTGTACCGCAATAGCTTCCCGCTTTTGGCTCTCTCGGGATTTTTGAAAGCTAAGACTCAGCCAGGGAATGGAGCCCGTGGCGGGCTGGCCCGCTCGGCGTAAGTGAAACCGGTTTTAGTGACCGGCGCGACGGGATTCGTCGGCTGGCACGTAGCGAGGTTGTTAAGAGAACGTGGCGAAAAAGTGCGCGTTCTGGTGCGGGATCCGAAACGGGTACGCGAATCGGATGCTGAAATAGTGACGGGAGATCTTACAGATCTCCGTTCCATTGAGAAGGCAGTGGCCGGCTGCGCAGTTGTGTATCACGTGGCTGCGGACTACCGGCTGTGGGCGAAGGATTCGACTGAACTCTACCGCTCGAATGTGGACGGCACGCGTAACATGCTGACCGCCGCAAGAAATGCTCGCGTCGATCGTCTCGTTTATACGAGCACCGTGGGCTGCATCGGATTCCCCAAAGACGGAATCGGGGACGAAGAGAATCCGGCGTCGGAGCAGGACATGCAAGGCGCCTACAAACGGTCAAAGTATCTGGCCGAACAGGTAGCCCTTGAGTTCGCTCGCGAGAATTTTCCGGTAGTAATCGTGAACCCGACTGCGCCGGTGGGAGATCATGACTGGAAGCCGACTCCGACGGGCAAGATCGTACTCGATTTTGTTCGCGGAAAGATGCCGGCATATGTGGATACCGGATTGAATGTTGTGGATGTAAGGGATGTTGCGGCGGGCCATCTGCTCGCGTGCGAGCGAGGGAGAACGGGTGAGCGGTACATTCTCGGCGGGGAAAATCTGACCCTTTGCAGGATCTTTGAGAAACTGGAAGGAATCAGCGGACTGAAGGCTCCTAAAGTCCGCATACCGTATGCGGTGGCGTACGCAGCCGGTGTGGTGAGCACGGCTTGGGCTCGGGTATCGGGCAGCGAGCCTCGGGCTCCGCTTGACGGAGTAAAGATGGCCCGCAAGAAAATGTGGGTCACGCACGACAAGGCGACTAGGGAACTGGGATACGCTCCTGGCCCTGCGCCTTTGGCGCTGCAGCGTGCGGTGGAGTGGTTTCGTGCCAACGGTTACGTCTAGGGTGCGGACCATCCTCGTTGTGGCGGCAGAGAACTTCGAACTGAAGTACATCCCTGCCAGGAAGGATCAGCTGTGGATTCTGGTCGCCAACGGACCGGGTCCGAATCTGGCGGGTGAGGCTGTAGACCGCGTCACACAGCAAGTGGATGCGATTCTGAATGTCGGTTTGTGTGGAGCGCTGATTCCGGAGTTGGGAATAGGCGATATCGTCTTGGGGTCGTCCGTAAACGGTCTAAACATTGATGTCCCGAAAACTACGCGTAAAAGTGTAGTCGGCCCTATTGCGTCCATCGATCGGGTAGCGCAAACGGTCGAAGAAAAGGCGGAACTGCGGGAGACGGGCGCCATCGCAGTCGAGATGGAAGCCGCAGCGATCCTCGAACGGGCTCGCCAGAAAGGGGTCCCGTTCTACTGCGTGCGAGCTGTTTCTGACACCGCTGGTGAGGGATTTGAGCTCGATTTGAATGCGACCCGGGATAAAGCTGGTCGGTTTCGGGTAGGTCGAATTCTGGCGCAGGCAGCGTTCAAGCCGCTCAGCGGCGTGCCGGAACTGCTTCGATTACGCCGGAACAGCGAACTGGCATCGAAGGCATTGGGAGAGTTTATTGGAAACTGTAGTTTCTGAGGTGGCGACCAAATCCGACCACGCTGTCCCGGGGACAAACGTACCGGCGACCATGAAGGCCGCAGTGTATGTTGGCAAACAGACAGTTCGTGTGGAAGACCTCGATACGCCGCGCATCGGGCCGGGAGAATTGCTCGTCCGAGTCGAGGCCTGCGGCATCTGCCATACCGATCTCAAGAAGATCGAGTACGACCTACTCGCGGCGCCCAGAATCTTCGGTCACGAAACGGCGGGAACAGTGGTTGCCGTCGGCGAATCTGTTACCGGTCATGACATCGGCGCCCGTGTCGTTGCCTTCCATCACATTCCCTGCCTCGATTGCTTCTATTGCAGTCGCAAACTCTACGCCCAGTGCCCTGTTTATAAGAAAGTCGGCATTACGGCCGGGTATGAACCTGCCGGTGGTGGATTCGGGCAATACATACGTGTGATGGACTGGATCGTTCGCCGCGGGGTCGAGAAAATTCCGGACTCTGTCAGTTTCGAAAGAGCTTCGCTCGTCGAGCCGTTTAATACCTGTCACAAAGCCGTTCACACCGCCGACCCGCAACCCGGAGACGTTGTTGCCGTTCTGGGGCAAGGCCCGATCGGCTTGATGTTCACACTTCTCGCCAAACGCGCCGGCGCGCGTGTTGTTGCCACCGATACGATTGAGACCCGGCTCGCTTTGTCGCGCAGTTTCGGCGCAGAAATTGCGCTCGACCCTCGGTCCGAAGATCTGAGCGCCAATGTAAAAAGGCTTTCTGATGGCAGAGGCGCTGACCTTGTCATCGTTGCTGTGTCCGCTCCCGGACTGGTTGAGCAGGCAGTTCGCTGCTCCCGTCCAGGAGCTAAGATCCTTCTGTTCTCGCAGACTTCCAACAAAGAACGAGTCGAGGTTTCGGGGGCCGACATCTGTGTGAATGAGCGTATGCTGTTCGGTTCTTATAGCGCCTCCGTGGATCTGCAAAAAGAATCGGCCCGCCTGGTTTTCGGACCGGAAATGCCGTTAGAGGATCTGATCTCACATCGCCTGCCCCTGGACCAGATCGCATCCGGGTTCCAACTGGCAAGAAATCCCGATGAGAGATCATTGAAGATAATTGTTCAGCCACAGAGGTGGACTTCGTGAAAACTGAGATGATGGCCGCCGTCCTCTACGGAAAGGAGCACCTGGAAGTAGAGCCCGTCGCGGTCCCGAAGATCGATCGAGGCGACGTCTTGGTCCGCGTCCGGGCGGCGTTAACCTGCGGTACCGACGTAAAAGTTTTTCGTCGCGGATACCATGCCCGGATGATTGTCCCGCCCGCGTTGTTCGGCCACGAACTGGCTGGAGATGTTGTCGCGGTCGGTGAAGACGTAAAGGGATTTCGCGTTGGTCAGCGCGTTGTTGCGGCGAACTCGGCGCCCTGCATGGATTGCTACTACTGCAAGCGCGGTCTCGAGAACCTCTGCGAGGATTTGCTGTTCAACAACGGTGCGTATGCCGAGTACATTCGCATCCCGGCGCGCATCGTCAAGCGGAACATGTATGAGATCCCGACGCATGTCAGCTATCAGGATGCGGCCCTGATCGAACCGCTTGCCTGCGTCATGCGCGGTCTCGAAGAGACACATGTCCGGCCCGGCGACCATGTCGCGGTGATCGGGCTTGGTCCTATCGGTTTGATGTTCGTCCGCCTGGCGAAGATTTACGGAGCGCGAGTCATCGCGCTCGGCCGCCGTCCGACTCAGTTGGAGCGCGCAGCTCGCATGGGCGCCGAAGAGCTCTTGAACACGAGCACGGAAAAGAACGTAGTGCAGTCGGTCAAAGATTTGACCAAGGGCCGCGGTGTAGACATCGCGATCGAAGCTGTCGGCAAGCCCTCAACGTGGCAAATGGCTGTGAGCATGCTGCGTCGTGGTGGCACAGTCAACTTTTTCGGAGGCTGTCCCAACGACAGCCATGTGGCGCTCGATACCTCACTGCTGCATTACTCGGAGATCACCTGCAAAGCCAGCTTTCATCACACACCGATGCATATCCGCAAAGGACTGGAAGCGGTCACGCGCGGGGATATCACCGCTCGCGATTTCGTCAATCGTGAAGAGCCTTTGACCAATCTGCTTGAAGTAATGCGCCATCTCATGAGCCATAACGGCCACATGAAGACGGCCATCATTCCCTGACCAGCGCAGATGAACACAGTTGAACGCCGAGGAATCTAGCGTGTGGCCTATCTTTCTCCGGAACATTTCGTCAAAAATCCGGAAGCGCTGAATCGCGTCTGGACGACTGAGGAATCCCTCTCATACACGCGCTGGCTGGCAACATCGCATTACGAGAACTTCCATGTTGTCAGCTTCCTTCTTCCTAAGAAGCTGCACCAGGATTTCTATAACGTCTACTCTTTCTGCCGCTGGGCGGATGATTTGGGTGACGAAATCGGAGACAAGACGGAGAGCTTGCGCCTGCTCGATTGGTGGCGTCGCGAACTCGAGCGGATGTATGCCGGCGAGGCGCAACATCCTGTTTACGTGGCTCTCCTCTCGACAGTGCGAAAGCACGATCTCCCGATAGAGCCGTTCTCCGATCTGATTCACGCGTTCGTTCACGATCAGAAAGTCTCACGCTATCCCGAATGGGCGGATGTTCTCGGATACTGCCGGTATTCGGCGAATCCTGTGGGGCGTCTCGTGCTTTACCTATGCGGGTACCGCGACACCGAGCGGCAACGTCTGTCGGATTCGACTTGCTCTGCCTTACAGCTGGCGAACTTCTGGCAGGATGTCTCCGTCGACCTGAAAAAGGATAGAGTATACATTCCGCAATCGGTCATGGCATCGCACGGATACACGGACGACGATCTGTTCGAAGGAACTGAGGATGCGCGGTTCCAGGCGGTCATGCGCGATGTTGTGGAGCGCGCTCGTAGTCTCTTCCTGGAGGGCTTGCCGCTTCCCGGGATGGTAGACCGTCGTCTTGCTCTCGATCTCGAGTTGTTCAGTCGCGGCGGACTATTGGTGCTCGATAAGATCGAGCGCCAGGAGTATCGTGTTTTGCGGGCTCGTCCGTCGATCGGCAAACTGGAACGAGTCGGACTGCTTCTCGGGACTCTGGCGCGTGTGGCATTTGGCAAAGCCGCATGACACCGGTCGAGCGTTCCTACGAGCACTGCCGGCGCGTCGCCCGGAGTCAGGCGCGAAATTTCTACTACTCATTCCTTCTGCTGTCGAAGCCTCAGCGCGATGCAATGTGCGCCGTGTACACGTTCATGCGCTATTGCGATGACTTGAGCGATGGACCTTCCACTGCATCCGCCGAAACCATGCGGCAATGGCGCCGCGAACTCGATGCAGCCTTAAAGGGTCAATACGGACCGAATCCCTGTTGGCCGGCTTTCCACGACGCGGTTCGACGTTACAAAATTCCTCATCATTATTTTCACGAAATGATCGATGGCGTCAGCTCGGATCTTCAACCGCGTGACATCCAGACCTTCGAAGAACTCTACAAATACTGCTATCAGGTTGCGTCCGTCGTAGGTTTGACGATCATCCATATCTTCGGATACGAATCGCAGCACGCCCTGGTCTTAGCGGAAAAATGCGGAGTTGCGTTCCAATTGACGAACATCATTCGGGACGTCAAAGAGGACAAGGAAAAGGGCCGCATCTATATCCCGAAAGAAGATCGTGACCGTTATCCCGAACTGAACAAGCTTCTTACCTTTCAAGCCGGCCGCGCGCGCCGGTACTACGATGAATCGCGACCGCTCCTCGACCTTGTGCATCCGCGCAGCCGCCGTTCGCTTTGGGCGCTGATCGAGATCTACAGTACGTTACTCGATCGAATCGTCCAATCGGGCTACGACGTGATGTCACGGCGGATCAGATTATCCGGCGTCGAGAAGGCGGGAATCGTTCTGCGGGCTCTCCTGCGTTAGGCGGATTTGTGGTAGTTTCAGTTCACCCGGCTTGTACTTTGCAGGTGCCTGTATGCGCGTCCGTCATCGTCCTGAAAACTTAATTCGCTATCGTTACAAGATCTCAAGCTTGGAAAGGAGCAGGTATGTTGAAGTTCTCCACAGCCCTTGTCCTACTGTGCTTTGCGTCGTTCTCACTCCGAGCACAGTTTGAAACCGCCACGCTCACAGGAGTGGTCTCCGATCCCGCAGGCGCTGTCATCGCCAACGCAGCCATAAAAGTTCTGAATGAAGCCACCAATACCGAGGTCGCGGCGACCACGGACGAAAATGGCCGGTTCACGGTGGCCGGTCTACGCCCAGGAACGTATCAACTCAGCGCCTCGGCTCCAGGCTTCAAACAATTCGTCTCGACTGGTTTGGTGCTGCAGGTAAATCAGTCGGCGCGGCTCGACGTACAGCTCACCGTGGGCGAAGTATCGGAACGAGTCCAAGTCACTTCTGAGGCTCCGATGCTGGAAACCGAATCAGCCAGCCGGGGCGCTGTGATCGATCAGACCAAGATCGTCGAGCTACCGCTAAACGGTCGCGACTACAACCAGCTTGCCCTCCTCTCGCCTGGCGTGCTCGCGCCAACGCCGCGCCTGCAGTCCGTGGGCTTCAAGGGTGCTTTTAACGTCAACGGCAACCGCGCCTTCAATAACGCCTTCCAACTCGATGGAGTTGACAATACGTCCTACTCGAACAGTTTCCGTGGTTTGAACGTGCAAGTCGTCCAGCCTTCCGTCGAAGCCCTCCAGGAGTTCAAAATTCAGACGAACGCCTATTCTGCCGAGTTCGGCCGCAGTTCCGGCGCGCTCATCAATGCGGTGACGCGATCTGGAAGTAACGCCTTGCACGGCACGTTGTATGAATTCCATCGCAACGACAACCTCGATGCAGCGAACTTCTTCGCGAACAAATTGTCGCTACCGAAACCATTCCGTCTCCGCAATCAATTTGGGGCTGCCGCAGGCGGACCGATCGTCAAGAATAAGACCTTCGTGTTCGGTGATTATGAAGGCCTCAGGGACGGGGCCGGCAACGTAAGCCCCTCCTCGGTACCCCAGCCGATGTGGCGCGAAGGAGTTTTTGCCACAGCGATTCACAACCCTTTCAATCCTAACGACACAGGCCAGGACTTCCGCATCCCTGCGATCGCAGGCTGCAACGACGGACAGGGAAACTGTTGGCGCATCCCGACAAACCTTTTTGATCCTGTCGGCAAGAAGGTAGTCGATGTGATGCCGAACCCGAACGTGGCCGGCGCCGGTATCGATAACAATTTCGTCAGCACACCGGTTGAAACGAACAAGACAAATCAGTTCGATGTAAGAGTGGATCACACGTTCTCGCAATCGGTGAACATCTTCGGGCGCTATTCATTCGTGGATACAACCTTGTTTAAGCCCGCGCCGCGTCCTGGCCTTGCCGAGGGTTCGACCAACGATACGTTCGGTACCGCGGATTTACGCTCGCAAGGGATTGCCGTCGGTATGACTTGGGTTCTCAATCCGTCGCTATTATCGGAGACGCGCTTCGGCCTCGCCCGCGGCGACTATTATCAGCTTCCACCCAACTTCGGTTCCGGCTGTCCCGAGGCATTGATCGGACTTGAAAATGCTCCGACCGACGAATCGATCTGCGGAGGACTTCCCGTATTCAACTTTCCGGGTGGGACTCTTCGTCGCATCGGACGAACAACATCGGTGCCGCAGTTCCAGACGCCACGCAGCTACAACTTTCGTCAGTCGATCTCGTGGAATCGTGGAACGCACTCGCTGCGATTCGGTGGTGAACTCCTGTTTGTCGAGACGGGTGTTCGCGATGTGAGTTCCCTGCTCGGCAACTTTGACTTCAGCGGCAGATTCACAGGACTGAACGCTCGATGGGAAAATGCTCTCGCCGACCTGCTTCTCGGATTTCCATCGCGCTATCAACAGGACTCAAACACCTCATTTGACTTGTATCAGAACATGTACTTTGGCTATCTGCAAGACGACTGGAAGCTTGCCAGAAACTTCACGCTGAACCTCGGCTTGCGCTATGAGTTCGCGACTCCTACACGCGAGCGCAATCTCAAGTGGTCAAACTTTGATCCCGCGACCCAGGCTTACGTCGACGCGAAAGATGGTTCCTTGCGGGAACAAGCGTTGATAGAGCCGGACACGAATAACTGGGCTCCGCGCGTTGGATTCGCATGGTCGGCGACCACGAAGACAGTCGTTCGCGGCGGTTATGGGATCTTCTATAACCACTCGAACCGTATGGGCCGCGAAGGACTTCTGGGATTCAATCCGCCATTCATCATTCTGGGTGATCGCCAGATCGCGGGCAGCAATTTGTTGAAGGCGAACAACGCGATCTTCAAACTTAGCGACGGTATCCCGCCGGGATTCGTAGATATCGGGACAGTCAATCTGTCGACGGTTATGAGACGAGGACAAGACCCGAACCAGGAGACTTCGTACACACAGCAGTACAACTTCGGTATCCAGCAGGAACTTAGTAGTGGCCTTGTCCTCGATGTCGCCTATGTTGGCAATCGAGGATTACACCTGCCGGCGTTTCGCAATTTGAATCCGTTTGCGTATAGCTTCAATGCACAAGGCGCCGTGGTCACCGGGTTGCGCCAGCTCGATGCAGTGGGTCTTCGCGGAGACATTCAATACCTCGAGAACCTCGGGATTTCAAACTACAATTCTCTGCAAGCGAAAATCGAGCGCCGATTCCAGGGCGGGCTGACGTTCATTGGCTCTTACACCTATGGCAAGGCCCTGACTGATTCCGTCGATCATCTTTCTACCAGCGGTCAAGGGAACGGCATCGACGTTGGAGCATTTCGCGAGTTGCAGAATCCGGCAAATCGACGTCTCGAATATGGCCCGTCCGAGTTCGATATTAACCACCGATTTGTACTCTCTGGTGTGTGGCAGTTGCCATTTGCTCGTAACTCGTCGCGCGCCGTGAAGCTGCTACTTGGCGGATGGGAATTCTCGCCAATCTTCACAGCGCAAACCGGCCTGCCTTTGACAATCAATCAACCTACCCTCCCCAATCTCGGTGGAGAACGGCGCAGCCGGCCGAATCGTATAGCGGATGGCGCTTTGCCCGAAGACCAGCGCACAGTCGATCGGTACTTCGATACCAACGCGTTCGTGCCGCTCGCGGCGAGCCCCGGGCAAGTCGGCTTCGTGCCGAACCAGATCTTTGGCGATTCCGGCGTCGGAGTGGTTCGAGGCGCCAATTATGTGAACCTGGACTTCAATCTGGCCAAGACGTTCGCGTTCACTGAGCGCTTCTCGGCGCAACTCCGAGGTGAGTTCTTCAATGCGCTGAATCACACGAATCTGGGCGTTCCAGGAGTCACGACAGGAGCTGGGTTCGGGCAGATTGTCAGGGCTTACGATGCCCGCATTATTCAGTTCGGTTTGAAGCTTCGCTTCTGAGACTTTTGCTGCCACGGGGGCCTGAGCTTCTGGCGCAGGTCCCCTTTTTGTTTGCGATAACGTGGAGTTATGCGGCCCGCCGATACAAGCCCCGAGGCGTGGAAGGTCTTCGTCGAACTACAAAGACAGCTGACGCCCAATACGAAGCTTCAGCAGGTGTTCGAGTATTCGTGGTTTCTTGTGAAAATGAGCGAAGCGGTCACGAAAGCGGAACATCCTGAGTTGACCGAGCGCGAAGTGTTTCTGCGCTGCGCCGCACGGAGACTCGATGGCCAGATCATGAGAAAAGTGTACGGTTGGGATTCTGCAGCCAACACCTATGTTTCATAAAGCAGTCATCGCTGTTGTTGACGCATTCGAGTCCCTCAAAATTCCCTATGCGATCGGCGGATCCGTTGCGAGCAGCGTGCGTGGAATTGCCCGCGCTACCAATGACGTAGACTTCATTGCCTCGCTTTACCAAAGACAGGTCGATCAATTTGCCCAACAGCTTCGACCGGATTTCTATGCAGATGAGGATCATATACGTACATCTTTAGAACACCGGCGGCCTTTCAATGTCATCTACATGCCGACTGCCTTTAAGATCGATATCTTTCCGGCTACCGACGACTTCCACCACACACAATTGGAGCGATCAACACCCGCAATGTTTGACTTCTTTGGTGAGCAGTTAACTTGTCGGGTCGTGTCGTCCGAAGATATCGTACTGGCCAAGCTTCGCTGGTTCAACGAGAGTGGACGAAGTTCGGAGCAGCAGTGGCGAGATGTTAGCGCGGTTTTGACGGCATCTAGCAGTCCCCTGGACCGCGACTACCTCGACCAGTGGGCACAGAAACTCGGTCTCTCCGAGCTCCTCGAAAAAGCTATAAACGAGTCTCAAATCTAACGTTCTGCTACTCTACGATACGTTATGGACTTCGAGTTCACAGACGAGCAGGTACAACTCCGCAGACACGTTCGCGAGTTTGCGGAGGCGGAGATCGCGCCGCATGTACTCGACTGGGATGAGAACCAGACATTCCCCCTCGACGTAATTAAGAAGTGCGGCGAACTCGGATTTCTTGGAGTGATCTTCCCGGAAGATCTGGGCGGAGCAGGCCTCAGTTACATCGATTACTCCATCATTATCGAGGAGCTTGCGCGCGTCGATCCTTCCGTCGGTCTTATTGTCGCGGCGCACAATTCGCTCTGTACGAATCACATCTATACAGCCGGCAACGACGAGCAGCGCCAAAGATATATCTCGAAGCTGGCCACAGGAGAGTGGATTGGTTGCTGGTCCCTCACCGAACCCGAAGCCGGTTCCGACGCGGCCGGCACCCGCAGTACTGCCGTGAAACACGGCGACGAATGGATTCTCAACGGCGGCAAAACCTTCACGACCAATGCGCAATACGCCGACGTCTGTGTTGCGATGTTCGTGACCGATCGCTCAGCCTCGCAGCATGGCATCTCGGCATTCGTCGTCGAGAAGGACACCCCCGGCTTCCGAGTCGGCAAGAAAGAGAACAAACTCGGCATGCGCGCCAGCGCGACCGGGGAAGTGTTGTTTGGAGATTGCCGCGTTCCGGAAACGCAGCTCCTCGGAAAACTGAATGCGGGTTTCGTCGACAGCCTTCGTGTTCTCGACGGTGGACGGATCTCGATCGCCGCATTGGCAATCGGAACGGCCCAGGGCGCCTATGACGCCGCGTTGCATTACTCGAAACAACGAAAGCAATTCGGACGACCGATTTCCGAGTTTCAGGCGATTCAACACAAGCTCGCCGACATGGCTACCAATCTCGAAGCGTCGCGGCTTCTCACGTACCGCGCCGGATTCATGAAAGACCAGGGCCAGCGGATCACGAAGGAATCCGCCATGGCCAAACTGTTCTCCTCAGAAATGGCGGTCCGTACTTGCGATGATGCTCTGCAGATCCACGGTGGGTATGGTTTCATCAAGGATTACCCTGTCGAGAAGTTCTACCGCGACGTGAAGCTCTGCACGATCGGCGAAGGGACAAGCGAAATCCAGCGGCTGGTCATCGCGCGACAACTCCTCAAGGGTGTCTGAAAATGGGTTCTAACGGTAACAGGAGCCTCTGTTACTCCTGATATAATCAAACGTTTACGGGGAAAACATGACCACATCACCGCAGCAGGTTACTAAGCTGCTTGTGGATTGGAGCAACGGCAACCAGGAAGCGCTCGAGCAATTGACGCCCCTGGTTTATGGCGAATTGCGCCGCCTGGCCGGCCGTTACCTACGCAAAGAGCGGCCCGATCATACGCTGCAGAGCACCGCCCTCGTTCATGAGGCGTATCTGCGTCTTATCGACCAAAAGAACGTTCGATGGCAAAACAGAGCACATTTCTTCGGAGTGGCAGCTCAGATGATTCGCCGGATCCTGGTGGATCATGCTCGCGGCCGGCAAGCGTCGAAACGTGGTTCCGGCGCCCCGAAGCTTTCCCTGGACGAAGCGATTGCCGTCCCCGAACGCAAGGATTTCGACCTGCTCGCGCTGGACGATTCTCTGAACAGCCTCGCCAAGATCGATCCGCAGCAAGCGCGCATCGTCGAACTGCGCTTCTTCACCGGACTGACCGTAGAGGAGACGGCCGAAGTGCTCGGTATTTCTCCGGCGACCGTGAAGCGCGATTGGGTCACAGCAAAGGCTTGGTTATATCGTGACATCAGTCGGGCGACAGCCGGCCAATCCTGAGCGCTGGCAAAGAATCAAAGAGCTTCTCAACGCAGCCCTCGATCTCGAACCAACGAAGCGCGCCGCGTATCTCTTTGAAAACTGCGGGGCCGACACCGAGCTCCGCAATGAAGTCACCGAATTACTGTCCTCCTACGAAAACGCCGGCGATGAGTTCCTTGATCTACCGGACCGGCAGAACTCCGTTCTAGACGCGTTTAAATCTTTTGACCCCCTTGTAGGCAAGCTCGTCGGCCCTTATAAGATCCTCGAAGAGATCGGTCAGGGCGGCATGGGTTCGGTCTACAGAGCGGTGCGCGACGACGACCTGGACAAGCAGGAAGTCGCGGTGAAGATCATTCGCCGCGGAATGAACAACGAATTTATCGTGCGACGCTTCCGGCATGAGCGGCAGGCGCTGGCGGCGCTCGACCATCCCAATGTTGCGCGCTTGCTCGACGGTGGTCTCACTGACGAAGGGTCGCCGTACTTCGTCATGGAGTACATCGACGGCCGGCCGATTGACGCATACTGCGATGAACAGCGTCTCAATACACGCGCTCGCTTAGAGATGTTTCAGCAGGTGTGCGCGGGCGTGCAAGCGGCGCATGATCGGAAGATTGTTCATCGCGACATCAAGCCCGGTAATATTCTTGTGGATGCCCAAGGGCGTCCGCGACTCCTCGATTTCGGCATCGCCAAAATCCTTGACCCGGAGCTGTCGACTCAGACACTCGATCCCACAGCCACCATTCTCCGGCTGATGACACCCGAGTACGCCAGCCCGGAGCAAGTCTGCGGTGATGAGATCACAGCAGCAAGTGACGTTTATTCGCTCGGCGTATTGCTCTATGAGTTGCTGACAGGACATCGTCCCTACCGCATGAAGCGGAGATCTCCACACGAGATCGCTCAGGTCATCATGGACACAGAGCCGGAGCGGCCGAGCACAGTCGTCGGTCGCACAGAAGTTGTCACGCGCGGGCTGAATCCGGCCGTGACACTCACTCCTGAATCTGTGAGCAACGTTCGCCGCGCGCGACCGGAAGAGTTGCGCCGAATGCTGACGGGCGACCTCGACAACATCATCTTGATGGCGATGCGGAAAGAGCCGCATCGACGATACCCGTGCGCTTCGGACTTAGGCGAAGATATCGGACGTTATCTTGAGCGGATGCCGGTTTCGGCGCGCAAAGACACTCTGTTCTATCGCGTGTCGAAACAACTGCACCGCAATCGAAAGTTGGTGCTGGTGGCTTCTCTCGCAATGATGGCAGGCACAGGAGCCGTGATCGGGTGGGACTATTTCCGCAGCGGATTGGGCAACGATCTGAAAACGGTGGACACCTCTCCGCTAACAAGCTTTCCAGGCGATGAAACGCAGCCGTCGTTCTCACGTGACGGAAAGAAAGTCGCTTTCGTCTGGGCGGGAGAGAACAACGATAATTCGGATATCTATATCCAGGATGTAAACGGCAGTTCGCTGTTCCGGCTGACGACGGATGCGGCCGAGGATGTCAGTCCCGTATGGTCGCCCGATGGAGCCCGCCTCGCTTTTCTACGGGTTTCTGACAACCAGACACAAGTCTTCGTTTCTCCAGCAACCGGGGGCATGCATAGTGTCATCACGTCCCTGTATCCAACACGCATTGAGGCAGTTGGACGCCATCTCGATTGGTCGCCTGACGGAAAGCATCTTGTCGCTGCAGACAAAAAGTCACCCGATGAGCCATTCGCAATCGTGCTGGTGGAAGCCGCAACAGGACACAAGATTCAGGTCACTTCGCCACCGGCTGGAATGATTGGCGATTCAGGGCCGTCGTTCTCTCCCGACGGCAAGTCGCATCGCCTTCATCCGTGCCATCAGCAGCGGTGTGGACGATATTTTCGTTGCGCCGGTCAGTGGGGAGGGGGCGGCGCAACGGATCACAACGGATCGCCGGTACATCATCAGTCTGGTATGGGAGCCCGATGGTCGATCGATTCTCTTTTCCACAAACCGCCTGGGAGCGCATACGTTGTGGCGGGTCGGAGTGCAGGATGGCGCCATCGAGCGCGTTCCGGGCATTGCAGAGAACGTTTCGGATCCTGTGTTTTCTCACGACGGCCGCCGGCTGGCATACTCTCAGTTCTACATCGATACCAATATCTGGAAGATGGATATTGCTTCGGGAGAGTCGAAGCCGTTCGTTGCCTCCACGCAGTACGATTCGTCGGCGCAATACTCGCCTGACGATCAGCGAATTGCGTTCCGATCGAGTCGATCCGGCCCTGGTGAAATCTGGGTTGCCAATGTAGGCATGCCCGCTGGCGCTACGCAACTCTCTCGATTCAACGCAGGCCTCACAGGAGCCCCCCGTTGGTCACCGGACGGCACAAAGGTCGCCTGTGATTCCCGACCGAATGGACCTCCCGATATCTTTACGCTCGACGTGAGTACCGGCAAACCGACGCAGATCACGAAAGAAGCCGCTGAGGACGTTGTTCCGAGCTGGTCGAGGGACGGCAACTGGATTTATTTCGCGTCGAATCGAACCGGCGCATCGCAGGTATGGAAGGCTCCGGCCGACGGCGGCCCCGCGCAGCAGGTCACGACTGGCGGCGGATTCGCAGCCGTGGAATCGCCGGACGGTCGGTACGTCTATTATGCGAAGGGCAGGACGGTGACAGGCCTCTGGCGCGTCCCTACGGGCGGCGGCACTGAGGAGCCGGTTCTCAACCGTCTCAAGGCCGGTCATTGGGGCTACTGGGCGATCTGTGGAACCACGCTATACTTCCTCGACAACGAATCGCCGAAGAGCCCGTATGCCTTATACCGGTACGATCTGAATACGCTGAAGACGACTCGTCTCAGCGCCATCAGCAAGCCGCTCGTTGTGGGTGATCTCGGGCTCGCCATCTCGTCTGATTGCAAGACTGCGCTCTTCACTCAACGCGATCAGAGCGGCAGCGATATCATGATTGTCGATTTGAAAACTGAGCAGTGATCGGATTCACACACGAAATGCGCGTATTCCAATGTGGGGGAGCTGCTACCGAAATTTCCTTACCGGGCAAATCCAGCGGTTCCCCCCATACGTATATCCGGGTGGGAGTTTGGCAAGCAAATGTTTCGATCTGAACTAATCCGTGGCGCAGTTTCTTTAGCCGGCCTTCTGTTCTTCTGCGCTCTCGCCATCGCTGGCTGCTTCCCGAATTAAGGTACGTCCTTCCGTAGACTCACGCGGTCAGCGGTTGGGAAATTGGCTGGGACCTTCTGCGTGACTTTCCCGGTAGCGGCCCATTCCGTTCCCCTTTGAAAAGTAGCGGCGAAACCAACACACTGCAGGGCGACAACGTCGTGTCCTAACGTCGTGTGGAACACCCGACCTTTGCCATAAGGAATCGCCATGAGCATCGGTTCGTGCTCGCCCGTGCCGTTCGTGGCCGGATCAGAGTAGGCCGTGGCTAAGAGATCGATATCCTTTGCCGGACCGCGCAGACTGTCGTACAACTCATCCACCGTGTGCTTCCATTCGGCCGGCAGTCCTTTCGTAATCGGGTGCTTGCTGTTTCGAGTCGCTATCACAAACTCGTGCCGCCTTCCGTGATGGCCGCCCGGACCCGGTTTCTCTTCGAGGACGAGCTTCCCGTCACGCCATCGCACATAACCACCCGATTTCTCCGTCCGGCCTCCCCAGCCCCCGATCGCGATCATCTGGTTGAACTCTGGCCAATCCGGAAACGCGTTATCGGCGGCGTGATAGGACACAAAGCCACCGCCTTCGCGAACGAAGCGCTCAAAGGCAACGTTGACCGAGGCCGGCCACGCGTCGCCATTGTAGTTTGAGATCACCACGCGATATTCCTTGAAATTCGGAAGAAAGCCGCTCATGTCGGCGCCCTTTGCCGGAGTTGTAATGACATCCACACGAAACAGTCCGGTTTCTTCGAGTTGTCGTTTCAGAACTGGAGTCGTCGCCTTCCAATCATGATTGTTCTGGCCATCGATCAGCAGCGCCCGAATCGGTTCGGCTGCGGTCAGGGAGCATACGGCGGAGAGCAGTATCAGCAAACGGAGCATACTTCGATCTTCTACCATGAGAGGGATGCCGCTCGTACCTCCCTACATCGACGCCCTGAAACCCTATGAACCTGGACGCCGCGCGGAAGATGTAAAGCAGGCGTATGGTCTCGATCGGGTGATTAAACTTGCGTCGAACGAGAATGCCCTGGGCTCCTCGCCGCTTGCCATGGAGGCGCTGCGCAGTTCGATACACGACCTGCATATCTACCCCAACAGCGGTCAGGATCTGCGGCAAGTGTTGGCAGAAACTTACGAGACGAAGATCGAGAATGTCGTGGTTGGTAGCGGCTCAGACGAGATCATGGCCAACATCATTCGTACATTCTTGTGCGATGAAGATGAAGTCTTAACAACCGAAGCGGCATTCATTGGCTTTCAAGTTCTGGCCAAATCGAGAGGCGTGAAGTATCGCACCGCGCCGTACAAGAACTGGCGCTACGACCTGCCCGCCCTCGCGGCTGCCATCAACGAGAATACGAAGATCATCTATCTGGCGAATCCGAACAACCCAACGGGCACGATTTTTACACGACAGGAGTTCGAGGATTTCTACGAGCATGTCCCGGAACGAGTGCTCATCATTCTCGACGAAGCGTATTCCGAGTATGCGAAGGATAACCCTCGCTATCCGGATTCCATGCACTATCGCCACGACAATGTGATCACGCTGCGGACCTTCTCGAAGGTGTATGGACTCGCCGGCGTGCGTATCGGTTATGGCTTTGCCCACGAACTGCTCATCCAGAATGTCCACAAAGTGAAACTCCCGTTCGAGCCTTCCACACTTGCTCAGGCTGCAGCAATTGGAGCGCTGGCCGACCGAGAGTTCCTGCATCGCTCCCTCGAACTGAATGCGCGCGCGCTTCGCCGACTTACTTCTGGTCTGCAGAATCTTGGAATGACAGTGGTTCCATCCAGCGCAAACTTTGTCATGGTCGTGATGGAAGACGAGACGCAAGCTTCCGATCTCGTGGAAGGATTGCTGCAACGCGGAATCGTCATCCGGCCGCTCCGCGCATTCGGACTTCCCCAATGCGTACGCGTCTCGACCGGCACAGACGAGCAAATGGAGCTATGTCTGGAAGCGTTTCAGAGCGTTCTGCCCGCGCTTGTGCGCTGAAAAACGCCCGTTAAGTCAACAACCCTTTGACGCGCGACTCGATCTGCGCCCGCACTTTTTCGTCCGGCATAAACTGCTTCAACAGCGCCGGTAACTCTACTTCGACAGTGACGTCCTTCTCACTCACCAACACCCAGCCTTTTAGCGGGGCCGTGAAGAATCCCATCTTGCCGGTGAAGGAAAAATGCATCGTGTCGCCTTCCCACCGTTTTTGCTGATCCACGATTTGAATAGGCATTCCCGGAGCGCCTTTAAATATCTCGTCGGCCGAGTCGTCGACAAGCTTCTTCGCGCCTTGCAGGCCTTTGTCATGAGTTACAGTTACGCGCATGATGTAGATGTGAGACGCTCTAACTTAGATTAAAGGATCGCATGAAGCGACTGTTGCCGCTTAGTCTCTGTCTATCCTTGCTCGCCCAACAGCCGAAACCAGACGAGCCGCTCATACTGCGATCGACAACGAAGTTAGTACAAGTCAACGTCGTAGCTGTCGACAGGAAGGGCGCTCCTGTCGAGGATTTGACCGACAAAGATTTTGAAATTACCGAGAACGGGAAGAAACAGAAAGTTGCCTATTTCGGTATCGTTCGATCCGGCACGCTCGCCGCAAAGCCACTGCCTCTTCAGCCCAATATATTCTCCAATCGGTTCGCAAAAGCGGGTCTACCGGCTTCTGTCACGGTGATCCTGCTCGATGGCTTAAATACAAACTGGGAGGATCAGAACCGCGCGCGATATCAGGTCGTGAAGTTCCTCTCGACGATCCAGGCCGAGGATCGTATCGCGTTGTACACTCTCGGCCGGGGGTTGCGGGTGCTGCACGACTTCACGACCGAAACGTCAGAGTTGATTGCCAAACTGGACAAATACCGTGGCGAAAACAACAGCGTGCTCGAAGCCTCAACGCTGCCGACAGGGTCCGTTATCGATCCCGCGGTTGCCGGCCCGCTAAGCGCTCTATCAATGGCGGACCCCGGCTCTACAACACTTCCTGAGGCGGAATTTCATACACAATATCGCGTCGTCAACACACTATCGGCTATGGAAGCGATCGCGAGTCGCGTTGCCGGCCTACCCGGTCGCAAGTCACTTATCTGGGTCTCTGGGAGCTTCCCGATGACGTTCGGTTTGGATAAGTCCCCGGAGAAACGCATCTTCAATCGAGAAGTTCAGCGGGCGCAGCGGTTGTTGAATCATGCAGGTTTGGCGGTCTATCCGGTCGACGCTCGCGGAGTGCTGACAGGCGCTCCGACGGCCTCAGCCAGGGTTGATCCGTTTGCTCCTGCCTCATCGCAATCGGTCGGGCCGCCGAATATCGACGCAATGATGGAGATTGCATCGAAAACCGGCGGCCGCGCCTTCCTCAACCGTAATGACCTTGATCGGGCCGTACGGATCGCTGCCGACGATGGACGCGTCACATATACGCTCGGCTATTATCCTGCCTACGAACCGGACGATAAATATCACCAGATCAAAGTGAGCGTGAACCGGCCCGGCGTTACTCTTCGTCACCGTCAGGGCTATTTCGCCTATCGGGACACTCGTCTTGCGCCTGAATCCGTCAAGTTAGAGATCGCTCAGATCCTGTGGAGCCCACTCGATGCAACCGGGCTGGGCCTGAATGCGCGTGTGGAGCACAATGCCGGCTCCAATGAACTCGAGGTGCTGGTCCAAGTGGAACCGACCAACCTCACGCTCGAGCAGAAAGACGGCCGGTGGCTGGGACGCGTCGATATCGGATTTGTTTTGCGCGACGCGGACGGAAAGACCTATCAAGCTGAAAACGACACCATCGATCTGAATCTCACCCGCGAGAGTTATGGGAAATTGCAGGAGACCGGAATCCTGTACCATAAGCGATTTCCCCGGACCGAAAAGGCAATGTTCCTGCGCATTGCCGGCCGGGATGGAGCAAGCGGGCTTGCCGGATCTCTGACCGTTCCCCTCAAGAACGTCGAATCGTACACACCGAAACAGCCCGCCCGCTGATGCCGACGGTTTCTTGAAAACCGTGACGGTCTCGACTATTTGCCTTACGTTGGAAGAGAGGAGGATATCGATCATGGAGTGCATTTCACGCCCGACGTTGAGCGAAAGCTGAACGCCATCGCGAAGCAGATGGGTCGCCCTGCGCCCGAACTCGTGCAAGACGCCGTTGCCGGTTATGTGAGTGAAAATAACCCGCCGATGACCATCAGCGGCGCAGAACGCCGCCGCACGCATCCGGGAAATACAAAAGCGCGTGAAACCCGATCCCGAAGTGTGGGCGATCAAGGTTTACATCAACTATGGCCGCCCGTGAATGACGTCATTTGTCATTGATTCATCAGTTGCCCGCATGGTGTTTCAGCGATGAGGCGACCAGCTACACCCAAGAGGTTCTAGATGCCGTTTCCGCAATGACGGAAGCCACGGCCGCGCGGCTCTGGGCTTTCGAAATCCGCAAATACGTATCTCGAACTGCCTATCCGCGAAAAGCTGGCGATTGCCACCCTCGATAGAGCGCTCGTCCGCGCCGCTCAGGCATCGGGCATTGCAGTGTTCCAGCCGTGGAAGCCAGACGGCTAAGCTGCTCGCAGCGTTCGATGACAGGATGGCAGGCCTGTCTACATCCCGAAACAACCCGCTCGCTGATAAGATACGAGACATGAAGATCACCACCAGCCGTCGCGAATTGATCGGCGGCGTCGCGGCCGCCTTGGCAAGCGCAAAGGTTTCCTTTGCGGCGCCCGTCACCAACGACGATGCCGGGTTCAAGCTGGGCGTCGCTAGCTACTCCTTCCGAAAGCTCTCCCGAGCCGACGCAATTAAGGGCTTGCAGGCTTTAAACGTCCGGTACGTCAACATCAAGGACTTTCACGCGCCCATGAAGTCGACCCCGGAAGAGCTGAAGCAGATCCGGGCCGATTTCGAAAGCGCCGGGATCCAGATCCTGGGTGTCGGCAACGTCAGTTTTGCCAAAAGCGATGACGCCGAGATGCGGCGGAACTTCGAGTACGCGAAGGCATTGGGAGCGCCGGTGATGGTCATGGCGCCGACTCATGAGAAACTGCCCGCCATCGAGAAGCTGGTTAAGGAATACAACATCAAGGCGGCCATTCACAATCACGGCCCCGAAGACAAGCACTTCCCTGCACCGTCAGATGTCCTCAAAGCAGTCAAAAACATGGATCAGCGGATGGGCCTTTGCATCGACGTCGGACATACTACACGCACCGGAACCGACGTAGTTCAGTCCATCAAAGAAGCCGGCTCGCGACTCCACGACATGCACGTCAAGGATCTATCGGACTTGATGAACAAGGACAGCCAAGTAGCCGTAGGCGATGGGGCTATGCCGATCCCTGCAATCTTCCGCCAGCTTCAGCGGATGGGATTCAAGGGTGGCGTCATGCTCGAGTACGAAATCAATGCAGACAATCCTCTGCCCGGCATGCAGAAGAGCTTCTCCTACATGCGCGGCGTCCTGGCCGGGATGAAGAGCTAGACCGCAAAAAAAACGCTCGCTAACGCAAAAAGGGCGGGACCCTTGTGGGGTACCCGCCCTTTTTTGGAATGAACCACCCGTTACTGCGGTTGCTGTTCCTTCTTCAACTTATCACGTTGTTCCTTCAGTACGGCCTTGCGGCTCAGTTTAATTTTGTTCCCTTCGAGCGCAAGAACCTTAACCATGATCTGATCGCCTTCCTTTAGCTCGTCGCGAACTTGCTTTACACGATTCTCCGAGATCTCGGAGATGTGCAGTAGTCCGTCCGTGCCCGGGAAAATCTCGACGAATGCGCCGAAATCGACGAGCCTGACGACTTTGCCCAGATAGGTCTTGCCGATTTCCGCCACAGCGGCGATATCGCTTACCATCTGCATCGCGCGATCGGCAGAAGCCTGATCGGAAGCGAAAATGTTCACGCGGCCATCGTCCTCGACATCGATCTTCACGCCCGTCGCATCGACGATGCTGCGAATCATCTTGCCGCCCGGTCCGATCAACTCGCGAATCTTGTCGACCGGAATTGTGATCGAGTGGATACGCGGAGCGTACTTGGACAGATTGCCGCGAGGAGTCTCAAGCACTTCGTTCATCTTGCCGAGGATGTGTAGACGCGCCTTCCGCGCCTGTTCGAGAGCCTCGCGCATGATGCCGGCGCTGATGTTGGTGACTTTGATGTCCATCTGCAGCGCCGTGATGCCATCTTGTGTGCCAGCGACCTTGAAGTCCATGTCGCCGTAGTGATCTTCCGCGCCGGCGATGTCTGTGAGGACGGCATACTTGTCGCCTTCCTTAACCAGACCCATCGCGATGCCCGCCACCGGCGACTTGATCGGTACACCGGCATCCATTAGCGCGATCGTCGCGCCGCAAACTGACGCCATCGAGCTCGAACCGTTCGATTCGAGAATGTCGCTGACTACGCGGAGCGTATACGGGAACTCTGTCTCGTCCGGAATGACCGCTGAAAGAGCACGCTCAGCCAGTGCGCCATGGCCGATTTCACGACGGCCAGCCCCACGCATGAACCCGACTTCACCGACGCTGAACGGCGGGAAGTTATAGTGCAGCATGAAACGCTTCGACGTCTCAGCGATGTCGAGCATCTCGATCCGCTGCGCGTCTTCTTTCGTTCCGAGAGTCGCTGTTACCAATGCCTGCGTCTCACCGCGCGTAAACAGGCCCGAACCGTGCGTCCGAGGCAGGATGCCGGCTTCGACCGAAATGTTCCGAACTTCGTCAAACTTGCGGCCATCCGGACGCCTGTGTTTGTTCAGCATCTCGTCGCGGAAGACTTCTTCCTTCAAACGGTCGAAATAGCTCGTTGCGAGCGAACGCGTTTCTTCGTCCACCAGATCTGCGACGCTCTTCTTCAATTCGGCGACACGGTGATAGCTGTCGATCTTCTTGTACTTCTCTGTGTTCATCGCGTCCGAGAGGTTGGCGCGAAGAGCGGTAGAGATTTTGTCGTACAGCGGGCGGTCGATCTCGGGCGGCGTGTAAGTCGCGCTTCGGTTTACCCGCCTTGGTAACGAGTTCTCGGATACCGGCAATGATCTTGCGGCAGCATTCGTGACCGAATTCGATCGCGTCGACAACCTTCTCTTCGGTGACGCCCGAACCGCCGGCTTCCACCATGACGATTCCGTGCTCGGTGCCGGTAACAACGATGGTGAACTCGGCTTCGCGCAGCTCGTCATACGACGGCTCGGCAATCATCTTGCCGCCAACCAACGCGACACGTACTGCGCCGAGCACGTATTCAAACGGAATGTCGGAGATGGCCAGCGATGCGGCAGCGCCCATGATTGCCAGCGACGACGGATCGTGCAACGGGTCGGCGGACAGAACCATGCCGATGATCTGGGTTTCGTTCAGATAGCCTTCAGGGAAAAGCGGCCGGATCGGCCGGTCAATCATGCGGCTGGTGAGGATTTCTTTTTCAGAGGGTCGTCCTTCGCGCTTAATAAACCCGCCAGGGAACCGTCCCGCGGCATAAGTATATTCACGATAGTCGACGGTGAGCGGAAAAAAGCTCGCGTTCTGTTTCGGCTCTTCATTCGAGCACGCGGTTACGAGGACGACGTTATCACCGGTCTTAACGATAACCGCGCCGTTCGCCTGTTTGGCCATGCGACCTGTTTCAAAGGTAATCGTCTTACCGAACAGGTCAATATCTACTGTGTGAGTCAATGGAAAGTCCTCCATGGGGACGCGCGCCGGCGTGCATCCGCCTTACCGATTAAGTGGAGAACGGGGAGTTGAGTTGGAGGAAGGACGCTCCATCGGGGGCGTGTGTCAAGCGGTCCGGCCGCTTGCGCCTTCAGAGTACACTCCTACTAATGATCGGCGAACCGTTTTACCGGCGGATACCGAGGCTTGCAATAAGCGTCTTGTAACGCTCGGGAGCCGTTTCCTTCAAGTAGTTCAAGAGTCGGCGACGCTTGGCGACCATGGTTAACAACCCACGACGGGAGTGATGGTCCTTCGCATTCGCTTTGAAATGATCCTGAAGTTGAAGAATACGCTGGCTGAGAATGGCAATCTGAACTTCGGACGATCCGGTGTCGTTCGTATGCCGCTTGTAATTCGAAATAACCTCAGACTTCAGATTTGCCGCCAGTGCCATGCTAGAGTGAATACCCCTCGTCTTACCTTAATCTTCGTTTCTTTGTCTCTAGTAGGGTAACACAATTGCAGTACGAATACACAAAAAGTCCCCTGCTCCGTCGGCAACCGACCTACATCGAGGCCGAATTAGCCTCTTCCGGACCCGTTTGTGCCCCATACTCTTTCAGCTTATTGAATAGCGTTTTCAGACTGATTCCGAGAATTTCAGCCGCCCGCGTCTTGTTATTCTTCGTGTGCTGGAGAGTGATATGAATCAGGGCTTTCTCCGCTTCTGACACCGTTGTTCCGACCGGCAAACGGACTGCATCCGGTTCCTTGAAATCGGAGACGGGCCGCGGACCGGCGGTCGGATGGAATTGCGGGAGATGCGCCGGAGTGATCGATCCCTCGCCGGCGATAATCAGGGCTCGCTCAATTACGTTGCGCAGTTCGCGGACGTTTCCTGGCCAGTTGTGCCGCGCAAGCTGGTCCAGCAGCTCCTTGCTCGCGTCCGTCACTTTGCATCCATGTTTGCGATTCAGGTCGCGAATCAGCGCCTCGACCAAAACCGGAATGTCGCCATCCCGTTGACGCAGCGGAGGCAGGACCATTTGAAACACGTTCAAGCGATAGTACAAATCTTCGCGTAACTCGCCCTTGCGGAGCGCTTCTTCGAGATTCTTGTTCGTAGAGGCGATGATTCGCACGTCCACAACAATTTCGTTCTTGCCGCCAAGCCGCCGTACCCGCGAATCTTCTAGAACACGAAGCAGTTTGGCCTGCGTCCCGACCGGCATTTCCGCCAGCTCATCAAGCAGCAAAGTTCCATACTGCGCCAGTTCGAAGCAACCGGCGCGCCGCTCGATGGCTCCCGTAAAGGCGCCTTTCTCATGCCCGAACAACTCGCTTTCCATCAGCGATTCCGGCATCGCCGCGCAGTTGATAGCCACGAATGGACCGGAACGCCGCGGGCTCAGATGATGAATTGCGCGTGCAACCAGTTCTTTTCCGGTGCCGCTTTCGCCGCTGATCAGCACCGCCGCCTTGCTCGGGGCCACTTGCCGAACTAACGAGAAAACTTGCTGCATCGCAGCCGATGCGCCAACAAGATCGACCAGAACGCCCTTATATTGCAGTTCGCGCTGCAGACGCTCGGTTTCTTCGGTTAACCGGCTTTGCGCAGATGCGCGCTCGAGGAGGATGCGCAGCGCGGACGGTTGAATCGGTTTCTCCAGAAACCAAAACGCGCCCAGATCGTGAATTGTTGCGATGGCGGTCTCGATATTGCCGAACGCGGTCAAAACGATGGCCGGTGGCATGCTGCCGGACGAACCCAATCGTTTCAACAACTCAAACCCGTCCATACGCGGCATCATCAGGTCCGTCACCAGGACTTGGACCGTGCCGTTGTTCAATTTGTCGAGCGCGTCTTGTCCATCACATGCGGTCTCCGCCGTGAATCCCCACGACGAGACCATACTGGCTAGTCCATTCCGCTGAGTCTCTTCGTCGTCAACGATCAACACTCTTGCCGACGCAGGGCTAACCACGTTATTCATCTCTGTCATTGTACAGCGTATCCCAAATGATAGAATTCAATTTCAGGCGCCAAGCCGGTCGCACGCTCACCAATCACGAGCGGTTCCGGATCCATCGATAGAGGAGATCACATGAAGGGCAACGAAGGCGTAATCGCCATCTTGAACGAGTGTTTGAAGGGCGAGTTGACGGCGATTAATCAGTATTTTCTGCATGCTGAGATGTGTGAGAACTGGGGCTACCTTAAGCTGGCTTCATACGTCCGCAAAGAATCTATCGATGAGATGAAGCATGCAGAGGCTCTGATGGAGCGCATCCTGTATTTGGATGGGATGCCGACCATGAACGAACTGTTTCCTCTAAGAATCGGCCGCAACGTCAAAGAACAAATTGAGAACGACTTGGCTCTGGAAATCGATGCGATTCCGCGCCTCAATCGGGGTATCGAGACGTGCGTCAAGGTGGCCGACAACGGTACCCGCGAGCTTCTGGTCAAAATTCTGACCGATGAGGAGCATCACGTCGACTTTCTGGAGGCGCAACTCCATATGATCCGTGAAATCGGCTATCGACAACTACCTCGCGCAGCAAATTCACGGCGGCGAAGAATCTCATTAAGTTATTGCAATGAGGCGCGCCTCGGGTGTTGAGGTTGGTGTCGCTGCCGTTATAATTCCGCTGCTGGTCGCCTCGCTCGCATGCGCTCACGTCCAAACCTACAACTGGGCCTCGAACGCCTCGCCAACACGGGCAGCGTTCTCATGATCGCTGCTCATCCTGACGATGAGCACACCGCTTTGCTCGGGTATCTGGCTCTCGGGCGCAGGTTGCGGACCGGCTACCTTTCTCTGACCCGCGGCGAAGGCGGCCAGAATGTCATTGGACCCGAGCAGGGCCTTTTGCTCGGCGCTATCCGGGAACAGGAGTTGCTCGCCGCGCGCCGCATTGATGGCGCCGAGCAGTATTTCACCAGCGCCGTCGATTTCGGGTACTCCAAAACCGCCGAAGAAGCGCTGCAAAAGTGGGATCGCGACAAGATCCTCGGCGAGATCGTTCAAGTGATTCGCCAGTTCCAACCCGATGTCGTGATTCTGCGCTGGACGGGAACTCCCGCCGACCGCCACGGCCAGCATCAGGCCTCAGGCATTCTTGGCCTCGACGCAGTAAAGGCTGCTAGCGATCCTTCTCGTTACTCGGGTACGCTCCCGCCATGGACCACGAAGCGTGTATTTTACTTCCGGAACAAAGGCGGCGCGCTTCCCATTGAGACGGGAACCTACGATCCGCTACTCGGGTATTCCTACACGCAACTGGGAGGAATGGCCAGCAGTCAACATCGCAGCCAGGCAATGGGAGCGCCACAGGTCGTCGGCCAAGCGAAAGTCTTCCTCGACCCTGTAGTGCCTCAGCCCGGACTTACAGATCTTATGAGCGGCATCGAAACCGGGCCATCCCGACTCGCGCCCGAAGCCGCCAACCTCCTCAATAAGGCCATCGCCGCGTTCCTGCCCAAGCGTCCGCATGAAACAATCCCCGCGCTCCTCGAGGTCCGCCGCATTTTGCGCAGCCTTTCAGGAGAACTGGTCGCGCGAAAACTGAGGGAACTGGATGACCTTGTCTTGCGTTGCGCAGGCATGTGGATCGACGCGGCAGCCGAGACTCCTCATGGGATCGCCCAGGCAACGATTCCGGTCCATGCGAAGGTGATCAACCGCTCTCCCGTGGCTATCCGGTTGGAAGCGGTCGACATCGAGGGCGCGCCCGGAATAAAACCTGCCGTGCTGCCGGAGAACACCCTGGTGCAACAAGTTGTCCGATGGCCCGTCCGCCAACATGTCCCGCTGGCGCACTTTCGCTTCGGCATTGGCAATGAATCGATTCTCACAACGCGTCCCATCGTCTATCGCTATGTGGATAAAGTGTTAGGGGAGCGGACACAGCCCTTCACCATCGTGCCCCGCGTAAGCGTTCAATTCAGCGACCGCGCCATTCTGTTTCGCGACACAGCGTCCAAGTCCGTAGCCGTGCAAGTGCGATCCTACTCGGGCGCCATTGAAGGTAAGCTCTCGCTCAAGCTCCCTTCCGGTTGGTCGACCAAGCCGGATATTCAGCCGTTCCGGCTCGACAAGGATCAGCCGGCGATCACTGTGCGCTTCGAAGTGACGCCTTCTCCAACTCCGGCCACCTTCGACGTGCGCGCCGTTGCGACTCTGCCCGGCGGCGAAGTCGACTCGTCCGTAGTCGTGATTCGGTACCCGCACATCCCCACGCAACTGATGGTGCAACCGTCTGGCGTGCGTTTTACACGCGCCGATGTGAGGGTTATGTCGGACTTGGCCGGCTACGTCGAAGGCGCCGGCGACGAAGTCCCGGCCGCCATTCGCCAACTCGGTTGCGAGGTAAGGCTATTGACGCCCGAAGATCTGGCCGCCGGTGACCTCGCACTATACGACGTGATCGTCATCGGCGTGCGCGCGTTCAATCTGCGCCAGGATCTTCGCGCAAACATAGGACGTCTGAATGACTACGTGCAGAAAGGTGGCGCTGTCATCGTGCAATACAACACGACAGCAGATTTGCCATCCGCGCTCGGCCCATTTCCGATTCGCATCGGGAGCGACCGCGTCTCTGCCGAAGAGGCGCCGGTGCAGATTCTCGCTCCACGCAGCCCGCTCCTCAACTACCCGAACAAAATTGTGCTATCGGATTTCGAAAACTGGGTGCAGGAGCGAGGACTCTATTTCCCCTCGCAATGGGATCCCCGCTACGAAGCGCCCATCGCGTCCAATGATCCGGGCGAAGCCTCTTTGCGTGGCGGTATGCTATTTGCCAAGCATGGTGAAGGCGTCTACGTCTATACCTCGTACTCCTGGTTCCGACAGTTGCCGGCCGGAGTCCCAGGCGCCTATCGCATATTTGCGAACCTTCTAAGCCAATGACTCGTGAGCCTATAAATGAAGAACCCCCACCATTCCTCGGAACATGGCGCCGCATTTATACGGCAATCCTCGTCTATCTAGCCGTCCTGATCGTGGTTTTCTACCTCTTCACAAAAGCCTTCGCTGTCTGACGAGACGGTATTCCGGTCGCTTTCACTCGTCGCTCAACCGTTCGTTTGCCGATCGAAAAGCCAGACTTAAATCACAGGCATAAAGTGCCATCATCCGGTAGATCTAAATGACGGCGTTGGCGGATCTGCGTGGGCATCAAATTATAATGCTTATTAGTATGGAGGAGGATTAATGACCACGCTCAAGCTGACCAGGATCGGAACCTCGACCGGCACGATTCTGCCGAAGGAAATGCTTGCGCGCCTCAAAGTCGAAAAGGGCGACACTCTTTACGCCATCGAAACCAAGGAAGGCTACCTCATCACACCATATGATCCGACAATCGCGAACCAACTCGATGCCGGTCGTGAGTTCATGAAGGAATATAGGGATACCTTCAAAGCACTCGCAAAATGACAGCGCCGCGGTGGCTCAGCAAGGCGGCTCTGCTGCTTTTGCATGAAGAGAGCCTTGCGACTTTCGGTGGTACTTCCAGCTTGAGGGACGAAGGTCTTCTCGACTCAGCGCTGGCGTGCTCGCTGAATACACATTCCTACAATCCGGACAGCACGACGGCCGATCTCGCAGCATCTTACGCTTTCGGCCTTGCGAAGAACCACGCATTCGTAGACGGCAACAAGCGGGTCGCATTCCTGTCGATCGGGATGTTTCTCGCGATCAACGGACGGAAGCTTGTGGCTAACCAAGTCGATGCCATGCAGACGATATTCGCGGTAGCGGCGGGTAAGCTCGATGAACGCGGACTGTCCGCATGGATCCACAAAAACAGCGTGCCGAGATAACTTCGCTCCCCGGCAAACCCCTAGGTCTGTATCGAACTCACCTCAACCATGCTGCGATGGCCCTCAACCACCACGATGCCACTCTCGGTCACGTGATGAAACTGCGCATCGCGTTCGAGATCGTAGCCGATCATCGCATCCTCCGGCACACGAACATTCTTATCGAGAATCGCCCTGCGAATCTTCGCGCGCCGCCCGATATCGCAGTTGTCGAAGATAATCGAATCTTCGACAAGAGCGCCTGTGTGCACACGCACACCGCGACCAAGCACAGACCGCTTCACGATGCCGCCCGACAAAATACTTCCGCCGGCAACAACGGAGTCCACGGCCTGACCGCGGCGCCCCTCTTCGTCGAAAGTAAACTTCGCCGGAGGACTCGAGTAGCTCGCCGTCCGCAGAGGCCACTGCTTGTTGTAGAGGTTCAACACAGGCGATACCTGGCGAAGATCCATACTGGCGTCAAAGTAAGCGTCGATCGTTCCCACATCGCGCCAGTAAACTTCCTGTCCGGCAGGATCGCCTTCGATCACGTTCGTCTGAAAATCATACGCGTACATCGGCGATCTCCCGATGAGATTCGGAAGAATGTCGCGGCCGAAATCATGGCTGCTATTCTCGTTCGCGGCATCGGCGTACAGTTCCCGCAGTAGCGTCTGCGTACTGAAAACATAATTGCCCATCGACGCATATACACGGCTGGGATCGCCCGGCATCGTCGGCGCATCAGCCCGTTTTTCAATGAAGCCGACGATGCTGCCATCGGCTGACGTCTCGATCACTCCGAACTCGCTCGCAAACTCTTTTCCCACCGGGATCGCCGCGACACTGACTTCCGCCTGCTTTTGTTGATGAAAGTCGATCATCGCGCGAATATTCATGCGATAGATATGATCCGCGCCAAAAATGACGACAACGTGAGGGTCGGCCTGTTCAATCAGGTTGATGTTCTGATAGATCGCGTCGGCCGTGCCCCGATACCACGTTTCTTCGGCCGAGCGCATCTGCGCCGGCACGGGAATGATGAAGTGGCTCTTGAGAAGACTGTTCGATTCCCAACCGTCGCGCAAGTGCTGCAGCAGCGACTGGCTCTTAAACTGGATGAGCACGTAAATCGAGTAGATACCCGAGTTGATGAGATTGCTAAGAACGAAATCGACGATCCGGTAACGGCCGCCGAAGGGTACTGCCGGTTTTGCTCGTTCTTTGGTGAGCGGATAGAGGCGGGTTCCTTTCCCGCCGGCAAGCACAAACGCGAGTACCCGAAGCTGCATTGATGTCTCTCCGATGGAGCATTGTTGTACAACTCGCAACTATTGTATACATCGGCTTTCAAATGTCCAGTACCGCATCTGCTTCGATTTCGACAAGCATCTCCGGCGAGATCAGCCGCTGCACTTCGATCATCGAAGCAGCCGGGCGGATCTCGGAGAAGACTTCACCGTGTGCCCGTCCGATCTCCTGCCACTGATCGATGTCCACTACATAGATGCGCGTCCTGACGACATGCTTCATGGATGCGCCTGCTTTTTTCAGCGCGTCTTCAATGTTGCGCAGCGCCTGTCGCGCCTGCAGATAAGGGTCGCCCGGTCCCACTACTGCGCCGTTCTCGTCGGTGGCGGTCGTCCCAGATACATGAATATACGGGCCGACCCGCACCGCCCGCGAGTACCCCACCACCGGCTCCCAGGGTGTGCCCGAGGAGATGTTTTGGCGCATAATTCAACTATTGTCTCGCGGCGTGATATGTTGTTCCCGCATTGAATAACAAGTGGATCGTCGTCGCCCTTCTATGTGTGGCCAACATCATCGCCTATGTTGACCGTACAAACTTGTCTGTAGCGCTCGCTTCGAAGGAGTTCAAGGACTTCTTCCAGTTGACCAATGCGCAACGAGGGGATCTGAGTTCCGCCTTTTTCTGGAGCTATGCATTTCTCCAGATTCCGATCGGCGCTTTGGCCGATAGATTTGGCGTCAAATATCCATTTGCAATCAGTTTTCTTATCTGGAGCCTCGTCTCCGCGGCGACCGGCTGGGCCACGAGTCTTTGGCAACTCTTTGCATTTCGCATCCTGCTCGGAATCGGCGAGGCGATCATCACTCCGGGTAGCCTCCGCTGGATTCGGCTTCACATCGATGAAAAGCAGCGTGGTTTAGCGATCGGTCTCTTCTTCGCCGGAGCCAAACTCGGTCCAGCCATTGGCGCCTACTCGGCCGCCGTCCTGATTGACGCCTACGGATGGCGTGAAATGTTCATCATTCTCGGTCTGGGCTGTCTGATCTGGCTCGGTCCCTGGCTCTTCTTCGCCAAAGATGACGATCGTCAGCTCGAAACCGCTGCGCAGGCAAGTTCTAACGCTCCTGGTGTTTCTTTCGGCGCTGTCTTCAAGACGCCTGCCATTTACGGCATCATCATCGGAACGTTCGCCTACAATTACTTCAACTACTTCTGTCTCACGTGGCTTCCCGCGTATTTTGTCGAACAGTGGCATCTCTCCAAGCAAGACATGGGCCTCTTCACCGCGTTCAGCTTCACGGGTATGGCGATCGTCGCGATCCTGGCGGGCCTTGCCGGAGATCGCCTGATTGCGAGAGGCTGGAATCCCATCAAAGTCCGCAAAGGATTCACAATAGCCGGTCTGGCCGTCGCGTCCACGGAAGTATTCGGTGTGATGAGCGGATCGCGCGACATCGCTCTCACGTTCGCCATCATTTCGCTCACCGGTCTCGGTCTCGCCACCGCCAACTATTGGGCCCTGACACAAAGCCTCATGCCCGGAGCCGCCATTGGACGCATCGCCGGAGTCCAGAACTTCGCCTCAAACCTTTCCGGCATCGTCGCGCCCATCGTCACCGGCCGCCTCATCGCGCTAACCGGCAGCTACGAAGCGCCAATGATCGCAATTCTGTTCATTCTCATGAGCGGAATTGCCGCCTATGTCTTCCTCGTCCGGCCCAAGTACGCCCCCCGAGCTTCCGAGCTTGCGACTGCCGAAACCTCTCGGAGTTAACACTATAAGCTCGACACTGAGCCGCGCCCAAAGGAAGCGGTTTTGACAGCACCTAACCAGGAGAACTGTAGAAGCGCAACCTCCAGCAGTCAGGCGTACCGTCACGCGTTCGTAAATTGATCGAACACGAAGCGAGAAACCCGGGCGATAGCTTTCGCATTGCTCTCAAATCCTTTGGCGGACCCTGCCGTAAGGACAGCAATCGCCATCGTGCCTGCCCCGTTTGGCAACTCAACCAGACCGACGTCATTTGTAGAACCAGGACCGTTGCCACTCTTGTGCGCCACAACCGTCTCCGGTGGCAGCAACCCTTTTATGCTCGTCGGGCCGGTTCGGCATCGGCGCATCATGTCGAGCAGGAGTTCGTCGGAGGATGGCTTCAGTAGCTTATGACCATTTAAGTTCCGAAGAAGGTCAATGAAGCCGTCGGGTGTTGCTTGATCACCGGGATCTTCGTCGAGCACCTTCATCGCGTAGTCCCAGTCGGGGGTTCCAGGACGTATTTTGGCAGACGCTTGATTCACCGCGATTGCCAGTTCCGGTGTCCACTGCTCTTTAGGCGGGAGCGTCATCTTATTAACCAGACGCGCCATACGCAGCATATTTGGCCTATCGACACGAATACCTTCAATGCCGTGGCCACGGAGACGCTCCGTCACCACCGTCCCACCACCCACGGCTTCAAGCAGAATTGCGGTGGCGGTGTTATCGCTGACCACCAGCATTAATTCGAGAAGGTTGCGTACCGAAAGCGCTAAGTCTCCTCGCCTGAACAAGTCGGTCAGGATGCCGCTGCCCGAAGAGAAGTGTCGCCGTTCAACGGTGACTACACGGTCGAGCCGCTCCTTGCCCTCGTCCACCCGCGCGAGAACCTCTATAGCGATGGGGAGCTTGTAGGTACTCCACATCGGATACCGTTCATTCGCCCTGTAACGTATGCGACGTCCTGTCACAACGTGAAGTGCAGAAACCCCAAGACGTCCCTCCAGTTCGGTCTCGATTTCACGCAAGCGCGACGCTGCTGGGTCTGCAAATATTGGCTCTTGTCCACTGAGACGTTGCAGAAGCGCCCCTGTCGAACCAATCATCAGGCGGCGAGTCATGGTAGTCACGGATAGGGAGTGTAGCATAGTGAGCCGCTCCTACGGGCCTGGGCATGAGCCAAAGGCTATTGGGGATGGCTCCATATGCAGGAGCCGCAGCCGGCGTTCGAGATTGAGAAGCTGCGAACAAAGCTGACTGGATCGCCGGAGTACAAAACTTCGCCTCAAACCTTCCGGCGTCGTAGCGCCAATCGTCACCGGCCGTCTCATCGCGCTAACCGGCAGCTACGAAGCGCCTATGATCGCAATTCTCATGAGTGGTATAGCCGCGTATGTCTTTCTCATTCGGCCGACGTCCCCCCGAGCTTGCGACGGCTGAACATTGAATCTCTGCTCAGCCGGCAATCGCTTCGAGATCCTGAACCTCGATCACGATGAGCGTGTACTCATGATGGAAGCGTCGGAGTCTTCCCTACTTTTTCTTCCGAACATAGTGCGGTCCCACGGCAATCTAAAACGCCGATGTCCGAGAATGGAATTGAGGTTCAAATGGCGACTCTGGATTGGTCACAGTGCCCAGCGGTTGAAAGCATCCCCGGCAAGGTGAGCGGGGCCTGGGTTTTTCGCGGCACTCGGGTTCCGGTTTCTGCGATCTTCGAGAACTTGAAGAGCTCGTCCATCGACGAGGTACTGGAAAATTTCCACGTTAGCCGGGATCAGGTTCAGGCCGTGTTGGACTTTGCTGCAAAGAGCGCGGAGCCTCCTTCTGAACCGTCGCGCGCAGCATGAAGATCCTGCTGGACGAGAGTGTTCCTCAGAAACTCCGGCTGCTGCTGGATAACCGGCATACTGTCGTTACCACTTGGTTTCAAGGGTGGTCCGGGTTGAAGAACGCAGCATTATTAGTCGCGGCAGAGCATGCCGGGTTTAAGCTGTTCATCACGGCAGATCAGGAACTCAGGTATCAACAGAATCTTTCCGATCGTAAGATTGCAGTACTCGTTCTGAGCACGAACAATTGGGCAGTGATCAAGGAAGAGATTGCGGCAATCACAGCCGCTGCGGACGCAGTGACGCCAGGAAGCTTTTCGTTCGTGGACATTGGGCACAGATAGGGGTAGATGGACAACCTTGCCTTCAACGACGTGTCACTGGCGCTGTCGGGCCGTACCGGAAGCGAAGACCTCCTACGAGGGTTGGGAGATGCCCGCGATCCGCTGCCCTACATCGTCTTCAGCTTCCTCGAAGAATCACTCTTCCCACCAGCCGTCATGTCACGTGGCAACCCTGATCTGCTGCTTCGTTCGACGTAGTTTCCGAGTCAGCCCTGTCGCGGAACCATCCAAGCAGGAACTCACGAGGGACGGGCAATAGGCGGACAGAGCCGCAAAAGAAACGCTCCAGTGGTCATACGTATTCTTTCTCTGTGTGCCCATTTCTAATCCGCTACTGCGAAACCGCAAGGGTCTCGGAACCTCGTTAACGCCGGTCAAAAATTTATATTGGCCTGTATTTGCAACAAAACTCCCTCAAAATCCGGCCAGACCCACCAACACGCGTGCCACGATAAAACTAGGAGATACACGCATGTCGCAAGCCGCCACCGCACGAGCCAACGGAGCCAAGTCCAACGGACCCATCACCCCCGAAGGCAAAGCCATATCCGCGCAGAACAGCTTGAAGCACGGCCTCACCAGTAGCCGGGTCGTCCTGCCGCACGAATCGCAGGAAGCCTACGACAAACTCGAAGCCTCGCTCATCAACCGATTCAAGCCCGCCGACGATCTCGAAAGCGAACTCGTCCAGGAAATGGCTGCTGCCCGCTGGCGCCTCCGCCGCATCGAAGCAATGGAAGCCGCGCTCTTCAAGAAGGTCATCAAGCAGCACGAAGAAGCCGGCACACCCGACGCCCTCGACGTCGCCTACGCCGAGGTCGCCGAATCGAAGTCCTATCGCATGCTCGCCCGCCATGCAGCCCAGCTCCGCCGAGCCTATGAGAAGGCCTGGAAAGAGATCCAATTCCTTCAGAGCCAACACGAAACAGACGAAGAAGACGAATTACAAAACGAACCCAGCGACGCCTTCCTCAAGCGGAGACTCGACGCAGCCATGATGATGCCGCTACCCGGCCAACGCAGCGCCCTGCCCACACAAAACCTGCAACTCCGCGCCTGACGAATACTCCGACTCTTATGCGCATCTTCCTCATCCTCGCGCCAGTCATTCTAATAGCCCAGGGGCCACCCTCGTGCGATACACCGCAGCGCCACCA
Organism: Bryobacteraceae bacterium; assembly: GCA_963844855.1. Lineage (GTDB taxonomy): Bacteria > Acidobacteriota > Terriglobia > Bryobacterales > Bryobacteraceae > DASQDN01. The sequence goes on from CAWJQP010000080.1 coordinate 142,342, forward strand.
GCTCGACTTCTGGGTCGGGGAGTGGAGCGTTAGCTCTGGCGCCAAGCTTGTCGGCCACAGCGTAATAACAAAGGAACTAGGTGGCTGCCTGATCGTCGAAAACTGGTACGGCTCCGATGGCGACCGCGCCAAAAGTCTCAATTGGCTCGAGCCCTCCACGAACAAGTGGCGTCAAGTCTACGTCGGCCTGGGCTCCAACATCGATTACGAAGGCGAGTGGACCGAAGAATCTCTAAAACTTGAAAGCAACGGACTAATTCGCCTAACCCTCACACCCATTGGAGACAAGGGCGTCCGCCGACAAAAACAGCGGCTCGAAAACGGCCGCCCAATCACCGTCGAAGACTTCCTTTACAAGCGCGAAGCCGCTGCAGTCCAGGAGTCTTCCTCGAAGTCCGGCTGCACAACACCGCAGTCCCGGCAATTCGATTTCTGGGTCGGAAATTGGAACGTCTACAATCCTGCGAACGAACTTGCCGGCACAAACCGTATCGACAAAGTAGTGAATGGCTGCCTGCTCGTCGAGAACTGGAAAGGCGCAAAGGGCGGCACCGGCAAGAGTTTCAATTTCTACGACGCAGGCCGAAAAAAGTGGCGGCAGGTATGGGTCTCGGCGGAAGGCGCGCTCGATCTACAAGGCGACCTCATCGACGGCAGCATCCGCTACAGCGGTGAAACAACCGGCTTGAACGGAGTCACTCAAGAAAGCCTCGTATTCACGCCGAACCCTGACGGTACAATCCGCCAACTCTGGCAGCAATCGCCCGATGGCGGCAACACTTGGCGCGTGAACTTTGACGGCTTATACAGATCAGCGCCGCAAACGCGCCAATAGCTGGCGCGCGGCCGCGAAATCAGGATGAAAACGAAGGACTCGAAGCAGAGTAGCCTCGCTGCCCTTGCGATCACCCGATTCGTACTGCGCGACAGCGAGATTCATGCCCGGACCAGCGAGCGCAGGATAACGGGCAAACACGTCCTTCCAAAGTTCCATCGCCCGCCGCGACTGGCCGCTTTCCGTCAGATAAATACCCAGGTTGGCCGCAGCAGTAGGGTGTTGCGGATCGAGCCGCAATACTCGTTCGTAAAGTGATGCAGCCTTCTCTCCTTTGCCTTGCGAATCGTAGAACTGGGCAAGCTGGGCTAAAACGACGGCATCCTCCGAATTCGCCGATTTCTCCAGCAAAGCCAGCGCACGTGGTATCCAAGCGCTGTCCGTCAATGCAAGGGAGGCATACGCGAGCGCAAGATCACGCTCCGAAGTTGGACCGGAAAAAAATGGCCGTAAATCACGAACACTGGAACTCGGAGCAGAAGGACGCCGGGGAATAGAATGCAAAGTAAACGCGACATGTTCGCCTTCGCGCGATTGCGCCTTCGGCATGTGGCAGGCTCGACAGTCATCCTGCCGAGCAGCGCGCAGCGGCTCCTTTTCCTTACAAGAGGTCGTCTCATGACACGTAAGACAGCGCTGCCGGTAGAACGACGCGCGTTGCTCAGGAGCAGGTTCGGAATGCGAATCATGGCAACTGCCACACCACATCTTGGCTCCGGATACCTGGCTACATTTACTGCGGGCCAGCTGCTCGGCATGGTCCGTCGCTGCGCCAGGGCCATCTCCGGCGCTCGACCATACAAACACCGAAAGATGATTCGAAAGGAGGTCCCCAGGTCGATACGCGAAAGCCGAAGTTCCTGCCCGCGCCACGCGAGCCGCTCCCGTGAGATGGCACTGAAGGCAAACACTGTCCCTTCGGGCGGCATCGAGCTTCGCCGGGTTCACAATTGCCCGATCGCGCGAACCGGACTTCATCGCTGCAACGTGCCGCCCTCCGGGTCCATGGCACCGTTCGCAGCCAATGCCCGCTTCCAAAAACGGCGTGTCGGCATATCGATTCTGTGTACCTTCGATCAGGCGCGGTCCGGTAGTATGACACTGCAAACACGCTTCCTCGATTGGCCGCGACAGGTCGACAGAAGGCTTACCGGCAAAACCAGGAGAGAGATCCCAACGCCCCGCCGAGGAAAAATACGAGACGGGAGCCTGAAACAGAAAGCCCTCGATGTCAGTGATGTAGCTACGGCCGACCGCACCGGAACCAACCGCCCATTTCAAGTCGAAAGCGCCGCTGACGCCGCTAGCCGGCCGGGCGAAGTTCACCCGATAGTCCGGCCCGATTCGGTAACGTGCTCCATTGTGAGAGTCGCTAACGTCATTGAAGCGCTCGCGGAAACTGCCGCCTCCAACACTTGCGCTCGAGCGGGCCATGCCTGTAGCGCTATAGGTCTTGGCAATGGACGCATGGCAGCCTGCGCAGACCTTGCTTCCCACCAGGTCAGTCTCTGGAGCGGCAAAGGCAAGGGCAGCGAAGATAAAAAAGGCGATGCGCACCAGCGTCCGATAATCATACGCGATGGCTAAGTGTCGAACAAAACTTGCCCTCCTGTTCGCGGCCTGTCTCTGGAGTCAGCCGGAGACCCAGCCGGGCGCATACGAAGCGATCGATCTGCCATTTGTCTACGAGCCTTCGAAAACGTCGCGCAAGTACTTGCTCGAAGCAGTTGGCAGCGGCGTCGCGCTACTCGACTACGATGGCGACGGTCGCTTGGATATTTACCTGGTCAACGGAGCCGCGTTACGCGATCCCATGCCCAAGGGAACCGCGCCCGATAAGAAGGAACCACGTTATTGGAACCGGCTGTACCGCAACGTCGAGAACGGGCGCTTCGAAGATGTGACCGAAGCCGCGAACGTGAAGGGCAGCCATTATGGAATGGGAGCCGCCGCAGCCGACTTCGACAACGACGGCGATACCGATCTGTACGTCACCGGCTATCCGGCAAATCAATTATTTCGTAATGAAGGAAACGGGAAGTTCAAAGAAGTGACGGCAGAAGCCGGAGTCGCGGGAGGAGGATGGTCGACCGGCGCCGCCTGGATCGATGTAGATAACGACGGCAAGCTCGATTTGGCGCTTGCTCGCTACATGGAATGGGACTTCGAACCGGATCACTGGTGCGGAGCGCACAAGGAAGGATATCGGAGCTATTGTCATCCCGATCGCTTCAAGGCCGCGACCTATTTCCTCTATCGCAATCTCGGGAATGGGAAGTTTGCCGATCACAGCGCCGCTTCCGGTTTCGGCAAGGCGCCCGGCAAGGGCATGGGGATCGCAATAGCGGACTACGACCTTGACGGCAAGGTCGACATCGCAGTGGCGAACGATGCAGCGCCGCAACAGCTCTTCCACAACGAAGGCGGCATGCGGTTCACCGAAGTTGGCTTCGATAACAACGTCGCCTATGACGATGATGGCCGCGTCTTCAGCGGGATGGGAATTGAGTTCGCGGACTACGACAACGATGGGCGGCCCGATCTGCTTGTCAACGCGCTCGCCCTCCAGTGCTATGCGTTATACCGGAACAAGCCGCCTGAGTTCGAATATGTGTCGGCCCATGCCGGCATCACCACACCGACCCGCAACCACTCCGGCTGGGGGATGCGGATTGCCGACTTCGATAACGACGGATTGCCGGACATCGTGGTTGCGCAGAGCCACGTGATGGATAACATCGAGCTGACGCAGCCGTCAGTGAAATACAAGGAGCCTCTATTGCTTCTGCGCAATGACGGGAAGCGGTTTGTCGACACCTCACAATCGGGCGGCCCGGGTGTTTCGCAGCCCCGGGCATCGCGAGGAGCCGCATTTGGCGACCTCGACAACGACGGCGCCATCGACATGGTGATATCGGCCCAGCAGGAGCATGCGGTGATTCTCAAGCGCCGTCCGTCATCGACCAATCATTGGTTGTTGGTGAAGCTTGAAGGTACAACCAGCAATCGGGATGGTATTGGCGCGCGGGTCCGCATCGCCGTGGGCGGGCGGCAGCAGTTTCGAACGGTCAACACTGCGGGGAGTTATCTCTCCTCGAACGATGTCCGAGCGCACTTCGGATTAGGCACGGCCAAAGTCGTTGACGAAGTGGAAGTCGAATGGCCGAGCGGCAAGCGGCAGAAGATTACAGCCGTGGCTGTGGACCGGGTTTTGTCGCTGACCGAGCCTTGAGTTCCCGAAAGGCTTCGAGGTGACGCTTGGCTTCCTCGGCGCGACCGAGGCGCTTGTATGCTTGACCTAACTGAAAGTGCGCCTCCGCATGTTGAGGGTCAAGTTCGACGGCTCGATTCAACCAGCGCAGACTCGTTTCGTCGCGACCGAGCTTCACTAGGGCCCGCCCTGCAAGATAGAAGTTCCGCGCCGATTGGCTATTGCGCTGAGCGGCCTCAGCCGCGAGCTGAAACGCTTTTTCATCTTGATCGCGTTTCAGAAAGAACTCGGCGAAGTTCGCGTAAGCCCAGTCATACTCGGGGTGCGCGTCTTTAACCAGCTCGAGCGCTTTCAGAAAGTGGCGAAGCGCGTCGCTGTCTTTTTGAAGAGCGTCGTAGCAAAGTCCGAGATTGTCGTGAGCGCGATAGTTGTCGGGTTCGGCAGCAATCACTCGCTGGAGTTGCGCCACAGCTTCCGGGTATCTCGATTGCTCGTAGTAGATGCGCCCGAGGGCATAATGCGCCGCCGGAGTATCAAGCTTGCTGAGAGTCGATTCGGCCGAGGAAGGGTCGCCCGAGAGGAACTGCATCTGACCGAGCGAAATCAGGATCTGAGCTGTGTTCGGACAAACCTTTGCCGCTGCGGCGAATTCCTTGGCAGCCACCGGATAGGCAGCCTTGGCTGCAGCCTGACGAGCCAGTTCGAGATGTTCATTGCAGGGTTCGAACATCAAAAAAAGGAGGAACGAGCCAAAGCCCGTTCCTCCCGATTGTCGCTTACGTTCCGAGCTTAGAATGTGAACCGCAGCGCGAGCTCGATATTCCGAGGACCGCTCTGCTGGCCCGTGTACTGCCCAAAGTTCGGATCGGTGATGTTGGTGACCAGACCCCCGATCCCGTGACGGTTGAACGGATTCAGGAAGGTGCCGCGCAGTTCGATGTTGCGTTGTTCGTCGAACTTGAACATCTTCTGAATGCTCATGTCTTCCATCACCAGGTGACGGTCGCGAATGTTCGGCAGATAAGGCGCGACGTTGCCTAGGCGCTGTACGACATTCTGACCGCCGGCAAACACCGGTGGATTGGCGAAAGCTGCGCGATTGAGATACGCCGTACCGCCCGGAATGCCGCGGAAGTTGATGTCGGCATCGCTGTTGGCTACGATGTCCGTTCCACCGACATAGTCGGGCCGGATGGCGTTGCCCGTAGGCAAGTTCAGACCTCCAGTCGTGATAGCGACCGGATTCCCTGAGCGGAACGTATGAATGGCAGTGATCTGCCATCCGCCGATAATCTTTTCGACGAATCCGTTTACATCGACAGCCTTACCAGGTCCGATGGGCAGTTCATAAATCCAGCTGAACTTGCCGACATGAGGCTGATGATAGTTCGTAATCGAGCGCTCCAGATTGCGGTTGAAGACATCGGCGACGTTCTCCGAGTCGATGGCGTTGTCGGTTAGACCAATCGCCCTTCGACCACGTGTAAGCGCCGAGAATCGCGATGCCGTTCTTGAAGTGCCGCGTGAGTTGCATCTGTAGGGACTGGTACGACGATGTTCCGATGTTCGGGAAAATGTTGTTGATTCCCGTGAACTGCGGATACGGTCGTAGCGCCTGTAAGTTCGTTCCGTTGAAGCCGGCATACGGAGCCGGGATCGGGCTGGTGGCGGACCAGGGTCGCGGAAGCAGATCGCCGTACTGTTCCGTGACACTGAACGGCAGGTTGTTCGGCTGATCGAAGCCCTTCGCGATAAGTCGCGTACCCTTGTTGGCGACGTAGTTGCTTTCGAGAACCATCGACCACGGCAACTGGTACTGAATGCCGAAGTTCCAGTTCTGGACGTAAGGCAGTCGGTTACCCGTCGTTGGGTAGTAGTCGATGTTTTGACCGTTTGCCAGCGAAGGCGACTTATTCGGCAGTGTCCCGGTGAAATCCGGATAGGGCTGGTCGAGGTTACCTAAGGAATCTTCCGCGAATCGGATGGGCGTGTTGGCGGAGGTGACATTGATGTTGCCGTTATAGCCAAGCGTGCCACCGAAACCGAAGCCGTTCGAGATGGCCGGCGTGTTGTTGATGCCGTAGCCGCCGCGCAGAACCATCTTGTCGGTGAGCGCGTAAGCAAAGCCGAACTTCGGGGAAATCTGCTTCCAGTACGTGTCCTGGAAGCCTCGTATGCCAAGGTCATCGGCGAAGGCAAGAGCGCCCGGTCGGTTTCCGGCTCCTGGATTCGCAAGGTCGAAGTCAATTGCCGACATACGTCCGGCAACTTCGATTAAGCCACCGACCATTTCCCACCGGAGACCGAGATTCAAAGTCAGCTTCCGGTTCACTTTCCAGTCGTCCTGGAAGTAGAAGCCGGCCGTGCGCCAGCGGTGGCCGAAGTTGGCGGCAGCGATGCCGCGGGTGGTCGAGCTGTAATCGCCGAGCAGGAAGCTGGCGAAACTGTGTCCTGTCTGATTGATGAAGCCCGGCAGCGCGGTCTGGTTCGGCGAGAAAGTGAAATCGCCGGATCCGGACTTGTTGCGGGTGTTGTAGTAGTAGCGCCGATTCTCGAAGCCGAACTTGAAGTTGTGCTTGCTGCGAACGTAAGTGAAGTCGAGCTGTCCGATCGTCGATCCGTTGAAGCTGCCTCCGCGATTGCCTGAACCGAGACGCCCGGTGGTTCCGCTCACGGCTCCGATGGCGCCCCCCTGGAACGGCTGCCCGGTGTAGTTCAGAACCGGGAAGTGTACGCCGGGGACGTTCTGTAAACCGATCTTCTGCGGCCAGTCCTGATCGACGTAGACGCTTTCATTCATGTTGCCGAAGCGGTTGTATCCCAGATTGCCGCGGCCAAGGAACGTCGGCGACAGCACGAAGTCATACGCCATGCGCACCATCGTGCCGGGTGTGTCCTGGTTCTGATAGACGCCGGTCGGGGATCCTGGAGGAACGCCCCACCGCGGAGTTCCAGAGTTATAGCGGGTTCGGAAGTTGCGGTTGACCATGCCGCTCAAACGGTGGCTGGTGTTGATATTGTGGTCGCCTTTGAAGGTCAACATCCGCTCGCGGAACTCGGGGCAGCAAGCGCCCAGCGCTGGAATGTTGCGAAGCATCGTATCGAACAGAGGATCGTCGATCGGCGCCATGCTCAGGATGTTTGACGAGACCTTGCTGAAGCGGCTCTGCGGAATGACGTTGCCGGGAAATACGTCGCGTACCCAAGTGTTCCCGACTTGGCGGGACGAGGCCGGATCGTAAATCGCCCCAAACTGAACCGCGCGACCAAGGGCATCGGTACCGGCCTTGCCTCCGGACCCGGCTGTGCCTGTGAACGCGGAACTCAAGCAGGTCTGAGAAATCGCCTCGCTTGAAGTCCTGCGTAGGCAACGTGACGAAGCCATTCTGGTTGTAGTCCTTCTGCGTGGTGCGTTCCATGTTATGGAAGAAGAACGAACGATTCCGGCCGTCGTAAACCTTCGGGATGTACACGGGCCCGCCGATCGAGTAGCCATAATTGTGCTGCTTGAAGGGCTGGCGCGCCACACCAGAGGCGTTACTGTTGAAGCTGTTGGCTCGTAGAGCGTCGTTCTGACCGTAGTAGTAGGCCGATCCGTGGAGTTGATTCGTGCCCGACTTGGTGGCGAAGTTCGCGACCGAAGTCTGCCCGCCGGAATACTGCGCGCTCACTGTGCCGGTCTGCAGTTTGAACTCGCTGATCGATTCGGCAGACGGGCTGAACTCGCTGTTGGCCCCGCCGGCGAGATCCATACGGCCGACCGAGATGCCATCGATTAAGATCTCGTGCGAGTAGTTCTGGCCACCGTTGATCGATCCCTGCCACGTATTTCCGGTCGTGCCGGGAAGCGACGTGAAGATGAACTGCTGGATCTGGCGCCGGCCGCCGCTAACCGCGATTGGCCAGGAGTCGAACTCCTTCTTCGATACGTAGCTGCCGATTTCAGCGGTTCCGGTTTCGAGCAGAGGCGCCTCGCTCGAGACAGTAATCGACTCGGTCAAATTGCCGAGTTCCAATGTGAAGTCGACGGTTAGTGTCTGAGCTACCGCGAGTACGACGTTCTGTCGCACCGATGTCTTGAAGCCGGCCGCAGATACCGTGATCTGGTACGTGCTCGGCTGCAATGACGGCATGCGGTAGACACCGGCATCAGTTGTTATTGCAGTGGTCTCAACTCCAGTCGAAGGATTGAGTATCTTCACGGTGGCGCCAACGACAGCCGCTCCGGAAGAATCAGAAATCGTACCGTTGAACGTGCCGCGCTCGCCTTGTCCAAAAGCTGCAAGGACGAATAGTAGGCACACAAGAATTGTGCGCAAGAACAAGTTGATTTCCCCCCTCAAGCGCCCCGCTGTAGATGCGAGGACACATTTGGCGAAGTCTATCACACGTTCTTACGGATACAGATTTTCAAGCTGTCTGGCGGACTGGTAAGCCGGCCAACTTCGATCCTGACGCCGAACAGTTTTGAAAAAACAATCGCCCCAGAATCGGCATTCATCAGCGGCCGGCTATTGTCCTGATTGGTTGGGGACTGTCAATCCCTAAGAACGGACACTACCCTTACGAACAAATATTATTAGGTCCGCTTGCTTTGACGAATTAGCAGCACCGCAAGCCCCGCGCCTCCGAGCCATAACGACGATGGTTCCGGGACGCCAGCAGCAGGAGTAACATCAACATTGTCAATGCCGAAGTCGATTGCGGCTGATGTCAGTCGTACCTCATCGAACACAGAGCCTCCAAATGAGAGGCTTCCTTCAGGGAACGCGAATCCGCCGGGCACAGTTCCCGTGGCAGAAGTAGAACCGACTGACATCCCACTTCGAAAGGCGTTGAGGGATAGCGCGTCGGAAATCACAGGTGTATTGAGGGCAAACAGGAGGCTGATGGCCTGCAGCGGTTCACTGAAGAGGATCCGAAGCTCATTCTGAGCATCATCGTTATCGACCAGAACGTTACCGGTGAGGGATGAGAATGGCGTCGTATTTGTGACGAAAAACGCAGAACCCTGGGGCGAAGAAAAGCTCGCCGTGGTACTGCCGCTATCAACCGAAAACGGGGTTACGGTAAACGGCGCAACATCTTCTAAGGTGAAGATTGCCGCCGGTGCCGGAGCGCACAGCCCAACCACCGTTAAGGCCCATAGGCATGTTTTGGTCATTTCGAGCATTCCTCCATTTTTGGTTCGTCGTCTTCGTGCGACGAGACAGGGGCGATTATACCTTCGAAATTCGGCTTGTACAACATTTGGCGTATGTCCTGTCGTTTTATTTCTCCTGTCACGTTTTTACCGATGTTTTCATCCTGCAGCACCGATCCAAGAGCTGCGGTCTGAAGTTCTAAGTATTTCTTGAACGTAGAGACAACTTGTCACAGTTAATCGTGACACTCACTAAGAATTAAACGCGCACTACAAACTGACGAGAGATAAATTGCCTCTGCAATTTAATCTCATTTCCCGATCATTAAGTCGGTTTTGAAGAACACGCGTAGAAGCGTTGTGGCTCAGCCAGAGGTGTGCCACAACGCGAAAGTAAACCATTTCTGTCCGTCCGAACGGGAGCGTTTGTGCGGGCACAAGCTTGAGGGAGGAAACCTGTATGAAGAGACTGCGAAATTCTGAAAGTGGCCGCGCATATTTTGCGTTTTGGGCCGCAAGCCGTTCACATCAAGCTGTATTCCCGTCGATATCTACCGAATTTACCGCATTTAGCGAAAGGATTTCACCCATGTTCCCATCCAAGAAAATGTACAGCGCTGTTCTATTGGCCCTCACGCTAAGCATCAGCGCACAACAGGCCAATGCCCAGGTTCAAAACCAGGGCGGTGTTCAAACTCAAGGCGCTGTGACCAGCTACTCGGTGCAGCAGACATGGCCAACTGGACCTGACTATGCGAACGCAAAGTCGATGCCGCTCCCTCAGAGTCCCATGCCATTCGATGCGGTCCAAAGCACAATCAGCGCTTTAACGAGACCTGCGGATAACGCCGTGGCTGGCTCTTCAGCTGGGTCGCCCGGCAATGGATTGGAAAGTCCTGCGTCTCTCCGTGTGTCCCCCGAAGTTGAGAACGAAGGCGGCATCGGTTCGCAGGAGTGGGGAACCGCCAACCTGCCGTTCAGCACAGCACGAGCGGACCTGAGCATAGCCACCAACACTGCATACCCATACCGCGCGTCGGGAAAGCTCTTCTTCCAAAACGGAGCTTCGACGTTCGTTTGCAGCGCCTCGTTGATTAAACGTGGCATTGTCGTCACGGCAGCACACTGTGTTGCAGCTTTCGGCCAGTCCCGGTTCTACACTAATTTTCGGTTTATGCCCGGTTATCGAAATGGCATTGCTCCGTATGGGGTCTGGTCCGCAAGAACAGTTTGGATTAAGACGTCCTATTTCAACGGGACCGATGCTTGTTCCACTAGAGGTGTGGTTTGCGCGAATGATGTCGCTGTTATCGCTCTGAACGCGCAGAACGGCGCATTTCCTGGAACCTCCACTGGCTGGTACGGATACGGATGGGACGGTTTCGGATTCGTGAATAATACAACCCACCTTACGCAGATCGGTTACCCTGTTTGCCTTGACAACGGTCTCTTCATGCAGCGAAACGACGTACAAGGTATCAGAAATGCTGGCTTCACGAATAACACCACGTATGGCTCGTTGATGTGCGGTGGCTCGAGCGGTGGCCCCTTGCTTGCTAACTTCGGCATGCGTCCGACCTTAACAAGCACGACGGCTGGAACCGCCTCCAATTCAAACATCGTCATTGGAGTCACAAGCTGGGGTTATACCAGTACTGCGGTTAAGCAGCAGGGAGCGAGTCCGTTCACGAGCAACAACATTGTTTCCCTCGTGAATTCCGCTTGCGCCGCAGGGGGAGGGAATTGTCTCTAGTCCGGAGAAACTGTACTCACTGACGCTTTCAAACCACATCAAACGGGGTTTTCCGTGCACTCGGAAAACCCCGCCGTGTCGTTATTTGAGACAATTATTTAGGGATATACCCCTTGGCAGAGTCCGAGATCGCATCTATTCGGCAAAAGAGAAAAGCTATGTTTAGAAGAACGTTTACTAGCCTTCTTGCAGGCGCTTCGTTCGCCGCAGGTCAGGTCACGAGTGGCAATGTCGGAAGTGGCTCAACCGGATTCTATCCGCCGCGCCCGGTTTCCTTCGAGGATGTCAAGAAGTTCCTCACCCTGAGCGATACCCAAATGCAGCAACTCGGGAAGATCCTCGACGAGCAAACATCCGCGTCGCAGGGAACCTACGAAAAAATAGAGGCCAAGCGCGCGGAACTCGATGAACTATTCCGAAGCGGCTCGCGAGACATCACCCGCTACGGGCAGCTTACGCTGGACATTTACACGCTCAGCAATCAGACACCTGCTTCCGTCGACGACTGGCGGAGCAGGGCGCTGGCAGTCCTCAGTCCCCAGCAACGCGCTCGCCTTGAGCCGCTAGAGCAGGCCACGAAGTTGTCCGCGGCAGCAAGCCAGGCCGTGGCCCTGAATCTGGTGGATGCGCCGCCCCCTCCTGTCGCGCCGCTTTCTCCGATGCCAACGCTGCCGGATCCCAAACCGTAGAGCATTGCCTTCTGCGCTTGTCGAGAAAGACCGCGCGGATGACCATAACTGCATCGGAGGCCAGGAGCCAACGAATTGCACGTTGATATTTCCAGATGAAGCCGATGCCAGCTCGTAGATTAGCCATGATTTTGCACTTTTCGATGCCGTTGGCGATCAACTTCGACCCCTCGTCGGCGTCTTAATCGGCCCAGCCCGGATGGTCTGGGTAGAAGCTGGCAGGCTTGACTCGTACGTGGGCAGCGCCCTCGCGCAGATAAGAATTCTTTGGTTAAATCGGTTGCGGCTTTGATGATCAAATCGAGGCGTTTGGCGCCCCCACCATCAACACCGAATGTAAAGGCGATTTTCAGATCTTTCTACCTGTTGGCGTCTTTGTCGATGAGCCAGCCCGGATACTGCCCTTCGCCCGGGTCGACGGCGATGCGAACCGGCGGAGTTCCGGCAGCTATGGTAACAACACGGTAAGCAGACAACAAACGCTGTCAGCCACGCTTCCTATAACCTCCGTGCGCGCGGGTCCGTAAGGTCTATGTGTTAATCTGAGGGCATATTACCCGCATCGCCGATATGCCGGCACAGGCGAGCGAAGCTTTCATATTCCGAACGTATCCCTTTCAGGAAGGCGACTTGATCGTCAGTTTTTTTACACGCGATCAGGGCAAGCTCCGGGGGGTGGCGCGAAGGGCGAGAAAGCCGAAGAACAGCTTCGGGTCGGGGCTCGAAAGGCTCTCCCGGGTAACGATGTCCTATTACCAGCGAGAGAACCGGGAATTGGTCAGCCTAAACTCCTGCGAAGTAATTGAATCACAGTTCGGATTGGCTGGTGACTATGCTGCCAATCTGGCGCTCGATTTTATTGCTGAGGTCAGCGAAAACATCCTGCCCGCAGCCGAGCCAAGTGAGCGGTTTTTCCGGTTGTTAGTGGCGGTTGTGAATCATCTGAGCGGCAATCCCGCAAACGGTGTTTGGCCGGCCGTGAACTACTTCAGTCTTTGGGCGGTACGCCTGTCCGGAATCCTACCGGAGTTCCGATTGAGCGCTGAGTCCAGGCTGATTGCGGAAGAGATGATGCAAACGCCCATTGGGCAGTTGAGTGAACGCTCCTGGTCGCGGAGTACGGCTGCGGATCTGCGCCGCTATCTCGTCCGTGGCATAGAAGAACACGTGGAACGCCGTCTGCAGACAGTGCCCCTACTGGAAGCGCTTTAATCCATGGACTCATTCCAGCAAACTTTATTCAAGCTTAAGAATTATTGGTCGGAACGCGGCTGCATTATCCAGGAACCTTACGATACGGAGGTTGGCGCCGGCACCATGTGTCCGGAGACCTTCCTTCGGGTTACCGGACCCAAGCCCTACAAAGTCGCCTATGTGCAGCCAAGTCGCAGACCAGCCGACGGCCGTTATGGCGAAAACCCAAACCGCCTGTACAAGCACCAGCAATTGCAGGTAATTCTAAAGCCGTCCCCGAGCAATATTCTCGATCTGTATCTCAAAAGTCTCGAAGCAATCGGAATTGATCTCGGCAAGCACGATATTAAGTTTGAAGAAGACAACTGGGAATCTCCGACTCTAGGCGCGTGGGGCATCGGGTGGCAGGTGATGCTCGACGGTATGGAGATTACGCAGTTCACATACTTCCAGCAATGCGGTGGAGTGGATCTCGATCTGGTTCCGGCCGAGATTACCTATGGTCTCGAGCGGCTTGTCGCCTTCCTTCAAGGCAAAGAAAGTGTATATGACATCGAGTGGACTCCCGGAGTTTCCTACCGCGATGTCCGGCTGGCAGATGAGTTGCAGAACTCTGTTTACAACTTCGAAGTCGCCGATGTGGGAACGTTATGGCAACTCTTCGCGATTTATGAGCGCGAATGCCAGCGGATGATCGACATGTATCCGAAGTACGTGCCGAAAGAACGCTTCCCGCTCTTAAGCGCCTACGACTACGTTTTGAAGTGCTCGAACACATTTAATCTCCTGGATGCGAGGGGCGCGATCAGCGTGACGGAACGAGTCGGTGTGATCGCAAGGGTTCGCAAGCTCGCAGTCGGTGTTGCCCAGGCTTGGTTGGACCAGAACACGCCAACCGCTTCTGACGTTTCCGGGCGCGCCGAGGTTGTCGCGGAATGAGTGAACGATTCCTGCTCGAGATCGGAGTAGAAGAAGTACCCGATTGGATGATCGAGCCTGCGCTCGAACACATGCGTCAACTCTTCACGGAAGTGTTGACGGACCACAATCTTGGTGGAACCGTAGACTCGGTTGACGCGACGCCTCGCCGGCTTGTCCTGCGTGCTTCAGGGATTGCAACGGCCCAGAATGACGAGACGAAGGCAATCTCAGGACCGCCTGTATCTTCGGGTCCTGGCGCTGCACAGGGCTTCGCCAAGAAGATGGGCGTCAGTCTGGACGAACTGCAAAAGGTACAAACACCGAAAGGCGAGTACTGGAGTTACAGCAAAAAGGTTGAAGGCCGCAAGAGTATCGATGTTCTCGCTGAAGCGCTGCCGGTCTTGATCCCGAAGATTTCCTTCCCGAAAACCATGTATTGGACCGGTAAGGGCGGCGTACGATTTATCCGGCCGATCCGCTGGATCGTGGCGCTCTTGGGTAATGAAGTTATTCCGTTTGAACTTGCCGGGGTGAAGTCGGGAAAGACCACAAGTGGCCATAGATTGCTCGGTAAGGCCGAAGTGGAAGTCACCATCGACACATTTGCGGACCAACTGCATGCCAATGGTGTGGTTCTGTCGGCAAAGCAGCGCCGCACGATGATCGAATCGGGCTTGGGTCCCAATGTTCATCGCGACGAAGCTCTCCTGCAGACACTGGTCTATCTCACCGAATATCCGTCGACGATCCACGGATCATTCGACCGCAAGTATCTCGAACTGCCGCGCGAGATTCTCAGCACGGTGATGCGTCACCACCAGCGCTACTTCTCGGTGAATCTCGGCAGCGACAATCTGGCTCCGGAGTTCGTCGCCGTCATGAATACAAGCGCCGATCCCGACGGACTCGTCCGTCTCGGGAACGAGCGCGTGTTGCGGGCGCGTTTCAATGACGCCCGTTTCTTCTGGGATATCGATCTTCGACGCAACCTCACAGACCGTCTTGAAGACCTGAAGAACGTAACGTTTCAAGCTAAGCTCGGTTCGTACTTTGAAAAAACCGAGCGCATGGTGCGCTTGGCGAAGCAGATCGCCGAAACTCTCGCAGCGAGTCCGGTTATGTGCGGTCGCGCGGCGCAGCTCTCGAAATGCGACCTGACGACGGAGATGGTAAAAGAACTCACCGAGCTTCAGGGAATCGTCGGCGGCTTGTATGCGCGCGAGCAGGGCGAATCGCACGAGATCTGGCGCGCGGTGTACGAGCATTACAAGCCGGTCAGCATGGAGGATACGATTCCTTCCACAATCACGGGACAGGTAGTTGCGCTTGCCGACAAATGCGACACATTGCGCGGATGCTTCGAGATTGGCCTGATGCCGACCGGTTCGCGCGATCCTTTCGCGCTTCGGCGCGCCGGCCAGGGCGTCGTCAAGATTCTCGTGGAAGGCGGTCTTCGTCTTAAGTTGAGCGATCTGATTGGCGACAACGCACAACTGCGAGAATTTCTGCTTGACCGCGCCAAGTATTATTTCCGGGATGTTCGAGGGTTCAAGTACGACGAAGTCAATTCGGTGCTAACGTCGAGAACGGAAGATCTTGGGGATGTCGAAGCCCGACTGCAGGCAATTCAACAGGTTCGTCCAACGGAGAACTTCGAGCCTCTTGCGGCCAGCTTTAAGCGGATCGCGAATATCTTGCGCCAAGCGCAATTCACCGGCGCAGGCACGATCGACGTCGGTGTGCTCGAGCCGGGGCCGGAACTCGATCTCCACCGTGAATTTTTGCGGACATCGGATGTCGTATTCAGCCACCGCAAGGCGCGAAATTATAATGCGGCCCTGGAAGCGATCGCTTCTTTGCGCCCCAAAGTAGATTTGTTTTTCGACAAGGTCCTCGTGAATGCACCCGAGGAACGCGTCAGACAGAACCGGCTGTTGTTGCTGAGCAGCCTTCTCACCGAGTTCTCGGCCATCGCCGACTTTTCGGAGATCGTGACGACGAACTAAATCTCGAAGGAGAGATTGATCTGAATGGCTAAGAAATACGTTTATTCATTCGGCCGCGACGGGGCCGACGGGAATAAGACAATGAAAGACACCCTCGGCGGCAAGGGAGCAAACCTCGCCGAGATGTGTAACACGGGCGTGCCTGTGCCTCCGGGCTTCACGGTATCGACCGAGGTCTGTAACATCTACTTCAATAACAACCGGCAGGTTCCGACGGAAGTAGACGATCAGATCCGGAAGGCGCTCACGAAGGTCGAAAAGGAGCTCGGAAAGAAGCTCGGCGATCCCAAGAATCCGCTGTTGATGAGTGTGCGTTCCGGCGCGAAGTTCTCCATGCCAGGCATGATGAACACCATCTTGAACCTGGGCCTGAATGATGAGACGACAGAAAGTCTGGCGACTTCGACAGGCAATCCTCGCTTTGCGTATGACTGCTATCGCCGCTTCATTCAGATGTTCGGCGAAGTGGCGCTCGGCATCGAGATGGAAAAGTTCGATCACGTGTTCGATGCTCGCAAAGCCAAAGCGAAGACCGAACTCGATACCGATCTGACTGCTGCGGATCTGCAGGCAGTTATTGCCGACTACAAGAAGATTGTCCGTAAAGATACCGGGGCCGACTTCCCGCAGGACGCCTGGACACAGCTCACGATGTCCCGCGACGCGGTGTTCCGTTCCTGGTGGGCCGACAAAGCTTGCTACTACCGAAAGATGGAAAAGATCCCGGATGAACTCGGCACGGCGGCCAACATCCAGGCGATGGTTTTCGGGAACATGGGCGATACGTCAGGTACAGGCGTCGGCTTTACACGTGACCCCGGCACTGGCGAGAAGGTCTTCTACGGCGAGTTCCTGATGAACGCGCAGGGCGAAGATGTCGTGGCCGGCATCCGCACTCCGCTTCCGATCGCCGAACTCGAGACCGTATTGCCGGATGCGTACAAGCAACTCTACGACATCACGCAAAAGCTCGAGAAGGCCTACAAGGACGTCCAGGACTTCGAGTTCACTATTCAGGAAGGCACGTTGTACATGTTGCAGACACGCAACGGTAAGCGTACCGGTCCTGCCGCTGTTCGCATCGCTGTTGAGATGACCGACGAAGGGCTCATTGACAAGAAGACGGCGGTTCAGCGCGTAGAGCCACAGCAACTCGATCAGCTTCTACACCCCATTTTCGACGTTTCCTCGTTGCGCAAGCTTCCAAAGATTGCCAAGGGCATTCCCGCCTCTCCAGGAGCCGCTGTCGGCCGCGTCGCATTCACGGCTGACGATGCAGTCACGCTGTCGAAGAAAGCTCCAGTGATTCTGCTCCGTAAGGAAACGACTCCTGACGATATTCACGGCATGGACGTCGCGAAGGGCATTCTGACCGCAGTTGGCGGCGCTTCGTCGCACGCGGCTGTGGTGGCTCGCGGTATGGGCCGGCCTTGCATTGCGGGAGCAAGCGCAATCGCGATCAACGAACATGCAAAGACGGCTGTCGTGACTTCGAAAGATGGAAAGAAGTATACGGTGAAGGAAGGCGACTGGCTGTCGCTCGACGGCGCTGCTGGTGAAGTTTATCTCGGTCAGGCCGCGACGATGGATCCTGATCCAAATTCACCTATCTTCTCGAAGTTCATGGGTTGGGCGGACGAGTTCCGCGGCAAGTTCGGCGTTCGCGCCAATGCGGACATTCCGCGCGACGCGAAAGCTGCCCGGGCATTCGGCGCCGAAGGTATCGGTCTCTGCCGCACGGAGCACATGTTCTTCGCCGAGGATCGTTTGCCATTTGTACAGGCGATGATTCTGGCGCGCGATGAGAAGAACCGTAAGAAGGCGCTTGCGAAGCTGCTCCCG
The DNA here is from genome assembly GCA_963844855.1 of Bryobacteraceae bacterium. Taxonomy (GTDB): domain Bacteria; phylum Acidobacteriota; class Terriglobia; order Bryobacterales; family Bryobacteraceae; genus DASQDN01. The sequence continues at coordinate 159,936 of CAWJQP010000080.1, forward strand.
ATGCAGCGCAAGGACTTCGCAGGTCTGTTCACGGCAATGAACGGCTTCCCGGTTGTGATCCGTACGCTCGATCCCCCGCTGCACGAGTTCCTTCCGAAGCGTGAGCATCTGATGGTAGATATCGCGAAGCTGCCAAACGCCGATATCAAAGCCAAGCGCGAGATGTCGCAGCGTTACAACATCGAAGTGAAAGAGCTGAAGACCAAGCTGGCCGAATTGTTGGAGCGCGTCGAGGAACTGCACGAGTTCAACCCGATGCTGGGACACCGCGGCTGCCGCCTTGGTATCACGTACCCTGAGATCACTGAAATGCAGGCCCGCGCGATTTTCGAGGCGGCTGCGCAAGTGCATAAGAAGGGCGTGAAAGTAATTCCGGAGGTCATGATTCCGCTGATCGGCAGCGCAAAAGAGCTGCAGCATCAGAAGGAAATCGTCGATCGCGTGGCGAAAGAAGTTCTCGCAAGAGAAGGCGCCAGCGATCTTCACTACATGATCGGCACCATGATCGAGATTCCGCGCGCTGCTCTTACCGCGGACGAAGTTGCCAAGGAAGCCGAGTTCTTCAGCTTCGGCACGAACGATCTCACGCAGACGACGATGGGTCTTTCGCGTGATGATTACACGAAGTTCTCAAGCGAATATCAGGAGTTGAAGGTGTTCAAGGCCGATCCGTTCGCAGTACTCGATCAGGAAGGCGTCGGCAAGCTGATTGAACTTGCAGTGAAGCTTGGCCGTAAGTCTCGTCCTGGTCTCGAAATTGGAATCTGCGGCGAGCATGGCGGCGAGCCAAGTTCCGTCGAGTTCTGCTATCGCACGGGCATGGATTACGTCTCATGCTCTCCCTACCGTGTACCGATTGCCCGACTTGCGGCTGCACAAGCTGCAATTTCGGGAGACAAGTCTGAGGCCGCCCGCACAGCCTAAGACTTGTCAAGTGGGTGAACAGCGGGCGGTGTCCCCGACCGCTGTTCATACTGCCATTCGAATTTCTCCGCTTTCGTTTCCTCACCGCAATTTCGATCAAGCGCATAGTTCCGAGAGCCGCTATTCTGACGTCGTGAGTCCCGCGGCGAAAGCACTCTGGTATATCGAAAGCCACTTCGGGCAAGAGATCACTCTTGGCGCCATTGCCGATGTAGCCGGTGTGTCGCGCTATCACATGTCTCGTGCCTTCGGAGCCGCAATGGGGCGTTCCGTGATGCAGTATGTTCGCGGCCGTCGACTGACTGAAGCCGCGCGCAGCCTGGCGTGCGGCGCTCCGGACATTCTTGCCGTCGCTCTAGACGCGGGATACAACTCTCATGAAGCATTCACGCGCGCCTTCCGCGACCAATTCGGGTTGACACCGGAAGCGGTTCGCGCTCAAGGCGATTTGAACGATATCGAACTAGTGGAGGCGACGAAGATGGACGAGACTTTATTGACGAACCTGGAGCCGCCGAGATTCGAGAGCGGAAGAACGATGCTCATCGCCGGATTGAGTGACCGCTATTCAGCAGAGACGTCCGCCGGTATTCCCGCTCAATGGCAGCGATTCGCGCCGTATCTGGGACATATTCCCGGTCAGATCGGCGACGCGGCCTACGGCGTGATCTGCAACGGGGACGATGCCGGAAATACTGAATACATCAGCGGTGTCGAAGTATCTGATTTTGCCAGAATTCCGAAAGAATTAAGTTCCTTGCGCATACCAGAGCAGAGATACGCGGTGTTTTCTCATGGCGATCATATTTCGACAATCCGGCGGGTGTGGTTCACGATCTGGAACAATTGGCTGCCGGAATCGGGACTGAAGATAGCAGAGGGTCCGGAGTTCGAACGCTATGGCAAAGAGTTCAACCCCTCGACTGGAACGGGTGGCTTCGAAATTTGGATCCCGATTAAAGGCGAAGCCTGATCAGACTTTTTCAGCTACGATCTCTGTGCGTTCGCCTTCAACGTAGTGGAGTAGTTTCCAATCGCCGAAGAGTTCCCTGCCCTCGCCGGATCTCATCAAGTATGCCGGATTAATGCCGCTCATTGGGAACACCCCTACGAATATGCCGCCGAGTCGAACTCCGTTGCGTATGGATGGGAATAACGAGCGTTGCAGATAACAGCAGTCGACTATCAAGTCAAAGTCTTCGGGCTCGACTACGAAGTTTCCCTCTTCAAGATCGGCATAGACGGGATGAACGGAAAGCCCTTCGGCGGCACGCTCACTCAGAATATCGAGCGCGACACGAGAGTAATCGACTGCGACCACGTCCCAACCTTGCGCAGCAAGATACAAAGCATTCCGGCCGAGACCACAAGCAATGTCGAGGCCTCGGCCGGGTTTGCGTGTGCGGACAGCTTCGATCAGCAGTGGTTCGGGCGGGCGATCTGAAGCTTCGCCAGTCGCATACCGCTCGTTCCAGCCTTTGCCCATACATCGAAGTAGACCACGTTGAGCCTGCTTAGCGATTGTGTGTCAGACGATCGAACAGGAAGCCTGCGGCGCCGCCGGATAAAGCGCCAATCGCGGCTCCTTTTCCACCACCAGCTAATGCTCCGATACCTGCTCCCGCTGCTGCTGAGCCGGCTACGATGGCGACAGATTTACCAGTGGATCGGCCACGTCGTGTGGAGCGAACGACGGTATCGCGATCTTCAACGTAACGTGTGCGTACTACGCGCGGACGATTGTAGGTGCGGTACCTTGGAGCACTGTATTCGGCTGGCGCATAGGCAGTATTCGTGTAGACGGGTTCTGCACAATCTGCGGGCTGTCGGTAGACAGGCTGATAGCCAGGTTGACCGTATGCTGGTTGGGCATATCCCGGTTGACCATAGGCGGGTTGACCAAAGGTAGCGCCTGCAGGCGACGCGTAATTGTTGCTGGCGCTAACAGGATTGCGCGTCCATCCGGCCACTGCGATGACGGAAAGTAATGAAAAACCTGCGATTAGTGCCGCAGTCTGGTGTTTTGGTGTCATTTCGTTGTGCCCTCCTGCACGCCTCTGTGACGGGGTTTCGCCGAGTACAGTTGCGAAAGTTTCTTTAATACTTTCGGACCGATGATTGCACTTGCAAACTTCTGGCCAGCCTTTACAGGCTGCAAAAAAGGGGATGCTATGAATCTGGATCGACAGAAGTTAGCGGTGATTGGCTGCGTCATCCTGTTAGTCGCTGTCATCGTTGTCGCAGCAACAATGCCGTCAGGTCGGGGAATTTTTCCCGTGCGGATGAATGGTAAATATGGCTTCATTGACCACTCGGGAAAACTAAAGCTTCAGCCGCAATTCGACAATGCTGGCGAGTTTAAAGATGGCCGCGCTCCGGTTCAAATGGGCGCAGCGTGGGGCTACATCGATGGCGATGGCAAGTTACTGGTCAATCCGCAGTTTCAGATCGCTGATCCATTCTCCGATGGTCTCGCATTGGTCGCAATGAATCAGAAGTTCGGCTACATCACGGAAGACGGCAAGATCGCAATCAATCCTCAATATGAAGGAGCGGGCGGCTTCCATAACGGTAAGGCTCCTGTGTTGGTGAATGGCAAATGGGGATATATCGACAAGTCCGGCAGGTTCACGATCAATCCGCAGTTCGATGAAGCCGGGATGTATTCGGATGGGATGGCGCTGATTCGTATCGGCTCACGTTATGGATACATCGACGAGAGCGGCAAGATTGCGATCAATCCTCAGTTTGAAGGCGCAGGGAATTTCAGCGACGGTCTTGCGCTGATCCGCATGAATAAGAAGGCAGGATATATCGATCGCAGCGGAAAGATCGTCATCAATCCGCAGTTCGATGAGGCGGGCGACTTTAATAGTGGGCTTGCCGTCATTGCGATGCAGAACCGCTTTGGATACATCGATCGAAAGGGCAAGATTGCGATCAATCCGCAATTCGATCAAGCGGGTGATTTTGATCGCGGGCTGGCGCCGGTGTGGTTAGGGGATCGGCAAGGCTACATCAACCGGGAAGGCCGCTACGTCTGGAACCCGACGATCTAGGCGACGCCCCAGGCTTCAACGATGCGGGGAATAGCGCAGACTGTTTTTGGGTTCTGAGCGTAATCATAGAGCTCGCTGACAAGCGCATCGATTTCTTCGGCGGTAGCAAGGTTCTCCGATAGAATCGCATCCTTGATGTTCTGGAGGGTAATTGGCGCCATCAACTTCACTTCCCCTTCCAGGCCGGCAGGATGAACAACGTTCATGCGAACGTCGTGGAATCCAGCCTCCATTAGCAGGCTTGGTAACCGGGGACCGATATCTGGGTCCCCGCCGCGCTTACGTACCACTTCCACATAGAAATTCAGAAAGCGGGCTTGGCCAGGGGTTTCCGGGTAAGCGAAATAGCCGCGACTGTCGATGTCAACGGTCATAAAGATGCCCCCTGGTTTTAGAACGCCGCGAATCTCGCGCACGGCGGTCAAAGGGTCACTGAGATGCGTGAGCAGGAACCGGCAGTAAGCAACATCGAATTCTCCCTGCAATTGGCCTTCGCCTATGACGCATCGGCGGAAATCCACATTATCGAGCTGCAATGTTTTGGCTTCGTTGCGCGCGAGTTCAAGCTTCGCCTCATCGAGGTCGATGCCGACGACGTGTCCTTTCGGACCGACTATGCGAGCGAGATCGACGGTTACGTCCCCGCCTCCACAGGCGACATCGACAACCTTGCTTCCGGAAGGGATGCCGACTCGCGTGAAAAGATCCAGCGTGTAGGGCCGCATTACGCGAGCGAGAATTCTGAGACGTTCTCTGCCTTCGATTCCGCCTCGAAGTACGTAATGCTCCGACGACATATCCTAGTCTGCTTTCTTGGGCGTCGAAGCCGCTTTGATCTCCCACTTCTCGCCGAAGAACCCAGCGGCCGCAATCTTGCCGGGCCAACGTTCATCCGGCGCTACACTCGTGTCCACGATCGCCCAATCCGGAAGCTTTGATACCTGGCGCGCATTGTTGAGGTAATCGAATTCGCGGAAGGTGAAGCCGCTGTTGAGCACAACGTACTTGGCAGGATTCAACGGATTCGGATAGATCAACACAGGAGCGTGAGTCGACGCAGGAAACTTGTCGGAGCCCACAATTACTTCATTGCCGGACCATTTCACAGGCAGCTTGTCGATGATTCGAGCAAGCACTTTGTTGCTTCCGGGATCGCCCCACAGGACGAGATTGCTTTTTGCGATCTCGGCGTCGGTAATGGACGAATCGTCGCGAACCTGCGCTTCGCCACGAAATTGACGACGCCATTCCTTGATTGCGCGATTCTGCTCGGATTCCACCCATTTTGCGACCGAGGGGACGCTGGGAGTGCCGGTCGGCTTGACAAAGATAAAGCTGTCCATGAACGCGTCGTCAATGGGGCCCTGCAGGCCGCGCTTCTTCCTCATCGGTTCCGATGGCGAGCCCGTGCTCCATTTGTCGCCAGCTCGGCGGAAAGACGCAGACCAGGAACCATCTGTGCTCGGACCGACGGCCGCCGCAACCTTTTGTCCATTGATCAAGACCACGGGCTTGGCATCGACCGCGAACGGCGCTCCCGCAGGACCAAATGACAAGGTGAAGGCTCCGACGTTCGATGCCTTCACTTGTACTGTGTTGTCCCCTGTGATCTCCGCGTCGAGCCTGGCGCGCTCCCAATGCTCATCCAGAGCATCGATCGTGACCCATTTCATCTTGTTGTATGCGAGAGTCCAGGTGGTGAAGCGAATCTTACGAGGATAAGGATCGCGGCCCTTTTCGGCATGGGCATCGAGAATGCGATTGATCTCGACCTTGGAGTCAGGGTGATACCGGTGCGGAGTACCCGGACCGATGACGTGCTTTAGGGTCATTCCCTCCTGCTCGAGCGCTTTCTCCATCATGCGCGCCGCCTGCATCTGACGATCAACCTCGCCGCTATAGGCAACCGTCGGCAGATTGTACAAGTTTGCGGCGTAATCGGTCGCATTGTACATGTGGAAGAGCTTCTCCTCCCACCACGTTGGTTTCGTTTCCGGGTTCTTGTAGATTTGCAGGAAATCCTGGCTCTCGCTGAAGCCGGCGCCCGGAGCAGCAGCAGCCCACTCGCCCGGAAAGTGTGCGGCAAACTGCCATGCGGCGGCTCCGCCCATGCTGAAACCGCGGACGAGAATCCGGTTCTCGTCGATTGGGTACTGGCTCTTAATAGCGTCGAGCGCTTCGAAGAGATCGACCTCTCCGGCAAACTTGTTCGCGTTGCAATAGCGACCGTACAGATGGACGACGATTGCAGTCGGAGGCGTAAATTCACCGGGAATTCGCTGGCGGTCGTAGATGAAGTTCACCTCGCTGAGAGTCTCGCCGCGGCCGTGAAACCAGGCGTCGAGACGCCATTTGCGATCCGGCTGAAACGCCGGCGGGATGACGAGTCCATAAGGCTGGACACTCTGATCGATTTTTGAAACATAGCCGCGGACGACGAGCCCGGTGGCTGTCGTCCAGGGAGCACGGCCTTGCGTGAGATCGTCTGCGCGCTGCTGACCTTGACGCAGCAGTTCTTTCGCTCGGCCGACCTCTTCGGGCCGGAAGAACTCGCGATTCTCGAGGGCAAACTTTACTGCGTCGTGATAGATCTTTACATCAGGCAGTAGTTTTACGCCCCGGAGCTGATCGATAGAGGCGGCGAGTCGCTTGAGACCGGCTTCGAGTTCTGTCCGGTCATTGGCCGAAACTTCAACACCGTGAGGTGGTACGGGGCGAACTTCGGCGGCGTAGAGCGCAGCGGAAAGTATCAGGAGAAAAATGGCACGCATGCTTCGAGAATCATACTACTGGCCGGAGTGTATGTGCGTCCGTTACACTTAGGAGGTCGATGGGCACGCTGAAAGCCGGCCCGCCCGATGTCGCTCCGATCGCTGAACTCACCCAGATACCGGGCGTTCGCGAATGCCTGCAATGGGTGGTTCGAGAAAGACTCTGGATTAACGAGCAGCACCTTCAGGTGTGCCGCGTCCCTGCGCCAACTTTCCTTGAAGGCAAGCGCGCTGAGTGGATGATCACGCAGTTCCGCGCCTTGGGATACGACGCCAAGATCGATCGCGCGGGCAACGTGATCGCGCAGATCGATCCGAACTCCCGTGGACCGTTCGTTGCCTTGACGGCTCATCTCGACACAGTGCTCGCGCCGAGAACACCGGACGATATCAAACTGCTGCCGGATGGAACATTTCGCGGTCCAGGCGTCTCGGACAATGGCGCAGGTCTGGCGGCTTTGATCGCGGTTGCCCGGGCCGTCAAGACTTGCCAGAACGATATCTCGTCTGTGCTCTTCATCGCGAATGTCGGGGAGGAAGGCGAAGGGAACTTGAGCGGGATGCGGTATTTGTGCCGGCAGTCCTCGCTTGCATCGAAAATTCGAGCATTCGTTGTTCTGGACGGACCGACGACGGACCATATCACGTGCCAGGCTCTTGCAAGCCGCCGATTTGAGATTTCCTTCTCTGGTCCGGGCGGCCATAGCTGGAGCGACTTCGGCATCGGTAATCCTGTACATGCGCTCAGCCGGGTAATTTCGCTATTTACCGACGATCCCGCAGCCCGCTATCCGATGCCGCGCGCGTCGTTTAACTTCGGGACCATCGAAGGAGGATCGAGCATCAACTCGATTCCGACCGATGCGCGATCGAAGGTTGACATCCGGTCAGAGAGCGCGCCGCGGATCGACGAACTAGTCGATTTGCTGACTTCGTGTGTGGACAAATCGCTGCAACTCGAGAATGAGCGAGCCAATGGCGGTCGCGTCACGGCGCGATTGAAGGAAGTCGGCTCACGTCCCGGGGGACGACTGCCCGACGACGCTGTCATCCTTCGGAATATCCGAGCGGTCGATGCGTACCTCGGAATTCGTTCTCATCTTGATTGCGCTTCTACCGATGCGAACATTCCGCTGTCGATGGGCCTTCCCGCGATATCGATCGGGGCCGGCGGGCAAGGCGGCGGCGCTCATACACCGAGCGAATGGTTCCATCCCGATGGCCGGGAAGTGGGACTGAAGCGAATATTGCTGACGCTTTTTTCTTTGTTGGATCAATGAGGCCGACGCACCGGCTGGCCGAACTCGGACTGGCGCTGGTTTGCCTGCTGTGGGGATCGACGTTCGTTCTAGTGAAGAACGCATTGGCTGATATTTCGCCAGTGTTGTTCATCGGCATTCGATTTTCTATTGCAACGATCGTGCTCGGCGGAATTTATGCGATGCGTCGCAAGCCAGGCAAAGTGAGTTGGCGCGGCGGCCTGGTTGCCGGGCTATTTTTGTTCACAGGTTATGTCCTGCAAACCATCGGATTGCGTTTTACGACACCGGCCAAGTCGGGGTTCATCACGGGGTTGTACATCGTGCTGGTACCTTTGCTGCTCGCAGCCGTCTATCGAAGAGCGCCGGGATTGTCGGAGTGGATCGGCGTCGTACTAGCAACAATTGGGATGGGGCTCCTGACACTGACCACGACAAGTTTCGAGGTCGGATTCGGAGAGGCCTTAACGGTTGTTTGCGCGTTTGCTTTTGCCGTTCATATTCTGTTGCTGGGTCATTATTCAAAGACGATGCCGACCGAGTGGCTTACGTTGCTGCAGATCGGGACGTGCGCGGTGGTCGGACTGGCAACGTTTTCGATTTTTGAGAGTCCGTTTGTGCGATGGAGTTCGGGAGTTATTCTCGCGCTGGCGGTCACTTCGCTGTTAGCAACGGCGCTGGCCTTTTACGTGCAGACTTGGGGTCAGAAGTATACAACTCCCTTACGCGCGGCGCTGATCTTTTCATTAGAGCCGGTTTTCGCGTGGTTGACATCTTATGTATTTGAAGGTGAAGTACTTACAAGACAGGCTCTGACGGGCGCCGCATGTATCCTGGCTGGCATTTTAGTGGTGGAATTGAAGCCGTTGGAGCGCCGCGGCACGCCTGCAGTCTAGGTGCTCCGCTGGACCAGGTGTGGCATTTTACGTACATCTTGCAATCTCGATCTACCAATTTGCCAGTATGTCTCTATAATTATAGGAAGGCCTTTCCTCTTATGGGTTTCTTTGACAAGGTACGGCAGCAGAAACTGCTCACGATGAGCCTGTTGCTCTTCACGCTATCGATTGGGATTTTGATTGGAACGCTGGTTACGACTGGCGTTAACGCCGCTAAATCCCAGGTTGCAGCTCCTGATGCGACGCCGCTGACGATCCCGGTCGCGGTCAAGACGCCGGGAAATCAATTTGTCGAGCTTGCCAAACGCATGGAAGGCTCGGTTGTAAACATCAGCACAGAGTACACGCCAAAGGCCGCGTCACGGCGCCGAAGTCCGCAGGTCGCGCCCGACGACGAAGAGGAAGAGGAAGGTTCGGACCTTTTGCGCCGTTTCTTCGGCAATCGCGCTCCGGAGGGAGCCCTGCCACCACGCGCATTCCGCCGATCTGCTACTGGCTCCGGCTTTATCGTGGATCGCGCTGGATACATTTTGACGAACCACCATGTCGTTGAAAAAGCGGATGCGATTAAGGTAAAAATTCCGAACGATAGCGACGAATATCGCGCGAAGATGATCGGCTACGATCTCGAAACCGATCTCGCAGTGATCAAGATCGATGCCAAGAAAACGCTGACACCGGCCAAGGTCGGCAACTCGGATGGTGTTCAGGTCGGCGATTGGGCCATCGCGATTGGATCGCCATTTGGTCTCGAAGCGACTGTTACTGCGGGGATCGTGAGCGCCACCGGACGCGATATCGATGGGGCGCAACAGTTCCAACGCTTCATTCAGACAGATGCCGCGATCAATCCCGGCAACAGCGGTGGACCGCTTCTGAACATCAACGGTGAAGTCATCGGCATCAATACGGCGATTGCAACGCAGAGCGGCGGTTATCAGGGTGTTGGTTTTGCGCTGCCGGTAAACACTGCGGCGGCCGTGTACAACTCGATCATCCGTAGCGGGAAGATGTCTCGCGGGTCGATCGGTATCCAGTTCAACAAATATGACAACCGTCCCGAACTCATGAAGGGTCTCGGTCTGACCGGTGGTGTGATCGTCGAGAAGGTGACCTCGGGCGGGCCGGCGGATAAGGGCGGCATGAAGGCGGAAGACGTAATCGTCGCCTTTAACGGTAAGCCCGTGAAGGATGGAGATGACCTCGTCAACCGCGTGTCGACAACGCCGATCGGTCAGGAAGCGGTGGTTACCGTCGACCGCGCTGGAAAGAAGGTCGATCTGAAAGTTACGATCGCCGACCGTGAGGAACAGCTTGCTGCCGCGGACGATCCTCGCTATAGCCGTCGGGACGATCCGGAAGTTTCGGGCAAAAACGACGTGAAGTCCGCGCGCTTCGGTATCTCATTGCGTCCGGCGAACGATGCCGAGAAGCAATCGGCGGAGATTGGGGAGCGCGGCGGTGTGGTCGTGACGCAGGTTCAGGAAGGATCGTTCGCCGAGGAGATCGGGCTGATGGAGAAAGATATCATCGTCTCCATCAATCGGCAGCCTGTTGGTTCGGCTGACGATGTGCGCGGTCTGCAGACGAAGCTGAAGGCAGGGGATGCTGTGGCATTCCGAATCATGCGTCCGCTTCCGGGCGGCCGATCGGGGAACCGGACTACACCTGCTCCTGGTCCTCAGTACGCGGGTCAATATATCGCTGGAACTTTGCCGGCGGAGTAGCGCCAGCACCGGAGGGCCGATTACAAATCGGCCGCAGGATAAAATCCTGCCCCACTTCATATTAGAGTGCCTTGAGGATCTTCAGATCTTTCTTGGCTAAGCTGTGCGGTGTCGCTCCGTATTCGGGTTCTTGGGAGAGATAGAGGTTCAGATACGCTTCGGCGCGTTGGAGTTCTTTTCTGTCGCGAAGGAGTCTGCGGGCTGTGATGAAGTAGGGTTCGAGGTTGTCAGGGACTCGCTTCTGACCCTCGCGCAAGACCGACTCCATCTCATTCCAGCGCCCGGCTGCAGCATATCGGACGGACAGAAACCCGTAGCCTTCTTGGCGGTCGGGGAACTGGGCGATGAGTTGACGCGCACGACGCTCCACTTCATCTAGGTTCTTATCGTCAGTAAGCAGCGTGTCCAGGTACGTCGTCTGGGCCTCGTAGTTTTTTGGATTGGCATCGGCAGCATTGCGGTAGAGGTCGGCTACGTTTGCTTTTGGATTTTCTTCGCGCGTGAGTCGTGCTTTGGCCAGGAAGCCGTTCGATGGGTCGTATTTGGAAATGGCATCGGGCATAGCACGGCCGCGCGTTTTGTCGCCTCCGAACAATCCAGGAGCTTTGAGCAGATAGAGCATCAGGACGAGATTCGCTTGATAATGACGGGGGTCGAGGGCGATGGCGGCTTCGAGCTCTGCACGGCATCGCTTGGCAAGCCCGAGTTGGCGAAAGATGGAAGCCTTTTCCGCCTGCGATCCGACGACTTGCGCCAAGTGGCTGTGATATTCGGCTTCTTTGGGATTGAGAGAAACCGCTTTTTCGGCGGGTGGAAGCGCTCGTTCGAGATCGCCTGATCTGTAGTGCGCAAGGGAGACGGCGTAGTGCGCTTCGCTATCGCTGTTATTGGATTTAAGGCGTTGCTCGGCTATCGATTTCGCTCTGCGGTAGTGGCCGCTCTCGAGAAGACTCCGCAGATCGGACTGGGCTGCTAGTGAGAGTACGGTCGCGCTTACGGCGAGGACGATGCGCATCTACTATTCATAGCGCAAAGCCTGCATGGGATCGACGCGCATTGCCCTTCTTGCGGGCATGTAGATTGCGAAGGCTGCGATGGCAGCCAGGATGACAGGGGCGGCGAGGAACGTCTTCAAATCCGTTGTCGATACGTTATAGAGAAGTGTGCTGAGAAGCCGCGCCATTGAGAAGGCTCCGATGACTCCGATTACCACACCGAGGCCGATCAGCATGCCGCCTTGTCCGAAGACGAGTCGAAGGACGTCATTCGATCGTGCTCCCAGCGCCATGCGGATGCCGATTTCCTGGGTTCGTTGTGTGACCGAGTACGAGATTACTCCGTAGATGCCGATGGCCGAAAGAAGGAGAGCTACTGCAGCAAAGATCCCGAACAGGATCGTCGACAGACGTTTCGTTGTCATGCTGCGTTCGACGTATTCGCGCATCGGCGTCTGATTGTACAGAGGCACATCGCGATCGATACTCGCGATGGCGTTTCGAAGAGCGCTCGACACCATCGCCGGATCGCCTGCGGTTCGAACCGCGAGACTGAATACAGGCAAGGCGGCCTGGGCGAACGGAACGTATGTCTGGATACGCGACTCCTGATCGAGGCCGTAATGCTTGACATGTCCGACAACGCCAACTATCTCGAGAGTGGTGAGATTGGTCAGGGAGCCGAGGTAGAGCTTTTTGCCGATCGCGCTCTGCCCGGGGAAATACTTCTTAGCGAGTGTTTCATCGACGATAGCGATGTTTTGGGATTGCTCGCGATCGTGCTCGGTGAAGGTCCGGCCATCGATCACAGGAATGCTCAACGTGCTGAAGTAGTCGGGCGAGATACGCAGATAATCCGTCATCACACGATCATGCTGACCACGCGGCTGCCCTTCGATAAAGATGCTGGTCTGATTGGCGTTCAACAGAGGCAAGAACGTAGTGACGGCGGCCTTCTCGATTCCGGGTAATTGACGGGTGTTTTCGAGAAGCCGGTTGGCGAATGTCAATTGCTGAGCCGGATCCTTGTAGTTCTCGCCTCGCAACGCTATCGTCGCAGTTGCGACATGTGAGGCGTCCATGCCGGGCGATGCATGCGACATCTGCACGAAGCTCTGTATCATGAGGCCAGCGCCGACCAGGAGGATGACGGATAAAGCGACTTCGCCCACGATCAGGGCGTTTCGCCATCGCTGCCTCGATTCCGATCCTGTATTCCGCTTGCCGCCTTCCTTCACCGTCTCATGCACGTTCGCATGCGAAGCCTGCATCGCTGGGACCAAGCCGAACAACAGGCCCGTGAGAAGCGAAACGACGAACGTGAAAGTTAGCACGCGGCCATCGATTGCGATTTCATTGAGCCGTGGCGTCATGTCAGGGATCAGGGACTTCAGCGCATCTACGCCCCAGTAGCCGATTAACAGACCAATCACTCCGCTCAGTAGCGCGAGCAGCACGCTCTCCGTTAACAACTGGCGGACGATATCGCCGCGACCTGCGCCAAGCGCAGAGCGGACGGCGATCTCGTGGGAACGCGAATTGGCGCGCGCAAGAAGCAAGTTCGCCACGTTCGCGCATGCGATCAGCAAGACGAACCCGACGGCGCCGAGCACGACGAATCCCGCTTGCCTCATGCCTGTCCCGACAGCTCGGACCTGCAATAGATCGAGGCCGATGGCTTGTAGTTTGTTGGTATCCGGATACTGGCGCGCAAGGTTCGCCGCGACTCTCGCCATATCCTCACGGGCTTGCTCTAGCGACACCTGCGGCAATAATCGCCCTACGACGTAGATTCCGGGATGACTGCCTCTGTTCTTGAAGTCGCCATTGCTATCAGAGATTCTGGCGAGAGGCGTCCAGACTTCCGTTTGTGTGCCGGAAACGGGGTAGTTGAAGCCGGCTGGCATGACACCGATGATCGTGAATAAATCCGAGCTTAACCGCAGTTGCTTGCCGATCACCGCAGCGTCGCGCCCGAAGCGCCTTTCCCAGAGGCTGTCGCTAATCAGGATGACGTTTGATCCGGGGCGATCTTCCTCGGCTGTGAATGTGCGTCCCAGTTTCGGTTTGGCGAGCAAGACATCGAAGAACTCGTGCGAGACATTCGATCCGCGAAGCCGCTCGGGTTGCTCGATTCCGGTGAGGATAAAGCTTTCCGGTTGGACTGCCGCAATCTTTTCGAAAGAACGTTGTTGCTGGCGCCAGTCGATGAAGTTTGGATAGGAGACCGAGATGAAATCCATCTGCGGCTGCCGTTCCCACATAAAGACAAGACGAGACGACTCGGGGTAAGGCAGCGGTTTCAGTACGATTCCATCGACCACTGTGAAGATCGCGGTATTGGCTCCTATGCCTAGCGCCAGAGCTAGGATTGCGATTACGGAAAAGCTCGGATTGCGCGCCAAGATGCGCAATGCGAAGCGAATGTTCTTTAAGATTTGATCCACAGATTACACTCCGCGCTTGAGTGCAATCGTTCCGTTGACTGTGTTGAGAACGAGACGGCTGCCGCCGCCACCGATCCGGCCGATGACTTCCTGATCGGTTACTTTGCCTCGCGCGTTGAAGTCGGTAACGATCTTTCCGTTCTTCGTCGCGGCTTCGAGGGCGGCGTTTGCAGTAGAGGGTAAAACGAGGGTGATCCCGCCATTCACTGTGGTGAGTTCAGGAGGCTTCGACCAGAAGGGTTTGAGCAGCGACGCTGTGATCGAGCCATTGACCGTTTTCGCCTGCACGGTACCAGTGGTGGTTACTCGCACTTGCCCATTCACTGTGTAGGCCTGAACATCGCTTCTGAGGGAATCGGCTTCGACTCCGCCATTGACCGTGCTGCCGAGAAAGTCGACGCCTTCGGGAACACGGACAACGAAATTCACACGCGCTCCAGGACCGGTGTCGCCGAGGGGCCGGCAAATCTTCTCGCCAGGAAACACACTGCAGACTGTCACGCCGTTCTGGTGGCGCATAAGCTGCACCTGAACGCCGGATTCGACATCCGCTTCGACCTCGACTTCGCCAGAAGTCGACGGCATCGCTCGTACATTCCCGTTGATGCCTCGAATTTCGATGAAGGAGCCGCGGGCTATAGGCCCGTGCCATTCGAAATCGCGTTGCTGTGCCATCGCGGCGCACGCTGTGAGCGCGAGCAAAACGGGAATGCGCATTGTGTCGATACTCCTGTCAGGCTTGGCGGACTGCTTCGGTCGCTATCGGGTTCTCGATCCAGCCATCGACGATCTGAATTATGCGGTTTCCAAACTCGGCATTGCGTTCCGAGTGCGTTACCTGAACGATTGTGACGCCTTCGTCGTTCAAGCGCTTGAATGTCTCCATGATCTCTTTCGCCTGACTCGAGTGAAGGTTCCCGGTCGGCTCATCGGCGAGAATCAACTTCGGATTTGCGACCAAGGCGCGCGCGACGCCGACTAGTTGCTGCTGGCCGCCTGAAAGCTGACTCGGGTAGAGATCTTTCTTGCCTACCATCTGGAAACGATCGAGGATGTCGCATACGACGCTCTCACGGTCCTGCTTTCGGAGGTTGCGATACGACAGCGGAAGCTCGAGATTCTCGTAGACCGTCATGTCGTCGAGGAGATGGTAGCTCTGGAAGACGAAACCGATATTGCGCTTCTGCAATTCGGAGCGATCGCCTTTGCTGATCTTGTGTACCGGCTGGCCGTTGAACCAGTATTCGCCCGTCCACGCGCTATCGTGCATTCCAATGACATGAAGGAGTGTCGATTTGCCGGCGCCGGACGGTCCCATGATGGAGACGAACTCGCCTTCTTTGATATCGAGCGAGACCCGGCGTAAGACAAAGGTCCGCGTGGGGCCGTGTTGAAACGATTTCTCCACATTGCGGAGAGAGATCATGCAGAAATGCGCTCCTCTTCTACGATACGCCCGTCAAACAAGTGGATTGAACGGCCGGCGTAGCGAGCGTAGCGGGGATCGTGGGTCACCATGCAAATCGTGGCTCCGGAGCGATGCAGATCGCGCAGCAGTTCCATGACAGCTTCGCCATTTGCCGAATCGAGGTTTCCGGTAGGCTCATCGGCGAGCAGGATCGCCGGGTCTCCGGCAAGCGCACGCGCCACAGCTACACGCTGCTGCTGACCGCCGGATAATTGCGAAGGATAGTGCTTTACGCGATGCGACATCCCGACGCGTTCGAGCGCGTGATGCACCTTCTGCTTGCGCTCGGAGGACGGCATGCCGCGATACGTCAGCGGAAGTTCCACATTCTCATAGACGGTGAGATCGCCGATGAGATTAAACGCCTGGAAGATAAAGCCGATCTCGCGGTTGCGAATGCGAGCGCGCTCCGACATTTTCAAATCGTGCACAGGACGACCATTCAGGAGAAACGTTCCATCTGTCGGCGTGTCGAGCAATCCCAGGATCGCCAGCAGCGTCGACTTACCGCAACCGGAAGGTCCCGAAATCGATACGTATTCTCCGCGCCGAAGTTCCATGTGGATTCCGGCCAAGGCGTGGGTCTCGACCTCGTCGGTCACAAAGACCTTGGTCACACCGTCCATGTGCAGTAAGGATTCGTTCGGGGTCATGCTTTCTTAAGTCTCCTAATTGAGGCGGATCCGATTGTGCCCATCCATCGCCGACATGTCGGAGAGGAGGACGCGGTCGCCTACTTTCAGTCCTTCGAGGATTTCGATCGTTGCAACAGAACCACGGCCGAGTTTCACGGGCACGCGAACCGCTTCCTTGCCATCCGCTTCCAGCTTGAAGAGCGAGATAGTGCTATTGGGCTGTCCCAAGACCGGGCGATTGACAAAGACGACGTCCGCCAGCCGCTCAATTTCGACGGAACCATCGACGCTGAGGTCGGGCCGGGCTCCCGAGGGCAGTTCGCCTTCGAGACGGACATCCACAGTTACGGTTCCGTTCAGAACCGCGGGATCGATGCGGCTAACCTTTCCGGGAATTACGCCGTTCCGGGTGTCTACGGTCACCATCTGTCCCAACAGAATGTCCTTCGCCTGTGTTTCCGGTATCTTCAATTCCGCTTTCAATTTCGAAGGCTGCGCGATCTTGGCGAGTACAGCGCCCGGGAGGAGCCGCTGGCCCACTTCGACCGGAAGCTGCTGCAGCACGCCCTGGGCTCCGGCTCTGACGATTAACTCCTCCACCTGCGCCTTCTTTAACTGCCAAGCCGCACGCAATTTGTCGATCTGGACTCGCTGCGCCGCCAGCTGCGCCTGGACGGACTCGTCGCTGATCTCAACCTTCTTCTTCTCGATAGACGACCGGTTTGCGAGTTCGTCCGCAATCGCCTTGGTAGTTTGTAGATTTATCTCCGAAGTTAGCCCTGCATCCCCTAGTCGTTGCTCAAGATCGGCCTTCAATTTTGCCTGAACGTAATCGGACTGAACTTTTGCGGCGACCGATTGCTGTTCGAGTTTCTGACTTTCCAGGCGAACCCGAAGATCGGTGTAGGTGGCCTCGGCGGATTTCATCAGCCACTCGGCGTCCTGCGCGGCCAGTTCGAGTTCGGGATTGCTGAGTTCGAGGAGCACCGTGTTGGCGGTAACGAGCGCGCCAGGACGGGCTCTAATTCGATCCACGCGGCCGTCGGTCTGGGCGGCGATGAATAGAATTTCTTCGGGAACGAGGGTACCGATCCCGCGGACGTCCCGGAGCATCGGCCCGCGCCGTACGGTGTCGGGCCAAACAGTGGCGGCGTCGACTTCGGGCGCGGCGGGTTTCATGCGGTTAATCCCGAGGCTCGCCAGCACTACCGTTGTCAGCACCACAGTCCCTATTACGATTCTGCGGATCAAACGGTTCCGGGATGCGTTCTTTCTAGGTACGTCCATGCCACGAGTAGGATGGCACGCGTCCTGCCGTGGACTCAAGGCGCAGAAATAAAGGAGTTAAGGGACGGGCGATAGTCTGGGCGGTGTCCGCTTCTGGGACGATCCTGCCCGGAACCGTCATTTCTTTTCCTGTTTGTCGAACGAGTAAAGCTCTTGCCACATATCCTCGTTCTGCTTCCAGTCGATCGGATCTTTTCCTCCGAACGAATGGAGCTCAGGTACTTTAAGGGTTCCGTGGCCGTAAGTGCAGATGTACTCGAGCTTTGGCCGCCCGTAGAGGAGCATCTGCGCATAGCGACCGGTTTGGACAGGCATGCGGAGTCGACGACCGCAAGTACGGCAGCGATATCGTTGATCCCAAATGATCGCGAAGAGCAAACCTTGGATGACGAGGTTGAAGAGGAGCATCATCCCCGTCCACCAAAGATCGTGCATGAACGGCGGGTGATTGAAGACGATCAGGTGCGGTGGCGGCGTATACGTCGCGGCCAGCAGGACCCAGAGTCCATATAAGAGTAGCGTGGCGCCAACTAACTTCGCGCCAAGGATGCCCCAGTAGCGCATGACATCTTATTTGACTCCGCTGCGCTGCTCGAAGTTGCTGCTATTCGCCGCGAATCAGGTCCTCATGAGTTTCACGACTCCGAATAATGCGCCAGGAGCCGTTCTCGACCAAAACTTCGGCCGCTCGGGGACGGGAGTTGTAGTTGGACGCCTGGGCGAATCCGTACGCTCCGGCAGTGCGGATGGCAAGCAACTCACCCGCTTCAACTATTTCCATATCGCGACCGCGCGCGAGAAAATCTCCCGTCTCGCAGATCGGGCCGACAACATCGACGGTGATCAGTTCGCGCTGTGTGTGGCGACGGACTGGGTCGATTTCATGATGCGACTTATACAGCGCTGGCCGTATAAGGTCGTTCATCGCGGCGTCCACCACGACGAACTGTTTGCGCGCGGTCTGTTTGCGGTAAAGAACGCGGGTGAGAAGCACGCCGGCTTCTCCGACGATGCTGCGGCCGGGTTCGACGGAGACGACGAGATCTCGATTCGCTACCTTTTCGCGAATCGCGGCAATGATGCATGGAATTTCCGGCGCGGAATCGGCAGGCCGATAGGGTACACCAATGCCGCCGCCGAGATCGAGATGACGGATAGGAATCCCCGCCGAGCGGAGCCGGTCAACGAGCGCGATCATCTTGTCGACTGCTTCGAGAAGCGGGTTGGCATCGAGGATCTGCGAGCCGATGTGGCAACTAACTCCTTCGACGAGAACGTTGGCGAATTGGGCTGCTCGGGAATAGACGGCTTCCACTTCCGAGATGTCGATGCCGAATTTGTGATCGCTCATCCCGGTGGAAATGTACGGGTGCGTCGCGGCATCGACATCTGGGTTCACGCGGAAGGCGACGCGCGCTCGTGTGTTTAAGCGGCGGGCGACGGCGTCGATGACATCGAGCTCTGCTTCCGATTCGCAGTTGAAGATGTGTACGCCGCTTTGAAGCGCATACTCGATTTCCTCTACGGTCTTACCGACGCCGGAGAAGACGACCTTTGACGGGTCGCCACCGGCCTTGATGACACGGAAGAGTTCGCCACCGGAGACGATATCGAAGCCCGCTCCGGCCTTCGCGAGCAATCGCAGCACGCTGAGATTCGAATTCGCTTTGACGGCGTAGCAGACCTGATGCGGAAGGTCACCGAAAGCGTTGTCATAGGCGTGAAATCGGTTGAGGATATCGGCCGCTGAATAAACGTAACAGGGTGTTCCGACTGCTTCTGCGATTGCTTCGAGGGATGTGGAATCGCACGTCAGTGAAGAATCGACGTAGGAATATGCCATTACTCGGCGCTCCAGAGAGCGAGAGAGTTGGCGTCCTTGATGAGAACGCGGGAACCCAGAATTACCGGATGCGCCCAGGTCGGCGTGTCTGCGACGTGATACGTTCGGACGAGTTGCAACGCTTTCGGGGTTGCACGGAAGACCTGCAATTCCGAATTGGTAGTGAGGGCGAAAACCGTCTCGCCGCGGGCGACCAACGCCGCGTTCTCGGCCTGGCGTCCTTCACCTGTCCATACGGTCTTGCCCGGTCTTGGGATCGAGGCCGAAGAACTGGCCTTTGTTTCGGTGCGACAAGCCCCAGAGAACTCCAGCCGCCGAGTACGGGAGAGTTCATGTACATGCCGACTTCTTTGTTCTCCCAAACCTTCTGTGGCGTTGGACCCGGCCGAATGGCAGTGACAGGATTCCCGAGGCCGGAGTAGATCACCAGATCGCCAACGATCAGCGGAGTGACGCTGTTCTGATCGTAGGAAGTTTTGAGCGGCTGCTTCCACAGTAGTTTGCCATCGGAAAGCGCGACGCCGATCAGATTGCTCTGCGAGTTCGTGATGACTTGACGAACGCCGCCGGCAGCTGACAATAACAGGCGAGGCGTAAGCCGGTCCGTCTTCCTTCCACTGCCATTTCATCTTGCCGCTCGCTGCGTCGAACGCGGTAAGGGAACCGCCTTTTTGAGGGCCGATCGCAGCAATCAGAGTGGTTCCATCGATCACGGGAGATGAGGCCGTTCCAAAAACGGGGGATCCCTTGCTGTCGAAATTCCAAACTTTCGATCCGGTGTTGGCGTCCCAGCAGGTCAGCACGCCTTCAATGCCGAGTGTATAAACACGATTCGCCGCCACGGCTGGAGTGGCTTTGGGACCCTTGCCATGGGCGGTCGCCGACGGGTTCATGGTGTAGGGAGCAGGATAGCCGTGCTGCCAGATCTGTTTTCCGGAATCGAGATCGTATGCTGCGATGACCTCGCGGTCCTGCAATCGAGTGAATTGAAAGGCGCGTTTGCCGGTCACTACGGGAGAGGAGTGGCCCTCACCGACCGGCACGTTCCAAACCTGCCGCAGACGTTCCGGCCATGGCTTCGCAACTTCAGCCGGAACAGAACCGTCGCGCGCTGGGCCTCGCCATTGGGGCCAATCGACAAATGCGAACGCAGCGGGTACGGCCAGGAAAGAACGGCGACTTTGCATGTTCTTCCAACGTACTACGGCTGGAAACGTTAGTCGCCCGATGCGGCAGCGCTGATGGCCATATCCACAGCCGGTAGAAATTCCGGAACCTTGGGCGCTTTGCTTTTGCCGAGGCTGAGCATTTCGCTCACGAGACTTTGACAAAGTACGCGTTTGAGGGAGCCGTCAGGCTGACGCGCCAAGTCGACGAGACCGGCGCGGTCGCAATCTGCGGTCTTACGTTCGCGTGTCAGCGAGTAGCCCCAGCCGATATTGCCCGTCCCTGGATACCAGCCACCAAGCGGGATGGGAATCCCTTCTTCGCGGGCTTGACGGAGCGCGTCGCCCAGAAGACGAGCGGTCACGATGCGATGATCGTCGACACCGGCCGTGACAAACTTGTTGAACTCGTCGATGCTGGTGGTCGGGTTAAACGTTTCGGGAGTCCCGAACTCGCTTATGCAAAGAGGCAGGTGCGCTGTGTGCCACCACCACCGAAAGAAGTCGATGATCGACTTCTGCTTGTGCATGTGGGGGTAGAGATCGATACCCGCAATGTCGGTGACGTCGCTGAGTTCGACCACGGTTTGTATTTCTGTCGCGGGCTCGGAACACACGACCGTTGCGCCGTGTAGCTTTGCAACGCGAGCGGATGCCTTGTATGCCTCTACTAGCCGCTTGTAGATATCGTTATAGGCTCGGAGGGACTTTCTATGCGGCTGCCAGTTGCCGATCCGACCGCGTTGGAAGGCGTCCATTTGCACTTCCACGACGGGAATCACCAGCTTGAATCCGTAGCGGGTGAGCAGTTTGTCGGTGTACTCGGCAATTCTGTCGGGCAGACTATCGGCGTAGACCGCGTGCTTTGCCTCTCCGTGGGTCAGCCAGGCAGGCAGGTTGAAGTGAACAATCGGGTAGAAGATCTCGATGCCAAGCTGGGTTGCCAGTTCGACCTTGGGATCGATGAGATCCCACCGATATTCGCCGGGCTTCGGCTCAACCATCGACCAGGGCTTCTGCCAGCGGAGCAGATCGAAACCGCAGTCTGCCAATTGGCGGAAGTCTTCCCGCCACATGCGATCGTTCTGATTCCAGGCGGCGTGATAGTTCCACTTCCGCTTTACGTCAGGCATCGCTGTATCGATACCAGTAATCAACCGCACGGTCTGCCTCCGCACACACCTGTCGTCAGGCGCCATCGGCAACGAACCAAATCCGTCCGAGGCGCCGGATCAAAATCCAATCAGGCTTTCACTCATAATGATGTGCGAATTTCCGCCTCGGTTCCAGTCCCTCTTTGCGGGAATAGTAGGAGAACTGAGGCGGGGTGTGCGTTGACTACCAGCCGACCGGCTTGCCGGCGTTCTGCTCGTCGAGCCATTTCTGCAGCGGAGCAAAGTAGTCGCGGATCGCAGTCGCATCCATCTCCGACTGTCCAGTGAGAGCTTTCAGCGCGACTGGCCACGGCCGGCTCATTCCCATCTCCAGCATCGCCTTGAGCTTTTCTCCGGCCGGCTTGCTGTCGTAGACCGAGCAGCGGTTCAGGGGTTCGGAACAGCCTGCTTCCTTCGCCAGCGCGCGATGAAACTGGAATTGGAGGATGTGCGCAAGGAAGTAGCGCGTATAGGGAACATTCGCAGGAACGTGATATTTGGCGCCCGGATCGAAGTCCTCTTCCGTACGTGGGTTCGGCGGGGCCACACCTTGATACTTCAACTTCAGATCCCACCAGGCTTTGTTGTAGTTTTCCGATGTGATCTCGCCGCTGAAAACCTTCCAGCGCCATTGGTCGATGAGGAGGCCGAACGGAAGGAACGCAACCTTTTCGAGGGCTTTGCTCAGCAAAAGACCGATATCTTTCGACGGCGGGGGAACACGGTCAAGCAAGCCGATCTTCTGGAGGTAATCCGGCGTGATCGAAAGCGCGACCGCGTCTCCAATTGCTTCGTGAAACCCATCGTTAGCGCTGTCTCTAAACAGAACGGGCTGATTGTTATAAGCGCGTTGATAGAAGTTGTGACCAAGCTCGTGGTGGATCGTATTGAAGTCTTCGGCGGTGATGTCGATGCACATCTTGATGCGCAAATCGTCGACATAATCGACATTCCAGGCGCTCGCATGACAAACGACGTCACGATCCTGGGGCTTTATAAATAACGATCGCTCCCAGAAGGTCTTGGGCAGAGGGGCGAAGCCCAACGAAGTGAAGAATCGCTCCCCATAACGAACCATTTCCTTTTCGTCGATCTTCTTGCGCTTCAGGATTTCGGTGAGATCGAAGCCGGGGTCGGCATTGGGAGGAGCGACAACCGGATAGAGATTTTCCCAGCTCTGGGCCCACATGTTACCGAGCAAGTGCGCGGGGATGGGTCCCTTTGGATTAACGACACGTTCGCCATACTGCTCGATCAGCTTGGTGCGCATGTAGGCGTGCAGCGATACATAGAGGGGCTTCACTTGCTCCCAAAGACGGTCCAACTCCTTGGCGAACGCGTCAGGAGCCATATCGTACTTTTCGCGCCACATCGCGCCGACATCTTTGAATCCAATTTCACGAGCGCCCTTGTTGGCCAGTTCCACGTAGCGTTGGAAGGGCTTGCGCATCGGTCGTGAAATCTTGTGCCAGCCGTCCCATACCTCGAGAAGCTGCGCGTCATCGCGGCTCGTGGCCATGATGCGGGTGATTTCGGTCAAATCGAGACAGCCGTCTTTATTCGTGTCGCCTTGAGGAGCTTTTTGCGGGCAGTATTTGCCTTTCCCGTACGTCCCTTCCATGCCCGACTTGATGCGCGTCAGCTCTTCGGCTTCCTTTGAATCGGACGGCGCAGGAAGCGTAAGAGAAAGCTTGAGCAACTTCATCTTGCGGTCGATGTCTTCCGGTACGGACACTCCTTCAAATTTGGCGGAGTCCTTCACCAGGTCGATGGTTGCGGCGATGGCCCGTTGATTGGCCTGCGCGGACAGAATCTCGGAATCTTCGATGATGTAGGTGGCTGCGATCCAGTCGGCACGGCCCGATTCGACCCCGACGTCAAGCAGCTTCTTCTCCGCTGAATCCATCCATTTCCGAGCTTCGCCGATGGATGGTTTTGGCTTTGCGGTAGCGGGCTTGACAGGCCTGGCAGGCGTCTGTGCTTCGAGCGTAATCGCAAGAGCGAGCCCCAGAACAAAGAAGAGTCTCATTATTCACGATTATGTCCTAACTTCCAGATTAAGAGGAATGTCGCTCCCGTCACGCGTTAGCGCGCAGTCGAGCACTTAGCGATCGTGCTCAAGTTTACTTTGATCGACGACAGTATGAATTGTTTTTTCAAAACATGATATGCGTCTTCTGCTCTCGCCTGAGCCTTGCAACTAAACGCCCAGTTCACCTTCACTCGCGCAGGAAAGTCTCGACGAGCCCCGAAGTCCACGTCGCCACGCCAGATCCGAAGAAATCGGCGTCTTCTGTCCAGATAGGACAACCGAGCGCCAATGCAGCGGCCAAGATCGGCCAGTCTCCCGGATCACGGTGTTCAATCCGTTCGCGAGCCACCGCTTCCAAACCACCGTAAACCTCGCTGCCAATGATCTCGATTAGACCTCCCAAGGCATGCAGTAATGCGAGCGCCTTCTGTGGGTTGCCGCCACGACGTATGACCAGCGTCGGCAGATGCTCTTCAGCCTCGGCGAACGCAACGTCCGGAACAAAGAACGAAACGTTTTCCGCGTACTTCTCAATCAGCTCTCGAATACGCGTTCCAAGGACAGCCCGTACGAGAATATTGGCATCAACGACTAGAGCTTTATCGGGCATTCCGCTTCTTCTCGCGGGCAGCCCGGCGGATCTCCTTGTACTCTTCCATCAACTCGTCTTCGCTAGCGCCCCAGGACGAGATCATCTCGTCAAGATCTTTAGCAGCAGCGCGCATCGCTTCGAGTTCCGCCTTTCGGCTGCGCTTTTTCGCTGGGATGTAGTAACCGAGCGTCTCGCCGTGCCGCACGATTGCCAATGGTGTGCCGGATTCGAGGTAGCCCGCGAGCTTTTCACGGAATTCGCGGACACCGACCTTAACCGTTTCCATATTGCGTACTCACTGTACACATTCTACCGCGGATAGCAACTCTCCGCGTTTTTGCTAAGCATGAACTAAACTGTCCGAATGAAGTTTCTGGCGTTCGTACTGTTCCTCACATTCATAACTTTTGCGCAACAGCCGCATCAGAAGAAGGCATTCCTGATTCGCATCCAGCCGGTGCGTGCCACCTTCGTCGTGGACGCGACGAAAGAAGAAGAAAACATCATGGGCGATCACTTCCAATATTTAAAGAAGCTGACCGCTGAAGGAAAGGTCGTGCTGGCCGGGCCTTCCATCAACGGCGAAAAGACATTCGGTCTGATCGTTGTCGAGACCGATACCGAAGCGGAGGCTCGGAGCATCATGGAAAATGATCCTTCTTATAAAGCCGGCATTCAAAAAGGAGAAGTCCTGCCTTTTACCATCGCTCTGCTTCGCGGAAGGTAAAAAAGCCTGAGCAGAATTCTAACGGGATCGCGCACGTTCTTGTGAGCTGCAAATTAGCAGTAAAAAAAGACAAACAACCAGGAGACACAAGAAATTGGCGACCCCAAGAATCGCACTTTTGCGCGAAGTTCCCGGCTGCGAGCCCGAAGCAGTCGATGCGCTCTCTTTAGAAAAAGCACGTCTTCGCGTGCTCGCGCTACAGGCGCTTCCAAAAATTGCCTCGGCCCCCAAGGCAACCATCACTCTCGAACCGATGGAAAACGGCAAGGCTGTCTATCTGCCGCTTGCTCCGGAATTTGAGGGAGCAAAAGCTCAAATTAAACTTGTGTTGGCTTGTTTGATAAAAAATAATGAGTCGACGGATCTCGCGTTGTCCAACGTGACGTTCTCGTTTCCTGGAACTTCGATTCCCGCCAAAAATATGCAGGGCGAAAACCTCGTAACGGGGCCAATCGCGCCGGGCGAATCAGCCTGGTGGTCGAACGGAGTTGTCGAGTTGTCGGAAGACAACAAAGTGAACAACGCGATCTTTATGGATGCTCCGGCTCCCGCGAAGGTCGAAATCAGTCTCACGTTCACGGGCTACACGCTGCCCATCAAAATTACTGCGGACTTAGCGCCTCACAAGGCTCCGGCTCCCAATGGTGGCTGGTTATTTCCTTTCTCTGCCTCTGATCTTCGGGTGGGCGAATACTTTACCGCCTCCGCCCGTCACTGGGCCAACGGCGGCGGCAAGGGACGGCAGATCTATGCGCACGATATCGGCTGCACCGGCTGGGACGCATCCAAGAAAGCGTTTAGTGGACTGCTGCCCGGGACGGATGGAACGAAGAACGAGCACTATCGGATCTACGGAAAGCCAGTGCGCGCCATGGCTGATGGAACCGTGAGTTCCTGGCATGACGGTATGGCGGCGAATACACCGGGCGGATTTCCGAAGCCCACGCCGAACCCGGTCGGTGGGAATCACATCTGGATTCAGCACGGCGATGAATTGGTTGTCTACACCCATCTTCAGAACAACTCGATCCCAGACTCGCTGCAGGTGAAAGGCGCGGTCGTCAAAGCGGGTCAGATGGTAGGAAAGTGCGGCAACACCGGCAACTCCTCCGGGCCACACGAGCACGCCGAGGCGGCGCAATCCGGCAACACGTCACTGAGACCCTTGCCATTCCGCGAGGCGTGGGTTTGTGAAGCAGCAAAATTGGCGCCTCCGTCGCCGGACGGTCCTTGGGTTCGTTTGGACGCCGAAGGAATTCCGTACGACAGCGTTGTGGTGTGGCCAGCGGCAACCCGTCCAGCATGGTATCCGCCGAACTGGGGAGAAGTCTCGCACCACGCAATTCCTGACGAGAGCTACCAAACGATCTTCGATCGCGCGACCAAGGCCGGCTATCGCCCTGTATGGCTCGATGGCTATGAGGTGAATGGGCAGACGTTCTTCAACGTGATCTTTCGTCCCTCGGCGGGTGGTCCAGCATGGGCTGCGCGTCACGGGATGACAGCCGCCGAATATCAGTCGGAGTTCAATACGCGTACTGCCGCCGGCTATCGCCTGCTGAATCTGGCCAGCTACATGAGCGGTTCGCAGATTCGGTACGCCTCGATCTTCGTAAAGACTGCGGGTCCGGCGTTTACTGCGTATCACGGCCTGACTGCGGAACAGCATCAAGCGAGGTTCGACGAGCTCGGGCCACAGGGCTACCGGCCGGTGAATGTTTCCGTCGTTTCCGTGAACGGCGTTCGGTCGTACGCAGCGTTCTACGAGAAGGAGAATGTCGGCTCTTATTTGTTGAAGTCGTTCCTCACGGAAGACGAGTATCAACAGCAGTGGAACGACAATTGGGCCGCCGGCCGTCGTGTGTCGTATATTTCGGCATACAACCACAACGGGGCCGTACGGTTCTCAGTCATTTTCCAGCAGACCAATATCGAAGGCAACGAGGCTACCACTTTAGGACGGCACAACCTGACATCGAGCGGTTACCAGACCGAGTTCGATGCAAGAATGAGCCAGGGTTACCTCACTCGCTGCGTCGCTGGATATGAAGACGGTAACGTAGCTAAATTCGCTGCCATCTGGCGGAAGTAGTTACGAGTCACCGACCGCCTGAAAGGCGGCTGCAGGATAAAAATCCTGCCCCACAAGGCGGGCGAACCCAGATAAAGGTTCGCCCGCGCTATTTGTTTTCGAGCAGGAATGGAGCGATATCATTCCACATCAGCTCGGTAACATCTGTTAGTTGATGATCGGACGCCATCATCCGCAACCGCACATTGGGATGCCGGGCAGCGAAGGCTTCCGAATAGGCGGGCGGCACAACCGTATCGTTAACACCGTGGAAGATTAATGCAGGCTGATGGAAAGAAGGCTCTGCATCATATTTAAGACCGTCTTCTATCAAATTCCAACTCACATTGCGTGGACGGCCTTGGCCATAATGAAACACTTCGAGCTGTCCCGTTCGACGCCACTCGGCTGCCTTCTCCGGCCCGAGTTCCTGCGGCCATCGTTGGGGGAAATGGAAGGCAGGCGCAAGCAGAACCAGCTTTTCGACTTCGGGGCGTCGCGACGCATATAGCGCGGCAAGATAGCCGCCCATACTCGATCCAATTAAAGAAACAGGTTCGCCTTTTGCGGTGCGCTCGATAACTGCAAGCTGGCCGGTAATGGTTATTTCTTCGAAATCGCCCTCGACCAGTTCGGGAATTTCGAGATTTATGCCGTGTTCAGCGAAGGATCGACGAAACCATTGAGCCTTACCCGACGCTGCTCCTGAGGCGAAGCCATGCAGATACAGAACTCTCATCGCATGCGTCCCGGCTGCACCTGCTTGAAATCGGAGTAGGTAAATTCATCGATTACGAATGTCTGCTTGTCCACGAACTGTTTGTGCTCGATTTTGGACGGGAGCAGCAAACCCCACTGGCTCATCTGGTAATCCACCATCGTAATGTCGCGAATCTCCGACTGTTTTACCAGGTGCGTCGAATCGAGCGTTACGCGGTAAGGCGTCAGATCGGCGGTTCGTACCCAATATTCGCCGCGCATTCGATGACGAATCGGCTCATTTTGTCCATAAATGGTGAGTCCCTGATCGCCATCGATTTGGCGGTATTGGTACACGAACACTGGGCCGACGATACCGTCCTCTTCTTTTCGATCGAACGTGAATTCGTACTTGTCGACTCCGCCTCTCGAGAACAGCAGGATGATCTGGCCGGCGTCCGACAGGAAGCCGCGCAGGCCGTAATCCTCATAACTCTCGAGAGTTTTGGAGTAATTCTTGGCGTCCCGAGTTCCGATGCGGCTTGCAAGCGAGTTCAAATCTTTCTTTCCCTGCTTCCACGGCTGGCCATCGACCGTAAGAATAAGCCGCACTTCTTTCAGCGATCCGCCGGGTTCATCGGAGGAAATATATCCATATTCCGAGACGACAACCCTGGTGACTTCCGGCAATTTTGTATTGACGCCGCGCGGTCCTGTACTATAGCGGGTACCTGCCGGTTGCACCTGCCGCAGCATTTCGGAGCCGATAAAGCGGTGAGCGTTCCGTTCGAAACGGTCTGCTTCCTTGCCAAGGCGATTCAAAATTGCCCGGGTCTGACTGGAAGTAGGCTGCTGCGCAAATGCAGTCGAGAGGACGAGTACCCATAACACGGCGAAGAACATAGCTCGTTTGAGTGTAAAACTTGCGAATGCGTTACAGGGTGCTAGAATCAGAGCTTTCAAGGCCACTTTTGGAGGATAAATGTCCGTTGCACAGAAGGTGAAGCAGATCATCGTTGAGCAACTTGGTGTCGACGAAGCGCAGGTTGATGATACCGCGTCATTCGTCGATGATCTCGGCGCGGATTCTCTCGATATCGTCGAACTCGTCATGGCGTTCGAAGAAGCGTTCGACATCGACATCCCGGATGAGGATGCGGAAAAGATCGGTACGGTGAAGGACGCAGTTGGTTATATCGAGAATAAAGCCAAAAAGTAATTCCCCCACGGAGCCCCCGATTTGTCCCGAAGAGTCGTCGTCACCGGTATAGGCCTGCTGTCTTCTGTCGGGTCCGGCACCGAAGAAACCTGGACCGCAATAAAGGAAGGCCGTAGCGGCATTGGGCCCATCACGCAATTTGATGCTGCGGCTTTCAACTGCCGGATCGCCGGTCAGGTACAAGCATTCGACCCCGCGCGCTGGATCGAGAAAAAAGAGATCAAAAAGATGGCGCGCTTCATTCAGTTCGCCGTCGCAGCGTCCGAGTTCGCGATGGAAAGTTGCGGGCTCAAGGTTACCGAAGATATCGCGGAGCAGGTCGGCGTCTATATCGGAAGCGGCATCGGTGGGTTCGAGGTAATTGAGCGCGAGCATCGAAACCTGCTTGAAAAGGGTCCGGGCCGTATTTCTCCCTTCTTCATTCCTGCGACAATCATCAACCTGGCCTCCGGGTACGTGTCGATTCGCACCGGCGCAAAAGGGCCTAATTCCGCGACGGCAACGGCTTGCACCACCAGCGCGCACGCAGTGGGGGATTCCTACAAGATCATCGAACGCGGTGACGCCGACGTAATGATCTGCGGCGGCGCCGAGGCTTGCATCACCCCACTCGGAGTTGGCGGATTTGCGGCAATGCGGGCGCTCTCGCAACGGAATAACGAACCTGAGCGAGCAAGCCGCCCGTGGGACAAACATCGGGACGGATTCGTGATTGGCGAAGGCGCCGGAATATTGATTCTGGAAGAACTTGAATTTGCGAAACGCCGCGGCACACCGATCCTTGCCGAATTAGTCGGTTACGGCATGAGTGCGGACGCGTATCACATCACGTCCCCCGCTGAAGATGGAGACGGGGCATTTCGCGTGATGCGGAACGCAATGAAGGACGCCAAAATTCAGGCGGACCAGATCCAGTATGTGAATGCTCACGGAACCTCCACCGAAATCGGCGACAAGCTGGAATCCATTGCCATCAAACGGGCCTTTGGTGATCACGCCTACAAGCTGGCAGTGAGTTCCACAAAGTCGATGACCGGACACTTGCTCGGCGGCGCCGGCGGCCTGGAGGCAGGCATTGTCGTGCTGGCGATTCGCGACCAAATTGCGCCACCGACGATCAATCATGATGAACCGGACCCGGAATGCGACCTCGACTATGTGCCGAACCAGGCGCGGCCGATGCGCATCGAGTACGCCTTATCGAACTCGTTCGGGTTTGGCGGAACGAACGGCAGCTTAATCTTCAAGGAGTACACGGCATAAGCGCCCCTGGCGCTCCTGATTCCGGTTTACCCTGAAAGCCAGGAGGACCGACTCTTGCGAAATACCGTGATTTACTGGGTAACCACTGGTCTATTAGCGGCGTTGTGCGCCTTTGCCGGATTTGGCTATTTATCAGGCGGTACTGAGGTTGTCCAAGGATTCGCGCACGTTGGCTATCCGCAACATCTGCGAGTCCTGCTCGGAATCGCTAAGCTGCTGGGCGGGATCGCACTCGTTATTCCCGGTTTTCCGACGCTAAAGGAATGGGCCTATGCCGGATTCACATTTACCTGGATCGCCGCGCCCGTTGCGCACTATGTAGCGAATGATGGCCCACGGTCATTCACGCCCTTAGTCTTGTTGGGTGTCCTGGCGATCTCTTACGTTACACGGCCCGCCAGTCGCAGGTGGCCGGCCAGGGTTGCATCGACGTAGTACATTGCGCAATTGCATTTCCCGGCTTGGCGTTCCTCGAAAAGGTCGTACACATGGTAGCCTGAAACTATATGAACCGCCTGTTGTGCTGGGTTTGTACACTGGTGGGTTTTGTCGCCGCGTTCAGCGTCATCTCGATTGTTTCAAGCGACATTCAGCCCGTCTACGCCAAGGATAAAATCCGGGTTTTGATCTGGTCGGAACGGACGGAACCCGTCGAGGTCTATCCGAAAGGCATCAACGGAGCTTTCCTGGATTTTCTTGCGGCAGACAAGAACATCGAAGCCAAGGCGGCCAATCTCGGCGACGCGGATCAGGGGATTACGGACGAGATTTTGAAAAATGCGGATGTCCTGGTCTGGTTCGGCCATCGCAAGCATGCGGTCGTCTCTGATGGCACTAATGCTTTGATTCTGAAACACGTGAAAGAACACGGTATGGGGTATTTGCCAATCCACTCCTCTCACTACGCCAAGGCGTTTCAGCGCATCCTGCAGGACATCGCTGCGGACCGCGGCAGGCCGCTTGAAGGCACTCCGGGCAAGTGGGGCGTGGTCAAGAACGAAGGAAAACCCGAATCGGTTCATATACTCACACCCAAACATCCGATAGCAAAAGGCGTTCGAGATTTTACGATCCCGAAGACCGAAAGCTACGGCAACCCGTTTAACGCTCCCGAGCCGGACTTGAAGGTTCTGGAGGGTCGCTACGAGGGTGGTGCGCAGGACGGCAACGATGGGTTGCTATATCAGTACGGTAAGGGTAAAGTATTCTACTTCCGGCCCGGGCACGAGACATATCCGATCTACTTCCAAAAGGAAGTGCAACAGATTCTCACGAATGCGATCCGATATCTCGCCTCTGAGGCGCCAGTGAAGCCAAGGTCTTAGGGTAAGCATGACGGGAGCAGGCATAAAACATTCGTTGAAGGAACGCGGCGTTCGGTTGACGCGGCAGCGCCAGATTCTACTCGATCTGATCGACAAGTCTGGCCAGCACCTGGACGCCGAGAACCTATACCTGATGGCGAGGGAGAAGGATCCGAAGCTGAATCGGGTGACCGTCTACCGAACGCTGAAAATGCTGAAGGCCGGCGGACTAGTGGATGAGTTGGACCTAATGCACATCGGGGGCGATCAACACTTCTACGAGACGCGCCTCAAACAGGAACACGCCCACATCATCTGCTTACGATGCGGCAAAGTCGAGGAGTTCTTCGGCGAGCCGCTGCAGAGGCTGCGCAAGCAGATCGAGCAGCATTTCGGGTTTGAGGTCTTACTGGCTCGCACAGAAGTAGGCGGTTATTGCTCCCATTGCCGGGCTCTTCGAGGTCAGGAGTTGAAGGACGCGACGGTCGACAGCAGCGCAAAGGTTCGTCCCGGCCGAAGTTCGTAATGGCCGTCTCGGTACCTAATACCAATCCGGTTCTGGCGCGACCTGCAACAATCGTTGTCATTAATCCATCGGGAAACCGCAGTCGCGTACCGCTCAGCCCGCTGCCATTCACGATCGGGCGTCAAGCGGACAACAACCTCGTCTTGCGCGACAATCGAGCTTCCCGCAATCATGCGCGCATAGTCGCTCACAACGGTGAGTACTTTATTGAGGATCTGAAGAGCAGCCACGGCGTGTTTGTGAACGGCACAAAGGTCACGCGCCAGAAGCTCTACGCTGCTGACAAAGTCGAATTCGGATTCCCGGATTCCTACAGCCTCATCTTCACGTACGACGACGACGAAATCCAGAAGCTGCTCGACCAGTTCTCCGCCCCGAAGACAGCATCGGCAGGAACAGGGAATCTGGCGAAGCTGCGAGCCCTGGTTGAAGTCGCCAGAGCGCTGCAAAATTCCCTTTCTACGGATGACGTTCTATCCGCAGTGGTTGACGCGGCTTTGGCCATCACTGGATTCGAGCGCGGATTCCTGCTCTTGAACGATGATGGAACGCTGCACGTACAACTCGCTCGCGACCGCCACGGGAATCAAGTACTAAAAACCGATCTCGGCGCCCCGATCGAGAGCATTCAGAAAGCGCTTCATCAACGCCGTGAGCTTCTTTCCATGACGCTTTCCGAGTCGGGGGACTTCATCTCAACCGGAGCCGATAACGGCGCGGCGAATCGTAGCATCGTCGGCGTTCCCCTTGTCCGGGTACGCGCCGGTTCCAGCCAGGAAACCTGCGTCATCACGTCACGAAGCGACACCATCGGGCTTATTTATCTCGATTCGCAACAGACGGCGGTCGACTTGTCGTCCGGAAATCGGGAATTGCTCCAGACTCTCGCGCTCGAAGCATCGACGATTCTCGAGAATGCGCGCCTGCTCGAAGAAGAGCGAATCAAGCACCGAATGGAAGAAGAACTTTCCATTGCGCGCGAGATCCAGATGAGCCTGCTGCCGCGAAAGCTGCCGTCGGAGGGATGGTTTCGCGTCGCGGGGTCGAGCATCGCCTCACATGAAGTGGGCGGCGACTGCTTTGATGTTCGTCAGATTTCACCAAACGCCTGGTCGCTGGTTGTTACCGATGTTTCGGGCAAGGGAGTAAGTTCAGCGCTCCTGGCAGCCCTTCTGCAGGGAAGCTTTCTGCTCGCCTCCGAAAATGACTTGGAGCAGATGATGAGCCGCATCAATTTGTTCCTGAACGAGCGGACGGAAGGCGAGAAGTACGCCACCGTATTTTATTGCACTGTCAGCCGCGATGGGCTGCTGCGATGGGTTAACGCAGGTCATTGCACGCCCATTGTTGTCCGTGCGGGCGGAGGGATGGAACATCTCGAAAGTACGGGCACGCCGCTAGGATTGCTTGACGATGCGACCTATACCGTTCGTACACTCCAACTCCAGCCGCAGGATAAGATCGTTGCTTATAGCGATGGTCTTTCCGACGCCGAAAATCCCCAGGGTAAATTCTTTGAGGCGAGCCGAATGCTGGAAGTGATCCGTTCTCACTCGAAAGACAGCGCATCCTCACTACTCGCAGCCTTAATGCGGGCCGTCGAAAAGTTCACCGGCGACGCAGTGCAGCATGATGATATTACTGCCGTTGTCGTGGAGTACCGGCCGGAATGAATCCATCCTCTCCGGAAGAACTCGCGCAGGCGCTGGCCGAATGTTCCTCGTCCGGGCGTACGATACAGGTCAGCGGAGCCTCGACGAAAAAAGATATGGCAGGACCGATCGAGCAATCGGATGTCAGTCTTTCGACCGTCGCAATGGCTCGCGTGCTGCAATACGAGCCTGCTGATCTCACCATCAGTGTGGAAGCGGGCATGCGTTGGACCGAGCTGACCGCGATGCTTGCTGCAAACAGGCAGATGATCCCCCTTGATCCGCCTTTTGCCGATGCCGCCACGGTTGGTGGAATCGTTGCAGCCAATACATGCGGTCCACGGCGGCGCCTCTATGGCTCTGCGCGCGACGTCATCATTGGAATGAAGTTCGCGACTCTCGAAGGTAAGCTTGTCCAATCCGGCGGGATGGTTGTGAAGAACGTCGCCGGCTTGGATATGGCGAAGCTCATGATCGGTTCGTTTGGGACGTTGGCCGCAATTGCAGTCGTGAACTTCAAACTGGCGCCGATTCCGCCTGCGTCGAGAACATTTATTCTGTCTCACCGAACCTTAGATGAAGCCATGGCGACACGCCAGCGGGTACTGGAGAGTGTGCTGCAGCCATCTGCGATCGACGTCGTGAATCCCGGCGCGGCGCGCCGCCTGGGACTGGACGGTTACTGCGTGCTGCTGCAAGTCGGTGGGAGTGAGGCCGTGCTAGATCGGTATTCGCGAGAACTTGTGGGCGCCGAGGTGCGCGCGGGCGTCGATTTTTGGACCGGGGTGCAGGAGTTCACTCCGAACTGGTTGCGCGACTATCCCGGCGGCGCTGTCGCTCGTATCTCGACTACGCTTAGCGGCGTTGGCGAAGCGTTAGCGCGCGCCGAAGGACCGGCTCTCGCTCGCGCCGGGAACGGCGTTACTTACTCGTATTTCGAGGATGCGAGCAAAGCGAATATTCACGGGGCCAAGGGCGCGATCGAGTATGCGCCGCAAGCCGCGAAGCGCAACCTCACGTTGTGGTCTGATCCCGGCACCGATTTCCCAGTCATGCAGAAGATCAAACGGCTCTTCGATCCGAAAACATTGCTGAATCGAGGTAGGTTGTATGGCCGTATCTGATCAACCAACGGTGAACAATCGCGAGGCGCCAAAGCAGGTCGATCTCGATCGCTGCGTCCATTGCGGCTTATGTTTGAATAGCTGTCCCACGTACCGGGAACTCGGCGTGGAGATGGATTCGCCGAGAGGCCGCATTTATCAGATGGTCCAAGTGACGCTGGGCGAAGCGCAGATCAACCCTTCCTACATCGAGCATCTCGATCTCTGCCTCGCCTGTCGTGGATGCGAATCGGCTTGTCCTTCGGGTGTTCAATATGGCCGTTTGATCGAAGCTGCTCGGGCGCATATTGAAGATAACGTCCGGAGACCGTGGCATGTTCGCGCGCTCCGGGCTCTCGTATTCAAGGGATTACTGCCTTCTCGCGCGGCTCTACAGATGGCCGGCTTTGGTCTATACCTATACCAAGCGTCGGGCCTGCAGAAACTGGCCAGGGGCTCGGGCCTGTTGAAGGCTATGGGACAGCTTGGACGGGCGGAGCGGCTCTCACCGAACGCCGAGATGCCGTCCTTCTTTCGTTATTACGGCAAGATCATGCCGCCGATCGGCGAGAAGCGGTACAAAGTCGCGATGCTTGGCGGTTGCATGGCGAACGTTTTCTTTGCCCGTTTGAACGAAGCGACTGTGCGTGTGCTTCAGAAAAACGGCTGCGAAGTTCACATTCCGGACAATCAAACCTGCTGTGGAGCGCTGCACGTCCATGCGGGACTCAAGAAGACGGCACGGGAACTCGCAAAGCAGAACATCGATGCGCTCCTGGCCGGCGAATACGATGCAATCTTGACCAACGCTGCGGGCTGTGGTTCCACGCTGAAGGAATACCACGACCTTCTCGAAGACGATCCAGCCTACGCGGACAAAGCGCACAAGTTCGTCTCGAAGATGAAGGATGTAACGGAATTTCTCGCCAGCATCGATCTGAATCCCGGCATGAAGCGATTACCCTACACGGTGACTTACCAGGATTCATGCCATCTGGCGCACGGACAGAAGGTCAGGACTCCACCACGCATGTTGTTGAAGTCTGTTCCCGGCCTGACTTTGAAGGAAATGCCGATGTCCGATCTTTGCTGCGGAAGCGCCGGCATTTACAATGTTGTGCAAAATGATATGGCAATGGCGCTTCTCGAGAAGAAGATGCGCTACGTCAATGCCGTAAATCCAGATGTAATCGTCACGGCGAATCCCGGATGCATGCTCCAACTTCGCGCCGGTTCGGAGTTACACGGCAAGGGTCAGCCCGTCAAACACGTCGTTGAGATTCTCGATGAGGCGTACTCGGGCGGGTAACTAGAGGGTTCCGCGCGGCAGTCGTCCCTGAAAAAGGCGCGTGCATTGTTCTTGCGTTAACGGAGCTAAGAACATATCCGTATCTTCGTGGAAGCACCGGAATAGCCGGGAGATGTACCGCATTCGCTGCGGCAAGTCGGACCAATTCTCGGCGCCGTCACCCCCGTAACCGGCGACACTGAACTGAAGAAGAAAAGGGTCTTGCTCGACGGCGTCGAAATAGCTCGGGATTGTTCGATCGATGTCCCTGCCGAGTTGCAAGCGTGTCATGGGAAGCTTCAACGTCATGAAGCCCTGGGTGACAATTTCGCTATTGAGGTCTTGGATCAGTTCGGTCAGCCTTTCGACGGGACGCTTGAGAAAAGGCAGAAATCGGCGGGTTAAAGAGTTCGTCGTCTGAAGCGGAGCCTTGATCGCCTCGGCAATCTCAGGTTGGAGTCGCGTCTGCTCGTGCCACCCACACTTCAAATTGCCGAATAACATCAGACACGCGCGGGTATTTGGGTTCGTTTCACTGGCCGCCTGCCGATAATGAGCGAACGCTTCGCGCAACAGCGGCTGCGCCGGCTCGAACGAGCTGTCTTCGAGACTCTGGGCGAATACTTCCCCGATCTCCTCAAATACCTTCAGGTTGCCCCTGGCGACGGAACTGCTGGCATGTTCTACGGCATCGAACGGCGTGTGTACGTGCTTCACAATCCAGCCGAGCGCAGTTCGCGGATTCAAAATTCCTGCTCGCAGTAATGCTCGCCACAGCCGCGGTGTATTCGGGTTAAGGCGCTCGATCAGATCTTCGCCACGAATGGTACAGCCTGCTTGTCGCGAGGCCCAGGTCGCATAAGTACACCAGTTTGCTCCGGGGCCCGAGCGTTCCACGAAAGCCTGCGATAAGCGGTGATAGCACTCCGTAATACGCAGATTCCGAATGATCGCGTTGTCGATTTTACAGATTTCTCGAACTTCCGCTACGGTCGGCGGATTGGAAGGCATTTTCCTCAGACTACTTGAACGATCAGGCACTTCAGATAATGTGTTTCAGGAACGGTTAGCAAGATGGGGTGATCCTGGGCCTGCGCGCGGCGCTCCAGAATACGCAGCGTCTTACCGGTATCGAGCGACGCTTCGGCAAGCACTTCGAGCAACATCGCTTCGCTGAAGTGATGCGAACAGGAGCAGGTGATCAGGACACCGCCAGGATCAAGCAGGCGCAGAGCACGTTGATTGATCTCCTTGTACCCGCGCATGGCTCCGTCAATGCCTTGTCTCGACTTGGTGAAGGCCGGTGGATCGAGAACCACCGTATCGAACTTTCGCTTCGATCCGGAATAACCGGTCAACAGGTCGAAGACATCGGCCTCTCGAAACGTGACGTTCGAGATGCCATTGAGATCCCGGTTCGCCTCGGCCGAACGTATCGCATGTTCGGAACTATCAATACCTTCGACGCTGCTCGCAGGATCGCGCCAGGTGAAGCGCAAAACCGCCCGTCGAGGTAAAGCAATCGAGCGCACTGCCTCGCGCATAGCGAGCGGCGGCGAGATAGTTTTCGCGCTGATCGAGATAGACGCCCGTTTTCTGCCCCTGGACTAAGTCCGCGTGCCAAGCAAGTCCGTTCATCGTGACATCGACACGAACTGGAACGTCGCCCGAGACGATCTTCGTCTCGATCGGCAGCTCTTCGCGCGTCCGCACAGCTACATCATTGCGCGCAATGATACCCTTCGGCGCAAGCAGCTCTTCCAGGCAAGAAACGATCTCAGGCGCAATGCGGTCCATGCCCTGGTTCAAGGTCTGCATGGAAAGGTAATCGCCGTAACGGTCGACGATCAGCGCGGGAAGGCGGTCACCTTCCGAATAGACGAGACGATAGGCATCGGAATCTGACACAACGCGATCCCGAAGTTCAATTGCTGCGCGCAGGCGGTCAGCGAGGAACGAGGAATTGATCTCCTCCGCTTTTGTGGAAAGAAGACGAAGCGTGATTTGCGAGGAGGAACTATAGTGGGCCGTCCCGAGAGTTCGATTCTTGAAATCGAGAATTTGGACGGCTTCGCCCGCCTCGGCGCCCCCGCGGTCGACAATGTCGCTCGCGAATATCCACGGGTGCCCCGAGGCGATGCGGTCTGCTGCTTTGCGGTTTACCTTGACCGAACGCATTAGACGGCTGCCAGCCGTCCGCGCATTGAGGCCAGTTTTGCAAGCCGCTCCTCAGTCGGAGGATGCGTGGAGAACAGCTTCATGAACGCTGAACCGCTGAACGGCTTAATGATGAACATGTGAGCCGTCGCCGGTTCTGCGTGCATTGGAATGCGCTGCGACCAGCCTTCGAGCTTCTGTAATCCACTAATCAAGCCATCCGGCGTCCCACAATACTTGGCGGCAGTGGCGTCCGCGGAGAACTCTCGTGTGCGCGAAATTGCCATCTGAATGACTGTCGCCGCAAGTGGAGCGAGGAATAACATGAACAAACCGCCAATCGGGCTCGAATCTTCATCGTCGTTCCGCGCCGCCGAAAAATATCGACATGTGGGCAAAGTAGGTAATCGCAGCGCCGATCGTCGCGGCGATAGAGCTTGTCAAAATATCGCGGTTCTTAATGTGTCCGAGCTCGTGCGCAAGTACGCCTTTCACTTCTTGATCGTTCATCAGTTCGAGCAAGCCGGCCGTGAAAGCAACTGAAGAATGGCTCGGATTGCGACCGGTCGCGAATGCGTTCGGAGAGTGCTCCGGAATGACCCAGAGCCTGGGAACGGGAATTTCCATCCGCCGGCAAAGGTCTTGAACCATCGGATACACGCGGTTATAGATCTGAGGATTTTCCGTTGGCGTGAGCGGTTGGGCGCGATACATCGACAGCGCCATCTTCTCGGAGAAGAAGTAGCTGAAGAAGTTCATGCCAATCGCTAAGAATAGCCCTATGATCAGCCCGTTCGATCCACCGAACATCTGCCCCATCAGTAGCAGCATGCCGCTGAGCCCGCCCAGCAGTGCCGCCGTTCTCAACCCATTTGCTTTCATTTGTCCTGTTTCTCCCCAAATACGGCAGGGCGATCTCGCGACCGCCCGCCTTCACCATTTGGATGTCTGTTCGACCGTTTTCGTTCTTGTTAGTTGTTGTTGATTTCGACATGGATTGTACGGGGCTTCGCCACTTCTTTCTTCGGAAGGGTAATGCTCAGCACACCATTCTTGTAGTCCGCTCGAACTTTCTCAGTATCAACAGTATCCGGCAGAGTAAACGTTCGTGCGAACGAGCCATAACTCCGCTCGATTCGATGATACGCCTTGCTGTCGGCCAAGCTCTCGAACTTCCGCTCACCTTTGACGGTGAGGGTGTGATTCTCGAGGCGGATGTCAACATCCTTCAACTCGACTTCGGGCACATCCATCTTCAAAATCAGGTCATTCTCGGTTTCAAGAATGTCGACAGCCGGTGTCCAGGGTCGTGAGTTGGGTTCGGTGAGGAATCGGGACAGAGTGTCCTGGATCTGGCGGATACCGGGCATATCGTCGACGTCGCTGAAAGGGCCGTATTTGAGTATGGGCATAAAGTTCATCTCCTAACTTGACTCTATTGAGATTATAAAATCTGCGCGTTATACTGTCAATACTATTTTATACGAGCCACTTCATCCACGACCTTCTTCAGCAGAACCACCCCTTCCGCCAGCGCCTTTACGCCAATTCGCTCGTCATTCCCGTGGGCGCGCGCCTCGTTCCCTGGACGTTGGAAGACGGGAACGCCATAAACAGCCATTCCCTTCGCCCGCAGGAACGCTCCGTCGGTTGCGCCACGCGCCATGAACGGAACAATCAGTTTCTTACCCTCGACTGCCGTGAAAACTCTCTCCATCGCTTTATACAGATCCGTTGTCAGGGCGCTTGGCTCTGTGGCGGGCATTTGCTGACCAGGCTCCGGCTGGATGTCCACGAGAGGATCGTTGATGATTGTTCGAAGCCGCTCGTAAACCTCTTCCTTTGTCTCGTTCGGGAGGCGACGTATGTCGATCTGGGCATCAGCCTGGTTTGGAATGACATTGACCTTCATGCCCGCGCGCAACATCGTCGGCGATACAGTTGTCCGCAATGAGGCGCCGAGTTCGCCATCCCGCTCGCCGATCTGATTCGCCGCTTCGAGCATTGTGCTCGTGTCTTCGAGTTTGCTGAGGAACGGCTGTAGCCAGGCGTATTCCCCGAGATTCGCCAACTCTCGGAAGTACCGGCGTGTGGTGGTGTTGAGCCGAACCGGCTGATCGGCCTCGACCAACTTTGTGATGGCCCGGGCAAGATGTGCGACCGCGTTATCTTTACGCGGGAGGGAGCCATGACCAGCGGCGCCTCGGGCAACCAGGATCACACGTGTCGGA
This sequence comes from Bryobacteraceae bacterium, assembly GCA_963844855.1. Lineage (GTDB taxonomy): Bacteria > Acidobacteriota > Terriglobia > Bryobacterales > Bryobacteraceae > DASQDN01. The sequence continues at coordinate 200,434 of CAWJQP010000080.1, forward strand.
ATCTTCTCGGACGTCTGAACCTGGAAGATACGGACTTTGTCGGTCGTCATCCGCTGGCTGCCGCCTTCGTTCAGGGCGAATTCTGCGTCAATCTTGTTCCAGGCGTTCCGGATCAGCCACTGAATTGCGGTAGAGCCTGCTTCCTCATCGGCCTCGCTTAAAAGGATTAGGTCACGATTGAGGCGGGCTCCGGTCTTCTTTAGCTCGACCATGACGGCCATCTCGGCGGCGAGGAGCGCTTTCGTATCGACTGCGCCGCGACCGTAGATGAAACCATCTTTGATGACGCCTTCGAAGGCTGGCACTGTCCACAGTTTGGGGTCCACGGGAACGACATCACTGTGCCCCATCATTAGCAACGGTCGCTTCTCAGTACCACCTTTCAAGCGGCAGAGGACATTCTTCCGAGCAGGATCTTCACCGAGGATCTCGCAGGGAAGCCCTTCCTTCGTTAGTTCCCGACTGATGTACTGGGCAACGATCGTCTCGTTACCTGGGGGATTCGAGGTATCGAGGCGTATCAGATCGATAAGGTAGCGCTGTGTACGCGATTCCGGCGTCTCTTGCGCGAAGGCGGCAGTGAGGCACCACCAAAGGATGAAGACGGCAGTCCGAAAGTTCATGCCGACTATTTTAGAGAGGCTTTGTCAGAGCCTGTCGATTGCAAACTGGTGGAATGGCTGTAAACGTTCCAATTCGGCCTCGGATTGCCCAAGTTTCCATCGGTACATCCGGAACTCACATTTCTCCCGAGTGAAGTCGACGATCGTGAATCCGTTCCACTCGAGCGGCTTCAGCTCCTCCACAACATCGAGGTTCGATGCCACGAGAGGAGGCGTTCCCCGGGCGGAAGACGGCCAGCCTTTCGGTCCGGTTGAGATTGGGCCCGTGAGCACAGAATGGATGGGGTTCTTGCGGAAATCCTGCTTCCCGTCTCGCTCGATCGCGCCATGAGCGAGAGCATGCAGGTCACCACTCAAAAAGATCGGGACACGCCGCATCGCAGAGGATGCCGAAAGGATCCGGTCATGCTGGCTCTTCCATCCGGGCTGCCAGAAATACTTTTCCTTTTTGACGCCCAGCCGTCCCTGATCATCCAGAACGTCCGGATACCACTCTCCCCACTTACCTGCGCTCCAACCGATCGGCATCGATGGGACCTGAACCAGGTGAGTTGCGGGCGATCCTTTCATGCGGCTGTGAAGCCACGCCTCGGTTGTTTCAGGAATCAGAGTTGCGTGATTGCCTTTCAGAGTCTGAAATCGACGGCAGTCGTAAAGCAATAATTCAACCAAGCTGCCGACTCGTAGAGTCCCGAAGCATTCTGAAAGGCCCCGCTTACGGTCGTGGGCTCCGGCTCCGGGCAAGCCTTCCGGCCTCCATTCATCTGGAAGATGTTCCGGGAAGTAGAGGTGCTGCGTGGCTCGTGCCAGTCGCGTCATGAAGTCATCCGGCGGGAACGAAATGCCTGTCGCGATCGCTTCGTCGTTATCGAAATAGTCGTGGTCGTCCTGTATGAAATGAACTGGCGTCGAGCGAAAGAGATCACCATAGAGTTCAGCGATCTGGCGATCGGCAACACGCTTCAGACGAGTTTCGTTTGCTGTACCGAGCACCGGCAGGTTTCTTTCGAAATCACTGCCTGCAATCTTTCGAGCCCAGGGTTGCTGTCCGATCGGGAGACCTCCCGTACCGCGTCCATAGCGGAGATCCCAATAGATGTGATCCCCAATCGCAATCGCAGCGTCCGGCTTTTCTCGCAGGCCAGTTTGCAGAAGCTTGCGCCGCTGCTCGATGGATAGCCAATAGGGATCATCGGTTCCCTCAATCCTCATGGCGTCATGGCCGCCAGCGCAGGTGTAGATCAATAACCGAAAGCGCTCCACCTTGGCGTCGGGAGGAGGAAAAGTGCGTAACGGCCAAGTTTCCGAGAAAAGTTGGAGACGGTAGGTTGTCGCGGGAGTCAGCTCGTCAATATCGAATATCCAGAACTGGCCCTCGGTGTCCGCGCGTCGGCCTTGGACCTTGCGGTTCTCTACGCGGAGTACTGGCGTGGAAGCAAGCGCTGTATGGAAGGATACCTTCAGCAGGAACCGATGATGATTGGCCGCGGGAAGAATGTGCCGGATCGAAGGCGAAGCCGCTTTAGCCGTCATCGCGGCGCCCGTGACTGCAACGAAGTCGCGTCGCGTCATGACTCCGAATTATGGGCATCGCGATCCAGGGCTGTCAAGGATTTGGGCCTTGCAGTCGGAGCGAATCCGAGTATACTGAGGACCGACCCGACAATCTAAGGGAGGCAGCTATGAGGCGACGATTTCTCGCGCTCGTATTCGCGCCGCTTTTCGCAACGGTGCTCTTAGGTCAACAGGCGTTCGACGGCACATGGAAGTTAAACCCCTCGATGTCCAAATCAACGGGGCCAATGTGGAAGAGCAGAACGCTCACCATTCAGGGAGTCGGAGATACACGGAAGTTCAAGTCCGACGGTATCACCCAGGACGGCGTTCACATGACAGGCGGCTACGAGGCCAAAGCGGACGGCAAAGATTATCCGATGACTGGAAATGTTTCCGGTGGCGACACAATCGCACTGAAAGAGATATCGCCAAAAGCAGTGGCATTTACGATCAAAAAAGCCGGGAAGACGATTGTGAGCGGTCAAAGCGCTGTATCCGCCGATGGAAACACTTTGACGATCACAAGCAAAGGAACGGCTCCCGACGGTAAGGCATATACCTCCACGGCTGTTTACGATAAGTAATGATCGCGGCGGTGATAGGATCATCGATGCTATACCGTCGTGAAGAACATTGAACAAAACTGGCGTCGGAGTTTAACGCGGCGCGACGCGCTTTGCGGGCTCGCCGGGTTCCTCGCGGGCTCGCCGCGCTTGGTCGGTCAGCAAGACACATTTCGGGATCACAGTCGTGTGCCCGGAATAGACGAACTCGTAACCGCATTCGATTTTGAGCCGGTCGCTTACGCCAAAATCCCGCGGGACGCCTACGACTATACTGCTCAAGGCGTCGACGGTGAATTCACTCTTCGGCGCAATCGTGAAGCCTTCGATTGGGTAACGATCGTACCCAAGAGCGTTGTGGACGTCTCGTCGGTTCAGACCTCCACCGAGGTACTCGGAACCAAACTCGCGTTCCCCATCATGATTGCTCCCACCGCGGGACAAGCGCAGCTTCATCCTCAGGGTGAACTGGCGATGAATCAGGGCGCTACCGCCGCATCGGAAACCCCCATGATTGTGAGCAATAACTCCAGTTTTCCTTTGGATAAAGTTGCCGCGGCGGGGAAAGGCCCAATGTGGTTTCAACTTTATCCACGACAGCAGGTAGACGCGAGTCGTGAACTCGTGGAGGCCGCGCAGACAGCAGGAGCGCGCGCGATTGTCGTTACGGTGGACCAACAGGCGGCCTATTATGAGCGCCAGTTGCACAATCGACGCCTGGCGAGCGCAAGCTCAGCATCGAGGCGAACGAGTACCCGGGGACAACCGACAACGCAAAGCAATCCTTACCGGATTCTCGATACGCGCCTTTGGTATGACTGGACTTTTATCGATCAGATTCGGCCATTTGTAAAAGTGCCTCTGCTGATCAAGGGCATTGTCACTCCGGAGGACGCCAAGCTATGCGTCGAGCATGGGTTGGATGGTGTGGTGGTTTCGAATCACGGCGGGCGGTCGCTTGATTACGGTCCGGCGACGCTGGAAGTTTTGCCGGAAATTACCGACATCGTGAAAGGCCGGATTCCAGTAATTATCGATAGCGGGTTCCGGCGTGGGAGCGATATCTTCAAGGCGCTCGCGCTCGGTGCCAAAGCGGTCTGTTTGGGCCGCATTTCCCGATGGGGTCTGGCAGCATATGGCGCCCCAGGAGTGCAACGCGTCCTTGAGATTCTTCAAAACGAGCTGACGATGACGATGGCCCAGGCAGGCAGGCCAACGCTCGAGTCAATCGACCGCACAGCCGTTCGGACGGATTTCCCATGAGATGGACGAGGCGTCACGTCCTGAGAGGGTTGATTGGGACATCCGCGACGTCGGTGCTTCCTGGTCAGGAACTCATCGGCGAGCCACGCGGAAGGATCGCGCCACTAGCCGAGCTCGTCAATACGTTTGAAGTGCTGGAGATGGCGCGGCGGAAACTGCCCGACAACGTGTATGCGACGATCGCCGGCACCGACCGCAGAGCACTCGAGCGAATTACATTCCGTCCGCGGCTGATGGTCAACGTCACGCAGTTGGATCTGACAACCGAATTGCTGGGCGCCAAGATGTTCGCGCCAATTCTGGTGGCGCCGATAGCGAATCAGCAGACATTTCATCCGGAAGGCGAAATTGCGCTCGCACGCGGAGCTTCGGCTGCTAAGACTGCCGTTATCGTCAGTAGCCAGTCAAGCAAGCCGCTGTCGAACATCATTGCCGAGGCAAAATCATCGCCAGTCTGGTATCAGCTCTACCCCGATTCCGATATAAAGGTCACAATCGACGCGGCGCATAAGGCTGTGCAGGCAGGATGCAAAGCCGTTTGCCTGACGATCGGTGCTCCTTATCGCACGAGGCCGGATTCGGCGCGGCTGCAGGCCACCGGCAATCTGAAGATGACTTGGCCCATGATCGAGGAGATGAAGCGAAGCGTCAAGGCGCCGCTTGTCTTGAAGGGAATCATGAGCCCTGATGAGGCGCGCGCGGCGGTAGAAAACGGCGTACAGGCAATCGTGGTTTCAAACCATGGTGGGATGTACACGAGTGGATTCGCCGATCCGATTGAGATGCTGCCGTCTGTCGCTGAGGCAGTGAACGGAAAGATTCCCATCATGATCGATGGAAGCTTCCGGCGAGGAACGGACATCTTGAAGGCGCTCGCGTTGGGCGCCAGGGCTGTGTTAGTCGGAAGACCTGCGATCTGGGGACTGGCGGCCTATGGTTCCGACGGTGTGAAGGCCGTTCTGGAGATGCTGCAAAGTGAACTTGGTCGAAACATGGCAATGTGCGGAAAACCTAACGTGGCGGCGGTGGGCCGGGAGTTAGTGAAGATTCATCGGCGGTAGTTGTGCGATTTTGGCTGTCCCGTGAAACGCCGGTCCCGATTCGCGAGCAGCTCAGTGCTCAGTTGCTTCTGGGCATGCTAAGCCGCAGGCTCGCGCCTGGTGAGCGGCTGCCTAGTGTGAGAGACCTCGCCAGACGCCTCCATATTCATGCAAACACGGTCAGCGCCGTATACAAGGATCTTGCGGCGCGGGGATGGGTTTCGCAAAAGCGAGGCAGCGGTGTTTTCGTTTGCGCTGGTCGTTTCGCTGAAACAGAGGGAAGGGTAGAACAATTTGTACGCGGCTGCATCGATGAAGGTGTTGCCCGTGGGTTCACCCGCGAGGCTTTACTCGCGTCATTTGCAGCCATTCGACAAGATCCCGTCAGTCAGAGATTCGTGGTGATTGATCCGGACGTTGAGTTTGCCCGCATTGTGGCGGCAGAGATTGGCGAGGCGATTGGATCGCTGGTACCCTTCTTTGCTGCCGATGAGTTGTGCGGAACGATCAACGCCGAACTGAATGACAACGCGTGCGTCCTGCTGAGTTCTGCTCACGCTTCGCAGATCGCCGGATCGCTCGGCGTGACAAACTTCCGATGTATTGAACTGAAGGCAATGCAGGATGTCGTGGCGGGTCAAATGAGGCCAACGTCGCCTGTACTCATCGGCGTTGTTTCCCGTTCCGAATCGATTCTGCGGTGGTCGTCGACGCTGCTATCCGCGCTGGGATTTCCGCCTGACACCGTTGTGCAGCGGAATGCGCGAAAGCCGAACTGGCGGGATGGTCTCGCTGCTTGCGATATTGTTGCGACAGACGTGGTCACCGTCGCCGAGCTACCCCCAAATATCCGACCAGCAGTGTTTCGGATTGTCTCAGAAAGCTTCCTGAACGACCTTCGGCGTGTGACAGCAGAACAAGTGTCCTAAGCGGCGGCATCATCAAGGCGCTTTCGCTTCAGAATGCGGGCATGGACAAAATAGTGATTCCCTTGCTCGCACTGATGCTCTTGCCTCAGACAAGCCGTGCAGAGATCGTTCTTGTTAAGAACGTCACTCAGTCTGATGCAGTCATTCTGCTCAACGATAAGAAACTCCTAAACAAGCGTGTGGAACTGGTTTCTAGCGACGGGAAAATCACCGTCGGGAAGTTGCGGGGCATGGCGGGATCATCGCTGCTGTTGAAGGACATCCCAGCCGTGCCGATCTGTAGTTTGCGGTTGATAAGAATCTCTCACAAAACCGCCAGTCCATTGAGACGCGGGGTCGGCCTTGTCGGCGGGATCATTGCCGGCTCTCTTGTTGGCGGCCCGGTTGCGCTTGGGATCGCTCTTGCTGGAGCCGAGACTGCCGGGGTCGCTACTTACGCGGCGTTCCCGGTCATCGGTGGAATCGTCGGGTCGAAGCTCGCGCTGAAGAGCGAGGATTCCATATTTGTTCTCGATCGAGTATCAGCAGGAGCACAGTGCGGCGGTCCGCAAGTCGACGTTAGCGGACTGCGTGCACGTGGTAAGGAACGTAATACCTGGGATCCTCGTCTCGAGTGACCAGGGAGAAACCGCTTCGTAGTGAGGAAGTCGCGCACGAAGGCAAGCGTTCGGAATTGGTCTCCTTCCCCTCGGTCCGCCCGGAAGTCGTGGGCGGCTACGCATGCGAATCGCGTCCTCTGGAGAGCGTCAGCGCAGCCCGGAAGCGCAGCGCGTTCGGCTCCCTCGATATTCATTTTGAGGAAGTCGATCCTGTCTATCTTTTGCTGCGCCGCAATATCGTCGAAGCGCAGTCCTTGTACTGGATGACTTGTCGGCGTGGGATCGCCTTCACGAACGTAGCTCGATTCCCATACGGGCATGGTCTCGATTTGCAGCGACGCCGGTGTATCAACACAGGCCAAATTTAGAGTCGTCACATTATCAAGCTTGTTCAACTCGCAAAGCTTGACCAGCGCTGCGTAGGAGATGGGATGAGGCTCGATGGCCCATACGTGACCTTTCGGTCCTACGGCACGGGAGAAGGCGAACACATCCTCACCACGACCGGCTCCGATGTCGACGATGATATCGCCCGTTTGAGGTTTGTAGACGTGGAACCAGTAGTCATTAGCGTCGCGTAGGAATTTCTCGGAGCGCGCAAGCCACTTCGGCCAGGCTCGGTCATCGTGGTTGAGATATTCCGGGTCGGGAAAGTAGTTGGACCCGACACGTCGAATCCACATGTCATCAAAAAAGACTTCCAAATCGACACCGGGATTGGCGGCCCGCGCGGCTGAGGTTTCTGAAGGGTCCTGTCTCAAAGGCATGACGTCTTCCCGAGTGTTGCACAACGGGCGCGCTACTCTTGCTGGGCTAATGCGAAAGCGACAAGCTTCGTGTCCAGTTTCACGCCTGGGACATCGTGCCCGCCCGCCGCTATCACGACCATGTGCCGACCCTTTTCCGTTTTGTACAGCGCTGGTGTTGCTCGCGCGCTCGTCGGCAGTTTCGCTTTCCACAACTCGCGGCCATCCTTGGTGTCAAACGCTCGGAAATAGCCGTCAATGGATGCGCCGATGAAGACAACTCCTGTATTGGTTGTGGTCGGCCCGCCTAGATTTACGGACCCCTTGCGCCGCGCCAATTTCTCCGAGCGGTACACGCCAGGAGATCTTGCCGGAGTCAGGATGAACCGCAACCAACTCGCCCCACGGTGGCTTGATGCAGGGAGTGCCCGATGGGGAAAGAAAGAAGTGTCGAGACATCGAGAACGGGGTTCCATCCTGTTCGGTTGTCTCGCGATCAGGATGCGCCTTCTTGGCTTCGCCAAATTGCGTTCTGGGAATAAGCCGCACCACGGCGGGGAAGCGATTGACGGGCGCAATCAGCAGACGATTCACCGGATCCCACGCGGCTCCGCCCCAGTGTAGACCTCCTACATTGCCAGGTACCATCAGGCTACCCTGTACAGAGGGCGGGGTGAACACCCCCTCATTTCGCAGCGAACGGAACGTTGTACGACATGCTTCCAAGTCTGCTGGTGTCGCTCCCCAGAGATCTTCCTCGCGTACCGATTGGGGAACAAGGCTAGGCGGAAGAACGGGAAATGGTTGCGTGGGGGAAGCTTTTTCGCCGGGAATATCGCTTGCTGGTACGGCTCTCTCCTCAATAGGAAATATGGGCTTGCCGGTGAGCCGATGGAAGAGGAATAAGTGTCCGGTCTTGGAACCAGCGGCGACTGCGGGTCCACTTTTCCCTGGATAGAGTACCGGCGGGGATGCTACATCGAAGTCCCACAAATCGTGATGAACGGTTTGAAAATGCCATGCAATCTTGCCGCTATCGGCCTTCAACGCAACGATCGAATTAGCGTAGCGGTTGTCTCCCGGACGCAATCCGCCGAAGTAATCAGGACTGGCGCTTCCAGTCGGTAGATAAACAAGCCCATTCTGAGAATCGACGACGATCCGAGACCAGGTATTCGCGCCGCCCACAGGCGAATCCTCCGGCAGAGGATGAAAAGTCCATCGAAGCGCGCCGGTAGTAGTATCGAACGCCCGCACTTCTCCCGAAGCCATGCGAAGCCGGCTGTTATCAGCAACTGCGGATCCAACGATGACGATATCTTTGTAAACTGCTGGCGGCGAGGTTACTCCATACTCACCCGTGTACCGCGGCTTCGATCGCAGTCCCTCAGTGAGATCGATTTGACCGCCGCTTCCGAACCCATCGCAGAATCGCCCGTCTCGACGATTCAAGCATGCAAGGCGCGCATCGACGGTAGCGACGTACAAACGGTCTTTGTGCAGCGTGAGTCCTCGGCTCGCGAAATCGCCATAGTTACCGTTGGATTTGACTTGTAAGCTGATCTTCCAGACTTCTTTGCCGCTGTCAGCGTCTAGCGCGATGACCGAGCCGGCAGGCGTCGACAAGTAGAGTTTGCCGTCAGCATAGACCGGCGTCGCCTCAAAGCGCGGGGTTCTGCCCCCTGCGCGAAGGGGAGCGATCGAATCGCCGGTATCGTATGTCCACGCAACTTTGAGGCCCGCAACATTTGCAGGACTGATCGGCTCAGACGCTTGGAGCGGTAATAAACCGAGGATGAACACAAAGTACACGATCGGCATCTGTCTCATGGGCAGGATACGAAATCATCGGAACGTTTGTTCGCGCTATGTGAACGCATGGCACACGTGTGTTTCACTGAACGACGTATTAGCGATGGATCTGTACCTATTTTCACCCGAAATTTCGTTTCGATGAGTGGAAGGAAAGTTGTTGTAGCGGCATTTAGATACTGCCCGGGCACTTTTGCGCTAACGAAGCGTCCAAGAGTTTATCAGCCGGGACCCAGTAAAGGAGCTGATCATGAAATACACGCAAGCGTGCGTGGCGGTAATCGCAATAGTGGCCAGCATCGGCATCTGTGCCGAGACGAAGGCTCTTCCCGAAACGATAGCGCTGAATAATGGCGTCAAGTGGCTCGTCGCCGTGCAAGGTAAGGACGGTGGATGGGGGCAGGATGGTGGAGAGACGTCCTATGTACGTCAAGGTGAACGTCTCGAATCGTCTGCCAATGATGTCGCTAACACGGCTCTAGCAGCTCAGGTCCTTCTACGCACTGGAAGTACGCCGACATCCGGACCGCACCGGCAGTCGTTACTGCGCGCTGTGGGATACATTCTCCAAAATGTTGAGAAGAGCCCGTTAGAAGGCCTTGCGATTACGGACATAACAGGAACGCAGATTCAGCGCAAGCTCGGGCCATATATCGACACCTTTCTGACGTCCAAGCTGTTAGCGGACCTGGATGGACGGATGGGCGAACCGGCGGCCAACGCTCGTGTACGCAGAGCACTACAGAAGTGCATTGCCAAGATCGAGCATCACCAATTGCGAGACGGCAGTTGGAATATCAGCGGTGGATGGGCGCCGATCCTCGGTACTTCTATAGCGTCCCAGAGCTTGTCGACGGCTCGGGCAAAAGGCGTAGTGGTAGCGCCAAAGACGCTCGCGCGTGTCGAACACTACACAAAGATGGCGGCAGCGGCCCCGGTGGGCAGTGGAACGGGTAGCGGTGTCGGCGCCGGGAGCGCTGGAGGTGTCGTCGGAGGTATTGTCGGGGGTGTTCCTGGCGGAAGCCCTCACGCCTTCGCCGCAGCTGCGGGCATATCGCTGTACAAGAACGCTCAAGAATTGGAGCAACTCAGCCGCACTGCAGAGGATCGAAAGAAGAACGCGAAAGAGATCGACACCATCAAAGGCAGGCTCACGGATCGGGGATTCGTTGAGGGTTTCGGATCGATTGGCGGCGAAGAGTTCTTCTCTTATCTGAATATCAGCGACAGTTTGCGCCGAGCGGGCGGCCCGGAATGGGTGAAGTGGAATCGCGAAATCAAGGCCAAGGTATTGAAGACTCAAAATGAGGACGGGACCTGGGCGGGCCATCATTGCATTACCGGTCGCGTGGCGGTTACGAGCGCAGCGATTCTAACGCTGGTTGTGGACCGTTAGTGATGTTCGCAATAACGCCGCGTTTGTTGGTGAGTGTTGGCCTTTCGCTTGTCATAACTGCATGTCGGAACAATGAGCGTCCGACAGTCGCAAAGGCGGCCGAGTACCTCTGGGCGCAGCAGGCAGCGGACGGCGGGTGGCACAGCAAGACCTATGGGCTATTGCAGTCGGGTCAATCCCTGACCGCTTTTGTGCTCGAGGCTTTAGTGCGGGTTCCGCACGAAATCTATGCGCTGCCGACCACCAAGCTAGATCGGGGCATTGCGTTCTTGCGCAAACATACACGAGAGGATGGGGCTCTCGGGATGGCTGATCCTGGTGTGCCCGACTATCCGAACTATGCAACTGCTCTCGCAGTTAGCGCCTTGTGCAGGGCTCGCCGACAGGGATGGGAGCAGCACACGCAGGCCATGGTTGCCTATCTACGCGGGCAACAGTTCACCGAGCAGAACGGATGGAAACCGCAGGACGCGGCCTATGGAGCTTGGGGCATGGGTGGAGACAAACGCACTCCACGCCATACAGGGCATGTCGATCTCTCGATGAGCCGTTATGTCTTGGATGCATTACGGGCGTCCGGGACTTCCGTAAATGATCCGATTTTCCAGAAAGCTCGCGTCTTCGTGGAGCGTTGTCAGAATTTCGACTCTCAGAATCCAAACGATGCGGACGGCGGGTTCTTCTTTTCGACTACGGAGCACGATACGAACAAGGCGGGCCACGACGGCAAACGCTTTCGTAGTTATGGCACGACGACAGCGGACGGAATCCTTGCGCTGCTTGCGACAGGAGCATCGCGCACTGATCCTCGTGTAGTAGCCGCCGAGCGATGGCTAACAAGCCGGCACAAAGACATGGAGGTGCCAGGATTTGTTGGAGAGGCATATCGACGTTGGCCAAGAGGTCTTGGTTTTTATTACGCGGGCGCGAGCGCTCAGGTGTTTCGGGCACTCGCATTCAATGGAGGGACGGGCGTCGCTGCTGCATTGAGTCGATCGCAGCGAGCGGACGGGTCCTGGGTCAACTCAGAGAATCTTGTTAAAGAAGATGATCCGCTGATCGCCACTCCCCTCGCAATTCGAGCACTGATTCTCAGCCGCTAAGTGCGGTGATAGAGTTTAGTGCTATGCGCAGCAGAATCGCTGGTTTGTGTGTGACCGCCGTCGTTTTCGCATCTAGCTCATTGGCGCAAAACTTCGGCGAAATTACTGGAACAGTGACGGATCAGTCCGGCGCCATCGTGGTCGGCTCCGTCATAACAATCACCAGCACGACCACGAATCAGACACGACGTGTTGAGACGAATGAAAACGGCGGCTACAGTGCCCCGTACCTCGTTCCCGGTGTCTATAACGTGGTTGCCACGAACACGGGTTTTAAATCATCGAACCGTCCTGACGTAAGTCTTCAGGTTGGAATGGTAGCTCGTATCAACTTCGTTCTGGAAGTCGGTGATGCCACGCAACTGGTCGAGGTCACGGCTGGCGCCCCGTTGCTCTCCACCGAAAGTACCGCCCTTGGCACCGTGATTGAGAATCGCCGAATCGTAGAATTGCCGCTGAATGGGCGTAACTATCTTCAGTTGGTCGCCCTAAGTCCGAATGTGACAACGGAGGGCGGAGCCGGCGGACCAGGCAGTTTGCAAGGTGGCGAGCGGAGCCGTACGTCACTATCGATTGCGGGGCAGAGGCTCGAGTTCAACCGCTACACTCTCGACGGCATCGAGAACACCGATGTGAATTTCAACTCGTATGTCATCCAGCCATCCATCGATGCCGTTCAGGAGTTCAAGGTTCAAACAGGCGTGTACTCGGCGGAGTTTGGCCGTGCCACGTCGCAGATCAGCGCCACCACGAAATCCGGCGCCAACCAGTTTCACGGGACCGCATTTGAGTTCTTGCGCAATAACGTTTTCGACGCGAAAGAGTGGCGTCAGGATGGACCACAGAACCCGTTTCGACGAAATCAGTTTGGCTTCACACTCGGTGGGCGGCTAATACGAGACCGGCTGTTCTTCATGTCGAACTTCGAAGCTTTGCGCGACCGCAAGACAATCCAACAAACCGCAAGTGTCCCGACGCTTGCGATGCGCAATGGCGATTTTTCAGGCCAGGAACGCGCAGTTTATGATCCGCTGACTCGTGTGTACACAACCAGCGCCGAAGGAGTTGTGCGCGCCGTGTCGGCGACGCAATTTGCGAACAACGTGATCCCGCGCAGCCGCGTGAATCCAATCGCAATCAAGTTGCTCGAGTTTTATCCCGAGCCGACCGTGCCGGGCAACAGCATCCTGCGCAATTATTTGCGCAACGTGAGTCGTCCTATTTCGGCAGAGCAATTCAACCAACGAATCGACTGGACGGAGAGCGCTTCATCGAATTGGTTCGGGCGCTATAGCTGGGGGGACGAGTACGTGGGCGATTCTCCGGCTTTCGAAACTGTCGCGGGCCGTGTCGAAACAAAGGTTCAGCAGGCGGTGTTATCGAATACGCGAGTCTTCGGCGCGACGAAAGTCAATGAAGCTCGATTTGGATGGAATAACTTCAACAACGATCGTCTCGGCCACTTCGCCGGCATACGCAATGTTGCAAGCGAACTTGGAATCATTGGCCTTAGTCCGGCAAACCCGGAATCGTGGGGTGTGCCTGCGATCGGGCTCGGGAACGGCCTAAACAGTTTCGGTGGAGGCGAGCCGTTTGTTACCCGAAATCACACCTTTCAGTTTCTCGACAACTTCTCGTGGATCAACGGGCGGCACACGATCAAGTTCGGTGGGGAGTCTCGCCGTGATCGTTATAACCAACTTGGAAACCAGAAGGCGCCCGGCGAGTTTCTTCATAGCGGTCGTGCCACATTTGACCCTGCCAATCGAAACGCAACCGGCCATGCATACGCTGACTTCCTAATTGGAGAAGTTTCCGAGGCCGCGCGCGCATTGCAAGTCGCGAATGGAATGCTCCGCGCCAGTTCCTATTACGCCTACATTCAAGACGACTGGAAAATCACACCTCGTCTCACTCTGAATCTCGGCCTGCGCTATGAAAACACGCGGCCCTGGAAAGACAAGTATCGCGGCATCATGAACGTCCAGATGTTCGATCCGGGTGTTGGCGCCAATGGACTTCTTCCGGCGTCAGAAACGAAAGTTCCCATCCTCACTCGCCCGGGAAGCGGCGATTTCTATGAAGGCCTGGCATTCCGATTCCACGACGGGATCCCGATTCAAGCGGGCGATCAGTTTATCGGCCGGTCGCTGGTGAATCCGGACAATAACGATTTCGCGCCACGATTCGGCGTCGCATATAGTCCCACAGACAGGTGGACTTTCCGTACGGGCTTTGGCCTGTTCTACACAAAAGATAGCGGCAACGTTGTCTTTGATATGACACGCAATCTGGCGGGTCGAGGCCTTTTCAACTCTGACGAAGAGGTGCGCAATTCCAACATCAGTGATCCATGGGCGTCGCAGCGTTCGTCCTCTACGTGTACAGGGTGGACCGGAACTTGCCTGGGGCCTCCACAGATCCTGGGCAATATTGTGGGACGACGCACGCCGTATGTCATGCAATGGCTCTTCAACATTCAACGGCAGCTTACGGACAACGTAGCTGTCGAAATCGGATACATGGGGAACGGTGGTCGGAAACTCGAACGATTTCGGACTTACAACCAAGCAATTCTGAAGACCGGGCCCAATGATTCGCGTTCGATTGCGCAACGTTCGCCGTGGCCTGCCTACGGGCGCATTCAGGAAGTCGATGGAAGTGTCAACTCGAACTATCACGCGCTCAGCGGCAAGATTCAGCAGAGATTTTCCCGCGGGCTGAGCTACATGGTGGCGTATACGTACTCCAAAGCGATCGATGGAGGCAGCGCCCTCCGAACGAATAGTGGCGACCGCTTATGGCCGATCAACAGCTATGATCTCCGGCAGGAAAGAGGTCCTTCGCAATTCCACGTCGGCCAGCGATTCGTGAGTTCAGCTCTCTACGAACTGCCGTTTGGCCGCGCTAATTCGGGTTTCCTCAAAAGAATTATCGAAGGCTGGCAAGTTGGCGGCATCCTGACGGTGTCGGGGGGAACGCCTGTGAACGTTGGAGCGATCGGAGATAGCTTCGCTGTCGGCGGTCTTGGCAATACGATTCACGCGACCGGTATTAGCCCCATTCCGGAGCATCAGACAGTAGACCAGTTCTGGAACGTCGCAGCGTTTAATCCGAACGATCCCAGCCTGAGCTATCTGGCCGGCAATGCCGGAAGCCGTGTCCTGACTACACCAGGAGTTTTCCAATTGGATGGCTCGTTGACGAAGAACTTCGCAATCCGTGAGGGACATGCGCTGCAATTCCGATGGGAAGCGTTTAATGCGACCAATCATCCGAATTGGAATGCTCCGGCCACGGATGCGCGCAATGCATCCACGTTCGGCCGGATCGTTTCGGCCCGAACGATGCGTGAGATGCAATTAGCGCTGAAGTATATATTCTAGGCCGGGGCTCACTGTTACGCCGTGCTGCAACAGAACGAAATCTGTCTCACAGGCATGGCAGTTTGCGAGGTTTGCGGTAACGACTACGCGCTGAGCTTCGAGGTGATCGCGGCCGGCAAGCGTCACGTGTTTGATAGCTTCGAGTGCGCGATCCACAAGATGGCTCCCCTGTGCGAGCACTGCGGATGCCGTGTCATTGGACACGGCATCGAAGGCGGCGGAAGATTCTTCTGCTGCGCCAACTGCGCGCGGCACGCTGGTTTCAAAGAAGCTCGAGACAACGTGTAGTCCGGGCGGTTAACGCCCGTATGGCACATAAGCAGCATCGGCGCGCGCTGCGTCTTCGGCGTTAAGCACATGCTCGACGTCGAGAAAGACCCGTACTTTCTCGGCCCATTCATCGAAGGCGGCTCTTGCTTCCATAGCTCGTTCTTCACGAGAGAAATTGAGCGATCCGACTTGGGCGCCAGCGCCGAGTTTTTCTTTGTCGACGTATGCGGCGATTTGCTCGCCTGTTTGAGAGTCGACGAGTTCCATTTCAACGCCGACTTTCTCTAGTACGAGTGCTCGCTTTAGAGGTTCGCTGCCAGATTCGATCGGAGCCAGTTCCCCTCCGAGATCGACTCCGACCACGGCCGCACGCAGACGCAGGACCAACGGACCGGGTGTGTCTACGACGGGAAATGCGTCCTCTACAGCGTCGATGAGAGCGTGCCGGAAATAGTTCGAGACTGCCTCACGAGCGTGGGACGTGAACAAGGAAGTATCCGCCTCGGTAGCGATGTAGACGTCAACTGGATCGACGATGATCGCCACGTAGCGCCGCAGACTCTTCATCTTATCCAGATGCACGAAAGTAAGAGTTTCGCCTCCCACTGCTGGATTCGTTTTGAGTATGGAGTAATCCTTCAGGAAGCCCGAAAACTGCTGACCGGACGGCAGCTTCTTAACGTCAGACGTCGCTGGTTTCGGAGCGCTTGAACACCCGTTGGACAGCATGAAAACCACTGCAACAAGGCAAAATGCGCCGAACTTTGCGCTTCGGAATTGTCTATAACCAGTTAGCTCGGTCATCGAATTATCCCTTCTTCCCACCGTCAGGCGCGACCTTCAACATGTTGAACACTTTGAAAGCCCCCGGCACTGAGTTGGCCTGAATGTTGGCCAAATCGGAATCCGCTTTGGTAGACACAACGCCAAGAAGAATGACATTTCCGTTCTTGACAACGATTTTGATTGCCGAGCCACTTCCCCAGAAGTAGCGGCTCAGGAACTGCTGGAGACGCGCTCGTGTTCCGGCACGAACCTGCATGTCCATACTGCCCAGTGGCAGAACCTCGATATTGTTGACAACCTGCTCAACACCTTCAATTTTTTTGACGATGTTGTAGGCGCTGCTCCGATTTGTTGTGCGGATCGTCCAGCCGCTCAAGATGACTGTATTTTTCACTGCAGCGAAGGTGATGTAGTCAAACTCAGAGATGTAGGGGAGCATCGCCAGTTCGTGACGAATCTCTTCGACCATCTTGGCCTGGGCTCCGCCGCTTGCGCGATAAAGTCTAACATCGAGAAGCTCGCTGCCTGGTGTGCCTGGTTTGATCGAATCCATTGCGATCGACTTGGCTGCCTGCAACTTGATTCGGCCGTCTTTCACGTTGGTTTCCCCGGTTGCCTCCACGAGTTCGCCGACAACTTCTTTCAGCATTTTCTGCTTATTGACTTCAAAGACGGTGTTGTCCTGTAGCCGGACGAGTACCGCTTCGGATCCCGCTTTATGGGTCGAGCGACTACATTCGATACGTTCGGGCGAAATGGGGCCTACCATCAGATGCGAGCAAAGATCCGAATCTGCATAGGCATTGAATGTTTCGACTTGTTTTTCGGCAGTAGTCGCAGTCTCTACCGAGACCATCATGAGCAGGAAGGCTACCGCAAACACGTGACAGCGCATTGCAAATCTCCTCGTCTTTGGTCGTCCAGTCTGTTGAAAACGACAGGGTTAAACAAATGACGTGGTTCGAAGCGCGAAGATGCAAATTATTTGGTTGCCGCGTCGGCCTCAACCTCGTAGTCAGAGTGACGCCTAGCCGCTCACGGTTGACGCTCGTCGACATTTTGTGGTTGATTTTTTGATCATGACCTGGATATTGGACCCATAAAAAAAGACCTTTAACTGTTCTCTTTCATCTAAACGTCGTTCCGCTACGGCTCGAGGGCATGTCCCGACAGGCCAGACCCGAGCAGCTATTGGTAGAGCCTGGAACGACTAAGAAGGATGAGGATTCAGATGCCTACACTGAAGAGCACAGTTATTGCCGGTTCCATGATTTTAGTGACCAGCTTCACAGCCTTGGCCCAAACAACGGCAACCGCCACCTACGCTTATAACGGACTGGCCTTGCCGATCCTGACGGATTCGGCGGATGTGATCACCGTTGCAACAATCACCGTGCCGCGCGCGCTAAAGATGACCAAAGTGACGGCGCAGATACAGATACAGTACCCCAACACAGGGGATTTGAATGTCTACCTGTTCTCGCCACAAGGAACGCGAACGCGGTTGCTGGATCACAACTGTAGCATCGCGAACGTCGATACGACCTTTGATGATGCGGCTCCACAGCTCTGGAGAGATTTCTGTCCGACAGAAGCCGGCCGTGGACCCTTCCGTGGTGTTGAGCCTTTGTCCAACTTCAACAACGACGACACGTCCTTCGGTGTATGGCGACTGGCAGTTGAAAACAATACGAGTAATGATCGCTCCGGTTGGATCACGGCGGTTTCCCTCACGATTACCGGTACAACTCAGACCAGTCCGATCACCAGCCCGCAGACGATCGTGAACACCGCGAGCGCCACTGGCGCC
Source organism: Bryobacteraceae bacterium (assembly GCA_963844855.1). Classification (GTDB taxonomy): domain Bacteria; phylum Acidobacteriota; class Terriglobia; order Bryobacterales; family Bryobacteraceae; genus DASQDN01. Next base: position 218,317 of record CAWJQP010000080.1, read on the forward strand.
GGAACTGCTGCGCCGGGCGAACTTATATCGATACTTGGTCTGGGTATTGGGCCGGCGACCGCCGTTACGGCTCCCGCTGGAGCTTTGCCGACGACATTGGGTGGGACCACAGTCACCATCAATGGCACTGCTGCCCCGATCGCCTACACATCGCCATTCCGAGCCGATGTGCAAGTTCCTTTCTTTGCAGCACCTGGAACTACCATCGCGATTCAGGTGAATCACAACAATCAGACCAGTCCGGTTGCGACGCTAAACGTCGTGACTGCCGTTCCCGGAATCTACATCGCAGGCACACCTGGGCCTGGACCGGTTAAAGCTATCAATCAGGCCGGAACTCTAAACTCAGCACTCAACCCAGCCCCCAAAGGCAGTGTCATTACTGTCTACGCAAACGGTCTGGGCGTTGTTACTCCGACGGGTACGGCTGGGGCGGTTCCATCGAGTAACCCGCTGTCGAGAGTCACCGGTGACGTAGGCGCATTTATTGGAGGAGTGCCGGCCGTCGTCCAATTCGCAGGGCTTGCTCCAGGCTCACCAGCCTTGTATCAAGTCAACATCATGGTACCTGCAACGGCTCCATCGGGGGTTCAACAACTGTTGCTGTACTCGAACGGTGTTGCTTCTCAGTCAGGAACGACTGTAGTAATCCAGTAGGATCGATCGATCCCTACGGCAACGCTCGACTTGCCGTAGGGATCCCTAACTGCAACCTCTGCCCAAACGTCCTTGTTGAGTTTGCCGGTTCCTATCATCACCCCGAAATTGTCGCTAGGACTTGGTTGACGTTCGCGGCCTGCTGCGTTTTGCCGACCCCGACCCTCTTTCTGTGCGGATGCTTTCTACGCATTTCACGGCAAGATCGGTGCTGCGGGAAATGAAGTTTGCGATCAACTCCAGCTCTCGCGCGCTGAAACTCGACCAGAGCCTGAACATCTGGGTCTGCAGAGGCGCGTAAACCGCTTGGATGGGCTCTACCGCCTCGCCGCGAATGCGTACCTGCTGACGGCGCCGGTCGTTTGGATCGGTGGTGCGGGTCACGTAACCGGCCTTTTCGAGCCGATCAATCAAGGCCGTGACCGCTCCGGACGTGAGACCGGTAGCGCGCGCCAGATCGCCTGCCGAAACCTGCTGCTGCATGAGAATCAGATCGAGACATTCAAGATCCGTCGTATGTATGCCGAATCGCTCGGCGATCACCTGACTTGTGATCATTGTTTGCGCGCCCATTCTCCGAACTTCCAACCCTACCCGCTCGACCAATTCCGCAACTGACTTTGGTTCCCGCGGCGCCTCGCGACGTGGTGACCTTGGCATCGTTTCAAATCATCCGCATGGCAACTACGAATGCCGTGAGGATAGAAAAGAAGGTAGCAAGATCGAGTGGTAAGCGCAGCAGGCTTCGATGCGACCATCTCCGAGCAGCGGCCTCATCGATGGTTTCCGGCTCGGCGCGCTCAAATGCCAGAGCTTTCGGAATGAAGTCAATCGCGGACCAAACACGCATGATTGCGTGACTGATGAACGCGATCGCAAGCCAGAAACGAACTTCCGGAACTGGCCATGCCATGAAGAGCGCAGCAAGCAGTAGCAGTTCAAAAATGCTGTGTACTGGTATCCAAAATCGTTTTCGTGAGATCCCACCGCGATCTGGCTGAATAATCTGCGGGCGGCGGGGCCAGCAGGGATCGACGACTAGAAACTCATAAAGGCCGCCGCCAATCAGGATCAGCGCAAGGGAAAATGCGGAAGCGATTACGGAGATAGCTATCAAGGACATTGGGAGTCGATCAGACCTACACTATCTTGATAGTCAAGTATCTTGATTGTCAAGATACTTGACCGTGAAAGCTGTCCAAGAAGTTGAAAATCGGCTCTTAAAACAAACGACGGTAAAATTGAATATTGGGATACAAAGCACTCAGCTTAGTCCTTTTCATCGGCAGTTGCGCTTCATACGCGGTTCCATTGTGTCCCGCTGGAAGACCTCTTGGCGGGATCGAGGTCACTGTCCAACGGACGCCAGAGGCTCCGGCCATTCCACTCTGGAAGGTCAACCAGGTCGAGGAAGGAGATGAAATCATCTACTCGCCCGCTTTGCGTTCAAACGAAAAGCGGGGTGGCGAGGTCGCTGTCGTGCTCGTGGCCTCAGTGCCGCAGCCGGATCAGGACCTGAACTTCACAATTCTGGAAACAAAGAACGCCGATGAGCCTGCGCGATGGAAGGCGCCATTCCGTGCCTCGCTAGCGATGTATGTTTACGGACCATCGGGTCTGAGCACGCGCAAGCTAAAAGGATTTCTGGCGAAGGACCAGGAACTCGTCGCGCAATTGGCTGACTACGCCGAGAAGACAGCCCAAACTGAGACTGTTCTGCAGGCAATCGCAAGCTACGAGCAGTTCGGAAATACCGAAAGTCTTGGGGCTGCGCTGCACGGTTTTGCCGGTCAGTATGGCATCAGCGGCAAGATTGATCGCAATGCGCCCTTGAATGAGCAAACCCTTGCGGCGTTTCGCACCCTGAATCCGGCGCTGTCATCTTATGACCCGATCTCTCCATCCGGCAGTCAGAGAGTGAGCCAGACGGCAGGCTTGGCTGCGACGGTCGCGGGAATGTTCCTTGGCAGCACGGTCGGCATTGCCGCCGGCGGAACCGCCATGGCTCTCAACTTGAAAACGCTGTTGTTTCCGGACGCTGATTTCCGTTCAGCATATTCACAGCCGTCGAAGGCAGACAATGCGGTTTCGCTTTGTACTGGGCGCGATCCGTATAAGAGCCGTAAAAGGATCGCGTATCTTTGGGCGATCCGTATTCCGGATTCAGGGCCGCCGAAGTTGACTATTGAGTCTCCGAATCACATACCCACAGGTCTCAAGTCATCCGTGTCGATGAGCGCTCCAGGAGGCCAGTGGAAGCTCGCTGGACGCATCCGTAACTGGTCGTTGGTCAATGAAGCTGGTTCGGCAACACCAGTACAGGTGGCGCCGGCGACGGAGCAGCCACGCCTCGAGATCAATCTTTCCGGAAATTCAATCGCTCCAGGGAAATATACTCTGAGCGGGTCATGGGACTGGGATTCCTTCTTCACCGCGGGGGAGATCCATGTTGACGAACTCGGCAAGTTTGAGTCAGCGCGCCTGACGCCGGAGTCACAAAACCGGCTGCAGCAGCAGTCCGGAAAGCAGCTGGTTCACCTCACAGGGGCTGATTTTCAGTTCGTTGAAAAAGCTGCCATCGTGAGGAAAGACGACAAATACGCGCAGCCCACTTCCGTGCCGTTTTCGCTTCCGTATGGTCGCAGGAACGGCTCGCAGAACACTCTTGAAATGCAGATCGATGCCACCCAACTGGTAGCCGGCGACTACTCGCTCCTGTTATCTCAAGCGGACGGCAAGCCACACCGAGTGGACGTGCAGGTCCTGCCGGAGCCGCCGAAAATCGAGCATCTGCCGTTCATCCTCAACGAAGGGGAACGCGACCAGAAGATCACATTGCGCGGTAACGAGTTGGATAGGATCACAGGTCTCGCCGCCGATGGACTTCGATTCGAACTGAAAGATGGGGATGACGGACCACATCAGCGGGCGGTTCAGGTTGTGCCTTCGAGAGATTTCAAGGAAGGCGAAACGCTCGACCTGAGGGTTTCGATCAAGGGTTTCGCACAGCCAGTGGTTATGGCCGGCGCACTACGGTTTGCTGGTCCACGCCCGCGAATCCGAAGCGCGGATCCATCTCTACCGTCCGATCTACAGATTAAGCTTCGCGCCGGGGAGTTGCCGGCCGGTGTTCAGATCGGCGTCATGATGCAGGTGAGCGCAGCGGGCTCTGAACCAGCGGTCAGCTTGAGTTGCGGGAACGCAAAAGCGAACACCATCAGGGTGCAAGCCGGGATGGAGAAGGACCGCGTAAAGCTCAACCGAATGCAGGAAGACACGTTGTTCCTGTCTCTCGATCCGGGTGTCTGGCCGGGAGGGTGTCTCATCACAGCAGTCCTCGAAAATGGTCGGGGCAGCGCATCGGCTCCTTTTGAAGTCGGGCGTGTGCTGCGTCTGCCTCGCATAGATGAATTCAAGCTCACTGACGAATCGGTGAGCGAAGGCATCTACGTTGGAGTCTTGACGGGCAATGACCTTGAGCTCATCGGCAAGACCGGTTGGGACGCGAATTCCGGCCATGACGTGCTCGGACTGCCGGCTCCCATCACTGGCGAAGGCAATAAGCAGTCATTGCGAATTCCAGTCGCATGGCCCTCTCCCAGTCCTAGAGCGCCTCTGTTCCTGTGGTTCCGGGGTGAACAGGAAGGACGAGCGACAACCGTCCGTTATTGATAGAGTGGCGTGGGATGAACGGACCACGCCTTCCGCTAGCATTCCTCCTGACTGCTGTTGCCGGGCTCGCCCAGGACACTCCCGGAGTAACGGGTCCCGACCCCCGAGAGATCCCCATTCCAGCTATCAAGACATCCGTAGGAAAAATGCCGGGCGTAACCGAGTTGCCGGTCCGCAAGGAAATGCCCGATGTGATGGTGATGAACGACGGGACGAAGGTCACGTCCAGGCAGCAATGGCGAAAGCGACGTGAAGAGATAAAGCGCATCCTTGCGTATTACGCCGTCGGACAGATGCCGCCGGCGCCAGGAAACGTCAAGGGAATGGAGATGAAAGCGGAAACCGTTCTTGACAGCAAAGTGCACTATCGCCTCGTCCATCTCACGTTCGGCCCTCAGAACAAGCTTGGTTTGAACATCGGCATCTTTACGCCTGCTGAAGGTGGACCATTCCCTACGATCATTCTGCAGAGCGGCACGCCTCCCGGAGCGGTCGCGCTGCCACGCTTGCCGCAAGGTCCCAATCAAGGTCGTGGCGAAAACGTTCTGTTGATGGTTGGACCGGCCCCGAGCGGATCCGCGCCTGCCACGCCGCCTAATCAAGGTGGGCCCGCAGGTCGCGGTGGACCGGTCACAGCAGAATCGCTGGCAAGCCGTTACGCCGCCGTCTTTCAACGAGGCTATGCGCTTGTGACATTCAACCCGAACGACTGCGCTGAAGACACGACCCTGCGCAACGCCGACGGCAGTTGGGCCTTCCGCAACACTCGTTTTTATCCCGCTTATCCGGGCTACGACTGGGGCGTTCTCGCAGGTTGGGCGTGGGGAGCCTCGCGGGTCGCCGATTATCTGGAGACGGACAAAGCAATCGACAAAACCAAGCTGATCATCACCGGCGCGTCGCGCAACGGAAAGGCAGCCATGATTGCAGCAGCATTCGACGAACGATTGATGGGGGCGCCGGTCGTGACAGGTGGCGGTGGCATGGGAGCCTATCGGTTCACTGGCCCACGGAAGAGTGAAACGCTGGATATTATGCAGAAGAAATATCCGAATTGGTTCTCGCCAAACCTGCATGAGTTCTGGGGGCAAAGGGAGAAGCTGCCCTTTGACCAACATTGGTTTCTCGCGCTTTGCGCGCCCCGTCCGTTTCTTGCTTTAGAAGGCGATACCGATACGATCTCCCTCCCCGAAGCGGTTAAGCAGTCGATTGTCGGCGCGCTTCCCGCTTACGCGTTATTCGATGCCAAAAATCGACTGGGAGTGAACTATGCTAAACACGGACACGCGTTCACCGGAAGAGGATTGGACGGCATTAATGGACTTTGCCGACCAACACCTACTCGGCAAACCGGTCAATCGGACCTTCGACCGCTTCCCGTCCGAGCAGGATCTCGACGCGGCCGCTGCCCGCGTTGCAGCTACTCAGAAGTAGTCCCCTTCGTCCCTGTCGCACGATTCACCTGCACGCGAAGTCGTGTCTTGCCGGACGGCTTTCCGCTGCGCACATCCGCTTCCGTGAAGACAGCCATTAAGATCAATCTCGATTTAGTCCGTTCAAAGTCATAAATGAGTCGAATATTGCCTCGGGAATCTTCGACGCCATCGGGATAGGACACACCCACTCGCTCGTCGATCATCATCCCGCTGCTCCATGATTGCCCGTCATCGTTGCTGACATATGCGGTCAAGTGCGACCGTGTCTTCCGGTCCGGAGGATTGTGGCGGACCATCAGAAGGTTTCCCGATCGTCAAGCGTCGAATGAAGAAGCGTGAGTTGACGTGCGGGATAGCAGAGGGTTGTGTTGGCGTCCATGTCTTCCCGCCGTCTCTCGAGTCGCTCTCGGCAATGCCCGATTTAGTTCGCAGCAGCATCCACAACGAACCGTCTTTCCGTTCAATGACGGAATGCTCGTCAAAGATGCTGTCGACAGCGCGAGTCTGCCCAAGATGCGTAAAAGTGACGCCTCGATCGCTGGTAACGAATACATTAGCGCCAATCAGATCGCGTAGATCATGGCGATGTTCGGGGCGGGTTCCATCTGCAGGTTTTTGTGCCCAAACGGAAACCGGCAGCAGCCAGTTCCCGTTCTTGGTGGCAGTCGGTTTGTTCATCATGATGCCGTCGCAAAGACGGCGCGGCTCAGACCAGCGAGGCTCGTCATCTCCCGAGTTGGCTGTGGTCATCGCCCACACACCTGAGCGGCCGTCCCATTTATGGCTCGATTGCGCCCAAAACAGCCACATTCGCCCTTGTGGATCGTGCCACAACGTAGGATCGTAGGCGCGCACGTCACCGGGCGGATCGATTACGATTCGCGGCCCGGACCATGTCTTGCCGTCATCACGGCTCGTAACAACCACCACATAATTGCCGGGTCCTTCTGTCGGCTCATCGGGACCTCCGGCGTACCAAACGGCCCAGAGCCGGCCATTCGAAGCGCGCTCAAGTCCCGGAATGCCTTGAAACAAGCGAGTATTGTCCGAGTAGGCCGCCCCGGGAGCGAAGTCCGGTATCGCCGGTGTCAGCGCGTCGTGAATATCGGCGGCGGCCAGGAGGGTTGCTGCAGCATACAATACCAGTCCACGCATCCATCGCAGTCTATCAAGGCGCAGTCTATCAAGCGACGATAGACTGCGATGGCTGACCTTCAAGACCTATTAGCGATGGTGGAGTGAGGATCTCATCAGTGATAACGGTAAACTGCGTCAATTGTGACGAGCCGAACGATGTCGTTAGCGCTACGTCTGACGCATCCCGGCCGACCGCCATCAATGCCCTTCCAATCCTCGGCTTATTGTGCCGGGCGTCGAACGTCCACCAGCGGTCTTCTAGATAGACCTCGAACCAGGCGCTGAAATCCATCGGACATTCCGAACGCGGGACTCCGATGTCTCCCAAATATCCGGTCGCATAACGAGCCGGTATATTCATGCAGCGGCATAATGTAATCGCAAGATGTTGGAAGTCTCGGCAGACCCCTTGCCTCTCGGTGTAAACATCCAGCGCGGTCTTGTTCGAACGCGCAAAGTGATAACCGAACGTCACCTTGGAATGAACCCAGTCACAGATCTCCTGCACGCGCGCCCAACCCGGCGCGGTATCAGCAAACAGATCCGTCGCAATATTCGACAGCCGGTCCACCTCGCAATAGCGTGAGTTGAGCAGATACTGAAGGGTTTCGGCAGGAAGTCTGTCGATCGGTACCTGACGCGCCTCGGGGTAAACCGGATCAGGAAGACCTGAATCCTTGATTACTGTCGCGCTCGACAGACGCAATGGTCCCGGAGGCGCTAGTAATCGTGAGCAAAGGTTGCCAAAACCGTCGAGATATTGCTCGACCGGAACGACTGGATCTATGCTCAAGGTATCGGGCTCCTGCAAGTCCCGAGAACGTCCTGGATGGACATGAAGTAGGGCTACCATTGCTACTGGCGCCGGAATAAAAAACTGGATGTCATACCCTAGTCGAATCAACATATATGGTTCCTATTGACTGCGGACAAAGCAGGAGAGCGACCGGGCTAGATCCTCATTCTATCCGAGTCTTGCTAATTTATCGGGAAGTCGATCGTCTTCCTCCCTATGAGACTGCTGCGCGAGCAGCAGGTGTCACGCCTGTTTCGATTCTTCCGGGTGAATCATTCGCAATTGATGATTTCGACGGTGTGATCCTCACCGGAGGTACCGATGTCGATCCGGCTCTGTACGGCGAAAAGCGAGAGCCCGAGACCGACGAGCCAGATACAGAGCGCGATGCAGCTGAACTGTCGTTGGTGCGCCAGGCTCTGGAACGCGATGTTCCGATCCTTGCCATCTGCCGGGGTCATCAATTACTCAACGTTGCGCTCGGAGGAACGCTGATGCAACACATGGGGGGGCATCAGCACCGTCCGGAGGACCGCTCACTGGCGGTCCATGAGATCGCTATCAAAAGCGGAACGCCCTTGGCCGAGATCGCCGGCGTTAAGTCCTGGCCAGTGAATTCCCGGCATCATCAAGCGATCAAGTCACTCGCTCCCGATCTGCGGGTGGCCGCGGTCGACGAGAGCGATAACACGATCGAAGCCGTCTACCATCCGAATCGCAGTTTCGTCCTGGGAGTGCAGTGGCACCCAGAGGATCAGATCATTCGGTACCCGGCGCAGTTGGCTCTTTTCCAAGCTTTAGCAATGGCCAAGCGTAGAATGGAAGGTTCATGACGTTTTGTTTAGGCATCGCAGTTGAAGAGGGTTTAGTAGCCATTGCAGATACTCGAGTGCTTTCTGGCAGCGAATCATTAATGGCCAAGAAAGCGGCCACATATCAAGGTCCCGGTTTTTCCTTTTTCATCCTGCACTCGGGATTACGCTCGCTACGAGATAAAGTTCTTCTGTACTTTGAAGACGCTTATTCCAGGGAAACCTCCTCTCGAGACCGACTCTTTAAGATCGTGAACCTATACGCGGCTCAGGTCCGTCGGGTCGCCCAGGAAGATGGTCCGGCGCTGCTTGAATCCGACCTCCGCTTTAATATCCACTCGCTCATTGGTGGGCAGATGTCAGCCGACTCCGCGCATAAGCTCTTCCTGGTTTATCCGCAAGGCAACTGGGTGGAGATCGGCCCGGATACTCCCTATCAAATTATTGGGAACTCGGGCTTTGGCAAACCGATTCTGGAGCGATCGCTCACACGAGAAGATCCACTTCTCTACGCCTTTAAACTTGGCATTCTTTCCTTTGACGCCACACGGCTGTGCGCTTCTGATGTAGACTTTCCCATCGACGTAGTCCTTTATCGCCGCGGCAGCCTGGAAATGGTCGAGCATCGCTACGCCAGGGAGGATTTAAGTCATATCTCAGAATGGTGGCAAGAGCGAATGCGCAATGCAGTCGACGAGTTACCGTCGAAATGGGTGGAAACAGCATTTTCCAAGCTGAACTCCGATACGGTGCTAGTGACCAAGTAGATTGCTCGCCTGACCTTCCTAATCGATAACATCGTTTAAGGAAGCCAGAATTTGTTCCATGCGTACCCGGCTAGGAAGAAGAACTCGCTGGCGTCGTCGCCATAGGTAAGCTGCGTTGACGCCGAATACGGCCGCCAAAACCATCCCGAAACTAACCGCCGACTGAGCGTTCATTTTCCCGGCCGAAATAAGCAGGTGTACCTGGACGGCGAAGAAGGGGATCGCAATACAACCCAGCCACATAAGGATACGTGTATCTCGCAATTCACTTTTGACGTTTGCGAGACCTTTTTCTGTCGCTTCCCGAATCGTTTGGATGGACGATTCCAATGCCCGGCGCTGTTGATGGCGACTCCTGAGCAACCAAACCAGACCGATCACAAGGATCAATTGCAATAGGAAAATCGGCGCAATCTCCGTCCAGACGACAGGTCGGCTCAACTGGATAGCGACCACAAGAAAAAGCATGATTGCGCTATTGACTGAGCAGGCGATCAACAGCATCCGCTTGCGGCGTTCAGAGAGTATCATCACCTTGAGCAGCTTCTCCATTTCTTCCCCTAGCGAGGCATGCCTGGTTGGAGTTTGAGTTCGCCAGGCATTCTGATAAGCATCGAGATTCATTCAGGTTGTCTCCGTCTTCGTTGGAAATCGTTGTAATATTGCCGCAAGTCGTTTCTTCATACGGCTAACCTTAACCCCCACATTGCTTTCCGTTATTCCGAGCACTGCTGACATATCGCGGTAGCTCATGTCTTCCAGGTACATCAGTGCAATGGAACGATCGGAATCCGACAGTTCAAACAAAGCTGCGTAAAGTTCCTCCACACGCTGCTCCTGCTCAGCGGTATCCGAAGTCGAGTGACTTGTCTCGACCGGCATCTCATTCAGGGAAAGATGCCGACGGTGGTAGGTTTTTCGGTCGCGGCGCCAGTTCAGCGCCCGGTTGAACGCAAGTCGGTAAATGAATGTGGACGGCTGGGCCTGACCGCGATAAAGGGCCGTCGCCTTCCAGAGCGCGATGAGCAAATCCTGGTGCAGATCTGCGTGCTCGCCGGGCGGCGCATAGATCCGGGCAATCTTCCAAAGGATGGCTCCGTAGTTCCCCACCCATTCAAGGAAAATTTGATTTTCGTTCTCCGTCGTCACTTTGGTCTCAAGGAATTAGAACCCGTCGACGTCCGTTTCTTACATACTCCGAAAAAGCGTGATCAGCCTGTAATCTTATGGACTTGGGAGCCGCCTATTAGAGATTGCTGCTGCGTCGCAACATGCGTCATTTACTAGTTTTGGCCTTCACTCTATCGGGAGCGTTTGCCGCGGCTCCTGAGCGGCCCTCGTTCGAGAAAACCGTTCAACCGGTCCTGCGTAAGAATTGCGCCATCTGCCACAACGACAAAATGTCGTCCGGCGGGTTGAATATCGAACAATTCGCACAACCTGCCTCCATTGAGAGCAATCGAAACGCGTGGGAAAGAATCCTAGCCAAGGTGCGAACCGGTGAAATGCCGCCGAAAGGCGCCCCCAAACCGACTTCCGAACAGGTGGAAGGGCTGGTTGCCTACGTCCGTGACGCAATCGACCGCATCGACCGCGCTCGCCCACCGGATCCCGGCCGGGTTCTAGCGCGCCGTCTAAATCGCGCCGAGTATGCTAATACGATTCGCGACCTGCTCGGAGTTCGGTTCCGGACCGGGGATGAATTTCCCGCGGACGATTCTATCCTCGGCTTTGACAATATCGGTGAGGTCCTGACCGTATCGCCTCTGCTGATGGAAAAGTACATCTATGCGGCCGAGAGAATCGCGTCCTTGGCAATTGGGGCCGATCCGTTGCCTAAGCCGGCTGTAGTGGAGCAGAAGGCGGATAAGGTCAAGCGCATCGATATCGGCGCCACCGAAGTGGATGAATATGTCGATTACAACGCCGAGTATTCGTTCCGTGTCTGGGTTCGCGGTCACTTGGGACCCAAGGGGCAACCCGTAAAACTCCAGCTATCCGTGGACGGCAAGCCCCTTCGCACAATAGATGTTTCAACCGTCGAGAATGAGACGAGCACCGTTGCCCGCGATGCTCAGCGCAGCAAAGAAGAAGTCCGAGTCTATCTAACCGCGGGCCTTCACAATTTCCGCGCGGAGTTGATCGGTGAGGAATTCCGTAAGCCCGTTCCCCCGCCGCCCGTCGGACGACGACCGGTTCCAGGCGCACCACAACCCCTTTCCATCTATCCCGAGAAATTCGATATCCAGGGACCCTTTCCCGCCAACGGCGAGCACATCACCCGATCGAAGATTTTGATCTGCGATCCGGCAACTGGACTGTCCTGTATAGAGCGGATTATGACTCCGCTGGCGCACAAAGCCTACCGCCGCCCTGTCACAAAGGACGAAGTCGCGATCCTTGTGGATGTTGCTCGCAAGGCGCTCGATGCCGGTTTCCAACCGGATCAGGCGGTTCAGTTTTCCATTCAGGCGATGCTGGTTTCGCCGCAATTCCTGTTTCGCGTCGAACGGGATCCGAAGGGCAAGTTCGCAAAAATATTAGATCTCGAACTCGCTTCGCGCATGAGCTACTTTCTATGGAGTTCGACTCCGGATGAGGAACTGCTCAAACTTGCCGAGACGAGACAATTGCGCAAGCCGGGCGTTCTCGACCGGCAGATCGCGCGCATGATTGCGGACCCGAAATCCCACGCTCTGGCGGAAAATTTCGCTGGCCAATGGCTTGAGATTCGGGGACTCGCCGCGCAGAAGCCTGACGTTGAAAAGTTCCCGATGTGGAACGCCCAGTTGCAGGCCGACATGGAGACCGAGACCCGAATGTTTTTCGACGCAATCCTGCGCGAGAATCGACCCGTCTCGGAGTTCCTTACTGCCGATTACTCCTTTTTGAATGCGCGTCTCGCCCGCCATTACGGGATACAGAACGTGCAGGGCCCGGAATTCCGGCGTGTCCAACTCGATCCCTCGCAGCGTGGTGGCATATTCACGCATGGAAGCGTACTCACCCTAACGAGTTATCCGGTGCGGACCTCACCTGTCCTGCGAGGCAAATACATTCTGGACGTAATTCTCGGCGCTCCTCCGCCTCCGCCCCCGGCAGACGTTCCCGCTCTTGACGAGGCTGTGGCCGGTACGCCCGCTTCTCTGCGTGACGCATTGACTAAACATCGCGCCGATCCGGTTTGCTCTTCCTGTCACAGCCGGATGGATCCGCTTGGCTTCGGTCTCGAGAATTACGACGCGATCGGCCGCTGGCGAACGGAAGAAAATAAGGCTCCAATTCAGGTCGGCGGCGCCCTGCCAAATGGTGTCGAGTTCTCGACCCCTGCGGAGTTACGAACTCTCCTTGCACAGGAAGTGCCGGAATTCACCCGGAATCTGACAGAAAAGATGATGATCTACGCGCTCGGACGGGGATCGGAAGGCTACGACCGCGTGGTCATCCGCGACATAGTCAGTAAGGTGATAAAGTCCGAATATCGATTCCAGACGCTGGTTCAGGAAATCGTACAGAGTCTTCCGTTCCAAGCTCGTCGAGGGGAACTGAAAAATACAACGGAGGTGGCGAGCAAATGACAACGATCACAAAGAAGGCATTGCAAAGGCGAACGTTTCTCAGAGGTCTCGGCGCAACCGTTGCGCTGCCGTTCCTGGACGCCATGACACCGGCGTTGACGGCAGCCACTTCTGCGCCGCTCCGCGTCGCCTGGTTCTACGTTCCCAATGGTATCGACATGCGGAATTGGGTCATTCCCGATCCCGGTCCGTTGACCAAACTGCCTCCGATTCTTCAACCGCTCGATTCTCTCAAGAACGAAGTTCTCATGCTGTCGAATTTGACGGCGAACTGGGGGCGTCCGTTGTTGGTCGGCGCCGGAGACCATGGCCGCGCGCTCGCCGCCTACATGACCGGAAGCTTCGTTCATCAGTCCGTTTCGAACTTGAAGCTGGGCGTTTCGGCGGACCAGATCATCGCGAATGCCATTGGTCAACAGACCAGACTTCCCTCGCTGGAGATCGGACTCGAAGAGACTCGCCAGGCAGGGAACTGCGATAACGGATACTCGTGCTCCTACGCGTACAACATCGCGTGGAAAACTGCCACCCAGCCTTTGCCACCCGTCTCCGAACCGCGCATTCTATTTGAGCGCCTTTTCGGTACTGACGTTTTCACGAGTCCGGAAGATCGCGCCCGGCGTCTCGGAATGCGGCGCAGCATCCTCGATTCGGTGATGGAGTCGACAAAGAAAGTTCAGGCCTCTGTCGGAACGGCCGATCGACGCAAGCTCGACGAGTATCTCTCCTCCGTCCGTCAGGTGGAACAGCAAGTCGAGCGGGCCGAAAAGGACGGTAAAGTGATCGTTCCCGGAATAGAAAAGCCGTTCGGGGTTCCAGCCGAATTCGGCGATTATTTCAAGCTCATGACCGATATGCTTTTCATCGCTTTCCAGGCCGACCTCACTCGTGTGGCTACAGTAATGATCGGTCGCGAGGGATCGAACCGTCCCTACCCCGAGATCGGCATACCGGATAGCCACCATCCCATCACGCATCACCAAAAGAACCCGGTCCTGCTGGACAAGATCAGCGCGATCAACACCTATCACGTGAAATTGTTTGCGGCATTCCTGCAGCGCCTGTTGGAAACGAAAGAAGGCGATTCCAACCTGCTGAACAATTCCATGATCTGTTACGGAAGCGGCCTCTCTGACGGAGACACGCACTTGCACGACGAATTGCCAACGATTCTCGCAGGCCGAGGCGGCAACTTCTTTACTCCGGGCAGGCATATCATCTATCAGCGCGAAACACCAGTAACGAACCTGTTCGCCACGATGGCGCAGCGAATGGGTGTACGCGCGGATCATGTGGGGGACTCAACCGGACAACTGGTTGATCTCAGCCTGAGCTAGTATGCAAGCCCGTCAGACGCCCATCGGCGGCATCGTCTACAACACGACCATGAGCCGCCCGGATGCGGCTCTTGCGCTGGCGCTCCTCTACGGGATAGAAGGCAAACGGGAGGCGCGAGTAGCGTCAATCGCCGTGACGGAGAATAGCCTGGGATCTGCCACCTTCGTCGATGCGGTCTATCGCTTCTATCAAATCGGGCCTCTCCCGAATGCGAACCGCGTCTTGCCCATCGGCTTGGCAACGGACAAACCCCTGCCACCGGATTCTGCAATGGTGAAGGCCGCAATTGGGCGCCTCAATGAAAAAGGGGAACCCATTTACAAAACTGGCTTACGCAGAGTGAGCGATTCCGCCGAGGTCACTGCGTTGATGCGCAACTCGCTTGCCTACTTCTACGATGGGTTCGTCACAGTCGTTCTAAGCGCGCCGGCCACATATCTTGCCCGTATTCTCGACTACGCAGGAACGCGCGATCTCATTAAATCGAAAGTAAAGTTATTGATCGTCTCTGAGTGCAAGCAGGACGTTCCTGCCATGCGCAGAGTGCTCGCCGAATGGCCAACACCGATTGCCTTCTGCGGACGCGAGTTGGGCGATGCTCTTCCCTACCCTGCCGCCAGCATCGAACGGGACTTCGCCTGGACCCCTGCGCATCCCGTGGTCGACTTCTATCGCGCTTACAGGCCGATGCCATATGATGCGCCAGCCCAGGATCTTGCCGCGGTCATGTATGCAGCCCGCCCGGATTCCGGGCTTCTTCAACTCTCCGACACCGGCTCCCTCGAAGTTCTCGACGATGGCGGAATGCGGTTCACACCCAACGACTCAGGCAAGCACAAACGTTTGGTTGTCGATCCTGCGAACAAGGAAAAAGTCCTTGGCGCCATTACGGGAAATTGTGACCGCAAAGCCCGTTCCTCCGCCGCCTCGCCGCCGATTTACTCCGGAAGAGTTCGAGAAGCTGCAGAAGGAGCGAGAGGAAGAGCAGAAGAAGCGGGACTTGCAGGACAAAACGCTCGCCGTACCGCCACCGGCTAAACCTTAGCTTTGATCAGTGTATTAATACAGTAGTACACTATTCCCGAGGATACAGGATGACACGGCGGGAACTCTTGTTGACGGCGGTCGGCTCCGTTTCGCGCGCCTCTGAGTCGCCTGTTATTGTTCCTTTGCTGCTCATCATCGATCGCCGGGCAAAGTTTAGATCCGACTCGATCAAAGGTTTTTGGTCGCACATCTGGCCAGAAGCTTTAAGAGATTTCGCTCGGTGCGGCATCCAAATCCAAACCAGATCAGTTTCCGGCGAAGTGCGTCGTTCGCCGAGTGGGCAACCCGAGTTCATCGGACTCGAACCCGGTGTGATCAACTTTGTCGTCACCGATCACATTGCAATGGAGTGGGACAAAGGCCGGGCATTGAGCGGAGTCACCACGCGATATCGAGGGTTCCACTTGTGCATGATTGCGCTGAAATTCGCGCATGGTCATCAGGCGCCCTTCCTCTCGGTCAACACTTGCGTGCATGAACTCCTGCATGTGTTGCTGCACGATGTTTTCGAGAGCCGGCCAAAAGCGCTATACGGCGCTGCGCGCGAGTTCCGAATAGATCTGTATGCCACGCGTATGTGGCTAATTCATGACGGCTCCGCAGTTCGGCAGGCCGCTCTTAGCTATCTGGAACGTGTGCGTGGCAAACCGAGTTGACTTCTATCGAGTAGGACAATGGTTGCTGTGCCGTGCCACCTGTGACCCTTTCCTCCCAGCAAATCCATCCAGCTGCCCATGGACTTCGGTCTACCTTGGCCGGAATCATCGTAAATCTGTGTCTTGCGGCGATTAAAGGAATCGCCGGGGTCGCAGGAAATTCTTATGCGTTGATTGCCGATAGTATTGAGTCGCTCACCGACGTTCTGAGCTCACTCATCATCTACGCGGGACTACGCGTAGCTATGAGACCGCCAGATGCCAATCACCCATATGGCCACGGCAAGGCCGAACCGATGGCGGCGGTAATTGTATCGGTAAGTCTGATAGGTGCTGCCATCTTTATCGCCTACGAAAGCATCCACGAAATTCGCACTCCGCACACGATGCCGGCGGGTTTCACTCTGTTCGTTCTTCCCGTAGTTGTCATTGCAAAAGAGGCGATGTTCCGGTTCGCCAATCGCGTTGGAAACAGCATCGGAAGCGGCGCGGTGAAAGCAGACGCATGGCATCATCGCAGCGACGCGCTGACTTCCGCCTTGGCGTTTGCCGGAATCTCAGTTGCGCTCATCGGTGGACCCGGTTGGGAAAGCGCTGATGATTGGGCTGCGCTTGTCGCCTCAGGTGTCATCGCTGTGAATGCGCTATTACTCCTCCGCCCTGCAGTTCAGGAGCTGGGAGATGCGTTGCCCGGCACTCGACTCTCCGGCGAGATTCGACCCATCGCGATGGCGGTGCCTGGAGTCATCGACATCGAGAAATGCTATGTGCGCAAGATGGGGTTCGAATACTACGTTGACCTGCATGTCGTGGTGGACGGCAAAATGCCCGTGCGTCGCGGCCACTTGATCGCCCATCAGGTTAAGGATGCCCTAAAGACTACTTATCCTCGAGTCGCCGATGTTTTGGTGCACATCGAGCCCGATGAAAAACTATAGAAGCGCCTTGAGAAGCCAAATCACCAGCAGGATCGGAATCGCGACCGCTAGTCCCACGCCGAGCAGAATTACCGCAACAAAAACCCAGTCACGCCCAGGGTCGCGACGGCCTGTGGCGGCCGACCGGTAGAGTTCGAGATTCTTAGTATTTGCCTTCCAGGCGAAATCGAACAGATCGCCAACCAGCGGTATCGAGCCAATAACGGAATCAATACCGACGTTGGCCACCATCCGCAGAACGGTAGCCTTGGGAATTCCTGCGCGATGGGCCTGCAAAATCAGCACCGTCGACATTACACCAGACAGTACGTCGCCGATACCCGGAACTAGACCGAGTATCGGGTCCAGGCCGATCCGATAACTGCCGATCGGGATTGACCCGTCCATCAGCCAGGCGATCTTTTCGATCGTCTCGTCGGTCGCTCGGTAGTCCGATTGACGGCGATACTCTTGGCCATCGACAATTTCGGCTTCGGCCGCCCGCCAATCAGTCGTCCTGCGCATGTTCAATGGATGCGCCAGAAATCCTATACGTTACGAATGACAGAATCTGAACTGTCCTTCTGCAACGTAGACAACAGTAATCCGGCAAATACCACGACCAGGCTGCCGATCACGTTGTACCAGAGGAACGCGAGAGAGGTAAAGAACTTGCACGAGAAAATGACCGCTTCCCCCAGCAATACAGCGACGAAGGCAGCATTACCCTTGACGCGCGGAAAGTAAAACGCAAGGATAAAGACTCCCAGAAGCCCGCCATAAAACAGGCTGCCTAGCATATTTACTACTTCGATCAGAGAGCCAAGCGTTTTAGCATACTGGGCGCTGAGAATCGCGTAAATGCCCCAAAAGACCGTGCCGAGACGACTCACGAGAAGGTACTGCGCATCGGTCGCATTCGCGTTGAAATAGCGCTTGTAGATATCGATCACGCTAACGGTAGCGAGCGAATTCAACTCCCCGGAACTGGTAGTGAGCGCGGCTCCGAACACCACCGCCAGCGCGAGTCCTGCTACCCCGATCGGCAAGTAATGAGTCACGAAGTACAGGAAGATATAGTTGGTGTCCGTTCCTCCCGGGGCGGTCTGGCGGCTTGCATCGAACTCCTTCTGCCGGTTCTTGAAGTCGGCCGAAGATGCGTGTCCCGCCAGGACCGCATCAGCAGCGGTCTGACGAGCCCGATAGCTCTGTTCGTATTCAACTCCCCCTGCGGTCGCGGATCGAAAATTCGCCGGTGGTTGCGTGTAAATAAAAAACACGTAAACCATTGCCCCGGTGAATAGAATTCCGAACTGCATCGGAATCTTCGCGACGGCATTGAACAGCAGGCTCAGACGGGACTGCGTGATCGACTTGCCGGTAAGGTACCGCTGCACTTGCGATTGGTCGCATCCGAAATACGCCAGAGCGAGAAAGGTACCGCCGACCAAGCCGCTCCAGAAGTTAAAGCGATCGTCCCAATCGAAGTTGAATGTCACCGGATTGAGTCTGCCCGCTGTTCCAGCAAGCGTTAGCTGATCCCAAAATCCAACCGGAGTTTGCCAAATAGCGCACATGCATGCCGTCGCGATTCCGACGAGCATGATCAACATCTGTTGCGTATCGGTCCACGTGATGGCCTTGATTCCGCCGAACGTCGCGAACAGAGTGATGATCGCGCCCATAATGATCACCGTCCACGTATCGCTAATGCCGAGAATGACGGACAGGACGATGGCAGGAGCCGAAAGGGTCACGCCGACCGCCAAGCCCCGGCTGACCAGAAAGATCAGACTGATCAGAAGCCTTGTCTTTACGTCAAAGCGCTTCTCCAGATACTCATAGGCTGTGTAGACGCCGGAGCGATGGAAAATCGGGACCGCTGTCTCAGCGATCAGGATCATCGCGATCGGCAGCCCAAAGTAAAACTGCACGAAACGCATGCCGTCGACGTACGCTTGGCCGGTGGTCGAAATGAAGGTGACCGCGGATGCTTGCGTCGCCATAATCGACAACGCCATCGCATACCAGGGCATTTCCTTCCCGGCCAAAAGATACTGCTGCGTCGTAGATGAACCGCGCGCGCGCCAGAGTCCGTAGCCGAGGATAGCTCCCAGCGTGAGAACGAGCACGCTCCAGTCGATTGCGCTCATTGGGCTCTTCGTAGCTTATGCCACGCCGGGTGTCCATCTGCGGTTGCTGTGGGGCCGGAGCCGTAAAAAGCACTATAATCGGTTAGGCTCGTCGTAAGGACGGGTTTTCTTAAGGCAATGCCACGTCGCCCCATGCTTGCCGCTTGTTTTGCCGGCGCAATCCTGACAGCTAGCGCTGTGTTTGCACAGAGTTCCGTCTCATTTTCGAAGGACATTCAGCCCATCTTCGAAGCGTCCTGCTGGAAGTGTCACGGCCAGGCTATCCAGCTTTCGAAGCTCGATTTGCGGACTCGTCAAGGCGCCCTAACCGGCGGAATTCACGGGCCTTCGCTAGTCCCGGGCAATCCGGAAAGCAGCCGGCTATTTCGAATGGTCAGTGGCGCAGAAAAGCCTGCGATGCCGATGGACGGGAAACTTACTCCGGCGCAGGTGGAAATCATGCGGCGCTGGATCGTGGAAGGCGCAGTATGGGATGCGGGCGCGGTCCAGACCTCGACATCTCCGAAAGCCCCGCCATCGGACCTCGAAGCAGGAAGCGTGGCCCCCGAAGCGCGAAAGTCCTGGGCCTATCAGTTGCCAGCCAAGCGGCCGGTCCCGAGCAAGGGCCATCCGGTGGACGCATTCCTCGCCGCGAAGCTGAAGGAACGCGGCCTTGAGCCGGCTCCACAAGCCGATAGAGTAACCCTCGTTCGGAGGGCCTACTTCGACCTCATCGGCATGCCTCCGAGCCCCGCTCAGGTAGCAGAGTTCGTAAACGATTCTTCCGCCGACTCCTGGGAGAAACTCATCGAGAGGCTGCTCGCGTCGCCCCATTATGGAGAGCGATGGGGACGTCATTGGCTCGATGTGGCCCGCTATGCCGACTCGAACGGCTATGAGCACGACTTCGACCGCCCGAACGCGTGGCGATATCGCGACTACGTCATTCAGTCGTTCAACCGCGATACGCCCTACAACGTGTTTCTGCGCGAGCAGATCGCCGGCGACGAGATTGAAAAGGTCACGCACGACAGCCTGATCGCGACAGGATTTCTGCGCAAGTTATGCGAAGGTCGGCTACCGGGAGAAGGACAATCCCGAATTTCGCTACGAGTATCTCGATGACATGATCGCGACAGTTGGCCGCGGCATTCTCGGCCTTACCGTACAATGCGCGCGATGCCATAACCACAAGTTCGATCCGATTCCCCAGAAGGATTACTACAAGCTGCAGGCATCCTTGTGGGGATACGTCGAGGTCGATCATCCGCTCACATCGCCCGAGCAGGCTGCGGCGTATCGCAAGAAGCTCGATGAAGTGAATGCGAACGGTGAATGAGTTCCGCGCCAAAATCCGCGCTGTGGAGCAGCCATACCGCGCTGTGATTCTCGCGGAGAAGTACAAGAAGTTCCCGGCCAATGTGCAGCAGGCCATCGCAACTCCAGAGGCCGAGCGGACGCCGGGACAAACGCTCCTGGCTAATCAGGTAACACGCACGGTATCTGCCGCTCCTGCCGAAATCGACAGGATCATGAAGCCGGACGATCTCGCCGAGAAAAAGCGGCTTTCAGCGGAGATGGCTGAAATCGAAAAGCAGCGCCCGGCGCCCATTCCCGTCGCGATGGGGATTACCGATGGAGACTATCGATTCACGCCCGATGGTCCCGGTGATGAACCCGCTCCGGGTAAAGGCATCAAACGGGAAGTCACCGAAGGAAGCTTCCTGCACGAAGGTCCGGGACGATATTCTCCACCGCCTTCGCACTTCTTGATTCGTGGCGATGTGAACAGCCGTGGGTCGGTGATGCAGCCAGGCTTCCTCACAGTCGCTACGTTCGGCGAACCCCCAGTCGCTCTACCACCCGCCAGCGGACACACCTCCGGCCGTCGGCTGGCCTTGGCCGATTGGCTCACGTCGAAAGAAAATCCATTGACGTCGCAGAGTGATTGTCAATCGCATCTGGCACCATCACTTCGGTCGTGGAATCGTTGCCACCGTGGACAACTTCGGCAAAATGGGCGAAACGCCGACCCATCCGGAATTGCTTGACTGGCTGGCCGCCGAGTTCATGGAGCAAGGCTGGAGTATCAAGCAAATGCATCGTTTGCTGATGACGTCGTCAGCCTACAAGATGTCATCGCAGTTCACCAGCGCGAAGAACATGCAGGCCGATCCGGAGAACAAGTTGGGATGGCGTTTCCGGGCGCGCAGACTGGATGCCGAGGCCGTGCGAGACTCCATCCTTGCGGCGAGCGGCGCATTGAATCGTGAGATCGGTGGTCCTGCAGTATTCCCGAAGCTCGAGCCGGAAGTCCTGACGCAACTGACAAACGGTATCTGGCGAAGGGAAGAGGACGGCCCGAAAGTATGGCGGCGCAGCATCTATATCTATCGCAAGCGAAGCATGCCGTTTCCGATGCTGGAGTCGTTTGATCTGCCCGATCAGAACATTTCCTGTGGTGTACGCGCGGTTTCGACGGTGCCGACCCAGGCGCTGATGTTGATGAATGATGAGTTCGTCGTGCGCCAGGCCGAGTTGTTCGCCGATCGGGTTCGTGAGACGCAACCGGACCCAACCAAGCAGATCGAAACCGCTTACAAGATCGCGTTGAATCGTGCTCCCGACGCGAAGGAGCGCCAGATTGGCGAAGACTACTTGCGCGAACACAACCTCGCCGGTTTGGTCCACGTGCTGCTCAATCTGAACGAGTTTCTTTATCTGAGGTAATTAGTGGCGGAGTTTTCATCCAGACGGAAGTTCCTTTTCGAAAGCTGCGGCGGACTCAGCGGCCTCGGTCTGGCATGGCTGCTGAACGCAGACAACCTTCTGGCGAGCGGTTGTAGCGACAAGGCTCCTGGTGTCGCGATGGCTGTGAAGAAGCCGCACATTGCCCCGCGAGCGAAAAGCGTTATCTCCCTCTTCATGAGCGGCGGTGTAAGTCACGTCGACACATTCGATCCCAAACCGGCGTTGGGTAAGTTCGCCGGTACTCCGCTCACAGGGAAAGGCGACATCGTAGTCCGCCAAGGCCATCCGGGACCACTAATGCCGAGCCCGTTCACCTTCAAGAAGTACGGGCAAAGCGGCATCGAGGTATCCGAGTTGTTTCCACGCACGGCGGCGCACGTCGATGAACTCGCCGTGCTGCGTTCGGTCTTCAGCAAATCGAATGATCATGTGCAGGCCCACTATGCTCTGGCGACCGGAATGATCCGGATGGGCTTCCCGAGTCTCGGATCGTGGGTGACCTACGGTCTTGGCGCCGAGACGCAGAACTTGCCGGCCTTCGTCGTGATTTATGACGGCCGTGGCGCGCCCTTCGGCGGACCGATTAACTGGAGCGCAGGCTTCATGCCCGCGCAATATCAGGGCACAGTATTTCGACCTAGCGGAGCACCCGATCGTCGATCTTCGTCCTCCCCAACGCATCACACCGGAGGAACAGCGGGCAAGGCTCGATCTTCTCGAAAAACTCAATCGCATGGACCTCGAAAAGGACCCCGGCAATTCCGAACTTGCCGCCCGTATCGAGTCTTACGAACTCGCGTATCGCATGCAGGGATGTGCGCCGGAAGTAGTAGATCTCAACACCGAAAGCCCGGAGACCCGCAAGCTATACGGTCTCGACGAGCAAGTGACTGAACCCTTCGGACGGCAATGCCTGATGGCGCGGAGGCTGGTCGAACGCGGAGTGCGATTCGTCCAGCTCTATCACGGCGGACTTGGCAATCAGAACACCGATACTTGGGACGCGCACGAGAACGTTCATTCCAATCACACCAAACACGCCGCCGAGGTCGATCAGCCGATCTCCGGCCTACTGACCGATTTGCGGGCGCGCGGACTGCTCGACTCGACACTGGTCGTGTGGCATGGCGAGTTTGGACGCATGCCGATTTCCCAACGCGGCGTAGGTCGCGATCACAATCCCGGAGCCATGAGCATCTGGATGGCAGGCGCGGGGATCAAGGGCGGGCAGGTGATCGGCGCGAGCGATGAATTCGGTTACAAAGCGGAAGAACAGCCGATCTCGGTTCATGACTTGCACGCGACAATCCTGCATCTCCTCGGTCTCGATCACACCCGGCTGACCTACCGGTTCAACGGGCGTGACATGCGGCTCACCGATGTTTACGGAGAACCCGTAAAACAGATAGTGTCGTAAAGTCACGAGCCAAGACGATATTCGTAATTCACGAGCTCGTACTGCACGATAGGCTTTGTGACTTCTGACCTGCATGTGAGGATCTGCGAGAGACCGTCCTTGGCTCGAAACTTCACCGAGTGCACTCCATTGGCGGAACGAAAAGCCGCCGTCATCTCACCCGACGAAACGAGCGTCAGGTCATCCAACCCCAAAATGCCTGACTGCGCGCGGACGAAATACTCAGCAACCTGATCGCATTTCGAATAGCACGATCGACCGCGGTAATTGTTGAGATAGATTTCCTTACGCGAGGCCGCCTCGACAATCTTCGGGACGTCTTCGAGATCGACATGCCCATAGTAAATGCCGTAGGGAAAGCAAACGAGGTTCGCGGCGAATCGATCCCCACCCACATGCGAACACTGCCAGGCACGATCACCGACAATCTGCTTGAGGAGCTCATAAACCGGAAGGCCGAACTTCGAACAACACTTGTCATGATTTCCATGAGTACAGACAAGGAAAACGGGCTCATTAACACCCTTCCCTACGGGCCCTTCCGACTCCAGAATCTCTTCGTAGCGCGAAAGTGCGAACCTCCACATTTGTGGGTCGTGCTCCGTTGCGGAAACTTTGAAACACGAAATCGTAGATATTGCGTCGTGGGCCTGCCGGATCAGCAGACTGCGACCCTTGGCCATCAGGCGTTGTCGAACTTCGGGCGGAAGATCGCTCTCCTGAACGGCGTCCTGTCTCCACACTCCTGGATACTCGACCAGCAGCCAGGACTTCACCTTCGGCGCCGTCCCGCACATGTTCTCGCGATTCGACCTTGACCGAATCGAGCAAAAGCGGTCGTACACACTCATGCGTCGACAACCGCGACAAGGCCGTTAACAACGAGTTCCGCAACGAAAGCTCTTGCCGTCTCTGCGTCGGAGAGTCCGGAAAGATCACTCAGCGAGCAAGCCGAGCCTGCCGTCAATCGTTCCAGCATTGGACGCGCCGCAGCGGCAAAACGCCACCGCTTCCCCTGCGCTACGAAATGAACTTCTCCGTCTTTGCCTTCGAAATTCATCCGACGCGCGCCGTTCCAACGCAAGGTAAACGATACTGCGTCAGGAGGCAGCACGTCCGGGCTTGCAGTCCAGGGCAGACTGAAACGTGGCCTGGGTTGCGCTTTGGTGTCGAGATCGCCAAAGTATTGGTCCAATAAGTCAGAAGACCACGAACGGGCAACGAGTTTCTGAATCTGGTCGAGATACTCTTTTTGCTCATCTGCGCTGGAGAACTGCGGCAGATCCCGGCTGACGCATTCGTTCGCGCGCAGTTTCTCCACCAACCAGGACAGCAGATCGGCGCCGGTCGGATTGCTTACGCCGACAGTCAGATGCAGAGTCGGCTCATCAAGAGGAGTCGCGACATGCCACCAACCACGAGGAATATACAGCAGATCACCATCCTCCACGCGGCCCTCCCAGATCGGTGTCTCCGGACGCTCGGCAGACAGACCGTAAATCTTCCAATCCTTCCGGCCGGCGATTTGCAGTACGAAGACATCGTGATCGTCCCAGTGCAAATCAAAGCCGTGCGAGGTTCGCCAACCGGCATAGCCATTTACCTGAATGCGAACTCGAAACTCTCTTTCGAGGGCCTCTGCGATATCAGTGACGGGCGGATGCAACTCATCGACAGCATCGAGCACAAGCGTGGCTCCTTCACGCAGTTCCCGCATCAGGTCCGCCGCCTTCAAGCGCGGAATCGTCTGCCCGGGACGCTTACGGTTTGCCGGAAAAGAAGCGTAGTTCGTGGCAGGTACCGGCTTGCCCTCGCGCGTCAGGCGCAGTCTGGGTGAGTCCAGCCGGTGTTGTTGAAGAATATCGTTCAGGACGGGCCACGGGAGCAGGTCCGCGAATTTTCCCTGTCCGCCACGAACGTGCTGGAAATTTTTCCCCCAGCACGTCCGCAGGAACGTTTTCGCATCTACTGGCGCCAGCAGGCCCTGA
Organism: Bryobacteraceae bacterium; assembly: GCA_963844855.1. Taxonomy (GTDB): domain Bacteria; phylum Acidobacteriota; class Terriglobia; order Bryobacterales; family Bryobacteraceae; genus DASQDN01. Next base: position 243,418 of record CAWJQP010000080.1, read on the forward strand.
AGGTCACAGGGCGCCATATTTAACGGTTCCGAGGTAGATGCTTCAATCCTTGCCGTCCGCGTCCTTGCTGTCGTCGGCGTCGGCGTCAGCCGCGTCAGTCCCGTCTCCGTCGCTATCTTCTGTGTCAACCGAATCGTCGTCTCCGGTATCTCCATCGCGAAGAACTCCCTTATCGGCCGCTACAACGCGATTATCGCGGACTTCGTCCACTGGCTCGGAGCCCAGAAATAACCCCGAGCTCGGTAGTTTCGATTTGTCGTCTTTCTTCATTGTTTCACCTCGGTTACCGTGTGTTTCCAATTACGTGCGAACGACTACTACGTCTAAACAAGCCGCTGCGCACCATCGGATGACCTCTAGACGCCAGCGCGGTCCAAAACTTGTCGAGAATAAATTCGCTGTTGCAGACTTGCAACCGCGCCGCACATTTGATTAGATCAGTATCGCAACTAGCCGCGTAGCTAACAGGACCCTGGATCTAGAACTCGCGGTATCAGACATCTAAGTGGAGGCGCATCATGGCGACTAATAGAGGACTAGCTTATATGGGCCCGGGTAAGGTCGAAGTTCAGTCGATCGATTTCCCCAAGTTGGCCCTTGGTAACAGAAAGTGCGATCACGGTGTGATCTTGAAGATCGTCACCACAAATATCTGCGGCAGCGACCAGCACATGGTGCGCGGCCGGACGACAGCTCCCCACGGACTCGTGCTTGGACACGAGATCACTGGCCAAGTGATCGAAGCGGGAAGAGATGTCGAATTCATTAAAGAAGGCGATCTATGTTCGGTGCCTTTCAACATCGCTTGCGGCCGTTGCCGTAACTGTAAGGAAGGAAGAACGGGCATCTGCCTGAACGTTAATCCTGCGCGGCCCGGCGCTGCGTACGGATATGTCGATATGGGCGGCTGGGTCGGTGGTCAAGCCGAGTACGTCATGGTTCCCTATGCCGACTTCAATCTACTCAAATTCCCCGATCGTGACAAGGCAATGGCGAAGATCAAAGATCTCACATTGCTCTCCGATATCTTCCCGACCGGTTTTCACGGAGCCGTGACTGCCGGCGTTGGCCCAGGTTCGGTCGTCTATGTCGCCGGCGCGGGACCGGTAGGGCTGGCCTGCGCCGCGTCTTGTCATCTGCTTGGCGCGGCCGTTGTCATCGTTGGCGACATGATCGATGAACGGCTTGCGCAAGCGAAGAGCTTCGGCTGTGAAACGATCGACCTGAAGAAGAACGCGAATCTGGGCGAACGGATTGCCCAGATTACCGGCGTTCCGGAAGTCGATAGCGCCGTCGACTGCGTGGGTTTCGAAGCTCGCGGCCACGGCCAGGAAGCGGGCGTCGAGCGTCCAGCGACCGTGCTGAACTCACTCATGGAAGTCACGCGCGCGGGTGGCGCCGTCGGTATCCCCGGCCTTTACGTAACCGACGATCCAGGCGGCGTCGACGACAACGCCAAGGTCGGCCGGCTTGGCATTCGTATCGGCCTCGGCTGGGCGAAGTCCCATACATTTGCGACGGGTCAATGCCCGGTAATGAAGTACAACCGCCAGCTCATGATGGCGATCCTTCATGACAAGATTCAGATCGCGAAGGCTGTCAATGCGACCACCATTTCACTTGATGAGGCCCCGAAGGGATACCAAGACTTCGACAAGGGCGCAGCCAAGAAGTTCGTAATCGATCCGCATGGCATGGTCCGCTAGTAAATAGCGAAAGCGTAACTCTGGTCACATCACATTCGCCGGGACTGGAAGGATAAGCTGAAGTCGGCTATTCCTTTCGGTCCCGGCCAAACTAAGCCGCAGCACTTCGCCGAAATTCCCGTCATCGCCTGAAAGAATCGCGACAACCTCGCCTACGGCTGGAAAGTCCTCTCCCAAGGTGTTTGCGATGGCTGCGCCCTCGGCGTCGCCGGTCTTCATGACTGGACCATCGACAGCGTGCATCTTTGCATGACGAGGCTTCAGTTGCTTCGTCTGGATACGATGCCGGCGATCGAACCGGAGAAGCTTGAAGATGTCGAACATCTGCGCACGCTCTCAAATGAGCAACTTCGCGGACTCGGTCACCTCCCTTACCCACTCGTCGTGCGCGCGGAGAGAATCGCTTTCGCCGTGTCTCGTGGGACGAAACGCTGGAACGAATTGCTTCGCGCATCCGGTTCGCCGATCCGAAACGTCTGGCGTTTTATCTGACGGCTCGCGGCCTGACAAACGAGACGTACTACGTCGCGCAAAAGGCCGTACGATTCCTCGGCTCCAATAACATCGACAACGCGGCACGGATAGGCCATTCCCCTTCCACCGGCGCAGGGTTTCTTCTGACTAAGGGCCTGATCACGGCCGGATCGACCCCGCTTGATTCGTCAAGATGATCCCAACCGCGTGACTGCCGCCGTACCCAGCGTTGATCCTGCTGCGATGCAGCGTCTTCAGCGATACGGGACAATCTCGTCAAGTTGTGGCGTGTACGAGGTCAGCGATCTCGCGCTCAACACTGAGCCTGCTCGCAGCCTCCCTGGAGCGGTCACAACCCGAATTCGAGCGCACCGGCGGTGTTCATGCCGCAGGCATCTTCGATCACTCTGGAAATCCTGTGGTTGTTCGCGAAGACATCGGCCGCCACAACGCAGTCGACAAGACGATAGGCTATGCGCTGCTTCGCAAGCTCCTGCCTCTTGCAGGCCACACCCTCCTGGTAAGCGGACGCGTCTCATTCGACATCGTTCAAAAAGCCCTCGGAGCCCGAATCCCGATCATCGCAGCAGTGTCCGCTCCCTCCAGCCTCGCTGTCGCCTTCGCAGAGGAAAGCGGTCAGACGCTTGCCGGTTTTCTGCGTAAGGGTCGGCTTAATGTCTACACTCACCCGAAGCGTATCGTCGAAAAAAGCGTCTAAGTGGCGATGAAGGTTCTCACCGCCCTCGGCGCGCGCCAGTTTGACGATGTGCGTGGGGCGCGGGTCACGGGATCGATCCCGATTACAGAAAAAGCACTGAACGAAGCTGTCAGCGGGCGCGTTTCCGCAACGCCCGGTCGTATTCAGCAAGTTGCAATTCAAATCGGTAGTGACAACTACATCGAGATGGGAATCAAGGTCGCAGTAGGACCCTTCTCGAAGTGGTTCCGTCCCGAGGTTACCTTGCGCACTCAGGCGCAACCAGCTCTGATCGTCGTGACTTTGGCCTCCCGCGAATATGCGCCACTCATGTGGCTGGTAGAACTATTCGCACAGGAGCTGTTTCCGAGAGGACTCACAATTCGCGACCAGCAAATCATCGTCAACATTGCCGAGCTTCCCGCTATTGCCGAGTACAAAGAGTTGTTGCGCTACCTGAAGAAGCTCGACGTCTCCTCAACACGAGGAACCTTGTCGCTGCTGTTCGATATAGAGATCAATTGAAGTACGGAGGAAAACAATGAAGGAATGGATCGATAAACAAATCGCGAACGGGTTCAGCGATCTCAAGGGACTTTCCATTACCGCGAACATCCCGGTGACAGACCGGCTCATCAATGAAGCGCTGACGGAATTTCTGCAGACTGCGGCGACAAGTCAGCCATCCGCCTCTTCGACGGACATGCCCGACTTCCGTAAGCTTTTGCCGCTCGTCAAGAAGGCTGAAGTGCGGGCGGTCGAGGGCGCAGTCATTCTGGATGTTGTTGTCGCCGTTTAAGCTGAAACTGTTTGAGGGCTGAGGCGGTCCTACGAACTGCAATGAAATCGCAGCTTCTTTCCGCACTTGCGTTGAATGCGCTGGCAGCTTCGTTGCTCTATGCGCAGCCTCATTCCCTGGCCGCACTACTCGATGGAAGCGGATTCACACCAATACCAGCCGGCGAATTCATGATGGGTTCGGCGGAAGGCAATGCCGACGAGCAGCCAGAGCATCAGGTCAAGATCAGCAAGCCCTTCGAGATGAGTAAGCTTGAAGTCACCCAGGCGCAGTGGGACGCGGTGATGTTCACACCCCATGCAATGCCATCGACCAGAGCACGCGTCGAAGGCATCAATCCAAGCAACTTCAAAGGCCCTACACTGCCGGTCGAAAACGTCACCTGGACCGCCGTGCAGGAGTTCATAAAGCTATTGAATAACCGTGATCCCAAGCACCACTACCGTCTTCCGACAGAGGCAGAGTGGGAGTACGCCGCGCGCGGAAAAGATGTCGAGAATCTGCCTGTGAATCTGGATTCCGTCGCCTGGTACGAATCGAACGCAGAAGGCAAGACTCATCCCGTGGGTGAGAAAAAGCCCAATTCCTGGGGCCTTTACGACATGCATGGCAACGTACGCGAATGGGTCCAAGACTGGTATGCGCCCGACTCCTATGGCGCAGAACCCATTACCGATCCTCAGGGACCGGCCACCGGCTCCTATCGTGTCTATCGAGGCGGCTCATGGCATTCGGCTCCCAAGTATTGCCGAACAACGTTCCGTGGTTTCGACTTCCCGTCGAATGACGACTACTCCGTCGGTTTCCGCCTGGTTAGAACGCCGAAGGAATAGCTCATCCGCGCTCGATCAACTCCCTTAATTCGACCGGATACGTGGCCTTCAACTGAGGCGGACGCGATTTGCCGACGGAGCCAAGTGGGGCAGGATTGTATCCTGCGGCCGATTTGTGATCGGCCTCGCGTTACGCCGAATGTTGAAGGCGACATATCAAGTTTCGCTTTGCAATTTGTAACGCGGTAGTGCTAATGACGAGCACTCGTAGTTGAGTTCGTCATCTTGTAGGTGCCGTGTTTCAAAGCGATCGGAATCAGGTCAGGATAAAACTGTACGAACGTGCTATCAACAGCGCCATTGGTCGAGTGGCATGTTTCACAACGATTTCCCGCTGCGAGCGGCTTAGACGTCGTGCGAACTCCCTTAGGATCGATATCGTAAAACGCCCAACCATTATTCGTGGAAATGCGTCGCGAATCTTTTACATGCGCCTCGATCGCCGAAACAGCCGTCTGATACCGGCCATGCTGATTAATCGAACCCTTCGACTCCGACTCCCGAATTTCGAGAATCAAAACAGTACCATCCGGCCACTTCCCCGTCTTCACAAATTCTCGATACGACGAGGGATTCGCGTACACATTATCGAAGCGCAGAGGAGCGCCCGGGGCCGGCGCGTTGGGTCCATACGTCATGCCAAGGCCAGAGGACAGGAAAATCCACTCACGATAGTTTTCGGGACGAACCAACTCGCCCGTCTTCGTGAATTTCGCTTTATCGGCTCCGAAGAGCACGCCTACAAAGGCAAGTGCGGCGACAATCCTCATTGAAACTAGGGTATAACTTTCCCGAGGCCTAGTTCACGACGATCGGCCGCAGACATTTTCTCGGCTGCGTACCGGACAACCAGCCGCGGAAAGCTGCGCGACCGAACGAACTCCACCGTTTCCTCCGGGCGTTTCGGATAAGTCTCTTTCAGCAGCCAGCCGACGCCCTTCTGAACCATCACATCAGCATCTTTCTCAAGCCGGCAGCAAACATCAAAAATATAGTCGACGCTCTTCCCGCGCTTGGCTTCCTGCAGAAAACTGACAGCGGACGCGCGACGCTTCCACCGGTTCCGAGACCTCGTCCATGGAATCAGTTTGTCCCGCAATACGGGACCGTTCTCTATACAAGCAGCGAGCAGCCAAGACGCAACGCCATCGCAATGCGCCCAGTTATGCACGTACTCGTCGATCCAGCGGGCAAACCGCTTGAACGCGATCGCATCGAATTCACGTTTAAACTTCCGGCCCACATGACAAACCATCGCGCCTTCTTCCAACTTCCCGCTGCTCCATAGCTCCTCGAAAATCGCGTAGCGTTCCTCGATCGGAAGTGGCTTGATCTGCTGATAGGCCAGCGCCTCCAAACGCTTGAGGTCGGCAGAGCGCACACCCCACGGATCGACCGCTTCTTTGAAGAAATTGCGGCATCCCTCTCGGTATTCTTCATCAACACGCTGGGCCAGTTCGGCGCGAATCGAATCAACAAGCCGCATAAATGCGCCGCAGCCGATCGAGCAGGGCCCCAAGCTTGTCCAGGCGAAGCGCGTTGGTCCCGTCCGACAATGCCCTAGCCGGCTCTTCATGGACTTCCACAAACAACCCATCGACATGACCGGTTGCGACGGCCGCGCAAGCGAGTGGCTCGATGAACTCCGGTTGTCCGCCCGAGCCCTTCCCCGCCGCCCCAGGAAGCTGAACGCTATGCGTCGCATCGAACACCACAGGCCATCCGAACTTACGCATGATGACGAGACCACGCATATCCACGACCAGATTGTTGTATCCGAACGACGACCCGCGCTCCGTGAGGACGATATTGTTATTGCCCGTCGAAGCGACCTTCTCGGCAGCGAGTCGCATATCCTGCGGCGCGACAAACTGGCCCTTCTTGATGTTGACAATCTTCTTCGTACACCCCGCCGCGACGAGCAGGTCCGTCTGACGGCAGAGAAAGGCCGGGATCTGGAGAACGTCCACCGCCTCGGCTGCCAAGTCCGCTTGCGATGGTTCGTGAATGTCTGTCAGGACCTGAAAACCTTCGCGACGCAATCCGGCGAGAATCCTCAGTCCTTCTTTCAAACCAGGACCACGATAGGAGTCAACGCTGCTTCGATTCGCCTTGTCAAAGGAAGCTTTGAAGATAAAGTCCCCTGCAATCGCGCGAATCTCTCGAGCTAGAAAATGGACATGCTCTTCGCTTTCGATGACGCACGGACCGGCGATGAGACTTAGGCCTTTGCCAAACTCAACCGGCATGCGAATATTCGCGTGCGTCGACGTTGCGCTTGCGCTCGCGATGCTTCCACGAAGCGCCGATAAATGCGCTGAAGAGCGGATGCGGCTCGAGGGGCTTCGACTTAAACTCGGGATGGAACTGGCAGCCTAGATACCAGGGATGGTTCGCGATCTCGCAGATCTCAACGTACACTCCGTCCGGTGTCTGACCCGTAAGCTTGAGACCGTTTGAAGTGAGAATCTGCTCGAATTCGCGATTGAACTCGTAGCGATGGCGATGCCGCTCGCTGATCTCTTCTACACCGTACGCGGCGCGCGCAAAGCTTCCTTCTGCTAGCTTGCAAGGATACGCGCCTAACCGCATCGTACCGCCCAACTCGTCAACACCTTTCAACTCACGCAATTTGTAGATCACACGTTCGGGCGTGGCGGGATCAAACTCGGTCGAGTTCGCCTTCTCTAATTCACACACGTTGCGCGCAAACTCAATCACCATCGTCTGCATCCCGAGGCAGATGCCAAAGTAAGGAACCTTCTCCTCCCTCGCATATCGAATCGCGGTGATCATGCCCTCGACACCGCGTTTTCCGAAGCCACCCGGAACGAGAATTCCGTCATAGCGTTCCAGCCGCGACTTGCACTCCGGCCACACGAGTTGCTCGGACTCGATCCAGTCGATGTTCACCTTCACGTCATGCGCGAGCCCGGCGTGCAGAAGCGCTTCTTTCAGGCTCTTATACGAATCTTCGTATTCAACGTACTTGCCGATGAGGCCGATTTCCACTTCTCCCGTGGGCGCCTTACTGCGACGGACCATATCGGTCCATGCCGCAAGATCACGAACCCCTGCTGGAAGATTCAGCAGCCGCAATGCAATCTCATCTACGCGCTGCTCGGCGAACGTCAACGGCACCTCGTAAACAGATCTCACGTCCGTCGCTGTGATAACGCCCTCCACCTCGACGTCGCAAAACAATGCGATCTTTTCTTTCACTTCATCAGCAAGCGGCCGCTCCGACCGGCAGAGAAGAATATCAGGCTGAATACCCAGGGCGCGAAGTTCCTTCACGCTGTGCTGCGTGGGTTTCGTTTTCATCTCCTGCGCAGCCGCAATCCACGGGACGAGGGTCAGGTGAACAAAAATCGAGTTCTCGCGTCCGACTTCATGACGCATCTGGCGGATTGCTTCAACAAATGGAAGCGATTCGATATCGCCGATCGTACCGCCGATCTCGACAATCACGATATCCGTGGTATCGACGGCCAGTTTGCGGATCGCCGCTTTGATCTCGTTCGTGACGTGCGGAATCACCTGAACGGTTTTGCCCAGATAGTCGCCCCGGCGCTCACGGGCGATGATCGTTTCGTAAATACGGCCCGATGTCAGATTGTTGCTCTGCGTCAGCTTCGCATGGGTGAACCGCTCATAGTGTCCGAGATCAAGATCGGTCTCGGCCCCGTCGTCGGTGACAAACACTTCTCCGTGTTGAAACGGGCTCATGGTGCCAGGATCGACGTTCAAGTAGGGGTCAAGCTTCTGCAGGGAGACCCGCAGTCCCCGGCTCTCCAATAAACAACCAATACTCGCGGCGGCGATGCCTTTTCCAAGAGAGGAAACCACGCCGCCCGTGACGAAAATGTACTTAGCCATGAATAGAAAGGGAAGCTTCAAACAGCTTCGAGACGCGCTCGAAGTCCTCGGGCGTATCCACGCCGAGGGATTCATATTCCGTTTCGGCCACCCGGATCGGAAAGCCGTTCTCAAGCGCTCGCAGTTGTTCCAGCCGTTCAGCCCGTTCGAGCGGCCCAACCGGGAGGTCGGAGTAACTTAGCAGAAAGTCTCGACGATATACGTACAGACCGATGTGCTTGAATCGCGTCATACTAGGTGCGTCCGCATCCCGGATATACGGGACGGGCAGACGGGAGAAGTAGATGGCGCGATCGAAGCAGGTCCGTGATCACTTTCACCACGTTCGGGTTTGAAACTTCGTCCGGGTTCTCGATCCGTTTTTTTAGGGTCCCCATCGGGACGTTCGGATCGTCCAGCAAGGCCAGAATGGCGACGTCGATGGCTGCGGGGTCCAGCAAGGGTTCGTCGCCCTGGATATTGACGACAACCTCGGCTGTACTCGCCGATGCGACCTCGGCAACCCGGTCCGTACCGGAAGGATGGTCGCTCCGCGTCATTCTTACCGGAGCCCCAAAAGCTTTTAGCTGCGTCCGCTATTCGAGTATCGTCAGTAGCTACGATGATTTCGGAAAGGTATTGCGAAGCTTGGGCACGTTCGAAGACGTGTTGGAGCATCGTCTTACCGGAGATGACAGCGAGAGCTTTACCTGGGAAGCGAGACGACGCGAACCTGGCTGGAATAACCCCCAGAATTCGGGATTGCACGTTCGATCATAGCATGGAAATTTACGGCGCTATACTGAAGATGTCACTGTTGTGTCTCACGGAGAGATGGTCGTGAAAACCTTTCTGAAGTACATTCTTTCCGGCCTCCTCCTGGTCACGTCGATCACCTCTTTCCCCAACGAAGAGAAGGACAAAACGGTCATTCCCGCCGCCGGAGCCCCGCCCCAATATCGAACCCAGAGTACGCCCGTCGAAGGAACCTGAAGATCCTGCGGCAAAACGCGAAACCAGCATTCGCGTGGAAACTCAGTTGGTCTTGATTAATGTGACTGTCACGGATCCCATGAACCGGTTCGTCACGGGCCTCGAGAAGGAGCACTTCAAGCTGACCGAAGAAAAGGTCGAGCAGACTATTACGCAGTTCTCGAGTGAGGATGCGCCCTTGAGCATCGGTCTCGTGTTCGATGCCTCCGGTAGCATGGGCAACAAGCTCTCGAAATCCAGGCAGGCCGCAGCTCAGTTATTCAAGACGGCTAACCCGGAAGACGAATTCTTCCTGGTTCAGTTCAACAACCGTCCCGAACTTTCAGTCGGCTTCACGACAAATACTGAAGAGATTCAGAATCGGCTCACTTTCACTCAAGCTAAGGGCAGAACAGCCCTTCTCGACGGCGTCTATGTGGCCATGAATCACATGAAGAAGGCCAGGAATCCGCGTAAGGCCGTCATCATCCTTTCCGACGGCGGTGACAACAGTAGCCGCTATACAGAAAGTGAAGTAAAGAATCTGGTTCGGGAAGCCGATGTGCAGGTCTACGCAATCGGAATTTTCGAGCCTATCGCTGGCCGTCACCGGACAGCCGAAGAGATGGGTGGTCCGGGATTACTGACCGAACTTGCCGAATCGACGGGTGGACGGCATTTCCCGGTTGAAAATTTGAATGAATTGCCGGACGTCGCGGCAAAAATTGGAATCGAACTCAGAAACCAGTACGTCTTGGGATATACACCGATAAATACGACGAAGGATGGGAAATACCGGAGGGTGCAGGTGAAGCTGAAGCAGCCCAGGGGACTTCCTCCCCTCAAAGCCTTTTTCCGGACTGGTTACTATGCCCCTGCTCAGTAAAGCTACTCGACTGGTGTCGTTCGCGGCGCTGACGCTTTGTGTTCAAGCTCAGGATTCAGAAACAACTTTTCGGTCCGACACGCGACTGGTTGTTCTGCACGCTAGCGTAGTCGATAAAAGTGGAAAGCTCATGACGGAGCTTCCTCGCACGGCCTTCAAGGTATTCGAAAACAACGTCGAACAGCCCATCAAGATGTTCCAGCGCGAAGACGTTCCGGTTTCCCTTGCGCTCGTCGTGGATAACAGCGGCAGCATGCGGAACAAGCGGAAAAAAGTCGAAAGCGCCGCCCTAGCAGCGGTCAAAGCCTCAAACCCGCGGGACGAAGTGACTGTTGTCAATTTCAACGACGAGCCGTTTCAGGACGTCGAGTTCACGAATGATGTCAAGAAGATGGAAGAGGCGCTGACCAAGATCGATTCGCGTGGAGGCACTGCCATGCGGGACGCGGTCAGCGCCGCCATCGATTACGTAAAACAAAAGGCCAAGCACGACAAGAAGGTTCTGTTCGTCGTCACGGACGGGAACGATACTGCGAGCACCCAGATCACGCTGGAAAAGCTCGTTCAAAAGGCGCATGAAGCCGAAGTTCTGCTATATTTCATCGGCCTCTTGAACGAGGAAGACAAGCGGGAAGGCAAGAAGGCAAAGCGCGCCATGGAGGCGCTCGCGCAGGCCTCCGGCGGGACAGCAATATTCCCCGCTGAGATTGATGACGTCGAGAAAGTCGCTCTCGGCCTTGCCAATGAAATTCGAAACCAATACGTCATCACCTATACGCCGGTAAACCAACAACTCGATGGCAGTTTCCGAACGATAAAAGTAGTTGCGAACGGTCCTGGCCGCCCACTAGTACGAACACGTTCCGGGTACTACGCTAAGCCTGAGACGACCAAGAGGTCTGCTGTCAGGGTGCCGTGATTGGGTTCCTTTGGAAATCCGCTCGCGGCTACCGGTTGACTCCTTGGCGAAGTCCTTACTTGCGATGGCGCATCGAGACATACTCCGGATTGCACGCCGATACGATCGACTTCAGGACCTTCTGGTGCTTCGTGTGGCAGAACCGTCGGGAATTGATTCGTTTTTTACATTGGACGGAACGAATGAGGGGATAATGTTCTTTTGATTAGAACTGGTTTGCACTGTTATAATGATCTCCCTCACCAAAGAGTTCCCACAAACCCCTCACATAGGGGCTTTTATCTGGTAAGCTTTTAGCAAATTATTAAGTCATGCGCTGTTTGGAAGTGCTCTCCCGGCCATTTTCGGGGGCGCGACAAGTGTTCTTGCAAGCGATTGTCGTGAAAAGCCTGCTCTTGTTGTCCCTTATGCTGTCGACGGCGATCGCTGTCTTCCCAGAGGCGCCCGCTTCCTCTGGCGCATCACGAACTACGGAGATGCCCGGCGCCTCCCCGGCACGCAGGAAACTCCGCTGCTGACTCCGGAAATGGTCACCGGTTGGGTCGCGCGATGGCAGCGGCGGCTCGCCATGGAAGACTGGAAAATCGAGACACGAATCGTTCGTTTGAGAGACCTTCCCAAGGGCACCGTCGCCAATATTCACTGGTCCTTGCCCAAGCGCACCGCAACGATCAAAGTCTTAGACCCGATTGATTCCACGCTTGCGCGTTCGGAAATCGTTCGCGATACAGAATTGTCGGTAGTGCACGAACTGGTGCACCTGAGCATGGCCAAGCTTCCACTCGACTCGAACAACACAGAGCTCGAAGAAGAGGCGGTCAAGAAACTATCCACCGCGTTGCTGGCCCTCGACAAAACAGACGACACGCCTCGTCACTAGAGCGTTTTCGTCACCTTCGAAAGGGTCCTGGGTTTATCCGGATCGAGACCTTTTTGTTCCGCCAGGCGCGCAGCAAAAATCTGTGCAGGAATAATATAGGGAATCGGCGTGTATAATTCCGGTAGTTCCAGCGGTAAACAGATCACCTTCTTTCCAAATTCGGCCGCTTGCCGGTTGCTCCTATCCGTAATCACAAGCGTTTCCGTACTCAGACTGCGAAGCTTTTCAAGCGTTTCGCTCAAACCTTCCCATGTCACACCCGCCGGCGCGAAAGTAAAGGAAGGAAACGCGTGGCCGACCATCGCAATCGGGCCGTGTAGAAGATCGGCAGACGAAAACCGCTCGGCCACGACATAACAAGTCTCCATCAGCTTCAACGCGAACTCGAATGCATTGGAATAATTCAGACCGCGCGCTACGACGACGGCGTGATCCATAAAGGTGTAGCGCTCAGATAGGTCGCCGATGCTGCCCTCGAGCCCTAGAGCGGCCTCGGCGTAGGTCGGCAGTCTCTTAAGCTGCTCGACGTCGATCTTCGCTCCCAGGGCGTATGCGAGCAGGTACATCGCTAGCAGCTGCCCGGTATACGTCTTGGTAGCTGCCACACTCTTCTCTTTGCCGGCGCGGACTAAAAACACGTGCTCTGCAACCCGTGTCATGGTGCTGCCAGATTCATTTGTGATTCCCACCGTCACCACGCCTTGCTTGCGCGCACGCTCCAGAAAAGCATTCGTGTCCGTAGATTCGCCCGATTGGGAAATGGCGACCACCAGCGCATCGCGGTAGTCCATTTCAGCCCCATACAGAGTGACAATCGACGGCGCCGCAAGAGAGACTGGAATTCCCGTCAAAATCTCGAGAAGGTAGCGTCCGAACGTGGCCGCATTGTCGGACGTGCCCCGGGCCGCGAGGACGATTAGACGTGGCGTCCGCCCGGCCAGACGACTGCGCAGTTCTTCGATGGCCGGTAGTTCACTTTGAAGAGTTCGCTCCAACGCTGCTGGTTGCTCGCGAATCTCTTCGAGCATCTTCGACATGTCCCGATAGTAGCAACCCTGCTCTGAGTGCTACCATTGCGCAAATATGGCACGTTTCTTGCTCCTTTTGGTCTTCAGTCTCGCTGGATTGGCGCAAACGACACAACCCGACTGGTCCCGACTCGAAGAAGAGACGATGCGCCATTTCCAGGCAATTCTTCGTGCGGATACAGCAAATCCTCCAGGAAATGAGGTCCGTGCCACGGATTACCTCAAGCAAGTATTAGAAGCGGAAGGGATCCCCGTCAAGATCTTCGCTCTCGATCCGAACCGTCCGAATCTAGTAGCACGAATCAAGGGCTCTGGAAAGAAGCGCCCACTTCTGATCGCAGGTCACACGGATGTCGTCACAGTCGACCCGAAGAAGTGGAAGTTCCCTCCTTTCGGTGCAACACGCGATGGCGGATATGTCTATGGCCGGGGCGCCATCGACGATAAAGACAACGTAACCGCATGCCTGATGATCATGCTGCTCCTCAAGCGGCTCAACGTGCCGCTCGATCGTGACGTCATTTTCCTGGCCGAATCCGGCGAAGAGAGCACAACCAGCGTCGGCATCGATTTCATGGTGAGTAAACACTTCGAAGAGATCGACGCTGAGTATGCGCTTGCGGAAGGAGGTGGCGTTCGCCGAGAAGGCGGCAAGACACTGTACGCCCAAGTCGGGACCACCGAAAAGATTCCGGTTCCCGTAACGCTGGTTTCTAGAGGCCCCGCTGGTCACGGATCGGTTCCGCTTCGGACAAACGCGATTGTTCATCTATCCCAAGCGATCGCGAAGATCGCCACATGGCAAACGCCAATGCGGCTGAACGACACAACGCGCGCCTACTTCGAACGCCTGGCCACGATCAGCACTCCGGAGAAAGCTGAGCGATACAACGGCATCCTGAATCCCGAAAAGGCTGCGGCAATTCAGGAATATTTCGCGGTCAATGAGCCCGCCCACCACTCGATGCTACGAACCTCAATTTCTCCTAATATCATTCAGGGCGGCTATCGGGCCAACGTCATCCCGTCGGAAGCGCAAGTTCGATTGGATGTTCGCGCATTTCCCGGCGAGGATATGGATAAGTTGTTGGCGGAGATAAAAGCCGTCATTAATGACCCTGCCGTCGAGATCGTTGCGACACCTGGCACCCGTCCCGCAAGCGCCGTATCGCCGGTCGACAACGAAGCATTCAAGGCAATCGAGCAAGTCATCCGAAAGCATTACGGCGTTATCACGCTGCCAAGCATGAGCACTGGGGCTTCCGACAAGGCGCAACTTCGCGCCAAGGGAATCCATAGCTACGGTTTGGGACCGCTCACCGACACCGAGGATGGTCCGAAGGGATTTGGCGCACATTCCGATCAGGAACGCATCCTCGAAACCGAGTTGCACAGGTTCGTTCGCATGCACTGGGATGCAGTGTTAGCGCTAGCCGGGAATCGCTAAATTCCGAACTGCCGCAGATGATGGTCGCTGTGCAGATAGCCCCAGCGCATCCAATCCGCGACAGACATCATTCCAAAGAGAGGATGAGGAAAGCGACCAACTGTCGGATCAGGAATGCAAAATCGCTCTAACGTACGAACTAGGTTGTCACGGTCCGTCTGAAAGTCGGAAGGACACGTTCCTCCGACACCCTGTTTCATTTCAGGCATGGTCGGCAGATTCTTCGGCCATTGCATTGGGACATTCAGCGCCACGTACTTCATAACACTTCGAGAGAACAGATTGGCTCTGCTCGTTGCTTCCCTGTCCCCCAGCGAGAGGAGAAAAGAATCGTTGAGATGACAAATCATCTCCGGAGCCGTCATGCGCCCCCACATGCGAAGCGTATTGGGGCCGAGACGGTTAAGCCGCTCGACGATAGCTTGGCGAGCTAGCCGATCGAGTAGCGAAGGCATCGGCTACGGTGTGACCGTCGACGCGAAGTCGCCGAAGCGCAAAGCTCCGATCGCAGCCCCGCCACATGTCGGCGCTACGCGTCCTAACAGAAAACCTGCAATCTGCGTAGGATCGATCCGGTTCGTTGGAATTATGTTTCCCGGGAACGCCGTCGGTGCATCGAGCACATTCTGATCGATCGCGGTGCACGCCAGCGAATACAGTTGCAGCGCTTGTTGAAGCGTCGCGAGCTTCGCCTTCTGAGGCGCCGTCAGCAGATTCTGTACAGCAGTGGCAGTCTTCTTCTGCTCTGCCGCGAGTTCCCGCCGGATTACCTCGAGCTCGGCGTGTCTCAATCCAAGCGCGACTGCATCGACAGTCTGCTTAGCTGTTTCCTGGGTGAGTTCCATCTGCACCTGAAACTGCCGTTGGACCTTCGTGGCGCGAAATGCATTCAGGTCAGAGTTCGCCTTTGTGATCGCGGCCACCTGCGCGTCCGTCAGTTCGAGATATGTCTTCAACTGCGGTGGAAACAGACCTTCGATTAACTCGCGACCGGGTAAGAGTTGGCCGTAGCCGGCCGCAAGACTAAGCAGAAATAAGACCGCAGTTTTAGACATAGAGATATTCTACCCGGGGTTTTGCATTTTCCCGGTAAATGTCGCAATCCACCATCGATTCCCCCATGGATCCTCAACACCTCCCGAGCGTTCGCCATATGGCTGATCCGTAAGCGGCTGCACCGACTTGCCTCCCGCCTGCAGCGCCCGATTGTAGAACTCATCCGCATCGGAGACATACACATGAATCGACGCCGGCATCGGCTGCCATTGCTCATGTGCTTCGCCCATCTCAATCATCGAGTCGCCGATACGAACTTTGGCATGCGCAATCGACCCGTCGGGATTGGGGTGACTGGACACTTCTTGCGCGCCGAGAGCCTTTTCGAGAAAGAGAATCAATTCCCGGACGCCTTTCGGATGGAGAAACGGCGTGATCGCATGAAGTCCTTCGGGACGATGGCTGCCAGGACGAAGCTTATGCGTCGCGATGTACCAGTGATTCCCTCCGGGATCGGTGACGCCTGCCTCGCGATCGCCGTACTCGCGATCGGCCGGAGCAAACAACGAAACGCCGCCCGCCGCCAAAGCTCGCTCGTAAGCTGCGTCGGCATCGGTTACGTAGATATGAAGCGCGGTTGGATTGGCAGGATACTGATCGCTGCCATCGGATATCTCGATTACCGAGTCGTCAACACGCACTTCCCCATGCATGATTGTTCCTTCGGGCGTCGGCATGCGCATCGTCTCGACAGCTCCAAATGCCCCTTTCATGAACTCGATCACTGCCGCTGCTGGCCTGGTGATCAGATATGGCGTGATGGAATGAAATCCTTCGCGCACATGGGTAGATTTGCTTTCTAAGGTCTGCATCAGTTTCTCCTTCAGCATGAGTTTGAATTTCGGATTGGGCAGGTTGCGCAGACGCCCGGCGAAGAGCGCTTCGAGGGCTTCGTAGTCAGCCATTATGCTTCCTCCCCCATGCGTGCCCGCAAATTCTCTAGAGCGCGAAGCTGCAACTGCTTGATCGCGCCTTCGCTGCGATTCAGTGTTTCCGCGGCTTCGCGAATGCTCTTCTGCTCGACGAAGCGAATCTCCACTACGCGGCGTTGATCGTCAGGCAAGTCGCTAACCGCGCGCGATAGTGCCGCCTGACGGTCAAGCTCTTCATAATCAGGCTCAATCGACTCGACCGGTGGCGGTATGCCGCGCTCGCGAGCAAGGGCCTGCCAATGGTCGGACATCTTATTCGAAGCGATTCGAAGCAACCACGCCAGGAACGGAACTCCGCGCGGCTCATATCGATCGAGGCTGGCGAGCGCATGATGAAAGACCTCAGAGGTCAGGTCCTGCGCGGTCGCACGGTCGCGGACGCGCCTCGCAATGAACGCATAGACACGGTCGATGTGCAACTCGTATAAGTCGGCAAACTGTCGGCGATCCGCTTGTGCGGCTTCGACGAGGCGGCGCTCTCTCGAATCCGTTGTAGGTCGCCCTTGCGGCATCTACTTCTTATATCTGTTGAGATGCGAAAAAGTTACGGTTTTGCGGCGGCGATTCTTTCCGCGACCTGTCGGCCCATTTTGATGCAGTCAGGGATTCCGATGCCGTGGTAAGCGTTTCCCGCAACATGAAGACCCGGAAGGTCTTTCAGCATTTCTTCGATGATCTTGACGAGTTCGGTGTGACCAACACGGTATTGCGGCATCGCTTGCTGCCAATGATGTTCTCGCAGGAATAACGGTTCGGCGGTGATGCCGAGCTTCTCACGAATCTCGCCCAGGATGTCTGCTTTCCCGCCGGTCGTGAAGAGGCGAAGCAGCACTTTATCCTCCGGCACTCGATGGCTGAACTTGTGGGACACCCACGTTCCGGCGGAGATAGCACTTCGTTCGATCCGCGGCACAAGAAAGCCGAACCCGGGAAGTTCCTTCGGCACATCGGCCTTCCGGTATCCAACGCAAGTGACAGAGGCAGAGTTGTATGGAATCTCCGGAAAGAGATTCGGCAGAACCGCAGCAGGTCTGCAAGCTACTACAACATGATCTGCTTCGATCCAATCGCCGTTCACCCGGACGCGATAACCCTGTTCGATCTTCTCGACAGCCCCATATATGACCTCCGGCTGAAGTTGGCGCACAAGTTCGTCCGACCAGCGATTGGAGACCGTGCCGCAGGGTCGTAAACAATGGGCCGCTCGAAGTCCTCAACTCGGTCCGTGTTGCTCGTGTGAGACTGCCGTATTTGGCTTCCCACTTGACGAATTGCGGGGTTACGCTCAATGCACTCATCTCGGCAGGATCGCCGCCATAGACGCCCGCAAGCATCGGCTCGGCGATGTAATCGAGCACTTCACGGCCGTAGTGTTCGAGAACGAAGTCAGAGACTGAAACGTCGCGCTCGACTCCAGTCGGACGGCGGAACAGATCGAAGGCAGCGCGGATCTTGCCCGGCCAGCTGAGAGAAGGTCAGTCTTGAGAATGGGCCCGATTTTGCCCGGGAACCATCATCGTCATCCCGTCCGGCAGTTTGACCATACGCCCCCGTTTCCAAATGAAGGTGGCGCGTTGATGATCGTTCGAACCGATTAAGTCCCGACCGAGACCAAGTTCCTCTGCGAGTTCTTTGGCCGCTGTCTTGGTAGTGAGAAAGCTGTCGGGGCCCGCCTCGGCAACGCAACCATCGATCACCTCGGTCTTGATCAGGCCGCCGAGGTAATTAGCCCGCTCGACAATGGTCGCGCGAATGCCAGACTTCGCCAAGTACCAAGCCGTCGATAGGCCGGATATCCCGCCACCGACGATTAGTACACGAGGCATGCGCTAAGGCTTGAATTCTCGAACCAACTGAACGACCGCCTTAACGTTATCGACAGGAGTTTCCGGCAAGAATGCCGTGTCCGAGATTGAAGATGTGGCCGGGACGCGTTCCCGTCCGTTTCAACAACTCATGCACGCGAGCCCGCAACTCAGGCAGAGGCGAGAACAACGCAGCCGGATCGAGGTTGCCTTGCACTGCCGATCTGTAGCTGATGTCCATCCAAGCCTGGTCGATGTTGACACGCCAATCGACACCCATGACGTCACCGCCAGCAGCATGCAATTCCCGGAAGAAGCCCGCTGCGCCGGTTCCAAAGTGGATGACCGGAGCGCCGGTCGAGCGAATGCGTTCGATTAGCGCGCGCGAATAAGGCTGAACATAGCGGACGTAGTCATCCGGACCGAGCGCGCCAACCCAGCTATCGAACACCTGGATCACACGAGCGCCGGCGGAAACCTGCAGGAGCGCAAACGAGCCGAGCACGTCGACCAGCTTGCCCATCAACCTGCGCCAGAGCGTCTCCTCGCGATACATCATCTGCTTGGTTTCGAGGAACGTCTTCGACGGACCGCCCTCGATCATGTAGCTGGCAAGGGTGAACGGAGCGCCAACGAATCCAATCACGGGAATGCGTCCACCAAGAGCTTTCGTAACGAGTTGGATGGACTCGCCGACATAGCCAAGATCGTCCGTATTCGAAATCGACAGCGAATCGATGTCGGAGGAGGTGCGGATCGGATTGTCGATCTGGGGGCCTTCGCCCGGCGACGAACTGCAGCTTCAGACCCATCGGCTCGACAGGCAGAAGGAGGTCCGCAAAGATAATCGCCGCGTCGACATCGAGGATTTCGACCGGCTGCAGCGTTACGGCCGCGGCCAGGTCCGGCCGTTTGCAGATTTCGAGGATACCGTGGCTTGGCACGAATATCACGGTACGGCTTCAGATACCGTCCGGCTTGCCGCATGAACCAGACGGGCCGAACATCAGTCGGCCGCCGGCGGCAAGCATCGAGAAAGCGGCTTGTCATTGGAGCCACGCGCATGCTAACTCCGATCTGTCTTCGCAGAGAAACACGCGAGAACCAGGGATTTTGTGATTTGAGGCCCAATTACGGCCGTTAATGAAGTATGGCTTGGTCCACGCTTCGCTGTCGAGTGTTTTCGGCGTTACTACTGAAACCGACAGCATTCCCGGCGCTGGGTGACCGGTGCGGGGATCCATGATGTGGCTGTAGACCTTGCCTCCGACCCGGAAGAACTTCTCGTAATTGCCTGAGGTCGACATGGACATATCTTTCAAAAACACTTCTGCGACGGACTGATTTGGATCCTTTGGATGGCGTATCGTCACACGCCAGCCTTTCGGCGTCGATGGGCGGATGCCGATTCCATAAATGCTGCTGGAACCCGCTGTGATCAGGCCGGATTTGATGCCGTTATCCTGCAGAATTGCCACCATCCGGTCGACAGCGTAGCCCTTTCCAATGCCGCCCGGATCGATTTCCACACCGGGCCTGCGATAGGACACGGTTTGCTGCTTTCTCGTTCAGCACTAATATTCTTATATCCGACACGCGCCATAGCGCCCCGAATTTCCGCGCGATGCGGAAAGTGCCCGGAACTCTTATAAAAATCCCCAGACCTTCATCAGAGGCCCGACAGTGATATCGAACGCGCCTTCGCTCGCTTCGCTATAGCGAAGGCAGGCAGCATAACAGATCGAACAACTCCTTTGAAACTTTAACGGGCCTGCTCGGCCGCCTGCTGGTTCAGCCGCGCTCAACTCGCTGTCGGGCCGATAATTGGACAGCAATTGATCGAGCCGGCGCACTTCTTCGAACGCAAGCTCGACCGCTGCCTGCATCTTGTACCGGTTGGAGCCGTAGACCACGACGGAATACGTCGTGCCCATCGAATCCAGGCTGTCTTCCAGCCGAAGGACAGCCGGGCGCTGGACCGGCAGGCGCAACAGTCACCGACGCAAGATGCGCCAACAGCTGCCAAAAACAAAAATATCACAATGCGTTTCACTCAGCGGACTTTTTTTCAGACTGCTCGTCGCTGGGCCGGCCGCGGCGGACGCGTTTCAGGATCGAATCCACTCGCTCCGGCAACTCGGCTGAAAGAGCGGCTTCAAAGCGAATATCCGGCAGCCGGAAGACATCGAGACGCCGCGTTAACTCTTTCCGAATGTACCCCTTGGCATGGTCAAGAGCATCGAGTGTCTGTTCCTGCCAAGCCCGGTCGCCGTTCAGGTTCAGCCGAACGCGCGCATGCTTACCATCCGGCGATCAAGAGTACTTCGGCGACATCTGCTACATCAATTCGGGGATCCGTGAGCTCATAGCCGATCAATTCCTCGAGTTCGACTCGAAGAGCTTCGGAAAGACGTTCGCGAGCGGCGAGGGTCCATTTTATTCGATCCACTCCACGTTACTAGAGACGAGCATGCCGCCAACTAAGGTTGCCGCTTCATTCTCAACATTTTGAAGGACGCTTTCGGCGTGCGTGTGGGCAGAGGAGACAGTGACCGCAGCGATCAACGCCCGTTGCCATACGTCGAGATGGTCGATCTCGGCTACGGCAACGTTGAATTTGTGCCGCAGCCGATCCTTGAGTGATTTGACGACTTGCCGCTTATCCTTCAGCGAATGCGCATCGTCGATACGGAGTTCCAGATGTAAGAACACCGATTGTCGGCATGAAAGAAGCCTTAAACCAGTTGCGGAGCCACCTTCTCATTTACGAAGGCTTCGATAATATCGCCTTCCTTAACATCGGAGTGGTTGGCGATGGTGACACCGCATTCGTAGCCGGTTTTCACTTCGGTTACGTCGTCCTTAAATCGTTTCAGCGTATCGATCTTTCCGGTATGAATCACGATGTTATCGCGAGTCAAGCGGAGAAGGTTGCCGCGGCTGAGTGTTCCCTCGGTTACATAGCAGCCAGCGACGATGCCGACCTTCGAGATCCGGAAGACCTCGCGAATCTCTGCCCGTCCTTTGAAGACCTCTTTGAAGGTCGGGTCGAGGAGGCCCGTCATGGCCTTCTTGATCTCGTCCGTCAGTTCGTAGATGATCGTGTGCAGCCGGACATCGACGCATTCTTTCTCCGCCAGCGTTGCGGCGTTCCGCTCAGGGCGAACATTGAATCCGATGATGATGGCCTCCGAAGTCGAAGCCAGCAGTACGTCCGATTCGGTGATTGCGCCGACATTCTTGGCCATGACACGGATCTTGACCTTGTCGGTCGAGAGCTTCTGGAGCATCTCGCTGAGCACTTCCGCCGTGCCGCCCACATCGGTTTTGATGATGACATTGAGCTCTTTCGCTTCGCCCTCTTTGACGGAACGATTGAGCATCTCGAGCGTGATGCGATTGTTCTTGGACATCGCCTGCTCGCGAGATTTCGATTCGCGATACAGGACGATCTGCTTCGCTTTCGCGGTGTCGGTTACAACCTGGAAGTTATCGCCGACGTCAGGCAGAGCATCGAGACCGATGACTTCCACCGCGCTTGAAGGCTCGGCTTCCCGAACCTGCTGGCCGAGGTGATCGTACATGGCGCGCACTTTGCCAAATACCTGACCGCAGATAAAGAAGTCGCCAACGCGCAGAGTACCGTTCTGTACGAGGACCGTCGCAACCGGACCGCGACCGCGGTCGAGTTGGGCTTCGAGCACAGCGCCGATTGCCGGGCGTGTCGGGTTCGCTTTGAGATTCGCGATTTCGGCAACGAGCAGAAGGTTCTCAAGAAGCAAATCAAGGTTCTGCTTGGTTTTTGCCGAAACCGGAACCATGACAACGTCACCGCCCCAGTCTTCGGCCAGCAATCCGCGATCGGCGAGCTGCTGCTTGATCCGCTCCGGCTGAGCATCCGGCTTATCGATCTTGTTGATCGCGACGATGATCGGGACTTTTGCCGCTTTCGCGTGATCTAAAGCTTCGAGCGTTTGAGGCATAACACCGTCATCCGCGCTGACAACAAGAATGACGATATCGGTGACCTTAGCGCCGCGTGCACGCATACGGGTGAACGCTTCGTGACCTGGCGTATCGATGAATACGATCTTCTTTCCGTTGTGCGTGACTTGCGATGCGCCGATATGCTGCGTGATTCCGCCGGCTTCTCGCGACGCCACGTTCGTTTCCCGGATCGCGTCGAGCAGCGACGTTTTGCCATGGTCGACGTGTCCCATGATGGTGACCACGGGCGGTCGAGGCGTCAGGTCCTTAGTATCTTCGGCGAGTTCGACTTCCCATGTGGCTTCTTCTTCGAAGCTCAGAGTGTTGGTCGCGGCTCCAAAGTCGCGCGCCAAATCCTGCGCCAGCTTTACGTCGAGACTCTGGTTGATGGTTGCAAAGATCTTGCGATCGACCAGTTTCTTAATAACGAGACTCGATTTGACACCGAGCTTTTCGGAAAGCTCCTTGACGGTGATGCCTTCGCCGATGGTGATCTCGCGATCGATTGGAGGCGGAGCCTGTTCCTGTCGCTTCTGCGGACGGAACTTCCCATCGAGCTTGCCTTCCATGTCCCGCTTGCGATCCATGTCGCCGGTGGGACGGGGCTTAGCCTGATGGCGGCGTCCGAGTTCAGTCGGTGGTGGAGGAGCCGGCTCAATCCTGCCTAAAGGAGAAGTTGGATGCCGCTGCGGACCTCGTCCGCGCATTTGTGGAGCACCCGGTGAAGGAGCGCCCGGCGTCGGACCACCGAGCCTGGGACCCTGCCCCGGACGAAGTGGACCACGGAAAATCGGCTGCCCGGGAGCGGGCTGGCTCGGACGGGTCGGGCCTGGACGAGGCTGACCTGGAGCGGGCGGAGGACCGGGGCGGCTCTGCTGAATGCGAGCCAGCAACTCCGGATTCGGAGGAACAACAGGGCGCGCAGCGGGCTGTCCGGCCATTGAAGGCCTCGGGCCCTGCGGTTGTTGCGGACCACCTGGACGAGGGGGACCGCCGATCGGCTGCCCTTGTTGAGGTCTAGGATTCGAGGGCAGTTGGGGACGCGCTATCGGAGGCCTAGGCGTACCGGGAGAGGGCGCAGGCCGGGGAGCGCCCGGTAATGAAGGAGGAGTTGAACGAGCCTCGGCCGCCGGTCCGATTTCCGGGTTCGGATGGTAACGAAGGACGCTGCGGCGCTTGCCCAGGTTTTGGCGAGAAAATAGGAACATCGCGGCCGCCTGGCGCGGGCATGGCTGGCCGGGCCTGTTGCTGCGGCTGCGGAACTCCGGGACCGGCTGGCCGCGGTAGCGGTTGCGCTGGAGTCCCTGGCTGAATATTCGGTGTACCGGGCTGTGCGCTAGCCTGCGTGCCAGATTGCGCACCGGGAGCCGCGGGCGGAACCGGAGCTACAGGCGGCGCGTGCTGCGGCACAGGCGGCGCGGCCACATGCTGCTGCGCCGTCGGAGGCCGCAATGGACCCGATGCGAGCGGAGGTCGCAGGGGTGACGGCCGCGATGGCATAACAGGAGCTTTCTGGGCGTCGGCGACAGCTTCCGCTGCGGGCGTCGGCGCTGATTCGTCAAGAACCTTGGGTGCCTCAGCGCGAGCCGGCGAAGCTACCCTCTCTTCAGCACGCTCATCGACGTGTCCGAAGGGAGCGCGTCTCTCGGGCTCTTCCTGACGAGAAGACTCCTCGGGCTCATCATCATCGTCGGCGACAGCGACGGCGCGATAGCTTTCCCGTTCGGACCGCGACGCGACGTCCGAATCCGAGCCGCTGACAAGCTTGCGCTTGATAGCGATCGCGACATCCTCGTCGATCGAGCTGGAATGGGTCTTCTTCTCCTCGACCCCAAATTCGGGCAACAACTCGAGGATACGATTCGGCTTGACCTCTAGCTCTCTCGCGAGCTCATTGATTCGGACTTTGCTCATAGATAAGAACTGCTTGAAGAAAGACAGAACTACCACCTATTCCATCTTTCGGACAACTGACTCGCCCCTGGACCGTTATTCCGCGTTTCTAAGTTTAGCAGATTCATCCTGATCCACCTCCAAAGATTGCTCGTCACCGCCAGTTTCGAGTTCATCCGAAGGAGGTGTATCGGATTCAGCCGCAAAAATCGGCTTGTCTTCGGCAGGGTTAGGAGCGGTTTCTGCGTCCTCGCTGCTCTCGTTATAATTGTAACCCTCTTCACCTATTTCGAGGGTTGGTTGCTGTTCCTGAGATTCGGCATCCTGAGGCACTTCAGCAGCATCATCGTACTGGCCGTAGTAGCTGACGACGACATCGCGAATATGTTCGACAAGATCGGGACCGATTCCAGGAATTACCTCTAATTCTTCCGGCGTCATTTCCCCCAAACGCTCCACGGTGGGAACGCCGCCAGCAAACAACTTCTCGACTATATTTTCCTGCAGCCCGTAGTCGAGAAGAACGGAAACCGGAGCGCCCGGGGCAACCAGAGCGGCCATCTGCGATTCCACTTCCTGACGCTTCTCTTCTTCGCTCTTAATGTCGATCTTCCATCCGAGCAACTTTGCCGCTAACCGGACGTTCTGGCCTTTCTTCCCAATCGCGAGCGACAATTGCGTATCGTCAACGATCACTTCCATGTGATGATCCATGGCGTCGACGATCGACACTCGGCTGATCTTGGCAGGGCTCAACGCATGCGTGGCGAAGACAACCGGATCTTCCGAGTACTCGATGATGTCGATCTTTTCGCCTCTGAGCTCGCGAATGATCGATTGGACGCGCATACCCTTCATGCCCACACAGGCTCCGACGCAATCGACATCGCGGTCACGGCTGAGGACAGCGATCTTCGTCCGCTCGCCTGCCTCACGGGCGCAGCCTTTGATGACGACGGTGCTGTCGTAAATCTCGGGCACTTCCTGCTCAAACAGGCGCATGACCAAATCGGGCGCCGCGCGCGAGACGATCACGCCCGCGTTCTTTCCTGCTTTATCGACGCTCTTGATGACGCAACGCACGCGCTCGCCGACGGTGAAGCTTTCCAGCTTCGATTGGTCTTTTTTCGGCAGGCGAGCTTCGGTCTTGCCGAGATCACAAACGATGTCCTGACCTTCGATCCGCTTGACGGTGCAGTTGACGAGCTCCCCGACGCGATCGGAATATTCGTGTAGATCGTTTCGCGCTCGGCCTCACGGACCTTCTGGAGGATGACCTGTTTGGCCGTTTGCGCGGAAATGCGGCCGAGTGATTCGGTACCTTTCGCGATACGAATTTCCTGTCCAACCTGAGCGCCCGGATCGAGGCCCATCGCCTCTCCGAGGGATAATTCATTCAACGAATCCTGCACCTCGTCGACAACGCGTTTTACGGCGATAAATATGAATTTTGTCGCTCTTCGGGTCGACCTCGGCGACTAGATCCTCGAGGGTACGGAATTGCTTGCGGGCGGCGACCAGCATGGCATCTTTCACCGCGTTGATGACGATTTGCGGGTCAATACCTTTTTCCTTGCTCAGAATCTCTATGGACTCAAAAATCGATGCCACTCTGATTGCCTCTTTCTTATGTAACAGTCTTTTTCGAGGAGTTACCACTCGAACTTCAAATTCGCTCGCTTGATGCCTGTGAGCGGAACGCGGATCAGCCGACCTTCGGACGGCTCGATGAGCAAATCATCGCCTTCGAGGCCGCGCAGCACACCTTCCCAGTGTTTCTGACTTTCGACCGGCTCATGCGTCACTACTTTCGCCTTCTTGCCAATGAACCGCTGGAAATCTGCCGGCTTCGTCAACTTCCGTTCTACACCCGGTGAACTGACCTCAAGGGTGTAATTTTCGCCGGGAACCAAATCCTCAGCGTCCAAGAT
This sequence comes from Bryobacteraceae bacterium, assembly GCA_963844855.1. Lineage (GTDB taxonomy): Bacteria > Acidobacteriota > Terriglobia > Bryobacterales > Bryobacteraceae > DASQDN01. Next base: position 269,521 of record CAWJQP010000080.1, read on the forward strand.
GTCCCCGACCTGCTGCGAGACGATTTCGCAATCCTGGTGGGTAACGCCTTCAGGCTTGTCGATATAGATGCGCAGCAATCGCTGCTTGCCGCCGCCAAGAAACTCGAGTTCGACAAGCTCGAGGCCCTGGGCCGTGGCGACACGATCAACGATCGTTGTGATTTGTTCCAGTATGGCCTCGCGGCCGGTCTGCGGCATCTTTCACGACTCTACAACTTCGACTCACCGAACAATAAAAAAGTGCGCTTTCGCGCACTGGTTACGTCCGACAACCCCCATTGTAGCTCAGTTCGGCGAACTTCGCATTCCCGATCCAGTGGCCTCGCGACCGGAGTGAGTTTTGTTTTGCAGTTTTAACTTCCTCCTTCTCCGGAGAAAGGCACGTGAACTTGTTGCATCGACATTCGATTGTGCATTCAAATGTAATGCCCGTCAGATATTCAATTGGCGAAGATCGCGAAGTACGAAACGAACCGAATCCCAATATCGGACAGTTACTTCGTTTGAGGCCGCTTGGACGCGAGACCCGGAGACAAGCTCACGGAATCTACGAAACGCATTCAAGGAAGAACGCCGAGACGATGGCGCCATCACACAGCGTCGGCTCCGTTTTGGCTTCTTCGACGGGCTTGAGTACAGTGCGTGGCGTCCAGGGAATTAAAAAAGAAGAGCAGTCCATAGCTGCCAATAAGGGTAACACCGGGACCTGCGATTTCGGGGCGTTTGGGTGGGTTGTTTTTGGGTTAATTTACTGATAATGAGAGGGTTATGAATATTTCCTAATTGTGTGGATGGGGTAGGTAGAGGGTGGGCGAAAACACTCGTCACCCGTCTTCGCGTTTCGCCTCGGTCGGGTCGCAAAGATCAAGCGACGGGAACAGCTTGCCATAGAAACCGCGATCCCGTGAAAGAAGGCGAGTCGCCTGCTTCTGGGCATGAGCTCCGATCAGGAAGTCTGCCAGGACTCTGATTCGCTTTCCTCCTTGTTGCCGACCTCGAATATCCTCGATGAACTTATCTACGGAAGAGTAGCCCAGTCTACGGAAGAGTAGCCCAGCTTTGTGAAGGAATCGCTACACTGTCCCTTCCACTTTTCCAGGCTGAGCTTCTTAGGGGCCTTTTTAAGAATGATCGACCCGTCCACCACACGGAACTCGACTTCTGTTTCAGGACCAAGACCAAACTGCTCTCGAATTTCCTTCGGAATCGTCACCTGACCGCGCTCACCGATGCTCACACTTGTTAGTATGATTCACGATCCATACTTCATCAAACGAGGCCGTCAACTTTAATTTCGGGGCAGTACCTTTCGGCTCCTTCGACGATCCTGCGTACTCGTACGGACAGTTAATAAAGGCCCCAGTAGTCGCCAACGCGATGAGTTTACGGGATGGACAGTAGTTTCAGGAAGAGCATCCTCTGGTACTTTCTTCAGGGTATGCGGTCGGCGGTCAGCCGAGGTATACCGCTTTCTCCTTCGACAAATTGCGGGAGTTGGCCGGTAGAACCGGCTGCATCCATGCCCCAACACGTATCAGGAATACCGCAGGGGCAGCGCGTTCCTGCAGCTAGCCCATGCCGTAGCGGGCAAGGCGGCGGCCCAGATGCAAGTTGAATATCAGGGGAACCGGTCTAACGCCGTGTCCGTGCAGGTTTGGAAGCGGCGCCGGCGTTGTTCAACGCGAACTCTTCGGGTCGTGGCCAAGACGCCATGAATCAGGACTCGTCCTACAACTCGGCATCCAACCGGCGGTGAAAGGGTCGGTGGTCGTTCTCTTTGCTACCGGAGCGGGTCAAACGGATCCGGCAGGTGTAGACGGGCACCTGGAAGTGAGCGCGCTGCCAAAACCAATTCGCCCCGTTTCGGTTCGGATCGGAGGCACAGATGCTCAGGTGCTCTATGCCGGCGCGGCTCCGGGTCTTGTCGCAGGTTTCATGCAAGTCAAGGCAGTCGTCCCAGATGGCGTCGCGTCAGGGAATGAAGTCCCGGTCACGCTGATCGTCGGCATCAGCAGAGCCCCACGGGTGTGACTCTGGCTGTTCAGTAGCGCGGCCGCTAACTAAATTGACCCCCCCTGGCAATCTCTACACGGAGATCGAACGCCTCACTAAGCGCGTCCCGTAAGTTGCGTTGCAATGTAGGCATGGATCGAACAGCAATATCGTGAGCACCGCGGCCTCGATCACTTCGCAGGGCGCACGTATCTGGGGTGGACTCATCACGTCGTCCTGACCGCCGCCGTGTCACGTTCCTCCAGATCGAAGGCGGGCGCGCGACGGTCGAACACCCACCCACGTTGCCCGTGGGTGGGTCCGCGAAATCATGCGGCTGCTCTACGTCGTCCACAATCGGCGGCTGCCTTCCGATGCTCGACAACGTCGTCGCTACCCGTCCCGCAGGGCCTCGGTCGGGTTGACCCGAATAGCGCGACGGGCCGGTCCGGCCGCGGACAGCAGGCCGATGGTCATGATGAAGATGACGGCTGCCGGGAGGATCCCCGGGATGTGCCACCCGCCCTCGACTTCGATGTTCAGCCAGCGATGAAGGACGAGTGCGGCAGTGACGCCGACAACAACGCCGCCGGCGATCTGCCACAGCACGCGGGCGAAGATGCTTGCCAGCAACCGCCATGGCCTAGCGCCGAGCGCCGTCCGAATGCCGATCTCGCGGCGCCGCCGGGTGACGGTAAAGGACATGAGGGCGTACAGGCCAACCGCTGACAGAACGAGCACGCTCAACGTTACGATGGCAAGCGCGTAGGACGTCAGGTTGTTGGACATCTGCATCTCGCCGTAGACCTCATCGAGACGGCGGAGATCATCCAGCCGCATAGCCGGATCGAGATTCGTGGCGATCTTTTGAAGGCGACGCGACATCGCGGCCTGATCTGGCCCGGCGTGCAATGCCAGTTGGATTGGGCTGGAAGCTCCACGCAAATCAGGGAACAGCGCCGGAACATACATTCGTCCCTGGGATGTGTTGGCGGGACGGTCGGGAACGATCCCGACTATCTCGTACCAAGGGCCGGCCTCCGACCCTGGGGCAGGAACCGGCCTGACCCGGCGGCCGAGGTATTGTCGTCGCCGACCACCTGCCGGACGAACGTCTGGTCCACGATCGCCGTTGCCGGTCCGCCGAAATCACCGCGCTGGAACGTGCGGCCCGCCAACGCCGGGGCGTCGAATACCTCGAAGAAGGCTCGGTCGACCTTATTTGTTCTGACGTAACGTCTGACCCGTGGGGCACCGGAGGCACCTTCCTCCATCTCAACGAGCGTCAGAGGTTCCGCGCCGGGCAATGCCGCAGCGAACGTCACGGCAGATACGCCGAACTCCGCTTCGATCTGGCGAAAGACCCCGGCCTGAAGGCTTCGGACGCGAGAGGCGAACGCATGCCGGTCCGCCTCCACGGTTGGCACGCTCTGGGAATTCACTGAAAGCCGCGCGGTAAGGAATTCCCTCGCGGCAAATCCGGGTCCAAGGACGGCGGGCCGCAGGTGCCCCCATGCCAACTCGATCGTGGACGGCAGCGCAGCCAAAGCCAAGCCAACCTGTGCAACGATCAAGGCGGTCCACGTCGCGCCAAGCGGTATTCCCGTCCGGTTGCTCAACGAGCGGAGTACCGTGGGCAGGACTCGGCCGGTGGCCTGCAGCGCAGGTACCAGGCCCGCGATCAGCGCGGCCAGCACCGTGAGGCCGGCGACGAAGAGGGCGGCGCGCCACGAGAAGTCGAAGGTCACCCAGAACGGGAGCGAGCCGCCCAGTTCCGGGAACCGGCTGATGATTTCCCATATATGGGTGAGGATCGGGCGTGTCAGGGCGAGCGCCATGGCTCCCGCGACCGAGGAGAGCACAAGCACCTCCACGCACAGTTGCACCACGATGCGAGCACGGCTCGCGCCCAGAGCGAAGCGTGTGGCGAACTCCTCCTGGCGTGTGACCGTTCTCGCGTAGATGAGAATGGCGATGTTCAGGCATGGTGGCACGAGGAGCAGGCTGACGAGCAGCAGGATGATCCGCTGCTGCCACGCCAGCTCCCCGCGCTCGACATCATCGGTAAACGCAAACGTGTAGGGCACGACGCGTGGGCGGCGCGCGTCGCTCGCCGGGACGGTCGCTGGCGGCAGCAGCCCTATGGTCGTCAGCTCCGCCTGGGCGCGGGCTTGAGCGAGCCGAGGGATCCGATCGGAGCGGGATCCAGTAGCGATGGTTCACCGGGAACGCGAAGCCCTCGGGCATCACGCCGACTACGGTGTGGAAGATCTCGCCCAGCCGCACCGTTTGGCCGATGACCGTACGATCGGACGCGAACCGTGACTGCCACACGTCGTACCCGATCACGACGACAGGCGCAGCGGCGGCGTGCTCGTCGGTCTCAACGATCCACCGCCCCAAGAGCGGCCGGACCCGCGCCAGCCGGAAGCCCGAGGCAGTGATCTCGGCGATGCGCACCCACTCCGCGGGTCGGCTCTCGATCATCAGTCGGCGCTCGATGGTCTGAAACCCACCGAGATCCTTCACCGACTGCAGCGTCGCGCCCCACCGCTCGAGGTCGCGCCGGGACGTATCACGCCGACGATGCGCCTCCGCGTCCCAGCTCTGAAGGGCGACCACGCGCTCGCCCTCATCAAGCGGCGGCGCGGCGCCTCCCATGAATTCGTCAAGAAAAACGAAGATGACCGCGGCGATGGTGATCACGATCGTCATCGCCAGCCCCCCGGCGAGCGTGAGGCCCCAGGATCGACGCAACATGCGGAGCCCTAGCTTGGCGTCGAGCGCGAAGCCGTCGAGCCACGGCAGGCCCGACACCGAGCGCCACGACTCGCGCAGTTGTGTGATGCCGCCCAATTGCACACGGGCGGCCCGGCGCGCCTCCTCAACGGTGAGCCCCTGACGTAGGCCGTCTTCTTCCGCCATCTGGAGGTGGGCAGCCATTTTCCTGGTCGAAGTCCGACTCAAGGTCGCCCGGGCGGAGGAACCCGCGAATACGAGCTGCGATCCTATGGAAGAACGCCAGCACGATTCAGCTCGCAGTCTCCGGGTGCAACACCCGGCCCATCACGCCAGCGATGCGCTCCCAATTCGCAGTCTCGGCCTGCAGCTGTTTCCGACCGGCCTTCGTCAGGGAGTAGTACTTGGCTTTGCGGTTGTTCTCGGACACGCCCCACTCTGCCTTGATCCACTTCTTCTGACCCAGGCGCACCAGGCACAGGTAGACAGTCCCCTGGTTTACAATCAAGGCGCGTTCCCCGACCTGCTCTATGCGACGAGCGATACCGTAGCCGTGTAGCGGCCCGAGGTACTCCAACGTTTTGAAGTGGACCCCTGGGCTGAGACACAAAGTTAAGGAGGCTATCGCCGTTCGCTGGAAAAGCATTGGCGGCGAGGTTGTTGTTGGTCCACTGTGGACATAGCTGAGCGGAGGATAGAGCGCTCCAGGGATGGAACTCGAGCGCCGACTCAGTTGCCGGAATGACCGGGGCGGTGGAACCGCCCCGAGTCCGCTTAGCCATTCTGGCTGGAAAGCGATAAATCCCCGGGTCGCAGGGGCAGAGCCCCCGATCTGCTAAATGGATTCTCATGGCGCATCGCCTGCTTGGCGTTCGAACTCGGACGGTGTTAAATAACCAAGAGCCGAGTGAAGCCGATGTCGATTGTAGACGCGCTCTAGAAACTCTCCGATACAGGCGCTCGCTTCCCGAAAGTCCCGATACTCATTGCGGTAAACCTCCTCATACTTCAACGTCTTCATGAACGACTCGCAAGCCGCATTGTCGTACGGATTCGCTTTGCGACTCATGCTGATCTCAGCTTGGTGTTGTCTCAGGATGCCCGTATATTGCTGGGAGGCGTATTGCACGCCGCGATCGGAGTGATGGACGAAGCCTGGCGGCGGTTTTCTCTCCAGCAACGCCATTTGCAGCGCGGTGGTCGCCAATCCAGCTTCCAGCGTTCGCCCCAGAGCCCAACCAATGACACGACGTGAGAACGCGTCGAGTATCACTGCCAGATATATAAATTCGACTTGCAGACGGATGTAGGTGATATCTGCAACCCAGAGTTGGTTCACGGCTGTCGGCTTCAGTTGGCCTGCCAGATTGGGATAGACCGGCAGTTGATGTCGAGAGTCGGTGGTCACCGCAAATTTACGCCGCCTAACGCACAACAGATTGTCTTCCCGCATCATCCGCAGCACGCGCTTGTGGTTGACGTTGAAGCCACGCTGCTGCAAAGCGGCAGTGATTCTACGGTGGCCGTATGCCGGCGATTCCACTGCGATTTTCTGCATCTCGTCTCGGAGCTCCATCTCCACTGGAGAGGCCTGTCGCGGCTTCCGAAACCGATAAAACCCAGCCCGGCTTAGGCCAGTCATTTGGCACAGTGCATTCACGGCTTTGCCTTCCGCCGCGGCTTGCTGGATTTCTTCAAACAGGCATCCTCGCCACTGACGACGGCTGGAGGGTGATACTCCTTGAAATGCTGCAAGGCCCTTTTTAAAAAATCGTTCTCCATTGTGAGTTGGCCGATCTTGCGCTCCAGCTCACCGATCCGCCGGGCCTCCTCCACCACTGGCAGCAACATTCCTCGTCGCCCAACGCCAGGAAATGCAAGATCACCCTTGGCCCGCCATTCTCCTCGCCAGCGGTCCACTAAATGAGGACTCACTTGATACTTACGTGCGATCTCACCAATCGTCGCCCCAGCGTCGATGGCACGCATCGCGGCAACCTTCAGATCACGGCTGTAGATACTTCGGGACAAATCCATTGCCTCAACTCCATTCAATGTATTTCGTCCCTTAACTCCCTGTCTCAGTTTTGGGGTTCACTCCAGTTTTGAGGACCATCAGGTCGAGGGTGCCTTGAAGAATTGACGACTCAGAATCCGACATTCCGATCACCTCTGGGATGTATAGAGGAGTGCCGTACACCGTAATGTGGGATGTCAAGAGGAGAGAGAGGGGGCTAGGTCGTAGCGGGTGCGCGGCCGCGATTACTCAGTGTTGCAGCGCTCAGTTCCACCGCCGCTTGCGGGCAGTTTCGTCCGTGTCGAGTGCGTATTGCGAAACTCATCCAACTGGGCGCTGCAGTTGCGCGATTGGTTCGGGAATAAGTGTGCTCTTGTGGTTCATCGGCAGTCGCATCTCGGCAACTAAACGAACCTGTCAGCCCAGGGTCACGTCGACAGACGCGTACGTGTTCCACGAGGTCGGAACGCGCTGACCTTCCAGCAAGGCCTCGCGGTCGGTCTGCGGCATCTTTCAGCTACTCGACGCTTCGACTCGGCGGACAATAGAGAGTACGCTTTAACGCACTGGCACCAGGCTGGTCACCGGTGGTTACAACCAACGCCCTACGCTTCTGGTGTATGCCACGAACTCCTGTCCAAAATGGGAGCGAAGCGCCCGCTCCTCCGGTTCTATTTGGAATCGATTCATGTAAACAACGAACATCGGAACGAGCATGAGAGCGAGTGCATTTGAGAGGCAAATACTCCACCCCAAAAGAATCATGAGGAATCCGAGGTACATCGGATTGCGAGTCCGTTTGTAGACGCCAGAACATACAAGTGACGTTGATGCGTCCGGCTTCAGTGGATTCACGGTCGTTCCCGCTCGCCGGAACGATAGCACTCCCAAAATGCTGGTCGTCGCGCCCGCAACAGCCAAGACAAGAGCAATGAACTCCTGAAACGGAATCGTGAATGCGACGGCCGGTAGGACCCGAGCGCAGAGCGCCATAAGAAGTACCGTCACTAGCAGAATTCCCAGAGGTGGAACTTTCAACTCAAGAACGCGCATCACAACTATCTGTTAAGAGCGTCCAGCGAGCGACGGATTCGAGCGCCACACCAGGAGCAGCGCCAGCCAGGCGCTAAAGAGGACATCGAATGCGAGACAGAACGGGCCTCCACCTGGGCACTCCAGGATTATTGACGGACAACCCATGGACGAAATCGAATGATCCATGACCGACAATCCCAGCCGCGACGACCCACAAGTTCCGCTTAAACCCGATCAGCCAACTGCAAGCATCCGGTAGCAACGAATGCTTTCAAATTATCACCCCCCGAAGGGCGCCTCCGATCAGCACGAAAAGAGTCCAATAGGATGCGATGACGATGAGTATGTGGGGCGGAATGGCCTATGCGCACCAGACTGTACTCAGCTGGCTGATCCAACGGACAGTATGCTATCCGCCAGTTGAGAGAGTGAGCGCGGACTCGGAGCGATACACGGATGTGCGTTCTTCGAACAGGAGCCTGCGGATCATTCGAAGATCGTTGGCCATGCGCTTGCTTCGTCCTATGTGGTGCTCCAATTTTTCCAACTTGTAAACAGCGAGTCTCAGAGCTTCGGCGCGGCGAGGAGCGTCTTCAGCGGCTGCCAAATCCCTTTGGACATCTTCGAGCGCATTTGCGATAGCGGCGTCAAATAACGCGAGAAACTCCTGAGCGCTTTCAATCGTGTCGAATGGATTATCCTTCACTGAATTTGCCTCCGGAAGTTTGTCTGAGTTTCTTGCTCTACGCCAATTGCTTCGGATACATTGACACGGAAACCGTAGCCCGACCGCGTGGTCGCTTGGTACTACGAATAGTACGGTACCGGTCATTAGGTGTCAAGAAAAAGAGTTGCTCCAGAGGTAAGCCCACCTACGATGAAACGGTTTAGTGTCCTCGATTCGGTCACGGTTTCTTCTGAGCCACGAATCGCGCGTACTGGAGATCACCGGACTTGAAAGCATCGAAAATCGGTGTTCCGCTGACTCCCGCAAAGGCCTGTAATGCCGAATGGAAGCATTTCGGGGCCAGTCTCTGAATCATACCGCTCCGTCGATCACTGTCTTGTTCGAGAGCGTGAACGATATTCAGTGTCATCAACTCTTCCTCCACAATGGTGAATCGTTTCTCAAGGCGTGCGCGCAAACGGTCGAGGTCCGGACGCGCGCAGAGGTCCGCAAACAGGAAAAACCCGCCAAAACGTAATACACGCTCCACCTCATCGGCGAAACGCTCGAATGATGGATAGCAGTGGGCGGACTCAACATTCACGACAGCATCGAACGAATTGGATTCCAGCGGTAGGTGCTCAGCATTGCCTTGCATAAATTTCAGACCTGGCACATCGTGATTGCGCCGTCAGAACAGGATCGCACGCTCCGACAGATCGATGCCCGTCACCGACCGTGGATGTAGATACCTGGCGATGAATGAGGATCCACCACCTCTGCCACAGCCAACTTCGAGTATTTCTTTACCGCGGAGGTCCCTGGCTCCGGCGACGCGATTATAGAGCTGTATCGATGCGCGGTCAGATTCATCGCTGGGCTGCAGTTCCAGCACCTTCGCCTCGGCATCGAGCGGCTTATACCCGTAATTGAGAAACGAAAAGGTTTCGCGTCTGAGTATGAAGCTGATACTCGAATACGTCAGTCTGACAATCGCAGTTTGAAATCCTGATTTCAGACCTGCCGCCGTGGCGGAAAGCAATCCAAGAATGCGCTTGGCTGCCTTGAGAGGACGCAATTGAATGCCGCTTGGCGCCGGATGCTTCAATCGTGACTCGGCCACTTGTGAGTTCAACGCTACACCTCCTACGAAAGCCGCTAATTGAGCTTGACTACAAGGACGGGCGCTGTGCGGGCTGATGGATTGCACTGGCGTCAACCATGGATATAACGCCAATTTATCAATAGCCTGCGACGGCAGCTCGCGAGAGAACATTCTCGGTCGTACGCAAACGCACACCGTTGAGCGCGCGACCGAGCGCACTATATCGGATTAATCGATGGTACACCAGTAGCAACAAACCGGTGATGAATACCGTAGAAAGGATCACCTTGAGGGATGGCGCCACGGGCCAATCGCGTAATAGCGCGGGCATGAGGCAAGTTAGCGGAAAGTGAGAGAGATATACCCAATATGAAGCATCTGCAAGATATTGGACGATTCGATTCGGCCGATTTAAGACCATCGCTGCTGAAAGCAGGAACAGTATGAATGACCAGATAAATAGACTGATGGAAAGTGAGATGCGAAGTCGAGAGAGCGCGCTTTAACCTCTATGCCCAAAATCCCGCGTGCCATCAATAGCAGGAGGGCGCAAACCACAAACACCGGGCATGTCAGCGCCTCAGCCTTAACCCTGCTTGCGAGCAGGATAAGCGAATCGCTCCGCCTGTAGATGAGCCAACCCACGGCATAAAACCACCCGTATATCACTATCAAGTCCAAAGCCGGAACTAAGCTATCCGGGTATCGGGACATTCCCGCCGGCATCGTCCAAAGGCCAATCGCTGTGGGCATCGCAAGAACGGCGAGGCGAAACCGAGAATTGACGATCACCAACGTCCAGCTATTCAACTTTGGCAAGAAGCCTTCGATTCTTGGAAGCAACAAAGTGGCCGCCGCACAATAGAGCATCAAGTATTCCAGAAACCACAAATGCAGTGTGGAGCCGGCTGCAACCACTTTTCGTCAACTTGCCATGAAGCATGGCATTGATGGATTTCGCTAGTGGATTGACGCCCTCCGTTATGAAATGACTGTAAACGCCTATCGCTGCGATGACGGGCGTCAACACGAACATTGCGACGATCCAGACAACGCCAATGCGCCTAAACCGACGTCGAAAGAATTCAAGAGCGCCATGGCGTTCCCAAAGCAAGGCAGAGAAAAAACCGGTCAGCAGAAAGAATGCCGGCATCCGGAAATAATGGATAAGAATAACCGTTATTTGAAGGCCTCATTTCTCTCCTGTGCAACAAAGAATCCAGAAGCAGGAAACCCTGAGTAGGGAACGGCCAGATGGAGCACAACGCCGAGCAAAAGCATTAATGCGCGCAACGCATCCAGCCCGTACCGATTCGGCGACGTTCCACTTGCGATGGTCCAGCTTAGCCACCCAAGTAGCGCGGTAATTAGCGACGGCATCTCAAATCGCTACTGAAATTACTAGCGCCCTCTAGACCCGCAATTTCCTTCTAACTGAATTTCCCAGTGCTCATACTTCGGGAACACCAGATTGATCACGCTGAGCATGGATCCGTCGGCGCTCCATCCGCCGACAGCCGCAACGGTGGTTCCGTTGCGATTGGATTCCGTGAATCCAGGTTCATTAAAGCGAATCAGCTGTCGCATGTTGGAACCGTCGTTGTCCATGATCATGAATTCCGTCTTCAAGAACAGGACCGTAGACGCCCAAGGGTTCGGATCGATATGGATACGAACTCATAAACAGGATCTTTTCTCCATCAGGAGAAAATACACCGTGTTCATCCCAAATATTCGGCGACTTCGTAAGATTTGTCATCTTGCCGCTGACTACATCGAGGATGAACTGATCCTGACCGTAGACATTGGCGTGATCGGGAAACCCCTGATCGGCGCTCAACAGAAGATCCCTTCCGTTAGACGAAAATGTCCCAGGCTCTAACCAAAATGTGTCTGTAGGGGTGATGTTGCGAAGATTTGTGAACGAAGCAACCCCGTTCACTTCACGGAAATCCCCAATGATGAGTTCCCATTTGCCGAACGTGTAGGCGAAGAGATTTCCATCGACGATCTGCGCCCAGACGCCTTGCGTTCCGTCCGGAGTGAAAGCAACTCCGGTGAAGCCATCCGCTGGATGAGATGGACCGAAATCCTGAAGCTTGAACCAGGAGGCTCCATCGGGTGTGACGGCCCACATGTCGACCCATATCCCAGATTCGAGCAATCCCTCAATAATGTCCGGGGTGGCCAGGATCGGCCGTTCGTAATTCTCCTGCTCCACTGCAAGCACAATCCAGCGGCCCGAAGGATTCCACGTTGGCTGCATTTTGCGCTTGTTCGCCTTCGGACCCGACGGCTGGTCCTTGCAACTGATACAGACGGCCGGACCACCATCCCGCTGGCCCACATAAATTTGCCCGATGCCGTTCTCATCGTCCTTGTTCAACAAGTAACGCATACCGTCGGGCGATAAAGCCTGCAGTCCACCTTGCAACCCACGCCGGATGTGGTTTAAGGCACATGGATCGGCGGAAGCCGGACAAGTCCCACCATCGGATGCGATCGGGATCGTTGTGAGATTGCTTGAGCGCTGTGACGATTTCACAACGACTGAGATATTGCAACCAACTTTCACACTTTCGGGAACGATGACATTGACTTGGTCGAGCCCGGGAAACGTTGTACGACCGTGATATAGAACGGTTGCTGGAATACCGCCGATCTCAACCACAATTGGTACGGCGGAAAGATCCGACGGCATCTGCTGAACGGTCTCACTGCCCGAGACGGGTGCCGCGCCTGTACCGAACAGAGCTATGATTTCTCCCGGACGAGCTGAGTTGGCAGGGGAGAGAAGATCGTAGTTCAAATCATAAACGGCCGCAGCGCCCGTCCCCGCACCGTTTCGAGTAAGAGTGCCAAAGGCGCTTCGTACAACGACGATCTCGGCCGCAGCGCTGGTCTGCCCGTTATTCGTGACCGTGATTGTGCCACGCCCTACTGGTGTGTTTGATGGAAGAATTCCGCCGAGTTGATTCGGGGAAACGTAATACCAGATCATGTCGGTTCGTGTTCCGTTGACGGTGACACGACCGGAGACGCCTTCGAGAGTATTTGGCAACGGGACCTTCTGCAAAGGGGTGCGCGCATTCGAAAGGTTGCTGCCAAATATTGTGAAGATGGAACCTTGAGCGATGCCGTAGTCGGGATTGTCTGGAGGAAAGAAGCTGTAATTATTCGTGACTCTGTCAATGCGAGGTTGGGCGACAACCGACATCGCAGCCAGTACAAGAGAAGCGACGACTCTCACACCTCATCATAACGGCCTCCATAAAGGCGGCCGTAGAATTTGGCGCCATGCAAGGCGCACAGAAGTCGCGGTTGCCAAACCGCCAGCGACATTCAAGACACCATCGAACAAATTGGATTCTAGCGGCAGGTTCTCAGCACGGCGTTGCATAAAATTCAGACCTGGAACATCGTGAGTGCGTGGCGTCCTTCCGAAGTATTTCTACCTAAGCCACTCTTCCTTTTGACAGCGTGGACGGCGAAAGCTGCTAATGAGCTTGATCAAGAAAACAGACGCGGGCTGGCCGATGGTAAAGCCAGTCAAGCATTTGATGCAACGGCAATTTGTCAAGATCCTGTGACGGCAGTTCGCGAGAGAACGTTCTCGGTCGCACGCAAAACGCGCACTGTTGAGCGCGCGACGGAACGCACTACATCGGACCAATCGACGGGTACACCAACAGTGGCGCGTTCGAAAGGTGCTGCCAACTTTGAAGAAACGGGTCACCGTTCGCCAGATTTCCGCTGCCTACGACTACCTAGCCAGTACTGAGCACGATGTCATGACTGGGATGATGGTGTTCGCAACCTATGGCTCGCTGGGATCCGCGAGATGTGTTCCGGAGTTCGCTGACCATGGACCCACACTCGGGCACTCGAAAACACCAGGCGCGACTGGATCGGCATTTCGTACCCAGTTATCAATGTTAGTGACTGCGCTTCAGAGACACCGAAATAATCTCCTCATCGTTGCGCGTGATGATATGACGATTCACATAAGCGGGATGGGTCCAGTTCACTGCTCCGAGCGCCCTCCGGTTTCCGGGGTTTGAAGTCGGCTTAATGAGGTCAGTCCGGCTGATCTCCTGATATCCCTTCGGTGAAAGTTTCGCGATGATCAGTTCGCCCCGATCGTTGTTGATGAGATAGCGGTCACCGTGCCGCACGATGAATCCGGAGGCCCAGCGGGCCTTTTCTTTCGTCACATCCAAGGTTTCCCAGACGCGCTCGCCGGTTTTCAGCCGCAGGCAGCGAAACTGCCCATAGCTGCAGATGCCGTAGATATAGTCGCCATCGATCACGGGGGTGTTGACGACAGCATGCAGACCATCGGTGTCGATCTCGCTCTGGCTCTTGCCCCTCCAGGTCACAGCCGAGCGTCGCCCTAACACCTCAAGCAGCATCGAGCCGTTGTAAAACGAGGAGACCAACAGTTGCGACCCGCTCAGTACGGGCGTCGCGAGTGTCATTCCCATGTGGATGTTGAACTCGTGCTCCCAGTACACGCTCCCGTCTTCCGGATTGAGCGACGCAACCGCTTTCGGATGCCAGATGATCAACTGCCGAACTCCGCCCGCCTCCAGAATCACCGGCTGCGCGTAGCCTTGTTCAGAGGTGGATTCCAAGGACCGCCAGATTTCCTTGCCAGTCAACTTGTCAAAGGCCACCACCTTTGCGTCAGGCTTGCCTCCGACAATTGCAATCGCAAGGCGTCCGTAGATCACTGGCGCACTGGTGATGCCCCACCCCGGAATGTCCGTTTGGTAATCCTTGACGTAATCCTTTTGCCAGATCACGGCGCCGGTCGCGGGGTTCAGGCAGAGCAGCACGCCGGCCCCACCGACGAAATAGACTCGATCGCCATCCACGGTTGGCGTCGCGCGCGGGCCATAGGCGTAACTAATACCTCTGTAATCGGCGGGCCACTCTCGAGTCCAGAGTATTTTGCCGGACTTTTCGTCGAGCGCCAGGGCTCGTTCGGTTCCCTTCAGACCAACCGACTTCTTGAAATCAGTAACGAAAACACGTCCCGCTGCCACGGCGGGCCCTGCAAAGCCGGCATTCAACGGGATCCGCCAAGCCGGCGTTAATCCCTGAGCCGGGAAGGTTTCGAGAATTCCGTCTTCGGTCCAAACGCCGAGTCGTCCCTTGCCTCGCCACTCCGGCCAGTCCTCTGCAACAACAGGCGGCGCGAGCAGGAATGCCAACAAATAGTAAGTGGCAAATCGCATCATGCTTGAGGATACTTCGCGGTCACGCGTCGGAGTTGCTATTCGACGGTAGTGACTTTTGTAATTCGTTCGAACTTGCCTGGCTCGCGCCCTTGCAAATATCCAAGTGCCAGCGACATCATCTGAGTCGGCAGCAGTTCAAGAATTGGGCGCAGCGCCTCATGGATTTGGGGCAACGCAAATGGACCGTCAGGCGCTCCCACTCCGCAAAGATTTGCCTTAGCTCCTGTAGCCAGTACGTCGCTCACTAGGCGGCGGTTCATCTCGCGCACGTTGTCGCCACCCTCGAACACCAAGACGAACGAGTCCGGTCCGAGCATTTCGAAAGGCCCATGCCGCACTGCCGCGCTGCTCATTCCTTCCGCGTGAAAGTGTGCAGCCTCTTTCTGAACCATGGCGCCGAGCCCGACGGCGGCCAGCGATGAGCCGCGGCCGGCAAAGAACGCGTGTTTCACACCAGCGAGCGAACCAACCAGGGAATCGACGTGGTCACCCCACCGCGACAGATACGTTTCGGCTGCGGGAGCGACCGTTTCCAGAACGTGTCGGGCAGCTCCGGAATCCGCCTGTGTCAGTTGTTCACCCAACCAGTAAAGAGCAGCGAGCGACGTTACTGCGGTTTTGCAAGACACGCCTCCCTCCTCGCCCGCTCGCGTCAGCACCGTAATGTGCGAACGTGTCGCGAGCGGCGATGCTGAGGTGTTGCTCACCCCGATGTACAGCGGTCCCTGCCGATCCATAAGCCGAACTATCTCCGCACTGGAGCCAGACTGCGAGACCACAATCACCACGTTTTCCGGATGGACCAGTTGTGGCATGGAATGGAGCAACTCCGAGGTTTCCACCATGATTGAGTCGAAACCGAAGTCGATCAGGCGGAGGTGCAGCGGATGCAGGATCTGGTACGAGCCGCCCATGCCCGTCAGGACGATGCGGCGCAAACGGCGTGCCCGAAGGTCTTCTCTGACGGCATCGAGTTTCGCCAACGGAACCAGGCCCGCCACCGTATCACGGAGCGCGCGTGGTTGATCGAGAATGTCCCTGCAGTAGATTCCCTGAACCTTCTCCAGTGTGATCAAAAAAGTATGCTCCTTCTGTCCCTGATCGACCCACCCAGCAACTAGTTCCGCTACCTCCGGCTCGATCTGCCGGGATGAGGCGTGCAAGTCGGCTTGAATACAGTCCTGCGTCGCGGAACGCGATTTCACCGCACCCAATTAGAATTTTCGGCCGTCCAAGTTTTGCTATCCTCGGTAACACCTTCTTCCGCAGCCGGTGGGGGAAGACTGTCTTGTCCGAAAGGAGAAACTTGTGGATGACCCCTCTAAGGAAGAAGATATCACCCAGCTACTGCGATCCCTTCGCACGGGTGATAAAGCTGCGGAATCGCGCCTTGTCTCCCTGGTCTACCGCGAGTTATACGCAATAGCCTCTCGTTTAATGCGCCACGAGCGGCCTGACCACACACTGCAGCCCACGGCCCTGGTGAATGAAGCCTATCTCAAGCTCGTTTGCCAGCGCGACACCGATTGGAAAGATCGCAGACATTTTTTCGGTACGGCGGCTCACGTGATGCGCCACATTCTAATCGATTTGGCAAGGCAGCATCTGGCGGGCAAGCGAGGCGGTGGATCGACATTTAAAACGCTGGATGAGGTAATGGCGATTTCGCCCGGTCGTCTGGAGGACTTGCTTGTCGTCGAAGACGCATTGCAAAGACTCGAAATCGAAGATCCACGCGCCGGCCAAGTATTCGTCCTTCGGTTTTATGGCGGCTTAGACGTGGAGGAGGTCGCGGAGATTGTTCAGCTCTCGACGCGCACTGTAAAACGCGATTGGAATTATGGCCGCGCATGGCTCAAAGCCGAACTCAAATCACGGATGTGATATGCCTAACGCGATTCGGGAGCGTATTCGGCAAGTCTTTTCGGAGGCTGCCGAACTGGAGCGGACGAGCCGGCCAGCGTTCCTCGATCAAGAGTGTGGCGACGATCCCGAGGTGCGCCAAGAGGTCCAGAGGCTGCTAAGCGCGTACGATGAGACGGTCGAGATTCTGGGTGGCTGTTCGGCTGGTGAGTTTCTGTTTGCAAACTCGCCGAATCTGCAGACGTTACTTGCCGGAGACCGGGTCGGCCGATTTGAAATCGTGCGACTGCTTGGCCGAGGCGGTTTCGGTGAGGTCTACGAAGCCGAAGACCTCGAGTTCGGCGGCCGGGTAGCTTTAAAAACACTGCGACCGGAGTTTTTGATCCGGCCCGACATTGCGGCGCGCTTTTTGCGGGAGATCCAGCTGGCACGCAAGGTCGCCCATCCAAACGTTTGCCGTATCCATGACGTGGGCAGGCACGCCGTCCATGACATCCAGATCGCATATCTCACGATGGAATTGCTGGCCGGTGAGACCCTTTCCGAGCGATTAAAACGTGGTGTTCTGTTGCCACGAGAGGCTCTTCCCGTGATTCGACAGCTGGTGTGCGGACTCGGAGCACTCCACGATGCCAAGGTAATTCACCGAGACCTGAAGCCGTCAAACGTACTCCTGGTGGCGTCGGATAACTCGGTGCGAGCCGTCATTACAGATTTCGGACTTGCACACGGTGTGGTGACCGAACCTGGAACCGACAGCCTTACGCTGGCCGGCGACATCATCGGTACGCCGGCTTATATGGCGCCCGAGCAACTCACCGGAAAACCCGTTGACCCGAGAGCAGACATTTTTACGCTTGGCATAGTGATGTACGAGATGCTTTGCGGAACACGGCCCTTTACGGCGCAACATTTCGTCGAATCCGCTACTCAGAAGTTATCGGTTCGTCCCGCGCCGCCCAGTCGTTGTGCCCGGCTTGATGCGCGCTGGGATGCGCTGATCTTGAGTTGCCTCGACTGTGAGGTTGACAGACGTCCGCAGTCTACCGCGGAGTTGCTCGAGCATCTGGACCTCATTGAGGCCCACGCGGCCGGAAAGCGATCCTTTCGCATTTTGTGGGGTTCCTTACCAACAGCGAGTATCCGCAGGTCATTGTTATTTGCCGGACTGGCGGCAACGGTTGGAACAGCTGTTCCACTGCAGTTCCCCGCTGTGCGAACTCCTGTGCTGCGGCGGATGTGCGAACAAATGCCCGGATACGCTCTGTTTTGTGAATTGCCAGGCGACAAGGACATGGCGGTTCTTCCGTTTGTCATAAAGACGTCGAAGACGGATGATCTCCCGCTGGCGACCGGCGTTGCACGATATGTTCGCGAAGGGTTTGAGCGGCTTGCGCCTCAGCCAGAGAAGCTTTGCGTGCACCTCCGCAACGATAAGTTTACCGAGGGCGTCCGGTTGGTTCTTGAGGGTGAAGTGGAAACGACATCGGATTCGTTGACGCTCCGGTTTACGGTACGTGAAGCCACGCCCTCAACAACGACGCAGCCACTCATCTTGCGGCGCTCGCAATTTACTGTGCGCAGAGCGCACGCGGAGCAGATCCATACCGCAGCGCTCATGAGACTTGCACGAGCTTTAGATATTCATTACCCCGAGCGCGAGCGAGTGGCGTGGTCTCAATCGGCTCCGAGCCGGAGCGAATCGTTCCTTGCGCATCTGACCGGTCTCGGTTATCTGACGCAGGGCAAATACGAGGAGGCTGCGAAGGCCTTCACCGCCACAATCGACCTTACCAAAGATTTCGCGTTTGCTCCCGCGCACGTTGGGCTTGGAGACGCCTACCGGCTACTGCGAAACAAAACGGGAAATAACACCTGGGCTCTTCGGGCGCGTCAGGCTTACCAACGGGCAGTTCCGCTCGACCGCGACTTCGGTTTTGCGGGAGCCGAGAAACGTTGGGGAGAACTCGAGTCGGGGCTTGGTAATACTCAGGTGGCGCTCGGACACCTAGATGCTGCCTTGCAGCTATGGCCGTACGATCACCTGCTAAGGAAGTCGGTTGCGCTCGCATACGAGGACGCCAGGGAACTCGAGCGCGCGGAGCGTGTTTTGCGGGAGGGAGTGCAACTGACGCCGCAGTGCTGGCTCGCTCACAATGCGCTTGCGGACTATTATTGGAGACGCGCTCGCTACCAGGAAGCTGAAAAAGAGTTACTCGAGGTAGTCCGCCTGGCCCCAAACAATGCAAGCGCTTATCTCAATCTTGCGTTAAATTATCGCCTCGTCGGCCGTGTGGATGATGCAATCGAGATGGCATCACAGTCCATTCGAGTGCGGCCCATTCCGCTCACCTATTCGACGCTTGGCAGGGCGTTCCTTTACCGCGGTTGCTCTTCGGATGCACTCGTCAATCTGCGAAAGGCTGTCGAACTCGATCCGGCCTACTTCGTTTTGTCGGCGCATCTGGCGGAGGGTTTGTATACCGCCGAGCCCGGGGGAGCCGAGACGCAACGCGTTGTTGCGCGCACAGTTGAATTATCCAGGGAAGCTCTCGAGCGGACGCCGTCGTACGCATATGCACGCGCACAGCACGCGTTAAATCTCGCACGCCTGGGCCAGCGAGACACTGCGATAGAGCATGCTGAACGCGCAGTGTCGCAGAGTCCCGGCACGGATGTGCTTAGTCTAGCGGCCGAGACATTCGAAGTGGCTGGTTTCCGTTCGAAAGCTCTCGAGCAACTCGAGCGGGCGTTGCGGAATGGATTACCTCTCTATCAGGCGGAAACGCAGCCCGGACTAACTCGCCTGCGGCAAGATGCAGGGTACCGGGCCATACTTCAACGGCTCCATTTACGTCCGGCAGCGGATCCGGGCGGATTGACGCCTTCTCCGCGCAAGTCCTGTCCGGAGTCATCGATTGCCGGCATGGGACTCGGAGGCGTTTAACGTAATTCAGCATTTTCACTTCACTCGGTAAACCGAGTTATCACAGGAGGTACAACATGAGTGCCGAACTCCAATTCCTGAATAAGCTTCAGCGAATAATCGCCGATCGTATTGAGCAGGTCACAGTTGGGGCTTCCCCCGACGGCGCCGGACTGTCCGGTGCGTACTTGACTGCGAATGAGACGCCCCAGAGGTTCAGCTTTCAAGTAAACTCACAAGGCAAGTTTACATACGTTCCTAAAGAGGACTGGGCCTACAACGGTAGCCGCCCAATCCGCATCGAGAGCGACAAGGAATTTACAATTCTCGCCACGCCGATGCCGGGCAACCCGCTTAACGTCAACCCCTGGGGCGACCTCCGCGAGGCTCAGGGCTCGAACGGCCACTGGTACGTCGAGGTAAATCCGCAGGATGCCTATACTGTGTCAGCAGGCATACGAGAAAAGGTTTACGAAGATCAAGGTTATCTAGCGAAATATAACCTCGAAATCGAGGTGCCGTCGAATGGCGGCTCATACAAGGACATCAAGAACGGTGTCTATCACTGCTGATCAATTCGCAGGGCGGAATGAGTTCGGAGCGTGAGGGTATGGTTTCCGAGTCCATCGTACAGGGAAATGTGCTCAGAGCATTTTCACGACAGAATGCGGTCTACCTGTTCGTGCGCTTCGACAGCAAGCCCGACCAAGTGCGTCCAAGACTCCGGGAGTTGCTGCGGTCTGTCGTGACATCCGCGGCGGAGCAATCGGCGGCTCCCGACAAACCGCTCGGCATGGTCGGCTTTTCAATGACAGGGTACACACGGCTTGGCCTGGAAATGGCCGCGCCATTTGAAGAGGCTCTGAGCGCCACCGCATTCCGGACTGGCATGAGGCTCTCTGGTGATGGTCCCACCAGCGAATACTGGTGGGACCATCAATTAGACTCGTGGGACGACGGCTACCGCGAAGAGATCGACGCATTTCTTCTGCTTGCGGATAACAACGCAATGCGGCTCATGGAAACCGTCGGCCAAGTGAAGAAGGCAGTGTCGGAGATCGGGATTATTGTAGCGGAGGAGCCGTGCAGGACATTGCGCTCGGCTCACCGTGAACAGTGGGCGATGGAGCATTATGGCTTCCGAGAGGGATTTGGAAAAGTTTCCAACCATGAGCGTGTCTTCACCAAGGAACGCCTTCCCGATGGAACCTCGTGGCCGTCGACGGGCTTCGGCTGTTTCGGTGCCTTTCTCAAGCTCGAACAGAACGTCCTTCGTTTCCTAAGGGCGAGCCAGGATCTCGCACGCAAAGTCAATGGTGATAACGGACACACGGCCACGGCTCGCGAAATCAGACAGCTATCTATGGGCCGGCGTTTTGACGGCACACCTCTGGCTCCGCAGCGCAGTGGTGATCCAGATGACTTCACTTTTAGAGGCGTCCCGGAGAAGGTCTGCCCCTATCATGCCCATGTACGCGTCATGAATCCACGGGATGGAAGCGAGGTCCCGTGGATATTGCGCCGGGGTATGATCTACGGGCCGGAACGGAGGGATCTCAATGAGCCCAACATTCGTCAGCTGCCGCCATCGGCGGGATCCGGGCTTCTATTTCTTTCCTTCCAGCGTAGTTTGTACAATTTCATCGTATTAATGGCAAGGAGCCAAAAGAGGCTCGATCCCATCCTCGTGCGCCGCAGCGCCGCCGGGTCGACCAACGGGCATAAAGGCCAGAAGTGGATTATCGGAGGCCGCGAAGTTTACTATCCAATGAACGACCTGACGACCATACGCGGCGGAGCATACTTTTACGTTCCAAGTATGCTTTTCATCGAGAGACTCGATCGAGCGCCTCGCTCAAGTGGCGCGCGCACGTCCGTGCGTTCGCAGTGGAAGCCCGCGTACGGGGCGTGATCGGCGCGCGATATAAATCGAGGATTGCCTCGCTAAGGATTTCCGGCGCCAGATCGGTTGCCGAGAGACGGACAAATCCTTCGAGTCCGCCGACAGCCCGGTCATCTATGGGGTTGAGGTCGAACGACAGACCTATGGTGGGGATCATTAGTTCATGCAACTCGAAGATGGTCATCCGGTTCATCTTCGTGATGGCGACATCGGTAGCAGCCATGAGGCGGTCAATCTCCCAACACCGCTCGAGTACTAGGGCGTCCTCGCGGCCGGCCAGACGGGTCTGGATCCGTTCGTGATCGCCACCGGCCAACCAAATTAGCTTTCTTTGGTTAATTCCGAGACGGTCAAAAGCTGCAGTGACCACTTCTAAGATCGGCGCCTCCGATTCGACCCAGCTCCCAGGAAATACGGAGAGCACGAAGGCATCGCTCGCCAGACCGGTTTCGTTGCGCGCGTGCTGACGGTCTGCGCGTGTGTAACGGAAATCTCTCAGTACTGGTCCGACATAACGCACCTTGTTCTGTAGCCAGGGCGGTTCGTCGAACACACCTTGCCGGCCCGTAAACAGGATCTCGTCCGCGAACTTGAGCGCATTCATCGAATACATCTCCGGGTCCGTAAACCAATCGGTGATGAAGATCGCTGGTTTTTCGAAGATCTTGGCTGCAGGCATAACCGGAAATTCTTCGTGAGCTACGACGAGGTCAGGATTCAGCCATCCCACGAGTTTGCCCGCGATGACCGACATCTCTGCAATCGGACTTGTATCAGGCAAGCCGATATCGATTATGGGGAAATTGAAGTCGGTGAACGTCGATGCTCCCACGCCATAGGAGACGATACGGACTTCGATGTCCTTACGGAGAAAGGATAGCTCTCGAATAATCTCTATGTCGGGAATAGCATGTCCACGGCCCCGGCCGCGTGAAAAGAAAAGAACCTTTTTCCTGTCGCGATCAAATTCCGGAAATGGCATGTTGGTCCATGGCTCTTTGCCGATCACTGCTTACAGAGTTCGTCATCCAGATCAGCTTCTCTCCCCGGAGCAAACACTCACATTTCCTGTATTGGGCATATGGATGCGCCGAGTAAATCGATTCTACCGGCTGTTTTGTTTTCGTATCCAGCTTTCGCGCCTAAATACAGCGGAACCCATCCCGGTCCGAGAGGAACCACCGTGCCGCTCGGGGCGAGAACGTCTCCTGCTCTGGACCAATAAGCCGGCACACGGTTGTAAGATCCACCGAGCGAGTCAGCGATTTCCAAACGACCAGCTGAGTCCAGTGCTGGAGCCATAGTCGCTTCCCGAGAGCTGTCCTGGCGGTCGGCTATCGAAATTTCCATAGACTGAAAAGTTCCAGTGAAGCACTCCGAAAAGTTTAAGGTAATACGAGATGTTTGTATTGGAGAAAACACGCCCAGTGTCTGTCAGCGCAGGAATCAGATTGGCTGTTGCGGTGAGTCGCGTTTTCTTGAACTGGAACATTTCGAGACTCGAGCTAATAAGGAATACTCCAATTTCCTGTGTCCCCTGCTGGTCTGTTTCTGACGATGAGTACTGGGTTCTTTGCCATCCAGGACCACCCAGCACCGTGAGGCGGACTTTATTAGTGTTTTTTAGGAATACGCCCAGACCAAAACCGAGGGTGATCTGATTCTCGATTCCTTGCACTGAGCTTTGCAAAGCGCCACCGGTTCCTGTGACGAAGTAATTTCTGCGACGGAGTAGACGATAGGCGCTAAAGTCTGTTTGGTTTCGAGTTGCCGTATCGGCTCCGGTGCTCGATGAGAGATTGGAGTTGTAACGTCCTTTTGCACCCCAATGAATCTCTTTGTATTCCAGGTCGGAAGAGACGTTGTATTGTGTTGTGCTATTGCCCTTAGAGTATTGTGATCCCAGTGTGACGCCGCCATCAAATCGATGAAGGAAGCTTACGGACGTCTGAGTCATCCCCACAACCTCGGATCTGGGAACGGAAACCGGTTCGGTAGCCTGACTTTCCTGAATTTGCAATGTTGTGGCAGTCCCTGGGAGACTCTCTGGGGTAATCACTCTGCCAGCGTAAGTGGCGCCGTTCTGAAACGTAACCAGGAACATAGCGTTACTCTCGAGTCGCGCCACTTTTAGCCAGTCAATAGAAACCGTGCCATCGACGTAATCTAAACCGACTGCAAGGATTCCACTCTCCAGCTTCTTGACCTCGCAGGTGATGCGGTCGCCGTTTTTCATGACGAGCACATCGGTCTTGTCACGGGCGAACACCGACGAAACGAGCCAGAAAACTGCAATAAACAGGAGTTTCATACTGATATGCTGTTGAAGTCTTTCCAGTCGCGCAACGTGCCACGAAGGAAGGAATCTGAGCGTATCATAGGCCGGCTGTGAGCCGACATGAAACTATAAGCAGCAGCGTTTCAGGCGAAGATGCCCTGACCGGGTGTCAATATGTTGTCCGGATTGAAATATCTTTTTGATGCGGCCACCAAACTCCACAAAGGCTGGTAGTGTCTCTGCCAATCCTGCTTATCCATCGGAACCGAATCGACAGGGTATCGGTTTCCGCCTATTGCGACGCACTGGTCAAACAATCGACGATTTGCCTGAACGAGCTCCCTGACCCGTTCGGGAGTGGCCGGAATGGCGTTTCGTAAAAGCGCCAGCACATAGAAGTCGGGCTTGTGCGGTAACCGAAATAACGGGGTGAGGGCGCGCAGCCGGTTCGCCGGGTAAAGCAAGACAGGACCTTGTCCGACGTCCTCCACTGTCAATGTGCTGACGACCGAGGCTACGAATCGTTGCGCCTCCGGCACAGGGAGGAACAGGTTGACCCAGGGATGGGGCAGATCCCAAACACCGGCCTGTTTCAGCATGGCCACCAGGGGCGCGAGTCGATTAATGAAATCGAAATAGGACCGGTCAACAACAGTGAGCGTGCCGCCTGAAAATGAAAGACCGGCTAGAAGGTTTGCATCATTCGGAGGCGTCGCAAAGTATTTCGTCAGCTCGATTTGAAAAGCCCATCGGCCATCAGGCTGCGGAACGAGGGATCCCTCAACATAGTCGAAGCGGTCATCATGGATCAACCGCAGTTGGTCGGCCATAAAGACCGCGAGATTGGGGTAAAGGGCCGTGTAAGTTCGAGCCATTGGTTGGGCCCGAATCAAGCGGATACGCGCCCCGGTGATGATTCCGTACTGTCCCAGTCCGGCGCGGCAAACATGGAACAGACCAGGGTTGGAAAGCGCGGAGCATGTCACCAACTCGCCGCGGCCCGTGACGACCTCCAGTTCGAGCACGTTATCGGTTTGGGTACCCCAGCGGAACATCTGCCCGCCGATACCACCCACCGATAACGTACCGCCGACACTGAGTTCAATAAAGTCCGTAAGCACGGGAGGAGTGAGCGATCTCGTCAGCGTCTGCTGCAGCAGATCGATCCATCGAACTCCGCCATCCACCCACACCGAGACGGCATCGATGGAGCGCACGCGGCGGAGAAAGCTCATGTCGATTACAACGCCGGCAGCAACCTGTGCTTGCCCTTGCGTGCTATGCCCTTGTCCACGCGCAGCTACGAAGATGTGGCGCTCGCGCGCAAAGCGAACCATCCTGACGATATCCTGCACGGAGCCCGGCTGCAGGACGGCGATGGGACGCCTATGCACCATATGACCGAAATCGTCCTGAGCGGCGTCCAGGGACGGCTTATCGGTAACGAGCCGGCCATCGAAAGCTGGGACTCCGATGAGCGAAGTGTTTCCAGTCGTCTCGGCCGCGGTTAGCCAAGACCGAGTTCCAGCGTGGAATGCAACTACTACTGCTCCTTTTGCGAGATTGTTCATCAAATCTCTACGGCTAGTTACATCGGACGGGTTATCACGATATTTCATGGACGTCAGCCTAACCATAGACAAATATTCGCGAGCCGTCGTTTCCCCGTGATATCGACTTTATGCCTTGAATTTCGCCGTTAAACAAGTCGAACCGTGGATTACAAATCAATGTAGTGGCGCATAGCAGTGAGTTTCTCCGGAAGTATTGCTGGGCCCTGGCGATTGAGTCCACAAGACTCCTGCACCGTTATCGGAGTAAGATAATGACCGAAAGGATTCGCCGAGTTATGCTACGACGTGATTTGCTAAAGAGCGGTGCTGCGGGACTTACCATTCTCAGGAGCGGCGCCCTAAGAGGCCAGAACGTTCCAAGCAACAAGTTGAATGTTGCTCTGATTGGTGTCTGGGGCAGAGGAACCGCGCACTACAACAAGCTCCGCAATGAAAATGTCGTTGCTATCTGCGACGTCAATGACCTGCGCACGAAGGAAGCTCTGCAGATCTTCCCGAAAGCCAAACCTTACTGGGACTGGCGAAGGCTGCTCGACCAAAAGGACGTGGAAGCCGTCGTGATCTGCACGGCGGACCACCACCACGCCTTTATTGCGAACTGGGCTTTGAATCGCGATATGCACGTATTCTGCGAAAAGCCGCTCGGCATCAGCGTGGAAGAAGCGCGCACGGTCCGTGCAAATTACCTGAAGAGAAAGACAAAGGTTGCCACACAGCACGGTACCCAACGTCATGCCTATCCAAATTTCGAGCGCCTCCGTGAACTAATTCTCGATGGCGCCATAGGGGAACTCAAAACCATCCATAGCTGGGACAGCCGCCAGCTTCCCAGACCTGGATACCCGCAGGCCGAAGGCCAGCCGCCAGCTTTCCTTCACTACGAGCAGTGGATTGGGCCGTCACCTTATCATCCGTACAGTCCGCAGTATTTTGGCGGCACGTCTGGTCTCAACTGCCTGTTTTGGAATATGTACCGCGACTTTGGTGTTGGCCAGATGGGCGATATGGGCGCGCACACGATGGATCTTGTCTGGAACGCCATCGATGCCGGCGCCCCCAGCGCCATTGAGGTTGACCAGGAGGTCACGGACAAATACGACCCGAATATCTGCCCGGTCAAACTCAAAGTGCGCTTCGAACATCCTGCGAACCAGTGGCGCGGTCCCGTTGCTGTCGTCTGGTATCAGGGCGGCCTCAAGCCCGATGCACCGAAGAGTTACGTGAACTTGGAGCGAGTCGGAAATGGAGCCATCTTCGAGGGCACGAAGGGCGCGATATTCGCCGACTTCACGAGCCGGATCATCATTCCGAACAATGATGATGGAGATCTGACGTACTACAAGCGCCGCACTGCAGAGCAACGTCTTCCGCTTGTGGCCGGCGCAGGACAACCGACACAAGCCGTCCAAAGCGGGCGACCGGCCCCTGGTCCCCGGCCCGGCGCTGCAAAACCTGCCCTGCCGGCTGGATTCACTGCAATGCCCAGCGCTCAGCCCGGACCAAACGGGTTCCCCGAGATCCAGTTCGTCGATGGCAAGACGCCCGCAGCTCTTGGGCTTCCAAACGGTACTGTTGAGACTATTCTCGAAGCCGAGAAGAGTGGCGCTCCGGCTCGCGCAGGCGATCCGTTTCAGATCGAATGGCTGGACGCCTGCAAGGGTAAGAACAACAATGCGATTCACGGGACGAGCAGCAAGACGCATTGCGATTTCGATTACTCCGGCTCAATGATTGAGCAGATGTTGCTGGGTCTTGTTGCGCACCGCGCAGGCAAGCGTCTCGAGTACGATGGCGCCACCGGCCGCATCACCAACTCCGCGGAAGCAAACGATTATCTTAGGCGCGAATACCGGCCCAATTGGACTCTTAACGGGTAATCGTTACTGGGCGCCGGTCGCGAGCTTCAGCAGACGATACTCGATTTTGCGGAGAGCTCCCTCCGTGGCGTACGATGCAAAGCCGAACGGCGCCGACAGCTTAATTTCGCCGTGACGTAAGCTGATGGCTCGGCCCGCTATTGCGACGTTAATAACGGGCTTTTCATCGATCCACACTCTGATCCGGTCGGCTGTTACCTGAACGCGAAATCCATACCAACGTTGGGTTTCAAACGTAAAGTAAGTTCTGGTCTCGTTGTCTGAGGCGTCCCATCCATCGATGCTGGACAGGCCTACGATGTCGCCACCCCAGCCGCCGGTCACCAACGAACAAAACGAATTCTGAACTGGAAATGTGACCGTCGCAAAAAAGTCGTTCCCAGCGAGGCGCGCGGCCTCGAAGCGAATCTCATAATCGGAGCGAGGAAATGATCCGGTCCATGTCACTCCCGTCATCGGCTTTCCCGGGTTTGAGAGCGATGGCTCCCTTCTCGACACGAACTCTCCCGCCCCGTGAAAGGCGTGTTCTGCCATCCTTTCAGCGACTCTCCGTCGAACAGCGACTGCCATTCGCCGACCTTTGCTGGCGCGCTCTCGAGCTTTCGGTCCTGACCCGCGCCCATGCTGCCGTGCAGGAAACATAGGCAGAACATCACCGCAATGAGATGAGCCGAATTGCAAGCTTCGCGGATCACTGGCGACCTATTCGACCCGCGCGAGGCCGGCCTGGGCGCATTCGGAGGCGACGGTGACGTAGCGGACTACAGCGTCGTTGCCGATGACGTAGGGATTTGGGTCGGAGGGACGGCGCTTGGCCATCGCGGGAAGCTTGTTTTTCGCGTCGTCGAGGTGGGTGTGATTGGCGATGAGCACGTCGGCTCCGGCTTTGGCGACGATATCGCGGAAGCGGTTGGCCGACTTGATGTAGGTGTCGAACCAGAATTTATTTGGGCGGTCCGGCGTGATGTAGGCGGGGCTCCCGCTCAGCCAGTTAAATCCGGTTCCTCCCCAGGAAGCGGCAAGGTGGGGCTTTCCATTATCCTTCACGGGGACAAGCACGGATAGCGTACCGAGAGTGTGTCCAGGGGTCACGTACATCGTGATCGTCGTGTCGCCGAGCGTCAATTTCTGGCCGTCGGTGGCGACCATGTCGCGGCGCGGCTTTCAGCCAGTTTCCTTGGGTGCGATCGAGCAACGCCCAGTCCTCGGCGCCCATGACGACGCGCGAGCCGAAGTGCTCCTGCAAGTATCCGGCGCCACCGACGTGGTCTCGGTGCGCGTGACTCACGATGACGTACTTGATGGTTGCCGGGTTGAGGCCGAGTTTCTTCAAGCCATTGACGATTTCGTCTTCGACCGAGTAGTCAAAGATCGCGTCGATGATGATGATTCCGTCCGAGGTCGTCACGGCCCAGGCGCCGTAGTCCTTTTCCCCCACGAAGTAGAGGTTGTCGAACACCTTCACTGGCTCGGCATGCCAGGTGGCGCGATCGGGAGGGCCTTCGCGCCTCGGCCGTGCGGCGGAAGCGGGCGGACGACTGGCGACAGGCTGAGCAAACTGAGTGCAGATACCTTCGAATATCCCGTTGTGCTCCTTGCCGGCGGCCTTTCGTGCGGCCTCGATGTGGGCCGCGACGGCAGCCTCTTTCTCCGCCTGCGATGACTGAGCAGCAGCGCGCGAGCAAAGGAATCCTGTGGCGAGCACGATTCCGGACGAGATGGCGAGGGTGCGGCGTTTCATGATTGTGCTTGAGAAGCATAATATCGTGTGCGCTCACCAGATGGGTCGACTGCGGTCAGGCTAGCACCTTGCTGAGACTCTCACAACGGGTGATACTCGTAACCCCGAATGCGCTTACGCTCCCGCGCCAATCTGCCGCAAAAGGGTAGCAACATCGAAATAGAGTCGTGCTGCCGGAATCATTCTGGTTGCGAGGTCGTATTCGTAGAATGAGCAGCCTGGAACCTGAACCTGTTTGCCTGTTGCCTCGATGTTCCCAAAAGGACCTCTATGCACGCCTTCAAAACTCCATTCCACTGCGACGAGATTTTTGCCGTAGGCCAAGCTCAGAATGACATTTACATTGCCAGGAAACGCAGTGATGAACGGCCGTACAAAGTTATCCCGCACAGCCGTCTTCCCTTCGAATGTTCCCGCTGGGACGCGGAGCACAATGTTGTCCGAATAGTAGGCGAGAATCTTATTCTCATCGACGCTTGTCCAGGAAGCAAAATACTCTTCGACAAAAGCGCGGACATCTTCCTCCGCCGCTTGCATGGCCACAGAGTGCATGAGTAGCTCTTTCTCGACGCTGAGATTGCCCCGCCGTTGGGTAAGTATACACCCGTGGCGTGCACATAGTGCTCGATTCGAGCAGGAATTTCAAACCTGATGATCTGTGTGCGAATGAGAGGATGATTACTCCCGGCTTCTCAAAATCGCTGCCATGACTCGCGGCCTTCGTTGGCCATGAATGATAGCAACCACCCATAGCGGGCTTCTATCTGCCATAGGCTATCAAGTAACGCCGCACAACAATGAATCGAACAGGCCGCGTTGTCAAATCGGGGCGGCTATAGCCCTGATACGGAAATGGCGCCAGCGCCGCAATCGCGTCGATAATTTCATCCACCAGCCGGTCGGCCGCGTCGGGGTTATCGTCGGCAATGAACGCACGGATTTCATCGAGATCAACGCGAGCTTCCGGGTGGAAAGCATAGCCACTGCTCATCTGCGCGAATCGCGCTGGGCTTGCGTCCGGGCCTTCATTTCGCGGCGCACTTCTTCGCCGTCGATCAACGTCACCTTGCCGCTTTCGATTTCGTCATAACGCCGGTCAATTGTCTGGCGAACCTAAGCGAGTTCGTCAAAGTAACCGGCCATCGCATCTAAAAACAACTCATCTGCGGAGCGGCCTGTCTCCGACACCCATCGGTCAATCTGCGCTTGCAGGTCCGGGTTATCAACATGCACATTCATAATGCCTTCCTTCATGGTAAAAGATCGGGCGGGCGTGTTTTCACACCCTCACCTGTGATAGCCGAAACTAGCGAGACAGGTGGCTACGGCCATGACTGAGGCACACAACAAAGGCTTTCTGGATCGTTGAGAGCGAGGGCTCCGCCGTTAGCCAGAATGATGAAGCCTTCCAGACGCTATTGGAAGAGGAGAGGCATCATCCGTAGGCGCAGCATCGTATAACATGACGACATGCCTTCGACAAGTAAGCGCGCGTTTTGGCTTCTGGCTTCCGTCACGCTAGTAACTCGTTCGGTCGGTCACTCGCAGATCGCCGACTCGGAGGCAGGGGTTGTGGCTGAGATTCCCGTCAACTACACCGAGGCACAAGCGGGCTCTTATACTTTGCCCGATCCGTTGAAATTGAACAACGGGCAACCTGTCAGAAACGCTAAGACATGGTTTGAAAAACGCCGTCCCGAGATTATGAAGCTGATCGAGGAGAACTGGTATGGTCGCGCTCCCGGTCGTCCGACAGAGATGTCGTTCGAAATTGCCGAGCAAGGCACTCCGGCATTCGATGGAAAAGGTATACGTCGCCAAATCACCATTCACTTCAAAAAGAACAAGAGCGGCCCAAAGATG
This sequence comes from Bryobacteraceae bacterium, assembly GCA_963844855.1. GTDB lineage: Bacteria > Acidobacteriota > Terriglobia > Bryobacterales > Bryobacteraceae > DASQDN01. Next base: position 300,344 of record CAWJQP010000080.1, read on the forward strand.
GAGCTTCTCCTCTATTTGCCCGCCAAAGCGAATGGACCAGCGCCTGTATTCCTCAACATGAGCTTCCTGGCAAACAATCTGGCCGTGACGGACCCGAATGTGAAGATCGGGCTGCGTTGGGATCGGGAATCACGTACTCAGGTGCCAGCCGAAGCGCGGCCAGCTACCGGAGCCGGTGGCGCTGCCGCTGCTAATCGCGGGCCCCGGGGCCTTCGCGTCGAGCAGTTTCTCGATGCCGGAATCGGAATCGCTACTTTCACCAAAGACGACCTGGCTCCAGACTTTGTCGGCAGCGAAGCTTTAGGCGTTAAGGGACTTTACCTGAAGCCGGGCCAAACGAAGCCCGAAGACGACGAATGGGGCGCCATCGCAGCTTGGGCATGGGGCGCAAGCCGCGCTCTCGACTACTTGGAAACGGATAAGGGCGTGGACGCCAAACGTGTCGCAATTCATGGCGTTTCGCGGCTCGGCAAAACAGCGCTTTGGGCTGGGGCCGCTGACGAACGGTTTGCGATGGTGATCGCCAGTTGCTCAGGTGAAGGCGGCGCCGCTATCGCCAGGCGCAACTATGGCGAGACGCTGGCCCATATGGCCGCGCCAACTCGCTTCCCATACCAGTTCGCGGGCAACTATGCGAAGTACACCAGATAAGGTGAATGAGTGGCCGGTTGACGCGAATATGCTGATCGCGATGATCGCGCCTCGCCCGCTGCTGCTCCAAACCGGCAATACCGACAAATGGTCGGACCCGTATGGGGAGTTCCTTGCCGCCGTCGCTGCCGAACCCGTCTACAAGCTGCTGGGGAAGAAGGGTTTGGGAACAACTAAGTTCCCTGCGCCAGGTGAGCCGATTCTTCACGACCTCGGCTATTTCATGCACGATGGTGGACACGGCACTGTCCCGGCAGATTTTGAGGTGTACATCAATTTCATGAAGATGCACCTGTCGAAGTAATTAACTGAGTTTGTTCGGCGCTGGGAAATCCGGAATTAGCAGTTAACAAGAGGCGCGTAACTTTTTCATTCCTTCTTTCTTCCTTGTCATATTTGCACGCTAATTCGCTGTAAATATAAGAAAAGATCTTTACGGCGATTGAGTTGCAGAAAGAGCCACTATTTAGCCCGGCGTGTGCTCCGACGGGCGCTGGGCTTCAGGATTACCACCATGTCATCTAGAATGCCTGGCGCACAGATTTTTGTCGCGCTCATGCTGCTCGCTGTAAACGTTAGCGCCCAGTATCGAGCCGGTATCCAAGGGATCGTAAGAGATGCTTCGGGGGCGTTTGTTCCTGGAGCGGAAGTTAAAGCCACCAACAAAGACACGAATATCACTCGCACGGCGACCACATCAGAGTCCGGAGTCTATTCGATCTCCGGTCTCGCCCCGGGGCGTTATCGAGTGAATATCGAGAAAGAGGGTTTCGCCACCTCGGTCGTCGAAGATGTCAACGTAGCGGCCGAACAGGTACAAGCGATTAATGCAGAACTTGCGGTTGGTCAAGCTACTCAAACGGTAACTGTGACCGACAACGCCGTACCGACCATCCAGACAGAAAACGCCACGATTTCCGGCTCCATTACAAATGAACAGGTACAATCGCTGCCGTCTTTCGGCCGGGATCCCTATCGACTAATCCAACTCGCTCCTGGCACGTTCGGCAACAATGCGCGCGCGGCAGGTGGCGGCAGCCAAAACCTGCCAGGCAACGCCGGGCCTGGTGGCTCCAGCCAGAGTATGAGCATCTTCCAGACAGAGAATCAGGCGCAGGTCACCGCGAATGGAACTCGCAACACGTCGAATAGCTTCATGATCGACGGCGTATCCGTCAACAGCCTCAACTGGGGCGGCGCAGCAGTCGTTACGCCCAACTCCGAATCCATCAAAGAGATTAGGATCGAGGCCAGCAGTTACACTGCTGAAAACGCTCGCGCGGGCGGGGCGCAAGTAATGGTCGTATCGAAGAACGGGACGAACGAATGGCATGGAAGCGGCGTGGTCCGTTGGGCGCGGCCCGACTGGAACGCGTTCCAGCGTTGGAATGGTCCGACTGCGGCCGTTCAACGCGTCACCGATCGGTTCAACCAGTTCGGCGGCAGCGTGGGTGGTCCTATCGTGCGCAACAGGCTGTTCTTCTTCTTCTCCTATGAGACTCTGCGAACGAACAGCTTCACTACCGGAGCCGACTGGTTCGAGACGCCGCAGTTTCTCCAGGCGGTTCAGGCGGCTAAGCCAAACAGCATCGCCGCGAACATCGCCGGTTTTCCCGGAGAAGGCGCATCCTACACTTCGATCTCGCAGACCGCCGACTGCGCAATCGCGGGTATCGCCGCATGCGCAGATATCCGCGACAGCTCCGGCTTGATCGGGTTGGATATTGGTTCACCTTTGCGCACACCGCTCGGTACTCGCGACCCCACATGGGTTAGCGGTGGGGCTACCGGAATGGGAGCGGGACTGGACGGCATCCCTGACATCATGTTCGTGAACACGGTCAAGCCAAGCAAGCAGAGAGCAGAGCAGTATAACGGCCGATTGGATTATCAAGCAACAGACAGCGATCTGATCGCTTTCAGCACGTATCAGACGCCAGTCAAATCGACGTTCGTCAACGGTCCCGCACGCGCTGCAAACTTCTGGATAAACGATCGCCTGAACCACGCTGAGACGTTGATGTGGAATCGCACTCTCTCGCCGACGCTCCTCAATGAGGCCCGAATCAGCGTAAGCCGGTGGAGCTGGGACGAAGTTGAAAGCAACCCTCAGGAACCCTGGGGCCTACCGGCGATCGCGCTTGATGCATTGAATGGCGCAAACGTACAGAGACTTGGCGCTCCTGGTCCTGGCATCTTCGCCCAAACGACCTATAACATTCGAGACACGGCGAGTTGGGTGCGTGGAAACCATATCCTCAAGTTCGGCGGCGACATTTATTGGGAGCAGAACAATAGCACCCGCGCGGCAAGCGGCCGTCCAACTTACTATTTCCGCAATTTATGGGATTTTGGTAACGATGCGCCGTATCAGGAGAGCGGCAGTTTCGATCCGCGCACCGGCGTCCCGACGGTAGTGAAGAAGTACATTCGTTCGGGCATCTATGGATTCTTTCGTGCAAGACGATTGGAAGCTTCGTCCAAATCTGACGATCAACCTCGGTCTGCGGTGGGAATACTTCGATCCGCTTTCCGAGAAGTATGACGAACTCAGCAACGCTGTCTTTGGCGCCGGCGCGAACACACTGACAGATCTGAGAATGCGGCTCGGGGGAAATCTCTACAGCGCTAGTAAAAACAACTGGGCTCCTCAGCTCGGTTTTGCCTGGAGACCATTTCGCGACAGCTCGCGCCTGGTGGTGCGCGGCGGGTTCGGCATAGGGTATACCCGAACCGAAGGCGCAATCCTATCGAACTTTATGGGTAATCCACCATTCGTCAGCACCCAGACTCTCGAAGGATCCAAAATTCTTTACGCAGTTCCCGACGATGTGCAGCAGTTCTATAACTGGCCCGCAAATCCCGCTACCGTGTTGGAGATCGATCAAACGACGAACCTGCCGCTAACGAGCTCGCTCGATCTGAATGTCTACTCGGAGCGGATGCCGACGCCCGCAACATATCGTTGGTCCCTGGAGACACAGTACGATCTCGGCGGCAGACTGGGTCGCCACTCTCGGCTATCAGGCGAGCCGGAGCCGGCATTACTCGAGACAGCGAAATCTGAACTGGTTCTTTCCTCAGAACCGCAATCCGGCGCTGAGGAATGTGTTTCTATTCAGCAACGACGGCAACGCGTATTACGACGCGTTTCTTGCTCAAGTCCGGCATCGGTTCTCGCGGTCGTTCGAAATTGACGCTCAATATCGATGGGCGACGACGATTGACACGGGATCGAACGAGTACTACATCGGGCAATATCCCTTCGACCTTGCCCACTTGAAAGGTATGGCGGATTTCGACGTGCGTCACAACGTGAAGCTGTTCGGCATCTGGAACCCTACGTTTTTCCGGGGCAACAACTGGATGGAGAAGATCGCCGGCGGCTGGCAGATCAGCGGCATTCTGAACTGGCATACCGGCTTCCCATGGACGCCGATCTACAACGGGACGAGCTGCAACGTGATTTACACAGGCAGCGGATATTGCGACTTGCGCCCGGGAGCATATCTGGGCGGCGCGGGATCGGACTATAGCAACGACACGTTCCAGCGAACCAATGGCAACTTCCCGGGAGGAGCGTATCAATACTTCACCGTTCCCACTTATGCATCCGACAACACGATCCCGCCGCCTCCAGGCGTGGGGCGCAACAGCTTTGCGGGGACCGGGATTCTTCGGGCTCGACATGTCATTCCAGAAATCGTTCGGGCTGCCGTCGATGAAGGTTCTGGGCGAGAATGCGCGGATCGAAGCGAGGGCTGACTTTTTCAACGTGTTCAACAACCTCAACCTGACGGACATGAGCAACGTTATCGGCTCGAACCCCACGTCGCCCAACGCCACGTTCGGCCAAGCTTTAGGAGGGCTGGCAGGACGAGTGATCAACTTGCAGGCGCGGTTCAGTTTTTAACATGCGTAAAACCGTTGTCTTCGTCGCGTGCGCTCTTGTTCGCCGCGCCTATTCCCGCAGGTTTCCAATCCATTTTTAATGGCAAGGATCTCACTGGATGGCACATCAGTGAGGTCAATCATCATGGAAATACCAAGGCCTGGACTGCAAAAGACGGCGTCCTCATGGGAACGCAGGACAAGCCGGGGAATGGCGGCATTCTGCTTACCGACCGCAAGTACGGCAATTTCGAGGTTTCGCTTGAGCTTAATCCTGATTTCGGCTGCGATGGCGGGCTTTTTCTCCGCTCGACAGAAAAGGGTGAGGCTTACCAGGTAATGCTGGATTATCTCGAAGGCGGGACAGTCGGCGGTATTTACGGCGAGCGTCTCCAGGGCGTGACGCGCGAAGGCGCGCGCGGTGACGGATCAGCGAAGGACTGGGCAAAGCACTGGAAGAAGGGCGAATGGAACCATCTTCGTGCTCGCATCGAGGGCAATGTTCCACACATCCAGGTATGGATGAACGGACACAGAATCGTCGACTGGACCGATACGGCGAATCATTCGGCGGATGGAGCAACCGAAGGCATGATCGCCGTTCAGGTGCATCGGAGCGAACCCAACTCGAAGAATAGCCGCTGGCTGCCCGGCGGCTATCATCGATTCCGCAATATCGCGGTGAAGGAACTTCCCTGACATGGATTGGCCCGAGATGACCCGGCGTGATGTCGCAAGGGCGGCGGGTCTGACCGCGTTATCCTATTCGCGCATACTCGGCGCCAACGATCGCATTGGGTTGGGGGTGATCGGAACCGGCTTCCGCGGCATTTACGTTATGACGCTGTTCCAGAAGGACAGCAGCGTGGACGTACGGGCGCTTTGCGACATCTACGGCAAGCGGATCGACGAAGCGTTGGGCAAAGCTCCAAACGCCAAAACATTCGTTGATCATCGTGATCTCTTGCAACAGAAGGAAGTAGACGCGGTGCTGATCGGATCGCCGGATCACTGGCATAAGGACCATGCGGTCGATGCAATGAACGCAGGTAAGGACGTATACGTCGAGAAGCCGATGTGCCGTACGCGCGATGAGGCCCCACTGATGGTGCGCGCGGCGAGAGCGAACGATCGAATCTGTCAAATCGGAATACAACAGCGCTCTGGGCCCATCTACATCGAAGCAATCGAGAAGTTCTTTCGCACTGGTTCGCTGGGACGAATAACACAAGCAGACGCCGTCTGGCACTCGGGTTCGCCTCGTCCTCTGCCGCAGGAACCCGCGAAGAAGCCGGCGAATCTCGATTGGATCCGCTTCCTCGGTCCGGTCCGCTACCGGGACTGGGTACCTGGCCAATACTTAAATTTTCGGGCGTATCTCGACTTCAACGGCGGCACACTAACAGATTTAGGACATCATTGGATGGATGTCGTCCACATGTGCATGGGTGAGCGTGCTCCGAAGTCGGCTGTATTCGCCGGTGGCATCTATCATGACTTCAAAGACGGCAGAACGGTGCCGGACACGTGCAATGCGCTATTCGAATATGACGGTTTCAGCGTCTTCTTTCAGTCGAATGCGTACGAAGGCGAGGCGGGTATTACTTTCTACGGCGACAATGGAAAGCTGTTCGTGAATCGCAATCGGTACGAGTTCACACCGCAGGGAAAAGGAGCGCAGCCGGTTACGCAGAGCATCCCCGGTGACATCACCGAAAACCATGTCCGCAACTTTCTTGATTGCTGCAGATCGCGCAAGCGTCCGAACGGCGATGCAGCAGTCGCCGCGATTTCAATCATTCCACCATTGCTTGCGGTTGAGTCCTACGTGGCCAAGCGGCGTATCCGGTTCGATCCGGAACGTCTCGAGACTCTGCCCGGGTGATAAATTCGCGGTGTTAGTCGTAATTTAGCGGTGCCGGTCGAAGCAGACTGGAGACTTGGCGACTACCACCGTCTTTTTGGTTGGTGGAGGAAGATGAAGCTATGAGAACCATTCCGTATCGAGAGAGTTGAAAGCCGACTGGTCACTTGGCAACTGCCAGCGTCTGTTTCGTTGGTGGAGGAAAGAAAGCTGTCAAAACCACTCCGTATCGATAGAGTTTCGTAAATGCCGCGACTGCCCGTGTTAATTTCAGTAGCTCGAGTCGTGGTAAACGACCACTATCTCAGCTACGTCATTGCGTCCGCTGGAGTTGCAGCATTAGTCACTTGGACGTATGCGCGGTCGGGCAAGGACGGATAGTTATGTCCGCATTCTTGCGAGGAAGTAGAGTCCAAACAGCGAGAAGACAGCGTCAGGAGCCCATGCCGCTAGAACTGCGGGCAACTGATTTACATTCCCCACTTGTTCAAAAAGCCTGCTGACCGCAAAATATGCGATCGCGATACCGAAACTGACACCAATGCCGGCCGTCGCCCCGCGATTTGCGGCTATGAATGCGAAAGGCACCGAGATAAGCGCCATAATGACGGCAAACAGAGGAATAGCGAACTTCTTGTGAAACTGGACCTGGAGACGGATGGTATCGAATCCGCTTTGCTTAAGCTCCTGGATGTACGCAGCGAGCTCGCGGAAGTTCATCTGCTTGTCCTGCTTAACTTCCTTTAGGAAGTAGTTGGGCGGCTCCTGCAACTCCGGAAATGTTGACGTCTGACCCTTGAACGGATGGAAGGCAAATTCGGTTCCGTTCCTGAAATCGCGCCACCATCCATCCTGAAAAATCCAAGTACTCAAGTTGCTTTCCCAACGCGCTCTTTCGGCGAAGATGTGACGCTTTAGGCGAAACGTATCCGGCTCTAGCTCATAGACGTGAACGTCCAACATGACTGCTTCGGCAGCATCGAAATACTTGTAGTAGTAGATTCGCGGAGAGCCGGAGCCAAAAATCCACTTCCGATCCGGCCGCAGATAGGTTTGTGAGGCGCGTCCCTTAATCTGATTTCGGATGGCGTCCTGGGTCTTGTTTGCATCGGGAATGACATAGTGATCGAAAGCAAACAAACCCATGCTCATTGCGGTTGCCGCAACGAACACGGGAATCGCTAACCGGTAGAGGCTTACACCGCATGCCTTCATCGCAGTTACTTCGTTGTTCTTCGTGAGGATACCGAACGTAATTAATACCGCGACCAGGACACTTACCGGCGTCAAATCGTAGAGAAGCATCGGCGTGAGGTAGAAAAGATACTCGGCTACCTTCGACATTGGGATGCCATTTTTCAAGATGTCGCTGAGCAGTTCGAAGAACTGAAACACGTGCGTCATCATCACGAAGCTAACGAGCAGAACGCCGAAATAGAACAAAAAGCTCATCAGCACATAGTGATCAATGATCTGAGCGCCGATGGGTAGACGTCGCGTAAAGGCAGCCGGAGCCGCCGAAGGAAGATTGCCCCTCAAGGAGGCGTACCAGGCTTGTATCGATCCTTTGATATGTCCGATGATGTCGCGATCGCCGGGCCGCTCCATCCGCGCAACTAACAAGAGGCCGACTATCAAAAGGATGACGTTCGGCAGCCACATTGCGACTTCGACAGGAAGTGTTTTCTGGCGCGCAAGACCGATCAGCATAACGAGGCTCATGTAGTAAAGAAAAGCCACGATCACGGTCATAACGAACGCAGAAGACTTTCCTCCTTTGCGCGTCGAGATCCCGAGTGGAACACCGATCAAGGCCAATAATAGGCACGCCGGCGGCAAAACCAGCCGGTTATGAAGTTCTATCTTCGCGTCAACCGACTTTTTTGCCTCTCGCATCAGAGGGCCCATATCCATTTCTACGAATGGAACACGTGGGCGTACGGCGCTGCGTTCCGCCGCCTGAAGGGTTTGTTCGAGACGTGGAAACGTTGTGCTGTAGTACTGCAACAGGTTGTCCTGACCCACTTCATGCGTACTGCCGTTCGTAAGGGATAGTTGGATGTTGTTTCGCTCGACGTTCGGGACCGCAATCGCTTCCGCTGCGGTAGTGATGCGGGGCGCATCTCCAATTTCTCCCGAGTTTGTTTTTTTTCGTTTGTCAGGCGGGGTAATGTCGGCAAGGAAAACATTCTGCCAACGAACGACTGGTCCCTGAATCACCTCGCCTACATACAGGATGGTGTTGGGATTCAGTTGCTCTGCGAAAACGCGGGGTTGAATTTCAGCCGTGAGTTGGGCGGCGACGAGCTTATTGAGAAGCTTGTAGGTTTCTCGAACCGAGAGAGGATTCAGCCAGGTTGATATGGCCGCCGTGAAGAGCATTGCGACGAAGGCGAAAGCGAGAACTGGACGGAGCAGACTGCGGCTGGAGATCCCGCATGCGCGCATGGCAGTGATCTCAGCGTCGGCTGACATCCGGCTCATCGCGATCAGTGTTCCCACAAGAACTCCGACGGGAATGGTGAACGTGAGCGCAGGCGCGAGGAGAAGCAGGAAGAGATAACCTACGGTCTCTGGCGACGCAGACCCGCGCACCATCTGCTCGAACAACCGGCTGACGCTCCGCATGAACAGCACGAACGTGAACAGCGTACCGCCGAGCAATGCTCGCGAGGCGATCTCGAAAAAAACAGTTCGCCCGAGAAGACTCATGCTTTAACGATTGGCAGTCAGTGGAGGAGGAGGAACGACCGGTAACTTGGGCATTTCATCCTGCGTCCTTTCGAGTTCTAAATCTTCAAACAGAAGAGATGGCCCAATTACGGACGTCGGAGCAACATACCCTGTGCCTCCCATCGACATCGGGGCGAGTGTGTTCAGGTAATGAAACGCGACGCTTTCCTTCGACACGGCAACGATGTCCCGAAATGTCCGGACTGACAGTCCCCGGAGGCTTAACCCTCTGATGAGCTCTTCTTTGCCGTCAGGGTACACACGATAAACGTGGAGCGGGGCGCTCACGGGACGGGCTCCACCGCCACTCTGCGCCGATGCCATGAACATACGCCGAAGTTCAGTCTTGAGCCGCGGTGGTCGGAAAGTCCATTCTGCGCACGATGATTCCGTACGGCTTGTTGCGATCCTGAATCATCTTGAGGAAACGCGCGCGCAGGTCGTCCTTTGAAACCGATTCGGACGCACGCACAAACAGATTGGTGATGGCGGCGGCATTTGCGCCAAACGGACCAGGAACACGAGCACGCCCATTCGAAGCCTGCTGGCCTTTCACAGGTTGTCGGGTCAGGAGGAAGTTTTTGAGTCTGCCCTTCTCGACGAGGGTGAGAGGAGCCGGCACGACCCCTTCGTAATCAAACTCGTAGAACCCGAGAAGTTGGGCGCCATTCCACGCCTTCTGCGTAGGATCGTCTACAAGATCAATGAACTCGGGCAAGACCCGGGCGTCAATGCGGCCTTCAAACTCGCTTGGCAGGAACGGAGCCGGCCTGCCCGGCTCTGCGACGGGTCGCCGCGTCAACGCCAGATGCGGGGCCATAACCTCAGCGAGGATCTGAGGACCGGCAATCCCCTCGAAAAGGACCGGGCCGGAATAGCTTTCGCCAGCGGGCGCAGCCGACAGGGCCTTGATTCTCTGACCTACTTCCTCGGTAATTTTGCGTAACTCGGCTTCCGAGGGCAACGCTTTCTCGTCAAGCGCTGGCATGATCGCTGCGTCGCGCACCGACATTCCGTCCGGAGCTTGACCGGACGCGCGGATTTGGACCGTACACAACCCATCAGGCGCCCTGACAGTGGCTCCTTCAGAGTTCGTCAGATAGAAAGTTGCATCGGACGCGTCGAAATTAACCCCGGACGACAGCACCTCGGGATAGGCTGTAAAGACTGCCGACAAGCTACGGACACGCGCAGTCCAGGCATCTGTTGAGAAATTTGCACGTCGTACCGGAAGCACCTTCTGTACGGGAGACGCCTTCCAGAAGTCGGGCAGGGATTCGGTCTGGGTCACGTTTTTCAAGGCGGCTCGCTTGCGCGTGATTGCCTCAACACCGCTCTTAAAGGCGCGGTCGGTCGCAAGCCAGAAGCTTCGGCGAAGAACAGCATAATTATCATCAAGTGGCAATTCCGCGCCTCCCGACCCAAAGTCGCTGAAGACGTAATTTGCATTGTCGAACGCGTAGTCGCCCACACGAATCCGAGTGCGGGGAACACGATGATGATTTGAATTCCGCGAAAGTATGCCGCCGAGATTGGCCCCAACAGAAAACGCGGTTACGTCTTCAACCGTGTACTCGATAAAGTACGGCTTGTCGAGACTGGAAATCTCGAGGGTTTTGCTCCGCTCGAGCTCGTCCTTCATCGCCTTCATAAGCGTGTCGGCCGAATCCTGGGCAAATGCCAAACCCGCTATGCAGAACAACGAGGCTAGAAGCTTCACTGCGCGCCTCCGCTTACCGAAGGAGCCGGCAAGAGGGGCGGCCTGTCGCGGCCTTTTTCTTTTTTCTGAATTTCGAGCTCGGAAACGAGGATCGCCGGCGAAATAGCCGAGACGGGTACGCTACCTGACTCGGCGCCACAGTATCCGTTGAAAACTTCGGGCTTATCAGATGTCGCGAGAATTCGGGCAAAACTCGAAAGCGGAGTACCGACGATGTCGACCCCTCGCACAAGCTCGTCCGGCCGGCCGTCGGGATAAACGCGGTAGACAATGAGTGGGATTACCTTGAATGACTGAAAGCTCGATCGTCCCGTAGTGGTGAAACCGCCCGTGACGTGCTCAAAATAAAAGCCGTATGGTTTTCCCTGACGCTTGATCTCATCGACGAGCATCCGCCGAAGTTGCCCATCCGAGACTTGCTTGCTCGATTCGACGACCAGATTGGACTGGCGCGATACCGGCTCGAGCCCAGCTTGCTTACGCCCATGACCATTCGATTGCGCAAAGTTCTTGATGGGTGACCGCGACATGAGGAAGGTTTTCAATACACCGTTCTCGACAGAGCGAACGGGGCGCGCTTTCACACCTTCATCGTCATATGCGTACCAGCCATTCAAGTCGAGTTCTCCCAGTTTCTTGAGCGTCGGATCAAAAACAACCGAGAGAAACGGCGGGAGTACCTTCGAGCCAACCATGCGCGTGAAGGTTTGTTGATCCGTCTCGTCCTTCTGACGATGACCCTCGATGCGATGGCCGAAGATCTCGTGGAAGAAGACACCGGACGCCTTGCCCGAGAGAATCGCCGGGCCGACAAATGCGTCGACAACCGGAGCCTCGAGGAGCTTGGTCAGCTCGGACCCGACTTTCTGAATCGCTGCATTAACTTCCGCATCCTTCGGTAGACCTGAGGCATATTCCGCCTCGAAGCTATCGGAAGTGGAAAGATCCATTCCATCATCCGCTTTTGCCGCGGCTCCGATCGTGATGCGTGCAAAACCACGACCATGTTGCAAACGAGTCCCCTCGGTGTTCACCAAGTACTTGGTCTCCTGATGCAGGCGCACGGAAACACCGGACGAGAGAACTTTTGGGAACTTCGAAAACTCGTTCGACCACTGGCGTACTTTGTTCTCCCACGCCTTTGAATCGACGGTGAATTTCTTCGGCGCTTCGACAAACACCGACGGCTCTTCCTTCGAAAAATCGTCCGAGGTATCCTCGGCTGCGACATTGACCTGCGTGCTCGTACGCAAATTAATCAGGCGCTGCGTCGCCGCGCGGGTTGCCCGGTCAGTCTCCAGCCACACACGACGGCGGATGGCATCGGGAACATCTTCGATTGGCAGCAGCGTTGGAACTGTAAACTGGGGCCTCTCACCACGGGTCGCGTGGTAATTGTCCAGCTTGTTGGTGCCCACCCGCACGCTGATATCGAAAATACGATTATTCGTTTTCCCCTGATTCTGCAAAGTTCCGAGCGTACCAGCGAAAAACTCGGTCTGCTGTTCGGCCACCGAGTACGAGATGAAGTAGGGAGCCGGATCGGATTTTTCCTTCAAAACCGCGAAGTTGCGATCCATCTCATACTTCAAAATGTCGAGCAGAGGAGCCGGTTGCGCAGCGACCGCGCCGGCGATCAGCGCGCCTAAGGCCAAAAAACGTAGCACGCCCTCAGAATAGCAATTCGCGCGCCAAACTTTTAAAGATAAGGCCTTTTTCGTAATTTCGAAAGGGCGATCAGACCGTCATCAATTGCGGCGTTCCACGATCGCGAAGCCCCGACAACGCCAACCCATATCGACCACGCACGCCAGTCTTCTCGAAAATGTGCTTCAAGTGGATCTTGACAGTACCCGGGCGGATGCCTAACTCTTGCGCAATGTCTTTGTTTCGCAGTCCCTGCTCGACGAGTTCCAACACTTCCTGTTCGCGCGGAGTTAAGTCGAGGCGGGTCTTCCGTTCCGAATTACCGGTTTCGCGAAACAGGCTGTCTTCCATCCAGGTGGAGCCTTCTGCGACATTTTCGAGACACGCAAGGATGGTACCGACATCGGCGGTTTTCTTCACGATTCCCTTGGCGCCCATCTTTAGATAGCGCAACGCTTCCGATTCCGTCATCGAATTCCCCCAAACGACGATTGCCGTACCGCGGCACACCTCAGAAACACGGGAAATCCATTCGAGTACCGGAGGCGCGCCGAAGGATTTGTCGACGATCATAATGCGCGGAGAAGTGACAATTGCAGTTCGAGCCGCATCTTCCAGCGATTGTGCTGAATCGCTCAGCACAAACATTCCCGACGCCGCTAAAGACGATTTAAGTCCTTCTATCATAAGGGGCTGCGTCTCGCAGACGGCAACCGCCATCCGATCATTCCCATTCTTCTCGATTTGTTCTGTCCAGCTCATTTCCGTTTGTTCTCCTCAGAGAAGCTTTTCGGCCAGCGACGCCAGACTTTAGTTTTTTTCTCTACTCTCGTTTTAAGGTTTCCTCCGTAGCCCGCCGATAAGAGTAAGAGACCCAAGGGATGCCCATTATCGACGCACGGTATTACAAAGCCCTGCTGATCAGTCCGAACCGCGCTTTGTCATCAGAAATCACTCCGATGCTGGCGTCTGGTCTTCCCCTCGCCCCGATTCAGGACATTCCGGCATACCCTACTCGTCGGCAGATCGTCGACCTTCTGCGAACGGTGGAACCCAAGCTTTGTTTTCTGGATTTCTCACAACAAAGCGCATTCGAGGTGCTGAGCGAGATTCACTCCCTGAACCCGAGTCTGCCGGTTGTCGCCCTTCTGGGCGCGAACAGCCCGGATCTGGTCCTCCAATGCATGCGGCAGGGAGCAATGGATTTCCTGATTCGGCCGTTCACCTCCGACCAGATCGACGCGTGTGTCGAGAAAATCGCGAGGTTGATCCCGGCGCCATTCGGAAACACAGCTGGAGGAAAGGTAATTGCAGTTATGCCTGCCAAAGGTGGTTCCGGCGCAACTACGATTGCATGCAATCTGGCCCACCAGTGCAAGCGCCTTGGAGCGGAACGCGTATTGCTGGCCGATCTCGACCCGTTGACTGGCACGGTCTCTTTCGTTTTGAAACTCAAATCGACGTATAGCTTCATCGACGTCTTGCACCGGGAAGATTCACTGGAAGCGGATCTCTGGAAGCAGATGACGACCGTTTCACAGGGCGTCGAAGTGCTGTTGGGACCTGAATCGCTGGTCGACCCAAACACCGAGTTGTCCTCCGGAGCGCCGATTGTCGACTTTGCACAATCGATCTATGAAGCGGTTGTGCTTGACTGCGGCGGAGTCTATGGCGGTTGGAATATGTCGCTCGCTCGTCTTTCGGACGAAGTTCTGCTGGTGGCAACGAATGAAATCGCGTCATTGTATGCTGCCCAGCGCGCGCTCATGTATATGGACTCTCAGCGAGTCGACATGAATAAGGTGAAGCTTGTCGTCAATCGTTACCACAAAGACAACGGTCTTCTCAGTGACAATATCAAAGACGCCTTCCCAACCGAGGTTTTTCAGACGATCCCGGCTGACAGCGAAGCGGTTCAGAAGTCCCTGATGGACGGTAAGCCTATTCAGGGCAATACTGTCATCGGAAAGAATCTATCAACCCTGGCCGACAAACTGGTTTCGTTTGAGAAGAATTCCAAGAAAGGGAAGGATAAGGGTAGCGGCTTGTTATCATCGTTTTTTCGTTGATCGCAAAACCTTCCGTCGAACTCACCGTCCAATCGCACTCCGCAATACCTGGCCAGTCGCGGATTCGTACCCGAGTCCCTTCGCGTCACGGAACTGGCCGGCGGTGTCTCAAACATCGTCCTGCTGGTGGAACATGCGGATGGCCGGTTTGTTCTGAAGCAGGCGCTTCCTCAACTGCGTGTCGAGCAGGAGTGGTTCTCCGACATGCGGCGGATCTTCCAGGAATCCGCGGCCTTACGCTTACTGGCGCCGAAGCTTCCAGCGGGAAGTGTTCCGAACGTCCTGTTCGAAGACCAGGAGAACTACGCGTTTGCGATGACGCGCTGCGCCCGAGGGAGCGGAGTCGTGGAAGGCCTGCCTTTTGCGAAACGAATGCCGATCCCCGCATCGCCGAACGCGCCGGCGAGATGCTCGGGGCGATGATGCGCGAAAGCTGGAATTCAGCCAGAATTAGCCGCGCAGTTCGGCGACCTTACTATCTTTGACCAGTTGCGCCTCGACCCTTACTACGGTCGGATGATTGCGCTCTATCCGGATCTGGCGGTCGCACTTCGAGGCGTTAATCGCATGACTGCCAGACACGCCGGGTTTGCCTTGTCCATGGCGACTGGAGTCCGAAGAACATTCTCGTCCACGGCTCAAATGCGATCGCGATCGATTTTGAAGTCATTCATTTCGGAGACCCGTCGTTCGACGCCGCCTTCCTGCTGAATCATTTATTGTTGAAAACGTTTTACGGAATCGACGGCCGCTCCGCTTCTGGCCGAGAGCTTTTGGGCGTCCTTGCGTTCGGCGATGCCGGATGCGCCTTGGTTTGAGACGGCGACTCTGGCGCACCTCGGAGGCTTGTTGTTGGCGCGAATGGACGGCAAATCGCCCGCCGAATACATTCGCGACCCGCAACTGAAACAGCAAATCCGGCTCTTCGCTCGGGATCTGATCGTCAACCCACCGAAGTCTATCGCTGAAGTCTGGAGCAGATATGCCACCAAGTATTAGAGAGCTGAGAGCATACGAGATTCTGGACTCTCGAGGCAACCCGACTGTAGCTGCGCGCGTGACGCTATCAAACGGCGTTACGGCAATGGGACACGCTCCGTCCGGAGCATCCACGGGTAAGCATGAAGCGGTCGAATTGCGCGACGGTGACCCAACGCGTTACGGCGGCAAAGGTGTCCTGAAGGCCGTTCGAAACGTCGAGGAAGTGATCTTCCCCGCCCTTCGAGACGCGAGTGTCGAAGATCCCGCGGGTCTGGACAGGCGCATGATCGAATTGGGAGCCATCGGAGCTAATGCGATTCTCGCGGTGTCCTGCGCACTCGTTCGGGCGTTATCCATGGTTCGTGACGAGCCCTTCTGGAGGACGCTAGCTCGGACCGCGCCGACCATCCCGGTTCCGATGGTGAACATTCTGTCGGGAGGCCTGCACGCAGCGCACAACATCGAATTCCAGGATTTCTTGGTGATTGCGCATGGGTTCGATTCGTATTCCGAGGCGCTTCATGCCACGACCCGAGTGCATCGACATGCGAGGCTGGTGCTTGAGTCGCGGGGATATTCGGTGACGGGTGTGGCGGATGAGGGCGGCTGGGGACCTCTACTACCTTCGAACGAGACAGCGTTGCAGATTGTTACCGAGGCGATCGAGAAGGCCGGCTACCGTCCGTGCTGAGCAGTTCTCGATCGCTCTGGATGTCGCTGCCTCGCACTTCAAGAGAGATGGCCGATACGAGCTACGAACCGAGAAGCGCGTTCTGACGAGCAGTGAGATGGTCGCGTTGCTCGAGAACTGGACTTCGCGGTATCCGATTGCTATCGATTGAAGACGGCCTCGAAGAGGACGACTGGGAGGGCTGGCGTGAATTGACAGCGCGTCTCGGGCCGGAAGTTGCAATTGGTTGGAGATGATCTGTTCACGACGAACCCAACCAGGGTTCAGCGCGGGATCGACACCGGCGCCGCCAACGCGGTGCTGGTGAAGATGAACCAGATCGGGACCGTTACGCAAACGCTCGAAGTGCTGGAACTTGGCCCGGCAGGCCGGCTTCAACGCAGTGGTCTCGGCGCGATCCGGCGAAACGGAGGACAGCTTCCTGGCGGACCTTGCGGTGGCTTCCGGCGCGGGCCAGATCAAGGTCGGCTCGATCACGCGATCCGAGCGGCTGGCTAAGTACAATCGCCTGCTCGAAATCGAGAAGGACGATGCTGCCGTATCATCGACTGACTATTCCTTGAGGTTAATCGTGCCGCGGCAGTTTGGAGCGCCGCAATGAGCATGGTACTCGCTCGACATCCTTATCGAAGTGATAGTCGAGAGTCAGCTCTTCGCCCTGGTGAATGTCGCGCGCGCTCATGTAAAGAATGTGTTCCTTTACGATCCACGCGTAGCAATTGGGATTGCAGCAGTGGTTGACGTACTGCGCTCCGCTGCCGCCGACGTTGCCGTCGATGCACCAGTATGAGTTCAGAGTGAAGAGATAGTTCAGCGGACCTTCGGCGCGCCGCTTGGTTTCGCGGCGGCTGATCTTCTCGCCGGTGTATTCGATGATCTTTCGCCGAGCCGGGATGACCTCGTCGGCAAAGACTCCCCAGCGATGGATCTTGGACGGAGCCGACGCGAAGTTTGAACGATACAAAAACGCGGATCCAGTTGTGGGTCCGCGTTTTTGGATCATCAGTGATCTTTAGCTACAGGTTTGTCTAAGAGCGTTGTTTTCTGGCCGATGAACTAGCAAGCGCGAGCGGCAACGGATCAAGCTGAGAGATCAGGATGCCGGCTTTCTGCTTGATTACGTCGATCAATTCTTTCACTGCCGCTGCACTCTTGTCTAGCTGCGCCTGCTCGTCGGCAGTGAGCTTGAGTTGATAAATCTGCTCAATACCGTTAGCGCCCAGTTTTACAGGAACGCCGGCGAACAGACCGTTCACGCCATATTCGCCTTCGAGATATGCGGCGCAGGGCAGAACCTTCTTCTTGTCCTTCAGAATCGATTCCACCATCTCGACAGTCGCAGCGGAAGGCGCATAGTATGCGCTACCGGTCTTGAGATACTTCACGATCTCGGCGCCACCGTCGCGAGTACGCTGCACGAGACGATCAATCGTAGCCTGGTCGGTCAACTCGGTCAGCGGAATGCCGCCGACTGTCGTCAAACGCACGATCGGCACCATGGTGTCGCCGTGGCCTCCCAGAACCAGCGCCGTGATGCTTTCGACCGACACACCAAGTTCCTGAGAGATGAACGTTCGATAGCGCGCTGTGTCGAGCACGCCAGCCATGCCGACAACCCGGCTCTTCGGGAACTTGGATACCTGGAAGGCAGTCCAGCACATCGCATCGAGCGGATTCGTCACCAGGATCAGATATCGCGTTGGGCGAGTACTTTACTGCCTGCTCGGTTGCCGTGCGGACAACTTCGTAGTTGGCCAGAAGTAAATCATCGCGGGACATGCCAGGCTTGCGGGGGAAGCCGGCAGTGATGACGACGATGTCAGAGTTTGCAGTCGCCTCATATTCATTCGAGCCGGTGACAAGAACGTCATAGCCCTCGACGGGACCCGCTTCTAAGATGTCGAGGCCCTTTCCCTGCGGAACGCCTTCCACAACGTCGACAAGAACAACATCGGCCAGTTCTTTATCGGCGATGCGGACAGCACAGTTTGCGCCCACATTTCCGGCGCCTACGACGGTAACTTTTTTTCTCATAGATGGGGAACTCAAGCCGAATTATATCGCGCGCATTCTCCGAGGAACTATCGTCGAATCAGGACAGCATAAGGATCGATCGCGACGCGAACAGGTGGCTGGGGCAAATCGGACGCGAAACTGATCGGCTCACTCGAAGTTCGAACCCACTTCGTACTGGATTTTTTGCCGGGAAGTTGCATCTCAACGGGTACGGTCGCGGAAAACTCCTCGTCAACGCCGGTCTGCGCGATGGACCCAGTCACGCGGACGCGTGGAGCCTTTCCCCGGACCGAGTGGGAAAGCTTCAGTTGCGGGATACCGGTACCGTAGACCCATTGCTCAAAGAAGCTCTCGAACTTAGCATCATCGGATCCGGCAGGAGAGAACTCGGCGGCCAGCTTTTGAAAAGTCTCCGTGCTCACACGGGAATATCGATTGCGCTGTGCAAGCGCATTCAGCATCTTCAAGAACGCCGCGTCGCCCAGCCGCACACGAACCATATGGACAATCCAGGCGCCCTTCTCGTAGACGATCACACGCCAATAGTTCGACGCCTGAGACGAATTTAAGCGCGTTCCCCATACGATAGGCCCGGACGATTCAACTGTCTTTCCGTCGGTCCCTTCCGCAATCAGATGCTGGCGATATTCATCCAGCACTTCTTCGAGCGCCTTACGCCCTTTTTTCTTTTCGAGGAACATCAGCGCCGAGTAATTGGCGAGAGCTTCCATGAGCCAGTCGTCTTGGTGCGAAGCGGAGGCCACGAGGTTCCCCCACCACTGATGCGCGACCTCGTGCGCATGCAACAGGTCGGTAAAAAACCGCCGTTGCGAATCGGTACGCACGGGAATCGCGAGTTCATTCGGATTCAAATAGGCGAGCGTCGAAAGGTATAACAGCCCCGGAAACCCTTGGCCGAATGCGCCCGGGATGGGCGAAACGGTAAGGGTCTTCAGAGGTGGAGGTCCAAAGTGAGAACTCATGAACTCCATCGCGGATCCGATCTCATCCGCCAGAGCGGCCAGCCGCAGTTTTGGATCCGGGACAGGCGTAACGATTGGAAGAGCGAGTAAATCGGGAGCTTGGCGTCTCCCAATCCGACCGGGCATCGGAGGCGGCGCAGGCACATACTCGCGCTGGCGTTGCAGCGCGGGCTCAATTTTCCGGTTGGCATAAACTTCGATCGTGAAACCGGCTCGCACGCCTGAGGCCTTTTCGTAATCACCAAGATTGAACCCAGCAAATCGGATTGGCGAATTCACCTTCCTACGGGTGATCCGGGTCTCCAACTCCGAGCGATCCTCGACGACTTCACCCGTCGAGACCAACTGCAAGCGTTTTGGATAACGGAATGTTATGTCGTAAGTTGCGAACACACCATCGTGACCCGGATACCAATTATTTCGGGCGGCGACATAGTAAACTCCGTTCCCAGACGATGAGATAACTGCTCCCTCATGCGATATCTCGAGCGTCCTAGTCCCTCCGGCCGCTAAAGGCTTAGGAAGAATCACCATGAACGCCTCATTTTCGGCGTTACGGACCAGGTTTGAGCGCAAAGATTCTCTCGCGAAGTATTCGACCGGCTCTCCGTCAATGCGGACGTCGGTTACCTTCATGCGACGGGAGAGATCAAAAACGACAACTCTACTCGAAGCTGACTTGGCGACTACTTCCACACGAGTTTTCGCTTTCAGTGTGAGGTCGGGATCGAGACTGGCATCGATGACGAAGTTACGGAAAGCGAATGGGTCTTGCGGAGGGGTCCGGGATCCATTCCGAATGGAGCGTGAGCGGAAGCTTGCCCAGGTATCGAAGAACCGCCGATTCTCGTTGAAAACAAGTTGTCCCACCATCACTTGATCTCGAGCTCGAGGATCGTATAAGACGTCGAAATTGCCGAGTGTCTTTCCGCTAACTGCCGCGAAGAAAACGCCTTCTCGCTGCCAGTCCGCAGACAACAAGTCGTGTACGAGCCTGATCTCGTAACTGGTGGCAATGTTGCGAACAACACTGTCGAACTGCCCTGCCAGCACTAACCCCGAATCCGGCTCCTTCTTTGCATCCTTCAGCATGTCCTGCAGTTCGACGGCGGTATTGTCACTGAAGATAAACACAGCCGCCATGAAATGCTCGTTGAGATTCGGGCTCTTCGTGAACACAGCCAGCGAGCGACGCTCGCTGCTTTGCGGTGGAAATACCATGAGTTCCGCATCGCCCCCAGGAACGTCCCCAACATAAACGGCAGCGAGGCGCCTACCCTCCACAGGCTTCGCAAAGATAAGGTGACCTTCGTTGAGATAGATTTTGATGTCTTCCTTTTGGAACGCCAGGTCGCGAACACGGTAACATTCGCCCGGATCGAGGCCGGATTGCTGGATGGCTCGAGATATGGACGCTGCCGTGCCATCAGCGCCACTGCAGACTGCGCTCAGCCTTGTGAGCTCAAACAGGGCCAACGCAAACAGGTACTTCACGTTCTCTAGTCTACGCGCCTTGCCGCTTCCCAAGCGAGAGCCGCGGCGCCCATCGCGCCCGCGAACTCGCCCATTTTTGAGACCACGATCGGCACCGGCTTTCCTTTGGGGTAGCGAAACGCATGGCGGTTGACCTGTTCGCGTATGGCAGGCAGGAAATGATGAGCTGCGCTGATTGCGCCTCCGCTCAGGATGACCAGTTCGGGGGCGAAGGCGTGGACCGCGCTAAGGACGAGCCATCCAAGATGCTCAGTCCAGCGTCTCAGCTCGTCGATGCAGAGCGGATCGCCTTGTTCGAAACCACGGATTGCGGCGGCAAAGTCGATACTGTGTGGATTTGCCAGATACTGATCTGTCAAAACCGAGGGAATACCGCGTTGTAGTCCATCGCGAACTTGCATAGCAAGCGCTGTCGCCGCGCAGAGCGTTTCGGCAGTCCCTCGCGCGCCGGTCATGCACAGGCGACCCCCGTCGGCTTGCAAAACGATATGTCCAATCTGTGTCCCGAACTGAAGGAAGGGATCACGCAGAATCTGGCCGTCAAGCATGACACCCGAACCCAAGCCTGTACCGATAGTCAGGCAGACGACCCACTTGCGCTTTTTGGCTGCCCCATAGTGTTTCTCGGCGATGATCGATATGCGACCGTCGTTCTCTGCTACGACTGGTATTCGAGTGCGCTTCCGCAGCTTCGGGACAAGCGGGTAGCCTTCGAGGTTGGCGAATTTTCCCGGCAGGAGAACGACACCCTTTCGTGGATCGACAGCACCGGAGATGCCGAAAGCTAGCGCCTTGGCGCGTACGCCGAGTGCCGCCTCAGACTCGTCGACGGCCGCGGCAAGCGAATCTACAAGATATTCGGGACCGCGGTCAGCGCCGGACGGAGTTATGGTTTTCTTCACAGCTCTGCCAGTCTTTGTGACAGCGACGTACTTCAGGCGTGTTCCGCCAACATCACATCCGATAACGTAGTCCATTAATTTGCTTCCATCCGAGTATACGGACCCGAGAAGCGGGCTACTATGGAAGCAACTATGACCCGTAAAACTTTGCTAACTGTTCTGGTCGGGCTCGCGCTGATGACCTCGTCGATCTTTGCAGCGCCCGGCAAGCCGAAGAGCGTAATCCATGTGATCACGATTCAGTGGAAGGCGGGCACTACAGATGCTCAGATAGCGAAAGCCTTGAAGGCGGCCGAGACGATGAACTATCCCGGACTGAAGAACGTCTGGACGCGGCCGATCAAGATGCAGCTCGACGAAGGTTACAAGAATATTATTGTGATGGAGTTCGAGAGTGAAGAAGCGCTGAAGAACTATGCCGACAGCCCGGCACAGAAGGCCTGGTACGACGTGTACATGCCGATCCGGGGAGAGAGCCGCACGCACGACATTACGAATTAACTGAAACGCCAGCCGGCGTCTACAGTCAGAACTTCACCGGTGATGTAGCGGGATTCGTCGCTTAAGAGAAACAGTGCCGCAGCCGCGACATCACCGGCTTCGATGAATCCCCCCGCTAGTGGCTGCTTCCCACGTATGTAGTCCTGAATTTCAGGGCTCTCTTGTGCGCGCTTGCTCATCGAAGTTTGCACCAAACCGGGCGCGAGCGCGTTGAAGCGAATCCCATCCTTGCCGTAATAGGACGCGGCGCTCGTGGTTAGCGCGATGATTGCTCCCTTCCCAGTTGCGTAAGCATGCGTCGCGAAACGCTGCGGTTCAGGCGAAATCGCGAGAACGCTCGCCATGTTGACGATTGAGCCGCCGAGCTTTTTTTCGAGCATGTGCCGAACTACTTCGCGAGAGACCAGGAACAGCGAGCGGACGTTGACACTCATCAACGTGTCCCATGCCTCAACCGTACAATCGTGCAGCGGGCCGTCACCGAAGCGACGGCCGCTGATTCCGGCTACATTGAACAGCCCATCGATACGTCCAAATTTCTTGAGACAAGCTTCTACGGCCGTAATGGCATTCTCTTCAAGAGACAGATCTCCTGTATACGATTCGCCATCCAGCGAGGCTGTGAACACGCTCGCGCCCTCGCTCTGGGCGAGTTGAGCAGTGGCGGCGCCAATACCTGTTGCGCCTGTGATCAGGACTACTTTGCCATCGAGTTTGCCCATGTCATCCTGAAAATGTGAACGCAGCTTCCAGTTACTTCGATAAGACCACAGCTCTGCTCGAGAAGGTCCGGACCGAGACCTCGCCGCATATCGAACGCGCAGCCGAGATCTGCGCGAATAGCATCGCGAACAACGGCTTGGTCTTCCTGTTCGGTAACGGCCACTCCCGTATGATGTGTGAAGAGATGACGCCGCGCCAGGGCTGCTTTGTCGGCTTTGTCGCAATGGTGGAGCTTGCCTTGTCGAACCACGCGAACATCATCGGGACAAATGGTTTGCGGGCGCCATTGACGCTCGAGAAATTCGAAGGATACTCGGAAGCGATTCTCAAAGGCTTTCACTTCGGACCCAGCGACGCTTTTATCGTGATCTCGACTAGCGGCATACGCCCAGTAGTTGTCGAGATGGCGCTTGGGGCCAAAAAGCGTGGCCTCCCGGTAATCGGGATTGTCTCGAAACAACATTGCGAGCAGTCAGTCCCTGCGCACTCTTCCGGGAAGAAGCTGGTAGATGTCGCTGACGTCGTTCTGGACAATCAATGCCCGCCGGGCGATTGCGTTGTCGAGATGGAGGGCCTCGAATGGAGGACTGGTCCCACTTCAACAGTTACAGGCGGAATGATCATCAACATGCTGCGTTGCGCAACCGCGGAGAAACTGCTTGCGCGTGGTGTCAAACCCGTCCTTCTTCCAAGCCATCAGTTCATCGGAAACACGAGCGCCGAGGAACAACTCGAGCGATTTTATGACTCCTACCGGAAGAGTTTGAGGCATCTCTATGACTAAGCCTGTCAGGATCGCGATGCTGGGCTCGGGGTTTGTCGCCGAGTTTTACATGCAGGGGCTAGCGAATGTTCACGGACACGAAGTCGTTCTGAACTACTCGCGCACACCTAAGCGAGCAAAGGCGTTTGCAAATCGCTGGGGAATCCACGCAACATCGACGAAACTCGATGCGGTGATTGCGCTCAACGACATCGATCTATATGTCATCGCGCTCCCCAACCAGGAGCATCTTCCGGTCTCGCTCAAGCTATCGAAAGCCAAACGGAACCAGGTATGTACGAAGCCGTTGGCGCGCAACCGGGACGAAGCGAAACAGATGTACGCGGCAGCCAAGAAATCCGGCGCAATCCATGGCTATGCCGAGACGGAAGTCTTTGCGCCGGCCGTTGTGAAGGCTCGCGAAACGATTGAAGCCGGTGGTCTCGGCCGCGTCCTGTGGGTTCGGTCGCGGGAGTCGCATAGCGGTCCCCATAGCCCGCACTTTTGGGATGTCGAGCAGACCGGCGGCGGCGCTCTGAATGATCTGGGATGCCATTGTGTTGAAGCTGCCCGTTACTTTTTCGGGAAGCAGGACAAGGTCGTTGAGGTAATGGCGTGGGGCGCGACCCTTGTGCACAACAATCGCACGAAAGGCGAGGACAACGCCCTCCTTGTGTTGAAGTTCGCAAGCGGCGGCATCGGTCACTGCGAGCTTTCCTGGACGACGAAGGGTGGCTTGGATTTGCGCAATGAAATTCATGGTTCGGAAGGATCGATCTTTACGGATGTCACAAGATCGACCGCCATTACATCGTTCACGCCAAGGCCGGCCGGTTATGTGATCGAGAAAGCAGATATCAGCTTCGGATGGACGCGGCCTCTTCCCGAAGAAGCCTTCGCTTACGGATACCAATCCGAGATGCGTCATTTTGTCGAATGCGTTCGGGACGGACGCCAGCCACGAGAAACATATGAAGACGGCTACATTGTGAACTGTATTCTCGACGCAGGATACGAATCGATACGAAAAAGTAAATGGGTGAAGGTGAAAGTCTGATGCAGGTTCGTCCGCTGCGCACGACTGTGATCGGCAGTTACCCGTTTCCAGGCTGGCTGGAGTTTGCGTCTCAGAATCTTGATCGCTTCGGCAAGGACGATCTTAAGGAGCTGATCGAAGATGCAACAAGGATTGCAATCGACGATCAACTAGACGCTGGTCTCGATGTCATTTCCGATGGCGAACAGACACGCCTTGATTTCAATCTTTCGTTTTACGGCTATCTCGAGGGAATCGCGATCGAGCCCGATCCGGCCCGTCACTTCGGACCACCCGCGCACGATCAACGAGGCAAGCATGCAGTTACCGGCGAATTGCGCGCGCCGCGCGGATTAGGATCGCTGGAGGAATACAAACGATTGGCGCGACTTGCGCCACCAAATCAGGGGATAAAAGTCAGCATCCCAGGCCCATACACGCTCAGCGGCCGCTTGCTACCGAATCATCACTACGGCGATCGCTGGGCATTGACAGAGGCGCTCTTGCCGATAGTCCGATCCGAACTTGAGGCGCTCGTCGCCGCTGGTTGTCCCGAGATCACAATCGATGAGCCCTCGATGAGTTGTTATGCATATCGGGAGGACACTTCACGATTTGTACGGATCTTTAACGATACGGTGGAGCCGGCGTATTCCAAGACACGATTGAGCACCCACCTTTGCTTCGGGAACTACAAAGGACGCGCCGTCGGACCCCGCCAGTATGCTCCGATGTTTCCGGCGTTCCTCGATTTCCATGTCGATGAGATGCACCTGGAGATGGCCAGCCGTGAGTTCGCCGAACTCGCGTGCATCGGGACGATCGCGAAGAGAATGACGGTAGCGGTCGGAATCATTGACGTGAAGAGCTACTACATTGAGACGCCGGAAGACGTCGCGGCGCGCATTCGCCATTGCCTCGAATACGCGCCGCCCGATCGCCTGGCGTTCGCTCCCGATTGTGGATTGAGCCAAACGGCGCGATGGGCGGCCAAACGGAAGTTGAAATCGATGGTAGAAGGAGCAGCAATCGTGCGCAGGGAGATCGGCTTGTGATCAAGCCGGCTCTTAAGGACGAAGCGCTTCTCGCCGACATACGAACCGCCAGCCGCAACGATCATCACTTTCGTATGTGGTGGCTTGGCCAGAGCGGTTTTCTTTTGCAGTGGAAGGGCTCTCACCTGTTGTTCGACCCTTACCTATCGGACTCGCTGACAAAAAAGTACGCCAATACGGACAAGCCTCATGTTCGGATGACGGAGATGCCAGTGGATCCAGCGCGGCTGACGTTTATCGATGTCTGCACATCCAGTCACAACCATACTGACCACCTCGATGCCGAAACGCTAAATGCCTTGCGCGAGGCGAATCCAGGGATGAAGTTCATCATCCCTGAAGCGAATCGCGCGTTCGTGGCCGAGCGGCTCGGATGTGATGCAGCCTGGCCGATTGGCATGAATGATGGAGAGTCAATAACGGTTGGAGCGTTTCACATCACTGCGGTACCGGCGGCGCACGAGAAGATCGAACGGGACGAATATGGTCTATCGAAGTATCTCGGCTACATTTTGAAATTCGGTTCCTGGACGGTATATCAGCCGGGCGACACGATGCTCTACGACGGCATGGCTGCCAAGTTACGACGATTCCGCATCGACGTTGCGCTGCTGCCGATTAACGGGGCCGCTCCGGAGCGAAGAGTCGCAGGAAACTTGAATGCGAAAGAAGCTGCGCAACTTGGCAAACGCATTGGAGCGCGGCTTGTCATCCCCATGCACTACGACATGTTTACGTTTAACACCGCATCTGCATCCGAGTTTGCTATTTCCGCCGAGGCCGAGAGCACACCGTACAAAATCCTCGAATGCGGCGAGCGCTGGTCAAGCGAATCCATGAATTTCAAGTAGTCTAGGAACATGCGATTCCTGATCGGTCTACTGGCGGTGACATCGCTGGTTGCTGAGAATTGGCCCGGCTTTCGTGGGTCCGGAGCCCGCGGCTTGGCTTCCAATCCGAAGCTGCCGGTCTCCTGGAACGTAGAAACCGGAGAGAACGTGGCGTGGAAAGCCCCCATTCCAGGACTCGGTCTATCGAGTCCAGTTGTCTGGGACAACCTTGTCTTCTTGACAACGGCCGTGAGTTCGAATCCGCAGATGATCTTTGAGGCCAAGCTGAAAGGCGAACGCGATAACCGCCAGGATCCGGCCGAGCAGGAATTTCGAGTGGTCGCGGTCGACAAGAAAACGGGCCGTATTGCCTGGAATCAGCTGGCGATCAAGAGCAAGCCTCGCGTCCTTCGTCACCCGCATAATTCGTACGCCTCGCCAACGCCTGCGACGGATGGAAAATACCTTGTCGCCTTCTTCGGTTCCGAAGGACTCTATTGCTACGACCTCAAGGGCAAGCTGCTTTGGCAGAAAGACCTGGGCATTTTAGATCAAGGCGCTTTCGATGTTCCTGACTACCAGTGGGGCAGCGCCGCTTCGCCGATTCTGTGGGGCGGGAAAGTCTACTTACAAGTCGACGTGCACAAGGGTAGTTTTCTCGCGGCCTTCGACGCTAAGAATGGGAAAGAGCTATGGCGCACTGCGCGGGATTCGAAGCCAAGCTGGTCGACGCCGACGATCGTGCAAGGCCCGTCAAGAACCGAGGTTGTGACGAATGGAGTCGAGCATATTGCCAGCTACGACGCAGAAACAGGCAAAGAACTGTGGCGGCTAAAGGGCACGTCGATGATCTCTGTCCCTACTCCGTTCACGGCCAAGGGATTGATCTACGTCTTCAGCGGCTACTACCGCAACATGCGGAGGTCTTACGCAATTCGTCCTGGCGCGACCGGCGACATCACCGGTTCCAAGGAGTTCATCGCCTGGATGCGGGAAGAGGCGCCGTATCTGTCGACACCTGTCATCAGCGGCGACTATGTATTCGCATTCGGTAGCCGTGGCAGCGGAATCCTGAACGTCTATAACGCGCAGACCGGCGCGACGATTTATCAACAACGAATAGGAGCCGGTACGGGCGCGAGCGCGTCGATGATTGCGGCCAAGGATCACGTCTACGCCGTGAACGAAGATGGCGAAGTCTACGTGATCAAGGTCGCAGACAAATATGATGAGCTGGGTGTGAATAAGATGGGAGAGCCCGTTCTCGCGACACCCGCAGCTTCGGGTGACACGCTGCTCATTCGAAGCGCGACCAATCTGTTTGCGATCCGAAATCGCTAAATAAACATCTCATCGTCTTGGGTCGCCTGGGCGACGCTCGGACGCTGGCCGCGGAGGAAGTGTTGCAGAGCGGTCCGGACGCCGCTCGTAATCCCCTGTATCTCCCGAATGGGTTTGATAATGCCGTTGTGAACGCTTGTGACCGAATGATGCACGCGGCTCATCGTATCGTCAACGACGAGTTCCGCGCGCTCGAGCTGGATTTTGGCGCGGCTGCTCGCGTCCGTGATCACGTCGTCCAGTTTGACTAACTGGGACTTACCAATATCCATCATCTCGTTTGCTTTCGCCGTGATCTCGACAATGTGCTTGCGGCTCTCATCGAGAGTCGCTTCCGCCTTCGTCAGAATGGACTTGGCTTGCGGAAGAATGGCAAGCGCTTCGGTCTTAATGGATTTCGTATGGCGATAGATGCCGTATAGGAGGCCAGCCTGAATCAACATCGCGAGTCCTGAGATTGCAACGAAGAATGTCAGGATTCCGAGCAGAAATTCCTGGTTCATAAATTTCCTCTGACTGGCGACTCCTATCGCGTCCTACACGCCTTCGGGATTGTTAGCGATGTTCGATGATCCGCCGGTCGCTTCTGCGATCGTCTCCCGATAGGCTTGCCTGCCGGCTTCGACGGCAGCGTTCAATTGCTCGCGCTGGCGCCCAACAGCAGTCCTGCCACGGTCGACGAGATCGACAGCAGACTCGCGAAGATCTTCGGTCCTGCGACGCAGGAAATCACCGCCTTCGTTGGCCTTGGTGCGGATGCGTCCGCGCGTCTCTTCACCCGACGTCGGCGCGAAAACGATACCAACCGCGACTCCGACGCCAAGTCCGAGCAAAAAGTACGATAGACCCTTAGTGTCGTCCATGGTTATCTCCTTCGGTGAGAATGATTAACGCCAGTCTCAGCATAGCAGTAGATTAGATAGCCGCCAAGAAGTTACGCGCCTGATAAAATCGCTTCGGATGGTTGGAGGAAGAGCGCCCAAGAAGGTCGATGCAGATGGTCTCTGGGCTTATTCCCTCAAGCTTCTGGGTGGCCGGGCGATGTCTACCGGCGAGGTCCGGCAAAAGCTGGCCCGCAGAGCCGAAAATGAGGCAGATATCGAGACCACGATCTCCAAGCTCCGCGACTATGGTTATCTGAACGACACTCAGTTCGCGGAAAGCTTTGCGGCCGGCCGGCGAGACAACGAAGGCTTCGGACGCATGCGGGTTCTGCGTGATCTGCGGCAGCGGAGGGTAGCTCCGAATCTCGCGAGCGATGCTGTCGAGCAGGCGTTTGAAGGCACCGATGAAATCGCCCGGATTGAGGCGTTTCTCGAGCGTAAATATCGAAACTTGGATCTCGGTAAACTCCTCCAGGAAGAGAAAAAACTCCACGGCGCGTATCGAAGGCTCCGGTATGCCGGATTCAGTTCGGGCGCGTCGATACGAGTTCTGAAGAGATACGCGGCTCAGGCGGAGCTGCTCGAGGACGAGCATGAAAGCGAACCGGAGGCCTGACGAAGCGCTTTAACTTAGCCGATATACTGCAAGAATGCGCCCGTTGTCCGCTTTGTGTCTGCTTTTCGCGACGATTCTCTCCGCCGCGGAGCCCAGCATTTCTCATCAGGAATACCGGCAACGGCGCGAGGCTCTTCGGAAGGCTCTGCCGGATTCGCTGATTGTGTTGTTCGGCGGGACAGAGAAAGAGCACGGCGACGTTAGAACCGGGTTCTTCCAAGAGCCCAACTTCTATTACCTCACAGGGTGGGCCGAACCCGGAGCGATTCTGGTCATCACGCCGACGACAGACACGCTTCTGATCCCTAAGCGGAACTCGGAGCAGGAGCAGTGGACGGGACCCAAAGTAGCTCCGGGTGACGCGAATGTAACAGCCGCGAGTGGCTTCGAATCGGTTTTGCCTGTGCCGGCTTTGCAAAGCAACCTCGTGAAATGGGCGGAGAACGTTTCGACCGTTCACACCATGACCAATTCCCCTGGCGCGGACACGGTGAGAAAGCTTCTGCCCCTAGCCGAGCTGCGAAATGTCATGATGCCGATCGCACGGCTTCGGGCCAAGAAGTCGCCCGCCGAACTTGAACTTATTCAAAAGTCAACCGATGCAACTGTTGCAGCCCACTTTGCCGCCTGGAAGCGCATACAGCCCGGGCTCAGTGAATTTCAGGTTGCCGCGACAATGTCGGACACCTATTTCGAACGCGGCTGCGAGCGGCATGCCTATTCTCCGATCGTCGGCGCTGGTCCGAATGCGGCTGTCCTTCACTACTTTCAGAATCGGCGCAAGATGGATGCGGGCGAGCTACTCCTGATGGACGTTGGCGCAGAATGCTCAATGTATGCGACGGACATCACACGGACGGTTCCAGTAAATGGCAAATTCACACCGCGGCAAAAAGAGCTGTACGAAGTAGTTCTTGGCGCTCAGAAGGCCGCAATCGCTGCGATCAAACCAGGAGTAATGCTAGGGAGCCGCTCGAGTAAGATCGGTCTCCACAAGATCGCGCTTGACTATATCGACAGCCATGGCAAAGATGCCAAGGGCGCCTCGCTCGGGAAATACTTCATTCATGGACTCGGACACCACGTCGGATTGGACGTTCACGACGCGAACGATCCAGCCATTCCGTTAGAGGCCGGAATGGTTATCACGATTGAGCCAGGGGTTTACATCCCTGAAGAACGTATTGGGATTCGTATTGAGGATGTCGTCCTTGTAACGGAGAATGGCGCGAAGGTACTCAGTTCTTCTCTGCCGCGGGAAGTGAATGAAATCGAGAAGGCAATGGCCCGGTAGGGTCACAATCGGGTACATCGCCGTTCTTAGCGCCGCATTCCTTGTGGCGATGATCGCCGGTTGGAGTTCGCTCGCCGAGGGGATGGAGGGCAGCGCCTACGATTGGATGTTTCGCGTCAACGCGCCTGCGACGATCGAGCCAAGCTCCGTCATCGTGGCATTCGATGAAAAGACTCTGAACCAAACCGGCGGCATGCGCAACCTCAGGCGCACGCTAGCCGATGTTCTTACACGCATACGACAGGAAAAACCGGCCGTAGTAGCGATCGACGTGGGCTTGTACGATGCCGCAGATCCCTCCGATCCGGATGACGCAGCGTTGGAAAAGGCTCTCGCAGAGACCCCAAATCTGATCCTTGCCAGTGATATTCTGCCGGGCGAGGACCGCTGGGAGGATCCATCGCCGCGCTTTGGCAAGCACGCAAAGGCGGTCGGACACGTTCACGCGGCTCCGGACCCGGTGAGCCGTAAACTGCCGCTCGAAGTGGTAGTGGGACACGACAGGCGCTGGGCAATGGCGCTCGAAGCCTATCGTCTCAGCATTGGAGGACGGGCCATTGAAGAATCGCCCGAAAGCCTGTCTACGGGCAAAGCTGTCATTCCTGCCCGTCGACAAACAAATCGCGCTCTCTATATCCGTTATGGAGAGGGAATTCCGGTGGTCTCGGCTTCGAGCGCGCAATTTCCTGAGGTGCGCAGCAAAACCGTGTTCATCGGCATCACCGCGCAATCAGCGGCGCGCGATCGCCTGATGACACCCTTCGGCGCAATGATGAGCGGCGTGGAGATCCATGCGCAGGCGTACGAAACGATTGCGCGCCAGCAGTTTCTCACGCCCGTTTCGCTGACCGCCGTCGCGATGGTTTGCCTGCTCCTGACGATCGCCTCGGGAGCAATCTTTGCGATGTTGAGTGGCTGGCTTGCATACGGACTAGCCGCCATTCCAATCGTTGTCGCGCATTTGACTCCTCACATTGCATTCGCGAACGGCAGCATCTTTCCCTACCTGGCGCCGGTATTCGCGGCATGGCTCTCAGTATTTCTCGCAGCGTCCTGGCAGTACTTTGTCGTTCGGCGGCAGTTACGGAAATCGGAGTCCGATAAGGCTCGATATCAGCAGGCGATTCACTTCGTCACCCATGAGATGCGGTCGCCCTTGACCGCCATTCAGGGTTCCAGCGAATTGATGGGCCGCTACAACCTGAACGACGCCAAGCGCAAACAAATGGCCGACATGATCAATGCCGAGTCGAAGCGGCTCGCTCGAATGATCCAGACATTTCTCGATATCGAGCGTCTTACCGATGGACAGATGGAAATACGCAACGAGACGTTCGAAGCCGGTGACGTGATCGGTCCATGCCTCGAGCGGGCGCGTCCGCTGGCAGAGCGCAAACAGATCGAACTCCGTCTCGAAGAAATCGAGCCGTCGACAATACGCGGGGATCGCGAGTTGATGGAATATGCCGTGTACAACCTCCTTACCAATGCCGTAAAATACTCGCCCGCAGAGACCATCGTGACCGTAACTGCGCATCGTGAGAACGGATTGCTTCGCTTGTCAGTGCGCGATCAGGGTATCGGGATGGATGAGAAGGAACTGCGGAGTATTTTTCAGAAGTTCTATCGGACAAAGAAAGCGGAGGCTTCGGGTGAGGTCGGGACAGGAATCGGCCTGTCGATTGTGGATCAAATCGTCACACACCACGGAGGCCGGATGGAAGTTACCAGCACGCCCGGCAAGGGTTCCTGTTTTACGATGGTATTGCCTACCGCCCCTGCATCCAAGCTGGTATCTTACTGAGGTATTCGATTGTCACGTCTGCTGGTTGTTGAAGATGACGGCTCTGTCCGGAACACTGTAGTTACGTTCCTCGAACTCGAAGGCTACGAAGTCGACGCTGTGTCGTCCACCCGCGAAGCTCTGCAGCGTCTGCAGCAGTATTCTTATCCAATCGTTCTGTCGGACATTTATCTTGATGAACGCACGGGTCTCGACGTATTGCAGGCGGCCAAAAATTCAAATCCGGATTGCGCGGTGATCTTGATGACCGGCCGCGGAACGATGGAGACTGTGATGCGCGCCACGCAGGGCGGCGCATTCGACTACATCGCCAAACCATTCGAGCTCGACCGGTTGCTCGAAACTCTGAAGCGCGCAGAAGGCGTGTCCGAGGAAGGCGATGAGGACGGGGACGTGGAGTACGAGGAACTCCCGCCCACCGAGATGATCGCCAGTTCCGGCCCAATGGTGGAGATCTACAAAACTATTTCCCTCGTCGCGCCCAAGGACACCACGGTTTTGGTCGAAGGCGAGACAGGAACCGGCAAAGAACTCCTCGCTCGGATGATCCACCGCTACAGCAAAAGGGCCGACCAGCCCTTCATCGCAGTCGATTGTGGGGCGATTGCGCCAACACTGATCGAGAGTGAGCTATTTGGAGCGGTACGCGGCGCCTATACGGGAGCCGACCGCGATCGCATTGGTGTGTTCGAGGCCGCCAATCACGGCACAGTGTTCCTCGACGAGATTGGCGAGGTAGATCAGAGTTTCCAATTGAAGTTGCTTCGTTTTCTACAGGAGCGTGAGATCCGGCCAGTCGGCGCGTCCAGGTCGAAACAGATCGACGTCCGCGTTCTCGCCGCAACCAATCGTGACTTGCATAAGCTCGTACAGGAAGGGAAATTCCGGGAGGATCTCTGGTATCGCCTGGCGGTGATCCGGATCAAGATGCCTCCACTTCGGGAGCGTCATGGCGACGTCCCTCTACTTGCGCAACATTTTGTCGAGCGATCAAACAGCCGTTTCGGGACATCGGCCAAGTTGACGGAATCCGGTCTCAAAACACTCACCGAATACACGTGGCCAGGGAACGTGCGTCAGATGCAGCATTTGATCGAGCGCCTTTGTATTCTCTCGAATGATCGAATTGACGAGTTCGCAGTGCGGGAGTCGATTTCCTCAATGCAGCCAGACGAGGCATCGACGGAGACGCTCGCCGACACGGAAGCGGACCAGATTCGTAAAGTCTTGTCCGCGGCGGGGGGCAACAAATCACGAGCCGCCAAAATTCTGGGAATCGAACGCAAGACGCTCTATCGGAAGCTGGAACGGATGGGATTGCATTGAAGGCAACACATTTCGAGCTGTTAAGAGATACCACATAGACGTGAGTCACCTAAAAAATCCTTGCTTTTTGCTTAGAGTGGGTGCAAAATCGGGGCGAATGCATGGTAAGGAGGTACTAATCCATGTTTGATAGCCTCGAAGACCAAATGAAGGCTGATCTCGATAAGGAAAGCACCAAATCGGAACGGATGCTCCGCTATGCGGCCGTTGCAGTAGCTTCCGTCCTGATCTTCGGTGGGTTATTCCTTGGAGTCCGTTTTCTAGACTAAAATTAACAGGGGCAACGCTTTAAGCGATGCCCCTTCAAGGAGTTGGGCGGCGGAGGGCTAGCTGGTTGCGCGCTTAGCGCTGAACTCGCGGACGCGGTCGCCTTGACCAGTTTTGAAGTTGATTTGGTCGCCGACGACTTTCCCTTTATACTCCATCTTCCTCGTATTGCCGTTGAATTCCATCGTTACTGAGAACGATACGTCGTCCCCTGCAATTTTGCCCTCTTCGATTTTCATTTCCTGACCACCCATGCCCGTGACGGTACCAGTCAGTGCCTCGCCGTCAGCCTTAAAGTTGAAAACCTGGGTCCGTTTTTCTCCGTTTCTAGTCGTGACTTCCGCCGCCCACTTACCGGTGAGATCGGCCGCGAACAAAGTCGTAACCGTCAGCGCGAGCGTGGCGATGGCGCCAAATACAAGTTTCTTCATAACTCTCCATTCCGCGGCCGCGCGGGCCGCTTTTTCAAACCTTGACCAATTGAGGGTCAGACCAGAAGATGGTTTTCCGCTTACAGAAGTTACTGTATCCCACCGAAATGCGCCGAACTCGAATCCTATATAGACATATTCAGAACAAGGCCCGCTGTTTTCGCATACACTACTAGCGCATGGACGCCAATGCCATGCGATGCTAGAGGTGTCTTACATGCAGCAAAACAATCTGGACTCGTTGAAGTCCGAAATCGACGCCTATTTAAATACAAACGGGTTCGTCGTTTTTCGCGGCCACGCGCGCGGCATAATTGAACGCCCCGAAGTAGATTGGGATACGACACAGCACCCTGACTTTCGAGACTTTTTGGCTGTTCCGCACCAACTCGGAGTGCGCCTCATCATTTTTCACAGCCGCGAATTCAAGGCCACCGTTATCGACCGGACGCTTGAAGAACTGCAGGATTCCACGTTTGAATTCGAAGATCAACGGGAACTCGAGCGGCGTCTGCGTGAGCTTCGCGTGTATGAGGGCTTCACTTGTGCTCTCGAACTGTCGTTCGATTACCAAGGCATGACGTATTTCTATGAGTTGCGTACTGATTGGTATACGCGAATTGAACAACATGCTCGATGAACTCGACATGCTGCCCGATGACGAGGAAGACGAAGACGAGAATCCGCTGAGCGGATATTATTCCAAGAATTGATGTCGGGCGCTGCTTCTGCTTCCGCGAGTTTGCCCACCCGCTGGCTGCTTCCCACCGACGATAGCGGCATTTCCGACCTTATCGCCGAACTTCAAATTCAGGCGCCTGCCGCGCGCGTGCTCTGGACTCGCGGGTATCGTACCCCAGCGGATGTCCAGCGATTTCTTCATCCCAGCCTCAATGACATGCATGACCCGTTTCTACTTCGGGACATGCATCTGGCGGTTGCGCGGCTCAGACAGGCGCTTGATCGCAAAGAGAAGATCCTACTGTACGGCGATTACGACGTTGACGGCGCTACCTCGATCGTTGTTTTGAAGA
The DNA here is from genome assembly GCA_963844855.1 of Bryobacteraceae bacterium. GTDB lineage: Bacteria > Acidobacteriota > Terriglobia > Bryobacterales > Bryobacteraceae > DASQDN01. The sequence goes on from CAWJQP010000080.1 coordinate 335,891, forward strand.
AGGCGCTCGATCTGGCTGGAGCGAACTGCGAATTTTTCATTCCTCACCGGATGAGGGATGGATATGGCATGCGTCCCGAAGTCATTGATCGAGCCGCTTCGGAAGGCGTGGCACTAGTAATCAGTGTCGACACAGGGATCCGCGCCAATGCTGTCGTCGAGCACGCCCGCAATCTCGGCATTGATGTCATTGTGACGGACCACCACTTGCCGGACGTGGAGATTCCGCCAGCAGTCGCTGTCATCAACCCGAATCGTCGGGATTGTGGGTATCCCGAGAAGAATCTTTGCGGCGCAGGCGTCACGTTCAAGCTCGTGCAGGCGCTCTTTCGCGATCTGGACTGGCCTGCGGAACGAGTCCGGAAGCTGTCTGAGTCTTTCCTAAAGATGATTGCGGTGGCCACAGTCGCTGACGTAGTGCCATTGCTCGGTGAGAATCGCATCATTGTGAAGCGTGGCCTCGAAGGCTTTCACGACGTCCGCAATCCCGGACTGCGAGCGCTTCTCCGCGTCGCGGGATTCAACCCCGGTGAACGTCCCACCGCAGGACAGGTCGCGTTTCGCCTCGCGCCGCGCATAAACGCTGCCGGCCGGATGGCGAACGCGAACGATGTAGTTGAGATGTTCTTGACTTCAGACGAACAGCGCGCTCTTCAACTAGCAACGTCGCTCCACGATCTCAACAAAGAGCGGCAGGAGACAGAAGCTGAAATCGTCAAGCGCATCCTCGAAATCTGTGAACAGGAGCCGGTTACCAACTCGGATTTCGCGTTGGTGTTTTCCGGTTCCGGATGGCACCGGGGCGTCATCGGGATCGTGGCAAGCCGCGTCGTCGAACGCTATCATCGACCCGTATTTGTGCTCAGTGAAGACGAAGAGACCGGCCTGGCGCAAGGCTCCGGACGCAGCATTCCGGTGTTTCATCTGCTCGAGGCGCTCGAAACCATGCCGGAACTCTTTACAAAGTTCGGCGGACATCGGCAGGCCGCCGGAGTGACCTCGCCGGTGGAGCGAGTCGCCGAGTTTCGAAGTCGCTTGAATGCCCACGCGTCTAAAGTTCTGACGCTCGAGGATCTTCGCCCAACAATCGAGGTAGACGCGTTGCTGAACTTGCCGGAGCTAACGGATCGCGCGATCTCGGAAGTGTTCGCTTTGGGGCCTTTCGGATGCGGCAATAGTTCGCCCGTGTTCGCGGTGCGTGGAGCGGAGTTGGCTGGGCCCGCATCGATTTGGAAAGAGAAGATGCTGCGGCTCCCCATCCGTCAGAACGGTCGCACGATCATGACGACCTCATGGAACCTAACGAATCGTGCGGCAGAGTTTCGGACCGGAGCGCGTTATGATTTCGCAGTTTGCCTCGAAGAAGAGAATCGCGGCTTCGGAAATTGGCGACTGACCGTCAAGGCAGCGACTCTGGCAGAGTGATGGAAGTCTGATCACGCACGCTTGTACCGGACGCCAGACGGGGCGGCGTCCAATCCTTAAGGGCGGCTCCAGCTTAGAGCAGTTAACGCTCGACGGGCAGATTCGGTGCTTTATCTAATCCTCCTTGCCCGTCCGCCGATCAAGAGTCGCCCGCTTCCCTAAGGTCTTGCACGGACGGCCGATCCGCTTTCGTCGATCCACTACGAAGTTATGGCATACCGGGTCCTGAGCGATCCGGAGAGCTGCGCCGCGTACGACGTCGAGCACAGAGCCGTCACGGGATTAAACTGGAAGGTTTTCGATCATCGTCCGCTACACACCGGAGTGACGGAGAAAAGGCGCAAACGCCTCGGTATTCTTTCCTTGCTCTGAACCAAGCGGATGAAGTCACCAAATTCGCCGACGCGTACGATCTTGGAGATCGAGCAAGTTCTAGGCTGCCCAAGGAGCATCTCGGGATGAGTTTGTGGTATCTCAATGGATAGCGGGCGTTACTCACTCACGGTAAAGGCCTCGAGGGAGGAACAATCCGAAAACCAGCCGGTCTCGCAGCTGCGCATGCTGACAAGTCCTGTGAAATCAACTACAAACTAATCCCCAGCAATCGCCCTATCGAGTGCGACATTTTTCCCGCCAGCCGGGTAAAAAGTGCGGCATCCCAATCGACAGTACGGGTTAAGTTATTGTTTCTAAATGTTGGCGAGCCAATTGCATCTTTAACAGTGGGAAGGAGAATTGATGAACGCCTCGATTAGAACGAAACCCGCCGTAATGTTCGGAGCGGCGATACTGGCTCTGGTAGGTACCGGTTGCGCGACAAAGAAGCACGTGCGCCAAGTAGTTGGTCCTGTGGAAACGCGCGTCGGATCGGTTGAAAAACGTACCGCCGAGCAGGCTGCTGCCCTCGGCGACGTCGAAAACAACGTGTCGCGAGTAGACGAGCGTGCTATGGAGGCCGATCGCAAAGCAGCGGCCGCCGGCCAAGCCGCTCAACAGGCTCAATCCAAAGCAGATACAGCTCAGCTTCGCGCCGATAGCGCTCATACCGCAGCGGGTCAGGCACAGCAGATGGCCGACCAGACCCGAAGTCGCCTCACTGATGTAGTAGGCAATCTAGACAACTATCAACATGTGACGACCGAGAGCATTTTCTTTGCGCTGAACAAGTCGAAGCTCACCAAAGAAGAAATGCAGAAGCTCGATGACGCCGTCGCAAAGCTCCAAGGCAACAATAACTATGTTCTCGAAATCCAGGGCTACACCGATAAAACCGGTAGCGTACAAACAAATCTTGAACTTAGTCGTCGCCGGGCAGATGAGGTCGTCCGCTACGTCACGACCAAACATAATGTCCCGCTACGGAGAATTCACGTCTTAGGTGTCGGCGAAGACGTTCCTGATGCTGACAACAGCACTCGGGCCGCGCGTAAGCTAAATCGCCGGGTCGATGTGAACGTATTTGCTCGCACAGTCGAAACGAGCGCCTCAACCGGGCCCGCAACTCAAACCCAGAGCCAGACCCCCGCTTCGACTACGCCCCAACCTTAAATTTGATCGGACGTTCAAACGGACAAACAAAAATGGGTGGTCCCTCAAGGGCCACCTTTTTGTTTTTAAGCGTTACGCAACGGTTGCTCGCGCCGCCGGTTGCACCCGTACTTCCGATCGGCTTTCATTCATGACCGCAGCCACCAGGCGTGCTAAATCGGACATGGACGGAATCGCCTCAACCACTTGAATTCTCGCCGCGTACCCGCCGCCATCCCGCGATGTGCAGGCAATTACTTCTCCCAGCAGCATACTATCGTCGAGTTCGATTTTGACCGCTGCATCAGCTGCAATCACTTCTGCCACACGCAGTTCTGCATGTCGCCCGGAAAGATGAGTCATACTCGCAGCCATCACCCGGGGTGAAATTCCACCGAGTACATTCAGTCGGACAGGTTGGTCGGGTTGATATCGGATCTCCATTTTGCGTTCCTCAGAGAGTCTCTTCGGAACGTGGCGATCGATCTTTAAGCTTTTTTTATTTCCAGTTAAACAAAGCCCAACTGGCGACACCAAGCAGGCCGATGAGACCGATTTCGAGCCAATAATCACGCAGATCCGTCCAGCGACGAATCAACCCGTGCAATCGAGCAGGCTGTGATGTAGTTACGGGGCTTTCCGCATTGGCCCGCTTCAACGCACGAAAGAGATATTCTCGCCCGCGCCGGTCAGCGACAATCAGTGTCCGGCAGTTTGGTCCGGCAATATTGTCGTTCAATTTCCGCCGTAGATCGGCCGGCACATCCTCGATCGAGCGAAACACTCGTGTACGCTGCCCGGTAGAAACGAAGATCATGGATGTCTTGTACGTCGAAGTTTCCATCTCGCCTAGCCAACAGCCTCCGTGGGTGTCGGGACGCTCCTTATCTCATCTCGATCTCCGGAATGATCGATGGTTACTTGGATAAAACCCAGCGCAGCCTTCGACAGACTCTTATCCTTACGATAAATTAGCGCAAGTTGTCGAAGCATGGGCTCCGGAGCCAAACTAATGGCCGCCAACCGTCCGGATTGAACTTCCTCGCGGCAATTCGACGCAGCCAGAAATGAGATTCCCAAGCCAGCCATTGCGAACTGCTTGATCATCTCAGTCGAATCTAGCTCCATTGAAGTCTGGATCTCGTCTTCGACGGGTTCCATCCAGGCATTCAGACGCGAACGCGTGGTACCCGATTTAGGAAGTAGGAGCGGATAGGAGGCAAGATCGAAGCAACTGACCGAATCCTTCCGGGCAAGCGGGTGATTTGGCGGCGCTATCAACCGGATTTCATCGGAATGGATCTTTACGACCTGTAGTTTCTTCTCCTGCACGGGAAGCTGCGTAATTCCGAAGTCAGCAAGATTGTCGAGAACTGCGGCGACTACCCTCGAACCGTATGAGCGGTCAACGTGAAGTTGAACGTTAGGAAACAGCTTCTTATACTCGGAGAAAACCGAGGGAAGAACGTAGATACAGGTCGATTCATTTGCTCCAATCACAAGCTCGCCGCGAGGAACACGCTCCAACTCATTGATAACCTCTTGTGCCCGGCGACGAAGCTGCAGAATTTGGTCGGCATACTCGCTGAAAATCTTGCCGGCAGTGGTGAGCGCAATGCGGGTCCCAAGTCGCTCGAAGAGGGTGCAGTTCAGTTCCTGCTCTAATTGCCGGACCTGAGCGCTGATAGCGGGCTGCGTCCGATAGCACGTTTGCGCCGCTTTCGAAAAGCTCTTAAGCCGTACGATCTCAAGGAAAGTGTGTAGCTGATCGAGATCCATGGCGTGTCCGCTTAGACTCCGCAAACGAAACAGGTTGCGATTGTGAAACTTCGATTATACCATCGGCAGGATGAGTGTTTTCTGCCGCACAAAGTTCTCCCAATTGTCAGAAATGTGTGCCTCTTGATACGGACTTCGGCGATTTGTCTCTTGTTTGCCACCTTTAGCGCCAAGGCGACCAAGCCGGAAAACGTCCTGGTCGTGGTGAACAGCGCCTCGGCGCTTTCCCGTGACATCGGCGACTATTATGCGCAGCGTCGGGCGATCCCAAAAACCAACATTTGCGTCATTAAAATCCCTGATCAGGAAACCATCTCCCGCCAGGACTACGATCGCCTCATCGTTAAACCGGTAACGTCCTGCCTCGAGTCACGGCGACTGGTAGAAAGTGTTTTATACATCGCAATGACACAAGGTGTCCCGATCCGCGTGAACGGTAGCACTGGCATCTCTGGTGACACTGCGTCTGTCGATTCAGAACTGGCTCTCTTATACGGTGATCTCCACGGACAGAAACATGTGCTTGCCGGTCCGTTACCCAACCCATTCTTCCGCCAGCGAGATGCAGATTTCCGCCACCCGCAGTTTCCGATCTATCTGGTAACGCGATTAGCTGCGTACAACTTAGCGGGAGTCAAGGCGATGATTGACAGGTCTTTGGCGGCTACGAACTCTGGAAAATTCGTGTTCGATCTGCGAAGCAGCGAGGATGAAGACGGCAATTCCTGGCTTCGAAACGCGGCTATCGTACTACCTAAGGATCGTGTAGTTCTGGAAGAGAGTTCCACGGTACTCTACGGCCAGAAACGGGTGATCGGTTACGCGTCGTGGGGGTCGAATGATAAGAATCGAAGACAACGTCGTCTCGGGTTCGAATGGCTTCCAGGCGCGATTGCAACAGAATTCGTTTCCACGGATGGACGTACGTTCGAGCGTCCACCGGATTCCTGGAATATCGGCACATGGGACAACAAAGCCACATGGTTCGCCGGTTCGCCTCAATCCATGACTCTGGATTTCATCGCGGAGGGAGCATCCGGGGCCTCCGGTCATGTCAGTGAACCATTTCTCCAATTCACGCCACGACCCGACTACCTTCTACCGGCCTACTACAGCGGCCGCAACCTGGCCGAGAGCTATTACCTGGCGATGCCTTCGTTAAGTTGGCAGAACATCATCATCGGCGATCCTCTTTGCTCCCTGGGCCCGCCGGGCCAGAGACGCTAGACCGATCTTCGCCGGCGGACTTCCTGCTCGGCGCGAAACCAGTCTCCGTCTGCGTCCCCGTTCTCCTCGCCGCGCTGCTGAAACAACTCGTACGCTACACGAGCGATCTCTGAATCCTCATCGAGGCCATTGACTGACGCGTACCCTTGTATCGATTGTTCCGCATTCGCCGCATCGGGCAAATTGCGAGCTGTTTCCACTTCGCGGTGTCGGGAGGTGTCCTGAACTAAACTTCCTTCGCTTTTCGCCATTGCGTCCTCCGGACAACAAGACGCCTGGCGCCAGCGGATGGTTTCAGCCTCACTGTTGAACGAACATCTCGGACAATATACGACCCGAACTGCCTGATGGCAGCTCAACATCCAGCATGGTCGCGAACGTCGGCGCGATGTCGTTGACCGCTATTTTTGCGTGGTAGCGGCCTGGTTTTACGTTTGCGCCCATGAATACAACCGGCACATGGGAATCGTAGTTATATGGCGTACCGTGAGAGGTGCCCGCTCGTTCGAACAACCAATACGGCTGTGAGACGACAAAGAGATCCGAAGCGCGCTCATAGTTAAAACCCGCGAGAACTCGCCGGTCGACGAGGTCGCCGATGCCGCTACCACGCCGCAACTCCGATCTCGTATAAACGCGATAGATATGTGGTAGGTCACGTACCGCTGCTGCCGCGACATCTTGCACTTCTTCGATATTCAACTTCTTCTGTTTAATCGTCTCGTAATTGAGGTAAGGGGCTGGTCCGGACTTGCCGGCGATCCACGCGCCCTCGCCATATTTGCTGTTCAGCGCGGTCTGAATCGCATTCAACGTCGCTCCCTCCGGAATGCGTCCTCCCGACATCTTTCGATGCTGCATTAACTCCGGCAGCGGAGCCACACCATGATCCGCCGTAAGCACCGCTACGTAGTTGTCGACTCCTACTTTTTTGTCCAGGTAGTCGAACAACCGGCCGAGCGTGCGATCCGTCCAAATGGAGATGTCGCGCACTTCAGGAGCGTCCGGTCCGACAGCGTGGCCAACACGATCGTTAGCCGAGAAGCTGACTGACAACACATCGGTCATTTCGTCAGCGCCGAGTTGTTCCCCTTCGATCGCCGCCTCGGCGAACAATTCCAACAAATCGTTATGGAACGGAGTTCGATCGAGCAGATTGTAATATTCTCGTGTTTTCGGCGCCGGCAGTTTCAGGAACGGCTTTGCATCCGCCTTCCCGTCGACTGATGTCCAAGCCTTGTCCCCCCATTGGTCGGAAGCGCGCTTCTGGTTGAACTTCAAAACCCAGTCCGGAAGTTGCTTGAAATAATACGTGCTACTGACAAAATTTCCTGTCCCTATGTCGAACCAGTAAGCGCCATTAGCCATCCTGCCTGCCGGTAGTATGGCGCTGCGATCCTTGCTCGACATCCCGATGACTTTGGATTGGCCATTCGCCATCTTCAACTCATCCCCAACGGTACTGACGAGCAAGCGATGAGGAGATGCTCCCCTCCGTCCCTCCTCGGCGCCCAGCATCTGGACGGAGTCATCGGAAACACTCGTGACCGGTTTGTTGGTTTCGCGATCAAACCATTCGTTTCCGACAATCCCGCTGATGGAAGGTGTCGCGCCGGACAGCATGGTCGAATGCCCTATCGCGGTAACGGTGGGGAAATGTTCATAGTGGGCATTCGTAAAGACAGCGCCCTTTTCAAGCAGCCGGGCAAATCCGCCGGTGTAGGAACTGCGAAATCGATTGAGATAGTCATAGCGAAACTGATCCACTGCCACCAGAACAATCAATTTAGGTTTTTTCGGAACAGGCGCGGCCGATGCAAGCAGCCAGCTCAGCAGGAGTGCAGAAAGTAATCTCTTCATTTTCCTCAGCAACGAATTCAGTCGACGATCACAACGCCGTCACCTTGAATCTGGTACACGGTCGACCCGGTTTTGATCGCATTCGGGTTGAACTTACGGCCTTGTTCTTCGGCTTCATGACGAGCCCGGGCAACGGTCTGTTCACGTGTGAGGTCGAACTTCATCAGCTTGCCTTCGGCGATCGCGGTCATACCCACGCTTTGCTTGGGTATGACGATCTCCCCGTCGTTGACCTTGAATCGGACATGCTTCGTCGACTGTGGCTCTACCAGGTTCAGCCAGCAACCCGCCATCTCGCAGACTTCTGTGATTCGGCCTGTCACCTGGACTGTCTTACCAACCGAAGCGATGGGATTCGCCATCAGGTCGGCCACGGTGACCGGCTTGGCGAGGGTCAGAGGCTTACCGAGCTTTGTTTCCGCGAGCAAACTGGCGGAAAGACAGCTAAATATCAGAGCGATCGTCACTCTAGGCATACTCAAGGATTATCTCATGGGCAAAAAAAGGCGAATCTGGTAAGATCGACGGGCTACATGTGGTTTCGAGCATGGTCTAACGACTTTTTCCTCATGCCCGGCCGGCATACGTCGATGAGAGTAGTGAACATATGAAGCTAGAGCCCTATATCGCGGATCGAGCCTGGAAGCTATCCCCCCTGATCCTACACCCCTTTTCTGATTCCTCCAGCCCGCAAAAGCTCGTGCAAAGTTCCCGCGCGAACCTGATGCTTCAGGGCCTTTTGCCGACCGAATCATTCAGTATTGAGCAACTTCAGAGCATCCTTCTAGACGGGCGCTACTGCGAAGTCAGAATGCTCTACTACGTTGGTAAGGACCTCGTTCGCTGGATCGAGCAATGTACTGAATTTGTCGATCGCGAGCCAAGTCTGCGAACGGCCGGCGTCGAAGCGCAGAGCTTCGCGGATATGTTGGTCGAAGACACGCCCGAAGCGGTACGCGAGAAGCTCCGAAAATGGGGTGTCGCGGATTATCGATCCATCTTTACGCGCGCCATGGGTCTCAACGCGGTCTTCGCCGATGCTCCGGAAAGAACGGCTTTAGCCGACGATTTCATCCGCAACTATCATCAGTACGCGGATCAATTGTACGAGTCCAAGCGTTCGTCGGCCCATTACGCCTCGATCCGGTCGAGCGACTTCGAATTTGAGCTTTACGCATCTGGCGAATATTCGCGAATGCTAGAGAGGCAATGGCAGGACCAATGAAGCCGATATAATCCGTACATGGAATTATCGCCTCTTCTGCTCGTCCGCCAGCGCTTTCCGAGCCGTGCCATCAAAGACATTGCCGGTGAGGTACACAAACAGCTCTCCGGTTCGAATTTTGGATCGCGTTTAAAACCCGGATCCCGGGTCGCCATCGGCGTCGGCAGCCGAGGGATCCACAATATCGACATCATCGTGAAGGGTCTCGTGGACTACTGGAAGTCGCAGGGCGCTAAGCCTTTCATCTTCCCGGCCATGGGAAGTCACGGAGCGGCCACCGCGGAAGGCCAGGCCGACGTGCTCGCCCATTACGGAATTGACGAGTTCACGATGGGTTGTCCCGTCATCAGCCAGCTTGAAGTCGTGTCCCTCGGCTGCACCTCCGATGGCATCGAAGCGTTCATGGACAAAATGGCGTTCGAAAGCGACGGCGTCATGTTGGTCAACCGCGTGAAATGGCATACAGACTTCGCCGGAAAGATCGAGAGCGGCCTTTTCAAGATGATGGCGATCGGCTTGGGCAAGTTTGCCGGAGCGCAGCGTTATCACACATATGCCTACAAACTCGGGCTCGAGAAGGTGATTCGGACGGTCGGAAGGCAGCTCCTTCAGTCGGGTAAGATCCTCGGAGGCTTGGCCATCCTCGAAGATGCAAATCACGACACCGCCCAGCTAACCGCTGTCGCCGTTGAAGAGATGGAGCGGAAGGAAGAGGAACTCCTCGCGACAACGAAGTCCTGGATGGGACGCATTCCTTTTGATCTGGACGTATTGATGCTGGACGAGATCGGAAAGACGATCAGCGGCGCCGGCATGGATACAAAGGTCGTGAACCGCAGCGTCCACGGCCAATATAATCCCTGGGACACAGCGCCCAAATTCGAAAGAGTCTTCATTCGGGGCATTAGCGAACACAGCTATGGAAACGGCGTCGGGCTAGGCATGGCTGACATCGTCCATGACCGTTTGCTGCAGCAGATCAATTGGACACCGACACGAATCAACTCTCTCACCGCCTCGACACCTGCGGCAATCCGCATGCCCGTTCACTTCTCGAGCGATAGGATGTGCCTGGAAACGATTGCTCCTACGGTAGGAAAGCTGGACATGAAACAAGTGACCGTCGGCTGGATTCGCAATTCGGCGGAACTGGGTTTGGGAGCTTACACCGCAAACCTGCGCTCCCAGATCGAAGTGAACCCAAACTTGGAGATCATCGGCGAACTCGACTGGCCGTTTGACGCCAACGGCGACCTGCCGGGCCTGCCGTCACTTGCCACCCAAGCGGTCGGAGTTTAAGTCGTCAGGCGCGGTAACTTCTGTCACAAAAATAAACCGGGAAGGCGCCTTTCGGCACATTCCCGGTCCGGTTTATTAATATCCAAAAGAGATCTGTCCCCATCGACAAGGCCGCGGGAGCGAATCCTCTAATTAGTCAGCAGCTGCCATCACCGAAGCAACCTTCGAGAAGATGGTGCTGATGCTGGTTGAAACACCCGGCATGATTGCGCCTGCGGCAACCGCGACAAAGCCAGCCATAAGCGCGTATTCAATGAGATCCTGACCGCTGTCGTCTTTCCAAATATTTAGTACGATTTGTTTCATGCTTTCTCTCTCCCTGCAACCTTGTTTCGTTGCAATATGAAAGTATCATTTAGCGGCGAGCGTAAGAATCAGCAGGAGCCCTTAGAACCTTAGCCTAAAACGACTCAACTCATATGAAAAACCTTACGTGTCTTCGTAGACCCGGTTCTAGACCGCTTGCAACTCTGTGATTAGGGGACACCCTTATGAGGGTATGGAAAGCATAGTGCGGCTCGTAACCGAGATCTACCTCTACCAGAATCTTGTGCGCGCAAACACATCTAACGCAAGCGGTTCTAGTACATGCGTACCGCAAACGGCCTAGATCCACCCCACGCAAATAAGGGAGCAACTGAACCCTTTGCGCTACAGATTTATCTGTAGGCGACGTCCTACCCGCTCGATAGCATCGAGTGCCTCATCTAACTGTTTCTGGGTGTGTGTCGCCGTAACAATCGTTCGAATGCGGGCTTTTCCTTGCGGCACGGTGGGGAAACCTATCCCGGTAGCGAAGACCCCTTCCTCAAACAACAAGCGTGAGAACTCGAAGGCTTTCGCAGCGTCACCGACCATGATCGGCGTGATCGGCGTCTCTGAATTTCCCGTGCTAAATCCAGCTGCTTTTAGTCCTGCCTGGAACCGCCGGGTGTTCGACCATAGCATTTCGATCCGATCCGGCTCCTGCTCAAGTATGTCGAATGCGGCCAGGCATGCAGCCGCGACTGCCGGCGGGTGAGACGTCGAAAACAGAAATGGGCGCGCACGGTGATGAAGATAGTCGATCAAAGCGCGGCTGCCACAGACGTACCCGCCGAGGACGCCAACTGCCTTGGACAAAGTGCCGACTTGAATGTCCACGCGTCCATGTAGTCCGAAGTGGTCGACGGTGCCGCGTCCGTTGCGGCCGAGCACACCGGAGGAATGCGCGTCATCGACCATCATGATGGCCCCGTACCGCTCAGCGAGCGCTGTCAATTCCGCCAGAGGGCCGATATCGCCATCCATCGAGAAGACGCCGTCGGTAATCAACAGCTTGCGTCCCGCCGCGCCCTGCAGCGCCTGCAACTTCTGCTCAGCAGCAGAGACGTCACGATGAGCGAAGACGTGGATTTTTGCCTTCGACAAGCGGCATCCATCAATGATGCTCGCGTGATTCAGCTCGTCTGAAATGATGTGATCTTCCGGAGTGAGTACGGCGGAAACCGTACCGGAATTTGCCGCGAACCCAGACTGGAAAACGACGCAGGCCTCAACGTTCTTGAATGCGGCTATACGCTCTTCGAGCGCCACATGTAGACTCATGGTTCCGGAAATCGTCCGGACCGCGCCCGACCCTGCCCCGTATTTCCGAGCCGCTTCGATCGATGCTTCGACCAACTTTGGATGGTTCGCCAGTCCAAGATAGTTGTTCGAAGCGAGATTGATCACCTCTCGGCCATCGAAACGCGATACAGGCTCACACGGCGACTCTAATTCACGAAGTCGCTGAAATGTCCCCGCCTCTTTCCACGTCGTCAGTTGGTCTCCGAGAAAGCCGAGCGGATCGATCCGAGTACTCATTTTGTCCAATCCAGAATCACTTTCACCGCCTCGCCGCGTTCCAGTACCCCGAAGGCCTCCTCAAAATCACGATACGAGAACTCGTGTGTAATCAAGGGACGTAAGTCGAGCTTGCCTTCGAGCAGAAATTGCTCACATTGATACCAGGTCTCGAACATCAGCCGACCGTTGATTCCGCGTACCGTGACGGATTTGAAGATAATGCTTTCCGAGAGATTGAGTGTCACGTCCGACGGAGGAATCCCGAGGAGCGCCACTTCGCCTCCTGGGCGCACCAATTCGAACGTATCCTTAATGCCGGCCCGGCTTCCCGACATCTCCAGCACCACATCGACACCGCTCGCTTCCCGTGTGTGGCTCAGCAGTTGTTTCTTCCAGCCGTTACCTGAAGGGTCAAATGTCTCAGTAGCTCCAAAGTTTGTTGCAAGCTTCCGTTTGTGTTCCTGCGGATCGACGGCCATCACGGACAGGGCTCCCGCAACGCTGGCGATTTTGCAGGCCATTAGGCCGATCGAGCCGACTCCGATTACGGCAACGGACTTTCCCGCCACCGACTGAGCCATCACGGTGTGCATCGCATTGCCGAACGGATCAAAGATCGCAGCGACTTCTTTCGGGATCTGCGGCGCAACTTTCCATACGTTATTGGCAGGGAATGAGAAGAAGTTCGCGAAACATCCATCGCGATCCACTCCGATGATCGTCATCTCGCGGCAGATGTGACCTTGCCCGGTCCGGCAGAAGAAGCAGTGGCCACATCCGATGTGACCTTCGCCTGAGACGATATCTCCTGGCTGGATATCTTCAACGGCCGAGCCAACCTGCTCGACCACACCCATGAACTCGTGACCAATAATTAGCGGCGGATGAAGGCGATGCGCCGCCCAGTCATCCCATTGGTAAATGTGAACGTCGGTCCCACAAACACCCGTTTTTTCGATTCGAATGACGACATTGTGTTCGGGGCAGACGGGGTATGGACGCTCCTCAAGTGTCAAACCACGTCCTTCGCGCCGTTTGACGAGAGCTTCGATTGCTCTCGCCATTACATCACCGGACCGATACGCCACGGCACAAATTCTTTGTGTCCGAGTCGCTCCGCGCATGTGCGTTCGCCCGATGCGACGCGCAACAGCAGGTCGAAAATCTCCTTACCTACTTCCTGAACTCCGGCTTCGCCGTCTGCGATCCGGCCCGAGTTGATGTCCATGTTGTCGCGCATGCGGTCATATGTGAACGTGTTGCTCGAGATCTTGATGACCGGAATTGTCGGAAAGCCGATTGCGCTTCCTCGCCCGGTCGTAAACGCGATCACGTTTGCGCCACCGGAAGCCAGTCCCGTCAGGGACACCGGATCGTAACCAGGGGTGTTCATGAAAACGAACCCAGGAGACGTCACCCGTTCGGCATAATCGACGGCTTGCATCAATGGCGATGTACCGGCCTTTGCGACGGCGCCGAGTGATTTCTCGAGAATGTTCGTTAACCCTCCGGCCTTATTGCCCGGCGAAGGATTGTCATCAAAACTGCCGCCAAACTGGCTTAAGTACTTCTTATACTTATGAACGAAGCTCAGCAACCGCTCGGCAGTCTCTCGATTGCGGGCGCGCTTCACCAGCAGATGCTCCGCTCCAAAAATCTCCGTGGTCTCAGCTAAAACCGCGCTGGCGCCAATCTCAGCCAGTAGATCTGAACAGAAGCCCAAGGCTGGATTTGCTGTGATTCCGGAAAACGAATCCGATCCACCGCAGTTCAAGCCAAGTATGATTTTCGATGCGGGAGCGGAAACGCGCTTCTCATCGGCTGCTCGTTCGAGCATCGGAGCGATCGCCTTTCGGGCCGCTTCCACAGTGGCTCGTGTTCCGCCGGACCCTTGTACCGTCATGCCCACGAGGCGGTGCGACTTCGGAGCATCCGGCCCCAGATAATGTTCGATCTGATTGGTTTCGCAACCCAGCCCGAGGATGATCGCGCCTGCGACGTTCGGATGATCGAGCACCCCCGCGAGCGTGCGACGCAACTGATCGGTGTCTGGACCGATCGAGTGGCCGCAACCTTCCCCGTGCGGGAAAGCGACAACACCATCCACACCGGGCGGGAGATCCGCAACCGTGTAGCTCGCCGCGATCTGTTCAGCTGTGTGAGCCGCGCAATTGCTTGCGGCCACGACTGCGATGTAGTTCCTTGTCCCAACGCGTCCATCCTCCCGCGCATATCCGAGGAAAGTGGGGATTGAGCGCGAGGGAAGCGCTATCTGGCGCTCACCGACCGGAAATTCGTATTCGAACGCAAGCTCTTCAAATCCGACATTGTGCGTGTGGACGTGTTGGCCCGCTTCGATATCGACCCGGGCGCGACCCATCATCTGTCCATATCGCACGATATTGGCGCCGGCAGCGATCGGTCGCAGGGCTACCTTGTGACCGGCAGGCACGGCTTCTCGAACCGTAATGGAAACTCCGTCGACACGCAAATCGCTGCCGGCCGCCAAGGGCACGCGCGCAACCGCGATATTATCCGACGCGTTCAGGTGAATCGCAGAGTTCTCTGCCGTCGGTACCTTCGCAATTTGAAGCAAGCTCATCTATACATGATTATTGCGTAACGGGAACTCGTTGGCGGATTTGCGGTCTAAGCTGGTATGCCTTGTGGATGCGCGCTTCTGGCGTATGCAGGGCCGCCACGCCATCGACGGGCAGCAAACATATTGCAGACCGTTACTTCGTCTGATGGACCGCGAGCCACCCTAATGAAGCAGACCAACACTTGCTCCGTGCCATCGGACTCACCATGTCATTCGCACTGGGTCACCGAGATGAGAGTTCACAGCCGCGAATGGATTTCGCAAGATCGCAACAATGCTTCTATGGAAGCTCCCGGCTCTCGTGCTGAGAAACGCTCGCCGGTCAGCAGGAACTTTCGTCATCGGCCGACTCCTGCATTGGACGGTCCCACAACCGCTGCTGCCGATGGCTCGATACTGAGTCCCAGCGCCTGCGCCGCCCATGCCGTGGCCGCTACGGAAATCCACTGATCGTGACCGAATGGGAACCCGCTTTCGAAATACGGCTGGAACTTGATGGCCCGGCTGCGCACATGCCATGAGCCATCAGGGAACTGCGTCGAGAGCAGATACTCTACACCTCGCCGATAGGCGCGGTCGGAGACCTTGAACAGTTTGGATTCTGCCAGGGCAACCAGTGCGCCACCGGTCGCGTACGCATCGGTCTTCATATAAGGATTGCCGCCCCAGCCTCCATCGGAACGTTGCAGCGCAAGCAGAGCCTTTGCCGCCTCCTTCAGATCAGCATCCGGCCCGCCGGACCACGTCAGGCCAGATAGGAGCATGGCGACATCTTCGGTCGTGAGCGGGTTCGACCGCTTCAGCCAGGCTCGGGCACGAGCGATCCGCTCTGTGAATTCCAGCTTTCGCGCCGGAATGGAATACACCTGTAGAGCGCGAATGGCCCGCGCAGTGGCCGCGAAGTGGCTTTGCGCTATAGGCGGGCGCAGTTGGACTTCACCCGCGAGCCAACTGCCATCTACCTCCTGCGATTCCGCCATTGCGACGACGGCAGCGTCGGTAACGTTGTCTGCCTGGTAGTTGCTTGCTCGCAGTCCGAGGAGCATCTCGGCGATCCGATTCGCGCGGCCGCCCGGAAGCAGGGCCTGGAGGTACTCTTCCGTCAGGCCAACTCCTAGTGACTTCAACTGGACCGTCTGCTCTTTCGCCCCTTGCTCGCTGATCGGAATGCCTGCCGCCTTTGCGTAAGACTGCGCACGTGCAATCAATGGCTGGTGATGGCAGCCGGCGCATCCGCTGTTCTTGAAGTACGTCGCGCTCGTGCGTTCGAGCAGTGATATGCTGCGCGCAAGGGCCTCAGTCGGTTTCGGCCGTTCTGCTGCGGGCGGCTTCGGAGCTTCGTACGGAACGCCGTGTTTGGCGCCGGATTTTTTGAGCGTCCCAACCACGTCGGGATAGCCGAATTTCTCGGCCCAATCCAGCGGCGTTTCGCCGGTGTTATCGCGGGCGTTGACGTCCGCTCCTGCCGCCAGCAGGGTTCGAATCGCCTCTATCGAAGGCGTTTCAGAGGCCAATGCAAAGTGCAGCGGGGTGAGGCTCCGGCTGTCACGGGCATTTACGTTCGCGCCGGCTTTGATCAGATCCCGCACCATCTCGACCGCACTATCGGCCGCGGCATGGTGCAGCGCCGTGACTCTCGCGTTGTTGGACGGACCATGCCTTTGTTGCCCGCCGCCCCGAGTTCTGACGGCATTCACGTCTACTTTCATTGCCAGTAGAAGCCGTACAGCCTCCACCGCGCCTGTCAACGATGCCGCGGTTATCGCGTTTGCGCCTGCCATTGCCGTCGTGTGCGGATCGGCTCCCTTGGCGAGCAGCAAACGCATGCTCTCAACCTCGCCCACGCTGGCAGCCAGGAACAGGGCGCTGATGTTGAATAGCCCACCCTGGAAATTAACCTCGGCGCCTTTGGCGAGCAGCAGAGCGACCGTTTCTGCTCCCCCTGGCCGCAAGGCGGCTATCTTCAGGGCGGTCATACCCTGTTTCGAGCGGACGTTTACATCGGCTCCGTGCTCGATCAGAAACCGGGCCTTCTCCGGATCGCGAGCACACCGCAGGAGCGCTGTTGCATCCGATTGGTTACGAGCGTTCACGTCCGCGCCGGCTTCCACCAATAGTTTCAGGGTCGCCATGTTCCCGAAGGCTGCCGCATACATCAAGGGCGTCGCGCCGCGTTTGTCACGCGCTTCGAGTGTCTCCTTTGTGACGTGCGCTTTCACAGCCGCAATATCTCCATTGCGTATCGCTTGAAAAAGGTCGGTACCGTTCGCTGCTGTGGCCAGAAACACCGAAGTTGCCACCAGACGGTATAGGGCTCTCCGGGCGTGCCGGACTGCGAAATGAATTCGGTTCATTTGTTTTGATCCTCCCGAGTCATTTCGCTCCGCTCAGCCTTGATCGCTGCAACGCTCTTGTCCAAAACGGGCTTCAGGTCAGGGTCGAGCGCTAGCGCCTTCTGAAAGTCCTTTTCCGCTTCCGCCGGTCTGCCAAGCAACAAGTAAGCTAAGCCTCGGTTTACATTGGCGTTCGACCGGCGCCGATTTATCGTAAGGGCCAGCGTGAAGTCGGCAACAGCTTCGTCGAGGTTTCCCTTCTGTCGTTGAGCCCACACCTCGGTTGTTATAGGCAAGACTGTAACCGGGGTCGATCCGGATGGCCTGATCGAAGTCAGTGATCGCCCGATCGTTCTCTTCGAGGAGCAGCCAAAGGCGTCCGCGGTTGTACCAAGTCTTCGGGGATCGGGAGTTAAGGCGAAGAGAGCGATTGTAGTCTTCTATTGCCCCCGTGAAGTCCCCCATTAACTGCCTCACGTTGGCCCGATTCGCAAAAATCTCACAACGCTTCGAGTCAAGTGAAATTGCAAAGTTGTAGTCCGCAAGTGCGCCCTCCAAATCGCCTTTCATCTGACGCGCATAGCCCCTATTGAAGTTGGCCACTGCCGACTTAGGCACCAGCGCGACCGCTCGGCCGTAGGCCTCGATAGCTCCGGCTGAATCCCTTTTATCCATCGCGGCATTTCCAGGATCAATATCTGATTTGCTCTCGTCATCCCTTCGCCCGGCGTTGGCAATGCTAGCCAGTTCTATGACTCCGCAAAGAATAGCGACAATTCTTAATCCGCTTTGTCGTAGCATTCAGTTCGCCTCACATCGATTTATTTGGGGGCTGGAGTTTTGCCGGGCCCGTGACGCTGTTCATTTCCGCGCTGTAAGTCGAGGCCAATCGAAACGACTGTGCTCCAGCATCGACGGTCTCCTCTGACCGGTTCAGAGGAGTGTAAACTCGAACACGGACAAAAATCTTTAAGAAACTATTAAGCTCATCAGGCAGTGCGTCTGCGAATATTCCCCGAAACTCAGGGGTCAGAAACGTGCGATGGGGAGTCCACGGTAGTCCTCGAAGAGGTTTGCCGAACTTGGCCCGGTGTGGTCAAATGAGAAGCGTTTTGGAGGCAGCGAAACTGCAAGGGATTTTCGAGTTCGGCGGTTTTCGGTTGGATCTGAACGGTCCTCTCCTGACACGCAACGGCCGCGCGTTAGAGGTTGCGCCCAAGGCGCTTGACATTCTTGCGGTGCTCGCCGCCAACGCCGGAAGAGTGGTCCTCAAAGATGACTTGCTCAGCCTCGTTTGGCCGGACTCAGTAGTTGAGGAGGGCAATCTCGCCGTTTATATTTCATCCCTTCGTAAAGTCCTCGCAGAAAATGGGGAACCTGGTGTCTGGATTGAGACCGCTCCGAAACGCGGATACCGATTTGCAGCTCCGGTTCGTCGAGTGCCTGATATTCCGGGAGTAGTTTCCTCTAACGGTTCCGAGGGGCTATTCCGTATCGCCGAGCATTACATGCTTCAATGCACCCCCGAGGGCTGCCGCCGGGCAAATGACATTTTTCAAGGACTTATCGGGAAGGATCCGTTTGATGCCAGGGCACGGGCCGGAAAAGCCGGCTCGCTGCTCCTGCGGTACTTTCTCGGGGATCTGAGTGTAGAGCAAGACCGTGACGCTGCTGCGGCACTGCTGGCGGAAGCCGGCAGAATTCACCCCGGTTGCTCCCATGTCCGTGCCAATTTGGCGCACATGAATTGGTTCTGGAATTGGCAATGGCAGAAAGCGGAAGACGAACTCCAGGGCGCAGTCGAACTGGCAACCGATGACATGACGAGGGACTATGCGCTGATGTGGCATGGTAGTTATCTTCGAGGGCGGGAGATATCGATAGAGGCATCCAGGAGTTGCAGCAGGCCAACTCCGTCAGGCCTCTGTCTCCGGCGATCTGGAGTCTGTTGTCGTACTCCCACTTTCTCGCACGCGACTTCACGAAAAGCGCCTCCGTCAGTAAGGAGGCGCTTCAGTTACATCCGAACTGCTGGTATTTGTACGAAGCGCTGTCCAATGCCCTGACGATGCTCGGCGAGTATGGCGCCGCTCTCCGTTATCTGCGACTGGCAACACTCCTTAACCCAGTGCCGAATCGGTGGTTGATAGGCAATAAGGCTTACCTTTACGTCCTGACAGGCAGGACAGGTCAGGCCGCCACACTTCTCACCCGAATGCAAAGCAGGAACGGGCACCATATTCCGTCCATTTCGGTCGCCGCCGCGCAAGCAGCGATGGGAGACACCGATGGGGCACTGGAAAGCATTATCGAGTCTGGGACGCGACGGTCGTCTTGACTGCTTGCGAACCCGCCCGCGGTTTCGAAGGATTCTGGCGCAAACCGGCACCTCTCTCGCGGCCCTTCTGCGCTAGGATGGGCGCAAGGTTGTCAGGCCTTCAAGCATGAGCACCTCAGGGAAACTGATTTTCCTGTGCGGCAAGATGGCGGCAGGAAAATCCACTCTCGCGAGAGATTTGGCCCAACGAGAAAATGCCATTCTCCTTGTGCAGGACGAGTTCCTCGACGAACTGTTTCCTGGCGAGATCACTGATATACCTGCATTCCTCAAGTGCTCTTCCCGCTTGAAGGATGCACTCGCCCAACACATTTGCGCTCTCTTGTCGAAAGGCATTTCCGTCGTACTCGACTTTCCTGCGAACACGAAGTCGCAACGTGCATGGTTCCGTCGAATATTCGAGCGCGCGAGGGTTGGACACGAGCTACATTTCGTGGACGCATCAGATTGCCTGTGCAAACGCCAGCTCAAGGATCGGAGTAAACACCTGCCTCCCGGCAGTCCTTGGACCACAGAGGCTGAGTTCGAAGCTATCACTACGTACTTTCAGCCTCCAGCAGAGGATGAGGAATTCAATGTCGTCCGTCACAAGCGCGGCTAACCGAGGTTTGACTTACCGGCAATGCCACGCGCATGGGCGACGGAGACGACTTGGCCGCAGGTCAGCGTGGCAAAGTTGCGGCCGCCAAACTGATCACCGGTTCCGTGAATCGTTAATTCACTTTGACTTAGGCCCTTCCGGCTTGTGCAGTGAAGTCATACATTCCGGGCGAACCCTCGTGCTCCGGAGAGATACTCACGGGAATGACCGTTTCACTCAATCTGGGTGGCAATAACCACTAGAGGCCCCGAGTCCGGCCGCAATTTCTCGATGCCGCCCGTCACTACATGGGATCCAGGTTTCGGCGGTGTTGCGCTGCTCACCTCATACGTAGCAGGAAGTCCAGGCAACGCAAGTACCCATTTGCCGTCTCTTTCCGATAGCTCGCCCCGTACGGTTACCGAAGCCCTTATAGTTTTAGTGCCGTCTTGCTCGATAGCGTCCCTGATCTGCTCTACACGCACGCGATTCGCCTCCGCCAGTTCGACTTTCAAGATCTGCTTTTGAGCGTCGATCGTCGCAGACGTAACACCTCGCATCCTCTGCACGCGTGCCGGCAGGGAGTCGATGCAACTCGCGCAGCCAATGCCTTCGAACTGGATCTCGATTGTCCGGAATTGCGCGATCGCCGGTATCGATAGCGCAAACAGGCCGAAGATCGGAAAGATTCGCATAAGAGAAAAGCGCCTGGATAACCAGACGCTTAAAACCTCGAATCTGTAACCGCTGCTAGTTGGAAACTTTGAGATTGATCACAGCCGATTTCCGGCTGTCGAATGAGCTGAGCGTTTTCGAACCGCTATTGGAGCCCTTGTGCTCCGCCCGCAACTCATAATCGATATCCGGGTTCAGGCTGTGAAAATGGTACGTGCCGTTCTGCTTGGTAATGAAAGACCGGATTTGCAGGCTCTTGGTATCTTTCAATTGCACGACGGCTCCTTCGAGCGGAGTGTCGGCCTTGTCGGTCACAACGCCCTGTACAGATCGCGTTTGCCGGTCTTCACTTTCTTTTTTCTGCGCGTGCGCCGGAAGGGCGGCAACACCTACGAGTGCGATGCTTGTAATCAGAACGGTAAGAAGTTTTTTCATGGCGTCGCTTATTTAGATGGCGTCGGAGACACAAGAGGCTCTAGGACGATACTTGAGTCTACTCGCTGTTCCCCCTCGACCGAGGCAGACCTCACCTCCGGACGATACCCATTCACTTTGACGTGAATTCGCCACTTGGCGGGTACAGGTGGCACGCGGACGACCCATTCGCCACGCGAATCCGTAACGGCTTCCGTTTTCTTGAGCTTAACTCCGTTCGATTCCGGCTGCTCGGGCTCAATTAAGACCTTGACCCCCTGTGACGCGAATCCGGGAGGACGATAGACAGTACCAGCGAGGAGCGCGTAAGACGCATTCTCGACCTTCTCCTTCTTCGGAGCACACACCGATACGCCAGCGCACAGGAGAAGAATCGCAAGGAGCCTACTTCCAGTCCTCGTCGCTTTCGTCCTCTTCGTCAGCGTCCTCGTCCTCTTCGTCCTCATCGAGATCATCATCGTCGTCCTCTTCCTCGTCTTCCTCGGCGTCTTTCAACGGCTCGATTTCCAGAGGATCGGTACCAACGACGGCAACTTCTGCTCCACACTCATCGCATGTGAACTCGTCACCCTCATCAAGTTCATCTTCTTCTACGTCCATTGCAGCGTCGCACACCGGGCAATTGACCATCTCGGTTTTCCTCCCCAAAAGCAAAAGTGCTACTCAAACAACCACATTGTAACCACGCGTCGTATTTCCCCCAAATCTGACGGTGGAGACGATCTAACGCCGGACAGGCGCCGGCTCGCTAAGTTTTTCGTTGTATCGCCCCAGGTCTTCCAAACGGGCGGTGACAAGAGTTTTCTCCATATCGCGGTCTGTTTCGATCATCTCCCGGATGTTCATGGCAGCCAGCTTCAGGATCCACGCGTCAGTCACAGCGCGTCCCGCCTTTTTGCCTAAGGCCAGGAGATCGGGATGCATCAAAGCGATAACCTTCTCGCTGACGTCCTCCCCTTGAACTAGCTGGTACTTAACATCGACCGAGTCGCTGTGCCGGATCGAAATCGCATTCTGTTGCCAGCGAAACTCGACCTGCCACGTGCGATTGTAAGGATCGACAGCCTCAAAACGACGAAAGTTCTCCATTCAGGGCCTATCGTAGCAGACGCTCTAAAACCTGGAGGAGTCCTGCTTTATCAAAGAAAGAAACTCGTCACGCGTTTCTTTATTCTGTCGAAACGCTCCAAGCATCGCGCTGGTTACCGTGCCGGAGTGCTGTTTTTCGACGCCTCTCATCATCATGCAAAAATGCCGGGCCTCGAGGATGACGCCGACACCTCTGGGTTTCAGAACGTCCTGCAGGCTTTCGGCGATCTCCTGGGTGAGGCGTTCCTGAACTTGAAGTCGTCTCGCGAACATATCCACAATGCGCGGGATCTTACTCAGTCCTATGACCTTTTCGCCCGGCAGATAAGCCACGTGAGCCTTCCCGTAGAACGGGAGCATGTGATGTTCGCACAAGCTGAAGAACTCGATGTCCTTGACGATCACCATCTCGTCGTAGCGGACCTCGAAGAGAGCGCCGTTGACGATCGACGCGATATTTGCTTCGTATCCGCTCGTCAAATAGGTCAGCGCCTTCTCGGCGCGAGCAGGAGTTCGGACCAACCCATCTCGTGTTGGGTCTTCTCCGATGCGCTCAAGGATTTCGTGCATCAATTCGGCGATCCGGCCGCTCTCCTGACGAATATCCGCCGACTTGCTCTTCATCACCTCAACCGTAGCTTTTTTCATTTTTCCGTGTGGGCCTTCCCTGTGGCTCTCCCTAGTTCAAAACTGTTGCGGACGGTCTCCTGCATAAACACCCGCTGTAATTCCGCAGTATCGAACGGCCAACCATCTCGTAATCTTCGGTCGCTGTCGATCGCCAGGTTTTCGGTCGTGGGCACCCCGGCAAACCCCGGCACATCCCTGTTCAGGTCGTTGTGGTCGTAAACGCTCAGCAAACGCTCGCCTACGTAACGATCGAGTTCTCCGATGTTCAGGACACGGCCCGTCATTGCATCCGGGGCGCCTGTCACAGAAATATGGATCGCGTAATCGTGACCGTGTCCATACGGGTGGTTGCACTTGCCGTACAATTCCGCATTCTGCTCAGCAGATAGCGAATTCGCGTGAAGCCGATGCGAGGCAGAAAACCGGTAAACACGCGTGATCCTCACAACGAATCTCCTGCGTAGTCCACATAGAGGTCGCTAGTCTCATATAGGCGAATGCTGGAAAGGCTTGCATTCTTGAATTGCAATCCAGGCTGCAGGAGATTCCAGATCTCTCGCGCAACATTCTCAACCGTGGGAACAACCCGATCGAAGGGAGGGACCTCGTAATTCAAGTGCCTGTGATCCATAAGGTCCACTACTCTTTCGTTAATGATGTCCTTGACCAGTTTCAGGTCGATGATCATGCCTGTTACCGGATCCGGTTCGCCGTCGATAGTTACCTCTAGCACGTAATTGTGGCCATGCCCGTGGCTTGACGCGCGTTCGCCGTAGAGATCCAGATTCTGCTCTTCCGACAGGCTCGAACTGTAGCAGCGGTGTGAGGCGGAGAACTCCGCTCGACGCGTGATCAGCATCATCAATTAGATGCGGCGGGAGCGCTGAAAGGATCAGCGGCCCAACCGTTCGCTAAAATCAGGATAGATGAAGGGCGCCACCACCGATCGTGTTCTGTTTGCTGTCTTAGCATTGCTTTTTGCAGGGTTTCTCTACACTATCCGAAACTCGTTCGAGCAAAGGATCATCGACAAGGGTGATACGGCTCCGGCGTTTGAGGTCACCACTGATACTGGCAAGCGTATCAGTACGAAAGATTTCGGTGGGAAGTTGCTGGTTCTCAATTTCTGGGCGACCTGGTGCCCTCCGTGCATCCAGGAAATGCCCTCGCTGGATCAATTCGCGCAGGACATGGCTAAAGAAGGGGTTATCGTGCTCGGTGTCAGCGTCGACAAAAATGAGCAGACATACAAGCAATTCCTTCAACGAGCACGCCTGGCTTTCGAGACCTCCCGCGATCCCGAGGCCAACATCAGCGCAGACTACGGCTCATTCAAATGGCCCGAGACATATGTCATTAATGGCAAGGGAGAAGTGGTAGCCAAGTTCGTCGGCGATCGTAATTGGACAGATCCAAAAATGGTGGCGTCAATCAAGGCGATGTTGTGATCCCCTCTAATCTCAAGCAAAGTCTCATCGAACGGTTGGGATCGAGAGCTGTTCTCGATACCGAACAGGATCTCAGCCTATATGAATACGACGGCGGAGTAGACAAGTCGCGTCCGGGAATCGTGGTCTTCCCCAAAACGGCTGACGATGTCTCAGCCATTATCAAGTTGGCTAAAGAGTACGATGTGGCAATGGTCGGACGCGGCGCGGGCACGGGCCTGAGCGGCGGCGCCATTCCGCGTAATGGCGGAATCATGATCGCTTTTGCCCGGATGAACTCGATTGCAGAGATCGATCTCGCGAATGAACGCGCGCTGCTGGAGCCGGGCGTTGTAAATCTCGATGTCACGCTTGCTGTCCAGTCTTCGAAGTACTTCTATGCGCCGGATCCTTCGAGTCAACGGGCCTGCACGATCGGTGGAAATGTGGCCGAGAACGCCGGCGGGCCCGCATACATTGGCCTACGGTGTAACGACGAATCACGTATACGGTCTTCAAGCCGTGCTGCCGGACGGGTCCATTATTCAGACGGGCGGCAAAGAACCTGACTTGCCCGGCTACGACTTGACCGGGTTGCTGACGGGATCGGAAGGTACCATGGCGTTGGTCACGAAGGTGACTGTTCGGGTGATGCGCCAACCTGAGGCGGTAAAGACACTTCTCGCGATCTACGATTCGGCAGACGACGCAGCCGACACAGTTACCGAGATCACACGCCGAGCAATTACTCCCGTAGCTGTGGAGATGCTGGACGGGGTGATGCTTCGCATGGTCGAAGAAGCGACGCACGCGGGCTATCCTATGAACGCCGCCGCTGTCCTGCTGATCGAGCTCGAGGGTCTGACAGAAGCTGTGGAGGAACAGGTCGAGCAGATTCGCGAGGCCTGCTTCGCCTGCAAAGCGACCGATTTTCGGATCGCACGTTCCGCTGAGGAACGCGACCTGCTTTGGAAGGGACGCAAGAATGCCTTCGGAGCCATCGGACGCGTCAGTCCGTCCTATTACGTCCAGGATGGCGTTGTGCCGCGCACGAAGATTGCGCCGACGCTCCGCCACATCGGCAAAGTCAGCGAGAAATACGGCCTGACGATCAGCAACATTTTCCATGCGGGCGACGGCAACATGCACCCGATCATTCTCTTCAATGCGCGCAAGCCTGGTGACCTCGAAAAGGCTCAGAAGGCAGGTGACGAAATTCTGGAGTATTGCATCGAAGTGGGCGGCTCCATTACAGGCGAACACGGCGTAGGAATGGAAAAGATGGAATTGATGGGCGCCCAGTTCTTGCCGGATACCCTCGACATGATCGCCCGTCTGAAGGCGCTATTCGATCCCGACTGCCGATTAAATCCGGGAAAAGTTCTTCCCACGGGCCGGGGCTGCATGGAGATACGCCAGCCGGCTCTCACTGCAACTAGTACGATGCTGTAGTGTTTCGATGAAAGCTTAAACTAAGTCGTAGAGGAACTATCCATGGATGCTCTAGTCGAGAAGCTAGACCACAAACTTCGAGAATGGAAGCCGGACACTGCCGACGCGGTTCGAAGCTGCCTCGGGGAGATCATCGAGATGGCAGATAACGATGCGCTCGATCTGTCTCGATCGCGAATGATGGAGCAAGAGGTCCTCGATTTGATCGACGATGAGCCCGCTTCCCGGTGAAGTCTGGTTGGCCGATCTAGGACTCGCCGGAAAAACGCGTCCGGTGGTTATCGTTTCACGCCACGATCCTGAAGCGCCGAGAGCGCTGGTGTTGTATGTCCCTCTCTCAACCCAGAATCGAGGTAGTTCGTACGAAGTCGCGATCCCAAAGCTCCCGTTCCTGAAAGAAGCATCAGTGGCAAACGTGCAAGGACTAGGCGCCCTTCCTACTGTCCGCTTGGAGCGCCGGCTGGGGCGCCTTCAACCCGATGTATTGTCACGGATCAAGCAGTCACTTGCCTTCGCGCTTGAACTCGGCCGCTAGACTACTCATCAACTCACTCCACCCTCAAGTTCCTTCCGGACCGAATCCAGCACACCGTTGATAAACGGGACCGATTCCTCTCCCGAAAACTTGCGGGCCAACTCTAAAGCTTCGTCGATGACTACAGCCGCCGGAGTTTCACCCTGGATTATTTCGAAGATCGCCAACCGCAAAATATTCCGGTCCACAGCAGGCATGCGCTCAATACGCCAGCGCTCCGAGTACTTCGAAATGCGTTCGTCGATCTCGGATTTCTTCAGCATCGAACCGCGCACAAGAGCTTCCATGAAGGAATCGTTCAGAAGCTGCTCTTCGTTCTCCTCCGAGTACAAACTGCCATAGAACGCCGCGATCGCCTGATCGGGGTCGAGTTCCCGCATATCGCACTGGTAAAGCACCTGCACGGCGCGATGCCGCGATGTCCTACGAGAACTCATTTATTTCGATTCGCTCCGCAAACTTTTGAGGAGCTGAGCCATTTCGATCGCCGTCATCGCTGCGTCAAAACCCTTATTCCCAGCTTTAGCTCCTGCGCGATCGACCGCCTGCTCGACCGTATTCGTCGTCAGCACCCCGAAAGCGATCGGAACGCCGGTCTCGGCCGACACACTCGCTAAGCCGCTTGCCGAATTACCCGCAACGTAATCGAAATGGGGAGTCTCGCCGCGAATCACCGCGCCCAGACAAATGACCCCGTCATACCGCTTTTGTCGTGCAAGTTCCGCCGCAACGACCGGCATTTCCCACGATCCGGGAACTTTGACGATCGTCAGAGCTTCGAGGTCAGCTCCTGTACGCCGAAGGGCGTCCATTGCGCCTTCTAAAAGCCGCTCCACGATGAAGCTGTTGAATCGGGCCGCGATGATGGCAAACTTCAGCCCCCGCGCATCTATGTTGCCTTCAATTGTTCGAGCCATCCTATTTCCCGGTAAATACAGCCGGTCTGCGTTCCAGAAACGCTTTCGTGCCTTCTTTGCAATCTTCGGTCGACGCCGCTAATCCGAACGCTGCCGATTCGTATCGCAAACCTTCTTCGAGACCGCTATTCAACCCGATATCGACCGCGTCCACCGCGAGCCCTACGGCAAGCGGTCCATTCGAGAGAATCGTATTCAATATCTCTTGCGCGCGCCCAAGCAACGACTCGGCAGGAACGACTTCGTTAATCAACCCAATACGCCGCGCTTCTTCCGCGTCGATGCGCTCGCCCGTAAGCATCAACTCGAGCGCCTTCGCCTTTCCGACGATCTGCGGCAGCCGCTGCGTACCGCCATACCCCGGGATCAGGCCGAGCTTCAATTCGGGCAGGCCGAGTTTCGCTCCAGGAACCGCAATTCGTAGCGTACAAGCCATTGCCAGTTCCAGTCCAGCTCCAAGCGCAAAGCCATTGATCGCGGCTAGAGACGGTTTCCGCATCAACTCCAGACGGCGAAACGTTTTCTGTCCTGCTGCCGAAAAACGAGCCGCGTCGACAGGATCGATGTTAGCCAGTTCATGGATATCGGCCCCCGCAACAAATGCTTTTTCCCCCGCGCCGGTCACGATCAACGCCCGAATCGTGGGTTCGTTTTGCACGTAGGAAAACGCTGTTTCGAGGTCCCCCATGGTATCCCGGTTCATCGCATTGAGCTTCTCAGGGCGACTGACGATGATCGTCGCAATGCCCTCTTCCAAATGCTCAAATACGATATTTTTGTACGACATATGGGATACTGAAGTTTAGCCTCATCATACCGCATGGACCCCAAGCACATAAGGAATTTCTCGATCATTGCGCATATCGACCACGGGAAGTCGACGCTGGCCGATCGCTTGCTCGAGTTCACGGGAGCTTTGTCCAAGCGGGAAATGATGGATCAAGTTCTCGACTCGATGGACCTCGAGCGGGAACGCGGAATCACAATTAAGGCCCATGCCGTTCGACTGGATTACAAAGCAAAGAACGGACAGGACTATCAGCTAAACCTAATCGATACGCCTGGCCACGTAGACTTCACATACGAAGTATCCCGAAGCCTCCAGGCCTGTGAAGGCGCCTTGCTGGTCGTCGACGCATCGCAGGGCGTCGAAGCGCAGACGCTTGCAAACACATACCTCGCGCTCAACCATAACCTCGAAATCATACCGGTCATTAACAAGATCGATCTGCCGTCAGCCGAGCCGGACCGCATTCGCGAACAGATCGAGCAAGTCATCGGACTCGATGCCACGGACGCGGTCCTCGCCAGCGCCAAACAAGGCATCGGTATTGAAGACATCCTCGAATCGGTGGTGCAGCGCGTCCCTCCCCCGAGCGGCGATCCCGAAGCCCCGTTGAGAGCGCTGATCTTCGATTCCTGGTTCGATCCCTACCGAGGCGTCATTATTCTCGTCCGTATCGTCGACGGAACCATGCGCATCGGGCAGAAGATCCGGCTGATGCAAAATGACAGCTTGCACGAAATCGAGGGTTTAGGTTATCAATCGCCGAAGCCGATCCCGTGCGACGAACTCGCGGCTGGCGAAGCAGGATTTATTTTCGCGAATATCAAAACGGTTTCCGACGCGAAGATCGGCGACACCATTACAGACGCCGCCAGACCGGCCACCGAGGCCCTTCCGGGATTTCAGGAAATCAAGCCGATGGTTTTCGCCGGCTTGTACCCGGTCGAATCCCACGAGCACGGTCTGTTGCGCGACGCCCTTGAAAAGCTTCGGCTGAACGACAGCGCTTTCAATTTCGAACCGGAAAATTCGGTCGCGCTCGGTTTTGGATTTCGCTGCGGATTTCTCGGACTTCTGCACATGGAGATCATCCAGGAACGCTTGGAGCGCGAGTTCAACATTGATCTGATCACGACCGCGCCGGGGGTTCGATATCTAGTCACACTGTCCAATGGCGAAGTTGTCACCGTCGAGAATCCGACTAAGTTCCCGAATCCGTCCGAGATCAAGCAAATCGACGAGCCGATCATCGAAGCAACCGTCATCACCCGCGAAGAGTACATCGGCGAAATTCTAAAGCTGCTCGAAGAGAAGCGGGGAAATCAGAAGAAGTTCGAGTACCTCGGCGGCGGGCGCGTCATGCTCGTGTACGAGGTCCCCTTGAACGAGATCGTGCTCGATTTCTATGACCGGTTAAAATCGGCATCCCGCGGTTATGCGTCGCTCGACTACCACCTTGCTGGGCATCGTACATCGCCGATGGTCAAGCTCGACATCATGGTGGCAGGCGAATCAGTGGATGCGCTGTCGATCATCGTTCACCGCGATGTCTCCTATGAACGAGGAAAAGCCCTCATCGAGCGTTTGCGAAAGCTGATCCCGCGTCAGATGTTTGAAGTCGCGCTCCAGGCGGCCATCGGCGGGAAAATCATCGCGCGCGAAACGGTCGCAGCGATTCGCAAGAACGTTCTAGCGAAATGCTACGGCGGGGACATCAGCCGAAAACGCAAGCTTCTCGAGAAACAGAAAGAGGGTAAGCGTCGCATGAAACGCGTTGGCCGCGTGGAAATTCCTCAGGAAGCATTCCTCGCAGTCCTCAAGGTCGGGGACACCGACGATTAACAACTCAGCGCTTCTTGTCCCCCGATAACACACCAACCAGCACGCCCAGCGAAGCGCCCCAGATCAGGTGCGCGGCGATCATTACGGCATGCCTCTCAGGCGCCTCATTCTTGGGCGATTTATATAATCCCGCTCCAGGGATCATTCCGAGATAGCTGCCTCCCCACACCGCCAGGCCAAAAAGCGCCCCTTCGGCGGCGCGTGGCAATCCGGTCGTGCCGGCAAGCGGAGCATAGAACGCTCCCACCGTGGCGCCGTAGCCACAGTGCGCCGCCATGGTCACCGCCTGACGAGTATTGTCGTTCGGTCCTAAATCTACCCCCACCGCCGCAGCGGCGTTCTCGACAATCTGTTGGGGAGGCAACGGTTCCTGTTGTTCAGGTGGCAAAAGCTTGTGCAATGCGCCCATCGCCACCGTCATCGGGGCCGTTGCCAGAAAGCCTGCGACCGATCCTGCCATTTGATGTGTCACGCGCAGTTGGACGCTAAGTTCGCGCTGGTGTTTCGCGGTAGCATGGAAACGTTCCCATGCCAAAACTGGTTCGCTACACGACGTCGCCCGACTGCCCGTCAACCGCGCCCGACCATAATTCCGCTGTTCTTCAAGGTGATTTTGAGAACTTACCGAAGAACGCGCGCCTGCTTCCGCCCTGCTCACCTACGAAAATCGTTTGCGTCGGCCGCAATTACGCAGAGCATGCCAAAGAACTAGGAAATGAAGTCCCGTCCGAGCCTCTCATCTTCTTAAAGCCGCCATCTTCGCTCATCGCGCACAGCGAGTCGATCGTTTATCCGGCAATCTCGCAAAACGTTCATTTCGAGGGAGAATTGGGCGTTGTCATTGGTCGCCAGGCAAAGCATGTGCGTCGCGAAGAAGCGATGGATTATGTCACGGGATATACCTGCCTGAATGATGTCACCGCCCGAGATATTCAACGCAAAGATGTCCAGTTCACGCGGGGCAAAGGTTTCGACACCTTCTGCGCGGTTGGACCCTGGCTCGTCCCGAAAGAAGAAGTGGAACTATCGGGTCTGCGCGTCATCACAAGAGTAGATGGCGAGGTAAAACAGGACGCCCCATTGACGGACATGATCTTTCCGGTGGATGTTATAATCGCCTTCGTCACAGCCTGCATGACACTGGAACCGGGTGATCTGATTGCGACAGGTACTCCTCCTGGCGTCGGACCCATGTTGCCCGGTCAGACCGTCGAAGTGGAAATCCCTGGTATCGGTCTTCTCCGTAACCCCGTCATCCGAGGATAACTACCAATGAAAATCTTTCTAGACACCGCAAATCTCGACGAGTTGAAGAAGGGCGCCGAATGGGGCATCGTCGACGGCGTTACGACAAATCCTTCTTTGATCGCCAAAGAGGGGCGGCCGATTGAAGAGCAGATCGCGCGAATCTGCGACATCATCGACGGTGATATCAGCGCCGAAGTAGTAGCTCTCAACGCTGATGAGATGGTGGCAGAAGGCCGAAAACTCGCCAAGATTCACAAGAACGTCGTCGTCAAAGTGCCTCTGACTCGCGACGGCATTAAAGCCTGCGCAATCTTATCGAAGAAGGAGGGCTTGCGAACTAACGTTACGCTTACCTTCTCCGCGTCGCAGGCGCTGCTGGCGGCAAAGGCTGGCGCGTATATCGTCAGTCCGTTTGTCGGACGTCTCGACGATATCGGTCAGGACGGCATGGAGTTGATTCACCAGATCGTTCAGATCTACGATAATTACGGCTTTAAAACGCAGATCCTGGCGGCTTCTCTTCGTACGCCGAATCACGTTGCCGCATCGGCGATCGCCGGAGCGCACATCGGAACAATGCCGTTCAAAGTCGTCGATCAACTCTTTAGTCACCCACTCACCGATCGCGGACTCGAACAGTTCCTTAAGGATTGGGGCAAGACTTTCCAGGAAGTTCCCGCATCTCGCTAGATGAATCTGCAGGCTGGGCTGGCCTTGGGCGCCGCGGTAGTGGTCGTCGCCGGTTCAATTGCATCACTCGCGAGACTGCGCCGGCGGAATAACCCTAAGGAAAAAGAACGCAGGCGCAGAGAACTAGTCAGAACGTCTGGCCGCGTCATCGAAGGTTATGTGACGGGCTCTGAAAATGGGGTCGTGCACTATAGCTATCATTGGCGCGGCGTTCGTTATGAGGCCTCGCAAGATATTTCCGATCTGGCCGCCGAAGGCGCGCATTTCGATGGCTTTTCCGGCCCTGTGACGGTGAAGTTCCTGGGCTCCCGGCCGTCGAACTCCATAATCGCCTGCGAGGGTTGGAGTGGCATTCCGCACGCGCGCCGAGTGGGATCCTAAGCCGCTGATTAGTTCCAAAGGTAAACCGGGGTCGTACAGAGTCATGCGTCTCCACCTCATCTGAGCCTCCTCCGTCACCCGTATGGGCTGGTCCAGGTGACGGTTTGGGGACTTTCGTCAGAACGCCAACGTCTGTACGCTTGTAATGGGCTGGAGGCCAGCGCTTAAAGCGGTGCAGTCGGTTCGCTTAAAAACACGCGATCTCCAGCTTTCTAACTCAATCTTTAGAAACTTGCCCGTTTCAACCGGTCTCGAATTCCCTCCCATGGCTCCGAGAGGGGTACAGGTTCGACGACAATAACATCAAAATGCAAGGCGTCCAACTGATGGAGGATCGCGTATAAATCGCGCGCATACACCGTGGGGTCTGCGGACATACGAAAGCTTCCATCGGCGGAGAGAGCGTTTTTCCACCAAAGGTACGCCACCTTGCCGGCTGGCGCCTCGGTCGAGACGATCAGCTTGGTCGACGGGCTGTAATGCTTGGGGTGAAGACCTGGAGACGCGTGCGCGCTGTCCGAATGCGCTAGAGCTTCGGCGACTCGGCGGCCGGTTGCCGCTTCAATCTGTCCTGACGTGACCATACCAGGACGTAGGAGTCGGATTTCGCCGGCGGTGATCGATACCACTGTCGACTCAATGCCAATATCCGTCGGTCCGCCATCGAGGATGCAATCCACGCGATCTCCCAACCCGTCACGCACGTGCTGCGCCTGCGTGGGCGAAAGCTCGGCGAACCGGTTGGCGCTGGGAGCCGCGACGGGAACGCCGGCGCGTTCAATCAACTGCAAGGCTACCGGGTGCGACGGAATCCGAATTCCAACCGTATCGAGACCGGCGGTAACAGCGTCCGGAATAACCGGCTTTTTTTTTATCACAAGTGTCAGCGGACCAGGCCAAAATTGGCGCGCCAAAGTGTCAGCTTCCGCCGGCCAATCATCGACGACGGCCCGCGCCATATCGATCGAAGAGACATGGACAATCAACGGGCTGGTTGCGGGACGTCCCTTCGCCGCGTAGATTTTGGCTACCGCAGACCGGTCAAGCGCGTTTGCGCCCAACCCATAAACGGTTTCGGTAGGAAAAGCGACTAAACCGCCATTACGAATGATCGCGGCCGCATGATCAAGCTCATCGTCAGTCGGGAAGTTCATCGGCGCCATCGGAGGCAATCTTTCCGGTACGTTTCCAAACAAGGAATGCGTGAATGAAGCCTTCAAGGTCGCCATCCAGTACACGATCCACATCGCCCACACTGAATTTTGTCCGATGGTCTTTGATCAGACGGTATGGGGCAAGCACGTAGCTCCGGATCTGACTCCCGAAGTTCACGTCGAGTTTTGCATCCTCGAGTTTGCGCTCTTCCTCTCGCTTTTTCTCTAACTCGAACTCAAAAAGACGCGCTCGCAGCTGCTTCATCGCGCTTGCGCGATTTTTATGTTGCGAACGTTCGTTCTGGCACTGAACCACAATCCCGGTGGGGAGATGCGTCATTCGGACAGCGGATTCGGTACGGTTCACGTGCTGACCTCCTGCTCCACTAGCGCGAAAAACATCGACACGCAGATCATCCGGCTTTATGTCGATTTTGATTTCGTCATCGACCTGCGGATAAACAAACATCGATGCGAATGAAGTATGCCTCCGCGCCGCCGAATCGAATGGCGAAATTCGCACCAAGCGGTGGACTCCGATCTCGGATTGAAGGAGACCATACGCGCCTTCGCCGTTAACCTCGAACGTTGCAGATTTAATTCCCGCGCCTTCACCCTCCAGCCGATCAGTGACCTCGGCGCTAAAACCGTTCCTCTCCGTCCAGCGAAGATACATCCGAAGAAGCATCTCCGCCCAATCCTGGCTTTCTGTTCCGCCAGCGCCGGGATGAATTGTCACAATTGCGCTGCGATGATCATTTTCACCGGAAAGCAACATGCTGGTCTCGAGTTTCTCGAGTTGCTGCGAAAACACGCGAATTTCGCGTTCGAGCTCGCTCTGGACATCTTCGCCTTCGCGCATCAGTTCGAACAGCGTGTCGAGATCGGAAACCGCGGCGCCGACTTTACTGTCGTTCTCGAGGGCTTCCTCGAGACGCTTGCGGTCCTGCATTATTTTTTGGCTGCGTTCGGGAGAATTCCAGAAGTCGGGAGAACTGATATCTTCTTCGGTGCTTTGAAGGCGGGATCGTTTGGCGGGCGCGTCAAAGATAGCTCCGAACGGCTTCAGCTTGCCGACGGAGCGTAACGTACTCTCTTTCCAACTCTTCCAGAGTCATACGTTCAGTCTAGCAGAGGGGCTTTGCGGCCCCTCTGTCAGACCGATTTTTTAAGCTACCTTGGTGAGCGGGACCTTTGCGCTCAGGGATTGCTCGTTACGAATCGTTACTACTTTGGCTTGCGTGCTGCGTTGTTCTCCATAAAAATAATCGTGCAGCGGATATAGTGCGTATGGTTCGAGCTCGGCAAAAGTGCGGCCTAGCTTTGCTTCGATGCGGTATAAGGAATGAAAAAATAGGCCCTTTTCGATCTTCATCTTGCGGCAGCAGAGACGCCAATCAGCGCCCAAAAGAAAATGATATTTAAATAAATTATAATCGGCCGGCGTAAGCGTTCGCTTGACCACCAGCATGAAATCGGCAGTATACTCCTCGTCTTTACGACCCCATGACAGCTTCCCGTGCGGAGAAGACGTGTGATGAAGGTACGGTCTGCTTCGGATGCTTTCCTTCCGAATCGTCGACGTCTTGAATCGGTCGAAGCATTTCCGGAAGATACTACGCAGCACACAGTTGCATGCTGTCGTCGTGCCATTCCTTGAGGGTCGCATCCCAAAACCCTTGCAAGTAACGCACTTTTCCATGGCCAGCGCCAGGACTTCAGATTGATTCCACTCCATTTTGTTGTTTTTTACCTTTTTTTTAGTCCGCTTGGGACCGTCTCTCTGAAATCCATCCTATAATTGACCCATTTTTCGTCTATTAGGAAAACTACCTAGGGTGCTTAAGGTATTTTGAACCCGAGAATTTATCGGCCCCGTCACACTCACAACTGCACTAAAACCAACGACCTGCGGACTTCGTATGTGAAATCAAGTGTTCCTGCCGGATCTATCCGAGATGGAAGGGTAAAATCTTCCTAGTACTTGAAAATTTTCCGTATAGCTATGAGGAATAGGTCGGGTAGGGTAAGGAAATGATGTTCACCGAAGTTCGGAGTTCCCTTGTAGCGGTTCTCCGGTCGAGAGTGAGGAACGGCGAACTTACGGAACGTGGCCTCGCAAAACTTGTTGGCGTTTCACAACCGCACATTCATAACGTCTTGAAAGGAGCCCGGGTACTGTCACCCGAACTAAGCGATCAGATACTGCAGCATTTACGCTTATCCCTCCTGGATCTTATCGAACGCAATCACATTAAGGCCTACTTAAACTTCGACGAAGCTGGTGGCGGTTACGTATACGTCCCAGTTCTCAAAGGAAATATCGGGCCGACTTCCCCCTGGCCAACCGAAGCCGGATTAACCGAGCGCATGCCCTTCCACGCTTCTCAGGTCGCGAGGATAGATAATCCAGTAGCAGTTCGACTTGCGGAAGATGCCCGCATGTCAAATACCTTTTCGGCTGGCGACGTTGCTCTCCTCGACCAATCGCACCGCGCGCGCGCAAATATTGAGCCAAGCGGATATTATGTTGTGAAATCCGGGAGCGGCGGCGTGGTGCGACGCGTGAAATTATCCGAAAGCGCCCTGTATTTGATACCGGACGACGTGCATGCCCACGCGCCAGGATGGCATCGTATCCCTATGGAAGGACGGCATCCAAGTCAGTTTATTCGGGCTCGGGCATACTTAACGACGCCCTTGTACGAATGGAATATCACGTAATTTATGAAAATGTGAGGGTGAATCTGCACTCAGGCGTGTAAAAGATTCCCCACAAATGTGGGATGCTTCTTGGCGAATGGAATTATCGGCGGCGCGCGACTTCTTTGTAAACCTCAAGAGTCTGTTGGGCTGTCCGGCTCCAATTGAACTGACGCACTTGTTCAAATCCGGCAGCAATCAGCTTCGCGCGTAGTTGCTTGTCTACGAGAACCTCGTACAACCCCCGGGCGATATCGAATACGTTCTCAGGGTTTACGACCATCGCTGCATCACCGACCACTTCCGGTAAAGAGCTAACTGACGATGTGACCACGGGGATCCCGGTCGCCATAGCTTCGAGAGGTGGCAACCCGAACCCTTCGTAGAGAGATGGAAAAGCGAAAGCGCTGGCAGCAGAATAAAACTCTCTCAATGTTTCAAAAGGCACAAACCCGAGAAATCGCACTACTTGCTCCGAACGTGTCTGGGCGACGGCCCGCCGTACTTCAGGATTTCGACTGATCTCGTCCCCAATTATTAAAAGACGTAAATCTTTAAGCTCCGGGTGGCCCTCAAGCTGTCCTCGAACGACGTTAAATGCCTCGATCAAGACGAGGAATATTCTTATGAGGCCGAATTCGTCCGGCATAAAGAATGTACGGGTATTGAATCTGAAAACGTTCCAGCAACCTTGCGCGAACGACAGGTTGGGAATGATAGTCGAGGAAATTGGGATCAGGCGCGCTGTAAACGAGCCGTAAGCGTTCCGTCGGAATACCGAGCAGATTCTCCACGTCTCGGCGTGTGGCAGTGGACACAGCGATCACCCGGTCAGCGCGCATCAGACCGCGGCGAAATCGATAGAGCCGTAATGCTTTCTCGAAAGCCGGAGCGCCCGCCAAAAAGAAAACTGCTCATGTCGTGAATCGTCACGACATACGGGTTTCGGATGAGCATGGGGACATTGCTCATCGGCAGGTGGACAAGGTCGGGAGCGAGCCCCCTTAAAAACCATGAGTATGCTATGTCGTGCAGATAGCGACGGCGCGGCCTATGATAGACAACCGTCTCGAAATTGCCGGGGAGTCGCGGGAGGTCAGGGATGTCCGCGGGGTTCGCAGCGAGCAGGTATTTATTGTGAGAATCCAGCTCGCTGAGAGCCTTAACGAGATTTCGAATATATGTGCCTATCCCAAAGTCCTTGATGTGGCGGACATCAATGACAATACGGAGTGGCTGCATAGAGGCGCTCAGGCGCCGACGGTTGTGCTCTTCCAGCTATAAAGAGGGAACTTCTGCGTCAGGGTTTTCACTCGGCCGCGAACAGCGGCCAGATTCTCTTCCGAAGCGTGATTACCGAGCACTTGCGCGATGCAGGAAGCGACTTCCTTCATCTCTTGTTCACGGAACCCGCGCGTTGTAACAGCAGGGCTGCCGAGACGGATCCCGCTCGGGTTGAGCGGCGGATTTACATCGAACGGAATGCCGTTCTTATTCGCCGTGATGTGCGCCTTATCGAGAGCGATCTCCGCTTCCTTGCCACGGATGCCCTTAGCAAAAACGTCGACAAGTAGCAGGTGACTATCGGTGCCACCCGACACGATGCGGAAGCCTTCTTCAGCCAAACCGGCCGCGAGCGTCTTGGCGTTCGCGATTACCTGCTTTTGGTAATCGACGAATTCGGAGCTCATTGCCTCTAGGAAACAAACAGCCTTAGCCGCGATTATGTGCATCAGCGGTCCGCCTTGATGCCCGGGAAGACAGTTTTGTCGATTTCCTTGCCGTATTTCTCGCGAGCGAGGATCAGACCGGAACGAGGACCACGAAGCGTCTTGTGGGTGGTTGAAGTGACAATATCGGCGTACTCGCAAGGATTCGGGTAAAGACCGGCCGCCACCAGACCCGAAAAATGAGCCATATCGACCACGAAAATGGCTCCCACCGAATCCGCAACTTCGCGAAATTTCTTAAAATCGATAATTCTTGGATATGCGCTGGCCCCCGCGATGATCATCTTCGGCTTATGCTCCGCCGCGAGACGAGCAAGCTCATCGTAATCGATGAGTTCGTCTTCTTTGCGCACGCCGTACGGGACGATCTTGTAGGTCTTTCCCGAGAAATTCAGATGATGACCGTGGGTCAAATGCCCGCCATGCGCGAGATTCATCCCCAGAACGGTATCGCCCGGTTGGATCACTGCCGCATAGGCGGCCTGATTCGCCTGCGAGCCCGAATGGGGCTGCACGTTCGCATATTCGGCTTTGAACAGTTCTTTGGCGCGATCACGGGCCAGATTTTCAACGACATCGGCATTCTCACAGCCGCCGTAATAGCGCCTGCCCGGGTAGCCTTCCGCGTATTTATTCGTGAAGACGCTGCCTGCCGCTTCGAGAATGGCCTCGGAAATGAAATTTTCGCTGGCGATCAGCTCAATATTGCTGTCCTGCCGTTCGAGCTCCGCACGGATCGCTTCATAGACGGCGGGATCGGCTTCGGCCAGACTACGGGCCATTTTTCGCTGTTCATTCATGCTTTTATTGCGTGCTCCTGATTATGCGTGCGCTCGATCGCGGCGATCTTTTCGATCCGGCGCGTATGACGCGCTCCACCGTCGAAATTGGTAGTAAGAAATACGTCGACCAGTTGTGCCGCTTCATCCGATGAGAGAAACTTGGCCCCCAACGCGATCACATTGGCGTCGTTGTGTTCGCGAACAAGCTGAACCGCCTCGGCCTGCGTACCGACTGCAGCGCGAATGCCGGGGACCTTATTCGCGGCGATGGACATACCCACGCCGGTAAAACAAACCAAAACCCCTCGCGCCGCCTTTCCGGAAGCGACTGCCTCCGCAACAGCAACAGCATAATCGGGATAGTCAGTGGATTCGGATGAGAAGGCGCCGAAGTCGATCAAGTCATGACCCGCAGCCTGAAGCCTGTCGCGCAGCGTCTCTTTCAGCGAGAAGCCCGCGTGATCGGCTGCGATAGCAATTTTCATGGGGTCGAAAAGCAATTTTACCATGCTAGAATTGGGCTTATTCCTGTAGGCCTTGCGCGCATGCAGCCCACTAGGGCGCGCTGCTAGCTTCAAAAAGCATCATTTAAAAACCAGGATCAACGATATGCGCTGGAGCACTCTTTTTATCCCTACTCTTCGGGAAATTCCCGCGGAAGCCGAAGTCATCAGCCATCAGTTGCTGCTGCGAGCCGGCTACATCCGTCAACTCTCGGCGGGTATCTACAACTACCTTTTTCTTGCACAGCGTTCGCTGCAGAAAATCCAGCGGATCATTCGTGAAGAAATGGACGCCATCGGCGGGCAGGAGATGTTGCTGCCAGCGCTTCAGCCGGCCGAACTGTGGCAGGAGTCGGGCCGCTGGGACGTCATGGGTGACAACATGTTCCGGTTGAAGGACCGCTTCGGCCGCCCATTGTGCCTCGGCATGACTCATGAAGAGAACATGACCGCGGTTGCCCGCGGGGAATTGCGCAGCTACAAGCAACTACCGCAAATCTGGTATCAGATCCAGACGAAGTTCCGCGACGAGCCCCGCCCAAAATCCGGATTGCTGCGCGTGCGGCAGTTCATCATGAAGGACTCGTATTCCTTCGACGTCGATCAGGCAGGGCTGGACGCAGCCTACGACAAACACTACAAAGCCTATCGCCGCATCTTCGATCGTTGTGGGTTGCGATACGTGGCGGTTGAGGCGCACTCGGGATCGATGGGCGGGAGCCAGTCGCACGAGTTCATGGTTGCGACGGATGCGGGCGAAGATTTCGTCGTCTCGAATCCCAAGACCGGCTATGCGGCCAACATGGAGAAGGCCGTGTCACGTCCTGCGCCTCCTAGTACGCCGGACCCGGAAGGGGATCACGCTCCCGAGAAGTTTCACACACCGAATCAGAAGACCATCGCGGAAGTGGCGGAGTTCACCGGTCTCCCGGAAGCGTCACAGATGAAAAGCCTCGTGATGGTGTCCGACGGCAAGCCCGTCCTCGCTTTGCTGCGCGGCGACCACAGCTTAAGTGAGACGAAGTTTGCCGACGTGACGGGCGGAAAAGATATTCGGCCCGCGCACGCAGAAGAGATCCGCCAGTACTTCGGCGCCGATGCGGGGTCGCTTGGACCGGTAGGCGTAACGAATATGCGAATCGTTGCCGACACGGCGTTGCAGGGCCGACGGAACATGATTGCAGGCGCAAACGAGAACGACTATCACCTGAAGAATGTCACACCCGGCGAAGATTTCAAGGCGGAGTTCTTCGATTTACGCCAGGTAGCGCCGGGTGACACTGCACTCGAATCAGGAGACCCGCTCGAAATCCACAAGTCTGTGGAGATCGGACACATTTTCAAGCTCGGCTACAAATATTCCGAAGCCTTGGGATTGAAAGTACTGAACGAATCGGGTGGAGAAGTTACACCGATCATGGGTTCCTACGGAATCGGCGTGGAACGTGTTCTGTGCGCCGCAGTCGAGTTATACAGCGACAAGGACGGAATCTCTATGCCTCCGTCGATCGCTCCGTTTGAAGTCGTGATCACGCCCGTGAATTATGCCGACGCTGCGCAGCGAGAGGCTGCCGATGGACTGCACGGCGCATGCAAGGCGGCAGGGTTAGACACGGTGCTCGACGATCGCGAAGAGCGTCCGGGCGTGAAGTTCAAAGATGCGGATCTAGTCGGGATTCCATATCGCATAACGATCGGCAAGAAACTGGCGCAAGGTCTCGTTGAGATCGTCGAACGCCGCACAAAGCAATCGAGCGATGTTCCGCTGGCAGAGGCAGCCGAGTATGTCCGCGAGCGAATCCATAGCGCCTCCTGATTGGGCGTCCGTCCGAGCGGAGTTCCCTGCTCTGGCGTACCGGACGTTCTTGAATACGGCGACGTTCGGCCAGTTGCCACGCAGGGCAACCGCGGCAGTAGCCCGCCATTTCGAGCATCGGGACGAACTCGCGTGCGCCGATTTTCTAGACTGGTTCGACGATGTCGACGCGATTCGTGATTCGATCGCAAAACTGATTCATTGTTCCCGGGACGACATCGCCTTCATTCCGAACGCCGCGACGGGTTTGAGCCTCTTGATGAGCGGGATCGACTGGAAGCCCGGTGACCGGGTCATTACGCTCGAGAACGAATTCCCCAACAATCTTTATTGGCCATCGCTTCTAAAGAGCCAAGGTGTAGAGTTCATCGAGGTCCCCTGGTCGCGACTTTACGATAGCCTCACTGAAGACACGCGTCTGGTGGCTGTCAGCACGGTGAACTATAGCACCGGCTTTCGCGTTCCCGTCGAAGAATTGGGACGCATGTTACGCGATCGCGGCATTGTCTACTACCTCGACGGCACGCAGAGTCTGGGCGCATTGCAGTTCGATGTCCGCGCTGTACAACCGGACATGCTTGCGGCTCATGGCTATAAATGGCTGTTGAGCCCGAATGGTGCAGGATTCATGTATGTACGGCCGTCCTTGCGTGACCAGCTCAAACCGAATGTGGTCGGATGGCGCAGTCATAAGGACTGGCGCCGTGTCGATAGTCTTCATCATGGCGCTCCGGAATTTGTCGATGCTGCGGAGAAATACGAAGGCGGCATGTTGAATTTTGCGAGCCTGTATGCAATGGGCGCGTCGCTCCAGATGATGCTTGAACTCGGTCCGGATCGCATCGAGGCTCGCGTGTTGGATCTTGCCAGGCAGTGCGCGCACGTACTCGAAAGCGCCGGTGGTCAGATCGAGCATCGCGGGTCTGGAATTGTGACGGCGCGTTTTCCCGATCGTGATGCCTCGGGGCTTGCACGATCACTCGAAGAACACCGAATCATGGTGTCTGCGCGTCACGGCCGATTGCGTGTGTCGACGCACTTCTACAACAACGAAGAAGATCTCGGCCGTTTGCGCGAAGTACTCTTCGAATAGTTTTCCAAGCTTAGAAGGTTATACCGATCAAGACCTGCGCGGCATTCCGGCCAGGAACGAAAGAGTCGATAATCGACTGGGCGAAGTTGCTGCTTTCCCAGCGCGTATAGCGAAATTCCGGAGTGATGTGCATGGGTCCGGCACGGAATTGAAAGCCGGCCGATGCCACCCATCCGATGGTATTCTGCTCCGTGCTCCCGAAAAGGTACGACGGCACGCTTCCAAAGTCGTTGATGTGCCGGACACTCACTCCGGCGCCAAAAACCGGAGCGATCATCGCCTTCCCCACAGTGAACTTCGCCATGACCGGAAACTCCCAGGAGTCTGCATGTGTTGCAGTCGAGAATGTTGCAGCCGAAAATCCCCCGAATTGTCCGAGATTCAGACTCTGACGGTTGTAGAGCGCGTCCCCTTCAACAGAGAACCCAAGAGGCAGACGAACCCCTAAAGTGGGTCCTATCACGTAGGTTCTGTTGATTGAGCCGCTGTCGAAGGTATTAGCAAGGCTCGCGGGACTGTCGCTGACTAGCGCACCTCCGCGGCCTCCAAAGATAATCGGACTCGCGCCGAACGCACTGATCGAAAGGACTAAGAAACTCGAAAGCAACCGCATTGATTCACTCCGCCATTGAGACGGAGCTCCGGCTGTAGTCAGTTTCACATTTCTAACGAACGATTACCTTCTCGACTGATTGGTTGTCGTACTCGTCCGTCACACGAATGGCGATGGTCCGCTCACCGGCCCCAGAAGCTTCGATCGCAAGATCGTATTGCAGTTCAGGAGCGTCGGACAAGCGCGTGGTGGGTTGCACGACGATCCATTCA
Organism: Bryobacteraceae bacterium; assembly: GCA_963844855.1. Classification (GTDB taxonomy): domain Bacteria; phylum Acidobacteriota; class Terriglobia; order Bryobacterales; family Bryobacteraceae; genus DASQDN01. The sequence goes on from CAWJQP010000080.1 coordinate 378,626, forward strand.
CTACCGTTCAGCGAGTACTCGGCTTTGCTGATCACGCTACGTTCATCTGCAGCGCGCCAGTGGACGCTCAGTTTGGAGCCTGCTCTCGTGCCCGTAAGCGCCGTGATTCGCGGAGCTGTGTTGTCGATCATGAAACGTTCGCTCACGATGGTCACAGAGAGCGCCTGGTCCGGGGGATTATCCGGAGAATCAGACGCGGTGACACGTACGATGTACTCACCATCGGGAAACGTGTTCGACTCCCAGCTATACGATCTCTCTTTCAACTTGTCGCGAAGCAGTTTCCATTCCTGCTCCTGCACACCGCGAATCTCGAGCTTGAACACAAGATCGTCGCTATTGGGATCGTTGGCGAGCCAGCGAACTCCCAGACTGCCCTTGGCATATTGCATCGATTGACTGGATGACAAACCGTCGAGCGAAATCGACGGGCCATTCGCTCTCCTGCGCTGACCAAGAGGCGAAAGCGTGATCGTGTTGCTCGCAGCAACATTCAGAGTCGCGGCCGGGAATCGGTAATTCGCTGGGGTGATATCAATCTCTTCGATGACCGGAGCGACGTTCTTCGGCATATAAGCAAGTTCGATCTCTCGAAGCTCTGGAGAGGCGCCTTGTGTACCGCCATTGAGCGCAATACGATATTGCAGGAATCGAGCAGAAGGAGACGCGATGCGGGCACTCTCGTTGACGCGCGCCCAGGTGCTCCAGTTCTTTTGAGGTCGATCGAGATTGCCGGAGCGCGTTTCGATGACGACTGAGCCTTGATTAGGATCTCCCTTGTGACGCACCCGGCCCCAATAGGAGAAGTACTGAGCGTCGAGCGCCTCGCTTTCAAAGGATCCGGTCTTCTGAAGCTCAGGACCGACTTGATAGATCTTTCCGACATTCCCCGTGGCTGCAAACAGCCGGCCCTTCGGCCCCGCCGTAAACGCTGTTACCTGAGTGGGTGATGCGTTTATGAGAAGGGTGCTGACCAGATCTGAGTCGATGCGATAGATGTTGCCTTTGTTGCCCGTCCCGAGAATCGCTCGGCCCTGCGAATCGAAGCCAACGGCGTAGACGATGTCTTGCGCATGCTGCCAGATGCGTTGCGGGTAGTTGTCCGTGCCGATGCGATAGACCTCTGATCCGCCGGTCACCGGTGAAGGTGTGGGGGCCGGAACTATCGGCGTAACCGGAGCGGGCGACGTGCCCCTGCTTCCGCCGGCTCCGCTCATTGGGGCAGGAGTGATTGTCGGAGCCGGAATCGCCAAAGGACCAGGCGTGATTCCGGATCCGGATGAGCCTGTTTTATTCCCGACGGCGGCCGCGAAGATGACGCCCGCTGCATTGACCGCTACGCTCGTCACTTCGCGCTTGGCGGCTTGGTGCAAAACGAACCCATCGCCAGTAGGAGAGATCCGCAGGATGAGGCCGCCAGGCTCGGTACCTACGATGATATTGTCTTTCGAATCTATCGCTAATGACCGAGCGTGTGTCTCCTCGGTCTTGAAAAAGCTGGCGCCTTTCCCGTCGGCGCCTACCTTATGTATCTCGCCGCCGTCACCGGTCGCCACGAAGAGTTCACCACGGCTATTGAAGGCGATCGCCCAGATGTATTTGGCTTTGGGATCGTAAAACGTGTCGAACTTGCCATTGGCGTCGACACGATAAACCTTGCCGTCGGGAGCTGTCGCAACGAACACGCGATCCTGCTTGTCAATTGCAATCGACTGGATCTGCAGCCCGGGTAATTCCGCGACCACCCGCGACTTGCCTGTTGCGTCGACTGCGACTAATTTGGAGTTCGCGCTGCTGGGACTGCCGCCGCCAGTATAAAGCGTGCCCTTCGAATCGGAGGCAAGAGCCCAGAGATAGGCAACCGACGGATCGGTGAGTTCGCGGAAGACGGGAGCCAAGGTAAGCCGGCCGTCGCTGCTGAGCGATAAATTCTCCAGCGTTCCTTTTTCAAAGTCGGTTTGCCCGGAGTGGACCCAACTCTTTGTTTCTACGGCAAAAGCAATCGACGAAAGCGCAACAACAAACGAGGCGGTACACGACGCCAGGCGGAAAGTTTGAATCATTTAGGCGAATCTTCTTGTGGACTATTTGACGGTAATCTTAAGCGCCTGGCTGCCGTTGACTACGAATTCGAACGGGACCGAAGCTTGCTGGTACGTACTGTCGCCCGAACTGACGAGCGGGCGGCTGGCGGCACGGCTTGCCTGCATCACATTCAGAACGGAGGCGGGCAGACTTGGCATGGTCTTATCGTCTTCATAGAATGTCGGGCGGTTCTGCACCAACGACACATAGAGTCGATTGTTGCTACGCTCCTGATTTAGAAGCGATACGGTTTCGGGAATATCCATGAAACGATTCGCATTCGCCGCGACGCTCTGCCTGCGATTGAGCGTTTCTGCGTCGCTCAACAGAATGCGATGTTCGCCCTTCGGCATGCCTGCCGGGATCTTAACAACGATCTCGCGCTCGACTCGCTCACCACGGAATGGACGAAGATAGACCTTCACGGGAACCTCGGAGCCGGCCTCGACCTCGGACGTGGGCAGCCAGGCTTGTTCGAGCGTGGCGATGCGGCGCTCAGGAAGGAGGTCGATGGTCGCGTTGACGCTCTTGAGGCGCGGCATCTTCACCGCATTGCCAAAGAGCCGATTGAACTTATCGCCCCAGTACCCCGCGAGCAACATCGAAGTAGGAACGGGAAGTTCGCCGGGAGCGAGCATGGTCGCGAGTGAGACACTCTGCTGGCCGTCGAGTTCGATCTCTCCGGTGAAACGATAGGTCGCTTCCTCGGCGAAGTCGTTCATACCCGACACCGAGTTGAACAGCGTCACCATCATCAGATAGGGAGTCCACTTCTGGTGGACGAAGACGTTGAACTTAAGATCCTTCTCTTTGCGGACGGAATTGTTGTCGTCGTAGCTGCGAACTTTCACGGACACCGGGATCATCTCGGCAGTCGCGCCGAGGTCGCCCATGATGCCGCTGTGCCGATCCTGCTTCAGGGCTCCGACGATCTCCGTAGCGTTGCCGAATTTATTGGGCTGAAACTGCGAAGACAGCACCATCAGGATCTCGCCCTTGCTCATCGGCATACTGACGGGACCGAGATTGAAAAGTGGATGTCCGAAGCCTAGAACTCGCTTGCCGTCGTTATATGTCGTTGTTCCGAGGCCGGTTACGCTCATATCGCCAGATACGAGCACGCCGGCGATGGATTCGCCCGGCTGGAGCGAATTCTCCCAGTCCTTTGCAGGTTTCGGGTCGCGCAAAGCCGCTGCGGCTCCACCCTGGACCGCGCTGATGCCCATCTGGTTGAACATAGGCCCAAACTCGCGCAGTACATTGTCGTGGAAGCCGGAAAAGACCAGCGGTGTTTCAATCGGAACCATCAGCGGAGTCTGCCGAGGAAAATTACCAGACGAACCCGCCGAAACGGCTTGCGCCAGCAATTCGCCGGGAACTTCGATCCCGTTGCGAGCCTGGACTTTATCAGGTGACTTCGCGTCAGCCGGACGGCTGTCATCATAGTCGTTGATTTCGAGCATCAGCTCGATCGGCGTAATCCCGCAGATTGCATCTGGCGAGAAAACGCTGATGCGAAGAGCTACCGCCCCGATCAGCTTGCCATCAATGTAGACAGGGCTGCCGCTCATGCCGCCCGCCACTCCGGTGCGAAGCGCTTTCCCGCCCATTTTGGCGAGGATAATATCCTGCTTCGGGCCCCAAGCGTTTTTCCACAGGCCTATGATCTCGACCGGGACGGCCTCGGGCTCGGAACCTTCAAAGACAGTCCAGGCAGTGGCCTTCATGCCGGGCTTCAGTTCGGAAGACTTTAGAATATCGACCTTCCCCGCCTTCGGGCGCGTCATTTCGGCTGCGCCGGCAGAGGTAAGACAGACCGCAAACAAGAGTGCCAGACTCAACTTCATTTAAGAAACACCTGTCCTGAACCTTTTTCGGTGGAAAGAGGTACTAACATTATGACTGTTTCTTTAGACGTCGGGTAGGGGTCGGCGGGTCCAGGGTTTTCACGCGCCAAGTGGGGCAGCTTTGAAAGCTGCGGCCGATTTGTAATCGGCCTGCGTTTCCGCCTGAGAACTCCATCTATGTATGCAACATGGCATATCGCCGTCGCCTTCCTCACCTCCAGGCGGGTAACCGGCCGGTTTTTCTCACTTGGCGTCTCTACGGGAGTTTGCCACCGAATCGAGTGTTTGGCAGCGAAGCGAGCGCCGGACACGCCTTTGTCGCTATGGATTCTCTCTTGGATCGAGCCCGCGGCGGACCACTCCACCTGCGGCGGCCAGAGGTTGCTGAACTGATGATAAAGGCGCTGCTGTATGGGCAGGACAACATGAAGTCTTACCAGCTTCATGCCTGGGTTGTGATGGCGAATCATGTCCACGTCTTATTAACTCCCTTCGTGGAGATATCTAAAATCACTCATTCCCTCAAGCGCTTCACAGCACGTGAGGCGAACCGGATTCTGGGTCTCACCGGCCAGCCATTCTGGCAGGATGAAAGTTACGATCACCTCGTGCGCGATGCTGGTGAGTTTGAACGGATTGTGCACTATATCGAAAACAATCCGGTCACGGCTGGTCTGGCTTCGGCACCGGCACACTTTCCATGGTCCAGCGCTGCACGCCCCAGCTAGAAAGGGCCGATTGCAAATCGGCCGCAGCTTTCAAAGTTGCCCCACAATGTCGTTTGCAAACCCAACCTAAAGTATTTCTCCTGCCCGACCTCATTTGGGTGATTCCCGGCCTAATCGAATACCCGCGTTTTGCCGATAGCCTCCTTGACGTTGGAAGTGAGAGAACCGTGAGCGATTCAAGAACAATCAGCCGAGTCCGGCTCACGACCGCGGAGCGGGGCGGCGGCGATAAGCCGCTGGCAAAACCCATCGCGGCCGGTCTAATCGTGCAGCCTGTGGCGAGTGTCCGTCCCGGGTTAGTTGCAGAGCAATTCCTTGATTTCCCCTCAACGCTGGCGCTCGACGATCTGATTTCCGGGCTGCGCGTTGCAGGCTTCGAAGACTTTGAGGATAACGACCAGGAAATCGATCAGCCTCTTGCAATCCCGGAGACGCCGGCTCCGGCGCCGATAACGCTCTCAATTCAGCGGCCGATTCTTGAGGTAAAGCCCCCGACGGCCACCGCGGTTGTCTATGAGACGATGGAGTTCCTCGATTACGAGGAGGAGGAAGATACATACTCCGAAACCGAAACGGAACCCGTCGAAATCTTCACGCCACCTGCAGTCCTGACGGCATTCCTGACCGTACCCGAACCCTGTGGCGCAGCCCCGAGAGTTGCCAAACTTCAGTCCGGATTCGGCTCTGCTTCGTTTATCGACGCGCCGGTTGAGATCCCGGCGTTGGCTCTACAGACAATTCGAAGAAAGCTTCACTACGGGCCGAACCCATCCAAGCCCAAGGCTGTTCCAGAAGCGCAAAAGCCAACGGCCCAGGCTCCCGTCGTCACTAAACCGGCTGCTTCTGTTGCAAAGCCTGCGTCTACTCCACCGCGGATTCCTCCGGCAGTTGCCCAACGTCCGGCTGCAGCCGCTGCAGCCGCGGCCCCGGCGATAAAAGCCGAGCGCCCAGCGGCCAAGTCAATTCCTCCCGCGGCTACCCGCGGCAACGCGGTGCCAATCGAAGACGTCGTGGAAGACGCGACCCTGCTGCCTAAACCTAAAATGGTTCCGATCCGGAAGCCGGAGTCTCTGGCTCCCGCTGCGACGACACCGGAGCTGCCAGGCCCAATGCTAGGCATGCCAACGACCGAGCGATCGAACGGTTCGAAGATCGCAATGGCGGCCGCTGTCGCTGTCGCTCTCTTGGGCGGCGGCTACATGGCGTTCTCCAGTGGAGGCTCTTCCGCCAACGCTGCCGTCGAAGGTAGATCGGACGCAGTTCCCGGACTGATCGTCGGCGGCGGTGGATGGACCACCACATGGGGCGCGGCTTCCCCCAATAACAAGGGAAAACAGATCTCGATCTATCGGCCTTCGATGCCGATGTCCGACTATCGATTCGAGTTTCGCGGACAAATCGAAAAAAAGGCCCTCGGCTGGCTGTTCCGCGCTTCCAATCCGAAGAATTATTACGTGATGAAGCTCGAAGCGATTAAGGGAGGCGCGAACCCGCTTGTCGCGCTGATCAAATACGCCGTGATCGATGGGAAAGAGCAGACTCGTACCCAGGTAATGCTGCCCTTCGATGTCAAAGTGGGCACACTCTACCACGTTCGTATGGATGTCAGAGGCGATAAGTTCGCGACCTATGTGCAGGACAAGCTGGTCGATCACTGGAATGACGATCGAATCAAGGTAGGCGGCGCCGGATTCTATACAGAGACTGGCGAACGGTCGCAGATCAAATCCTCACAAGTTTCCTATTTGAAGTAGTCCTGACGGCGGTTGCCTCAGGACAGGAAGGAATGTTTGTATGCCAGAGAACGACGATCAGTGGTTATGGTTCGATGACGAAGAAACCGAGCAGTCGCCACTTCAGGTAGACACCGGTTCGACGGACGGCAAAACGGCTGCGACATCGGCCGAAGTGGTCAAGGCCATCGAACTGCATCTTTCAGGCAAGAGCGACGAAGCAGTTCAGGAATTGAAGCGCGCCCTCGATCTTGGGAAATCATTGCCAGAGGTCTATGCAGCGCTGGGCCAGATCTATTTCGAACGGAAGAAATACGACGACGCAGCGGCAATGTTCGGCAATCTTGTCGTTCTCGAGCGCAGACACAAGACCGGGCACTATAACCACGGTGTTTGTCTCGAGAAAGCCGGCAAGTACAACGAGGCGGCAGAGGCGTTCCGAATCGCGCTCGACATCGATTCGGATCGGAAAGACGCGCGGCTGGGACTCGGCATCGCGCTTGTTCGAATCGGCGAAGCGGAAAAAGCGCTCGAACAATTCAACGCTTATTTGCGAGGCGACGCCGAACACGAGACGGCGTTATTTGGGCGAGGTGTCGCGCTGCAGATGCTTGGCCGCGTCAACGACGCGATGGACGCTTATCGCAAGCTGGTAGCGAAAAAGCCGAACTCGGCTGCCGTACTTTCGAATCTGATCTCCCTCAGCCTTTCTCGCAACGATAACAACGCAACTAAGGATTTTTCGGAGAAGCTGATCAAGCTCCAGCCACAATCGCGTTCTGCGCTGCAGGGCTTGGTAACGCTGGCTCTCGCGGCCGGTAAGTTCGACGTGGCGGCGCAGCGCTGCGCCGAACTGGTCAAGGTAGTTCCTGAATCGTTCGAGGCTCACTTCAACCTCGGAGTCGCTTCGCAAAAGCTCGGCAAGGTCGACCAGGCCATACGCTCCTACAACGATGCGTTGCGACTACAGCCAAACTCTGAAAAGGCGCTCGTAAATCTCGGTGTGGCGCTACAGGATAAGGGCAACCTCGCCGAAGCGCGCAAAGCGTATGAGAAAGCGCTGCAGATTAAGCCCGATCTGACGACGGCTCTTTGGAACATGGCTATTGTTGCCGATCAGCAGGGTGACACGGAAGAAGCTGCCATTCTTTATGCGGAAGCAGTGTCAAAGAAACCAGATTGGGAAGAAGCGTGGTTCCGTCTCGGTTACTGGCAGCTACAGCAACAGAATTACAAGAGCAGTATTGAAGCGTTTACGAATTGTGTGAAGCGGCGGCCGGATTGGGCAGACGCTCAGCTCAATCTCGGGCTTGCTTACTGGCGTCAGGGTGATAAGAATCCCGCCCGCGTCGCGCTCGAGAAAGCACATTCCGCGCAACCGAAGTCGACCAACATTCTTCGGGCCTTGGCGACCTTGACTATTGAGCTGAATGAGTTGGACAAGGCAGTCGCCTACCAGGCGAAGTTGAATCAACTCGGCGACAAGTCGGCGGAACTCGCCTATAACCTTGGAATCGCTTTGCAAACCGCGAGCCGGCTCGACGAGGCGGCAAAGGCGTATGGACAAGCGCTAGTCAGCAATCCCGATTTCGCGGAAGCGAATCTGAATTTGGGACACGTGCTGAAGTCGCTGGGCAAAGAGGATGAGGCGAGAGCATGCTGGGATAAAGCTCTCTCCGTGCGTCCAGACCTTATCCAATAGTTTCTAAGCTAGTTTCTAAGCGCGACTGAATTTGTAGACGGTCGTGCTTTGATACTTCTGCCCGGCCTTCAGTGTCGTTGTCGGGAACTGGGGCTTGTTCGGTGAGTCCGGGAAGTGCTGCGTCTCGAGGCAGAAACCGTAGCGGCGTTGATAAGCCTTACCGCCCTTACCTTTCACACTGCCGTCGAGGAAGTTTCCCGTATAGAACTGGACTCCTGGCTCTGTCGTCAATACATCGAGAATTCGCCCCGACGTAGATTCCTTGACTCTTGCCGCAGGCCGCAGCGTCCCTGCCTGCCCATTGATCACGAAATTGTGATCGTAGCCGCCGCCGAACTTGATCTGCTCATCGTCCGCGTTGATTCGTTCGCCAATCTTGTGCGGGCTTCGGAAATCAAACGGCGAACCGGCTACCGCTCTGAGTTCTCCAGTCGGAATCAGAGTTGAGTCGACGGGCGTGAAACGGTCGCAATAAAGCTGGACTTCGTGCGAAAGTATGTCGCCCGATCCTTCTCCGGCCAGATTGAAGTACGAGTGATTCGTCAGATTCAACACCGTATCTTGATCGGCTGACGCCAGGTAGGAAATTCTAAGTTCGTTGGCGTCGGTGAGCCTGTATTCGACCGTCGTGGTCAGTGTGCCGGGGTAGCCTTCTTCTCCATCCTTGCTGACGTACGTCAACTTCAACCCATTCTTGCCGATAGGCTGCGCTTCCCAGAGAACACGGTTGAATCCCTTGAGTCCGCCGTGCAGAGCATTCGGCCCATTGTTCGTGGCGAGTTTGTATTCTTTGCCGTTCAGTGTGAAGCGGCCTTTCCCAATCCGGTTCCCATAGCGGCCGACAATCGCGCCAAAGTACGGATGGTCTCCGTGATAACCCTGAACTGAATCAAATCCGAGGACCACATCCTGCATTTTGCCCGCCCGATCGCCGATCTTCAGCGACACAAGGGTAGCTCCGTAGGTGGAGACTGCGGCCTCGGCGCCGCTCGCGTTCTTCAGAGTATACAGATCCACTGGGGCTCCTTGAGTCGCAGCGACTGCGGTCAGTAGTTGGATGGCTTGGCGGCGAGTCTGTGACATTTTGGACGACTCCTATTGTACGAAGGATTCGCAGTATCACCATATCCTAGAGAAATGCCGCAGATCGGGGGGAATAGTGCGCTCGCGCGCGCCGGACGGGTTTGTACGCCGACCGTGCGTTACTGGATGGAAACCGAGGTACACGTCTATGGATTCTCCATCGCAGCGAACGTGCTGCTTTCCTTCTTTCCGTTTCTGATCGTAATGGTTTCGCTTTGTAAGTACGTTTTTCAGTGGCCGGGCGCTGTCGATGCCATCATGTTCGCCCTGAATGATTATTTCCCGGCAGACATGGTCGATTTCATTCAGCGGAACCTGAGATTGACCGTCAATTCGCGCGGACCGATGCAGATCGGATCTATTCTGCTGTTGTTTTTTACAGCCAACGGCATTTTCGAGCCAATGGAAGTCGCTCTCAACCGGGCATGGGGCATTACTCAAAACCGAAGCTTCCTGAAGAACCAACTCGTAAGCATGGGACTGATCTTCGTGTGTGGGGGCCTCATCCTGGTTTCGATCGCCGTCACGGCAGCAAATCGCAAGTTGTTGCAGCAATCACCGCTAGGTCAGTCGGAAGTTGAGTCATTGCTGACAACACTGTTCTTCAAGGCTGCCGAGCTTCCGATCACGATTCTGATCCTGTTTCTCATTTACTGGCTGCTGCCGAACCGGCGATTGCCCTGGCGTGATATTGTGCCGGTCTCCATCTTCGTCGGGCTCGCGCTCGAAGGACTGAAATATCTCAATCTGCTCACATGGCCGTATCTCCGAATGAAGTTGGAGCGCGAGTACGGCCCGTTCATCAACTCGGTGACGATCGTGTTGTGGAGCTTCCTTGCTGCGATGGTCGTCCTGGCCGGCGCGGAGTGGGCCGCTCGGCGCAGAAACGCTTCACTCGAGTCTATGGCCGACCTCAGCTAACGCAGTTGCTGCTCTACTTCTTCGAGCCAGTCGGGCCGCTTCAGCACTTCGCGGGGCCGGCTGCCGTCTGGTGGCCCGATGATTCCTTCTTTCTGCATCATGTCAAGAATGCGGGCGGCTCGTCCGTAACCGAGACGCAGCCGTCGCTGTAATGTCGAGGTGGATGCTTTGCCCATCTCGAGAACACAGCGGACAGCATCCTGATACATCGGGTCCTGCTCACCGTCGAAATCTTCATCCTCATTGTCCGAACCCTCATCATCGGCGGGAGGCGCAAGAAGGAAGCTTTGGTCGTACTCGGGACGAGCCTGGTCTTTCCAAAACTGGACAACAGTTTCGACTTCGTGTTCGTTCACGTAGGCGCCATGAACGCGGATCAGGCGGGAAGATCCCGGCGGAAGGAAGAGCATGTCGCCCTTTCCGAGAAGGTGTTCCGAGCCCATGACGTCCAGAATCGTTCGAGAGTCGACGCGTGTCGCCACTCGGAAGCTGATGCGCGCCGGAAAGTTGGCTTTGATGAGGCCAGTAATGACATCAACGCTCGGGCGCTGCGTGGCAAGCACCAGGTGCATTCCAACAGCGCGCGCCATTTGGGCAAGCCTGGTGACCGACTCTTCCACGTTATGACGCTCCAGCATCATCAAATCCGCAAGTTCGTCAATGATGATGAGGATGTAGGGCAGCGGCGTGAGTTCTTCCTTGACCGGCTCAGGTTCCTCCTCGAACAGACTCCGAGGAACCTGCTGCAACTGCCGTACCTTGCGGTTAAATTGATCGATATTCCGGACACCCTGGGAGGCCAGTAGTTTAAGACGGCGCTCCATCTCCAACACCGCATTGCGTAGGGCGTTCGTAGCCTTGCGAGCATCCGTGATGACGGGCGTGAGCAAGTGCGGGATGCCCTCGTAGACACCGAGTTCGACACGCTTGGGGTCCACCATGATCATGCGAACTTCATCGGGCGTCGACTTGTACAGCATGGACATGATGAGCGTGTTCAACATGACGCTCTTGCCCGATCCTGTGGAACCTGCGATCAGCAGGTGCGGCATGGATTCGAGCGCGGCTACTTTTATACGACCACTGATGTCTTTTCCCAACGACATCGTCATCGGCGATTGAGAGTTGCGGAATTCATCGGATTCCAGAATCTGCCGAAGGCTGATGACCTCGCGTTTGCTATTCGGAACTTCGATGCCGACGGTCGGCTTGCCCGGAATACGTTCGATGAGTACGGATTCGACTTCCAAGCCGAGACAGAGATCTTCGGTTAGCGTCGTGATGCGACTATACTTCACTCCCGCTTCGGGCTTGAACTCAAATGTTGTGACCACCGGTCCAGGATTGATCTGGACAACGGAGCCCATGACGTTGAATTCTTCAAACTTCGACTTGATGGCAGACGCGATGTCTTTGAGCTCCTGAGAATCGTAGGTCAACCGCGCCTGTGGCTCGTTGAGCATTTCGGTTGGAGGCCGCAGGTAGGAGGATTTTACTTTGCGAGCTGGCGCACGGGCCGGCGCAGTTGACGCAGGCTCGGGCTCGGATGCCAGCGGCACGACCACGGGTTCAGGAACTGGCGGAGCAGCGGTTGAGAAGGAAGGCTTTGGCGCCAATTCTGAATCTTCAAGAGTTCGAATTGGAATCTCGTCTTCCCATGGGGCCTTCTCGTCTTGTACTTTCTGTATTGCTTCCTCGATCAAGTCCGGAGCCGGAGTGGCCCTACGCGGGGCCGGCTCTTGAGAAACAGGCTCGGAAACCGGCGCAGCAACGGACTTCGTCCGCCTTTCTTGTGCGGCGCGTTTCGCCATCTCGGCACGTTCCCGCCTCCGCTCCAACTTGCGCTGGCGGCGAATATCGCGCCAACTGGCGAAGCGGTTGGCAATCCGCATGAAGAATGCCATCGGTCCCGCGAGCCAAACAGCTAACTTTGTCATCGAGAAGCTGGAGACAAGGTACGTCGCCAGCACGAGCGCCATCGCCGTGACAAGGAACGCTCCGGTGGCGTTAAAGTTTGTCAGCAGGAGGTCGGAAAAAATGCCTCCGATGAGTCCGCCGGCCGCAATCGCTCCACCAAACGGACGCCATTCGGGTCCGAGCGAGAACGCGGTGCACGCCCCGAACACCAAAGTAGTCGATCCGATGAGCTTGATGATCTGGGCGTCGATTGTCTCGGAACGCAGCCACTTCCACGCGAGAGCGAAGAGAAGGACCGGCAGCGTAAAGGCGCCTAGTCCGGCGAGTTGAAGCAGAATATCGGCCGTGTGCGCCCCTGCTTTTCCGATTAAATTCAGCGGCTTGCCGGCATTGGCGCCGACAGTGTTCCAGGAGATGTCAGTCGGATGATATGAGATCAGGCTAAGAACGATTGCGATCCCGAGCGCAAGGTACACCAAACCTATGCCCTCGTTCAAGCGTGGGTAGCGGGTCGGTCCAAGAATAGTCATGCCGCGTTTAGCGACACCAGAGCCCCTTCATTATACTGCGTTTGGGCGAAAAGCCAGCGCAAGAATGAGGATGAAGATCCCGAAGAGGATGCGGTAAATAATGAAGAAACGAAGGCTGTTAGCCCGAAGAAATTTCAGGAAGAAGCCAATGACCAGACAACCCGTCAAAGCACTGACCGCGACACCGGCATAAAACGGAGCCTGCATATCCGGGGCAATCCCGCCCTCTTTGTACAAATCATAGAGAGCTTTCGCTCCGGCGGCCGCAACGGCGGGAGTGGATAGAAGAAAAGAGAACCTCCCGGAAGCTTGGCGATCGAGTCCGCGAAAAAGACCGGCTGTGATTGTGACGCCGCTTCGAGATGTTCCGGGAACGACAGCCAGCGCTTGGGCGCAACCGATCGTCATAGCGTCGATAAGTCCGATACTGCCAATCCCACGGTCACGCCGACCGACCTTGTCCGCGTACCACATGACCAGACCGATCACGATCAACATTGTTCCTATGATGAGGGGGTTCCGAAGTGTTGTTTCCGCCTCGTCCTTAAAGAGCAGTCCGATAATCCCAATTGGAAGCGAGGCCAAAGCAAGAAGCCACAGCATGGTTCGATTCAATCGCAGGTCCGGATCAGGTGAGTAGTTGATTCCAAAGGCCTGAGCGAAGATCTGCGCCCAGTCGCGGGCGAAATAAATCAGCACGGCAAGCAGGGTACCGAGGTGCAAAGCGATATCAAACGCGAGTCCTTGATCCTTCCAACCAAAGAGCCACGGAGCCAGCGCGAGATGCGCTGAACTGCTCACCGGAAGAAACTCGGTGACACCTTGCACAATTGCGAGAATGATCGCCTGATAGACGGGCATAGGAAAGTTCAGGATACAATCCGCCCGCAAGACGACTGCAATAAGAGGACGGCTGCAATAATAAGAGAACTCTTTCTCATGCGGACTACGAAGATTGTCGCCACACTCGGACCATCGACAGATACTCCGGAGAAAATTCGCGAGTTACTTGACGTTGGAGTTGACACTTTCCGGCTGAACGCGTCGCACGGAACGCAAGAAGATCACATGCGGCGCTTGAAGATGGTCCGCGAACTCGCGGGCGCAGCCGGGATACATGCCGGCATTCTTCTCGATCTCCAAGGTCCGAAAATACGGCTCGGGACATTCGAGAACGGCGGCTGCCATCTCGAAACAGGTTCGCAATTTTGCATTACCGTCGATCAGGTCTCCGGTACTAGCGAACGCGCTTCCACGACCTACAAAGATTTCGTCAAAGATGTAAAAGCCGGTGACCGAGTCCTGCTGGCCGATGGGAGCGTCGACTTGCGGGCGGTCGACAAGACAAGCACAGATGTTGTCTGTGAAGTCGTCAGCGGCGGATGGATCTCCGATCGGAAGGGGATCAACTTGCCCGGAGTCGAAGTCAGCGCCTCCTCCCTAAGCAAGAAAGATATCGCTGACCTGCGCTTCGGACTGGAAGCTGGAATTGATTTCGTCGCTTTATCCTTCGTTCGAAAACGCGACGATGTACTACGTTTGCGTCTGTATCTCGAAGAAGCGGACTCGTTCGTAAAGATTGTAGCGAAGATCGAGAAGCCGGAGGCCTGGACCAACCTTGATGCAATTCTCGAAGAGAGCGACGGGGTAATGGTCGCGCGCGGCGATCTGGGTGTAGAGATGGCGCTCGAAAAAGTGCCGTTTATTCAGAAATCCATTATCGAGCGGGCGCGCAAACACGGAAAATTCGTCATCACTGCAACGCAGATGCTCGAAACGATGATCGAGAATCCATACCCGACACGCGCTGAAGTCAGTGACATCGCCAACGCGATCTATGACGGAACCGACGCCGTTATGCTCTCGGGGGAAACGTCGGCAGGTAAGTATCCTGTGGCGGCCGCCCGGATGATGGCGAAGATTGCGCTCGAAGCCGAAGGCTCGCAGACTACACAAGGATTGAAAGATCCAATCCGGCGCGAGCAAGCCCCGAATTATCAGGAAACGATGGCTGACATGGCTTATCGCTGTGTGCGCATGCAAGGCGCAACGGCGATCGTTGTGTTTACCGCGAGCGGCTCCAGCGCGCTGCTGGTCGCGAAGTACAGACCCCCCGTCCCTATCTATGCCTTCACAGGAAGTGAAGCGGTGGCGCGCCAGTTGTCCATTATTTATGGAGTACGGCCGATTGTTGTCGGTGACCCGGCAAGCACGGATGAGATGGTTCTACAGATCGACCAGATTCTGCTCGGCCGCGGGCTGGTGAAAGTTCGCGACACCATCGTCTTCATGGCAGGTCAGCCGATCGGACGCCCTGGGTCGACCAACTTCGTGAAGTTGCATCGCATGGGGGAAATCTGGTGAAGCGTGCTTTCGTTTTCCTGGTAGGGGTCGCTGCCTGCGCGCAGCAGTTTGATGAACGCATCCGTACTGAGACGGAAGCAATCAAGGCTCGGCTGGTTGAGAATCGTCGCGAACTGGCGCGCCATCCGGAACTCTCGAACAAGGAAGTCTGGACCGGCAAGTACATTGCCGACCGTCTCCGTCAACTCGGTTTCGAAGACATCCGTACAGGAGTCGCTCTCAACGGTGTGGTCGCCGTATTGAAGGGCGGAAAGCCCGGTCCGGTAATCGCATGGCGCGCGGACATGGATGGACTGCCCGTCCAGGACGCGGGAAGTAAGCCCTACAAATCACAGAACGAAGGCGTGAAGCATGCGTGTGGACATGATGCGCATATGGCGATCGCGCTCGGAGTGGCCGAAGTGCTTAGCAAGATGAAGGCGGATCTTCCAGGATCGGTCAAGTTCATCTTTCAGCCCGCAGAAGAGGGGCCGCCGGAAGGCGAGGCTGGTGGCGCTGCGCTGATGATTAAAGAAGGCGTTCTCGATAACCCAAAGCCACAAGCCATCTTCGGCCTGCACGTCTGGGCGCAGGCGCCTTCCGGAAAGATTCACTATGTTCCTGGAGCGGCGCTGGCTTCGGCTGAATCCTTCACCATGACTGTCAAGGGGAAGCGTGTTCATGCAGCTACCCCGCATCTTGGAATCGATCCGATCGTCATCGCGGCCCAATGCATCACGGCGATGCAAACGATTCGCAGCCGCCGCGTCGATCCTTTCGATCCGATTGTGCTGACCTTTGGAAAAATCGAGGGCGGCAATCGCAATAACATCATTCCTGAATTGGTAACGATGGAAGGAACATTGCGCACGCTCGACGAACAGGTCAGGGAGTCAGCGCACACGATGATGAAGCAGACGCTCGCCGGATGCACAGCAGCGTCCGGCGCGCAGGGCGAACTCAAGTGGGGATCGATACAGTACCCAGTGACATTTAACGATCCGGAGCTGACGACGGCCAATCTCGCCGGTCTGCAACGCGTGATGGGAAAAGATAATGTCGTCCTGAGCCGGCCGACTCTGGGCGGAGAGGATTTTGCTTTTTATCAAAAGGTAATTCCGGGCTTCTTCTGGTTTCTCGGAATTAACAATCCTTCCAATACCGGGGCTCATCATACGGCGGAGTTCGATGTCGATGAGGCGGTGTTGCCGTTGGGAGTGCGCGCGGCGGCTACCCAACTGACAGATTACTTATCACGCGGCCGGTAAACCTTCAATCAGCAATCGAGATCGAAGGCCCCTTGGCCCCAGCCGATTTTTCGAGACTCGCGATGACCCGCTCTGCCAGCTCGAAAAAGTGTTTCGACTTGCCATCGTCTTCCAACGTGATAGGTTTACCTCTATCACCGCCAATGCGAATTTCCGGGTCGAGCGGCAGTTCGCCGAGGAAGGGGACCTGCATAGCCTCGGCTGTCCGTTTGCCACCGCCTTGGCCGAAGACATCGATCCTTTGGGCCGTTTCGGGAATTACCATATAGCTCATGTTCTCGACGATTCCGAGCACGTTGACGCGAAGCTGTTGGAACATGAGTACGGCCTTTCGGGCGTCCTCCAGGGATACCTCAGAAGGGGTCGTGACGACCAGCGCTCCAGTGACTGGAGCCGTTTGCATCAGCGAGAGTTGAACGTCACCGGTTCCGGGCGGCAGATCGATGACCAGATACTCAAGGTCGGTCCAATCGACTCCACGCAGAAATTGCTGAACGACGCTGTTCAACATCGGGCCGCGCCAGATAAGAGGCTTATCGCCAGGGCTCAGAAAGCCCATCGACATCAACTGAATGCCATAGCGCTCCAGCGGTTGGATGCGATCGCCTGCTGCGCCTCGTGGAGCCTCACGAATGCCCATCATGAGCGGGACATTTGGGCCGTACACATCGGCGTCAAGCAGCCCCGTCTTATGCCCGAGCCTGGAGAGTGCAATAGCCAGATTGACCGCGACCGTGGTTTTGCCAACGCCACCCTTGCCCGACCCGACAGCAATCAGCTTGCGAACACCCGCTATCGGCAGCTTTGGCTGCTCAGCAGGAGAGTTTGGACCCATGTTGTCGATGGTATCAGCCGCTACTTCGCTGGCTGACTCAACTGTCCATCCAGTTCGACGACCGAGCCGGTTAAATCGGACTTTGCCTGGATCGATTTTACGCCGGACGGCACGGCGTAAGGCTTCGATCCTGTCACAATCGCGCCATCGAAGAGCAATTTGCTCTCAGCATTGGTATTGGTGATCAGAATCGGTCCGAGCGTGTTCGCGTCTCCTGCAACGATCGCGCGCTTCACGAAGCGCTTTTGGTCACCGAGGAGAAACGGCTCAGGTCCACCGCCATATTTCAGGAATGAGATGAGCTCTCGGATCGCATCAGGGTCGCTGGTCTTTAGCCGGAGGAGGATGTATCCCTTCTGCAGGAGATCGGGATTCGTTTGAGACTTACCGGTAAGTAAAATGAGCGCGCCATTGCCCTGCGTTGGCTGCCGGGGCTTCAAGTATTCCATCTCGACTTTACGAGCCTTGTCGTAGACAGCCCATCCGGTGATGCGCTCGTATGGACCAGCGGAGCCGAATTCTTTCCCATTCGCAAAGTCCTGACGCTGGTCGACGTAAACGTGCTCCAGCGTGGCGAAGCACAGGCTGGCTAACAGCAGTCCCAGGGCGGCAACTCGCATTTAGCCATTACATCATTACTGAGACTCCGTAAGGTGCATGAAACCGCGAGCCGAGCCGCGACCAAAGGAAGCGGTTCCTAGAAGGGCAGACTGAAGCTGAATTTCGATCCGCCTCCGGGTTGTGGTTCTACCCAGATGCGGCCGTTATGGCGCTCCACAATCCGCTTGCAGATCGCCAGGCCCATGCCCGTGCCAGGCAGTTCCCTGCCGTGCAGACGCTTGAATATCCCGAAAATTCGCTCGCTGTACTGAGGGTCGATTCCAATGCCGTTGTCGGTCACACTGATGATCCATTCCTCGGGGGTTTCCTCCGCCGCAATCTCGATCTTCGGCGGCGTCGTCGGACTTGTACTTGATTGCGTTCCCAATGAGGTTCTGGAACACCTGCGTTAGTTGAATTTCATCACCCGGTACCACTGGAAGCTCCGCCTTACTGATCTCAGCGTGATTTTCTCTAATGGTGAGGGTCAGGTTCATCATCGCGCTTTGGACAACGGAATCGAGGTTGGCCGGAACCAGCGGTCGATCCTTGGACTCCGTAACCCTCGAATAGGCCAGCATGTCGTTCAACAGGGTGTGCATTCGCGTCACGCCACTGACCATGTACTCGATAAACTCGTCGGCGTCTGTGTCGAGCTTTCCGCGATATCGGCGAGCCAGGAGCTGCGCATAGCTGGCGACTGTTCGTAGAGGCTCCTGCAGATCATGAGAGGCGACGTAGGCGAATTGCCTGAGTTCCTCATTCATCCGGGAAAGTTCCCGCGTGCGCTCTTCAACGCGAATCTCAAGCTCCGCATTGAGGCGACGCACATCGGACTCAGCGCGCATGCGTTCGGCGATCTCCTGGCGCAATTGTTCGTTCTTCTGCTCCAGGGTATCGCTGTTTCGCTTGAGGATGGCGCTCTTGCGAGACAAATCGACGAAGACTGCCACCTTGGAACGTAGGACTTCCGGAACGATGGGTTTATAGAGATAATCCACGGCTCCCATGTAGTAGCCGCGAAACAGGTGTTCTTCACTCTTGAGAGCAGTAAGAAAAATGATCGGCGTGTCTTTTGACTGCTCACGCTCCCGAATCATGGCGGCGGTTTCGAAACCGTCCATGTCGGGCATTTTGACGTCGAGCAGAATCGCAGCGAAGTCATGTTCAAGGCAAGCCCGCAGAGCCTCTTTGCCGGACTGGGCTTTGATCAATTGCTGGCCCAGTCCGTCGAGAACGGCTTCGAGCGCGACAAGGTTTTCCGCCTTATCATCGACCAACAGGATCTTGACCAGTATCCGGCTGGGGAACTTCGGGCGTCATTGCTGCTACTGTCGCCACTCGATCATTGCCTTTCATTCGCCGCCTGCAGCTTCGGCGGTAGGCTGAGTGTTTACCTGGGGCAGCCAAACACGAAGCAACGCGACAAGTTCTTCCAGAACAACCGGCTTCGGGATGTAGTCCGAGGCGCCGGCTTCAATACATTTCTCCCGGTCGCCTTTCATCGCTTTAGCCGTGAGCGCGATGATCGGGAGATTGCGGAACTCGGGGCAATGCGCGAATAGCGCGGGTCGTTTCGTACCCGTCCATATCCGGCATCATGATGTCCATCAACACGAGATTGATCTCATCGGATTCTGTTTGAGCATCTCGATTCCGGCGTTACCGCTCTCGGCGTGGAACACAGTTAACTTGTGCTTTTCCAAGCCACTGGTTAACGCGAAAATATTGCGGACGTCGTCATCGATGATCAGCACTTTACCGCCGGTCAGGAGGGCGTCCTTCTGCCGGGCTTCCGCTATGATCTGTTTCTGTTCGTCAGTTAGATCTTCTTCCCGCCGATTCAGGAAGACAGCCGTTTCCTCCAAGAGGCGTTCCTTGCTCTGTACCCCCTTCACAATCGCGTGTTCGGCGACCCGGCGCAGTTCCATCTCTTCCTCAACGTCCAGACCCTCCGCGGCGTAGACGATAGTTGGAAGCTCAGCCCGGCCCGGCTGTTTCTGGATTTTTTCAACTAGTTCCGGAACGGTCATGTCATCGATCGGCGGCGAGACGACGGCGCAGTCGAACTCCGTATTTTGGGCCTGCAGGATTGCAGCCTCGGCCGTTGCGACGGCAGTCGTCAGAACGCCCCCATTATCCCCGATCAATTCCGTGGTGGCCTTACGACGTTGGTCGTCGGAGTCAACCAGCAGCAAAAGGTGCGCTGACTCCCGAACAGATCGCTGAATCCTGTCGAACGTCTCCCGTAAGGCGTCGGCGTCCTGCGTCTTTTCCATGTACGACTCGGCGCCGAGGGCCAACCCTCGGCGGTAATCCTCATCTACAGATATGACGTGCACCGGAATATGGCGGGTTGCCGGATCATATTTCAACCGGCTCAGCACCAGCCATCCGGCCATGTCGGGCAGCCGGATGTCGAGCGTGATGGCCGCCGGACGCAGTTCGCGGGACAAGATCAGTCCCTTGTCCCCACGGGCGGCGACGACGACACTTGAAGCCTCGTTCGCGACCCATTTCGATCAGAAGAGGAAGATAACGGACGTCGTCTTCGATGACAAGGAGAACTTTGTCGCCGTTCGTTACGTTTGCCCGATCGTCGGAGATGTCACTCACCAAGAGCACTGGGGGTTCTTCCTGAAGCGTTGCTGACAAACCGTTCTCGTATTCTCGAGCCAGCGTAACGTCATCCGACATTCCCGGCGGTATATGAGGTCGCAGAGCCATTTGACTGCGGCGCTCGCGCAACTGCCTGCACCTCCTTCAGATCGCTTCTGACCGCTTTGGTCTCGAGCAGCGCGGCCCGGGCCTGCTGTCGCCGCCGATCTTCCGCAATCGGAACATACGCCTGCGGCAGGTACATGCGTGAAGGTGCTTCCCACGCCCGGCGTGCTCGTCAGATGGATCTCACCGCCCAGCAGCCGTCGCGATTTCACGGCTGATCGAAAGACCGAGTCCCGTGCCGCCGTACTTGCGGCTGGTGGTTCCATCGGCCTGACGGAACGCTTCCCAGATGATCTGCTGCTTGTCGTCCGGAATGCCGATGCCGGTATCGTGCACTTCGAAGGCGACGACATGCCGAGCGCTGTTCAGAATGTCGTTGTCCTGATTCCACCCGGACTCGACTCGCTTGACACGTAACTGAACATTGCCTTCCTCGGTGAACTTCAGAGCGTTCGACAGCAGGTTCTTCAGGACCTGCTGCAGACGCTTGTTGTCGGTCGCCATGACCTTCGGCAGTTCCGAATCGACCTCGACGTTGAGAATCAGGTTCTTGCCCTCCGCCACATGGCGGAAGGTGCGGATCACGTAGTCGCGGATGTCGGTGAAGAGAACGTCTTCCACTTCCACGGCCATCATGCCGGACTCGATCTTCGAGAGATCGAGGATGTCGTTGATGAGAGCCAGAAGGTCGGTGCCGGCCGAGTAGATCGTCTCGGCGAACTTGACCTGCTTCGGCGACAGCTTGCCCTCCGAGTTCTCGGCCAGCACCTTGGCCAGGATCAGCAGGCTGTTGAGAGGCGTCCGCAGCTCATGCGACATGTTCGCGAGGAACTCGGACTTGTACTTCGAGATAAGCGCAAGCTGCTCGGCCTTGTCTTCCAGCGCTTGCTTTGCCTGTTCGACTTCGCGATTCTTGCGCTCGACTTCGGCGTTCTGTTCGGCAAGCTGCGCCGCTTTGTCCTGCAGCTCCATGTTGGTGCGCTGCAGTTCTTCCTGCTGCTGCCGCAGCAGTTCTTCGGAAGTCTGCAGCGTACGCGCCTGCGCTTCCAGCCGCCGGTTACCTTCCGTGAGCTCCTGCTGCTGGCTCTGCAGCTCTTCGGTCAGGGCCTGCGACTGCTTCAGCAGTTGCTCCGTCCTCATCGTCGCTTCGATGGTGTTGAGCACGATGCCCATGCTCTCGACGAGTTGATCGAGGAACGGCCAGGTGGACTTCATTGAAGCGGCTGAACGACGCCAGTTCGATCACGGCTTTCACCTGTCCTTCAAACAGCACCGGCAGCACGATGATGTTCATCGGCGGCGCCTCGCCTAGGCCGGAGTTGATGCGGATGTAGTCGGCCGGGACTTGCGTCAGCAGGATGCTCTCCTTTTCGAGCGCGCACTGCCCGACTAGCCCTTCGCCGTACCGGAACGATTGACCGAGGTTCTTCCGCTCCTTGTACGCGTAGCTGGCGATCAGCTTGAGGATGCGGCTCCTCGGTCTCGGTGCATTACTCTGATTGATATAGAACGTCCCGTGCTGCGCGTTGACCAGCGGCGCCAGTTCGCGACAGCACCATGCGGCGAACGGTCAGCAGATCGCGCTGACCCTGCAGCATGCGGGTGAATCGCGCCACGTTCGTCTTCAGCCAGTCCTGCTCGCTGTTCTTGAGAGTTGTTTCTCTCAGGTTCGCGATCATCTGGTTGATGTTGTCCTTCAGCGATGCGACTTCGCCCTGCGCATCGACCGCGATCGATCGCGTCAGATCGCCTTTGGTCACGGCAGTCGCGACTTCGGCGATCGCGCGCACCTGAGTGGTGAGCGTCGCAGCCATCTGGTTGACTGAGTCGGTCAGATCCTTCCAGATGCCGGCCGTTCCGGGCACGCGAGCCTGGCCGCCAAGCTTTCCTTCGATACCCACTTCGCGCGCCACGGTGGTTACCTGATCGGCGAACACGGCCAGCGTGTCGATCATGCCGTTGATGGTGTCGGCCAGCTCGGCGATTTCACCCTTGGTTTCGAGAACCAGTTTGCGCTTCAGGTCGCCGTTCGCAACCGCGGTCACGACCTTGGCGATGCCTCGCACCTGCGTCGTGAGGTTGCCGGCCATCTGGTTCACCGAATCGGTGAGATCCTTCCAGACACCGGCGACGCCCTTCACTTCCGCCTGTCCGCCAAGCTTTCCTTCCGTACCCACTTCGCGCGCCACGCGCGTCACTTCGCCGGCGAACGCAGTTGAGCTGATCCACCATCGTGTTGATGGTGTACTTCAGCTCCAGAATCTCGCCTCGCACATCTACCGTGATCTTGCGGGAAAGATCGCCGTTTGCGACCGCCGTGGTCACCTGCGCGATGTTTCGCACCTGAGCGGTCAGGTTCGATGCCATCGAGTTCACCGAGTCGGTCAGATCCTTCCAGACACCCGCGACACCCTTCACCTGCGCCTGGCCGCCGAGCTTTCCTTCCGTACCGACTTCGCGCGCCACACGCGTTACTTCGCCTGCGAACGCATTGAGCTGATCCACCATCGTGTTGATGGTGTTCTTCAGCTCCGAGATTTCGCCGCGCACATCGACAGTGATCTTGCGGGAAAGATCGCCGTTGGCGACAGCCGTGGTCACTTCGGCGATGTTACGCACCTGCGCCGTCAGGTTCGACGCCATGTAGTTCACCGAGTCCGTCAGATCTTTCCACGTACCGCCGACGCCTCTGCACCTCAGCCTGTCCGCCGAGCTTTCCTTCCGTACCCACTTCGCGCGCCACGCGCGTTACTTCGCCGGCGAACGCGTTGAGCTGGTCCACCATCGTGTTGATGGTGTTCTTCAGCTCCAGAATTTCGCCGCGCACATCGACAGTGATCTTTCGTGGAGAGATCGCCTTTCGCGACAGCGGTGGTCACTTCCGCGATGTTTCGGACCTGGGCGGTGAGGTTCGAAGCCATGGAGTTCACCGAGTCGGTGAGATCCTTCCACGTACCCGCGACGCCTCACTTCTGCCTGTCCGCCCAGCTTTCCTTCCGTACCCACTTCGCGCGCCACGCGCGTCACTTCGCCAGCGAACGCGTTGAGCTGGTCCACCATCGTGTTGATCGTGTTCTTCAGCTCCAGAATTTCGCCGCGGACATCTACTGTGATTTTTCGCGAAAGGTCGCCATTGGCGACCGCGGTGGTCACTTCAGCGATGTTACGCACCTGGGCGGTAAGGTTACCGACGCCATGGAGTTCACCGAGTCCGTGAGATCCTTCCAGACACCGCCGACGCCCTTCACTTCCGCCTGGCCGCCGAGCTTTCCTTCGGTACCGACTTCGCGCGCCACGCGCGTTACTTCGCCGGCGAACGCGTTGAGCTGGTCCACCATCGTGTTGATCGTGTTCTTCAGCTCGAGAATCTCGCCCTTCGCATCGACGGTGATCTTGCGCGACAGATCGCCGCGCGCCACGGCGGTGGTCACTTCGGCGATGTTTCGGACCTGACCGGTGAGGTTCGAACCCATCGAGTTCACCGAGTCGGTCAGATCCTTCCACGTGCCGGCGACGCCCTTCACTTCCGCCTGGCCGCCGAGCTTGCCTTCCGTACCCACTTCGCGCGCCACGCGTGTGACTTCCGATGGCGAAGCTGTTGAGCTGGTCCACCATCGTGTTGATCGTGTTCTTCAGCTCCAGAATTTCGCCGCGCACATCGACGGTGATCTTTCGCGAGAGGTCGCCATTCGCGACGGCCGTGGTCACTTGCGCGATGTTTCGCACCTGAGCGGTCAGGTTCGATGCCATCGAGTTCACCGAGTCCGTCAGATCTTTCCAGACGCCGGCGACGCCCTTCACCTGCGCCTGGCCGCCGAGCTTTCCTTCCGTACCTACTTCGCGCGCCACACGAGTGACTTCGCCAGCGAACGCGTTGAGCTGATCCACCATCGTGTTGATCGTGTTCTTCAGCTCCGAGATTTCGCCGCGCACATCGACCGTGATCTTGCGGGAAAGATCGCCGTTCGCGACCGCGGTCGTCACTTCCGCGATGTTACGAACCTGAGCCGTCAGGTTCGATGCCATCGAGTTCACCGAGTCGGTCAGATCCTTCCAGACACCGCCGACGCCCTTCACATCGGCCTGGCCGCCGAGCTTTCCTTCCGTACCCACTTCGCGCGCCACGCGCGTTACTTCCGAGCCGAAGGCATTGAGCTGGTCCACCATCGTGTTGATGGTGTTCTTCAGCTCCAGAATTTCGCCGCGCACATCGACAGTGATCTTTCGGGAAAGATCGCCGTTCGCCACGGCCGTAGTCACTTCGGCGATGTTACGAACCTGAGCAGTCAGGTTCGACGCCATCGAGTTCACCGAGTCGGTGAGATCCTTCCAGACGCCGCCGACACCCTTCACATCCGCCTGGCCGCCGAGCTTTCCTTCCGTACCCACTTCGCGCGCCACGCGCGTTACTTCGCCCGCGAACGCGTTGAGCTGATCCACCATCGTGTTGATGGTGTTCTTCAGCTCAGAGATTTCGCCGCGCACATCGACGGTGATCTTTCGGGAAAGATCGCCCTTCGCAACGGCAGTTGTGACTTCGGCGATGTTGCGCACCTGAGCGGTCAGGTTCGACGCCATCGAGTTCACCGAGTCCGTCAGATCCTTCCAGACACCGGTCACACCTTTTACATCCGCCTGGCCGCCCAGCTTTCCTTCGGTACCCACTTCGCGCGCCACGCGCGTTACTTCGCCCGCGAACGCATTGAGCTGATCCACCATCGTGTTGATCGTGTATCTTCAGCTCGAGAATTTCGCCCTTGGCATCAACCGTGATCTTCGTTGAAAGGTCACCACGCGCGACAGCCGTCGCCACCTGCGCAATGTTTCGGACCTGAGAAGTCAGGTTACCGGCCATGAAGTTGACCGAGTCCGTCAGATCCTTCCAGACACCGCCCACGCCACGCACATCCGCCTGACCGCCGAGCTCGCCTTCCGTACCCACTTCGCGCGCCACGCGCGTCACTTCGCCGGCGAATCCATTAAGCTGGTCCACCATCGTATTGACAGTGTTCTTCAGCTCGAGGATTTCGCCCTTTGCATCAACCGTGATCTTCGTGGATAGATCGCCGCGCGCAACCGCCGTGGTTACCTGCGCAATGTTTCGCACCTGCGAGGTAAGGTTGCCGGCCATGAAGTTGACCGAATCGGTCAGATCCTTCCAGACACCGCCGACACCCTTCACGATTGCCTGACCGCCGAGTTTGCCTTCCGTGCCGACTTCGCGCGCCACGCGCGTTACTTCCGAACCGAAGGAGCTGAGCTGGTCGACCATCGTGTTGATGGTCGATCTTGAGATCGAGGATTTCCCCGCGGACATCTACAGTGATCTTGCGGGACAGATCGCCGTTGGCCACCGCCGTAGTCACTTCCGCGATGTTACGAACCTGGGCAGTGAGGTTCGACGCCATCGAGTTCACCGAATCAGTCAGATCCTTCCAGGTGCCCGCAACGCCCTTCACCTGCGCCTGTCCGCCGAGCTTGCCTTCCGTCCCGACTTCGCGCGCCACGCGCGTTACTTCCGACGCGAACGAATTAAGCTGGTCCACCATGGTGTTCACAACCTTGGCGGTGCGCATGAATTCGCCCTTCAAGGGCCGGCCATCGACTTCGAGAGGCATCTGCTGCGTGAGATCGCCTTTCGCCACAGCGCCGATGACGCGAGCGATTTCGGTCGAGGGCTGCATCAGGTCGGTGATCAGTCCGTTTACGTCGTCGATCATCGACGACCATGCGCCTCCAACATTGCCGAGGTTCGCTCTCTGGTTGATCTTTCCTTCTTTCCCGACGGCGCGGCTGATGCGTTCCAGCTCGATCATCATCCGCTCATTCAACTCGATTACCTCGTTGAACGCGTCGTAAACCTTGCCCGCCACACCGGTATGATCGGCCGGGAGTCTTGTAGAAAAGTCGCCTTTTTTAATCGCGGTGAGGGTCTTGAGCAGCAGCCGGGAATCTACCGCTTCGACCGGCGGTGCTGTTGCGGTGGCTTTCTTCATAGAAGGTATTGATCCATCTGTAGACACGTCTAAAGGACGTTACGTAACACAATTATCTCTAACCGCTTCCTAACGGTACCGATGAAAATTGCCCTAGGTGACAAGCCCTATGCGGATCCCCTCATCTGGGCAGGAGCAATCCCCCTCATGTGGTAGCGGGAGCATGAGGGCCGACCGAATTCGTACTGTATCAGAGTCGCGGACCCGCTGAATCCGCCCTCTATAATGAAAGTGCAAGCAGGCCAGATGAAGAAGTTTTATATCGAGACCTTCGGTTGTCAAATGAACGCCCATGATTCAGAGAAGGTCATCGGAACGCTGGCCTCCCGTGGGTACTCGCAGGTGGAAACACCAGGCGAAGCCGACCTATTGCTGTACAACACCTGCAGTATCCGAGACAAGGCCGAACAAAAAGTCTTCCATCGTCTCGACCAGTTCAAACGCGAGCATGCCGGTAAGACTTTTGGTGTACTCGGCTGCGTTGCCCAGCAGGAAGGCGAAAAGATCTTCGAGCGATCGCCCCATGTCAGCCTCGTCTGCGGATCGGCAAGCTACAACAAGCTGCCCGAGTTGTTGGTCCAAGTTGAAATGGGAAATCGCCGTGTCACCGGCCTGAGTCTGGATACCGACGAAACGTTCGAAACTCCCGTTACCCGGCGCGACAATCCGCACAAGGCGTACATCACGATCATCGAAGGTTGCGATAAGGCGTGTGCTTATTGCGTGGTGCCGTTTACCCGGGGACCGGAGCGCAGCCGAACATCGGAGAGCGTACTGCGGGAAGCGCGGGAACTCGCCGCCAAGGGCTTCACTGAGATCCAACTGCTAGGGCAGAACGTGAACAGTTACCGGGATCCGTCGCCTGCGAGCTTCGATTTCGCCCAGTTGCTGCGAGCGGTAGGCTCGGTGCCCGGAATCCGCCGGGTACGCTTCACGACCTCGCACCCTCGCGACTTCGTAAAAGACATTATTGACGCCATCGACGAGAATCCTGCGCTGTGTAATCACGTTCATCTGCCGGTCCAGTCCGGTTCATCGCGCGTGCTCGACCGCATGCAGCGCCTCTACACGCGCGACGAATACTTGCGCCGGATCGACTGGATGAAGCGCTCGAACCGCGACATTGCAATCAGTACGGATATCATTGTCGGTTTCCCCGGCGAGACGGAAGAAGACTTCCAGGCGACCCTGGAACTGCTCGATGAAGTCGAATACGATTCTGTTTTCGCCTTCAAGTACTCGAAACGGCCGAACACGTCTGCCCTGAAATATGAGGATCACATCTCAGAAGAAGAGAAGGCGCGCCGCTTGTCCATCGTTCAGGAGAAGCAGCGGGCGATCCAGATCCGGCGCAACGCAAAGTACGTCGGTCAGGTCGATGAAGTTCATGTCGAGGGCTTTAACAAGGCCACCGGCCAGTGGATCGGCCGGACATCGCAGAATAAGACCCTGAATTTTCACCATGGCGTTCAGACGGCGGGGATGCTCGGACGCTATCTGCGTGTGATCGTCACGCGCGCAGGCGCAAATTCGCTTGTCGGCGAATCCGTGTCCGTACAGTAATAGACTGGAATTAAGGAGCCGCTGCGCGTTATGGAAGTCGAAATGAAGATCCGTGGACTCACGATGGACCCTGTTACGCAGATGCCCATCGTTGTGCTGAAAGATGTCAACGGCAACACTGTCTTGCCAATCTGGGTCGGCATCTTCGAAGCAAACGCCATCGCGCTCGAAATCGAAAAAGTATCCACACCACGGCCGATGACGCACGATCTTTTGAAAACCGTGCTTTTGGGTCTCGAAGCGGCTGTTAAAAAGGTTGTGGTGAGCGATTTGCGCGACGACACGTTCTATGCCCTGATATGGCTCGAACGCGGTGGGGAAATGATCAGCATCGATTCGCGTCCGAGCGATGCTCTCGCTTTGGCTCTCCGGCTCGATTGCCCGATCTACGTTGACGACACGGTACTGAAAACATCGAAGCTCACAAATACTGTGAGTGAGAAAGTGCAAAGCGACGAACTCCGGAAGTGGTTGGAAGGCCTCAACGATGAGGATCTCGGCCGTTACAAGATGTAATGACCGAGAAGTTCCGGAAGCTCGTCGAATCTAACATTCAACTTCTACCAATTCCCGAGATCGAGACCCATTTCGTCTTCGAACGGGATGGCTTTGCCGCGCTGGTCGAACGGCGCCAGAATGATTTTGGTCGGATCGGAACCGCTGGGTTGCTCCACGATAAAGGCGTCGCGCCTCTGATCTGGCGCAACGAAGTACCCGTCTTTGTCGCAAAGGGGTTCGAACAGCCGGCGACACCAGAGCAAGTCCAACAGCTCCGGGCATTCCAAAGCGATCTAGCAGCCGCGCTTACGTCTACCATGGGCCTATGAGCCGCTTGCTCGTCCTAGCTTTCACTGCGGTTGCGCTTTCCGCCGAAGTGCGCACACTAACACTCCAACAGGCTATTGAGCTGGCAGTGCGGCAGAACCCCGAAGTGATCATCGCCCGGCTTGATGAGCAGAAGGCGCAGGAAAGCGTTCGCATTGCGGGCGACTCGTTTTCACCGAAGATTATCGTCGGAAGCGGTCTCGCCTACACCTCAGGTTTCCCGATGAGCGTCGATGGTTCGGCGCCGAGCATATTTCAGGCGCGTGTAATTCAAAGCCTGTATAACAAGCCCAAGAGTTACGAAGTTGCCGCAGCCAAGGAGAATGCTCGTGGCGCCGGGCTCGATATTGCTGCGCGGCGAGAAGAAATCGCACACAGGACCGCTCTGTTGTATTTGAATGGCCGGCGTGCTGCACGCGGCGTCGAGGCATCACGCCAACTGATCGCCACGTCGGAGAAATTAGCTGGTACGGTCGAAGCGCGAGTCAGTGAAGGCCGGGAATTGCCTATCGAAGCTCGACGCGCCACCCTGCGTCTTGCACAAGCCAAACAGAAGTTGGGCGACTTCGAGGCAGTCCGCGATCAGACGGAAGCCGCGCTAGCCGTTGTGTTAGGCTTCGGACCGGATGATCGCGTGCGCACGACAACTGATGAGCCGATCACGTCCGTTAAATTACCCGCCGATGAAGCGGCCAGTGTCAACACCGCTCTGACCAACAGCAAAGAAGTTCAGCGCCTCGAATCCGCCATGCAGGCAAAAGGACTCGATGCCAGAGCGGCGCGCGCTGCCCGGCTTCCCCAGATAGACCTGATCGCCCAGTATGGCTTGTTCGCCAAATACAACAACTACGAAGATTACTTCCGCAAGTTTGAAAGAAACAACGCCCAAGTCGGGGCCTCGATAGCGTTTCCAATCTTTCCCGGGCGAGGCGTCCAGGCGCGCGCAGCACAGGCAGATATCGAGATTAATCGGCTGCGTACGCAGACAAACGCCGTCCGCGACCGGATCACACTCGATACCCGCAAAGCTTGGCAGGACATTCGCCGCGCAGAATCTTCCCGCGAGTTAGCAGAGCTCGATCTGGAAGTGACGCGCGAACAGGTGTCTGTGCTTCTGGCCCAATCGCAAGAAGGGCGCGCCTCGGTGAAGCAAGTGGAGGAAGCGCGCGCCCTCGAAACCGAGAAGTGGCTCGCTTATTACGATTCGTTGCACGCAGTGGAACGCGCCCAGATCGATCTGCTGAGGCAGACAGGCACGATCATCGCGGCGATTAAATAGCGTTCAAAGCTGCGCGTCAAACGTGATCGCACCGATTAGCTCATCGAGCGCCGTTCGCTCTTTAGCGATCCTTCCGTCTAGTTCGGCCATCTCTTTTCGAAGCTGCTCCAGCTTGGTCTCCTGATCGTTGAGCTGCTGTGTGTAGCGCTGGACGAGCGCCTTCTCCTCAGCGCTGCCCTTCAACGACTTCATATTTTCGCGAAGGCGTTGCTGGTCTTCGAAGATGCTTTCGACTTGCTGCTCACGATCCGATTTCTGCGAGTCCAAACCCGCAACGACTTGCTTCTGCGCCAGTATCCGCCGGAAGGAATCTTCTATTGCCTTGTTGATCGACCCCATACTGACGAACAGATCTAGCTGGTGGGACTGGAGGTCGCTAATCGCGTAGCTATTTGAGATTGGCTGCGCCTCTTCCACTACGAGTACTGCCGTTTGCTTCGATCCAACCTGCAAACGAAAGCGGTGGAACGCGGCGGTCGTCTCCTCCGGTTTAGTGTCGCTTCGAAGAACATAGCCGCTGCGGACCGGATGCTCAACAATAACGGTTCGTGGCGAAGTATCTTCGTTGCGAAAGGTATACGTCTTCTTTTCCGACGCTCACTCTCCTGAGTCATTAACCCCTTGATCACGCGCACGCGAAATACACGCGATTGTTCGGAGCCGATCCGGGAACTCACGTTCAGAGCAAGGTCCGAAGCGTACGATACCAGGCGTTTCTCGCTCGGCCGGATCGGATCGAAGATTCCTTCTCCGGCAAACGTCTCCTCTTCGAGAACGCTGAAACTTCCACAATCGAGGGTGAGGCCGCTCGAATTCGTCAACCACAACGCGCGTTGGGGTCGAGGCAATCCGGCCAGCTCATTCCAGATCGACACCTTCTCCGCTGCGATCGGCGATTGGACAATCGGCACCATGGCCGACTGGTTCTTAGCAATAGTGATCGGCTCTTTAAGTTTGTATTCGAACAAATCGCCAAGCTCGGCGGCTTGTGCGGCCGCTTGCGCCTGCGCTCGCGCCGGCGCCACTAACGCATCCAACGCAAAAGCTTTCCGCGCAGGAGGTGGTGGCGGGGGAGCCATCTTTCTTGAGACGCCACCCAGAGCGGATCCGCTTCCCAGCGCTCGTCCGGATCGAGCAGACTGCGACGTGTTTAGCGAACCGGCCTCGCCGGTAATTGTAATTGACTCGCTGATATTGCCGACCTGCAGAATCGCATCCGGCGCGCCGGATTCGCCGTAGCGACAGCCACACCGCTGATCATTGATTTTCGGAATCCCGGCGACTCTACCTCGACGCGAACTTCGCCATCCGGCAGCGATCGAAACTCATAACCGCCGGCGGCATCGGCCGTGGTCTCACCCACGAGCGAACCGCCGGCATCGAAGGCCCTGACTGACGCTCCCGCCACGCCCGCTCCCGATGGATCGCGAATTACGCCGGCCAGTCGAGCGCCGCCGAGCATTAGCGTAGCCTCATAGGTCTGCGGCGACCCGGTCACACTCTCCGGCAGCGCAACTACCGGTCTCCGCGAGTAG
Organism: Bryobacteraceae bacterium; assembly: GCA_963844855.1. Taxonomy (GTDB): domain Bacteria; phylum Acidobacteriota; class Terriglobia; order Bryobacterales; family Bryobacteraceae; genus DASQDN01. The sequence continues at coordinate 410,140 of CAWJQP010000080.1, forward strand.
TACGGCTGCGATAAATTCTGCACGAATGATTGCGGCGCGCCGGCCACAAGCGACAACTGCACATTCGACCAATCCTGTCCCACCGTGTTGTCAGCGATCGCCCAACCTTGCAGAAGCGGCTGCTTGCCCTTATTCGAATCGAGCACGATGCGATACGTGGATTTCCACACGGGCACCTCGCTGATGTAGCTGACAAAGACCGATCGGTCGCCCGTGCCGTCAGTGGAAACGACCATGCGCCGAACATCGGAAGCGCGCGATGTCGAAACAAGATCGAGGTAGCGGCCTACCTTGCCCGACAGGTCTTTTTCGAGCAATCGCACCGAAAAAGACGGTGTCAACTCGGTGGCACGAAGTTCTCCGACGTCGTTGATTAAAGATACGTAGTCGACCTCCAAAGTCGTGCCACCCGCAATGCGAGTCTTTCGCTCTACACTGAGTAAGCGGCCGGTAACCACAACGGCGCCGCTTCGAATTTCGACCTTGGCGCCACGCAGACCACCCAAAAACTCCGTTAGCGTAGTCTTTTCACCCACCGGCAGTCGAAGATCTCCGAGCTGGCGAGTCGTGGGCACAGACGAATCGTACGTAACGCCGGTGATGCGGCCGCCATTCAGGTCAAGGACAGTCAGTGATTTCAGTACGTCGTTGAGCTGGCCCGACGTGAAGTTAATCGCAACGTCTTCCTTGTTGCGAACTTGTCCAAGATGCTCAAAGTACCCGACACCGTTTTTATAAAGGACTACGCGTTTAACCGGAAGCCTTGACGAGGGGTCCTGACCGACAGCACATAAAGACAGAAAAAGAGCACAAACAATTACTCGGAATATTTTCGCCACGAGAGATATTCTCGCAGCTACTTTGCAGGGGGCGGGACTTCGCCTTTGCGACGAAGCGTCGGAACCTTCTTTTTCTGTTCGACTTCCTTCTTCTCTTCGGCGCGTTTGGCCTCAAGCTGCCCGGTGTCCATCGACTCTTCCCGCTTCTTCTTTACTTCCTTTTCACGCGCGACAACTTCCTGGGTCCGGTCCTTCAAGTCCTGCGATGCCATCTCCTGACTGTCCCGAGTCGTTTCGATTGCTTGCTCCAGAACGAACTGATATCTGGCGAGGTCCTTCGGCTGGGAATCGCGGATCTTTTCAAGTTGCGCCAACATCTCCTTTTCGGCGTCGACAACCGCTTTGACGCCTATCGATAGATCGGCGGATCGTTTGAGCGCGTCTTCCGTGACTGTGTCGATCGCTTCCACAATCGACGTGTATTCCTCGAACAAGTCGTGCAGCAATTTCGATCGTCCGGCCTTTTCCTGGGAGACCGCTTGTTGGATGAGATCCATGCGCTGCTTGGCGAAGTGTAGATAGAGTTGGAGCCGCTGGTTTGGCTCCTGCACCAAACGGATTTGATCGGCCTCATCCGCCGTTAGAAAATCGCGCTGTTGCGCAAACAGCGCCGTCGCAAGAAAAAGGAGCGCAATCGAGCGTCTCATCGCCTACCTCTTGGACATGATGTCATGAAGAACCTGCTCATGCACGGTGGAGACAGTCGCTTTCACCTTCTCGACAGGCGGGCGATCTTCCGCCAGTACATCTTTCTCCAATGTTTCCAGCCGGCGCATTATGCCTCGAAGCTTCAGCTCCGCCCGCTTGAAATACTTCGGGGATTTCTTTGCATCTTTACCCGAGTCTTCGAGCGACTTCAGACTAAATTGCGCCAATTCTCCCACCGCTTCGACATGGAGCAGAAAGGCTTTTGAATCGTTGTCCGCGTAAGCCTTTGAAGCAGCGGTTATCCGAGCATCCGCTTCCTTGAGAGCGAGTTCGGATCGTTTTTCGAGATTTTGCTCGGCCATCACCGAGTCAGGAATTTCGGCAAAGAGTGTGATTGCCAGACATGAAACTAGCAGGAGTCTATACACGTTTCTTTACCTTTTACTCAATTCCTTTTTGATGATTCGGACACGCTGCCGCGCTTTGAACTCTTCATCCGGATATTTGTTCTCACTAGTGGCAAGGAATCGTTCATAGCTCGCGAGCGCCGGCTCGTACATCTTGTGCTTGTCGAGCACAATCGCACGCAAGTAAAAATGGCCGGGTTGTTCCGCATTCAGAGCCTTGATCTTGTCGAGAGCGGCCAAGGCCTGTGGATAGTGCTCCATCAGGACGAGCACGCCCGCTAGTTCGCTCCAATGCTCCGCGCGATCCGGTTGCGCCTGGGTGACTCTCAAAAACTGCTCGGCTGACGGCGGATACTTCTTTTGCTGACGGAGCACGCGAGCGAGTTGTAGACGGAGTTCTACGTTTTTCGGCTCCTGTTCGACTGCGGCTGCCAGAAGCGGCTCGGCCTTGGCGTAGTCTTTCATCCGGACATACGCCGTTGCAAGAGCGTATCGATTCGCGGCAGTGGGCGACTTTGCTACCGAAGCCTCTAACTCGGGGATAGCCTTCTCAGCGTCACCGCCCTCAAGCAGCAGTTCCCCAAGACGTTCGCGGGCGCCAGGATTATCAGGGAATTTACGATAGATTCGGATCGCGTCTTCCTTGCGGTTCGCCTTCTCGTACAGTTCGCCTATTTCGAGCAGATTCCCGGATTTCTCGAACAAAGGCTCCGCCTCTTCCAGTTTTCCGGTCCGAACTAGCGCCTGACCAAGGCCGACTTGCGCGTGCTGGGAATTGGCGTCCAGTTCGAGCGCGGTCCGGAAATACGGGATGGCTCGGTCGGCCGCGCCAGCAGCTAGCAAGGCTTCAGCGGTATGGTACACGGGCCGAAACTCCTTCGGTTTCTGCTTGGCGGCTTCCTCAAGAACGCCCGCCGCTTCTTCGGGCTGCTTGCTTCGCAGAAGCACGAGCCCCAGGTTGAGTTGAGCCTCATACAGTCCCGGCATTAACTCCAGGACCTTCTTGTAAGACGTAATCGCCTCAGGATCGCGGTTCAGCAAACTTTGGGCGAGCCCAATGTGGAAATATGCCCCATAATCTTTAGGATCAGCCTCGGCCGCCTTAGTAAAACTGGCTATGGCTGCGTCGTAACGCTGTTCTTCGAGGGCCTTCATGCCGTCCGCGGTGTAGTCCGGGGCAAACATCAGCAAGCACAGGGTCGTTACGTACGACATACCCTTAGTCTAGATCCAGCAGCGGCTAACCCGATATACTGGAGTTTCATGCAGGAGATGAGTGTCTTCTGGCTGCGCGCCGCGGTTGCGCTGTACGCCGTAGGACTCTTCCACACAATTCAAATTGCGCTCCGCCGAGGCGCCTCCCTCTTTCGACCTGCCCTGGTAGCATTCAGCATCGCGATCGTGCTGCATATGGTCGCGCTCGTCGAAGCCGGGCGGCTGGCGCGTCATTTCCCGCCCGGAGGTTTCCATAACTCCGTCTCATTATCCGCGTTCATACTTGGGGTCTTGTTTTTGCTGGTTTATTGGCGTTATCGATTCGACAGCTTGGGCGTATTTCTATTCCCGATGGTTTTCGTGATGACCGGCGTCGCTGCACTACAAGGTCCGGCTCCGCAATGGACCAGCAGCGGAAGCCGGAGCGCATGGCTGGTTGTCCACATCATTCTGGTTCTACTGGGATACGCGGCGCTCATTTTCACCGCGCTCGCATCCGTGTTCTATCTGATCCAGGAACGTCAGCTTAAACGCAAGAAACCAATGGCTCTTCTGGAAAAGTTGCCTCCTCTCGGAACATTGGATAATCTGATCAGCCAATCACTCGGCTTTGGATTCGTGTTGTTAACGGGCGGCGTCGTGACCGGTGGAGCCTGGGCATACATCGACACAGGAGCCGCCTGGATCTCCGATCCTCGAGTCACCGTCGCGATCGCGAACTGGTTGTTTTGTTTGCTGATGGTGTTCCTCCGGATCGCAGCCGGCTGGCGCGGAAGAAAGGCAGCCGCCATGGCGGTTACGATCGTCGCCTTCTCGGCCGCAAGCTGGGCCATCCACTACGTACGGCAATAGATGAAGCTCTGGGTCACAGGTTTGAATCACCGGACCGCGCCGGTTTCGGTTCGCGAGCGGCTCGCATTCTCTTCCGTCGACCTGACCCACGGCCTCGATGAGCTAAAGAACATTCCGGGCGTAGTCGAAGGAATGATTCTGTCGACCTGCAATCGCGTCGAAGTCGCTATCACAGCAGAAGACGATATCAATCCGCACCAGGCTCTCGAGCGATTTCTTTCGACTGCGAAAGAACTCGACAGCCATGAACTACATCAGTACCTCTACGGCTTTGAGGGACGCGAAGCAATACGACACATCTTTCGCGTAGCCGCGAGTCTCGATTCCATGATCGTCGGCGAACCTCAGATTCTAGGCCAGTTGAAATCGGCTTATTCGCTTGCCAAGGAGCATGGCGCAGTGACGGGATTGCTGGACACCGTTGTGATGCGGGCCTTCGGTGTTGCGAAGCGTGTCCGCACCGAGACCGACATCGGCGTGAGCGCGGTCTCCATCAGCTATGCGGCCGTCGAACTCGCGCGAGAGATCTTCGGTTCTCTGAAGCATCAACGCGTGATGTTAATCGGCGCGGGTAAGATGTCCGAACTTGCCGCTAGACACCTTCTTCGATCGGGTGTCCAGCAGATTCTCGTGACAAATCGGACCGATTCACGAGCCAGGGATTTAGCCGATCTCGTACGGGGAACCATCGTCCCATACGATCAGTTCCGTGGCCGCCTGAAGGATGTCGACATTGTCATCACATCCAGTGGATCGCCAGACCACATCCTTACTAAAGACGCGATGCGCAAGATCGTGGCATCGCGCAAGAACCGGCCGATGTTCTTGATCGACATCGCCGTTCCTCGCAACATCGAACCGACGGTCAACGAACTCGATAACGTGTTTCTCTATGACATCGATGACCTCCAACGCATCGTCGATGAGAATCTGAAGGGCCGCATGGACCAGGCGGCCGAAGCTGACAAGATCGTCGCCGAAGAAGTGGAACGGCTCGAAAGCTGGATGCGGACGCGCCACGTTGGCCCGCTCATTGTCAGCTTGCAGGAACACCTCGAACAGATTCGCCTGGCTGAGATCGAGCGTGTCAAAGGCAAGCTCGGAGGGCTGACGTCGCAGCAGGAACAGGCGATTGAGATGCTCACCCGAGGCATCGTAAACAAGATCGCCCATGGACCCATCTCGCAGCTTCGAAAGCATGCTGGAGCCGATAACGGTTCTGCTGTTCTCGACGCAATCCGGAACATATTCCGGCTGGAGGAGTAAGTTTGCTCGTCATTGGATCGCGGGGTTCCAAGCTGGCGCTGTGGCAGGCCAACTATATTAAGAGCCGCCTCGAAGCGTTGGGAGAAGAGGTTCGCATCGAGATCATCACAACGAGCGGCGATCGCTTCCAATCGGGACCGCTAAAAGAGATCGGAACAAAGGGCCTATTCACGAAGGAAATCGAAGAAGCGTTGTTGGCGGGCTCCATCGACCTCGCTGTTCACAGTCTGAAAGATCTCCCCACTGAGAATCCTGCCGGTTTGCAGATCGCTGCTACGCCCGAACGTGAGGATGCGCGTGATGCCATGGTTGGCACCAAGCTTCAAGACCTGCCGATTGGCAGCAGAGTGGGCACAGGTTCCTTACGACGTGTCGCGCAGATCAAAGCCGCCCGGCCCGATTTGAGTGTCGAAGGCATCCGAGGCAACGTCGACACACGACTGAGGAAGCTCGATGAGGGGCAGTTCGATGCGATCGTGTTGGCCTGCGCGGGGCTCAACCGGTTGGGCTGGTCAGACCGGATTGCAGAGCACCTTCCTGTCGAAGTGATGTGTCCTGCTGTGGGGCAAGGCGCGCTTGCTGTTCAGACACGAAACGATGATGGACCTGCTGCGCGTATCTGCTCCCAACTGAATCACCCGCCTACCTACGCAGCCGTGAGCGCCGAACGAGCAGTGCTGTCGGTGCTCGGTGGAGGCTGCCACGTACCGATCGGCGCGCATGCGTCCTTCGAAAACGGCATTCTGCATATTCACGCCATCGTGATCAGCCCAGATGGAAGTCGTATGGTGAAACGCCAAGCATATGGAACTGATCCGGAGATGGTCGGCTCGACGCTAGGTCAAGAACTACTCAATCACGGAGCGCGGGAAATCCTCGGATGAGCAAGGTCTATCTGGTCGGGGCCGGACCGGGTGATCCTGAACTGATTACCCTGAAGGGCCGCCGAGTGCTTGCTGCTGCAGACGTGGTTCTCTACGATCATCTTGCGGCTCCGGCTCTGCTCGATCTGGCTTCGAGTGCCGCCGAACACATCTATGTCGGAAAGAAACGCGGGGATCACGCCTTCACGCAGACCGAGATCATCGATCTTCTAATCGCCAACGCGCGCGAGGGGAAGACCGTCGTCAGGCTGAAGGGCGGCGACCCTTTCATCTTCGGACGAGGTGGAGAAGAAGTGGAGGCGTTGGCCGAAGCAGGGATCACTTATGAGGTCGTTCCCGGTGTGACGGCTCCCCTTGGAATCGCAGCTTACACAGGCGTTCCCCTCACGCATCGCGAACACACCTCGGTCGTGACCTTCGTTACCGGGCACAACGTCGACAGCATCGACTGGACGAAGACAGGAGTCTCGGAAACGTTAGTGATCTTCATGGGCATGCATCATGCCGCGGAGATCATCGAACGCATTCTGGCGGCAGGACGCGATCCGAAGACGCCCGCGATGGCCGTGCGCTGGGGTACTCGGCCGGACCAGCAAACGATCGCCTGCACGCTCGTCGAACTGCCTGTTCGCATCAAAGATTTGGCCCCTCCGGCCACCATCATCATTGGCGATGTCGTTAGTTTGCGACCCAAACTCGACTGGTTCGAGCGATTGCCCTTGTTCGGGGAACGCATCGTGGTGACACGCGCGAAGAGCCAGGCTGCCGAACTTACGAATCGTCTTAAGCGGCTTGGGGCTGAGGTGATTGAGATTCCCATGGTCGCGATGGTTCCTGTTGAGGACTACTCGGCGCTGGACGCGAGTATGGAACGCCTCGGAGAATATGACTGGATCGTCTTCACGAGCGCAAATGCGGTCGAGTTCTTCGGGCAGCGGCTCCGCGCCTGCAATCGTGACTGGCGCGCCGTGCGTGCAAGGATCTGCGCGATCGGACCCGCGACAGCTCAGGCGCTGGATCCGATTCTTCCCGAGTTGATTCCCGACGAACATACCAGCGAAGGCATCGCTAGCGCGTTCCGGGGCCACGAGATGCGAACCGCCCGAGTGCTGATTCCCCGTGCTGTCGAAGCACGTGAGGTTATTCCGGAAGCTCTCACCGCGATGGGAGCGATCGTCGACGTTGTCGACACCTACCGGAATGTCATGCCGGAGAAGGCGAACCTACGGACGAAGCCGACATGGATTACGTTCACGAGCGGCTCTACTGTTAAGAACTGGCTCTCTTTACTAGGACCAGACTCGTTGTCGGGAGTGAAGATCGCTTCCATCGGCCCCGCCACATCCGACGTCATCCGAAGCAAGGGACTCAACGTAACTGTGGAGGCGCAGCCTTCCACCGTGGAAGGTTTGGTAGAGGCGATACTACGCAGCTACCAGATGTAATCCTTCGCCTCGGGACGGCGCCCGTGACCATCCAAGACGTGAACCACGCGAATCTTCTTCAACTTCGTCGGAGACAACTGGCCTAACGGCACATAGAGAATCTTGTGCCCCATCCGGTCGGCGATACTGCGAAATATACTGCGCGGGGGCTTCGGCCCTGCATACACAACGATCTTTCCGACCGAATAGTCCAGACCGGCAAGCAGCAACCGCTCGGCCTTTGTCTCGGCGAGATCATAGTCCGGATCCGACCATACATCGAACATGCGACGCGGCGGAAGCGTCATCAAAAAGCCGCCATACTCGGCCCTTCCGATGCCCGGTCCGACCAGATGTTCGAAGGGGAACGTGGAATAGAATGCCATGTCGGATTCGTTTTGATGCTCGCCGAGCCAAGTGGTCAGGTATTCATACTTCTCGTCATGATGTTCGTCGAAGATCACCACAACTGAGCCCACATCTCCGTTGATGCGATCCCGACGCCGGACATAGATCTTACGCTCATGCCAGTTGCGTATGGTCTCGCGAATATCAACGCCGTCGAGAAGCGACGTCATGAACGGCTCGACGCGTTCGCGCTCTTCCGATAGCAGACTCTTGGCCTTCTGTTTCAGAAAGCGGCCGTAGTTCTCAATCACCAGATCTTCCGGAGGATATGAGCAGATCGAATTTCCGTTGATCTGTTCCGCCCACTCTCCAGGGAAGGTTTCTTTCTTGCGTTTTTTCAGAGAGCTAGGGCGAAGCTTTTGTTTGTAACGTGGCAAACGCCGACGCAGACGCATGCGCTTCGTGTTGAGATAGATCTCTTCGGCGGAGAGATTGACCGTTTCTAAATCTGAGTCGACTTGTTGGGCCGGGTAGCGATTCGCCGACTCCCATACTTCCCAGCCATAGTTATCGTCGACGATTCCACGCGCCGCCACGGTCATGTCGAACACGCCGGCAGTGAGGTGCCCCTCAATCATCGCGAGGTTGCGCGTGTACTTGGCCAGTTGCAGACGATGCCAATGTTTTATCTCGTCGCCGGTGTTCTGTCGATACGTTCCCTCGGCGTGACGAAACACCTGCAGTTGGACGCGTGGACGATCGATCATCTCGGCGTCGTCCAGCAACATCCTGTATTCTTCGTATCGGGACTGCAGATAGGGATACTCAACCAGGATCTCTGCCAGACATTCGGGATGCGCGTTCACCAGCCGGATCTCGCTGCGGGCCTGCCCGAGATCGGGATCCTCCTGCGGCTCATCCATCGCTTCGAGAACGGCATCGTACAGGTTCAGCGATAAGACGACGGCCGTTGACTTCGTCGGATCGGCCCCCTGCAAACGCCACGCAAGCGCTTTAGCGTGGGCGGCGATGCGAGGATCGTCAGGCCGCCGGCTCTCGCGGTACATCTCGACAAAACGCTCGTAGCCGATCGACCTCGCTGCATAAGGGTCGGGCGCAAAGTCCGCGAGATGTGGCCGCGGTGAGAGGTCGGGCTCGATGAAGACAATCTCGGAACCCATCTCGCGAGCTGTCCGCACCGCTTCCGTAAATGGATCTGAGGGTTCGACCGGAACGAAGATGTATTCGTCCTCCGACTCGCCGGAGTAGAGAATGATGCTGATTTCAGGCAGCCTCGCGATCGCCTGCAGATAAACCTGCTCCAGCGACATCGGCAGTTCGACGGCGACGACTTCCGGCTGACTACGAAGCAGCGCGTGACGAATCGCGGCCGCGAACTCGAGCCGCCCAGGCAATACGGGGTAGTAAGTAAGGCCTGCCATCAGAGCGCTCGCGTATACCGGATCGCCTCCTCGCCAAGTACTTGTTGGACGGCGTCGCGCAGAGCTTCCGAACGCGACCATTCTCCCGTCGCCATAAGCTTTGAGGCGAACCGGGCCAGGTTGATCCCGTCGCGCACCGTGTACCTTTCATCCGCGCCATGCGCGATCTGGAGAAAGTCGGTGACGTACTGCAGAATGCTGTCCTCGGCAAACGGCAGGTTCTCTTTCAGGATTCACAGCTCCTCATCGCGCTCCGGGAAGTCGAGCATGATCTGTGGCTGCAGTCGAGAGTGAATGTACTCTGGCAGATCGAACGTCGACGCGTCGTCATTCATCGTCGCGACAAGCCGGAAGTTAGGATCGGCTTTGATCTTCACACCCGCGACAATCGACTCGACGTAGCGTCGCGTATCGAGCAGAGGAGCAAGGCTCGCCCAGCTCTTCTCGCTCATACGATTCCCTTCGTCAAGGATGACGACTCCGCCACGAATCATCGCGCTCACCAAAGGCGATGCGACATAGCGCAACTGGCCTTCGCGCTCAATGACGGGAGTGATGATGAGATCTTCGGGACGGGTATCGATGGTCGCCTGCAGAATGTAGACGTCGGATCCCAGGCGCTTGCCGGCGGCATAAGCCAAGGTCGTCTTGCCGACTCCCGGTTTCCCCAGCAGGCGCGGATTCATCGGCGTGTCCTGCGCGTCGACCACCATCCACGCAGCGAGCAGTTGTCGCATCACTTCTTCCTGCCCGACCCATCGCATGGCCAACTCATCGGGATGCGCCAGGTGTAGCGTTACGCCTTCGATCTGGACTTTGTTCATTCCGCAGCTCCTCCGGCTTGCGATTCAGGATCTAGCAGGTCATTCAGGCGGTCTTCCGCAATTCCGCTGCTGTCACTAGCAACCTCTCGCACCGTGCGACCCGACGCGTAGGCTTCTTTCGAAATCGATGCCGCCTTGTCATACCCGATTTCCGGCGCCAGCACGGTCACCATGGCAAGCGAATGCTCCACTAGCGAAGACGCGCGCTGCCTGTCGGCCTCTAAGCCCCGAAGCAGGCGTTCATCGAAATTGCGCGAGGCAGAAGCCAGAAGTTCAATCGACTGGACGATGTCAAACGCCATTACAGGCATCATGACATTCAACTCGAGGTTCCCCGCCGCTCCGCACCACGCGATGGTCGCATCATAGCCGATTACCTGCGCACATACCATCAAGACGCTTTCGGCGATCACGGGGTTTACTTTCCCCGGCATAATGCTCGAACCCGGCTGTGTCTCCGGTAGCTTCAACTCGCCCAGCCCGCATCGTGGTCCCGAACCGAGCCACCGTATATCGTTGGCGATCTTCGTCAGACTCACGGCATAGTTCCGAAGCGCGGCGCTGAGAAATACCACAGCATCTTTGGATGCCTGTGCTTCGAAGTGATTGCGCGCTTCGCGAAACGGCAATCCTGTGCGGTTCGCTCAACTGCTCGATCGTCGCAGCGGCAAATCCCGGTAGAGCATTCAACCCGGTTCCGACCGCCGTGCCGCCTAACGGCAATTCGTAAATTCCCGGGAGTGCCGCTTCCACGCGTTCGATCGACGCCCTGACTTGCGCCGCATATCCACTGAACTCGTGTCCGAGGCGCATCGGCACGGCATCTTGCAAGTGGGTCCGGCCGATCTTGATGATGTCGTGAAACTCGTTTGCCTTGGACTCAAGTGTTGTTTTCAGCCCGACCATTGCCGGAAGCAGAGCATCCTTAACGGTCAACGCGGACGCGACGTGAATCGCCGCTGGAATGACATCGTTGCTCGATTGCCCCTGATTGACTTCATCGTTCGGATGTGCGCTCGCCAACCGACCGATCACTTCGTTGGCGTTCATGTTGGTGGATGTGCCGCTGCCCGTCTGAAAGACATCGACGACGAAGTGATCATCGTACTTGCCGTCAGCCACCTCTTGGGCCGCACGCTCCACTTCCGGCCTGCCATTCACACTGGCGGCCGACACGCTTTGATCAGGCCAAGAGCGCGAATAAATGCCCGAGGCAGCCGCAGTCCGCTGATGGGAAAGTTCTCGACCGCGCGTTGCGTCTGCGCTCCGTAGAGCGCATCGGAAGGGACGCGCATCTCGCCCATCGTGTCCCGTTCCATCCGATAGTCGCTGGTCATTTAGTACGCTCCTGCAAGCATCTCCAGATAACGCATTATGGCTTCAATTCCACGATAAAAGTTAGGGAGAAAGAGTTTTTCGTTCGGAGAATGCAGATTATCGTCAGGCAATCCGAACCCTGCCAGAACGCTCGGGATTCCGAGGTGCTTGTCGAAAAGGCCTGCAATCGGAATAGACCCTCCAGAGCGAATATATACCGTCTTATTCCCAAAAATTTCGGTCATCGCCTGTGCGCAAACCTGAATGAATTTGTTATTCGGGTCCGTCATGGAAGGCGCTGCGGAATGAAACGGTTTCCACTCAGCGGTGACGCCTTTCGGACACGCTGTTGCGATTGCCGCCGCTAACTGCGCAGAGGCTTCGTCGGGCTGCTGATCCGCAACAAGCCTCATGCTGAGCTTGGCGACTGCCCGCGCTGGAATCACTGTCTTAGCTCCTTCGCCTGTGAAGCCACCTCGAATTCCATGGACCTCCAGCGTCGGCCGGGCCCACATGCGCTCGAGGATTCCCTTTTCCGGTTCCCCTGTAATAGCAGGGGCCTTCATTTCCTGAGCGCGAAAGTGCTCGGGATCGAATGGTAGCCGCGCCCATGCTTCCATCTCGGTGGGACTCGGCGGCTGAACGCGATCGTAGAATCCAGGGATCAGAATGTGCCCATCGCGATCTTTCAATGCCGTGAGGATTTCCGCGATCGCCTGGATGGGGTTGGGCGCCGCACCCCCATACACGCCTGAGTGAAGATCGGCTTCGGCGCCCTGCACATGTAACTCGCCGTAGACGATGCCGCGCAGTCCGACGCAAATCGTGGGCAGCTCTGGAGCGAACATCTCGGTATCGCAGATGACTGCGGCGTCTGCTTTGAGGCGCATGTCGCCCACTCTGAACAAACTCGGAAATATGCTCGCCGCCCGATTCTTCCTCGCCTTCGATCAGGAATCGGACATTTACGGGCAAGCGGCCATCGCGCTGCATGAGCCGCTCAACTGCCTTGATCAGGATCAGCGTCAGGCCCTTGTCGTCTGCCGATCCACGCGCATAGATGTTGCTACCGCGAACCTCAGGCTCGAATGGCGGCGACTTCCATTCGTCCAAGGGGTCCGGGGGTTGGACGTCGTAGTGTCCGTACATCAGCAGAACCGGCTTGCCGGGAGCATCGAGCCAGTCACCGTAGACGAGAGGATTCGACCCCGGCCTCCCAATGAGTCCGACGTTCCGCAGTCCGGCGCTTCGTAGCTGCGCTGCAACGAACTCTGCTGCGGCAAGTATGTCGCTCTTGTGGGCAGGGTCCGTACTGATGCTGGGAATACGGAGGAAGGCTTTGAGTTCTTCGAGATACCGCTGCTGGAGCGAAGCATCCATGAGCCTAGGTTACCGGATGGGAGAATCGGTAGAGGAACGTCAATGCATACCAATCGTCTTTCTCATGAGAAGAGCCCGTATCTGTTACAACATGCCCACAACCCGGTAGATTGGTACGCCTGGGGACCTGAAGCTTTCGAAAAAGCGCGTGTTGAGAATAAGCCGATTTTTCTTTCGATCGGCTATTCGACGTGTCACTGGTGCCACGTGATGGAGCGCGAATCTTTTGAAAACGACGATCTCGCCGCGATACTGAACCGCGACTTCGTGTCGATCAAAGTGGACCGCGAGGAGCGTCCCGATGTCGACCGCATCTACATGATGTTTGTGCAGGCCACCACGGGCGGTGGCGGGTGGCCCATGTCCGTCTGGCTGACACCTGACCTGAAGCCCTTCTACGGAGGCACTTACTTCCCGCCCGACGATCGTTGGGGCCGCCCCGGGTTTCGAAATGTTTTACAACAGCTCGCCGCTGCCTGGTTGAATGATCGCGAAAAGATAATGCAATCCGGTTCGGAGATCGTTGAAGAACTGGAGAAGCATCTTTCGGCTGGCCCGGCATCGCATCCTGACGAGGGGATGCTCGAGTCCGCCTACATGCAGTTCCGACGCTCCTACGATTCGCGTTATGGCGGGTTCGGTGGCGCTCCGAAGTTCCCTCGCAGCGTCGCCTACAACTATCTCTTCCGTTGCTTCGATCGCACGAGGAATGAAGAAGCGTCGGATATGGTTCTGTTCACTCTCCGGGAGATGGCCAAGGGCGGTATGCACGACCATCTCGGAGGCGGTTTCCATCGCTACTCCGTTGACGCGAAGTGGTTCGTTCCCCACTTCGAGAAGATGCTTTATGACCAAGGTCAGCTCGCCGTTTCCTATCTTGAAGGCTTTCAGATCTCGGGAGATTCGAAACTCGCCGATGTCGCGCGCGACATTCTGGAATACGTGCTTCGCGACATGACCGACGCACGCGGCGGATTCTACTCGGCCGAGGATGCGGACAGCGTCATTGATCCATCGAAGGGCGACGAAAAAGGGGAAGGCGCTTTCTATATCTGGACCCGCGAAGAGATCGACACGATAGCCGGGGAGCCCGCCGCCGAATGGTTCTCCTATCTCTACGGTGTTGAACGAGGCGGAAACGTTCTTGAAGATCCTCACGGTGAATTTACGGGCCGGAACATTCTGTATCAACGCCGAACCCTGGAAGAGGCCGCGCGATTTTTTCACACAGAGGAAAGTGAAATCGCGAAGGCAGTCGAAGCAACCAGCCGGAAACTGCTTGCCTACCGAGGTAAGCGCATTCGTCCTCATCTCGACGACAAGGTACTCACGGCCTGGAATGGCCTGATGATTTCCGCCTTCGCAAAGGGTGGGTTCGTTTTGCAGAGCAGCGTCTACCTTGACGCTGCGAAGAAAGCGGCCGATTTCGTCCTGGCCGGCATGTATCGCGACGGCATCTTGCTGCGGCGCTGGCGCAACGGCGACGCGGCTATCCCGGGATTTCTCGATGACTATGCATTCTTCGTCCAGGGACTGCTCGACCTCTACGAAGCATCATTTGAGAGGACGTATCTAGAGGCCGCCGACAAGCTCACGGCGAAAATGCGCGAGTTGTTCGAGGATGTTCAGGATGGCGGCTTCTACAGCACCGCCGAAGGTGACTCGAGTCTTGTCATGCGCATTAAAGAGGACTATGACGGAGCCGAGCCTTCCGGAAATTCCATCGCGGCATCGAATCTGTTGCGACTCGCGCACATCACCGGCAATGAGCAGTATGGCCAGTCCGCGGAGAGAACATTGCGCGCTTTCGCGTCGAAGATGGGAGCCCAACCGACCGCGATGCCCCAAATGCTCGTGGCACTCATGCGGCATATCTCCCCGCCACAACAGATCGTGCTCGCCGGCGATGATTTATCTGCATTTATAGACGTCCTGCGCGGGCGTTTCCAACCTCACCGGGCGCTGCTTCGCGCCGGTGATGTTCTCGCAACACAGGCAATGACGCCTGTGGACGGAAAGGCCGCGGCATACGTCTGCGAAAACTTCGCCTGCCAGATGCCTGTGACCGATCCTGACGCATTGCTAAAATGAACGCCAAATGGAAAGACAAGGCGCAACAACATTCAAAGGCAACCCGATGACACTGGTGGGGCCTGAACTCAAAGCCGGCGATAAGGCTCCGGAGTTTGAAGTAGTGGACGGATCTCTTCAGCCTGTATCGCTTGCCAGCACCGGTGGAGACGTACGGATCTTCAGTGTACTGCCGTCTCTCGATACTCCCGTCTGCGACATCCAGACAAAACGGTTTAACACAGAAGCCGCGCAGCTACCCGCGGTGAAGATTTTCACGATCAGTATGGATCTACCGTTCGCGCAGAAACGCTACTGTGATGCTTTCGCCGTGGACAACGTGAAAATGCTGTCCGATCACAAAACCGGTTCGTTCGGGTCGGCGTACGGCACCCTGATCAAAGAATGGCGCGTCGAAAGCCGAGCCATCTTTGTCGTCGACAAGAACAACACCATTCAACATGCCGAATACGTTAAAGAAGTTGCCGATCACCCGAATTATGAGGCGGCGCTGAGTAAGGCGCGCGAACTCGCCGGCTAGCCCTGCTTACCTTGGGGCCGTCGTTGGCGGCGGTCCCTACGTGGCCATGACGTGGCTGTCGTGTCGGGGGGACTGGTTTGGGAGGGGCATCGCCATTACTGCCTCTAGCCGGCGCTCCAGATATTTGCTGTCGGGTTCGTTTTGTAATTCGCCTTCTTCGTCCATTCTGCGGTCTTCCTGAATGAGTTGAAGCTCTTTCCAGGCTTTCTCAAAGGCTCGGCGGAGCTGGGCGGCATGGCGGACGAGCATGCGGTACGACTTCGATTCGGGGACCTCGGCGTATGCGATATCGAGGGCATCGGGCGTGCCGGCTTCTTCGAGCTGTCTGATGGCTTTCTTGAAGAGCGCGGATTCCATGGCTTCGATGCGGCGGAGGCGCCAGCGGGCAGCAGTCATCTCCTGGACGAGTTCGCTCTCGAGATCGTCGGCCGGCTTGAAGCGGTTGATCAGCGAAGCTTCGAGCTTGTCGTAAGCTTCCTGCGATTCATGCGGAAGGACGACGCGGCTACTGGTAAGTCCATGCTTCAAACTGTTCTGGGAGGATATGGCTTTGCCCTCGGCGGTGATGGGTCCGTTCGATTTGGCTCCGTTGATTCGTGCTGTGGCGGCTTGTGACATGGTTCAAATCTTCTGATTCCAGCGTTGCATGCGAGTTTTGGGTTCACGTGGAATTTCGCGAGTTTTTGTTGGAAATGCTGGAGATATAAATCGTCGAGCGCCGAACTGCTTACCGTTAGGAAACGCGATTATTGACGCTGAGACTTGTTTTGAGACCGCAATCATCGCTCCAGTTGTATGACCCACGGAACGGGGACTTGTCTCTGAAGGTTGAAACCTTCGAGGCCCCGGATGGCCCCGCGGTTCCCCAGCACACAAACTACTTCAGCGTGTTCTGGGTACAGGAAGGCGCGGGCATGTTCTGTGCCGAATCGGGCCAGTACCCGTTCTCCCCGAACTCATTATTTTTTCTCGCGCCCTATCAATCGTTCCAGTTCGCCTGTGAGACGGGCGTGCGTGGACTCTGTCTTCAGTTTCACGCGAACTTCCTTTGCATTGAGACGTATCACCATGAGGTCGGTTGTAACGGGGTCCTGTTCAACGACACCTATGGCGTGCCGTGTGTGAATCTCGAAGAATGTCACGCCCGGGATGCCGGCCTGCTGCTGGACGAGATACGGCGCGAACTGCAGGATGGCGGCCTTGCACATTCCGAAGTCCTGCTGTCGTACCTGAAGATCTTTCTGGTCCGAGCAACACGACTCAAGCTCCAGCAGCAGGAAGTGGCGTGCGTTCCTCACAGCCAGACGCCGGAAGCGTTGACGAATCTGAAGCGCCTCATCGAAGAGCATTTTCGAACGCATCATGCGCCGGCGGATTACGCCGCGATCCTTCACATTGCCCCAAAGTCTCTGGCCCGGCTCGTCAGAATGCATCTGAATAAAACGCTGACCGAGTTGATACGCGAGCGCATCTTGAGACAGGCGAAATGGGAACT
The DNA here is from genome assembly GCA_963844855.1 of Bryobacteraceae bacterium. Taxonomy (GTDB): domain Bacteria; phylum Acidobacteriota; class Terriglobia; order Bryobacterales; family Bryobacteraceae; genus DASQDN01. The sequence goes on from CAWJQP010000080.1 coordinate 427,092, forward strand.
GCTGCATACACGAAAGCCGGTGAAGGAGATTGCCGCAGAACTCGGCTTCGAGGACATCTTCTATTTCAGCCGGCTCTTCAAAAGCGCAACCGGGTGCTCGCCAACCTTCTTTCGTGAATTCGAAACTGCCATTCGCGGCGGTAGAAATTTGTCCATGCCGTAGCAACTTCTGTCCATTCCTTTCGCCGCAGATCCTCTCTAAGTTGGGATTAGAGAGTGATCATGGATATCGTTCAGAGAGTTTTCCTGCTTTTGGCCCGAGCAGATCGGTTGGGTGTTACCGTCGCTCGGTTCGGACTGGTCATAGTCCTGTTGTGGATTGGCGGCCTTAAGATCGCCAAATACGAAGCGGAGGGAATTGTTCCCTTTGTGGCAAATAGCCCGGCCATGAACTTTTTCTACACGTACGATGCGCCGGAATATAAGAAACACATGAACCGTGAAGGTGAACTTGTTCCAGCAAATCAGGCGTGGCATGAGGCAAACAATACTTATGTGTTCGCCTACGGTTTAGGCGCAGTAATCGTAGGATACGGGTTGCTATTGTGTTTCCACCCGTGGCTGCCGCAGGTTGCCGCTGTCGGCAGTTTGCTCGTCTTCATCATGTCATTGGTGACGCTGTCATTCCTGTTGACAACACCGGAAACGTGGGTACCGGCGCTTGGCGGCGCGAACCATGGCTTCCCTAACTTGAGTGGCGCCGGCAGACTCGTGATCAAAGACGCCATTATGATGGGCGCAGCGCTCGTTACCATGGCCGATTCCGCACAAGCCTACCTTCGCTCGGATAAAAAGCCTAACGCCGCATCGTCCCGTTTATCAACGGCGAAAGCCACCCAACTGGCAACTTGGGGATGATAAAACCGATAGTAAACGGCGCCTAGGTCGACTGGCCGGCAAGCCTAGTGGCTGCTGCTGGCCAGTCGCTTGATGCGAATCTCGCTGAAGTACCAGATGCTCTTCGGATCGTGCGCCTGCAGCGCAATCGCTCCACCGTCGACTGAGAAAAGCCGGCCGGATCGGTCGTGCGAACGCTTCACGTCCGGCGGCTCGGTGTAGTCGATCACCTTCTGGTCGTCGAGTGCAACAGTGATCGTCTTGTCGATCACGATGATCCGTACCGTGAACCAGTGCGCTTCATCAACGGGCGACTTGTCGAGATCGACAACGTCGTACAGACTGCCGGTTTTTCGCTTCTCCTTCTCTGAGCTGTTCAACTGCACTTCGTAGCCTTTGGCGAGATGCCGCGCAGCGTCGCGCTCGGTCATGTCGGTGTGTACGAAGATGCCGCTGTTGGAATCAGGCTCGGCGCGGACGACGGCTTCCAGTTCGAAGTTCTTGAACTTCTCGAATCCTTGTTCGCGGTCGCCAACGAAGAATAGATGGGAACGGACCTTACCCGATGCCTGCACGCGGATCGCGCCGTTCTGCACCTTGAACGAATCAGGATCCACATTGGCGCGCCATCCCGTGAGGTCTTTGCCGTTGAACAGCATCTGCCATCCACCGCTCTGAGCGAGTATGTGCGTGGCTGCAGTGCAAAGCAGGAGAATCGTATATCTCACAACAGCCGATCATACATCTTCCGACGGTCCTGAAACGACGATACGAGTAGCGTTGCTTCAGGTCGAGTAATCGCGACGTCCATGACGGCTAGAACACCGCTTCCTGTGGTCGCGGCTCGGAAAAATCGCTGCGCACAGGTCTGTCGTGAGTTGGAGCGGAATCATCCGCGCCTCAATCTAACGCGTCAACGCGTCCCTCTACGGAATCACAGGATTCACCAAGCGATCCATCAATACGGGAGATCTGAGCCGTCATGCTCGCCGAGGGACCGCGGTTTTCGTCGCCGCGAGATAAGAACCAACAAACCGCCGGCAAGAAGCATCATCGTTGAAGGTTCCGGTACGATCGTTGTCGTCGTGGTCGCCAATCGAATGTTGTCCAAAGCAAACGCCGGCGAGACAGCGGAGTTGAACGTGAGTTGTACACGATTAAACGGTGTAGTGCTTTGAATTCCAGCGAATCCCCCGGTAAAGAGTGGATCTGGAACTGCGCCGTATGCCAGGTTGCCGAGGTTTGTCGCGCCGTCGAAGACAGTAATCGTTGCCGCGTTCAGAACGGACCCTTCGTAAAGAAGCGCGAACCCGAATCCAAATGAATCGTACAACCCGCCCAAGGTGAGTGTCAGAACACCAGTGTTGTTGCCCGTTGACACCACATTGGGAGGACCGACGTTGTTTGTATCTCCAGGTCCACCATCAATAATGACTGACCCGTTTCCTAAGCTGTAGTTGAAGGAAACACCACCGACAGTTAGTCCATTGACTTCAGTGCCGTCCGCCAATCCATTGAAGTTGATCAGCGTTGAACCTGGACCAAACGCCGAAGGGTCGATTGCGATAACCGCTGCTTGCGAAGGAGTCAGCGCTGTGCCCCATAATAGCGAGAGCGCCAGAACCGACTTCATTGGGATGCCGTCCATACCTCGTATCCTCCGATGTTGCGACCGAGTCTTAGCGGTTAATACTAACACGACTTGTGATCGTAATGGGAGTGGCGTCGACCTGTCGGTCGTGTCGGATAATCGGTGTCGGAAAATCGATCCGTCGCGGCCTTGAGAGTGATACGATACGCACATCTCATGGAGGTAAGTGACACTCATGGCTTCTTTACTGACAAAACCGGAATCCTCGGCGGCCATTGGACCCACGAAACTGTTAATCAACAATGAATGGGTCGACAGCCGCTCCGGCAAGACATTCTCGACGATCAACCCGGCGACAGGTGAAGAGATCTGCCAGGTAGCCGAGGCCGATTCGGCGGACGTCGAACGCGCCGTGCGCGCGGCCCGTACAGCTTTCGGCGCGAAGGCTCCGTGGCGCCGTATGGCTGCTGCGGAACGCGGGAAGCTTCTTAATAAGCTCGCCGACCTGATCGAGAAGAATGCCGACGAGCTCGCTCGTTTAGAATCCCTCGATAATGGCAAGCCTTGGTCAGTCGCGCGCGCGGCCGATCTGCCGCTAACCATCGCCTGTTACCGATACTACGCGGGTTGGGCAGACAAGGTTCAAGGCAAGACGATCCCGATTCAAGGCGATTATTTCTGTTACACGCGGCATGAGCCAGTGGGCGTCGTCGGGCAGATTATTCCGTGGAATTTCCCGCTCCTGATGCAGGCCTGGAAGCTCGCGCCAGCGCTCGCGACGGGCAATACAGTCGTGATGAAACCGGCGGAACAAACGCCTCTCACCGCGTTGCGTGTCGGCGAATTGATTCTCGAAGCAGGCTTCCCGCCCGGCGTCGTGAACATGCTTCCCGGCTATGGGCCCACTGCGGGGGCGGCGATCGCCGAGCATATGGATGTCGACAAAGTTGCCTTCACCGGGTCGACTGAAGTCGGTCATATCATCATGCAGGCGGCGGCGCGCACAAATCTGAAGCGCGTCACGCTCGAACTCGGCGGTAAGAGTCCCAACATCGTGTTCGCGGACGCGGACATGGATGCTGCAGTGGAAGGCGCGCATTTCGCTCTCTTCTTCAATCAAGGCCAGTGCTGCTGCGCCGGTTCCCGAACCTACGTCGACGAGAAATGCTACGACGAGTTTGTCGAGAAGAGCGTGGCGCGGGCAAAGAAGCGTTCCGTCGGCGATCCACTCGATCCCAAGACGGAACAGGGTCCTCAGGTAGACGCCGATCAATTCAGCAAGGTAATGGGCTATATCGAATCAGGCCGAAGCGAAGGCGCAAACCTGATGTGTGGCGGCGAACGCGCCGGCGACAAGGGATTCTTCGTGAAGCCGACCGTCTTTGCCGACGTGAAGGACAACATGAAGATCGCTCAGGAAGAGATCTTTGGTCCCGTCATGAGCATTTTGAAGTTTAAGGACATCGAAGATGTAGTCGAACGCTCAAACCAGACAACCTATGGACTGGCTGCGGCGGTTTGGACTCGGGACATCGGCAAGGCCCATGCGATCGCCAATGGTGTTCGCGCGGGTACAGTTTGGGTCAATTGCTATGACGTGTTCGATGCCGCGGCTCCGTTTGGAGGCTTCAAGCAATCGGGCATCGGTCGCGAACTCGGTGAGTACGGTCTCCAGCAATACACCGAAATCAAGACTGTCACCATCAAGCTGTAAAACAGAACGTGCAGGTCATGGTTCCGTAGAATCAATCGATTACGGAGCCATGACCACAAATGCGCAGTTTTCCTCCCCCCAAATAGTGCAAAATTCGCTCGCGAAGATTATTCTGGATGTATGAGTTCCCTACGTTTGGAAGACTTGAAAACCGGTCTGGTCAAGGATTTCGAAGCCCATAAGAATCACATCCCACACCAAGGGCTCGTCCGTTGCAGCCTCTGCGACATGTATCAAAAAGAACTATCCCGCCTAGAGGCCTCCGAAAAAGGCCGTTAGACCCGACAGAAACCACAAACAGCAGGGTGGGACACTCGAAAATTCTCACCCTTCTACTGCATAAGCAATCCCCAGGCGCTTCCGAACATACTCGAGGTCTCGAGCTATCGCGGCCAGTTCATCCGGAGTTTGATATTCGAGATGAAGGCTGTAAGGACCGGGAAACTTAGCTGCGGCGAATCCGGCGAAAACCCGCTCCCAATCGACCATTCCCTCTCCCATCGGACACCAGCGATTTTTCCACTTCCCGTCGGTTGATTTCTCCCAGTAGAAGTCCTTGATCGCGACCATCTTTACGCGTGGCGTCACCATGTTTTGGGCGATTTTCCAGCCTGCGAGTCCACCTTCGATGGTCGCGTGGCCGGGATCGAAGTAGTAGCCGATCCACTTGGGGTCGTAGTCGTGAATCACTGCTCGGGTGTCCCAGACTGCCGCTCCGAAATAGTTCCCGGAGTGGTTGTGCCATCCGGCAGTGACGCCGTACTCTTTCGAGAGAGCGACGATCCCGCTGACTGCCTCGCGCACTTTCGCGATCTCGGCCTCGATATCGTCCCGCGTGTAAGTGTGGTAGCCGACCTTCCAGTAAGGAATCTTCAACTTTCCCGCTCCGCCTAAGATTGCCCTTGCGTTTGGATCGGCTGCCGATTTGATGTCGGTCGTGATCATCGGCACGGTGAGCCCATGGGCTCGAATTGCCTCGACAGCTTTGGGTAGGTCTTGCGCGGCTCGCTCAGGGAGAACGTGTCCTTTAGGCCGCACGGTGAGATCGATGCCTTGAAAGCCGATGTCTTTTGCGCGCTTTCCGAGTTCGTCATAGCCGAACTGCGCCATGTGCTTGGAGAAAACGCATACTACCGGACGCGTTTGCGCCGCGGCCGCCATCGAGGCGGATCCTAAAAGCGAAGTGAACTCACGTCGCGTCATAACTTGTAGGGAGCCCGATACTCATACTGCAGCAGCTTGTTCGCAGCAGCGTTATTCATGAACTTTTCGGCCTTCGCATCCCATTCGAGATACGACTTCGTTTTGAGAGCGATGTTCGCGATCAGTGGCCCGACCGTTGAAAGATGGCCATCGAGCGAATCGCAATTCGTCTTCTTACGGCTCTTCAGGCAATCGAGAAAGTTACGAGCATGAAACGCCGTGTCAGCGCTACCTTTGCTTTCCCTCGGCTCGATTGTCACTCTTTTGGAAGGTGTATAGGATCGCTCGGTCTGTCGATCGAGCGGCGTCCTGGCGGGAACATTCGCGTCTGTAACGCGCTCGGGGATCACTTCCCAACGATTGCCATGGATATACATCGTGCCTTTCGTTCCACGTAGCTCCATCTCAGAGCGCTGCGGATTACCGCCGGCTGCGTTGGCGTTGGACTGGCTGAAGACCATCAACGTCGGACCGGGAACTTGCCACAAAGCCTCGAGTGTGTCCGGGATTTCGCGATTGTCCTTGACCGCGTACTTGCCACCCATCACCGTCACTGCGCTCGCGGCATCCTGCCCCAGACACCAGCGCAGTTGATCGAAGTAATGGACTCCGAAGTTTGTGACTTGCCCGCCCGAATAGTTATGAAACCAGCGGAAATTGTAGAAGGCTCTGTTCTTGTTGTACGGAACTTTCGCGCGGGCCCGAGCCACTGATCCCACTCGAAATTGGTCGGAGGCGTTGTGTCGGTCCACGCGCCGATACCGTTGGGCCACTCGTTCGTCAGATGGTATCCCTTGGCTACAGTTACTTGTCCGATCCCGCCGGACTGGATGAAATCGACCGCTTCCTTGAGGAATTTCCCGGATCGACGATGAATACCGACTTGAACGACGCGCTTCGTTCGTTCTGCCGTCTGGACCATCTTTCGACCTTCGACGATCGTGAGACTGAGCGGCTTCTCTACATAGACATCCTTCCCCGCGTCACAGGCGTGGACGAACTGCAGCGCGTGCCAGTGATCCGGCGTCGCGATCAGAACCGCGTCGACATCCTTGTCTTCGAGGAGTTTTCGATATTCTTTGTACTTCTTCGGAGTGGATCGGGACTTACTCACTGCGAAGTCCATGTAGTCTTCACGGAGATCGCAAACTGCAACGGTTTGCGCGTCGCCGTGCTCTAAAAAGGCGTCATGGACCTGATCGCCACGGTTGCCGACACCGATGTATCCCATACGAACGCGCTCATTCGCGCCCATGATCTGCGCGTAGCTCAGCGCGGTTATCGCGGAGGCTCTAACAATGTCTCTTCGCGTCACGATTAAACTATATCTGATCGAGTATGTTGCTAAGGTCGTTTGTCATCATGTTGTCACTCAGCGCTTTCGGCGCATCTGAAGTGCTGATTCACGGCCATCGCGGAGCCCGGGCTGTGCGTCCCGAGAATACAATTCCTGCGTTCGAGTACGCAATCGAAGCCGGAGTTGATGTGCTGGAACTCGATCTCGCAGTGACGAAGGACAACGTCGTTGTCGTATCTCACGATTCGCATGTGAATCCGGTCATTTGCAAGGATGCTACGGCGAAGCCCGCCATTCGCGAATTGACGCTGGAGCAATTGAAGCGTTTCGATTGTGGCAGCCTGAAGAATCCAGCGCAGCCGAAGCAGAAGCCTGTTCCTGGGACGTCGATTCCTACGTTGAGCGAAGTTTTAAAGCTCGCGCCTCGCGGCAAGTTCGAGTTCAACATCGAGACGAAGATTTCGGCCAAGTATCCGGAGCTTGCGCCTTCGCCCGAAGAGTTCGTCAGACTCGTGCTGGATGTCGTCAAGCAGTACAAGCTCGAAGATCGGATTATCCTGCAGTCGTTCGATTTCCGCACGCTACATGCTATGAAGAAGATCGCTCCCAAGATGCGGCTGTCTGCTCTCTACCAGGGACCGGCGAAAAGCTTCGTAGCAATCGCAAAAGAGGCAGGCGCAGGAATCATCTCGCCGCAATACCAATTAGTAACGAAGGCAGAGGTGGACGCTGCTCACAAGGCCGGTCTTCAGGTGGTTCCGTGGACGGCGAACACACCTTCCGATTGGCAGAAGCTGATTGACTGTGGCGTCGACGCAATTATTACGGACGATCCGTCCGAGCTGGTGGCTTACCGAGCGAAACTGCGCGGTCGATAATCGACTCGCGCTCGCCTTTCGCCCAGGCGGCTTGCAGTTCAGCCTCTTTCACTCCGACGATGCGGCCCAGAAGAATGAACGCCGGTAATGCGTGAGGCAGATGACGCCATCGCGCCATCTCGGCGAGCGCCGGTAACGAACGGTCCTGCAACTGGCTCAGGATCTCCGGCTTACGAGCCTGAGTCAAGGTGACCAGTGTCACCGCCGCTGTGTGACGATCGGTCCATACCGCCGAACTCACCAGATCCACGAACCAGGATGGATTGATCGCAATTCCCGTGCCAGGATTGCTCTCGGCATAGACCGCGATTGCCGCGATCGCGCGCATTGCGTTGCCGCGAACGGTAGGATCGGGATCGCTCAGAGCAAAGGCGAGATCTTCCAGGACGGACTTTTTATCGGGATGATAACCGAGTACGTATGCCGCCATTGCGCGGTGATCCATGTCTGCCGATCGACGCAGGATGTCTCGCAGTTGGCCGGCATATTCGGTGGCGAGGGGGATGAAGGCGAGTTGGGCCTCCTTCGCTTTTGGACTCGAAAAGAGCGAGTGTCCTTGGGATAGATCTTCCGTTCCGCCGCCGCTGCGGCCTGCTTCCCGCACTTGCTCTAAGAACAGAGAATAGGCAGTCTGAACTGGCTCGGGAAAATCGGGACTTTCCGACGGATGCTCGCGGAGGTTGATGGGAGGGCTGCCGCTTTCCTGGACTCCGATGTAAAGGATCACCTTGCCGTTATCGCAGCAGGCGCCTTCAAGCGAGGCCGCCTCGACCCCGTCAATCTCCTGCAGCTTCTCCTCAACGATGTACTTGGATGAGGGAAGCTTGGCGCCGGGAGCCACACCTGCGACCTTCCGAATCTCAGCCGGGGAGATCTTTCGTACGCCGTAGACCTCGACGATGCCTATGGTGGGTGTTTGCGCCAGACAGAGCGCCGCTGGGATCAACAATAAAAATGGCCGCACGACGCTTTGACGCGCGCGGCCATGAAAGGTGTACGAATCCTCAGGCTTGCTTCTCAGCAAGATCACCGATGATTGGGAGTTTGAATCGTTCGTTCTGGTAAGCCTTGAATATCAATAACAACCAGAATCCGAGAGCGACGAACGGCAGGAGCGTCCAGATCATTCCCATCACGAACCACGGCAGGATGAAGGATAGCGTTGTGAGCGCGATCCAGAGAACAATCCACGCTGCCTGGAAGAAGATTGACTGAAAGGCATGGAAACGGACGAATTTGTTCTGATTATAAGGAGCAAGTACAAGAAAAAGAATACCCGTTATGATACCGAGGGCATAACACAAGGCCCCGGCGACATTCTCTGTTAACCCGCCGGTGGTAGCGGGCGCCGCATACGGCTGCGCTCCCGGTGGCGGCGCCGAGTTGGCGCTCGCCGAAGCGCTGGCCGGCGGCGCATCCACGGCAGTTCCGCATTTCGCGCAGAAACGGCCCTGCACATTCGCGCCGCAATTTGGGCAAAACATAAGTTCCCTCCGAGTGTGGAACAGTCAGTGCCCCAATTTACATGAGCCTGTCCCTATAAGCAAGCGCGCAAACGGATGTGTAATCGGATCAACAGTAGGTGATTTTCTCTATACTGTTAAACGCAGTCAGTCGTTCCTGAGGGCTACCACGGGGTTAATCCTTAGAGCCTTTCGGGCGGGCAGAATCGCTGCCACGATAGCGACAAGGCTGAGAACCACAACTGCGGCGAGGTAAACGATCGGATCGGCCGGGCGGACCGAGCCAATGACCCCGCGAAGCATCGTCGCGGCTGCCCATCCAAGTCCGAGACCGATGACCAGCCCGCTGATGATCGGCCATCGGAATCCGTTGCACAGCGTCACGATGATTGCCCTGGCTTCGGCTCCGAGCGCCATACGAATACCGATCTCTTTCGTCCGCTGGCCCACCGTGTATGCGATCAACCCGAACAAGCCGGCTGAAGCGAGTAGCAGAGCGATACCGCTGAGTGACGCCGAAACTGCAGCGATCATCCGCAGCGGATCGAGCCGGCGCTCGAAGTCGGCTCGCATGGGTCGGGCTGCCGCAAGGACACGGCTGTCAACAGTTCGCGCGGCCTGGCGAAGCGCTAAGAGAATGTTCTCCGGCCTCGATCGTGATCGGGCTAGAAGTACGACGCCCTCGTCCATCGATTCCAGCTCGATAGGGTGATAGATTTCTCCAACATCCGTGCCGTGCAGCCGGAACGTGTGAGCGTCGGCGGCAACTCCCACGATTGTCGATTCCCGTTTCGACTTCGGAAATCCGTGTCCCACGACGTCGAGCGTGTCGTACATCCTTCGAGCAAGAGCTTGACTGATGATGACTACATCTTTGGACGATTCCTTGGAAGTGAAGTTCCTCCCCGTCAAGAGCGGAATACGCATCACTTGCAGAAAGTTCTCGTCGATGCTGTGGTGATAGACCCTCAAGCCTGGGGCATCCTTGTAATCGGATGTGCCGGTCCGTCGACCAAGTGGCGCGTTCTCCACGAGCGAAACCGCCGTCACTTCCGGATGGGCTTTCACCAGCGCAGTGAAGCGATACCAGTAATCGCGCGCGGCTGCGCCCTTGAGTCCATATCGTTGGAGTGACGGCTCGGCAACGGCGACACTACCGTAATCGAAACCAGGATGCTCAGTGAGTAGACGCTGCATGTTGCGGGTCAGTAGAAACGCAACGATGAGGAAGACCGTGCAGGCCGCGATTTGCGTTCCGATCAATGCGTAACGGAAGCGTGACACCCTGGCGCCCGAGGAAGCCTGGGTGGCGGCTTCTTTCATCGCGCCGGCCAAGTCACCTCTGCTCGCGCGCATGGCTGGAATCAGCCCAACGAGAACGGATGCCGCAATTGCCAATGCGACTGTGACCACAATCGTCGCTATGCTTGGGGCCGTGTCGATATTGATCGGCAAGTTCTCGTTCATGAGGACCGCCTTCATGGCTGCCTGTCCGACAATCAGGCCGAGTGCAGAGCCGGCTAATCCAATCAACAGGCTCTCAGTCATGAGTTGACGTACGACACGCCATCGTCCGGCGCCGAGCGAAGCTCGAATTGCCAGTTCCCGGTGTCGGGCCTGAGCGCGTGACAGATTCAGGTTGCTGAGATTCGCGCACGCGGCGATGAGCATCAATGCCGTCAGCGCGAAACCCAGTAAAATCGCCTGCTGGAATTCAGGGTCGCGTTGGGCATTGCTGCTTTCCACTGGACTCACATTCAGGTACTCATCCTTGTGGAACACGTCCGGATAAATTTTGGCGAGTTCGGTCACCTGAGACCGCATGCCGTCTTTCACACCCTGTAAGGACAAACCTGGCCGCATACGCCCGTACATCGTCGTGCCGTTCGCGTTCCAGTTCGTGAGCAAGTCCGATCCAACATTGAAATGCGGCGTCTGGTCGATCAACAGATAGATGTCAAAACTGTCGAGCTTGAGGCCTGGGAACGGCTCGGGCGTGATACCGATCACGAGCGCAGGCCTATCGTTGATTCGCACGGTTTTGCCGACGAGATCCGGCGCATTGGCAAAGCGTTTTTGCCAGAATTTCTCACTGACAATTGCCACAGGAGCCGCATCGGCGCGACCGTCGATCGATTCAACGAATAATCGTCCGGCCAGAGCGTTGTAGCCGACCTCAGTAAAGTAATTCGCCGAGACATAACGCACACGTACACGATCCGACGCGTCGTCCTGCCAGGCTGCATCGCCGCCCATCGTCGTAATAACCGTCGAAAGCACGTTGTTATGCGCTTTGTAATATTGCGTCGCTGGATAAGAAACTCCATCCGAGCTCATCGTGGGAGAAGCGCGCGAGAACTGGACTAGCGTTGTAGCGTCGCGCGCTTTCACCGGGCGCAGGGCAACAAGATCGAATAGCTGGAATAGAGCAAGATTCACACCAATTCCCAGCGCAAGAATGAAGACGGAAGTAGCGACAAAGCCGGGACTTTTTCGAAGGGTGCGCAACGCGTACCGCACATCCTGTTGCATGCGGTCAAGCCAAAGCCATCCCCAGGCATCGCGGGATTCTTCGCGCAGGCGCAAGGTGTTTCCAATCGCGGAGCCGCGCATCTCGGCATGCGCTGCCATCTCGTCGGCGAGTTCGGCCTCGAGCTTTCTACGGTTCAGAAGATAGCCGATTCGACGCGCCGTTTCAGCGAGGAAATTCCACATTTATGCCTCTCGCAGGATTGTCTGGATCGCCAGGGTGACGGCTTCATAGCTCCTCACCTCATCGGCGAGTTGCTTGCGTCCGAGCTTCGTCAGAGAGTAGACACGCACTTTGCGATTCGTATCCGAGATGCCCCATTGGGCCGATACCCAGCCCTTGAGCAACATCTTTTGTAGCGCGGGGTAGAGCGAACCTTCTTCCACCTGCAAAACATCGGACGATAACTGATGAATGCGTTGGGCGATAGCGTATCCGTGGAGCGCTCCACCTTGCAGCACACGCAGCACTAACAAGGCCAAAGCGCCTTGAGGCATATCCTGCTCTTTAGGCATAGTATAACTAGGTGTAGAGTACCTTGGTCTGCGGCCCTGTGTCAAGATGATGGTCTGAGTGATGACGGACGTTCGAAGCTCCGCGATCTCGATCGTAACTACGCACGCCTTCGAGCGGCTGCTGGATGACGACATTTTCTCGCGAGGCGGCAGGAATAGTCTTTTTCAACTGCTAGCGATGCTCGCCGTCCCTGGGGCCTTTCATTCGATTTACGTGGCCTTGCACCATTCGGTCTTTAACATCGAAGCATTCCGTACTCCACTTGGCACGATGGACCGTTATGGCTTTCTCTGTTACTCGATGGTAGTGATGGGGTTCGCTGCGGTGCTCGTCTGGGAGGCGCTTTTTCCCGATCGGCGTGACTATGTAACGTTGACTCCTTTGCCACTACCGGCTTGGAGTCTTTTCTTCGCCAAGTTTGCTGGCGTTGAGCGCATACGTATCGCTGTTCGGTATTGCGGCGAACTTCGGGTCGTCGGTGTTGTTTCCTCTGGTCAGTGCGCCGCGATCGACGACCGGTGTTTTCCTAAACATTGTGGCGGCTCACGTCGTCTGCGTGCTGGCAGTCGGAACCTTTGTGGCGTTATGTCTCGGCGCCGTTCACGGGATTCTGATGAGTATCCTCCCTCGCGCGGCTTTTCGAGTAGCTTCCGAGTGGACACGAAGCGCGGTCGTGATTTTTCTGACCACGTCCATTCTTGTTCTGCCTGCGCTATCGTTTTCGATTCAACGCCTTCTCGAAAGCGACGACAGACTCCTCTACATCTTGCCGCCGTTCTGGTTCCTTGGATTGTATGAAGTCATGCTGCCTGGGACAGCGCATCCCATCTTCCACACTCTTTCGAGTATTCCGTTACAAGCGCTTCCGGCGGCCGCGATGCTCTTCCTAGTTACGTATCTGATCGGCTACAGAAGGCACTCGCGCCGTGTGCTCGAAGAACCGAAGATGGTCGCGAAAGCTACTAAGGATGTCGGCCATTTTCTTCGTGGTCGCCCGCACGAACAGGCCGCTCATGCTTTCGTCGACCAAACGATCAGGCGGAGCGCCAAACATCGCCTTTGCTTGTCGGTTTTCGCTGGCGTGGCGATCGGATTCTCGCTGTTATCTGCCTATTCCTCAGGCGCTGTATTCGTGCCTTTCATCCTCTCGTTCTTCCTAATAACCGGTTTGCGCGTAACGTTCACGATTCCAGCCGAGATTGAAGCGAACTGGGCGTTTCAGATCGCCGGCTGCGACGGTTCATCAGGCTATAGAAACGCTGCGATGAAGTGGATCCTTGTCAAAGGCGTAGGACCGCTGTTGGCCAGCTTTTCTTTGATTTACGTTACGACTCAGCCGGCCGAGGTCGCCTTATCGCAGATCTTGTTCCACATCCTCATAGCGCTGCTGCTATTAGAGCTTTCTTTTGTGAGCTTCGACAGGATGCCGTTCACGTGCGACTCCCGGATGGCGCGACAGAATGTAGTAGCCTCTGCCTCCTTATACGTGTTCGCGTTTTGGGTTTACAGCTACAAGGCGCGGGAACTCCAGCAGTGGCTAGCCGGGAAACCGATCTACGAGGTGATCTTCTACTGCTGCGCTTCGATTCTGCTGTGGATGCTTGCCTGGCGAAGAGAATCGCGGCGCGCTGTCCTCTCGTTCGAAGAGGCATCGCCTCCCGAAGTGCAAACCCTCAACTTGCAGTATTAGCGTCTTCGATTCCCATCTGCGTCAGCCGGTATCGCAGCGCATTGCGCGTGATCCCCAGCAGCCGGGCAGCTTGACTCTTATTCCCATTTGCCCGCCTCAGAGCTTCCCGAATGATCGACTGCTCGTATTGATCGAGGTTCATGCCGGGCGGAAGAAAGTCAGTCGACTGCGGGGGCCGCGAACGGTTCGTGTCGAGCTTGATATCGTCCGCACGCAGTACTTCGCCGTTGCACAACACGATGCTACGCTCGATCGCGTTCTCCAATTCCCGTACGTTGCCGGGCCAGTCATACGCCATCAATCGATCGAGGGCTTCGTCGCTGATGGTGCATGGTCGACCCATTTCCTTCGCAACCTTTTTCACGAAATGATCCGCAAGGTAAGGAATATCCACCTTGCGCTGTCGCAGGGGAGGAATGTTTAATGGCAGCACGTTCAATCGGTAATATAGATCCTCGCGAAACGTTCCATTTTCGAGCGCTACGCGCAGGTCGACGTTCGTTGCGGCGATCACGCGCACATCGACATGCTTGGTCTTGTTGCTTCCAAGCCGCTCAAGCTCGCGCTCCTGCAGAACGCGAAGCAGCTTTACTTGAATCGCCGGAGGCACGTCGCCAATTTCATCGAGCATGACCGTTCCCGTATCGGCCTGTTCGAACTTGCCCGGCTTGCCGACGACAGCTCCCGTGAAGGCGCCCTTTTCATACCCGAACAGCTCGCTTTCCATCAAGTTCTCAGGAAGCGCAGTGCAGTTGATCTTCACGAAGGGCTTGTCGCGACGGGGGGAATGGAAATGAATCGCTCGCGCAATCAGATCTTTGCCAACGCCGCTTTCGCCTGCCAGAAGAACTGTCGCGCGAGTCGGCGCAATGCGCGTGATGGTCGCGAAGATTTCCTGCATCGCGGGACTGCGGCCGACGATGTTGTCGAATTCGTATCGGACACCGAGCTCCTCACGCAGTTTGGTGTTTTCATCGCGAAGCGCGCGGACCTCGAGGGCCTTCTGAACGACGGTCACCAAGTGATCGAGCGAGAAGGGCTTCGTCACGAAATCGGCTGCTCCCGATTTCATCGCCTCAACGGCGGTCTCGACCGAACCAAAAGCAGTAATGACAACAACTGGCGTGCGGGAGTTCTGCCTTCGGAGAGACGCGATGAGTTGGAGCCCGTCCATTCCGGGTAGCTTGAGGTCCGTAATGACGAGATCGGCGCGATCGGCCGATCGCAGCGCTTCTTCGGCGGAACCTGCCTGGTCGACATCGAAACCGGCAGACTGCAACTGCAGTTGCACGACACGCCGGAGCTTCTCTTCGTCCTCGACTATGAGCACCCGCTGTTTCATCGGTGGTCTAAGACGCGGCTAAAAGGAGAAAGGGGCGGAATCCGCCCCTTTCGCCGCGTTTATCTGGATTGACCCCAGAGTTGTGACTTCCTGGTCCCCTTCGCATCGGGGCGTTTTCAATATATCACGGGCTCAATTTCACGTCCTGAGCAACCTCGTCTCAGAATGACGCTCCAAAACGGAACGAGATAAGCCCTCGCGTTCCGCTTTGAAACGCGAAAGGGGTATATACCCTCCGTAAGTGACTGATAACCCTATATATCCCTTTTGGGTTACGAGGTGCATTCCTTGTATGCGTGAACGCCGCAGCCACTCAAACCACCAGCTTCCTCCCGATGACCGGGGGATTCACCAACAAGGAAAAGGCCCAGACTCCCATGCAAGCAACTGTAGAATCGACCCTGAACCAGAACGAGCGCGAGCGCTTGATTATGGAGAACATGCCCCAGGTCAAACTGATCGCCCGTCGCATCCACGACCGGCTTCCCGGCAACATCAGCCTGGACGACCTTGTCTCCACCGGAATCATCGGCCTGATTTCTGCGATCGACCGTTATGATGCAACGCAGGGTGTCAAGCTGAAGACTTATGCTGAGTACAAGATTCGCGGCGCCATTCTCGACAGCTTGCGCCAGATGGACTGGGCTCCGCGGCAACAGCGTAAGCGCGCTCGTCTCATTGAGTCTGCGGTCTCCCAACTCGAGCAGGACTTGCGGCGGCAGCCGACGGATGACGAGGTTGCCACATACCTCGGAGTCGAGGTCGCAGAGTACCAGGAGTGGGCGGGAGAAGCGCACAACCTGAGCGTGGGCAGCCTCGATATGGCGTGGGACGAACCGGGCTCGGAACTCATCAACAACATCTCGGATAACGACCAGCACTGGCCGTCACGCCTTCTCGAAAAGTCCGAGTTGAATCGTTTGCTGGTTCGCGCGGTCGATCGTTTGCCGTACAACGAGCGTACCGTCCTTAGCCTCTACTACCTTGAAGAGCTGACGCTTCGCGAAATCGCGACTGTCATGGAAGTTCACGAATCGCGCGTTTCCCAACTGAAGACGCAAGGCCTGTCGCGGTTGCGCAACTATCTCGACCATAGCTGGCCGACTCGTGGTCAGGCGAAGGATGCCGCCAAAAAGCGAGCGGCCCGGAGCTAAGCCGGACCGCCGATGGGAAGAAGATGTTGGAGGATTTTACTTACGCTTCGGCATGGCGTGATGCATGTCGGACGCCGGATCTTCCACGGCAAGTTGGATCGTAACTTCTTTCTTGTCGCGAATCACTTGCACGGGAACGGTCTTCTTCGAACGCGTGGAACCGATCGTCGCGCTGATTTCACGAGGAGAGGTCACGCGGTTGTCATCAATTTTCACGATGACATCACCGGCGCGCAAGCCCGACTTCTCGGCAGCCGATCCGCGAACGACGGAACGCACCAAAACGCCTTCCTTTACGCCGAAGTACTCGGCAAGCTGCGAATCGAGCGATTCGGCTTCGATACCCACGATGCTGCTTCGCCAACTCATAAAAGCGCGGGGAACATCGGGAATGTTCACTTCGGGCATTTCGATACGCGGCATCTCGATCGAACCGGCGTCGCCATAACGCGTTGTCATCCAGGTCTTGCGGGAACCGGTTTTCATTGACAGCGTTTGGGGCGAACCATTCCGCGTAATGGAGAGTTTGACGTCCCGTCCGGGCGGCGTCTCGCGCACCATCCGCATAAACTGCTCGACTCCCTCGACCCGCTCGCCGTTGTATTCCAGAACTACGTCGCCTGTCTTGATGCCACCCTTGGCAGCCGGACTCTCGTCCTCTACCCGAGTCACTTCGACACCACGTTCCTCGCGCAGATTCAGCGTTTTGGCGCGATCGTTATCGATTTCTTGAACGCCAATTCCCAGAAAGCTCCCGTTTCCGCGCGTAACCACGATCCGTTCCGGTCCTGGCGGCTGCGGCGGTTGTGGCGGTTCGAACGTCCAACCCGCTTCGCCGGCTGCGAGCGCGATTGCGATTCCGGCGGTCTGAACCCACTTGTGTGCTTCACTCATTGTTTACCCCTTTAGACATCAATGCTGCCGTTTCAGGTAGATCGTTCCACCTATAGAGGTCAACCGCAAAACAGGACCACCGCCGTTCAGCGCGCCTTCCGCCATAACACTTTGTCTGGTCGCCTCGGGTCGGGCCGCCTCGGCCGCCTGCTGCCGGACCATCACTTCGGAGAACTCCGAAACGATCCGTCCCGCAGGGCCATTCTCATTTAGCGCTTTGATCGTCAACGCAAGATTAGACGGAATGTATACCGTTATGTCACCAGCTCCGGTGCTCAAGATGGAATCCTGGAGATTCGAGCCACTGAGCAACTCCGCCAGAATGCTTCCGACGTCCGAAACTGCGCGTAGGGAGCCGGAAGATCCTCTGAGGCGAATGCTTCCGCCTGCCGACGCCAGTCGAACTCCCGGCGCCGTACCCACCTGTATCGATCCGCCCGAGTTGTCGGCCAGCACGATTCCATTCGCTTGCAAGACTTCGATTCGTCCTCCGGAAGTGCGCGCCGAAACCATGGAGGCTGCGCGTTGGATGCTGATACTTCCGCCGGCAGTCGACGTGTGAATGGAGCCCCCGGCCTCGCGCACGAAAATGTCCCCTCCGGCGGTCTCAAGCCACGATTCCTTGCCGGCGCGCTCTACCTGAATCGACCCGCCCGCGGAGAAACACCGTATCGATCCGCCGACGTTTCCGAAGCGAATCTCCCCGCCGCCGGTCTTGGCCGACACATCTGCGCCGATCCGGTCCATTTGTATGAGACCGCCGCCGGATTCTGCTTGGACTCCGCCTCGAACGTCATAAATCTGTACATCTCCGCCGATCGTATCGACCGACAGGAGTTGGAGATCGCCTCGGGAACGCAGTTCCATCTCGGCTGTGACGGCGGGTCGGGCACGTTGGTCGAGAGCAATCGTGGCAACTCCATTGCGATGAGACGCCCTGATATTCGCAGCCTTCAGAAGTGTGCGCGCTTCGGCTTCCGATCTTGCGCGAACGCGTTTCTTAATGGTGTAGGTGACTCGATCTTCAGCAAGCCCCCGTAAGGTAACGGGTCCGCGCGTCTCAACTTTCAATCTGCAATCGGAAGGGATCGTTACAGAACCGGTTACGACTTGCACCCAGTGCGCCCCTTCCTTTCGGATCGGGCCTTCTTGGGCAAAGGCGATAACTGCCACTGCTCCGATAAAGAGCTTCTTAAACCACATCCCTTAAAACGTCTCCACCGATGCGTTCATATCGCTGAGCGCTCGCTGACACTTCATACGCACATACGTGTTGTTCTCGCGAGTGAGAATCTCCTGCAGGACACCGACGAGTGACGGCTCATGCTTCAAGGTCAGCAGATCAATGGCCTGCGTTCGAACGCCTGGATTCTCGTCTTTCAAAACCACTTGGGTCAAAGCGTATCGTGTTTCCGGATCGGAAGCGGAAGGTCGTAAGGCTTCGAGAGCCTTCAGGCGAACTCCTGCATTTCCATCCTTTTGAAGGGCATGTAACAATGCTTTGCGCACGTCCTCGGACTGCGGCTGGGCCTTCAGAAGATCCATCGTCTCTACGCGAACACCAGGGTCGGACGATTCGCGAGCGGCGCGCAGCAGGAGAGTTCGAATTCCATCGTCTTCCACCCCGCCCGAAAGGGTTCGCTGCCGCGTCTCTTCAAGGACGATTTGAACCTGTCCGGCTTCTTGAGGCTCGACAAAACGAACCCGAGACGCGACCGGCGAGACGTCGCCCAACGCCAACGGTAATCCCACAGTTGTCGTGGGAACGAGACGGGCGCCGAAGAACCCGATTGCGATCAAGGTCAAAGCGCTGACCGGCTTGCCAAACCAGTTCCAGGTGGAACCCTGCGACTCGATTCGACTCTTCAGATCCGCCCAGAAACTTCTTCGTGGTCCACCGTTCTCGGCGATTGCCGAGGTCGCGATCCGCAAGTTCCGGCGGCAGTCGACCAGTAAGGCGGGCTCGACCTCGACTTCAGCACAATCAAGTCCACGTTGGAGTTTGCTGATCGTGATCAGTTCGGAACGACAGGAGCCACAACTTTCCATGTGTTGTTGGAGAAGCTCCTCCTCATCGAAGGTGAGTTCGCCATAGAGCATCAGCGGTAGTTGCTTGGCAGCGGTATCGCAGTTCATACAAAGTCTCCTAGAGCAGCGCGCATCTTCTGCGTTGCTCGGAACAGACAGTTTTTGGCGGCCTCCTCGGTGGTACCAAGGATTTCTCCGATGGCCTTCAAGCGCATGCCCTGGTAGTGGCGCATCTCAAACACCATCCGCTCGCGGGTCGTGAGCGTCGACAAAACATTCCTGATACGAAGGTTGAGTTGTTGACTGAAAAGGTTACGCTGTGGATTTCCTTCGGCGCGCTCTTCCGGGACGATTTCCATACGGTCGACCGGCCCGTCCGACGTATCGAGTACGGTGGACTCTTCCTTGCGGACCTTCCGTTTCCTGAGGTGGTCGAGACAGAGATTCGTCACGATCCGGTAAAGCCAGGTGTGAAAGCTGCAATCGAACCGGAAGGTGTGCAAGTTCCTGTAAACGCGCAGAAATGCTTCCTGATAAATGTCGCTCGCATCCTCGGGCGATCGCAACAGATTCATCGCCAGCCTTAAGACGTTTTGATCGTACGCCTGAACCAGGCGCTCGAAGGCATACTGGTCGCCAGCCTGAGCGGCGCGAATCAACGCAGCTTCATCGTGGTCGGCGAACGTCTTCGCTCCGAGGGCGGCAACTACTTGTCCGTGTCCGCTCAAAATTCCCCATTTCCCCGCTTGCGAATTGACAGACGTTTGGGACGGTAAAACGTGAGTCTAACGCAAAAGCCGCCGGTGGATTGTGTCAGCAGCGGTCCCTGACTGTAAGACAGATCGTATGGGCCAGCGAATGTAAGATGGGAAATAGTCAGTTGTTTCGTCTGGTAATGAAGCGTGCGGAGGACCTTGCCATTCTCTGTACTCGTGTGGTGTGATCCGTCTAGAGATAAATTATGTACACTCAGTACATGGGGAAGGTTGAAGAAAAAACCATCAACCTTGCCCTGAGTCCTCAAGCTGCTCGATATGGCGCTAGAGACGAAGGAGGGGAAAGCAGAAAAT
The DNA here is from genome assembly GCA_963844855.1 of Bryobacteraceae bacterium. Taxonomy (GTDB): domain Bacteria; phylum Acidobacteriota; class Terriglobia; order Bryobacterales; family Bryobacteraceae; genus DASQDN01. The sequence goes on from CAWJQP010000080.1 coordinate 447,299, forward strand.
GATACCCGCCGAGCTATTGCCGGTCCTTCAGATCACCCTACCGCTGGTCGTTGCCGTTTTGGGCGCTTCTTGGGTACAGAACAGGCGCCTGGACGATATTATCGGTCGCTTGGCTGCGATTGAGACCCGACTGGCCTCAATCGATGGCGTGTTGCGTGAGTACGGGCAACGACTTACTCGGCTAGAGGAACGCACACCTCCACTGGTACATCGATAAGATCTACCGCTTTGGGCGCATAACAACTGTGGCATCCCAAGCGTTTGGCTGCCCCGTCCTATATCGACCTACATCAAACTGATCAACTACCAGAAGCTAGCTGGCCAATTCCAGTTGGATTCGCTTTTGGTCCGTGTCGATGTTAGCGATACGGAAGTTCCGGATCTGTCCGGGTTTCACGGCGTTTTTGTCGGGAGCTGGGCTGCTGCTCGTTTCGGCGCTTCCTCTGCCGGTCTTCCACTTTGCCGCAAGCATTGCAGTGGCGCTGGAGACATCCACTTTCTCCACGCTCCCACGGCTGCTGCCCTTGGCTTCAGGGACTTCCGCTACGGCGAGCTTGCACGTTCCGAAAACGCCATCACCGAGTTCGACTTTTGCGCGTTCGCCTTTTACATCGACGACGCGGCCGGTCACCGTCTCGCCAATTTGGTGCTCGGCAATATAGTGATCCGTGCTCGTCGGCTCGAGTTGCTTCATTCCGAGCCGGATGCGGTGCTTGCTGCGATCGAATTCAAGCACCTGCGCCTTGACCGTCGCTCCGTTCTGCAGTACTTCCTTCGGATGCTCGAGGCGTTTCTCACGGGTGATATCGCCGACGTGGATCATGCCTTCCACTCCGCCGCCGAGATCGACAAACGCGCCGAAGTTAGTCATGTTCGTGACCGGGCCTTCGGCGATACTGCCAACCGGGTACTTCTTTTCGGCATCTTCCCAGGGGTCGCCGAGCGCCTGTTTCAGACCCAAAGAGATCCGCTTGTCGGCCGGATTCACGCCTAGCACCACAACCTCGACCGCATCGCCTACCGAGACAACATCGCTCGGCTTACGGATCTTCTTCGACCAGGACATCTCCGAGATATGTACGAGTCCGTCGACGCCCGGGGACAGATTCACAAACGCGCCGAAATCGGTCAAACGAGCCACTGTGCCGTGGACCCGGTCGCCTACCTTGAACTTCTCCGTCGCCACAGCCCAAGGATCAGGCTGCAACTGCTTCATGCCGAGAGAAATCTTCCGGTTCTCGGCACTGACCTTCAGGACCTTTACTTCGATCTGCTCGCCGGGCTTGAGCAGGTCGGACGGCTTATTCACCCGCGACCAGGACATGTCCGTTACATGCAACAGTCCGTCGATGCCGCCGATATCGACGAACGCGCCGAAATCCATCAGCGTCTTCACCGTGCCAAGAATTACCTGACCTTCGTTGATGGAAGCCAGGGCAGCTTCCTTGCGCTCTTTCTCTTCCTGCTCCAGGACAACGCGGCGATCAACGACGATATCGTCCTTGTCGACATCCAATTTCGTGATCTTGCAGCGGATCTCCTGCCCGACCAGTTTCTCCATGTCGGGAACATCGCGAGCGCCGCTACGAGACGCCGGCATGAAAGCGCGGGCGCCGACGTCAACGCGTAAACCGCCTTTCACGACCTCCATGACATGGCCGCCGATGATGCGACCCTCGGCAAACGCTTCCTGCAGGCCGCTCCAGTCTTTGGGACGTTCCGCCTTGACGACTGACAGCGTGTAGTATTCGCCGCTGCGGCCAGTCAAACTGACCGTGATCGTGTCGCCGGGTTTGACAAAAACGACTCCGTTTTCATCGCGAAGGCGATCGACTGGTACGGCGCCTTCGGTTTTACGGCCGATATCAACAATGACGTTGTCTTCCGCTATGGTGACAACGGTTCCTTGCAGAGTTTGACCAGGCGCGTCGTGAGACGCGTGTTCACTCTGCTCTTGTTCGAACTGTGTGAGGATATCGCCAAAAGACGCTTCTTCCTGGGACGCAGGCTGGTCCTCGAAGGCGTCATCGACATTTTTGGGCTGCTGCTTCATGAGATCGCGGGGTTCGTATTTATTCTGGCACACCTCCTGCGGCGGGCGCCCATCCGCATTACCATGGCAAAGGTGCCTTTCACATTCCGTCGCCGCTGGTTGCGGCCCCAGGATTTCGTGTGGCTACTCCTCGTCTCGGCGCTTGCCCTGGTCAGCACCGACCCTACCCCGCCGGAAATTGCGCTGCTATTCGCCCTCGGACTCTTCCAGGTTGTCGAACCCAAGGTTAGCTGGTTCGCTACCGGGCCTGGTTCCATCACCTCTATTCTGATCAAAATTGCGCTCTGCTACCTACTTATAGGTTGGACTGGAGGAATTAGTAGCACATATTACGTCACGTTGTTGTTCCCCGTCGTGTCGGCTGCGACGACGCTGAACCTGATGGGCACGTCTCTTATTACGGCGCTGGCTATCCTGGCTTACCTGTCATTTTTGCTCCTCCTCGACTGGTCGCGCTATGAATTGACAGCGGATGCAGTGGGCGAACTCGGGATCAGGATCATATTCCTTCCAGTTGTCGCGTTCCTGACCCATCAGTTAGCCGAAGCAAACCGTGTTGAGGCGCGCAAGTACCAGTTGGCAGCCGAGCAGCTTGAAGAAGCGAATCGAAATCTTCAGGAGGCCGAAGCTGCCGTTCGACGGACGGAGCGACTGGCCGCGCTCGGGCAACTGACCGCAGGTCTCGCCCACGAAATGCGCAATCCTCTGGGCACTATGCGAGCCTCGGCCGAGATGTTGCAGAAAAGTGTGGAGAGCGAAAACGCGATCGCAAATGAGTTGGCTGGGTTCATCGCATCGGAGGTAGACCGGACGAATTCGCTCATCACCCGCTTCCTCGAATTCGCGCGACCCATGCAATTGCGCATTGAGAAGACCGACATCACGCAGTTGTTGGATGCGTCGATACGGGAATTGGAGCGGCACAATCCTCCGTTCCCAATCCAGGTGCATCGGAACTATGCGCCGGAAGTTCCGCCTGTATCGATGGATCGGGAACTCATGGAACGCGTGTTTTACAACCTTCTGCTGAATGCCGCTCAGGCCTCGCCGGCGAATGCCGTGATCACCGCGAAGTCCCGTTTGATCGATAACTTCGCGGAGGTCAGTATCCTCGATCGCGGCGCGGGGATACAGAAGGAACACTTGGAGAGCATCTTCAATCCATTTTTCACGACGAAATCGAATGGCGTAGGACTTGGACTCGCGATCGTATCGAAAATCGTCGACGAACATGGCGGCAGCATTCGAGTCGAAAGCGAGCCGGGAGAAGGCAGCGTATTTCGGGTGATTCTGCCCATCGAATACACTGAACTTCATGGATCTCACGCCAGTCGTCCTCGAGGGCAGATCAGTGCGGCTCGAACCGTTGACGATTGACCATCTCGATGCTCTCCTCGCTGCCGGCGCCGATCCGGAAATCTGGCGTTACATGCCGTCAGACTGTGCTCGTCGCGAAGGGATGCAGGAGTACATAGAAACGGCTCTCGCATGGCAGCGAGCCGGCACTGCGATGCCCTTTGCGACAATCGACCGGCAGTCCGGGGCCGCGATCGGGAGCACTCGTTTTGGCAACATCGTTCCGGAGCATAAACGCGTCGAAATCGGCTGGACCTGGATTACTCCCACTTTTCAACGAACGGCGATCAACACGGAAGCAAAATACCTGATGCTGCAATTCGCATTTGAGAAGCTCGGCTGCAATCGGGTGGAGTTGAAAACCAGCGCGCAAAACATGCGATCCCGAAACGCCATCCTGCGCATCGGAGCCAAGGAAGAGGGCACGTTTCGGAGCCATATGATCAATCCGGACGGAACGCTCCGGGATACCGTATACTTCAGCATCATCTCGCCGGAGTGGCCGGCAGTGAAGAAACGCCTCGAAGAGATGATAGCCGCCCGCTAAGAAAAAGGCCTCCGTTTCCGGAGGCCTCGCCGTGCTTAAGAATAAGGCGCAGTCGGTTTGGATCTTATTGCACAGCCTGGTCAAAGTAACCCGAAGCGAGTTCGGGTTTGAAGTCGAGCGCTTGCTTCCAGCAGCTTCTCGCTTCGTCTTGTTCGCCTTTGGTCTTGAGCGCGTGGCCTAGATTCAAAAGCGCTTCGGCGAAATTGGGGCGTTGAGCGATCGCCTCTCGATACAACCGGATCGCATCTTCAATTTGACCTGTCTTTTGCAGCAACAGGCCAGTGTTATAGAACAGTTCCGGTGTCTTCTCACCCAAGTTGATAAGTTTCGCCTGAAGATCGAGCGCGCGATCGTACTCTTCCCGTTCGACAGCCAATGCGGCTAGACCGCGCAGCGCATCGAGAGAATTTGCATCGAGCACCAGTACTTGTTCAAATGCCTTGACGGCCTGTTCCCGGTCACCCAGCCGCCAATGCGCGATACCGAGATTGACATGAGCTTCGGCCCAATCGCCGCGCTTACGAACGCATGACTGGAAGGCTTCAATACTTCCGCGGAAGTCGCCTTTCTGAAGCCGCAAATATCCAAGACGAAACCACGCGTCTTCCGACGAATCTCCTCTCTGCGCAGTGAGCTTCGCGTAATATTTTTCCGCTTCTTCTTTCGCTCCCTGTTGCTCGAGGATCGAGGCGAGATTGTAGAAGACTTCCGGAATATCGGCGTTGATCTGCAACGCGCGTTCGTACGATTCCCTCGCCGCCTTCAGGTCGCCAAGTTCCTGGCGAACCATGCCGAGGTTGACGTGGGCTTGCTTCCCGTCGGGCCGGATGCGAATCGCCTCAGTGTAGGCCTTCGCGGCCTCATCCTTCCGTCCGAGCTTCTGATTGGCTACTCCCAGATTGAACCAGCGTTCAAAATGATTCGGAGTGGCATCCACCAGCTTCTCGCAGTAGCGTGCTGCTGCCTCGAAATCTTCGTCGGCAAAAGCGCACGTCGCCAACCCTTCGAGCGCCGTCTGCGAACTCGGGCGAAGCTGAATCAGGCGCTCGGAGTATTCCCGGATCGTCTGAATATCCTTGCGGGCAATGCCAATCGTTACCAGATTGATCAGCGCTTCTTCAGCATCCGCGTTTGTCGAGAGGACGCGCTTATAAATATCAGTCGCTTCGTCAAAACGCCAAGTCAGTTGGAGGCCAACCGCTTTGCCGAATAGCGCCGTCTCGTTGCCAGGCGTCTCACCGAGAACGCGATCGAAATTCTCAAGAGCAACTTCCGATTTTTCAAGATGAAGCTGACAGATTGCCAGTCCGAGTCGAGCTTCCGTGCGGTTGGGATTTGCTTCGAGTACTTTGGTGAAGCGTTCGGAGGATTCCTCCCAGCGGCCCAACTTCTCGAGACATACCGCCAGATTGAACTGTCCCGCAACATGTTTCGGTTCGAGCGACAACAATTTCGTGTAGCTCTTGGCGGCGTCGTCGTACTGCTCCAGCTCGAATTGAATGTGGCCCATCGCCGAGCAGAACTCAGCGGTTTCTCCCGCGTGCGAAATAGCTCCTCTTAGTTCCTCGAGCGCTTCCTCCCGCTTGCCTTCTAAATGTAGTGAGACGGCTTTGGCCAGAGCGCTTGTCGCTCCGCCGTTAGCCCCGCCGTTCGCGCTTCCATTCGTCCCGTTTGCAGTGCCTACTTTCGGGCTGGCGTCCTCGGGCCTACGGTTCCTCGGATTCATCGTCTACTTGGCTCCCATTACTCGCTTGAACGTTCTGGAGCGTCGCGAACAGCTTCCCGATCGCATCGTTCTGGTGAGACATGCGAAGGTTATGTACCCACGCCTTCTCGCCTTTCGCGCCATAGAAGCCGGCTCCCCCGGTCTTCAATCGCTCCTCTGACCAGAAATCGACAACTTTTCCTTGAACCATTAGGGTGAAGGACTGATCATTTACGTCCAAACTGATCCTATATACCGTATCCGCGGCTACGGTCATCGGAAGGATGGTCTGTTGACGATTCGTCTCCTTGCCGTCGATTACGGCGTAGCGGAGGATGGCGACGGTCGGCAATGGCCCAGGCTTGAGCGTCACGAGTCGTACGGCCTGATAGTTCCGCTCATCGGCAGCCCTGACGACCACACCAACACCGCCCTTCTGGATCTGCGCGGAGAACTCGACAACATAGTTGCGCATTTGGAGCGAAGGTCTGAACAAGCCCAGACCGACTGGCTGAACGCCACTGCTCATTGTGCGCTTCCATTTCTCGACGCCCTGCCAATGAACCAGCTCGCCAACGAAATCATCACCATGTTCTATCGCCGCTCGGTGAACGATGGCTTTACGAAGCGGGTCCGCCGTAGCCTGCGAAGGGATACCAAGCGGGAAGAGCGCAAGGATGAGCAGCAACGGCGCCGTTGCTGCGATGGCCCTCATACTCAGAGGCGTCGCCTTCCACTGCTTCGAGACAGCCTGCAGGACGGCCGATGACACTCCGGAACTCGATCTTGGCTCAAGCGCAATGCACGGAATCGCATTCGCGCTCGGCGGTGTAGCTTTACCGCTTTTCGGCCGCATGCGATAGAGCCGGTCGAGAAACGACGGCGCTGCGGAAACCGAACTCGTCGGCAGTGATGCGATCACTGGCTCCGGGTCGGCGGCGGGAAGGTGCTTTGTCCGGATCTGCTGAGACAGCGTGTCAGTGTCTTGCGCTGGATTCTTGAAACGCATGCGGAACATGCGATTCATAAAGACCGGTTTCGCTCCGGTGACTACATCCCACCAATCGTTGATGAACTCGGGTTGTTGCGGCGGAAATGGTAATGCGGCGATGCCGTTTCCGATCGAGCTAGTCGCGGAGTCTACACCCATCTTCGGGCGGACGCGGACGAGCCGTAGCACTTGCGGCGGCATACAGGAACCCAGGTCCATCGAGAGGGTGGCCGGAGTTGCCTGCAGCGGCAAGAATGATGGGTCTATTGATGAACATGTGGCGGCCCGTTCGGAATTGACTCCGACACGGGGCCTGCCTTTGAACATCCGGCTGACGATTGGGGGCGCAAAGTCTCCTGCACTGTGGGAATGCGATCCGATCACCGTCGGCTGAGCAGCGTTGACTGCGGCCAGTGCTGGAATCGAGACTCGGCGGTCCGAGTTATCGGCGGTGGCGGCTCTCGGTTTATCGCGGTACAAGCGATCGACAAGCAAGACCTCGGCGGCGAGCCCTTCCGGCCGGCTCTCGGGCTTTACGATGCCGCCTTGACCGGTCGTCGCCGGATCCAGGGCTACCGGGAATGTGACGGCGGTTGTGGAATCAACTCCGGCTCTCGGTCGCATCCGGAACATTCGCGTCACTAGCGATGGCGCAAAGTCGCCGAGACCGGCAATTTGCGGAGTCGCTGGTTGAGAAAGCAATTGCTCCGGCTCCATGGAGGGACTGAGGTCCTCGATATTGGCGCTCATCACGCCTGACCGCGGCCGCATTCGGAGCATACGGTCGCAAACTGCCGGCTCGAAGCTCAATGTGGTCCGTCGCAGCGAGCAGACGGACGGGCTGGACGAGAGAACTTTCTCGGTAGCTGCTAGTTGGTGGAGTTCCGGAGGCAGGTGCGTTAGGCGGATCGGCCGTCGGGCCATCGAAGGAGCGCGCGATCAGGTCGCCATGTTGTTGAAGAACAGGATACTTAGAGTTCCTCAGGACCGACGGATTGGCGACCTGCGAAACGAACCCATTCGGCTCGGAGGCCAAAGTTTGCATCGTTGACAGTCCGTCGTCTGCAACCGGACCGCGCGGACGTTGACGGAAGAACCGATCGAGCGAGCCAGGCGCAAAGTCCTGCGCAACCCGGGTCTCGGGAAGCGCTGGGGTTCCTTCAAACCCGACTGCAGGGAATGCCGAAGCGATTTCGTACTGCTCCGATTGGACTGCCTGCCCCGCCATAAGAAGCGGGCGAGCGGGCGCAGATAACCGAAATTCGCCGGCCGATCCAGTCCCGTGAGCCATCGGTCGAACGAGTTCCGCGGCGCCTGCGAACTGGTCCAGCGGCACACTGCGCATCGACGGCACGTCCGATGAGAGGACTCCCGTTTTCGGGCGCATTTTGTAAACTCGGTCGAGAAATGCAACCTCACGCGCTCCTGGCCTCAGTCGAAGTCGCAGCGAGCTAGAAATTTCGATATCGCCATTCGCTTCAATTGGGTTCGGATCGATCGCAAATAACCGGTTTTGGATGGCGTCAATCGCAGCAAGTTCTACAAAGTCGCGATAGCCGGTCCCCGCAAGCTTGAAGATGCCCGAACCAAATCGCGCCAGCCGGACCGGCCCGAGCGCAACGCTTGCTTTGGGCTTCGCCATCCGTAACGAAAAGGGACGTTTGAAGACGATATTGGCAACTTCCGGAGCCAGAGTTGGCGCCAATCCATGCGAACCAATTCCCCCGTAAAGAGTTCCGCGTAAATCGAATATCGACCCAAATTCCACATCACCTGTAATTTCCGCCGGCGTGAAATCAATTAAGTGATGTGAGCCTGGGTTATAGCGCGGCCAAGGAAGGTCGGGAATGAACGAGGCGAAAAGGCCGGTATTGACGCTGCGGCTCGATTCGCGCCGGGGATATATGGGGACAGCTATCGAGATCCCTTCAGCAAGAAAGTACCGCAGCCCGAACAAGCGCTGCTGGGCTTCCAGTTTCGCGTATAGAAACGCGGCTAGTTTGGCCGGCGCCTGCGCTTCCTCTACCTTAGGCGGAGCGACTACGGTATCTGCTGTATTTCCACGCCGTAGCTTGTGAAAGCGAGTAGCTGATGCTCTAAGCCGTTCGAGGATTAGCTTTTGCTGCTCGGTATAGAAGACGTCCCGGTGCTCAGCCGAACAGAAGTCGCTGTCGGTGAGTTTCTTGAAGGTCGAGAGTGTGCTTCCACAGTGCAGGCAACGCATACCGCGCCAAAGTCCCTGCTTAATTTGTAATCGATGACGCGGATAAAAGATACACGTACAAGTACTTATCACCCATCAGCATTGGGAGTACACAGTACGCAACTACTAAGGCTCTCTACTGAGGTGAATTTCAGGAAACCGAACAAAATAGGGGCCAAGGGTACTAGTAAACGTGAAAAAAGGAGCCTTTCGGCTCCTTTTTGGAGAGATTTTTTGGAGGTTCGGACTACAGCGCAACGGGCAGGCTAAGAGATGCTTTCGCGAGAGCTTTTTGGAGCAGATCGATGGCTCCGGTCTCGCCAACCGCGCGGCAAATCGACACTTCGGTAACCAGCATGTGCCGAGCCCGGTCAAGCATTTTCTTCTCTCTGAAAGATAAGGGCTTATCTGTTTGGATAATCAGAAGCGATTTGAATACTTCCGAGATCTCAAGCAAACTGCCGTTTCGCATCTTGTCCGAGTTCACTTTGAATCGGACTTTCCAGTCGGCGCTGTATTTGCATTCGCCGGTGGCCAGAAAGTTCAGCACGCGCGTGATTTCCGCGGTCTTTGTGATCTTCCGTAACCCCACGTCGCCGACGTGCGAGAACGGCACCATCACCGTCATGCTGTTGTAATTGAGTCTTAGGAGGTAAAAGCGCTCGTCTGCAGCGCCGAATGAGCGAGTACTTATGTTCTCGATTGTCCCGACACCGTGATTGGGATAAACGACTTTCTCGCCTACATTAAAGGTCATGCGCGGACCCCTATACACCAGGTTGTGGTTGTTTGTTACAACAGTCTAAATCTGAAACTGAATGGTACTGCTAACTGGTACTCATGTCAATACAATTGTTTGGCATCTTAGATGTAGAGCGCTTTTTGAACGCTCCGAAATTTAGCCACCTGCGGCACGTTTACACTGACCCCTAGTGCTAAATTGTCGGACCCGCTGCCGCGAACAGAAATTACGAAAAGTACTGATTAGAGTAAATGGCGCTTTCCGGTGACCCACTCGGTTACAAGCCTTAGTCCACTTCCGCCATGGTTTTACGAACGAAAGCCAGATTACGCTTCATATCGGCTTCCACAGATTTCGAGGGCGAGTCCGTTTCCAGATTGGCCCAGCCATCGAATCCGATTTGCGAGACGGTACGAAGCACACGTGTCATGTCGATCGTTCCTTCGCCCAAATAGTTAGGGTTATCTTTGAAATGCATCTGACAGATGCGCTTTTTTCCCAACCAATCAATCTCGCGAGCCACATTGAATCCGGCTTTAGTCGAGTTTCCGATATCGTAATAAACCAGCACAGCCTTTGACCGCGCGCGATCCATTATTCTGACGTTGTCTTCTGCCGAGATCGTATTCTCCAGCCCAAGGATGACGTTGGCTTTTTCGGCCTCGGGGGCGATTTCCCGCAGCGCATCGCCGACATAATCCTTCTCTTCCTGGGTGAGCAATGCGCCTTTGCCAAAGAAGGGCAGCAACATTACTTTTATCCCCATGGCTTTCGTCAGCCGGATGCCGTCACGAACCCATTTCTGTCCGAGTTTGTCGTTCTTCAAATAATTCACGTGAAGCACGTCAAGACAGGTTCCATTGAGGGCGATGTCGTGTTTCCTGGCGGCCGCCAGATACTGCGCGATCAGTTCGGGATTATCCATTGGCAGTTTGTCATCTTTGACCTGCCGTCCCAGGCTCACCTGGACACCCTGAAACCCGAGCCGGTGCGCCAGATCGACCGCCTCCAGCTTCCCTGTCTGCCGCAAATTCCAGTCCGTCACTCCGATCTTGAGTCCGCGTAAACCGGCGTGAGCGCGTGTGCCCGATAGGAGAACGGCGGATCCGGAAGCGAGAAAATGCCTTCTGTTCATTTGGACTATTGTGTTACGAAATGTGCTGACAGCGCCAAGTGGGGCAGGATTGTATCCTGCGGCCGATTTGTAATCGGCCTTGCCTTCCTGCCTGAGAACTTTCGGCTCATCAGACCTACTCCATCTATGTATGCACATGTCGTATCGCCGTCGCCTTCCTCACCTCCAGGCGGGCGATCGCCCGGTCTTTCTCACCTGGCGTCTCTACGGGAGTTTGCCACCGAATCGAGTGTTTGGCAGCGAAGCGAGCGCCGGACACGCCTTTGTCGCTATGGATTCTCTCTTGGATCGAGCCCGCGGCGGACCACTACACCTGCGGCAGCCAGAGGTTGCTGAACTGATGATACGGGCGCTGTTGTATGGGCAGGACAACATGAAGTCTTATCAGCTTCATGCCTGGGTTGTGATGGCGAATCATGTCCACGTCTTATTGACTCCGTTCGTGGAGATATCTAAGATCACTCATTCCCTCAAGCGCTTCACAGCACGTGAGGCGAACCGGATTCTGGGTCTCATCGGGCAGCCATTCTGGCAGGATGAAAGCTACGATCATCTCGTGCGCGATGGTGGTGAGTTTGACCGGATTGTGCGCTATATCGAAAACAATCCGGTCACGGCTGGTCTGGTTTCGGCTCCGGAATGTTTCCCCTGGTCCAGCGCTTCACGCCGAAGTTAGAAGGGCCGATTACAAATCGGCCGCGGCTTTCAAAGCCGCCCCACATCGCTGCAGAGCCGCAACCAAAAGCAGAATGCCTGAGAAGTAAGACACAGCTCCTATCGAACCCAGTCGGGCGCCACATACGCGTAAAACACAACGATCAGTCCAAGCACGGAGGCGAGGAAGATACTGTGCTTCAACGTGAACCGGAATAGCCGTGATTCATCGCTCGATGGCATGCCGGCTGCAGCAGCGGCTACCGCGATGCTCTGCAGACTGATCATTTTGCCCATGACGCCGCCGCTCGAGTTCGACGCCGCCATCAAGACCGGATTCAGATCAAGTCGACCGGCGGTGACGACCTGAAGATTACCAAACAGGGCGTTCGCGGATGTGTCGCTGCCGGTGAGGAAGACCCCGAGCCAACCGAGCAGGGAGCTGAAGAACGGGAACAGGACACCAGTAGCCGCGAAGGCAAGTCCTAAAGTCGCGGTCGCTCCACAGTAGTTCATCAGAAATGCCAAGGCGAGAACCGACGCTACGGTAACGAGCGGCAGAGCGAGTTGCTTCGCCGAGCCTGTGATCGCCTTGATCAGGCCCGCGAAAGGCATGCGAAGAGCGAGGGCAGACAACAGGCAGGCGAACATACATGCCGTGCCCGAAGCCGTGAAGAAGTTCAGAGTATACGTCGCGGCGTATGGGCCTTCCGCCTTTACCGCCGGAGGCACGCGCAGAATTTCGTTGTGCAGATTCGGCCAGGGAATCACGTTCGTCCACTGATTCAGAAAGACCTTGATGCTGTCGACGCCAATCAAGAGGACCAGGACAACCAGGAAAAGGTAGGGAATCCAGGCTCGCAGAATGGTACCGGTGGTGTGCTGGTGCACAACGGCGCGTTCACTCTCCAGGGCATCTGCCGGCTTCCAGAATCGCAATAGGATGATGAGCGAGGCCATCGCGGCCAGTGCTCCGAGGATGTCCGTCAGTTGCGGCCCAAGATAATTCGAGACGAAGAACTGCGCCAGAGCGAAGCTGAACCCGCAGGCGATCGCGGCTGGCAACACACCTTTCAGTCCGCGCCAACCATTCATCACCATGACAAGATAAGCAGGCACGAACGCCGAAACCGGCGCACATATGCGGCCAACGTTCGCGCTCAGATCCTGCAGCGGCAAGCCCGTAATTCCTGCGAGTGTGATAACCGGAATACCGATCGATCCGAATGCGACAGGAGCGGTATTCGCCAAAAGACAAATACCGGCGGCGAAGAAGGGATCGAAGCCCAGGCCCGCCAACATTCCGGCCGCAACCGCTACCGGAGCGCCGAACCCTGCGGCTCCCTCGATAAATGCTCCGAAAGCAAAAGCGATCAACAACGCTTGCAGGCGGCGATCGCCTGTCAAGCTCCCAATCGAGTCCTTAATGATTGAGAAATTGCCCGTATCGACTGTGATCCGATACAGCACGATCGCCCAGAACAGAATCCAGCAGATAGGAAACAACCCAAACGCGGCACCATATACCGAGGCGCTCAGGATCAGATATCCGGGCATGCCGTACACGAACGCCGCCAGGGCAATCGCTGAAAGTAGCCCGGCGATCGCAGCCATCCATGCGGGCTTGCGAAAGACACCGAGCAGGAGCAGAACTACGAAAATCGGGGCAGCGGCAGCGAGGGAAGATACGCCGACACTATCCAACAATGGAGTATAGTTTTGTTGCCACATGAGGGAACGGGTACGATTATGTCACGACCCGCGAATGGACGACAACGCACCGATAGAAATTCCCATTACCGACGTCTTCGACCTGCACAGCGTCCCGTCACGTGATGCCGAAGCAATTGTCGAAGCGTATCTCGAGGAGGCGCACGCTCGTGGCTTTCGGTATGTCCGGATTATTCATGGTCGCGGAATCGGTGCTCGGCGGGAAATGGTGCGCAATGTGCTCGCGCGGACGCCTTTTGTCGCGTCATTTAGTGATGCTCCCATAGAGGCAGGTGGATGGGGAGCTACAGTGATCACGTTACAATCATGTTAATGACTGCTCCGTCCTGCGTCAGGCAGTGTATCGCCGTGTGCCTTCTGGCGATCACTGGTTTCCAACGCGTCTCCGCATCGCCTCAAGCTCCTGAAAACGCAAAGGATCAGCAGAACAAGGCCTATGTTCTCATCATCGGGATCGACGGCATGCGGTACGATTATGCGGAGCGATTCGGGGCAAAGAACTTACTGGCCTTGCGCGAGCGAGGATCTTCGAGCGAAGCGCTGATTCCGTCATTTCCATCCAGCACATTTCCAAATTTTTTCACGCTGGCAACCGGCCTCAGGCCCCAGAATCATGGCATCGTCGGCATGCGTTTCTACGATCCGGCTGTGCGGCAGGAGTTTTTTTACCAGAACACTGCTCCGGATGGTCAGTGGTACAGCGGCGCGCCGGTCTGGTCATTGGCGGAACAGCAGGGTATGCGAACCGCCGCGTTCTACTGGCCGGGAAGTGAGGCGGAGATCCAAGGGGTTCGTCCCACATACTTCAGAACGTACGATGGCCGTGTGAGTCATGAAACCAGAGTTCGCCAGGTATTGCAGTGGCTGAGCCTGCCAGTGGAATCGCGGCCCCATTTTGTGATGCTCTATTTCTCCGATGTCGATGCGGCTGCGCATGCGCATGGACCCGATAGCGAAGAAGTAAAGAAAGCCGTATCACTCGTTGATGACACGATTGGCGGACTGCTCGGAAGCTTGCAAACAATACGTCCGGAAGTCAACGTGGTCATTGTTTCCGATCACGGCCTCGAGAATTGCCGAACCTACATCGACATCACGGACGACGCCGACCTGAGCGAATTTCAGGTGGTCAATCAAACCACACATGCAATGCTGTACTCGGAGGACAAGGCGCTGGTCGAGCGAACCTATAAACAACTCCGACGCAAAGGGAAGGGCCGCTACCTTGTTTACCGTCGCGATGAGACACCGCGCGACCTCCACTTTCGGCGGAACCGCAAAATTGGCGACATTGTCGTCATTCCGGTCAAGCCGGAAGCAATCGGCGTTCGAAGCGCAACCAACACCGCGGCGCACATGAGCGCCTTCAAGCCGGGAAAAGGCTGTCATGGCTTCGATCCAAAGCGAGTACCGAACATGCGCGGCGTATTTTACGCCGCCGGTCCCCAGATTCGTTCGGGAGTGCGATTGAAGCCCATCGAGAACGTCGAGGTATTCCCGCTGCTCATTCGGGTTCTCGGGCTGGAAGCATCGGACAAGATCGATGCCAAGGGCGTACTTCCACCACAGCTCTATCTGGACTAAGCCTGTTTGCTTGCGCGATCGGCCTATTTGCTTGCGCGATCAGAGAGACCGCGCCGGTATCGCTCACCGGCAGGCACGTCTTGGATCAAGCTGGCAGTGACCTCGCGAAGCAAGTTCCATTGACCCGCTCCCTTGCCCGGAGGATAGGCGCTGGCAGGAGTCCACACCTGACCGGCGGGCATATGTGTATAGCCTTTGTTCTCGAAATCGGTCAGCAGCAGCACTTGTGTAATCGCAAGGACACGAGCCCCGGTGATCAGGTCAATCGATTTCAAGCCAAGGATGTCCCGCATTTCCCGCGGCGTTCGATCAACAATGAAACGCTCCTGGGTGATGTATCCCTTCACTCGGGCGGGGACCGGCTGACCTTCTGAAAGCGTGATAACTTTCACCGGTCGGTCTATGGTTCCCCGATGCATCGCGTCGTTAAACTCTGCCAGTTTCGCCTGCGTAAGCTCTTTGGCAAGCTTATCCAGTTCGGTAGCACTGGCCTTGCCACCGCGCTTCAGCAGTCTGTTCGTGAGGTCATCGGGAGCCATAAGCGATTCAACCGTAACGCCCTGTCAATTTAACATGCTTTTGCCGAATCCCGATCCCATCTATAATGCCCGTGGAGGGGCTGTATGCGATTTCTAATTTTCGTCATTGCATTCGCGCTTGCGGCGAGCCCGGAAAAGCCTGTTGGGCCAGTGAGTTCGGAGGATGAAGTCCTGGTGGTTACCGCATCCGCCCTGATCGACAAACAGGCCGTTCAAAAGGCGCTCGGTGAAGATCCGCGGATGGATATGGTCGTGATTGATATCAAAGTCGCGCCGCGCGCAGACAGCAAAGTGACCCTCAGCCTGGACGACTTCACTCTTATTTCTCGAAAAGACGGGCAGCGATCGCAGCCCCTCGCGCCAAGTCAGATAGCCGGAACTGATGCGCTCGTGGTTGCCCAAAGCGGCTACGGAGGCGTCGGTGGTGGGATCGGAAAGATGAACTCCGGACAAGGGCCAATTTGGGGCGGAGTCCCGGGCACGAACAGCCGTCCGCAGCGGATCGGTGGAGATGATCAAGCCGTTGTGACCGGAGCACCCACTGCGGGCGAAGCACAGGCATCCGTGACAAAAGATGCGACCGAGAAACCCAATCCATTGCTCGACGCTCTGAAGCAGAAAGCCTTGCCATTGCGCGAGACAAACGAACCGGTAACGGGTCTTCTCTACTTCTTACTCGAAGGCAAACACAAGTTGAAAGATCTCGAATTAATGTATAAGAGCCCCGCGGGCCGCATGATGCTGGACTTTCAGAGATAGATGCGCGTTGCCGATCTCGATACACCTGCCCTGATCATTGATTTGGACGTGATGCAGCGGAACCTTCAGCGCGCTGCAGAATACGCGCGCTCGCACGATCTGCGATTCCGACCGCACACGAAAACCCACAAGATTCCCGCTCTGGCGCGCTTGCAGATTGAAATGGGCGCGGTCGGCCTCACTGTGGCCAAAACGACGGAAGCGGAAGTGATGATGAAGGCCTCGCCAGCCGAACTTCTTGTCGCATATCCTGTCCTTGGCTCAGCCAAGACCCAGCGGCTGGCGCAACTCGCTCAGCGAACGCGTCTGACGGTTTCGATCGATAGCATTATCGTGGCCCGGGCGATCTCGGCTGCCGCTGCCAATGCCGGAGTCGAGATCGGCGTCCTTCTGGAGATCGACGCCGGGCTTCATAGGGTAGGCGTCACGACCGGGGAAGCGCTACGGCAATTGGCGATCGAAGCTAACAGTTTGAAAGGACTTCGTTTCGATGGGCTCGCTTTCTATCCCGGTCACATAAAGAACATGGACCCTATCGCCGACCTCCAGCTTACTGCGGTCGAACGTTTGTTGCAGAAAGCAATCCACACCATAGACGGGCTAGGGCTCAAGCCGGACATTGTCAGCGGCGGTTCGACACCCGCATTGTATTCCTCTCACATCTTGAAGTCGATGAACGAGATCCGCCCCGGAACCTATATCTTTAACGATCGCAACACAGTTTATTCCGGCGCGTGCGACTGGGCCGATTGCGCCGCTTCGATATTGACGACGGTTGCCTCTACGTCGGTTGCAGATCGGGTCATTCTGGACGCGGGATCGAAAACCTTCTCCTCCGACCGCACGGCTGAGCCTGGATTCGGCATCATTCAAGAAGCGCCTGACGCCTACTTCGAAAAAATGAATGAGGAGCACGGATTCGTAGATACGCTGAAATCGAAGAAGCGCTGGCAAGTCGGCGAAAGAGTACGCGTCATTCCCAATCACATTTGCGTAGCGATGAATCTGCAGGAGCGGGTCTACGGGATCCGCGGGGAGGAAGTGGAGGAAATTTGGGAAGTAGAAGCAAGGGGCAAGTTGCAATAAACCAGCCCCTCGCGTCTGCGGCAACGACGGCCACAGATTAAAAACTAGTCCATCTTCACGGAGTCGACGGTAACAGTGTCACCCTCGAGTGTGCCGCTGAGGGTGACCTTGTGACCGAGGTGTTCTGCTACCTTATCCTGGTTCGCAATCTTCAGAACCTTGCCATCGGTCACTAAGACGGCCTTCTGACCGCCCTTAACGCAGCCATTGACGCACTTCATGGACTTTTCGGAAGCGTCCGCATGGGCGGCGCCGCACTTGGAGTCTGAGATGGTCCCTTTCCACTCGGCGGCGAAGGCGCTGACGGCGAAAAGGGCTACAAAAGCGAATTTCTTCATTACACTCTCCTGACACAGAAGTGTTCTGACAGCACGTACCCGTACATAGAACATCGAAGGGTACTAGTCCTTTACACGACTGCTGACTAGATGACTATATCCTTCCTAGCCGCGGTATGCAAGTGTGCCGTACTCATTGTATAGTACGCGGCCATGATCAGTTTGGATCGATTAATATACCTCAATGTAGTAGACGCAGCTCTCGCCCAAGTTGCTCGCCTAAATCGCATGTCCGGCGGAGAATCCGCCATCCACAACCAGCGCATGACCCGTTATCCATGAAGCCTCGTCAGATGCCAGGAACAGGACAGCATTTGCAATGTCCTCCGGTTCCCCTAAACGGCCTATGGGGTGCATTGCGGTGAGTTTCTTCTCACGATCGGAGTCCGCAATCAAGCCCTGGATGAACGGGGTTCTCACGAACCCGGGGCAAATGCAGTTCACACGAATCTGCCGGTCTGCGTAATCAATCGCCATATTCCGGGTCAGCGCTACCAGGGCTCCCTTGGCCGCGCTGTAGGCCCCGCGGTCACGCACCCCGGTGATGCCTACAACCGACGACATGTGAACGATACTGCCATATCTAGGCATGAATCGCAGCGCATGTTTGGAGCAAAGGAAAGCGCCTTTCACATTGACATCCACCACTGCTGTCCACGCGGCTTCGTCGGCCTCCGCGACAGCTTGCCGGATGGCGATCCCGGCGTTGTTCACCAATACGTCAACCCATCCGAAGCGCCGAGCTACCTCCTCGATTGCGCTCCGAACCTCTGCTTCCGAACGAACATCGGCAAGCAGCGACACCGCATCTTCGAACGGAGGTTCGGGAGGTGGATGAGTATCGAGGATCGCGACGCGCGCGCCCTCCTGTGCCAGCAACTTCGCCGTTGCGGCGCCGATGCCCGAAGCTCCGCCCGTCACGATGGCCACCTTGTCGCGGACTCTCATCAATATCAGAAGCCTTCCCAAACATACGCCGCAAAGCGCCGTGTGGCCCGGAAGCCGATTCGTTGATACAACTCGATCGCCCCAGTATTACCGGCAGTGACCGTCAGGCTTACGCGCTCGCACTGGTTCATGGCGAACACCGACAGCGCCCTCCGCATCAATTCGTACCCAACTCCCTGCCCCTTATGAAGTGGCGCGACGCAGACCTGCGTGACGTGGCCTGTATCCCCAGCAACCAGGCTGCCGAGAATCACTCCGGCCATTCCGCCGTCGGGCCGGTCGGCGATGAGTGAGGCCGGAAGGAAGAAGCTCCCACAACCTGGATACTGCACGATGTTGTGTATGAATCGCCGGGCGCCCGATACGGAACTGTACTGATCATTAATCGTGGCGTCGACATGACCCTTATAGGCAGCCGCGATCAATGCGGCCGATTCTTCCTGTCTGGCCTCCGACCAATGCTGGTACCGGAAATTGTGCGCCGCCTTGCCTTCGCCGAGTTCCGGAACATCCGCCAGATCAGCGAGCATAAACAAACGCGGATGTATCTTCGAATAAGCCGCCAGCGGCAGTGTGCGCTCGAAGGGTCCGCGCATCATCATAAGTTGCGCTTCAATGCGATTCACTCCCGGCGCGAGAACCAGCGCTTCGAGGACCGCCGACAGCAGCGTGTCTTCATACTCGGAACAGGCGAACTCGCGCAGGATGTAGAGATCGCCGATCAGGCCTTTGCGATCTTCCACAACATAGTAGGTATAGCCAATGACCCGCCCGCCGATTAACAGCGCAAAGCCGCCCAGCGCCTGGATGCGCACGAAACGCCGGACAAGCTCGGCAGAGGAACCGAAATCCCACCGCAAGGTCGACCGCCATGTGATGCGCTCTTCCTGCAGTACCGGCTCCAATTCTTCCACCGTCACGCGACTGAGGTCGACAATTTCCGCCGCATGTAACTCTGGCGCCGCTGCCATACTGGACCGATTATATCCGTCCTATAGCTGAGCCGCTTCCATAGGTCCTTTCGCGTTATGTAAGGAGCCACAACCTACATGTTTCAAAATCCATTATTTCGAACCGTCTGCGGGGCATTGACGCTCGCGAGTGTGTCCTTTGGAGATGTAGTTATACCGAGCGGTACAAAAGTTGCTTGCCGTCTTGAGCAAACGATTTCTTCTTCGACTGCTGACGAAGGTCAGCCGGTCCAGCTTTCCGTCACCGAGAATGTCAAGGTGAACGACACCATTGTGATAGCTCAGGGAAGCGCCTGCGTCGGGTCAATCGTGCTGGCATCAGCAAAGCGAAGCATGGGCCGGTCGGGTAAGCTCGACTTCTCTATCGATAAGGTCCGGGTGGGTGATGGAGATTCGCTTCCTCTGCGATACACGATGCAGAAGAAAGAAGGAGAAGGTAAGGGCTTGAGTACCGGAGTCATGACTGCCGGCGCCGCGGTTCTGTTCTGGCCGGCTGCCCCTTTTTTCCTGATGCGCAAAGGCAAAGACGTAACGATTAACAAAGGAATCGTCCTCGAAGTGTTCACCGACTCCGAGCATGTCCTGAAAACTTCCAAAGGCGCGGCGCCCGTTCAAATCGCCTCGGCCGCCCCGATTTCCGGCGGCGAAACGGCGTCTGTCATGATCGGGTCCGACCTCCCAGATGCGGAAGTGGAGATCGACGGCCGCTTCATCGGCAACACTCCGAGCACCGCCAAGCTTACTCCCGGCGTTCACAAAATTACGGTCCGCAGCGGAGCAAATACCTGGTCGCGCGATCTGAACGTGCAACCCGGCGCGACCGTCAATGTAAAAGCCACGCTGAAGAAGTAGTGTGTCGTGGCAACTCGCGTTGGCCTAATCATGCCGCAGCGTCACCAGCGGGTCCAGTCGCGATGACTGCGGCTGTCCGGCGCGAATACATGACCTTCGCTGAAGGGCTAAATCGTCGGCCGTCATCTTTTCGTGGTAGGTTGAATCTCCGGGTTGTCTCGTCCGGGAGCGAGGTAGTTACCATGCAGTTACCGGCAATGCAGTTACCGGCAATGCAGTTGCGAGTAGGTTACGAACTCATCTACAACTGTCCCCAGCCGGTGCCGATGATCCTTCTCGTGAATATTCACTATTCGCGGGCTTCCGATCTCGTAGTACCCGAGCGCCTCATCACTGAACCCTCCGTTCCGGTCACCGGTTACCGTGATTCTTTTGGCAACTGGTGCAATCGACTCACCGCTCCAGCGGGCCGCCTGCGTATCAGAGGGGAGGGCGTCGTGAGAGATTCTGGTCAGCCTGACGCAATCGTACCGGATGCCGCACAGCATTCGATCGAGGAACTCCCTGCGGAGACCCTGGTCTTTCTTCTTGGCAGCCGTTACTGCGAAACAGATCTCCTTTCTGAGACAGCCTGGCAACTGTTCCAGGCCACTCCTCCAGGGTGGGCGCGCGTTCAGGCAATCTGCGACTATGTCCACGACCGGATCGTCTTCGACTATCAGAGGGCTCGGGCCACCCGCACTGCAACCCAAGCCTTTGAAGAGCGCGCCGGCGTCTGTCGCGACTTCGCACACCTGGCAATCACATTCTGCCGCTGCATGAACATTCCGGCCCGATATTGCACTGGTTATCTCGGAGACATGGGTACTCCTCCTCCTTGGGGTGTAGGCGATTTTGCGGCATGGTTCGAAGCCTACATCGGCGGCCGCTGGTATACCTTTGACCCACGCAACAACGTGCGCCGCATCGGTCGCGTATTGATGGCACAGGGTCGGGATGCTTCTGATGTCGCCATCGTAACCACCTTCGGTCCGAATCTATTGGAGAGCTTCCTGGTGTGGACCGATGAGATACCTCCAACCGGGATGGCAGTTTCGACGCACAGTGTCGACAGCATGCGTTAGGAAGCGGAACGTATCTCGGATGTAGCCACGCCGACGGCTCCTCACAAGCGGGTCTATAACTCAAGCTCTTCTTACGGACGGTAAAACGGAACATCTCGATTTCTTCGTGTTGCCAAGGTTCGCGCAGGCAGTCAGCAACACCAGTCCGGCAGCGGCCAGTAGCACCGTCAGGGGCTCACATCGAAGCCGAGCGAAGATGGCGCTCATCCGAGGGTGAAGCTCTACAAACTCACGCCAGCCGGCCGCAAACAAATCACGGCCGAGACCGATACCTGGATGCGCGATCTTAATGTGCAACCCGGCGCGAGCGTCAATGTAACAGCCACATTGTTGAAAAAGTAGTGTGTCGTAGCAGATCGCGGTGGCCTAGTCATGCCGCAGCGCCACCAGCGGATCCACTCGCGATGCACGGTACGCAGGAAACCATGCCGCTACCAAAGCCACTCCAGCGAGCACTGCGAACGCTGCGGCGAACGCCAGTGGATCGGTCGGCGCCAAGCCGTACAGCCGGCTCGTGATCAGGCGCATCCCGGCGGCTGACAACCCGATGCCCACAAGCAGTCCCGCAATCAGGAGCAATGCGGTTTCGCGCAGAATCATGGCGATAACCGAGCCATGTTGCGCGCCCAGCGCTCTCCGAATTCCGATCTCGGTGGTGCGCCGCGCCACGCCATAGGAAAGCACGCCGTACAGGCCGATTGCCGCCAGCAGCAGCGCCACGACTCCGAAGGCCATCGACAGCCGCGCCAGCAATCGCTCCTGCACCAACCGGTCGTCAATGATCTCGCCGAGCGGACGGGCGACCGTAATCGGAAGGTTCGGGTCTTCTGCCAAAATCGCGCGCCGCACGCCGGCGATTACGCTGGAGGGTTCAGCAGCGGTCCGGATGGCGAAGCTGGCGCCGTCCTGCGGAAAGATGGGCTGCGACGCAGGCACATAGTAGCGGTGCTCGACATCGCCGCGCAGGTTGTTTCCACGCGAGTCCCGCGCCACACCGACTACTTCAAAAGTGTTCCGCTGATTGGCGTAGACCTGCGTTACGTGCATCCCGAGCGGGTTGCGACCCGCAAAGAAGAGCTTGGCGAACGCTTCATTGATCACGCACACTTTGCCGCTCGATGGCTGGTCGCGTTCGGTGATCTCACGGCCAAGGAGCAGCGGGACGCCGAGCGCAGAGAAGTAGTTGGGACCGATGTGGTTATAACGTGAGCGCCGGTCGGCATCGCCGGTCCGCGTGTATCCTTCGACGACGACCTGATCTCTGCTATCCGAGCCGGAGAAGAGGCCATTGTTGGAATACGTCGCAGCGCTCACCCCGGGAGCCGAGCGCACCCGTTCCAACAATCGCTGGAGCAATGCGAGGCGGCGGGACGGCTCGTACCCGGCAGTTTCGGCGTCAACTTCCACGATCAGCAGCCGCTCTTTCTGATAACCCAGGTTCACTTGTTGCAGGTTGTGGAGAGTTTGCAGAAGCAGTCCTGCCCCAACCAGCAATGGGAGGGAAAGCGCGAGTTGACCGACAACAACTAGCTTCCCGGCCCGCAGCCATGCAGCCGATCCGGTGAGCCCGCGGCCCTGCTCCTTCAGCCCGGCTGGGGCATTCACGCCCATGGTCCGCAAAGCCGGAAGAAGACCGAGGACCAGTCCAGTCGTCAAGGTCAGCGCAAACGCGAAGCCGAGGGCTTTGGCGTCCGGTGTCGCCGGCAGGTGAACCGACTCGGGAACCAGCCGGAGCAATCCAGCACGCAGCATCCAGGCCGCGGCCAATCCAGCAATACCTCCCAGGAGGGCTATGACCAAGCTTTCGGTAAGCATCTGCTGAATGAGCCGCCCGCGGCCCGCGCCCAGCGCCAGTCGCACGGAAATCTCGCGGGTTCTGGCGGTGGCGCGCGCCAACATCAGATTGCCAAGGTTCGCGCAGGCAATCAGCAACACCAGTCCGGCGGCGACCAGCAGCATCGTCAAGGGCTCGGCAAACTGACCGCGAATCTCCGACGCGCCGGTGGCCGCAGGCCGTACTCTCAGCCGCTGGCTGAGGAACTCCTTACGCGCTTCGGGCGTCAGCACGGAGCCGTAATAGGCGGCCAATCCCTGTTGAAAGACGACGTTGACCGCAGCCTGCGCCTTCTCGGCGGTGATGCCAGGCTTCAAGCGTCCGAACGCATGCAGCCACATGACTTTTTCAACGTCGCCGGGTTTGTCATGCAGCCAGTCGCGGCCGGGCAGCACCGCCGGTTGCATGGTCAGCGGCAGCCAGACATCTGGCCGCTGCCCCACGGTCTCGCCGAAGAAGGAAGGCGGCGCAACACCGACAATCGAGAACAACCCGTGACGGATGGATATCTTGGTCCCCAGGATGTCGGCACGGCGGCCGAAGCGGCGCTGCCAGTAGGCATAGCTGATCACGGCGTTGGGCGCTGCAGGGTCGTCATCGACGCTGAATGCTCGTCCCAGCAGTGCAGGCACACCCAGTGTGCTGAAGTATTCCGCCGAGACCATGCGTGTGCGGATCTCTTCGGGCCCGCCGCCATCTACGCGGGCTTCTACGCGTTCCAGCCCGCTCTGACAGGCCATCAACCCAGAGAAGACGGTAGACTGATCCCGCAGTTGCAGGAACTCGGGATAGGTCAACAGCGACCGCTCGCTGCGCTGCGATCCCTGAGAGACACCGCTCGCACTTGGATTGGTCAGTATCACTAGCGACTGTGGATCACGCACCGGCAGCGCGCTCATGAGAACGCTGTTGAGCAAACTGAAGATTGCCATGTTGGCCCCGATGCCGAGAGCGAGGGAAAGGACAGCCACCGCCGCAAACCCCGGATGCGAAGCCAGGTTGCGGATTGCATAACGCACGTCTTGCTTGATCACGTGATAGTGCTCCTGCGGCGCAGTTAGAAATAGATCGACAACGGTGCGAAGCCAGATCGAAGTCTCCGCCCACCATCCACCAACCTCTCGTGCTTCCCGCACCTGTTCAGCAAAGGCGCAGATCATTTCTGCGCCGTACTCGTGTCGGAATGGGGCTGGGTAGCACCAAAGCAAAGTCCGGTATATGCGGATCGGCAACATCGCTTACAGCTTCTTCGGAATCAGTCCAGTTTCCCGAGCTTGGCTCAGCAGATCGGTCAGGCGCTTCGCCTCGGCGACCGCCACACTCCTTCCGAACCGCGTGAGGCGGTAATACCGGCGGCGTTCGTCCTGGCTTTCCGGGTCCGGGCTTTCGCGCAGTTCTTCCACCAGGCCGCCTTCCAACATGCGCCGGATCGAGCTGTATAGAGTTCCCGCGCTCAACCGGACCTTACCGGACGTTCGTTCCGCGACATCTTGCATGATGGAGTAGCCGTGGCGATCGCGATCGGCGAGGGCAACGAGGATATGGAACACCGCCGTGGGCAACGGCAGAAACGAGTCGATATCGGCGTGGTCCATACGGGATAACTATACCGTACTAAAGTATACTTCGCCACGATATATCTTGACACGATTATAGTTATTCGATATAGATGTTCTATATCGAATGGCTGAACTTTTAAAGGGTACTCTCGATCTGCTGATTCTTCGTACGCTGAGCCTGGGACCAAATCATGGTCTCGGCATCGCGCGGCGCATTGGACAAGTTACCGGCGGAGAACTCGATGTCAAGCCTGGTTCGCTATTTCCTGCGCTCTACCGGCTCGAAGAGCGTGGATGGCTGACATCGATGCCGAGCCAAGATGGAGCTCATCCGAGGGTGAAGCTCTACAAGCTCACCCCGGCGGGACGCAAACAAATCGCGGCCGAGACCGAGTCGTGGAGTCGCATTGCTGAAGCGATGGCTCGGATCATCGAAGCGACTTCATAAGGTTTCCTCCCTTGTCCAGGATCCACAGTCTCTTTCGGAATCTGTTTCAGCGTAAATCGCTCGAACGCGAGCTGGACGGCGAACTCCGCGCGTATCAGCAAATGCTCATTGAAGAGAAGCGCGCGTCCGGCTTATCTGAGGAAGAGGCCATCCGGCAGACGTATCTGGAGATAGGTCACCTCCAAACAGTGAAGGAGAACGTTTGGGAAGCAAGGATGGGTTGGACGTTGGAAACCATATGGCGCGATGTACGATTCTCCATTCGCTCGCTAAGAAGAGCGCCGGCATTTACCGCTGCGGCGATTGTGATTCTCTCGCTTGGTATCGGCGCGAACACAGCGGTGTTCAGCATCTTCAGCGCCGCCTTACTCCGACCGCTTCCCTACCCGGGTGAAGATCGCATCGTGGCAATTTGGGAAAAGCGGCTGCGCGAGGACTCAGCGCGAAGCCCCGTTTCGGCGGCGGACTTCCTCGATTGGCGCCATCTGGTCACGAATCTTTCGAGCATCGCGCTGTATGAATCGACGCGCCAGACGATCACCTCAGGCGACCATGTGGAATTGGAGCCATCGGCCCGAGTAACGGCGGGCTTTTTTGAGGCGCTTGGGGTCCAGCCTTTGCTCGGCCGAACCTTTCGTGTCGCCGACGAGGATCCTGGAGGAAAAAGAGTCGCGATTCTAAGTCACCGAACCTGGCGGCTGCGGTTCGGAGGCGACCGTGACATCCTGGGCCAGTCCGTGACCGTCGGCGGAGAACGGGCTGAAGTTGTGGGTGTGCTGCCGGAAGGCTTCCGTTATCCATTCGCAGCGACCTGTGAATTCTTCGAGCCGATCCGGTTTACCGTCGCACAGCGCCGCTACCGCGGCATTCATCCGTTTGAGGCTATCGGGAGAGTGAAGGATAACGTGACCTTCGACCACGCTCGGGCAGAGATGGAGGTCCTGTCGAAACAACTCGCGTTGCAATATCCCGAGGTCAACACCGGCCACGTGGCGAATCTCGTTCCGCTACGACAGGAGTTGACGGGACGGCTGAAGTCCACCCTCGCCATGTTGATGGGTGCCGTGGTCCTCTTGATTCTCATCGCCTGCGCGAACGTCGCCAGCCTGTTGCTTGCTCGTGCTTCCGGGCGGAGACGCGAAACGGCGCTCCGACTGGCCCTTGGCTGCGATCGGATGCGCCTGCTCGCGCAATCTCTCGTAGAGAGTTCCGTTCTCGCCATCCTGGGTGCTGCCGGGGGGATCGCATTGGCAGTTTGGGGACTGGCGATATTGCGGTCGGTGTACTTCGAGCGGCTCACGTTTTTCGCGATGCCGGGCCTTGATCGCATCGATTTGGATTGGCGGGTTCTCGCTTTCACTCTGGCCGCGATCGTATTCAGCACAGTTCTCTTCGGGTGCTCTTCGGCGGCATCGGCTTGGCGTCTGGCCGTAGACCAGTCGCTTCGATCGGGAGGACGCGGAGCAAGTTCAGGAGGCTCGCACCGTTTCCGATCAGCGCTGGTGATCGCTCAGGTTGCTCTAGCGCTTCTGTTGCTTGTTGGAACGGGCCTGCTGAGTAAGAGTTTCCTGCAGTTGATGAATGTCAAGCTGGGGTTCCAAACAGAACATCGCACTACCGCTACCCTGACGCTACCTGCAGTTCAATATCGAACTCTGCAACATGCTGCGACCTTCTATGATTCGGTGATCGACCGCATGGCGTCGATCCCGGGAGTTCAGGGCGTCGCCGTTACGGATATCCTGCCTCTTTCGGGTAACGACAATCGCAGCGGTGTGGAGTTACAAGGGTATGATCCTAAGCCGGGCGAACGAATTCGCATGCATCCCCGCTTAGTGACTCCGGGTTATCTCGAAACGATGGGCATTCCAGTTCACGCAGGCCGGGTGTTCTCGGCGTCCGATGCCGCGCACGAGAGGCATGTAGCCGTGGTAAGCGAGATGATCGCGAACCGGTACTGGCCCAACGAAAGCGCGCTAGGCAAACGATTCCGATTCACTATCGATGGCACTCCGTGGCTCGAAGTCATTGGAGTCGTAGGTTCCGTGCACAACCGTGCTCCGGATCGGGAAACAACGCCAGACGTGTATCTGCACTTTCTGGAAAACCCTTTCCCGTATGTACCGACGCGCGCCTCTCTCGTTATCAAGAGCAGTCTGGACGCCTCGTCGCTGGCATCCGGCATCCGGCAGGCCGTCGCTTCTGTAGACCGGTCTGCTTCGGTCGCCGATGTTCGTCCTCTGCGCTCCTTCGTGGACGATGCAACGACGCCGAGAAGGTTCATTCTTCTTCTCGTAAGCTTGTTCGCCACGGTTGCTCTGGTGTTGGCGGCCGCGGGACTCTATGGACTCCTTGCTTTCGTGGTGGGCCAACGCACCAGCGAGATCGGCGTTCGTATGGCTCTGGGAGCCAGCCGGTTTCAGATCCTTCGTGAGGTGCTGACACAGGGCGTCCGATTGGCCGGAGCAGGAATTCTGATCGGCCTCCTCGCTTCTCTCGCGCTGGCCAGACTGATGTCGACATTACTCTTCGGCGTTCATCCCAACGATCCATTTGTGCTCGGCGCGATCGCGTGCACCCTGCTGGGTGTGGCGCTTCTGGCAACATGCGTTCCTGCTTGGCGCGCATCCACCGTAGAGCCTCTTGCTGCGCTTCGGACAGATTAAGAGCTATCGCCGTCCCGCGGCGCGCGGTACCGTCTTTTATTGCTCGCAATAGATTGTCTACGACTATTTCCTGATGGTCATCCCACCACTTGGCCTCTTCTCCTTCCGTTGCGAAACTTTGGGACTTTCGTAGACATGGCTTCTATCGTTTTGGTAGGTACTCCCGGGCAGTTTTCTTGGTGGCCTCGTTATGCTGTTACGGGCCGAAAGCTGACGGCGACGTTAAACGGCGAAGGCGATCGTTCGGATCCCCACTATCCGCGGAGTTGCTCGGAGGGCACACGAAATACGCCTTTAATACATCTCGGATTTCGAACCGCTAGCTGAATATGCGTTTTCTCGGGAAACCCTGAACCCGGATAGGCAGGCTTGCCTTCCGTGAACACTCCCTTCAAGGTATCGATAGGCGGTAGCTTTTGCGCCTCAAGAATCGTATGTAATCGACGAATCACCGCACAGTCCAGGTTTCGCCTGAGCCTGTCCTTGCTGTTTGAAGGCATCTTCAACGCAGCGGCCCGAGTTACCTCTACCAGGCTGTCGTATGCGATCCTCACCCACTCAAGACCAGTAGAAGTCGTCAGGTCGAGGCATAGGCCCAATTCGATCACGGCTCCGATAACGAACGGCTTCGAAAGACTCGATCCCTCGCGTTTTGATACTTCTGCCGCAAACTCAAGACCGCGTAGTGGGTTCGCTTCCCAGAAGTAAATTCCGGGCCCGAGCCAGTCATAATCGTTGTCGCTGGGTTTGAAGACGTACCTGCCAACAAGCGCTCCCCGACTTCCTTGTCACAGCCGTGATAGCCGAGAATGAACGCCGATGTTAGACGATGCAAGAAGATTAGCTGTAGTGCTTAGTGAGTTTTCCGGACTTCGTGTAAATACCTTCGTCGACCAAAACTTTCCGCGCGGCGGCCTGAGATTTGGTCACACGTATCGTGAATGCTTTCGCCTCTTTTCGGAAGCGCTCCACGGCTTCAGGTGAAGTTAAGTCGTGCTCGGATGGGACTCGCGATCGCGCCTTCACAGGACTAGTTTACCAACAGAAACTATTTCAAACCCCGAAACGCTGCCGGAGCGTGCTTAAGCGCGTCTTCGAGCGCTTGGCGAAATTTTTCGTTTGAGGGATCCTGGCGCACTGCCTCACGTAGTTCTTTCAAGCCACGCTCCCACTGCCCAAGCCGCAACAGAGCCACTGCGTAATTCACACGTATCCCGGCATGCTCTGCATTCAGTTCAAGCGCGGCGCGATACTTCTCCGCCGCGGCTGCGAGATTGCCTTTCTTTTCGAGTTCAGAGCCCTCATTGTTTAGCTTTACCGCTGATAAAGCATTCTCACTTGCGCGGTCACGATTGCGAAAGATCTCGGCGAGTTGCGCCTTTACCTGATTGGCTCGTTCCATCTGTCCGATTTCACGCAACGCGAGTTGGAGGCTGTTCAGCGCGGTTTGATTGTCAGGACTTAACCGCGCCGCCCGTTCGAGGTGAGGTATCGCATCCTTTGGCTTGCCAAGCTGGAGATAGAGCGAACCGAGTCGTGTTTGCGCGACCGCGCCATCGGGTTTGATCTGCACCGAACGATGCAAGGCGGAGAGTGCGCCCGCATCATCGCCCAGGCTTTCTCGCGCTTGTCCCAAGTCGGACCACGCTTCCGCAAATTCCGGCCGAAGCTTGACCACTCGCTGCAGTTCCGCGTCCGCCTCCTTCACCTCGCCGGATTCCGAGTGCACCCTCGCTCGCAAATATCGCGTATAGGCGGCCTCCTCCTTCTCTCCGAATAACTGGATCGCGCGATCGAGTTGCTCAGCCGCTCCCGCAAGATCTCCCGTCTGCAGTAGCACCTGCCCCAGATTCTCGCGCGCCTGCGCGAACCGAGGATCCTGTTGTACAGCCCTTCGAAATTCTGCTCCCGCCGCTCCAAAGTCGCTTACGTCTCGCAAAGCCTCGCCCAGGGCGTTGTGCGCCATGGCATCCATGGGTCGCAAACGAACTCCCTCGCGAAGATGCGCGATTGCCTCTGCCGTTTCTCCCGCTTCCGCGAGCAAGCTTCCGAGCAGCAAACGAGCGTCTGCGTCCGCCGGTCGGACACGAACCGCGCTCCGGAGCAGAGCTACCGCTTCGACTCGCTTATCTTGTTCGAGCAGATCCCACGCTTGTTCGACTGGAGGCTTTTGCGCGCACAGGAGTCCCGCTAACAAGAGTGCTGCGATGATGAGCCTCATCCGGATTTTCGCCAGCTCTGCTGCTCTACGATGCCGGCGCCTTCTCGGACATGAATAAGACGATCGACACCGACATCAGCGAATTTCTCAACTGCTCCCGTAGGCCAGCGAACTTCAATGCCGACTGATGTCGACATACCCAGTCCGAAATGCAAACGCCGATCATTCACCGAAAGATACGACGACTGAGCCATCACTTCCTGAGCTTGTATTCGGTCTCCGTAGCGAACAGTCGCGCGCGCTCCAATCGCGCTTCGGTTCGACTTCACGCCTGTGAGCTTTATCTTGATCCAGTGATGATCGCCTGTGACATCGTTGCGCAGAAGGGAAGGCGGCTCGTTCAAATTCACGACGACGATGTCCACGTCGCCATCGTTATCGAAATCTCCAAAGGCGCAGCCGCGGCTCGAATGGCGAGATTCTAGATCCGATCCGGCTATTCCAATCAACTGCTCGAACTTACCTCCACCGAGGTTGCGAAACAAAACGCGAGGCGTCTTATAGGGCGAGTTCGGCAGCTTCTTCTCCGCTTCCGGATAGATGTTGCCGGTCACCCAAAAAATATCGGGAGCGCCATCGTTATCGAAGTCGGCAACTCCTACGCCCCAACTCACGTATCGCGTTTCGGCGCCCAGCCCGGACCGCGCCGTCATATCGCGAAAATTACCCTTCCCGCTATTCAGATACAGCGCGACCGTGTCGTCTTGGAAATGAGTTTTGATAATCCCGAGCTTACCGTCGAGCTTGAAGTCGCCGACCCCAACCCCCATGCCCGCTTGCTCCATCCCGTCTTCGCTCAAGGCAACGCCGCGATCCAGCGCCTGCTCCGTGAAGGTACCGTCGTGGTTGTTGTGAAACATCAGGCTCGGAGTAGAATCGCAAGCCACGTAGATATCGGGCCAGCCATCATCATCGAAATCCGCAGCGACCGCGGTGAGTCCGAAGCCCCCTTCCACTTTGCCAATACCCGAAGCTTCGGTGACGTCTGTGAAAGTGCCATCGCCATTGTTGCGATACAGCGAGTGGCGTCCATAGGGCAAACCACGAGGACCGCAATTTACCAGAACGCCTTTGTAATTGCAGCTCCCGCTACCACCGGCGCGTGGGACGGAAGCGTAATCGAACACCAGGTAATTTGAGACAAAAAGATCCAGGTTGCCGTCGCGGTCGTAATCGACAAACGTGCATCCAGACCCAAAGCGAGTTGTCTCCGACCATAAGTTTGCCGCCTTAGTGACATCGGTAAACGTACCATCGCCATTGTTGCGATAAAGCACATTTCGGCCCCAGTAGGTGACAAACAGATCTTCAAACCCATCGTTGTTGTAGTCACCCACCGTGACGCCATAAGCGTAGCCCGTTCGAAAAAGCCCCGCCTTCTCCGTCACGTCAGTGAAGGTGCCATCGCGATTGTTTTTGTATAAACGGTTCGATGCGGTGGCAGGCGGATCTCCGAATCGTGATCCGGACAAGACAAAAATGTCGAGCCAGCCATCATTGTCGAAGTCGAGGAATGCTACACCGCAGCTCACCGCTTCGATGATGTAGTCACTACGATCCGGATGACCGCCGATGACCGGGTACTTCAATCCTGCCTTAGCGCCAACATCCGTGAATCGTGAGTGAAAGGGAAGTCCAGACGGCGCTCCCCTGCGGCTCGGCTTCACACTCCGCGAGGCCATCCCGCTGGCTTGCGAGGCCACCTCCTGTGCGAATACTGGAGACCCCAGAAGAGCTAACGCTGCGCGCCGAGTCAAATTTCTGCCTTCAGGCAGAGATGCCATAAGTCGAGGATAAAACGCCAAGCGGCGGAGCACAGAGGCTCCGCCGCGAGGTACCGCCCAATAAGAACCGAACTCAAAAACGTATCTTGAGACCGAGTTCCACCTGTCTTCCGGTTATATTGCCGAGTTCCTGAGTCTGCGCGCCAAAACTGGACGCGGGCGTTCCCTGGAACAGCGCCTGACCGAATTGCGAACTGTTAATATCCGTGTTCGGTCCTGCCCGGTTCAGGCTGTTGGTAGCGTTGTAGGCAGCCATCTTAAGTTCCACGCGAACACGTTCCGTGATCGCGAAGTCCTTCGTCAGGGTTGCATCCAGTTGCGAGAACCGTGGACCCGTCAGGCAATCGTACTGCATTGGATTTGAGCGGATCACGTAGGTATTCGCGGGTAATCGCGAGAAGGCGCTGGTATCGAACCAACGTTCCGGAGTCGGATTATCGAGGCACGGATTCCCGTTGGCAACTAAGTTGCCGAAGCGAACGAACGCGCCGGTGGAATACGTCCAAACACCTGCCAATTTCCAACCGCCGATCGCCGCATCCAGAGCCCGAGATGCGTCTGGCACAAGCTTCTTGCCCCTGCCGAACGGCAGATCCCAAGTTCCCGCAGCCGTAAGACGATGCCGGGGCTGGTTGCTGTCCTGCCACCGCAACGTGCCGGCGTTATAGTCGGAATCGTTAAAGTTGTTGATCTGCAGCTTCTCGTGGATGTACACGTAGGCGAACAGGAAGTTGTAGCCTTGGCTGTACATCTTCTGCGCCTTTAGTTCGAGCGAGTGATAGCGCTCGCCCGCGCCAATGGTTCCGATCTCGTACAGCGGTCCGTAGTGCGGGAAGGGGCGCAGCAGCGATCCGAGAGACACCTGCCGCTGATTCCTCAACTGGCCGGGGAACAACTGCGGAGTCAGGTAGTTGAAGAACGGATTGTCTACGGGTTGATTCAGCGCGTTCTGCTGCTGTGCCCGGATCTCCGGGCTTATCTCGTTGACCGCGCGAGTATAGTGCTGGTCACCGAAGTTCATGAAGTAGGTAACGGAGCCAACGATCTGACCCGGCATTTGATGCTGGAAGTTGAAGTTGATTCGATCGTTGCGCTGCCGCCTCAAGTTTCTTGGGTACCAGAACATACCGGATGTCTGTCCGCGACCGACGTTGGTTCCCGCCGCCTTGCCGTTAATCGGAAGCAGCGGGTTGCTGTTCGCCGGGAAGGGATCGGCAAATCTTTGCTGCGGCACGCCCTCGATGAGCGGCGCAGGATTCTGGAAGCCGGTCACGCCGAAATACGGCGGCGACAGGAATCCAACGGTCTCAAATCCGCTGATCGGCGGAGTGAGGACGCCCAATTCCATCGGAGTGATGTACCGCGCATAACCTGCGCGAAACGCGGTCCGATCCGAGATTCGGATCGCGATACCCGCTCGAGGCTGGAGAGAAAACTTCTGCGGGTCCCACATACTGCTCGGATTGCCGTCGCCGGTCCACTGGTAGAGTCCGTTCCACTGGTAGTAGTTGGCGCCAACCAGGGCCGTTGCTTGCGAGGGCATGCGTGGCGGATTCGCATTCATCTCCGGAACGGGGGCGGACAGATCGAGCCCTCGCGCGAAGTTACGCTGAGGATCGTAAAACCCTGTCTCGTACTCGTTGCGAAGTCCAAGATTGAGCGTGATGTTACGGCTGATTTTCCAGTCATCCTGGATGAACATGCCCCAGTACTGGATGTGCGGATCGGGAGCGGGTCCGCCGATCATCTGGGTGTCAGTAGGGTTCATGGCGCCCAGCAGGAACGACGCAACGGCGCTTCCCGTATCGAGCGTGTTCGGATTCACCGGAGTGTTCGCTGTCAGACTGGACGGGAAGTTAAACCGGGAAGTATTCGACACGAAGCTAAGCCCGTAGCTTCGGCGATACTCGAGTCCTGCTTTCAGATAATGCGAGCCGCGCTGGTTCGAAATCTTGGCGTTGATAGCCTCTCCCTTCGGCGCCTGGTTCCAGTAGAAACCGCCGCCGCCATATGCGCTGCCGCCGAGGTCGAGGTTGGGAAAGTACAGAGGTACTCCAGGCGAAGCGTCCTGGAACGATTGATACCAATTGTTGCTCGGCCAGATGTTGCTCCATCCGCCTTCCGGCAGTGGCTCGGAAACATAGGCGTCAACCACCTTATGCCAGTCGCCGTGGAAGTTAACCACCGTCGTCGGATTCACTGTCCACACTGCGTCTCCGGAGATCTGTGTCGCCTCGCGCAGGGTGCCGGTCGGGACAAAGAGTTGGGAGTTATTCGGAGTTGGATCGTCCTGCAGATCTTCTGTGTGGTAGCGTCCAATGCGGCCGAAGACTTTCCAGTTGTCGCTGATGTTATAGTCGACACGCTCAGAGAAGTTGTAGTAGTTGTAGGTCTGGAAGAAACCGACACGGAAATTGTTCACGCCCGAAATGTTGTCTCCAGGACCGTTCGGATCCCAAAACGAGGGCAGCAATGAGGCGGCCACGGGGTCGAAGCGGCTCTGTGGGATGACATTTCCGGGGAATGCAGTCCTGGTGTAGGTATTCGTTGAGGGATTGAAAACCGTGGACCACGGATCGTAGATAGTGCGGGGCGCGCCGTTAATGCTCAGCGAACGAGAAAAGTCGCCCTGCCGTTCGAGCGGCGTCGGAACCGTTCTCGCGTAGGTTTGAGGATTTCCGACCTTCCAACTCTCAATCGAGAAGAAGCTGAAGAGCTTGTTCTTGATGATCGGATTCCCTAACGTCCCGCCGTACATGTGCTGCCGCGTAGCGATGCGCGTATTTCTGGTTCGATCCGCCATCGCATTCGCCCACGGGTAGCGGCCCAGGTAGAACGTTGTACCGTGCCATTCGTTCGTTCCCGACTTCAGCGTCATGCTGATCAGACCACCGGCGCTATGTCCGGATTCCGCGTCCACGCTGTTGGTCGAGACGACTACTTCCTGAATGGCGTCGGTGTTCGGAGGATAGCTGTTTTTATGGCCGATGCCGATCGGGCTGCCATCCACTTGGAGATCGTTCTTCAAGTTAGTGCCGCCGCCCAGGTCTACGCTATTGGCAGCCCAGGAATGAAACGGCATCATTTCGCCTCGAGTATTGACCGCCGAAGGCGTAAGCAACGTCAGCTTGAAGGGATTTCTGTCGAAGCGCGGCATCTCCTCCGCAAGCTTATTGTCGATGATCACATCACGGCTGGCACTGTTGAACTGTACGGATACCGGAGTGTCCGTTACCGTAATCGTTTCCTGAACACCACCGGGCCGCATCGTTGCATTGACCGTCAAGTCGTCGCGTGTCTGAACCGGAACGTTCTCTTGGACAAACTTGACGAAGCCATTCGCTTCAATCGTTACCGAATATGTGCCAGGGTCGACCAAATCGAATATATAGTGGCCGCTTTCACTGGTGTTCTTGACGACTTTTACACCGGTGTTGATGTTTAGCAGAGTAACCGTAGCGCCAGGAACAACCGCCGCCGTCTGGTCAGTGACGAGACCTGAAATTTTGGCGCGGTAGCTCTGCGCCGCGAGCGTTGAAACGAGACATAAGCCCACTAACGTCGCGGTCACCCAGCATTTGAGGATCGCACTTGGATTCATTGACTACTCCTTTTTCTTCGTAGAAAAACGGAACTTAGAAACACTTTCGAGAAAACAGTGGAGCTGACGTGTAAACGATGACTTCTTTACACGCACGACGTTTTTTGCATGCGACAGCGTAACAGGCAGATCCTGAGGAGTCAGTACTAAGAAATCCAGGGACCCCGAAGCGTCGCCCCCAAGACACACATAGCGTCCACATATACTACTTTGGCCGCTCATGGCGCAATTCCTTTAACCAACCTTATATCAAAAAACAAGGATTGGCGTGGAATTTGGTGTCCGTTAGATTGGACGCGCCGATTAACTGTGTCGCCGACTTGTTAGATCATACAACAGAGCGCTGGGAGCTAAGCGAATAGCCGAGTTTGGATGGCGGCTGGAACCTGCCTGCTACAATTAAAGTCACAATTCTAAACCTGTTCCCGTGGATCGGCTCTGCCGATATACGGTATATGCCCTCGATGGATTTTACTTTAGCCTGTCTTCTTATCCTGTTGGGAGCAATGATCTCCTACCTTCTTGACGAGCACTTCGCCTTCACTGCGCGTATCACCGCCTGGATCGAACGCGACCACGACGAGAACTAACGTGCCGCGGTTCCCCGGCCGGAATTTTCTTCAGGAATCTCTTCTCGGGGCGCACACTTCTCATTCAGCTCGTAAAGCGCGACTTCGCCAAACGATTCGTAGGATCGGCTGCCGGCTGGCTGTGGGGACTCATTCATCCCCTCGTGCAGTTGATGGTATGGACGTTTGTCTTCCAGGTCTGTCTGAAGCAGGAGCCACCGCCAGGCGAGGTCACCAATAATTACACAGTGTTCCTTTTTGCCGGCTACCTGCCATGGATGCTGTTCCAGGAAACGGTCATGCGGTCGGCGACAACTCTGGTCGAAAACTCAAACCTGATCACCAAAACCGTCTTCCCCTCCGAAATACTGCCCGGTAACGGTCTTCCTTTCCTCGATGATCAGCCACCTTCTCTCGCTGGCTCTCGCGATGGTGGTCATTGCGGTGTGGGTGGGTGGCGTCAGTCCGATGGCGTTGCTGTTGCCCGTTTATATGTTGCTTCTCGGCATGTTCGCCATCGGAGTCGGCTGGGTCGTCGCCAGTCTGCAGGTGTATCTTCGCGACACCGCCCAGGTGCTGATGGTGCTGATGACGCTGTGGTTTTGGATCACCCCGATTTTCATCAGCGAGGAGCACGTGCCGCCGGAGTTCCGATTTCTCATCCGGCTACAATCCGCTCGCCTACGTTGTCCGCGCCTACCGCGAGCGTCTTTTGTCGTATCGCGCTCCGGAATATACGGAGAATTGCTTATTCTCACGGCCTACGCTGTCGCAGCCTTCTTCATCGGCGGACTCTTCTTCCGGCATTTGAAACGTGGATTCGCCGACGTACTCTAGAATTGTGAACCGAAGACAATTCCTGTTTTCCACTGCCCTGGCGACGCATGTCCAGAAAACGCCGACGCGTGCCAAGAATGCGCCCGTGCAGCGCCCGAATATTCTCGTGATCATTGCCGACGACCTCGCCGCATGGATGCTCGGCTGCTATGGCAACAGGAAATCAAAACACCCAACATCGATAATCTTGCCCGCGGCGGACTGCGCTTCAATAATGCTTTCTGCGCGTCCCCGATCTGTTCGCCCAGCCGGGCTACGTTCTTCACCGGTCGCCTTCCGAGCCAGCACGGCATTCACGACTTCCTTACCCCCAAGCCGATCGAATCCCCCGCGCAAGGTCAGGCCGAGCCGCCTGCATCCTTCAAGAACGAGATCATGATTTCGGACGTGCTCGCGCAATCCGGCTATTCGTGCGGATATGTGGGGAAGTGGCACATGGGTGATGACGCCAAGCCCGGCCACGGATATCAGTACACCTACACAATGATCGGTGGATCGCGATCCTACACCGATCCGGAGATGAGTCTCAACGGCCAGATGGTCCAGGAGAAAGGCTATCTCGCGGACCTGATGACCCAGCGCGCCTGTGAGTTTCTAGACAAGCAGACCGGCACACAGCCGTTTTTTCTGACCATCGGCTATCTGAATCCACACACTCCGTACGCAGGTCATCCGCAGAAGTATTACGACATGTACGCCAACACGGCTTTCGATACGGTCGGTTGGGAAGAGGCTGCTCCGAATGCGCTGCGCGAGAAAGAACTGCTGAAAGACATCGTGGGCAATCTCCGCAAGTGCGCCGCCGCAACGACTGCGCTGGATGATCAGATTCCGATCCTCGTTCGCAAATTGCGAGATCGGAAGCTCTGGGACAACACGCTGATTCTCTTCACCGGTGATAACGGATTCCTGCTGGGACGTCACGGATTGTGGAGCAAGGGTCATGCGTCGAATCCGATCAACATGTATGACGAAGTGGTCCGCGTCCCGATGATCCTGAGTTGGCCCGGTAAGATTCCGACAGGCGAAATGGCTCCCGAGATGATCAGTTTCTACGACGTTATGCCGACGCTGTGCTATGCAGCGGGAGTCGCCCCACCGGCCAATCGCAATCTCACTGGACGTAGCTTCCTCTACATCGCAAAGCGCGACCCGCTTCCCAAGCAGAGTCCCCGTTGGCGCAATATCGTCTTTGGCCAGTTCCGCTACACGGAGATGGCGCGCGATGCCCGCTACAAACTTGTTCTCCGCCATGAGGGAAAGGGACCGAACGAGCTTTTTGACATCACTGCCGACCCGAAAGAGAAGATGAACCGCTATGACGATGCGCAGTTTGTGAGCGTCCGTCAGCGGCTCACAAACGAACTCGCTGCCTGGCGTAAGCGAACGACTTGAGTTCTTTACAAACGCCCTATAACGCCGGATGCCATCGCGAGCAGCAGAGCAACTAAGACCGCGATGACCAAAGCCATCGCGTAGACCAGGTTTACTCTTCGGCTTCGTTTCTCGAGACGCCTGCGAACTTGTTCGCGGGCCAGCTCTTCTTGTCGGTACCACTCTCGTGGATCGGAGCTCGTGCTCATGAATTGGATCTGTCAATAAATTACCACTCCGTTATGGCCGTGGTGCGGTAAGTGTATAAACTCAGGCTGAGCCGTGACCGTGAGGGAGCGGTTTCGATTCTTGACGACACGTCCTCTATTTCTCGAGGAGGTTCACCGTCAAGTTCGCGATGACGGCCTCGCGGACTGTCACCTCATGCGTCTCGCGCTGGTCGTCCTGGATAACTTCAATCGTATGCCGTCCCGTGGGTAGCGTCAGCATCACTGGAGTTTTTTCGCTGCGTGGCTGGCCATCCACAACGATAGATGCCCCACGTGGCTCAGACCGAACGATCACGTTGCCGCTGAGGCGGTCGAGATTCAGGAAAATTTCATTGTCCGCAGGCGCTTCAAAAATCCTGAGTGTGCGGCGATAGCCCTCCATCGTCGCTGCAAGAGTGTGCCTGCCTCGTTTCAGTTCGAGCGAACAGGGGGCGGTACAGGCAGCGGCCTCCTCTCCGTCGATCACGATCCTTCCTCCAGGCGGACTCGTCACCAGCCGCACAACAGACGCCTGGGCCGTCTCGGAGTTGGGAGCTTCAGGATTACCCGGCGCGGGCGGAACCTCAGTTGCGCCGGAATCAGGAGCCGGGCTTTCTGGAGGCTTAGGCACAGCGCTTGGCCGTTGCGACGGATTCGCGGTTTCGTCAACAACTTGTGCCATCGGTTGCTGCGGCTCGCTCTCCATCCATCGAAATGCTCCGATCATTCCAACCACGATGAGCGCCACTCCAAGAATCACCAGAGCGAGAGTTCTTGCCCAGCGCAAAGCTCGGGGAGGTGGGGCCGGACTGGCTTGTGGCTCGCTGACAGTTCTTTGGACCGGAGGAGAATCGACCGGGAGGGAACTGGCCGCCGCGCCCGTAAGAGTCGGTAGATTCGGCACCGCCCTTAGCGATACGGGCTTCCAGTCCTTGCTTGCGCGGCACGCGTTTTCGACGGCGAAGGCGAAATCGCTGCAAGTCGGATAACGGTCTTCCGGCTTTTTAGAAAGTGCACGCTTCAGCACGGTATCGACTGGCCACTCAAGCGTCCGGTTTAGTCGATGAACCGGCATTGGGTCTTCCTGCACGATCTTGAAGGCAAGCGCCGGGATCGACTCCCCGGCAAATGGCTTCTCGCCCGTCAACAGTTCGTAAGCGATGACTGCCAGCGAAAACTGATCCGAGCGTCCGCTCACCGTCTTGACCCTGGATCTGCTCCGGCGACATGTAGTTCGGAGTGCCGACCATGGAGCCGGCCTGGGTCATCTGATGCGACTGGATACGAGCAACGCCGAAGTCCGTGATCTTGGCGACGGAGCGCTCATGAAGCATGATATTGGCGGGCTTGATGTCGCGATGAACAATGCCGCGCTTATGGGCATAGTCGAGCGCGGCCGCCGTTTGGCTCAAGAACGTAGAGAACAGCCGTCCGTCAGGCGGATCGTTGACATGCGATCTGATCCAGCGTGGGCCGTCCACATACTCCATTGCGATGTAGTTGATGTCGTCTTCTTCGGCTACA
The DNA here is from genome assembly GCA_963844855.1 of Bryobacteraceae bacterium. Classification (GTDB taxonomy): domain Bacteria; phylum Acidobacteriota; class Terriglobia; order Bryobacterales; family Bryobacteraceae; genus DASQDN01. The sequence goes on from CAWJQP010000080.1 coordinate 487,183, forward strand.
TCATAGATGGTGACGATGCCGGGATGGGACAGAATCCCTGCGGATTGAGCTTCGCGCATCAGCCGGTCGCGAAGCTTCGATTGCTCGGACGGATCAGCCAGATCCATGAGTCGGATTGTTTTGATCGCTACGATGCGACCGATGGCAGGATCCTGCGCGCGATACACGACGCCCATGGCGCCGCGTCCGATTTCGTCCGAGAATCTTATAGCGGCCGATCTGCTCCATCGTGCGCTGCGTCAACAAGCCATATACGAACCGCCGGAAATGCTCCGCAGGACGGCTAAGCAAACAAGAAGGCCGCCGGAGGATCCCCCGGCGGCCTGTGTTTTATGAACAGTCGATCTTACTCTGCTGCGATCCGCTGCCCTTCGTTGGCCACGCGGTCAGCTTTGATCTTCTTCGTCTCCAAAGACTTCTGCACCCAGTTATCGGCCGTCTGCGAATGTCTTTCTTATAGGTCTCGGCATCTCTGCGAGATCGGCGCGTTCACGAATCAGAAGGTTCATGTACGCCATGGCATCGTCATATTCGGGGTCGATGTCGAGCGCTCTTTTGAAGGTTCTTGATGCCGTCCTTCAACAACAGGTCCCCACTTGGCTTTCAGTTCGTCTGCGAACTTCTTGTCTTTGATCGGACCCGGATCTTCGGGCTTCATTCCAAGCTTCGCCCGAGCGGCCATCGCTCCGGATACCACTTTCCCCAAGTGATAACGCCGAGGCTATAGTAGGCCTCTTTGTTCGTCGGCTCGACTTCGGCCAGTCGGGTATACCACTTCTTGGCTTCCTCGAACTGTCTTCGTTTTCTTCTCCGGGGTCGATTGCCCGGCAGCCTGGTTGTAGTGCAGCGACGCGAGCGAGCTGATGGCTACGGTGTTCTTCGGATCTGTTTCGAGAACCTTCAGGAACTCCTGCTCGGCCGCCTGTCGCGTTCTGCTGATTTTCCGGCGATTCCGCGCCCGGGATGTACTGGCTCATGTAAGCAGTCGCCAGATACAACCGCGCGGTCGGAAATTCGGGATCGAGTTGGACAGCTTCTTTGAAGTGATCCACCGCCTGCGTGTACTTCGCATTTTTAAACGCCTGAACGCCCTTGTTCAGGTGGTCGCGCGCTTTCAGCTTCTCGCAACCCGTCGCAACAGCGACAGTACCGCCAAGCCAGCGAGAATGATACATTCGCCTTTTTCATGAGGCTACTGACCAGCCTCCATCTTCGCCGTCATCAGACCGATCTTGTCGATGCCTGCGCCCTTGGCGATATCGATCGCCTGTGCGACGTCTCTGAACTCCAGTGAAGGATCGCCTTTGACAAACACAACCTTTTCCGCGCGTGTTTTGAAGACGTCCATCAAACGCTCGCCCAAGCGGTCTCATCCGTCGGCTCCGTATTCGATCATCATCTTCTTGTCTTTATCGATAATGATGACGACCGTACGATCATCGCGCCTGCGATTGCTGCGGATTCGGATTCGGCTGCGGAACCAGCGCGTCCAGTCCTTTCGGCGTGAGCGGCGTAATCACCATAAAGATGATAAGAAGCACGAGCAGCACATCGATCAACGGCGTCATGTTGATCTCGGACTTGGGCCCTTTGCCACCACCAACTGCCATTCCCATAGTAGTTCGCTCCTTTAACTCAACTCGACGCGTGCTCTACTGTAACGCCTGCGGGTGGTGTCGGCAGGGGTCGTCCGGCGCGCCTTCTTTGGATCTCTTCCGTGAGCAACCCGAGCTGGTCGACTCCCGCTGCGCGCAGGTTGTCCACCACTTCCACCACCCGCTCATAACGCGCGCGCGCGTCGGCCCGCAGATAAACCGTCTTGTCGAGCCTGTTCGTCAGAAGATCCTTGACTTTGCCGGGCAAAGTGTCCGGCGTCATCTGGTCCGTGCCCAGATACGTCCGTCCGTCGCTGCTGATCGCCACCAGGACAGCGTCTTCTTTGTCGGCGGCCTGCATCGACAGAAGGATTGTTCGTCTTCGCCATGTCGACGGTGATGCCCTTCGAAAGCATCGGCGTGATCACGATGAAGATGATCAGCAGCACCAGCATCACGTCCACCATCGGAGTGACGTTAATATCGGCTACTGGATCGGACGCTTTCTTTTTCTTCATCTCGTTTATCCTCTCTTGGGACTTGCCGCATCGTGTGGACCCGGCGCCTCGTTTGGTCGAAGCGCCGGAACTCAACTCGCAACAGGATCCCGGTTACAACTATGCCTTGCGGGCCGAACGCTGCGAACGCTTAATGAAGTAATCGATCAGTTCCGAGCTGGAGTTGCCCATCTCGACGTCGAACGCTTCCAACTTGGAGTTGAAGTAGTTGAACATCCAGACGGCGGGAACGGCCACGAACAGACCGACGGCGGTGGTGACAAGCGCTTCCGAAATACCGGCCGACACAGCGCCAAGACCGGCGGACTTTTCGCTCGCAATACCGCGGAACGCGTTGATGATGCCGACGACGGTACCGAACAGACCGACGAACGGCGCCGTCGAACCGATGGTTGCCAGGCTGCTGATGCCGCGCTTCAGTTCAGCGTGAACGATGGCTTCCGAACGATCCAGAGCGCGCTTCGATGCTTCGATCTCTTCACCTGGAAGGTCGCCTTCCTGGTGCGAACGGAATTCCTGCAGACCCGCCACAACAACTTTCGCCAGATGGCTCTTCTTGTAACGATCGGCAATCTTGATAGCTTCGTCGAGCTTTCCTTCACGCAGACGCGCCGGCAACTGCCGGAGCGAACGCGCGTGACTGGCCGCGAGCCGCGTTGAACGCGATCAAGCGGTCGATCATGACGCCGATAGACCAGGCCGACATGATGAACATCGTGATAACGACGGCTTTACCGAGCCACGTCATCTGGTTCCACATGGACATCGGGTCGAATGCGACACCGCCGGCCTCCTGAAGGAGCATCAGTGCCCATACCTGCAAATTAAGCAACATTGGTGTTTTTCTCCTGCGAGTTGAGTTGAATCAAAATTCTAACTACTTCCACTCCACTCGTGGCCGCTTACTGGCTCAGCGTAAAGTTCACGTCAATCTGGGTCACCACTTCGACCGGCTCACCGTTTAGCGTCGTCGGCTGATACACCCACTGGCGAACCGCTTCGGTTGCCGCCGGAACCAGCAGCGGGTGGCCGCTCGCAAGTGTGAGGTTCGCGATCTGTGCCGTCCCGTCCAATCACCGCGTTAAATCGCACCGTTCCCTGGATGCGAGCCTGCTTGGCGAGCGGAGGATACTGCGGCTTCGGCTGCCGAATCAGTTTTGCAGCTTGCACGTTTCCACCGACACGGATGCTCTTCGGGGTGACCGGCTTGGGAGCTTCCTTGACCGGCGGAGGCGGAGGCGCTGCGGATGGAACCGATCCGATAATACCTCCAATGACGCCACCGGGCGCGCCGCCGGGTACACCACCAGGAACACCACCCACGACACCCGCGTTAGCTGCTACCGGCGGAAGGTCGTCTTCCTTGATCATCGCGATGTCTTTCGGAATCTGTTTCGGCGCAGTCAAACGGCCGGCGTCAAACTGGCGCGGCGCAACCTTAACAACCTTCACCGGAGCAGCGGCCGGCGGAGGAGGCGGAGGCGGCGGCGGAGGCGGCGCTACCAGGAAGCCGGTCAACTGTGTCTTGGGAAGGCTTTCGGTGTAGATCAACGGAATGAGGATCCGACAGTACGATCAGGCCGCATTGAATCAGGAAGGAAACGAACACCGACGACGCTTTGCGCGTCGAATTCGCGCCTTCCACGAAGGTTTGCTCGAACATATGTGAACCACCCTTTCCGCCGCGCCGCCAAATCGCTTAGGTTGCGGCGCGGAGCTGAAATCAAACTGAACTCATTTTGCGCGTTTTCGCCGGCGCGCGCCCGTCGAACCGCAGCCGTTGGCGCAGCGGTCAAGTGACTTCTTCCGCTTCCTGCTATCAATCCAGTCCCGAAGCCAGAATCACGATCGGACTCGCGATGAAGACCGACGAGTAAGTTCCGACGATAATACCAACCACCAGCGCAAGCGAAAATCCTCGCAACACCGGTCCGCCGAAAAACAACAGACGACAGCGCCGTCAGGAACGTCAAGACCGACGGTCAGCACCGTTCGGCTGAGCGTCTGGTTGATACTCGCATTCACCAACTTCGGGAAACGAGCCGCGTTTGCTCAACTTCAAATTCTCACGAATACGATCGAACACGACGATCGTGTCATTCATCGAATAGCCGACCAGCGTCAGCAACGCCGCCACAACCGTCAACGTGATCTCCTGGTCGAGGATCGAGAACAACCCGACCGTGATCAGCGTGTCGTGGAACACCGCCAGACCGCCGCCACACCATAAATCCACTCAAACCGGAATGCGATGTAAATCAACATTCCGGCCAGAGCCGCAAGCACCACATAAACAGCCTGCCGCCGCAACTCTTCACCCATCTTCGGACCGACGATCTCGATATTGCGGATCCCGTAGGCGAGCGTAAACGTTTCCTGCTTCAAAACCTGAAGCACCTGCGGCGTCACGCCCGGCGCGCCCTGCAATTCGTCGACACTCTTCGCAACACACCCGAGCGTGGCGGCGAATCTCGGAAACGTCCGGATGATTCGTGGCCAGATCCTGCAACTGCTGCTCGGAAAGTGACACGACCCGCCGCCGCCAGCGGCCCGCGGATGCGATCCGCCAGCGCGGCCGCCGGTGTTGTTCAGATCCAGTTTGCCGCTGCCTGCTGCCCGAATCGTCGTGCGCGAGCGTTTCACAGGATCGCCGCACGCGACCGATCCTGTTCTTTTTCGTCCCGCAGCTCGGTTCCGATGATGACTTCGTTCGTGCCGGTCATCTCCTGCACTTCGGGCACACCGCCCAGCTTCGCGCTCAACGCCGATCGCAGCCGTCTCAATCGGGCGGCCGGTCGACAAACTTCACGTAGACCAGTGTTCCGCCTCGGAAATCAATGCCATAGCGTGGCCCGCCCTTTACGAGCAGGCTGCCAGAGCCCGCCACCGTGAGCACGAGCGAAACGATGATGAACGGCCACTTCTTGCCGAGGAAGTCGAAATTCGTGTTCTTGAATAACTCCATGAATCCGATCTTTCCGGCATCTAAAAAGTTTAGACACCGGCCTTGGGGATGAGTTCCCGCTTATCCTTTGTTGAGTTTAGATCCAGCTCGAAAACCGCAAAACAGTACTTCGCTATCGCTAGACCCAGACCTAGATGCTAAGGGTCGTAACTTGGCGCTTACCCGACAACTCCCAATCGAAGATGAACTTCGACACAAAAACCGCCGTAAACACGTTGGCCATCAAGCCGATCACCAGCGTCACGGCAAAGCCCTTCACCGGGCCGGTACCGAACAGGAACAGGAACAGAGCACGACACAACCGTCGTCACGTGAGTGTCGACGATGGTCACGAAACGCCTTTGAGAATCCCTGCTCGATGGCCGCAATAACCGCCTTGCCGTTCCGCAGCTCTTCGCGAATGCGCTCGAAGATCAACACGTTACTGTCGACCGCCATACCGATGCGTCAGAATGACACCCGCGATGCCGGGCAGCGTCAGCACAGCTCCGAAATAGGCGAGAGCCGCAATCAGAATCAGCGAGTTCAACATCAGCGCGAGCGTCGCGTTGATTCCGGCCTTCTTGTAGTAGGCCAGCATGCAACGATCACGATGGCCAGATGCCGACAAGCCCGGCCACAATCCCTTGGCGAATCGAATCGGCGCCAAGCGACGGACCGACACGTGCTCTCCTGCAGATAGATCAGGCTCGCCGGCAACGATCCGGCGCGAAGCACCAGCGCGGTATCGGAGGCGTCCTGCTGCCCGCCCATGTTCGTAATGACGCCCGTATCGCCGATCTTGCTGTTGATGGTCGGGGCCAGACGCCACTGGTTGTCCAGGACAATCGCCAGCCTGTTGCCGATGTTCGCTTCGGTGTAGCGCTCGAACCGGCGGCCTGCGTCCTGCGTAAGAACAAACTGTGTTTCCCAGGAGCCGGTCTGGCTTTGCAACGGCTTTGCGTCGCGCAGGTCGGCGCCGCGGACAACAGGGGTGCGGTTGACAAGAAGCCATCCGGTGCTGCTATCGCCCCGGGCGGCTCCCTTGATGAGCTTGGTGTTCAGAGGCAGGATTCCGCCGTGCTTGGCGCGGGCTTCCTCTTCCGTCGAGAAGGACCGTCCTTCACTTCGTACAACTCGAGCACAGCCGCGGTTTGGAGGATCTGCTTGATGCGAGCCGGATCGTCGACGCCGGGCAGCTGAACCAGGATTTCTCCCTCGCCCTCCTGCCGGCCTCGAGGCTGCACGGCAGACTCGGCTAATCCAAGGCCGTTGACACGCGTTTCGATCGTGTTGATGGTCCGTTGAACGGTGTTGCGGCGAAGGTCCAGGGCAGCGGTTTGCGGTGATCTTGAGGACGTAGTCCAGACCCGGCCGAACTCATCGTCCAAGCCGGAGCGCGCTCGGTGACAGCCGTTCGCAAAGCTCCGGCGCTCTCAGGCGGCACCCCACGGATATTGATCGAAGGTCTTTTCGGCGTCCTCGATCGTCTTAGGCTCAGTGACCTCGATGGCAGTATAGGTGACGCTAGCTTTGGCCAGATCTTCCTTCAGCCGCTCGACAATCTCCTGCGCTTCGGCAATGAAGGCGTCCTGCACCTGAACCTGGAGCACCAGATGGCTTCCACCCCGCAGATCGAGGCCAAGCTTGATGTTGTTGTTCCAGTTGGAGACCAGCTCTTCCTTGGACTTGGGAAGTCCGATGATGCCGTAGATGCAGATCAGGATGACAGCCACGATGAAGGCTGCCTTGATTTTCAAACTCTTATCCATGCGTTACCTTGCAGTCTGAACCTCCACGTGGGGCCCTGACACTGTAAATTCTTTACTTTTCGGAGACTAGTCCTGCCACAGCGCTTCGCGCTACCTGGATCTTAATGTTATCCGGCTTGACTCGAATTATCAGAGTATCATCTTCGGAGTTCAAAGAGACGATAGTGCCGAGGATTCCACCCGTCGTCTGTACCACATGTCCGCTTCTGTAGGCTCGCGAGCATCTGCCGCTGCTGCTTCTTCTGCTTCTGCATCGGCATGAAACAGGAGGAAGTAAAAGATCGCGAATATCAGAATCATGGGCAAAAAGCCCAGGATCGGGTTGGTGGCCTGCGTCTGTAAGAGCGCTAAGTACAGGAAATCGGACATTGAACGTAATTCGGATGCGCGCGGTCACGCCGAACCGCGGCGTTACGGTAATCAGGGAACGTCCCGGATAGATAGCCTCTCGCATTTGCCGCATGATGTCAAGGTAGCGGCGCAGGTTATGAATTGTCGAGAGCGTCGAGTACAGAATCTCTCCTGCGAGAAAGAGATGACGCAAGTACGCCCTGCTAAACCTACTACAAGTGTAGCATTCACATACCGGGTCGACCGGCCGAGTATCCTCCTTATATTCCGAGTGTTTAATGATCACCCGCCCTTCTGAAGTAAACAGATAACCGTTTCGCGCGTTCCGGGACGGCAAAACGCAATCCATCATATCGATTCCGTGGGAAACGTACTCCGGTAGCTCGTCCGGCATTCCGACTCCCATCACGTATCTGGGCTTCTCCCTCGGCAAAAGCGGGGCCGCCGCGCTGGTCATTTCTTGACTCAGTTCCCTGGGCTCCCCCACGGAGAGGCCGCCGATCGCGTACCCCGGCGTGTCCAGTTCCACGAGGGCCGCGGCACACTCGGCCCGTAGATCCGCGTACATCCCGCCTTGAACGATCGGGAAAAGCGCGTGGTTCGAACCAATTGACTGCATTCGCTCCCGCCAATGCCGGACGCCCCGAGCCGCCCAACGGATGGTCCGGTCCATCGATGTCTTCGCTGCGGTCGCGCGAGGCGGGATACTCGAGGCACTCGTCGAGAACCATGCAGATGTCGCTTCCGAGAGCGAGTTGCACGTCGACAGTCGACTCGGGCGTGAACATATGAGGCGACCCGTCGAGGTGAGACTGGAACAGCACCCCATCTTCGGAAATCTTCCGCAGGGAATTCAGGCTGAATACCTGAAAGCCACCGGAGTCGGTCAGAATCGCTCGCGGCCACTGCATGAACTGGTGCAGCCCGCCGAGCGACCGCACCGTCTCGTGCCCCGGCCGAAGGAAGAGGTGATACGTGTTCGACAGAATGATCGGCGGATCGACTTCATCCAGCAACTGCTGAGGCGTAACGCCCTTCACCGTCGCCTGCGTCCCGACCGGCATAAAGATCGGCGTCGGAATGACGCCGTGATCGGTGTGGATCAGCCCCGCTCTTGCCCGCGTAACGGGACACTCCGCCTGAATTTCAAAACGCACTTAAAATCAGCGTAACGCCTACTCCGCAGCGGCCTGAATGCGCATTCCGTAGAACGAGCGATGCACGAAGAACGCCGAAATCAGGAAGAAGACCACGGCGAGCGTGAACGTCAAGGTGGCGCCTTGTTGCGCGCGCAGCGAGACGGCTAACTCGACAGCGAGCAGTCCGAACAGCGTGGTGAATTTGATGATCGGGTTCAAGGCCACCGACGACGTGTCTTTGAACGGATCGCCAACGGTATCGCCGACTACGGTGGCAGCGTGCAGGTCAGTTCCCTTCTGCTTCAGCTCCGTCTCGACGATCTTCTTCGCGTTGTCCCATGCGCCGCCGGCGTTTGCCATGAAGATGGCTTGAAACAGGCCGAAGAGCGCGATGGATAAGAGGTAACCGATGAAGAAGAATTCCTCGAGAAACGCGAACGCGAGCGTTGCGCAGAACACGCAAAGGAATATGTTGAACATGCCTTTCTGCGCATACTGCGTACAGATCTCGACGACACGCTTGCTGTCTTCGACAGATGCTTTCGTCGCGTGCTCATCGAGCCGGATGTTCGCCTTGATGAACTCGACTGCGCGGTAAGCGCCGGTACTTACCGCTTGCGTCGACGCGCCGGTAAACCAGTAGATCATCGCGCCGCCCATGATCAGTCCCAACAGGAAGGGCGGGTGCATAATCGAAAGCTTTGTCAAAAGCTCCGGCTGCAATCCATTCGTCAAGGCGACAACGATCGAGAAGATCATGGTCGTGGCGCCTACGACCGCAGTACCGATTAGTACGGGTTTCGCAGTTGCCTTGAAAGTATTGCCGGCGCCGTCGTTCTCTTCGAGGTTGTCTTTCGCTACCTGGAAATTCGGCTTGAAGCCGTAGTTCTTTTGAATTTCAGCCTCGATGCCCGGGATCGCTTCGATGGTCGACAATTCATACACCGATTGAGCATTGTCCGTGACGGGACCATACGAATCCACTGCGATCGTGACCGGTCCCATTCCGAGGAAACCGAATGCTACGAGACCAAACGCGAATACCGCCGGAGCCATCATGAGAGCCCCGAGACCCATGGAACTCACTTGATAGGCGATGCCCATCAGAATGAGGATCGCGACACCCAGCCAGTACGCGCTGAAGTTACCAGCGATCAATCCCGAGAGGATGTTGAGCGACGCGCCGCCTTCCCGGGAAGCCGTGACGACTTCCCGTACGTGCGCCGAATCGGTCGACGTGAAAACCTTGACGAGTTCAGGGATCAACGCGCCGGCGATTGTGCCGCAGGTGATCACCGTCGACAGCTTCCACCATAGCGTGGGATCGCCACCGAGATCCGGGATCATGAGGTACGACACCAGGTAAGTTGCAGCTACGGACACGAATGACGTCAGCCACACCAACGTCGTCAGCGGCGCTTCGAAGTTCATCTTCGACGCATTCTCGTATTTGGCTTTCGCCATCGTTTCATTGAGGAAATACGAAGCGCCCGAAGCGACCACCATCATGATGCGCATGACGAAGATCCACACGAGCAACTGCACCTGCACCAGCGGCGATGTCACCGCGAGCAGGATGAACGATATCAGAGCAACACCGGTAACACCGTATGTTTCAAACCCATCTGCGCTCGGACCGACTGAGTCGCCCGCATTGTCGCCGGTGCAATCGGCAATGACGCCGGGGTTGCGCGCATCGTCTTCCTTGATTTTGAAGACGATCTTCATGAGATCGGCTCCAATATCTGCGATCTTTGTGAAGATTCCACCAGCCACGCGCAAAGCGGCGGCTCCGAGCGATTCGCCAATGGCGAAGCCAATGAAGCATGCTCCCGCGTAATCACCGGGAACGTAGAGCAGGATGATCAGCATCAGCACGAGCTCGACTGAGATCAGGAGCATGCCGATACTGATGCCGGCTTTCAAGGGAATCGCGTAACACGGGAAGGGCTTGCCCGTCAGACTCGCGAACGCCGTCCGCGAGTTGGCGAAAGTGTTCACGCGAATTCCGAACCATGCTACTCCGAAGCTACCGGCGATGCCGACGAGGCTGAAGAACAGAATGGTTGCAACCTTGATCGCGTCGAAACCCTGCAGGTACCCGAAGTAAAACACCATGATGACGCCGATGAACAACTCCAGGATGAGGAGGAACTTTCCTTGCGTAATCAGGTACGTTTTGCAGGTCTCGTAGATCAGCTCCGATATTTCGAGCATGGAACCATGCACAGGCAGATCGCGCAGATGCTTGTACATCCCGAGCCCGAAGATCAGGCCCAGCGCGCATACAAATAACCCTGCCATCAGCAGGGTGCGACCGCCGACATCGCCGAAGAATACGGCCTGGTCGAGATCGGGTAGCACAAGGTTCGCTTCGCCTCCCGCGTGCGGCTGTTGAGCCAGCATTGGGATGGCGAGGAAAAAAAAGATGAGTAGAGCCTTCTGCACGGAAAGCATCCGCCTGGAGTCCTCCAAAAAATTCGGCCGCTTCATCAAGGTCGCGGCTCGGTTAGTCGTTACACTATAGAGCAAGAACTAGATTGTCAGCAAGGTCGATAATCCGGCGGCATCTTGTCGCAGACCGACATAGAATGTCCCGAATAGAGCATAGACGGCGCTGACTTCGTCGAAGCGCATTTCATAAATCAGCTTCTTAAAGACGAGCGGATCATCGGCAAATAAATCCACTCCCCATTCCCAGTCGTCGAAGCCGATGGAGCCGGTAATGATCTGCCTGACCTCACCGGCGTAGCGCCGGCCGATCATTCCGTGTTCGTGCATCATGCGAATCCGATCCGCCATGGACTCCTGATACCAGTTCTTCTGTTCACCGCGGCGACGGTCCATGGGATAGAAGCAGATGTACTTTGCGCCCGGGATTTCAGGCCAAAGGCGTGTTTTCATCGCTTCCCGCTGCCGCTGAAGCGTAGACGCGATTTCCTGGTTCCATGCGTCGGAAAATGGCTCGACACCACGCTCGGCCAAGCTGGCATAGGTCTTCTGTGTCGATTCGTAGAGCCCCAACTCGACCACCGAGAGATACGACCCCGTGGGCTCGAGGAAATCCGCCAGCCGGAGCTTGGTTAGCGCCAGCTCAGCCTGTTGTAACTGCTCGAAGTTCTCGCGGAAATGAACGAGCAGCAGATCGCCCTTGTGGCCGAGCAACGAGAAGAGAGCTGATCCCGAGCCCATAGCCGAAAGCCCGGCGAGGGCCTCCTCGACGATGGTTTTTCGCTCGCCGGCTTCGAGCGACCGCCAAGCGGACCACCGAATCCGGAACATCTGATGAAGAACGCTCGCGCCCTCAATGGTAAGTGGAACAGCGGGAACCGCGGTCATTACTCGCGGCCCGCCGACCAGGGCGGAGTCACCTTATTCATGCGGGCGTAGGCGATGGCCTGCCCGAGATGTTCGTGGAGGTGCGTGATGATCAATATTTCGACACCACCGTAGGTGTTGTCTCGGCCGAAAAGCTTCGTCGGTTTCGCGAGATCGTCAACGCCCTCAAGTACTTTCTTGGCATGTTCGAACGATTGTTTCACATGCTCGACTACCTTAGCCTTATCGGTGACCGTCTTTTCCATGTCCCGCGTGAGACCGCCGGGTGGCTTGACACCGAGGCCGGCCGGAATCATGTAATTCGCGCCGGCGATGTGCATGAAGACTTCGCTGATCGATCGCACACCCTCAGCCGGACGCCACGTGTACTTGTCGGCGGGGATGGCTTCGGCCAGTGACACGATCTTCTTTTCCGTAGCCTCGAGATTCGAAAGGATGTCCGATTGGACGCCCTTGCTTTGCCCGAAGGCGCAGGCTGACACGGCGCACAGTAAAGCAATGCGATGAATGGTCATGGATTCACTTGTCATGGATTCACTTTACAACCGGATCCACAACGGATGTGCAATTGGGGCAGCGCGTCGCTTTGAGGGGAATGGTGCTGAAGCAGAACGGGCATTCCTTCGTTGTGACCTCGGCGGTCTTTTTCAGGCGGTTCACCGGCTTCACGATGAGGAAGATGCAGAAGGTGACGATCAGGAACTTGATTACTTGATTGATGAACTGACCATAGGCGATGACAGGGACTCCGGCCTTGTTTACAGCGTCGAGCGACGTGAGGTCGGTCGCGCGCAGCGGTATGAACAGGTCCTTAAAATCGATACCGCCCGTGATCATGCCGATCGGGGGCATGAGAATGTCGTTGACAAGCGACGCCACAATCAGCCCGAAAGCAGCGCCGATGATGACACCAATGGCGAGGTCCAGCACATTTCCCCGCAGGGCGAACTCTTTGAATTCCTTGAGCATTAAACCTCCTTATTATTCTTTACTTCGGATAGACGAGTTCTTTTCCTTTTTGCTTGTAGTCGGCGAGACCGCACGAGCCTAATGTTTTGTAACCGTTCTTTGCCAGCAGGTCGAGGGCGCGGGCAGCTCGTACTCCTTTCTGACACATCGTGATGATGAGTTTGTCCTTCGGGATCTCACTCATACGCTTCTCGAGCTCGCCGACCGGGATGTTGACGTAGCCTTTTACGGATCCGTTTTCCTGAATTTCTTTTGGTTCGCGGACGTCGAGGAGAAACACCTTCTTATCCTTCAGATGCTTCTCGAACTCTTCCGTCGTTAAATGTTGGGCAAGCAGGGACAGGCCGACGCAAAGCATCAGCAGCAGTACTCTCATGAGAGAGAGTATAGTCTTAATCGTTCTTAAACGCCGCTTTGAGGTAATCCCGGTTCATCCGGGCGATGACTTCGAGCCGGATCAGCTTCGGACATACGGCTTCGCATTCCCCGATGTTCGTGCAGTTCCCAAAGTGCTCGGAATTCATCTGGGCGACCATACCGACGGACCTGCGGTTCTTCTCCGGTTGGCCTTGGGGGAGCAAGTTAAGATGCGCAATCTTGGCCCCTGTGAACAAGGCGGCTGCCGCATTGGGACAAGCAGCCACACAGGCGCCGCATCCGATGCATGCCGCCGCATCCATCGCTTTATCGGCGTTTACTTTGGGGATCGGGATCGCATTGCCATCGGGCGCGCTACCGGTGGCAACCGAAATAAAGCCGCCCGAAGCGATAATCCGGTCGAAGGCCGATCGATCTACGGCAAGGTCTTTCACCACGGGAAACGCCCGAGCACGCCATGGCTCCAGATAGAGCGTGTCGCCGTCCTTGAAGCTGCGCATGTGCAACTGACAAACCGTGACACCTGGGAGAGGACCGTGCGCGACACCGTTGATCATGAATCCGCAGGAACCACAAATCCCTTCGCGGCAATCGTGATCGAAAGCAATGGGCTCTTCCCCTTTTTCCACGAGCTGGTCGTTGAGCACGTCCAGCATTTCCAGGAACGACATGTGCTCGCTGACGCCGTCCATCTGATACTTGACCATCCGACCGCTATCGGCTGCGTTGCGCTGCCGCCAGACGTGAAGAGTGATTCGCATCGCTACTTGTAGCTCCGTTGTGACGGATGAACATAGTTGAAGAGCAACGGTTCCTTATGAAGTACGGGCTCGTGATTGAGACCTCGATACTCCCAGGCGGCGGCGTAGGAGAAGTTCTCGTCATCGCGCTGCGCTTCACCCTCTTCGGTCTGGTATTCCTCGCGGAAGTGCCCTCCGCACGATTCGTTGCGATGCAACGCGTCACGACACATCAACTCACCCAATTCGAAGTAATCGGACAGACGTCCGGCGTGTTCGAGCGCCTGGTTCATTCCGTCGTTGTCCCCGAGCACATTCACGTTCTGCCAGAACTCTTCGCGAAGCTCCTGAATGCGGCCGATAGCGAACTCCAAGCCGGCGGCGTTTCGAGCCATACCGCAGTTGTCCCACATGATCTTGCCGAGCTCACGATGGAACGAATTGACGGTGCGCTTACCGCGAATCGACAAGAGCTTCTTGATCATGGAAGCGACCTGTTCGCCGGCCTCGCGGAATTGCGGGTCATCCACTTTGGCGGTTTCCAGACGCGTTCCTGCAAGATAGTTTCCGAGCGTGTAAGGAATCACGAAATAACCATCGGATAAGCCTTGCATCAAGGCGCTTGCGCCGAGACGGTTAGCGCCGTGATCGGAGAAGTTCGCCTCGCCCAGCACAAACAACCCGGGGATTGTACTCATCAACTGATAGTCGACCCAGAGACCGCCCATCGTGTAATGGATCGCCGGATAGATACGCATCGGCGTCTCGTATGGATTTTCACCGGTGATCTGGTAGTACATGTCGAAGAGGTTGCCGTAGCGGTCTTCGATCACCTTCCGGCCCAGGCGTTTTATGGCATCCGCGAAATCGAGGTAGACACCCAAGCCTCCGGGACCGACTCCGCGACCCTCATCGCAGACCTGCTTGGCCGCGCGTGATGCGACATCGCGGGGGACGAGATTTCCGAAGCTCGGATAACGGCGCTCGAGGTAATAGTCGCGTTCAGCCTCGGGAATCTGACTCGGCGTCCGTGTATCGCCCTGCTTCAACGGCACCCAAATGCGGCCGTCATTGCGGAGCGACTCGGACATGAGCGTGAGTTTCGATTGATAATCGCCCGAAACCGGGATACACGTCGGATGAATCTGCGTAAAGCAAGGGTTTGCGAACAACGCGCCCTTTTTGTGCGCCCGCCAGATGGCAGTGGCGTTTGAACCCTTCGCGTTCGTCGACAGGAAGAATACGTTGCCGTAGCCACCGGTACAGAGAAGCACCGCGTCTCCGACATGAGACTGAATCCCTCCGGTAGTGAGGTCACGCGCCACGATGCCGCGAGCTTTGCCATCGATGACGACGAGCTCAAGCATCTCGGTCCGGGGGTACATCGCGACTTTGCCGAGACCGATCTGTCTTTCGAGCGCCTGATACGCGCCGAGTAGTAGCTGCTGGCCCGTCTGCCCGCGGGCATAAAAGGTCCGCGAAACTTGCGCGCCGCCGAAAGATCGATTCGAAAGACCGCCACCGTATTCGCGAGCGAACGGCACGCCTTGCGCGACACACTGATCAATGATGTTTACCGAGACCTGGGCAAGGCGGTAGACATTGGCTTCGCGAGCGCGAAAGTCACCCCCTTTGACGGTGTCATAGAAGAGGCGATAGACACTGTCTCCATCATTCTGATAATTCTTGGCGGCATTGATACCACCTTGGGCAGCGATGGAATGCGCTCGGCGCGGAGAATCCTGGAAGCAGAAGCACTTTACGTTGTAGCCAAGCTCGGCTAGCGAGGCTGCAGCCGACGCGCCGGCAAGGCCGGAGCCGACAACAATGATGTTGTACTTGCGCTTGTTGGCGGGGTTGACGAGCTTGTATTCAAAACGCGATCGTTCCCACGAGGTCTCTATCGGACCGGAGGGAACACGGGAATCGAGTGTCATACGATGTCATGCCCCGGACGGATACCCATCAGGATCGCGATCGGAACAGAGATGAAGCCGAGCACGATCGCCCCGGCGGCGATCTTGGCGAACGTCTTCAGCTTCGGAGTGTAGCGCGGATGCGCGGCTCCGAGCGATTGGAACATGCTCCAGATCCCGTGATAGAGGTGCATGCCGAGAAGAATGACTGCCACGATGTAGGCGATCGCGACGACCGGGTTAGAAAAACCAACAATAAGATTCTCGTAAGCGCGGAGATGTTGGAAATTCGGATGGACCGTACCGGTGGTCAAGTGAAGCAGATGGTAAATGAGAAACGCAAGAACGATGGGACCGCTCCAATACATCGTTCGGGAAGAGTAGGTGGATCCGACGCTTTGCTTGCGCACATAGCCGACGGGACGCGCGGCATTCTTAGTTCGGGCGAGGCTGACGGACGACGCAATATGAAGAATCGCGGCGACGAGCAACGCGATACGCACGGCCCAAAGTAAGGCCATGTTCTCGCGGAGTTTTTCCGCGTAGCCGTTCAAAGCGTCCGGGCCGAGGAAGAACTGAAGATTACCGGCCATGTGACCGATGATAAAACCGAAAAGTACGACTCCGGTGACGGCCATGACCGCCTTTTTACCGATCGTGTTTGCGTAAAAACCCGCACTACGGGCTAAAACCCCGCTAGCGGAAACCGCGCTCATTCGCACTGCCTCCTGCTTGTTGGATGTTGCCGCTCAGACTGTGGATGGATCAAGTTTGATTGTAACGCCATGTCGATTTCTATCGTTTGCGGAGGTGGATTTTCGGCCCGCGGGGCAATGGAAATGACTCTTGGCGCAGGAGGTTCTGATCTTTGCGAAACGAAGCCAGTTTGTGGCGGGACGGGAGGCTGAGCGGCTTCCAACTTACGGCGTAGAGCTTGTGTGCGTTCTAGCTGCTGCATCGCGCGATGCCACGCGCGCTCGATGGTCGTCATGTAGCGGCGGATGGGGTCGAAGAGGCGCTGGCTCATGCTAAAGCCGACGATCGGGTCGCAGCCTTCTGCGCCGATGTTCATGTTTTCGGCTTCGATATTGCGGGCTCGCTGGAGACGCCAGAAATTTTGGGCGATCTCTTCGACGAGCATGAGTTCGGCCGCGTCGGCCGGCTTGTAAGAGTCGATCAGGTCCTGACGAAGCGCCTCGTAGTGAGCGGGGTCCTCGCAGTCGAGGATCAGACGTTTGCCGGTGAGGCCGTGCCGGATGGCGTTGTATTTTGAGGCTGCTTTGCCAGCTTCGGTACGAGGTCCGGTGGAGTGCTGGGCGTTGGCTTTGTTCGTCGAAGACATGGTTTTGTTCCTTGTAAATGAAAAATGCCCGGGCGCGGATGCCCGGGCGCTTCTATTTTGGTTTTAGCATGCGGAGTTGGCGTAAATTGGGGGTTGGTTTTGTAAGTTGTTGAATTGAGGGGAGATCGAGTTGCGGGAGTGCCGTTAACAAGGTTCCGAGACCCTTGGGTCTCGCCTGGAGTTGGGGCATTTCGAGAAGTCAGCACCAGGTGATGGCCCCTAGATTCTTCCGTTAGCGCCGTGTCACGGGACTTAACCATCGCTCAATCGAACCAGAGGTATTTCCAATGCGGCCGTCCGGTCTCAAACGAAACCATCCAGCCTTGCCTGGCCATGCGCTGTTCCATTGGCCATTCCAGCGCCCAAGCGGCGTGGCTGGGAAACAGGTGCTCGTCGCGCGGGTTGTAAACGACGACCTCCTCGCGGCCAAAACCCGGGAAGATGAGCGACGGCTGCCGGAACGACAGCGTATAGGCGCTTCCGTGACGCGCGTAATGATACTGCGGAATGCCTACGATGCCCGGTCGGAAGTCGGGCCAGAGCGCAACGAGAGAGTCAGGGTAAATAGCCTTCTCGGCGTAGTGGCGGTCGATTCCTGCCAGCAGAACGGTAGCCTGGTTCATCGTCCGATTTCTACTGAAGCTCGTCATCGGCTCAAACAGTAGGAACTGCAGCACTGATCCGACAACTGGAACGACGATCAAGTAGACCGCCATTGTTGCCGCTGTGCGTCGCGGATCTACCGATGCTATTCGCTTTCTCAATCGCCACACGCCGATGCCGGAAAGCGCGAGTACACCGATTCCCATTAATGGGCTCCCACCCATCCAAGCGCCCAACGCCGAGAGCAGCCCAACCACCGCCAATGCCACCAACGTCAACTGGACCAGAACCTGTGGCACCCGAACAGTCCCAGCTACAGAACCTTGCTCGCGCGGCCTCACCAAGTGTCGACCGAGCCACCAGAGACCGGCCGGGAGTAGGAACAGTGTGCCGCCGAGGACGGCGAACTGAGCGGTCGTCGACATCGTTTGAGCAACGACATCGACCTCTCCCGGAAAAAACGGGTAGAACATAAGGGCAGTTAGCACGACGGCAAGGCCGACAGAACAAATTAGATGGGTCATAGTCCTCACTTGAGATTCATGAGACGGGTGTAGATTCTGACGGTGATGCTATAGGGGATCTATTGAATCGTCGCTCATTCCGGCCAGCTCTCAGTTCATCCAGTGTTATCCCTCTCCGCTCCTGCTTTCTCAGGTTGCTTCGGCGCGGGCCACACGGCAGTCAAGAAAATCACGAAATGCTTCGTAGCCGCGAGACGTGCATGGTGGTCGGGCCCACCGTAGATGATCTGCCCTTGCTTCGTCAGGTATTCGCGCCTGGCGATCATCGCGTGTTCGATGGCGCGGAGGCAGCGGTAGAACATCGCTCGTATTTCTTCAAACTCGCTGTTTACGAACTCGGCGATAAGTTGCCGGCATTTCGGCGAGTTCGCCACACGTGAGGTGAGCGTGCGGCTGATGCCTTCGGTTTCGGCGATGTCGGTGACGGTGGCTCCGGAGGCGAGCGCTTTCGAGATGCGGGTTAGGCGGCCTTCACGGCGGAGCTCGGCTGCTGGCACGGACTGGGGATCAATAGTTGGGGTCTTGCGGTTGGTCACGCCTTCCAATCGACACGAGAAGGCGGCGCTGTGTGTCGCTCTACGGTAACGCTGTTCTCGGAGCGGAATCGGGAAACGCTGGACGGCACGGCCGCGCGAGTGATGGGCCGCGTCGGTCCTGCCGTATGTTTCGGACTGGTGGCGGTCGGAAAAGGCGACTTCGAATTTCATTTGACACTATTCCGCCGCAGCTTGCTTTGCAGAATCGGCCTTCACTTGCACGTGCGTTGTTCTTGCCAAGCCGAGGGCTCCTGTCAGTAATAGCGAAATATTCACCAGGAGAAGTAATTCGAGATCCCGTTCACCGCTCGTGCTCATGAACTTAAATGCGTATTGTCCCCAGTTGTTGCCCGATCGCCAGAGACAGCAGGATGGATCCGCCAAACGTAACGCCGAGAAACACTCCTAGCGCAGTATGCGTTGGCCGAAGTTCAGACATGCAGGCGATTATTTCAAGGAGAGATAGCTGCCGGCAAGCTTCTGACTTCTTACAATAGGCGCCAGCATAAAGTCCTTGTCGAGCATCGATCGATGCGGCTTGTGAAGTATCTTTTTTGGACATCACGAAGCCTCTCTGTGCCGTTTCGTTCTAACCAAACGAGCTGTTTGGAATTAGTTCAATCTCTGCGAGAGATCCCAAGGGCCACGATTTAAGGTGACGCCTCCAAATTTTACAAGGCGAAGTATGGTCGGCCGATCAGAACCGCGCATAATCTCAACGATCCTGTCGAGCGTGCGAATGATCGCGGCTGTCCATTGCGGCGCACCGCTGGTGTTGTCTGTCAGCAGAAATATTCGCGCCTCGTTTTCTATAACGCACTGAAGGTGCTCACGCTCAAGAGTTTTGTCAGCGTTAACAAGGTTCCGAGGCCCTTGGGGTCTCGCCTGGAGTTGGGGCATTTCGAGAGGTCAGCGCCAGGTGATGGCCCCTAGATTCTTTCCGGTAGCGCCGTATCACGTTCCCGATGCCGCATTCTTGTCGAACAAATATGGGTTTGGCGCTCTAGCCACACCGGGGTCGCGCCGTTCTTCGATCTTCCCCGAAAACGTCCGACTGCCACTACGTACTCACCAGCGTCGATGAACTGCTCGGGCTCAGCACGAAAGTCAACGAAATTGTGGAGGATACGCGCGGCGAACTGCGGCATAATACCCCTAATAGGAAACATCCCCATGACAAACGGAGAACCGCTACAAGGCCCGGACCCCGCTAAACAGGAAGCGTTCGTCGGGAAAGTTCTCAGCGACACCAGCGCGGCCATGACTACCGCGCTAGCCTCAATCGGTGATCGTCTCGGGTTGTTCAAAGATCTGGCTTCCCATGGACCATCCACCAGCACCGAACTTGCCGCCCGAACTGGTACGAATGAACGTTATGTTCGAGAATGGGTGGGCGGCATGGCGACGGCTGGATATCTTCAGTACGATCCCGCATCTGGCCGTTTCACACTTCCGCTAGAACATACTGCAGCATTGGCCGACGAGAATGGGCCGTTTTTCTTTGGTGGCATCTACCAGATGTCCCGCGCGATGAACATGGTTGTCGACAAAGTCATCGACAGCTTTCGGCACGGCGGTGGAGTTCCGCAGTCCGCCTATCCGGACGATTTTTGGGATGGTCTAGAGCGCTTTACCTCGGGCTGGTTCGAGAACCTTCTGCTTCAGCAATGGATTCCCGCTATGCCTGAAGTACAAGCAAAGCTCGAGCGCGGGGCATTGGTTGCGGACGTAGGCTGCGGTCGAGGCCGCGCGCTGATTAAACTCGCTCAGTCCTTTCCTCAGTCGACGTACGTGGGATTTGACATATTTCAGCCGACAATCGAACTAGCGACTGGCAAGGCGGTTGCTGCCGGAATCGGTGATCGCATCCGCTTTGAAGCGCGCGACGTTTCCCGGGATCTTCCTGAAAAGTTTGATGTGATCACCACGTTTGATGTGGTTCATGACGCTATTGATCCAATAGGACTACTCCGATCCATCCGCGGCGGACTAAAGGATGATGGAATCTACATCTGCCTTGACATAAACTGCTCGCACAAACTGGAGCAGAATATTGGGCCGCTCGGCGCGATGTTCCATGGCTTCAGCGTAATGTACTGCATGACGACATCGTTGGCCCACGGCGGTGCCGGTCTGGGGACACTTGGTTTTCACGAGCACCGGGTGAACGAGATGTGTCAAGAGGCGGGGTTTGGAGTCGTTCGGCGAGTTCCACTCGAAAACCCGTTCAACAATCTTTACGAAGTACGACCTTAGACCAGTGCCGACTGTGATGTGACTCTCTGCGCGTAAGTTGTCCAGAGAGCAGCACTTCGCGCATTGCAATAAATTGCGAGTGCACAGCTTTGTCCGTTCAGCTTGGGAAGTCCGGTTCCCGTCAGGTATCGCGGGAATATGCGGGGCCGAGCCAATGGTCGTGAGAGACGGTAACGACCAACTTCTATGATTGATCTGTGCAGAAACACTGCGCAACTAGCTTTTCGGGTCAATAGTCGCTGTCTTAGCGAACACTCCAGAGAGCATCTCGACAAAAGCCTGGACAATAAGACCTTCTGCATCGAGCGTTGGATTGAGAATGGTAATCTCCATGCCCACAGCCTTGGGGGAATCGAGGGCGACGCTCAGGACAGCTTCGATTTCCGTCCAGTTCAGACCGTCGGGCATGCGGTAATCGACCGCGGGCATGATTGCATCGTTGAGAACGTCCGCGTCGAAATGGATCCAGTAGCCGCAGACGCCATGGCCGGAGAAATGATCAATCGCCTCCTGCGCCGCGACCTCCACACCGGTGCGACGGATCTTGTCGAGACCAAAGGCCCTCAGTGCCGGCGGCAGCGGCTGGCTGCCATAAGATTGAGATTCGACCTCATCACGGAATCCGAATGCCACGACGTCCTGATCAGCCGCCAGAGGGCAATAGCCATCGTAAGTCGTGATCAACGATGGCCCGCGGCCTGTGACAAGGGCAAGGTCTGACGACGCGGCCTCCCCGTTGACGTTGGCTTCTGCCTGATAGAAATCTGTGTGGCCGTCGAGGAACAAGAGGCCGTGACGCCCTCGCCGCCTGAGCGCGAGCATCGATCCCAGCAGGATGCTGCAATCGCCCCCAATCACAAGGGGAAACTTGCCCTTGTCGAGGACGCGTTCGATCTGAACCGCAAGCCGGCGTGAATAGTTCGCAATCTCGCGTGTGTTTAGAAATCCTGTCTCAGGATCGCGTTTGTCACTATAAATGCCCGATTCCACACGCCAGGCTTTCTCCGCGTTCAGCTTCTTAGCCAGGCCCTCGCGGTCAAGAGCGTCGGGCAACTTCTCGACACCGCTAGGTCGAAGGCCCAGGATCGAAGGTGCTTCGATAATCGCGACCCTG
Organism: Bryobacteraceae bacterium; assembly: GCA_963844855.1. Lineage (GTDB taxonomy): Bacteria > Acidobacteriota > Terriglobia > Bryobacterales > Bryobacteraceae > DASQDN01. Next base: position 509,219 of record CAWJQP010000080.1, read on the forward strand.
CGCACTGTTTGATTCTCGCAGCTCCTGGTCGACTAGTCGCGGCTAACACCGACGGATTAGGCACGCGCTCGCCAGTGGCGTTCTCGTAAACTGGCCAGCGAACGACATCTTTTCCACGACTTCGCGTCCAACTTTCCGGAATCGCCGTCTCTCAGGCGCGAGGCTTACGAACTCTCCCGTTGAACCGGTGACGATCAACTCCACCCACAGCCTTTGTCAGGCACTGCCATTAGCGGCCGCGCGTGGCCACTAGCGAGCGGCGAGCGTGTTCTTCACCATGCGTCCATCATTGATGACGGCAAGCACCGTTCCGAGAGTGTTGATGTTGACGAGAGGGTTGTCATCGACGATGATCAAATCGGCCTCAAGGCCAACCCGCACTGACCCGGTTCTCTTCTCAATTCCAATGCATTCCGCGGCCGTGGAGGTAACCGCCTTGATCGCATCCATGACGGGGATGCCCAACCGAGTATGTTCGACGACATCCTCGTAAAGGTATTTCTGGGGAGTGGGAGGTCCGTAGAAGACATCTGTGGCCACCACGAGTTTGACGCCCTGCTTGCTCGCGCGCCGTACTGCGTCAGCCCGAATCGGAGCCATCTGCGCATACCGAGCGGCCATAGCGGCTGGCGGGTTGGGCGGGCCGTTGCGATGCGCCAGCACAGTGGATACGAAGCAGGCGCCCTGCTTCTGCATCATTGCAAGCGTCTGGTCCGTGACGTAGGTTCCGTGCTCTATGGTATGAACACCTGCCCGCACAGCAGCTTCCACTCCCCCCGCCTCGTGGGCGTGTGCTGCGACGCGCTTGCCTCCTGCGGCCCGAACAGCTGCTTTCAATTCCTGATCCGAGAACGTACGCTTGTTGGGGTCCGTGTTCGCCGTCCCGGCCCTTTCTGTGGCGAGGAGCTTGATGCAGTCAACGCCTCGGTCAAGATTCGCCTTGACCGCCAAGTGTATGCTTTCTGTGCCGCTCAGTTTCGGCCTCAGCGCCGACAGCGTCGGATGGTCAAGGATGAACTGTTCCGGCAAGTCGGGACGGATTTGGTAACCGCACGCGACGACCTCAGGAATAGTGAACATTCCGCCGCGGTGCAGTTCGCGGAGACCGATATCAACGTAGTGTTCGACACCGAGTATACGTACGGTGGTCAGGCCAGAATCGAGTGCCGTCCGGGCGGCAGTGATGGTGTTGACGTGCGTGTGCGCGTCTATCAGACCTGGCAGAACCCACCGCCCGGCCAAGTCGATCACTTGGCCACTTGCCGGGTCATGCGGCGCCGATCCGATGCTGGCGATCCTCCCATCCCGAACAACGATGGTTACGTCCAGCGCCGGTTGTGATGAAACACCGTCAATGACGTTTGCGTGCTGGAGCACGATCGTAGTCGGCACCTGATCCTGGGCACCGAGGATCATTGCGATGAAGCACACGCAGAGGAAACGATAAACTGGCAAATTAACCCATACCACCTCTACAGAATGGCACTTTTCGTTCGGGTCTCGCGGGTTGGTGCGGGGGTGTGGAACGAAGCGGCATCACAATCACGGGGAGGGGCGCGCCCTGGTATGTCCCGATATCGGAAAGTGCCGCACTGCGTTTTTCGAAATTCCAAACTCCAGTCGCAAACTCCGAATTTCTCAGTAGGTAGGGATTACTCCTTCACCTGAATAAACTGCGTCGCTGCGGAGTTCTTCTGAGTTACTTGCGAATACAGCGTAGCCACCTTAGCCCGTCCATGCTGCTTGATTATGACCCGTACCATCCGCGCCGATGAGCCGATGGCGCTTGCATGATCCGGTAGCCCGTTCGGTTTGAAGGTGAATGGCCGTTCGCTTACTTCCGCAAGCCACGCATCGAGTTGCTCATCGGATACCGAGGCGTCATTCATCTTTACCGATAGTTCGGCGTTGGCCGCATACTGGGCGCGTCGGAACTCGAGCCACCCGTACAAGTCTGGTCCGACAATCGTCCCGTTGTTCAGAATGACGGAATCCAAAGTGGCTTCCACTGCGGTATAGCGTCGGGCGAAATCCTCCTTGATCCAAATGACGTGCATGATGGTGTGCGGCCCGTCATTTCGGAGCAGGGCGACGTGGGGGCGGAGATCGCTTAGGGCTGTCATGACATCAGGCCCGAGTCTGGCGGTGAGTTCCGCGTCACCAACTGGTGTAGCCGCGGTGAGAGCGTGAATGCCATATCGGGCGAACGCAGGGGAAATACTGGCGATCGGACGCTGCGCTCGAAGACAACTGACAAGTGCAGCAGCGATGATTATCAATCGTGTTATCACGAATGGCCTCGACGATCTAGATGTACCAAGTTTGTGGACCCGAGGGAACTCGGAAGCCTTGCGCGGACGGGTGCTTCTGAGTAAAGTGCGGACTACCGGATTGGCGGCCGAAGAGAGGCTGGCCAATCTGATTGCCGATTCGATCCGGCCGTTATCCGGAAATGAACTCGGAAGCGATCGACTTCCGAGTAGCTTCGGAGTTGCTGGCTACCTGCCGGTCGCTGCAGAGGATCGAGGGCGCCCGGCAGGAAGACCGGTGGTCTGTGCCGTTGGCAACGCCGTCGTCCCTGCTGACTACGCCCAATCATTGCGATCTTCAATGACCGAGTCGAGATCGAGAATCCCGGGCTGCTGCATTTTGGACTGACGATCGAGGATATTCTCCAGGGCGTTTCTGGGGCAGCGGATTCAGCGCATGACTCCGGCGTGTGTGGAGGCAGGTCTCCCGCTCCGGTTCTCGAAGAGATCGGAATGCACTTTCGTACGACCATTTCGAGCGTCAAAGTACGGGCTTCACCTTGGCGCGATAAGGGTGATCTGCGCCTTGGTTTCGCTTAGTTTAAATTTGTGTTGGAATCTCCAAACAGCGGCGAAATTACGTCTACTCATAAGGGCAATGGCGTTCGTTGCAACGCCGTTTGGGCGTGGAATTCCGGGCTCTCGCCCGGTGGTATCGATAAAATCGATACCGCAGGCTGAAAGCCTGCCCCACAAAATCAAAAGGCCTACAAACCAAAATCCACGGCTTACAAAGCCAAAAGCAATAGCTTACAAAACTAGGTGGCATTGGGCTGAAGCCCAACTACCGAAATTCGATCGATTTGACGTTGCCGGATGTGCCGTACGTTTGATGGACTTCCGGTTGGTATTCAATGATTACGGGACGGGCAGGGACCGTTCCGCAGGCGAGGTCTGTGGTGATGCCTCCGGCTCCGCGCAGCGTCACCTTCGATGCATCGCGCACGAGAAGCAATACTTTGCCGGTATTGGTGGCGACGTGGAGTCGTGCCCTGGACGCGAGGCAGTCGACTTGGATAAGCATTCCTTGCAGTCGTGTGTTGGTCGGTATTGCGACCGCTACCGTGGGCTTGGGGTCAATCGGCGCTTGTACGATCTTGTCTGCGTCCGATTCGATGAGGTCGATCATTGCGTCTAGACGAGCGGCTTCCTCAGGTCCATTGGCCACCTTGCGTCCTGCTCGTGCAGCGTTCTTAGCTCGCTCTTTGTCGCCCGCCTTGTGGAACGCGAGCGCCAGGTTTTCCCAGACGGCGGCGCGCGAAGGTTGTAACTCGGTCCCTCGCGTCAGGTGATGGATGGCTTCGGGGTACCGTTCGTCTCGTAGGAAGAGATAGCCGAGGAATTGGTGGGCGTCGAAAAAGTTGTCATCGATGGATACGGCCTTGAGGAGGTTCTGCACCACCAGCGCTTCCGGCTGCTTCATCCGCCGGAGGACCATGGCGTAGTCGTAGAACAGGCGCGCATCATTATTGCCGGCCTGGATTGCGCTCTCGAAATGACGGCGGGCCGTTATGAAGTCGTCGGTCCGAGATGCGAATTGGCCCAGAGCGACGCGCACGGCGGGATTGTCGGAATGTTGCGCTTCGAGACGCCCATAGACCGCTCGGGCCTCATCCGTTTTGTCGATCGCGAGCAGCAGATCGGCGAGCGCGAGTTGCGCGTTAAGCGCGCCAAAAGGTTCGGCCGGCACTTTTCCAACATCGAACTTCGATGCGCGGAACCGCAAGCCTTCGAAGCGGGCGCTTCTAAGATAAGACTGCAAGTCCTGGAGTACGACCGCTGGGCTCTTGCCGAAGGCCTGTTGAAACGATCGAACCGCATCTTCTCCGCCAAGGATCATTCGGAGGAAATTCGGGAGACCGGGCCGGTACTCGGGCGCGAAGTTCAACATGTGAATCAGGGCCCAGCTTTGGGCGTAAAAGATTCCGCTCTTGCCGCGCTCGTTGTAGTGCTCGGAGTCGTGGTCGACGGTGGTGAGTGTCTGCAGGTCGAGCAGGCGCTGGTCTCGCAGGGTTAGGACGTGCGCAGGGATGAGATCGCCGATCCGTACCTCGGTCTTCCCGACTTCGGCTGTGGAAAACAGTTCGGCAGTACCTTCGTTGAACCACACGGGAACTTTGTAACCCGCGTGTCTTAGCAGGAGATGGGTGTACTCGTGATAGACGACACGATACGTTTCGACACCAGTGGACTGCATGGCAATGTAATCGCGCTCATATCCGGCCTGGTAGTAGCCTGCGGCGTTCTGGTTCACCTGGTACGGCTGAAAGTCGGATTCATTACGGAAAACAAAGACGCGCACGGGCAGAGGGGTGAGGGCGCCGCGACCGGTTCGTGACTCGAAGACGTGGCGGATTTGCTCGAAACGACGGAGGACGTCGCGGCCCGCGCCAGCGCCGGTATTTGTAATCAGTTCGAAATGCGGGGACTGTAGTCTAAGCCACCGGTCCTCTGCCGTGGCGGACAGACTAAGTACTAGTATGCTCACCCACTTGGGCATATGCGCCACCTCTATTGTCGCAAGTCCTAAGGCCCTAGCACCCCGGAGCATGAGTGCTATAAGAACTTTCGATTGGACCAGGAGCGTTTGGCCCTCTACGCTTGGAGTCTAAGCGTCATGGAACCTCAGGTTAATATTCTTCATCGCGTGAGTAACATAGTCAGCTCGGAGCGTTCGCTCGACGAAATGCTCGGGGAGATTATCGGGCTCACTGTCCAGATTACGGAGTGCGATGCGTGCCTCGTATACCTCATCGAATCCGACACTAACGAGATCGTTCTTAGGGCATCCCAGGTTCCGCATGCCGCCGATCTCGGTATGCTGCGCATGAAAATGGGCGAGGGTGTTACGGGATGGGTGGCTGAGCATAAATCAGTGGTAGCCCTGCCGGCCAATGCGGCGGCCGACAACCGATTCAAGCGTTTTCAAGCGCTTGTCGAGGACACCTACGAAGCATTCCTGTCCGTACCGCTCGTGAGTGGCGGCGATATCATCGGCGTCATCAACGTGCATCATAGGGAAGCCCACCAGCATTCCCCGAACGAAGTCGGTCTGGTCACCTTCATGGGCGAGCAGATGGGCGGCGCCATTCGCGCGTGGTGTTCTCGCGGAGGAGAACGCGCGCCTGATGGAAGAAACCCAGGAAATGAAGCGCCAGCTCGAGACGCGAAAACTGGTGGAACGCGCCAAGGGAATCCTGCAACATCGCTATAAATTGTCCGAAGAGGAAGCGTATCTCCGTCTGCGGAATGAGAGCCGGCGTCTGCGTCGTCCCATGAAAGATCTCGCGGAGGCAATCATTCTCGCCGAAGATCTCAGCCGCAAATCGGAATCGACTATGATGGCCGACGTTGAGGGATGACGGTCGCGCACGTAAAATAGAAGTTTGGTTTCGTTTCGTCCGCTTATAAGGAATCCTCATGTCCTGACGATCCTGGCGAACTTCGCCCGGAGACGCCTGGACACGGAGAGGTTTCCCGTCCACGAACGATTCTATAGGACGGATCCAGATGCGCAGGTTCTCGTTCATGAGCAACGCCCACAAGGCGCCGGTCATGGCGAGATCCTGGGCGAGATCCTGATGGTCCACGGCCTTGAAGGCTCAAGTGACGCCGGTTACATACGGAGTATGTCCCAGCTTGCGCTGGAGCATGGCTACGCTGTGCATCGAACGAATATGCGCAGTTGCGGCGGGACTGAGTCGATGTGCAAGACCATGTACCATGCCGGCCTCACCAGTGACACTCTAAGCCTGATCCGTCAGATTCGCGCTGAGCATAATCGTCCTATTTATCTGATCGGCTACAGTCTGGGTGGGAATGTGTCGTTGAAGCTCGCTGGGGAGCTTGGCGACGAGGCCGCCGGCTTGCTCGACGCCGTGATTGCCGTCTCGACGCCAATCGATCTTGCAGCTTCGGTTCGGAAGATGTCACGGCGGGAGAATTGGATCTACGAATCGCGCTTCGTCAACCGTTTGAAAGAACGAATCCGGCGTCGCGCGGAAAGCCTTCCCGGAGTCTACGACGTAAGCGTTCTCGATCAATGCAAAACCGTCTATGAGTTCGACGATAAGGTCACCGCGCCGTTCTTCGGATTCGGATCGGCGGACAATTATTACGCGACACAGTCCTCGAATCAGTTCCTGGAACACATTCGCATCCCTACGCTGCTAATCCAGGCGAAGGATGATCCGTTAATTCCTTTTGAGATCTTCGATCATCCGGCCATTCATGGGAACGAGAACATCACGCTTATTGCCGTGGACCATGGGGGGCATCTCGGTTTCCTTTCGCACCGTGCGCCGCGCTTCTGGGTGGACCGAGTCGTACTGCAGTGGCTCGACAAGATCGCAAGAAAAGCATCATCTCCCCTGGCCTCTGTTACTTAGATGAAATCGAGCGCCTCGTTTTACGAAGCTGCCGGTGTTGCGCTCGGGTCATTGCGGGCGAGTAAGCTGCGGAGCTTCCTCACGCTTCTCGGGATCATTCTGGCGACGACAACTCTGATCGCCGTGATGTCGGTCATCGAAGGGATGAATCAGTACATCGCCCGCCAGGTGTCCGACATGGGCGCCGAAGGCTTCCGGGTTCGGCGCATCATCATGATGGGCCGGTTCGACGCAAAGAAATACCTCGAAATGGAGCGACGGAATCCTGAGATGAGCCTGACGGAATACGATTTTCTCAGGGCCAACGCGACGCTTGTGCGCGAGATTGGATTAGAGGTTGGCAGAGGAGTTCAAGTTCGTCACGGGTCGCGAACGCTTGACGGCGTGCAAGGAATGGGCGCGACCGCAAATATGGCCGTGATCTCCAACTTACAGGTTGTCAGCGGCCGGTTCCTTTCCGAGACAGACGACTACAAACGCCTGACGGTCGCATTCATTGGGGACGACATCAAGCAGGAATTCTTTCCGAACGTGGAGGCGGTGGGAAAAGACATCAGCATCGATGGCAGACCGTACCGAGTGATTGGCGTGTCGAAGGCTCTGGGGTCGGTGTTTGGACAGCCCCGGGACAGATTTGTAATGATCCCTGCGGAGACCTTCTTCAAGACATATGGGTCGCGTTCGGGTCTTGGCTATAACGCCGTGGCACTCGACCAAGAGCACCTCTATGCGGCGCAAGACGAGATACGTTCCTTGCTACGAACCTTTCGGAGGTTGCGCCCGAATCAGGAGGACACGTTCGGAATGATGGGATCCGAGGGACTTCAGCAGGCATGGGCGCAGATGACGGGCGCGATTGCCGCGACGGCTATGGCGGTCGTATCGGTGTTCCTTGTCGTGGGAGGTGTCGTTGTGATGAATATCATGCTGGCCGTGGTGACTGAGCGCACGCATGAAATCGGCATTCGCAAAGCGGTAGGCGCGCGACGCGGAGACATTCTGAATCAGTTTCTGGTCGAGTCATCAACGCTGGCGGGGATCGGCGGATTGATCGGCGTGCTGACGGCGGCTGTCATTGCGGTCGTGGTACGTGGCTTGACGCCGGTCCCGATGGTGGTGCCGGTGAGCGCGATTGTCATTGGGGTTGGGCTTTCCACGTTAGTTGGTTTGTTCTTCGGGATTTACCCCGCCCGACGGGCGTCGCGGCTCGACCCGATCGAAGCTCTCCGGCACGAATAGATGAACCTGGTTAAGTGGTTGTCGGGAATCCGAATCGCGCTCGAGAGTATTCGAGAGTCGAAGCTGCGCGCTTTCCTGACAGTGCTCGGAGTGATTATCGGAACAGGCACGATTATCGGTGTAGGCTCGATTATTTCCGGGCTGGACGGAGCCATCACTGACATTCTTAGGAGTTTCGGTCCGAATACGCTGATCGTATTCAAATTCCGGGGCGGACCCCGCACCGAGCGCCTTACTCCTGAGGAAATCCGGCGCAGGCCGCTGTCCTTCGAAAACGCGGTTGCCATTCGAGAACGCTGCCCATCTGTCGAGAGCGTCAGCCCTTACCTGTTTCCGCAAGGCGGAAATGTTCTGAGTAAAGCTCGTTTCAAGGGCAATGAGGTGTACCGGGTTCAGATGGGCGGCACACGAGGAGAGCTACGTTGCCAATGGCACCGAGATGAAGTACGGGCGCTTCTTCAACGACGTTGAAAATCAGCGCCACATGCCTGTGGTCGCCGTGGGAGAGGATGTCGCGCAGCAATCTCTTCCCGAGTATCGATCCGACCGGCAAGTGGATTGAGGTCAATGGCAAGCAGGTGCAAGTGGTGGGCGTGATGAAACGTCCCTCGGCATCGATGCCCGGGAGCGCCGACCTGCGCATACTCTTCCCCTACTTCGCGATGCGCAAGATGTTTCCGGGAGCACGGGAGCACATGATCCTGGTTACCGCGAAGGAAGGTCGCCTTGGACAGGCGATGGATGAGGTTCGCATGGTCATGCGGCAGGAGCGCCGCGACAAGTACTCCGACCCTGACAGCTTCTGGATCTCAACTGCCGAACAGATGGTGGAACAGTTTCACGCAGTCACAGGTATGGTGGCGCTGGTGATGATTGTGATGAGTTCCATCGGCCTGCTTGTCGGCGGCATCGGAGTGATGAATATCATGCTTGTGTCGGTGACGGAGCGAACACGTGAGATCGGCATTCGCAAAGCGATCGGCGCGACGCGCTTCGACATCATCCTTCAGTTTTTGACGGAGGCTGCGACGCTGACCTTCATCGGAGGCTTGCTGGGGATGGCGTTCGGATGGATCATTTCGATCGTCGCGCGCATCGTCTTTCCGTCGCTGCCGACGCAGGTGCCGCTCTGGGCGGCGTTGGCAGGAGTGGTTGTCTCTATCGGTGTGGGCCTGTTCTTCGGCATCTGGCCCGCGAGCAAGGCGGCGCGTTTGGATCCTGTCGTCGCGCTGCGATACGAGTAGCTACTTCGGCGGCGGTAACACTTTCGTTTCCGTCGTTAAGGTAAACAGATTGTCTGCGAGAGGCTGATTGATGACGACGCTTTCAGAGTACATCTCGAAAGCTTTTTCGCCGTTCCGTTCCACAAGGATATTGAACGGCCAATGCACTCCGCCTCCGACATCGCGGAATTTGGAGAATATTGCGACTTCCTCTGTCTTCTCCCTGGTTGTCGGATTACGCCTGATGGACACCTGCCGCAACGGCAGCTTGGTTGATTGTTGAAAGTACACAGTAACGACATTATTGTCGGCGTCGGTGATGTCGACGATCTCGATGGGGGTGTTTTGCCACACTTCCGCGCCGCGCGACTCGAAAATCATCCCCGGTTCCTTCAAGCGATGTCGAAAGATGTAGAAGATGTTTCGGCGCGTCGTCTCCACCCAACGGGCGCTTCTCTCTGTCGGGAGCGGCCGGGCGCCACGGAACGTTACCTCGTATCCGCCCGTGTCTGTGAAGAGCACATAGTAGTCTTCATCCTTACCGAACGTCTGTCGTTCGCGTAACGCAATTCCGTTGGCTGCAGGCTTTTCCAGATTGCGCGTGTAGATCTCGCGAGACGGATAAACCCGTGAGGCGGTCGCGATAGAACGAATACGCGCGACCGGTCTCGAGACGGTTTTCCATCGAGAGGTACTTTTCGCCTCCCAGCGCCGCGAGCGCTTCGTCGATAACTCGCTTGCCCCGTTCGGCTTTCGTCTCTGCGCTCAGACTGCCCGCAGCAAATACAGCGGCCGCAGCAAGCGCTACGAGTGCTTTCATGGTTTCTTGCTCAACTCCTCAGCGGTGAGGCCGGAATTTAGCTTCCATTCGGAAACCGTCGCTTCGGCGAACTTCTGGCCCCCTTGTTCTATGACGACCTTGTGAGGCAATCGGATTCCATTAACTTCACGATAGTCGGACAGACTCGATACGACGGCAGTCGGCCCCTGCATTCCCATCGATTGATAAGAGTACTTTGCCGGGAGCCCACTCGGCGTCAAAATCGACTCGAACGCGGTCACCTTGCTTCGATGAGATTTCGACGGCGTTCTCGGCAACTGCATTGACGGTCCATTCTGGATTGCGGTCGGCGAGCATCAACTCAAAGAAGACGCGCATCTTTTCGCCCTGCATCTGACGAAGTACCGGAGGCGGCATCTCCATCACACCTTGTGGACTGGCGAGCCAGTTCGTCTTTCCGTCGTAGAAAGCCTGGAGTTTACCGAATGGTAGTTGCTGTGTCTGTCGGAGGGCTCCGGAACTCAACCACTGATTGGTCTGCTGCGCTTTGAGCGAGCCTTGCGGGGTGGTCAAAACTGCTTCAACGGACTGTGTAAAATCCTTGACGGCGGCAAGTTTGTCGGCTCCACCGGCGGCTTGCTGCGCTTTCTGAATCAGGCTGCGCCCCCGGCCAAGGCTCGCAGTGTCGGAGGTGGCGGCCGGAGCCTTTTTGGGCTCGGGAATACTGAGGTCAATCTCTTTGACGGTACCGAGTGTCGTGAGCGCCTTGCCGAAGTCGGCCGGCTTGCCGACTGCAACGATCGCGATGTCCTCCGGCTTCAGATATTGTTTTGCCACGCGCAAGACATCGGCCTTGGTTGTCGCTTGCACGCCTTTTTGGTACTGGAAAATGAAGTCCTTCGGATAACCGTAATATTCGTACGTCATCAGGCGGCTGAGCGTCTTGCTGGGACTGTCAAAGAAGAACACAAAGCTGTTCAAGACGCTTTGCTTGGCGGTGTCTAACTCCTGGTCCGTGACTTCGGTGGTACGAATTCGATTAACCTCAGACTGCGCGGCTTGAATCGTATCGACCGTCGATTGCGATTTGGTGCTGCCGCTGATTTGGAATAAGCCTGGATGGTCATACGTGGCGCCCCAACCGCCGCTGACGCTGTATGCAAGACCTAGCTTCGTGCGCACGTTTTTGAACAGGCGACTCGAAAAGCCGCCGCCGAGAATGTCCGCCATCACCGACAAGGCGGGATAGTTGGGATCTTTCAGCTCTCCTCCGAGATGACCGAAAGAGAAGTTCGTCTGGGTGACGTCGTTCTTGGTGGCCAGATAGACACCAGGGGCCGCCTTGGCCGGCACTGTAGGGAACGCGGGTACCGGGTCTTGTTTGGCGGTCCAGGCGCCGAAGAGCTTTTCAATTTTGGCGCGCATGTCAGCCGTGGCGAAATCGCCTTGCACGGCGAGGATCATATTCGAGGGGAAGAAGTAACGCTTGTAGAAAGCGATCAAGTCGTCTCGCTTGATGTTGTCGATCTGCTCGTACTCCATGCGCCATCCGTAGGGATTGTCGCGGCCGTAGACGATTTCTGCAAAAGTACGGCTCAGGATGTCGCCTGGATCATCGTTCCGACGGGAGATGGAGCTACGAAGTTGCTGCTTCGCTAAATCTAGCTTGTCCTGGCGGAATTCGGCATTCTGCATGACGTCCTGAAAGATCGCGAGTACGTCATCCACGTTTTCCTTCAGGGCGCTGAACCCGATGCGACCGTTGCTTTCCCCGATGCTGGTTTCGACAGAGGCAGCGACATTTTCGAGTTGCTCATCGAGCTGCTCGCCTGTCTTAGATTTGGTGCCTCCGCTCCGCATCACAGTGCCGGTCAGTTCGGCAAGACCGATCTTGTCCCTGGGATCGAACAGGTTTCCGGTGCGCACCAGAGCGAAGCCGCTGACGAGCGGTAGCTCGTGATTCTCGAGCAGGTAGACCTTCATTCCGTTGGCCAGGGTGAACATCGGAATGTCGGGCAGTTTGATCTCGGGCGCGGGTCCGAATTTCAGTGCTTTGTATGACGGGACCGTCACGACTTTCGCTGGAGCCGCGGCCGGCTGCGACCATGCGTTTGAGCCTGCGAGAGCGCCTAATGACAAGGCCAAAAAGAACGTTTTCATCGGGATGCCTCCTGCTTCGGCGCGGTCTCTTTCACGGTATGCACGACGGTCCGATTGTTATCGGCGAAATACTTTTTGGCGACGCGTTGGACATCGTCGGCAGTTACCTTTTCGATGTCTTTGAGACCTGTAAACATGACGCGCCAGTCGCCGTACATGACCGAATAGAACGGAAGCTGCGAGGCGAGTCCGGTGTTGCTGTCCAACTGGCGAATCAACCCCGCGCGAACTTTGGTCTTAACACGCTGTAAGGTCACGTCGTCGACCTTTTCATTCTTCAGCCGTTCGAGAATCGCGTAGATGGCTTTCTCATTTTCTTCGACCGTATGTCCTGCCTGGGGGACGTCGAATAGCACAAACAGATTGTCGTACTTCCCTGAAGGGAATGTCGCTCCAGCCTGTACGGCAAGCGCGATCCGCTTGTCTCGCACCAATTCCTTGTAGAGCAGACCGGTCCGTCCGCTGGACAAAATCGCAGCGACGACATCGAAGACTGGGTCGTCGGCATGGTTCTGGTTGGGGCGCTTGTAGCCAATCAACACAAACGGCTGGCTGTTGGTTTCCAGCACGGCGCGCTTCTCCCCTTCCTGATCCGGCTCGACTGCTGAAACCGGCGGAGGCAGCGCACGCGCAGGGATGGTCCCGAAATACTTCTCTGCCATTCGCTTGATGTCAGCGGGCTTTACATCGCCGACGACTGCCATCGTGATATTGCCGGGCGCGTAGTATTGCTGATAAAACGCATCGGCCTGCTTGGCTCGCAGTGCTTCGATCTCGCTCGCCCAGCCGATCATGTTGCGATATGGGTGAGCCATGAACGCGGTCGCCATCAGGAGTTCCATAAGCTTGCCTTGCGTGCTCGATTCGACACGCATACGCCGCTCTTCGCGGACGACGTCGCGCTCCTTATAGAACTCGCGAAAAACCGGTCGGCGGAACCATTCGGACGTTAACAGGAACCAAAGCTCGGTTTTGTTCGCGGGCAGACTGTAGAAGTATGTCGTGTAGTCCTGCGCGGTTCCGGCGTTGAAGCCAACGCCACCTTGCTCATCGATCACCCTGGTGAATTCGTTGGGGACGACATAACCGTTTGCCGTTTCAATGGCATCCTTGAGTTCGGCTTCGAGTTTTTTGAGCGCCGCAGGATCGGCCTTGGCCCCTTTTCGCTTCTCCTGCTCGACCTTGTCGTACACATCTTCGACGCGCTGCAGCGCCTTCTGCTCGGCCGGCCAGTTGGTGGTTCCTATGGTGGTTGTGCCTTTCCCGATCATGTGCTCGAACATGTGAGCCATGCTGCTCTGACCGGCAGGATCGTCCACTGCGCCGGCATTCACGAAGGAATTGAACGCGACGGTCGGAGCTTCATGGCGCTCAAGAACGATCCATCGCATACCGTTTGGCAGTGTAAATTCGGTTACGCGCTTCTCGAATTCCTGAAGGTTTTGCGCTTGCAGAAGGAAAGGCGCAACCGCGAGAAGCAGAAGCCTGGTTTTTATGGAGAACATGAAATCTGTCTCTCTCTCCTAATAAAGGAAGGTACTGAGAACTAGTCTAGTCTGACGCGGGCGTCAGACCATTCGTTAGCTCGGCTGCGGCCGTGGGATGGAAATGTTCCCGCACGCGTCTAGCCTGAGCGGACCCAACAACGCGGGCGAGTTGCGTCTCCTGGGCTTCGCGGACGCGCTCCAGGCTGCCGAACTCTCTAAGAAGCTTGATCAGTGTGCGTTCTCCGACACCGGGAATCTCTCGCAATTCCGACGTCAGACGGCTGGCGTTTCGACGAGTGCGATGGAAGGTCACGGCGAAGCGATGCGCCTCGTCACGGATCTGCTGGATAAGGTGCAAGACCGGGGAGAATCGGTCCAATATGATGGGCTCGCTCTCCTGTCCGGGGATATAAATCCACTCTTCACGCTTGGCGATGGAGGCGATCGGTTGATTGATGACACCGATACTTTCGAGCGCGTCCTGAGCAGAGTGCAGTTGTCCAATTCCGCCGTCAATCAGAACCAGGCTCGGAAACCGCGTCCCCTCTTCCTGTAGACGCGAATAGCGGCGTGTGACCACTTCCCTCATGGAAGCAAAATCGTCATTACCGATTACGGTTCGGATCACGAACTTGCGGTAATCGGCCTTCTTCATGCGACCGTCTTCCCAGACGACCATGCTCGCAACCTTGTCGGTGCCCTGGATGTGCGAAATGTCGAAGCACTCAATGCGTGTTGGCGGTTCGGGCAAAGAGAGCAGATCCTGCAAAGTCTCCTGGATCGTCTGCATGGAAGGCTTCAAGACGCGGAAGCGCGCATCGAAACTGTGCTTTGCGTTGGTTTCCGCCAGCGCCAGCATGGCTTTCTTTTGTCCGCGCTGCGGTGTGTGAATCTCGACACGCCGGCCGCGTTTTTCAGATAGATAATCCTCGAGATCGTCCCTGTCCTCGAAGTCCACAGGCACATGAATCAGGCCGGGAATGTAGGGCTGATTGAGGTAGACCTGTTTCAGCAGTGCTTCAAAGAACGATGGCGGATCCCAGTCGAGCTGGTCTTCCCAGAAGAACTCGCGACGGTCAACGATATGACCGTTCCGCATATGGAACAAGTTGACGGCGATTAAGGGAGGCTCAGCGTAGTAAGCGAAGATGTCGGCATCGTCGCCTTCGGCGGCGGCCATCTTCTGCTTCTGCTCAAGCTCTTCCACGGTAGAGATGAGATCCCGCAGATTCGCTGCCTCTTCGAATCGCGTGTTCTCGGAGGCGTCTTCCATTTGCCGGCGCAAAATAGCGCTGAGGTCGCGATGGCGACCCTCAAGGAACAGCCGAACGTTCCGAACGGCCTGCGCATAATCTTCGTTCGTCGTTAATCCGTTGACACAAGGTCCGAGGCATCGATGGATGTGGTACTGCAGACAAGGCGCTTTGTGAATCCGGTTGAAATCGACCGAGCAGGATGGAACCTTGAAGAATCGGTGAATGAAGTGGACCAGACGGTGCGCCAGATTACCCGGAAAATAGGGCCCATAGTAAGTGCTCCCGTCCTTTCGGAGACGTCTGGTCACGAAAACACGCGGGAACTTCTCGCCTGTCAGCTTGATGTATGGATAGGTTTTATCGTCGCGAAGAAGGATGTTGTAGCGCGGCTTGTATTGCTTGATCAGGTTATTTTCAAGCGCCAGAGCTTCTTTATTGTTATCGACTTCTATGAAGTCGACATCGCAAGCTTCGGCGATGAGAGTTCCCGTCTTTGCATCCGCGAGACGATCTTCATTGAAATAGCTGCGAACTCTCGAACGAAGGCTTTTCGCCTTCCCAACGTAGATGACTTTACTGTGGGAATCTTTGTACAGATACACGCCAGGCGACGTGGGTAATTGCGAGACCTTATGCCTGAGTTCTACGCGCGGATCCATGAATACTGCTACGGGGAACTGACGTGAAGAGCGGGCCTGCCATGCCCCAACTGCACGATATACTACTAGTGTGACACGTTATCTCCTGCTTCTCCTAATCGTGTCTTTTGGCGCGACTGCGCAGCAGCAGGCTCCCGCACAGGAACCCCCAGAGGAAGATGTTACGGTCGATCCGAAGACCGAGTACGTCTTGAATCCTCTCCAGGCCGAAAAGGAAATTAAAATCGGCAACTACTATTTCAAGAAAGGCAGCCACAAAGCTGCCCTTCGCCGCTACGAAGAAGCCGTGAAATGGGATCCAAACTCCACCGAGGGCTGGTACAAACTCGGCGAGGCCCACTTGAAGCTGAACAACGAGAAGGGCTTCCGCGACGCGTGGAAGAAGTATCTGGAACTCGACCCGGACGGCAAATACGCCTCTGCCGTGAAGAAGCGTCTCAATCAGAAATCCTAGCCTGACGGTTTTCCCACTCCTGACGAATCGACGTCACCAGGGCTTGTATTCCCTGCTCCCAGTCCGGAAACAGGTCGACATACTGCATGTTCCAGGAGATTCTTGATGGCACCCGGCAGTCGCCGATCCGCACCGGAAAGACAAAGACATCGTCGAGCGGCATCCGTTCCGCGGACCGGAGCGCATAACGGATTTCATATGGAAACTGACCACGCTTACGCACCGAATTCGACGAGAAACAGGCGACAAAAAAATCGGACGTATCGATCGCTCGCTCGATACACCGTCGCCAGTTCTGGCCCGGTAGCAGCTTCTTGCGATCCAGCCAAGGATGGAATCCTGCCTGGGCCAGAGCTTCATAAAGCCTTGCTGCGTACGCATAATCCTCGACGACACAGGCAATGAACACGCGCGGTCCCCAATCGGGCAGAAACGCGACACCTGTACTTGTCCGGCGGAACACGCCAAGACCATCGAGTTCCACATCCCGTCCCCCATCGAGACACTGCTTAACGGCCGCGCCGACGAGTTCGTGTAGCGGTTGGCTTTGCATTCCGTTCCTTCATGATTTGCGAGTCAGAGCCCGGCGTGAGTACACCGATTCCGGGGACGAAGGCCTGTTCGCCCTTCCTGAGCTTTTTTCTGAGATCGTGAACGAACTTGTCGACCTGATCGGCCGCCTCGCCCGGAGTCACGCTTAAGGATTTGACTAACTCTTTAATTACCCGATTCATCCTACTTCGATCGTAAATCCGAGGCTTTGCGAAATCGGCCTGCTCGGCTAGTCGCACAGAACGTAAGCTGTTGTTTTATAAAACCTTTCGAAGGCGTAAATTTATTTCGTACTGCTGTGAATGGGTCATTGCCGGGGGGCCACAACGGGGTACCAGATCTCTTGGGCGGGGCAATACCATTCTTCGGGTTTGGCTTATGATCTGATGTGATGGCTATGCTTCACCGAGTTGGTGTTCTCGCGTCGGCGGTTGTCTGTCTTGCCCAGACTGTCGCTGTACCCCCCTCTCTTGTTGCAGAATCCGCGCGTCAAATCCCGGTAGCGGCATCCGTTGATGTGGTGATTGCCGGCGGTGGTATGGCAGCGGTCTCTGCGGCGCTGGAGGCGTCAGCGCAGGGCCAGTCAGTGCTGCTCCTCGCGCCCAGACTCTATTTGGGTGAAGATCTTGCCGACACGCTGCGGTTATGGCTCCAGGACGGAGAAAAGGCCACGGGCGCTCTGACCGAAAAGATCTTCAACAAGCCAGGGCCTGCGTCTCCGCTGCGGATCAAAAAGACCTTGGAGGAAGCGCTCGTACAGGCCGGTGTGCAGTTTGTGCTCGGCTCCATGCCTACCGATGTGCTGGTGGACCAGGCGGGGAAGCCTGCGGGAATCGTTATTGCCAACCGCGCGGGCCGGCAGGCCGTGATCGCGAAAGTCATCGTGGACGCAACGATCGATGCCGCTGTCGCTACGCAAGCCGAGGCCAAGTTCCACCCATGGCCAGGAGGGGAGATTGAAGTACGACGCATCGTGCTGGGCGGGACACCCGTCAATGAGAACGCGATCCGCCGACGCGTGCCACTA
The DNA here is from genome assembly GCA_963844855.1 of Bryobacteraceae bacterium. Classification (GTDB taxonomy): domain Bacteria; phylum Acidobacteriota; class Terriglobia; order Bryobacterales; family Bryobacteraceae; genus DASQDN01. The sequence continues at coordinate 526,754 of CAWJQP010000080.1, forward strand.
CCCGAAGAAAATGGGACGTTGTTCGAGTATACCTTCCCACTGCGTCTTTCCGATATGAAGCCGGCGTCCTTGGCGCGGGCCGAACAGGACGCCAGAAATTTCACGTACCGCCCAGGTCAAAAGCGCGCTTCCGCGCGGCTGTTCTTCGTTCCACCAAGCCGTATTAAAGGACGAAGCCAGGCGTCTAGCTGGAAAGGCCTCGCTCAACTACAGATCGGACATTTTCAGCCCGAGAATGTCGACCGGCTATTTGTTGCAGGTAGCAGAGCCGATGTGAACCATCGAGTGGCGGAAGAGTTGACACGCGCAACCGCCGCTGAGAAGGTCGGCCGATTCATCGGCGCAGCAGCCGCGCGTGAAGCCAAATCTTTGCCGACGCCCAAGAACCCTCGCCTGAGGGCGAATGCCTCCGAGATCGGCGCCGCTGATGTGAAGGAAGTACTGGCGGGCCTTCGGCCGACGACACCTGCAAATGAGTTCGTCCCCGCCGGCGCGCGCAAACTCCCTGTGCTCGGCAGTTATGACGTTGTAGTCATTGGCGGCGGAACTTCCGGCGCCGCTGCGGCAATTGGAGCCGGACGACGCGGGGCCAGGGTACTCGTGGCAGAGTTTCAGGAAGGGCTGGGAGGAACCGGCACTCTCGGTCTCATCGGCAAGCCTTATCACGGCCGCAATGAGGGTTTCGCCAAAGAAGTTCCGTTCCCTAGTGAGACTTTCACCATCGACGACAAGATGGAATGGTATCGAAAGGAAATCCGAAAAACGGGCGGCGAGATACTGTTCGGCGTTATCGGTTCAGGAGCGTTTGTCGAAGGAAAACACGTGAAGGGAGCCGTAATCGTCACGCCGCAGCAAAGAGGCGTGGCGCTGGCCAAGGTTGTGATCGATGCAACGGGCAATGCCGACGTAGCCGTTTCGGCAGGCGCACAAGCGATCTTCGGCGCTGACGAGAATGACCTGGCTATGCAAGGGGCCGGACTGCCCATGCGAAAGCCGGACAGCAGCTATGTCAACACGGATTATCTGCTGGTCGATGAGAACGACATGATTGATGTCTGGAGCGCCGTGGTGGGCGCTCACAAGACGATGTCTGACGACGCATGGGACGCCGGCGCCTTGATACAGACGCGCGAACGCCGTCGAGTCGTCGGTGACCACACGCTGTCGTATCTGGACCAGATAGCCGGACGAACCTATCCGGACAGCATCGTCTACTCGTCGAGCGACTACGATTCACACGGATATCCAAGCGAAGATTTTTTTTCGCTGCTGCCGCACGATCAGCGTTCCCGACTGGAAAATCACCCGGCGCCTGGAGGGACCTGTTACACCCCTTACCGGTGCCTGCTGCCACGCGGACTGCAGGGCATTCTGGTGGCCGGACTTGGGATCAGCATGCACCGGGATGCTTCCGCCATGGTTCGCATGCAACGGGACATGGCCAACCAGGGCTACGCGGCAGGTGTCGCCGCCGCGATGACGGCGGCCTCCGGTAAGACACTGCGCGAACTCGATATCAAAGCTCTACAACGGCACCTGGTCGAGATCGGCAGTCTGCCAGCGGCGGTGCTCGATCAGAAAGAATCCTTTCCGCTGCCAGACAGTGAGATCCGGCAAGCGGTCCAGAACGTCGCCGTGGCAACTAACCCTGAGGAAGCAGGTCCATGGCTGGCCGTGATCCTGACCCATAAAGAAGCGGCACGCCCGCTGCTCCGTGAGCGCTTCAAAACCGCGACAGGACGACGAAAGTTGGTCTATGCAACGCTCCTTGCCTTCCTCGGGGAGAGCGACGCGGCGCCGACGCTTATCGAGGCGCTGGACAAAATCGAGAAATGGGACGCTCGAATTTTGCAAGGCAAGATGGCCGAGTATGCGCACCTGCCGACACCGATCGATTCGCTGATTCTGGCGCTGGGGCGAACACGCGATCCGAAGGCGCTGCCAGCGCTGCTGCGTAAGCTCGAGACACTTGACGAGTCTGTCACGCTCTCCCATCATCGGGCTCTGGCGATCGCGCTGGAACAGATTGGCGACCCAGGCGCCGCTGAGCCGCTGGCACGGCTTCTCGCGAAGCCCGGGATGCGCGGGCATGCAATGAAGTCTGTTGAACCGCTGCACGACGAGGGCATGGACCGGCGCCGCCGGCTTGGCCCCATGCGCGAAATCACAGTGGCGCGGGCGCTGTACCACTGTGGCGATTACAATGGCCTGGGCGCAGCCATCCTCCGTGAGTACCAGGATGATTTTCGTGGCCTATTTGCGCGGCATGCGCGAGCCGTTTTGGATCAAGCCAAATCGGCTCGCTAGTGATACAAAGTCCCCGGCAGACTGGAAGTCTGCCCCACTTAGTGTCCTGTCTGGTGTAATTCTTTACACTCCTGCAAACCGGAACGGGGCTAAGAGCCCCGCGCAGGCTGAAAGCCTGCCCCACATGCTGAGTCACATCCTCTGTAATTTTTCAGGCGGGACCAGGACCTTAGTGCTGTCAGCACATTTAAAGTGATAGCTCTTCAATGAGTAACATCACCAGACAAGCTTGAGAGCAATCTGTAGATTGCGAGGTTGGTTTGCCTGGCTACCGATGACACCGAAGCCGGGATTTCCGACCGTAGTGTTCGGAAGGCCGAACACCGGGGTATTGGTCACGTTGAACGCTTCGCCGCGAAGCTGCAGTTTCACGCCTTCCTTGAAAAAGAAATTCTTGATCAGCGAAAAATCGAGGTTAGTGGATGCGGGACCGCGGTTCCTTCCATCGAGTCTTGGCGTGTCGCCAAACTCAAACGATCTGGGCACCCGGAATGCTGCGGCATTCAGGTAGCCTGAACCTCCTGAGGCGCCTCCCAACCGATCGGTGATGCTGCCTTCTGTTTGGACAGACGCGGCGCCGGCAAAGCTGGCGCGGTTGCCGGCGTAGGCGGGCGCTCCGGATACACCGAAGTTAAGCGCCTGACCGGACTGATACGTGTAGATGGCGTTGGTCTGCCACCCTCCGACGATAGCGCTGACCCAGCCCGGCATGTCTGTACCTATAGACCGTCCGCGCCCGAATGGCAGCTCATAAACTGCGGACCAGACGAGGCGATGGGGAAAGTCGCTGCCGAGAACGCTGCGATCGAGCGAGCGATCGAATTCGTTTTGATATCCGGGGTTCTGGCCTGCGTCGAAGAAGGACGTGGTGAGCATGTTGACATCGCCCAGGTTCTTCGAGAATGTGTAGCTGAAGGTTGAGAGAAGTCCGTGGGAAAGCCGCTTCTGCAGGCTGACTTGAAGGGCGTGATAGGTCGAATTGCCTTCACCGACGAAGTTCGGGCCGAAGCTGGTGAAATGCGGGTAGGCTCGCAGGAGTTGGTTGCGTTGAATCTGGGCGGCGGAAAGTGTTCCGCCGGTGATCACGTTGTAGAACGGATTCGGCACAGTCGCATTGAGCTCGGCCACGCGCGATGCATCGCCAGGCTGTCCGTAATAGATCGGATTGAGAGCATTGAGTTGCCGGTTGATCGGCAGCTTGACTCCGCGGTTTCCCGCGTAGGACAGGTTTACAGCGATAGAAGCCGGCAGCTCGCGCTGTACGCCAAAATTCCACTGCAGCGAATATGGAAGTGGCGTGTCCCACAACAGCGCGGCGATGCCGGCGCCCACCTGCGATGCGGCGCCTTGCGAAGAGCCCGCCAGGGGGAACAGTCCGGAAGGAAATGGATTCGTGAGATTCCCGACCGGGGTAACGCTGTCGATGGTCGATACGAACGGTGTCGTGACCGTAAAGCCGGGATTGCCGCCATTGAACAGCCGCACCAAGCCGGGGCCGTAGAAGACTCCTATTCCGCCACGAAACACTGTCTTCTGTGTAGCGGAGTAGGCGAAACCGAACCGCGGGCCGAAGTTGTTGCCGTCAGTTTTATAGCGGCTGCGCGGCGCTCCGTTTACACCCCGGAACTCTAAGCCGCCAGTCAGGGGCAGGCCAGTTTGTTGCGCCAGCGGAGATGGAATATTGGGATCGATGGTCGCGATGCGGTTATATCGCTCGACCGGTCCGGTTTCCATCTCCCAACGCAGGCCGAGATTCAATGTCAGCTTCTGGGTCACACGCCAGTCGTCCTGGAAGTAAAGCGCGTGATAGAAACCAGTCTGCGATGTAGCGTCGGAGTAGGTGATTTGTCCGCCGGTCGGCACTCCGAGAAGGAAAGAGGCGAAACCGAGATACGGCGCCTGACCTCCGGGAACCGCCTGAACGGGGTCGGGACCACTCGTGAAGTTTGTACCGAAAGAGAAGTTGCCGCCCGGGTTACCCAGGCTCGCGTTGTGGTCAATGAACATGCGGCCGTCCCAGCCGAATTTCATGCTGTGGGAGGAGCGCACGATCGAAGTCGCAGCCGCAAGATTGTGGCTGTACCGGGTAAAGCGCTGGTTGCCGGTTTCGTCGTTTCCGTTGAACCCGTTGATGCCGATAGCCGGAAGGAAGTTCTCCTGCACCTGTGTGGTGTAGAGCTGCGAGAATCCAAGCGCGCCCAAGTCAGTGCCGAGAGAGTACGGGTCCCGGAAGTTGCGCTGCCGGGCGAACCCATAGCGGAAATTGAAAAGCAACGTGGGACGCAACGTCCAGATCTGATCCAGCACCAGTGTGTGGCCCTTGATGAACTGGTTGAAGCCCGCGGGCGAGGAGGCGCTGTTCCAGTAGTTCGGTTCGTAGTGGTCGTTCCATAACTTGCTGTAGCGGCCAAAGATCCGATACGTCTGGGTGAAGTTATGATCGGCCCGGAAGCTGATCTGCTTGTCGTCATCCCGCGAACTGGCGACGGAATCGAGATTATTGACAATTCCCGGCCGCTGCGGCTGCGGATAGAGCTGGAGGATGTTGAGCGAGACCGGAGCAATTCGGTTTGACGGTATCATTCGATTCGGAAACGGAGTCCTGGTATACCGACCCGGAGCCGACGGGTTTGGCGCAGTGGTCGCGGGATCATAAATATCGAATGGCGCTTCGCTCAGGTTTCCCGTCCGCATCGCAGCGGTTGGCACGCTGAAGGTTCGGAACAATGACCGGCGCAAATTGGTGATCTCGAAATTCGCGAAGAAGAAGGTCCGGTCCCGGCCGTTATAGAGTTTCGGGATCACAACCGGACCGCCCACTGCGGCGCCGTACTGGTTGTAGCGTAGCGGCGTACGACGATCGTCACGACCCGGGATTGGATTGGTTCCAGCACGATTCACGAAGAAGTTGGCCGAATCGAGTTTCTCGTTCCGAAAGAACTCATACAGCGTGCCATGGAACTGGTTGGTCCCCGACTTGGTCAGGATGTTTAGAATGCCACCGGACGTGCGGCCAAATTCTGCCGGAGATGTGTTCGTTTGTACCTTGAATTCCTCAGTTGTATCGATCGTCGGAATCAGCGCGGGCTGACCCTGGCAGCAGACAGTGATCGGAATTCCGTCCAGCAAGATTTCGTTTGCGCCAGTGAGGCCGCCGTTGGAAGTAAAGTTATTCACGCCTGCCGTTTGAGCTGCGCCGCGAGCGCCCGTCAGGCCGGCGCCGAAGCTCGCCAAGGGTGTCACTCCCGGCGTCAGCGCCGCCAGCGCAAATGGATTGCGTCCATTCAATGGCAGTTCCGTAACCTGACGGTTCGTCACTACTTGACCCAGGTTGGACGAGGTCGCCTCCAGTAGTACCGCTGTTGCGCTTACGTTTACGCTTTCGGTGACCTGCCCGATAGTCAGTTGCCCGTCGATTCGAGCTTGCTGGGCCACTTCCAATGTGAACGTCCGAACCAGACGCTGAAAACCTTCGCGTTCGAAAGTGATCTGGTACGATCCCGGCGCTACGAGGGGGAACACATATGCGCCATCATTATTTGTCGGCGCTGTCTGTGAGAATCCAGTGGCTTCACTGGACAGTTTGACGTTTGCCTGCGGCACCGGAGCGCCGGCAGAGTCGGTAACGACACCGGTAACAGTACCTGTCGTACTCTGCGCCGCGGCCTGTTTGGCCAGCAGCAAGAGAAAACAAAGGGCAATACGCCCTAGAAAAGCGAGTTTCATAGAGTCACCTGAAGTGTTCTGTTTAGCATATTCCATTTGGAACGTGGAAGCTCAGGATATGATCGTGAGTCGGGGTACCGGGATAGATCGTGAAACGCAATTTAGCTGGGTTTTCTGCTCATGGCTGCGGCCACAGGCTGGTCCGCGGAAAACTTTGACATGGTTGTATATGGCGCCACTGGCGGAGGCATTGTCACGGCCGTCAGTGGAGCGAGGGAAGGTTTGCAGGTCGCACTCGTCGAGCCGGGCAATCACATTGGAGGAATGGTGAGTGGAGGTCTGTCTCTCACCGACTACGGCAAGAAAGAGGTCATCGGCGGATATGCGCTCGAGTTCTACGCGCGAGCTGGGGCGCACTACAACATGCGCCAATTTGGCCACGACGTAGCCTGGTATCACGAGCCGCACGTAGCTGAGGAAATTTACCGGACGATGCTGAAAGAAGCCGGCGTGAAACTTTTCCTCGGGCATCGGCTGCGCGAGAAGTCCGGCGTGCGGACGAGCGGACAAAGGGTAATCGCAATCGTTGCCGAGAATGGAACGGAGTTCACGGGGCGAATCTTCGCTGATGCGAGCTATGAAGGCGATCTGATGGCACAGGCGGGTGTGTCCTGGACCTCCGGCCGGGAATCGGCTGCGCAGTATGGTGAATCGCTGGCTGGTGTGCGTCCAACCCACTTCCAGCACGTCTTCAAGTTTCCGGTCAGCGGCAAGGACAGCTCCGGCAAGCTCCTTCCGGAGATTCAGAGCGCACCCCTCGGTGAGATAGGTTCCGGGGACAAAAAGGTGCAAGCGTACAACTACCGCGTCTGCGTGTCGCGGGACCCAGCGAATCATGTGGCTTTTCCTAAGCCGGTGAACTACCGTCCGGAACGTTTCCCGGTACTCCTCCGTTTGCTTGCCGATTGGGAAAAGCACAACGGCAAACCGCCGGTGGCCGGGGATGTCCTTATCATCGGCCGGATCCCAAATCAGAAGGCCGACTTGAATAACCGGGGGGCTTTCTCAACCGATTACCTTGGCATGAACTGGGATTATCCCAACGCATCTTATGCCCGCCGCGAGGAGATTATTCGAGATCATCTGGACTACACCGCCTCGCTGTTCTTTTTCCTTGCCAACGATGAACGCGTGCCCAAGTCAGTGCGCGACAGTCTGAGGGAATGGGGTCTCTGCAAAGACGAGTTTCAGGATACCGGACACTGGCCTCATCAGTTGTACGTCCGAGAGGCCAGACGCATGATCGGCGAATACGTGATGACGCAGAAGGACCTGCAGCAGGAGCGAACAAAGACCGACGCGATCGGTATGGGATCGTACAACAGCGACTCCCACGCCGTTCAACGCTACATCGCTGCCGATGGAAGCGTGCAGAACGAGGGCTTGATGGAAGTGCCGGTGCAGCCGTACCAAATCCCCTATCGCATGATGCTGCCGCGCCGCTCGGAGGCGTTGAATCTGTTGGTACCGGTCGCATTCTCAGCCAGTCACGTTGCCTACTCAACTTTGCGTATGGAGCCGCAATACATGATCATCGGACAGGCAGCCGGTGTTGCGGCGAAAATTGCGTTGGATGCGGGAGTGGCCGTGCAGGACGTGGACACGGCGAAGCTCCGGGACATTCTGATGAAGCAGGGAGCGGTTTTTGAGTATCATCCTGCGGCTCGCCCGGTGAGACGGTAGAGGCAGCAGAGCAGGGCGGCTGCGGATGGCTGCCACCGCCCACGACCAGTATGGGGTCTGGCAGAGGTCGGTGCGTGACGGCCGCCCCTATGCCGATCACCGCCTTTGGCCATTACGCCCGGACGATCCAGTTACGCCGATACATCCACCATGCGATCCCCCAGAATAGGGCAACGTGAGCCAGCGAGAACAACAGTGAGGCGACCGGAGCACATGCAAGTGGGGCGAAGAGATTGCTCCACAAAATCGTGCGTAAAGAGACGCCGTCAATTTTTATCAGAGACAGCAGCTTGGCGAACAGACCCGACAAGATGAACATCATCAGCGCATTCATCCCATAAGCAACAAACGGCTTGGTGTAGCGACGCCAATGCAACACGTCGACGAGCCAATGGCAGCAACCGAACACCAGGAAAGCAAGTCCGGAAGTGAACACGGCATAGGGAGATGTCCAAAGACTTTTGTTGATCGGCATCCAGGTGGAGAGCATCAGGCCGGCGAACGTAAGCGTCGCTCCGGCAAACAGAAGCCAACTGGACTGCTCGGCAGGCGCTTTTCGTGTCCGCAGGATCTGCCCGGCAAAGATACCAAACAGCACGTTGGTAATCGCGGGGATAGTGCTGATGACGCCTTCCGGATCCCAGGTCTTTGTCTGGGAGTACATGTGACCCCAGAGCGTCATGCCATCGATCCACTTGGCGAAATTGCAGGCCGTCTCAAAGCTGCCCGCGCCGCACCCCGGCACGGGGACCAACTTCATCAGGATCCAATAGATCGCCAGCAATCCGACACACCAAACCACGCGCGCCTTTGTTTTCGTGAACAAGAAAATCGTCGCAGCGATCAGGTAGCAGATCGCTATGCGCTGGAGAACTCCGGGAATGCGGATCGTCGACAGGTCGAAAAACGGAAATCCATTCAAAAACAGTCCGATCCCGAAAATGATCGCAGCGCGCTTCACAACGTGCGACAGAAGTTTGCCGCGATCGTCGCCCCGCTCGACGCGCTTGGCAAATGAGAAGGTGATAGCCACCCCGATAATCCAGAGGAAGAACGGAAAAACCAGGTCGGTGAAGGTCCAACCGTGCCAGGCAGCGTGTTTCAAGGGACCGAAGGCCTCGCTCGATCCGTTGTTATTCACAAGGATCATGCTGGCGATCACTCCGCCGCGAAAGACGTCCAAGGACTGCAACCGCGCCGTTTGCGGTGGAATTGAGACGTCTACGGGCTGCTGAAGACTGGCATTCTGCACTGGGACAGCATAACACTCGATAATGGCTCAAGGATGCTCGAAAACTATGACGCCCTTCTAGTTCTCTCTTTCGGGGGGCCCGAAAAACGGGAAGACGTCATTCCGTTTCTCGAGAACGTGCTGCGAGGCCGCAACGTTCCGCGGGAACGCATGCTCGAAGTGGCCGAGCATTACTATCATTTCGGAGGCAAAAGCCCAATCAACGATCAGAATCGAGCGCTGATCGACGCGGTAGGCAAACTACTAAATGAAGAAGGGCCGCGATTACCGATCTACTGGGGTAATCGCAACTGGCATCCCTATCTTGCCGATACGCTACGCCAAATGCGCTCGGACGGTATTCGGCGCGCGGCGGGTTTCGTCACATCGGCCTATGGCTCGTACTCAGGATGCCGCCAGTATCGCGAGGATATTGCGCGCGCTCAAGCCGAAGTTGGAGAAGGCTCGCCGGAGATCGTGAAGTTGCCATCGTTCCACGCGCACCCGCGATTCATTACGGCAAATGCTGATCATCTTCGATCTGCTCTCGGAGCATTCTCAAGCGCGCCGCATGTCGCATTCACGGCCCATAGCGTGCCGTTATCGGCAGCCGCGACGAGTCCTTACGTCACGCAGTTGAATGAGACCGCGACGCTCGTCGCCCGCGAGGCTGGTGTAGACGACTGGAAACTCGTCTACCAGAGCCGTAGTGGCCCTCCAACACAACCTTGGCTGGAACCGGACATCGCAGACCACATACGCGCGCTACACGCCGAAGGCCGGCGCGAGCTGATCATCGCTCCGATCGGATTCGTTTCGGATCACATGGAAGTTCTGTATGACCTTGACACCGAGGCCGCGGAATTGTGCGAGGAATTAGGAATCCACATGGAACGGGCAAAGACTGCGGGAACGCACGCCGAGTTCGTCCGAATGATTCGGGATCTGATCCTGAGACCGGCGCAGATTTGCGCAGTCGATTGCTGCCCGCCCCTCCAACGACCTACTGCTTCCATCCGATTAGAACCAGCGATTGTCCAACCGGGAAGTTGAGACCTGACCGGAGCCAGCGCGCTTCGGTTCGTAGCGCCGAGAGCAACACGCGATTCAGTAGAGGATTGACCGGCGCCACTCCGCTGGCTGGCTCTGGAGCGATTAGTGGTTCCCAGAGGCGAAACTTTGCCAGCGCTACGGGCATCAGTAGCGTATTCGCGTAAGTGCATCGTTGGACGTGGACACCACAGGCTTCGACTGTCCGGATTAATCGCTCTCGTGTGAACCGCTGCCGCTCATGCGCGAACTGAGAATGGCGGCTGCGCAAGACGTCGAGCGCCGAGACGCGAATGCAAAGCAATCCACCGGGTTCGAGAACCCTGACGATTTCCCGTACCGCTGCGTGCTCCTCTCCTCGTGGGAAGTGCACTATGACGTCCATTGACAGGACCGCATCAAACGTCCGCGTCCCGGAATGGCAGGCGTGCGATATCGGCTTGTGTCAACTGATCGATGCTCATCGATTTGGCGAAGTTGAGACCTTCCCATCCAAGATCGACCGGCGCCATTGGCCAGCGATATCGTTCGGCGAGGAGTTTTGCGAGATACCCGGTTCCGCAACCAGCCTCGAGAACTCGCTTGAACCTTTGCTCACGCGCTATCGGGTCGAGCAGTTCAAAGAGAATCTGATTCATCCCGCGATACCACCAGAAGTCCTGCTCACTCCGGGCGATGTTCGCGAATTCGGCCGGGTTCATGGAACGGGAGAGTATCTCAGGCGATGTGGCATGCCGGAATGTTCCGGCATTCTGCATGCGGGATTGCCGTTACTTCTGTCGAGGTAGTGATCCAACTCGGTCTTGAAGTATTCGCTAGTGCGCCAGATTCCTTCCTTAAAAGCGACGATCGGCTTCCAACCAAGATCTCTTTGAATTCGCCTGTAATCCGTTCTGTAGCTGCCAATATCGATTGGCTTTCGATCCGGTGGAAAAGGAACGAGGGTGGGTTCGGGCAATCCCGACGTCGCCGCTACGACAGCGGCAATCTGCTTCAGGGAAAGGGCTTCCGATCCACCTGCGTTATAGCTTCGAGTAGCGGGCTTGTGCGCCAGGCCCGCGATTAAGAACGCTTCTACGGCATCGGTCACATACATCGGATCACGCAACTGCAACCCGTCGCCAAACACTTCTAGCGGTTGGCCGAGCATCATGCGACGTATATATGTGCTGAGAAATCCCTGGCAAACGACGTCGAGAGCCATTCTCGGACCGTATACGTTGGTCAAGCGAATGACGACACCGTCAATGCGTCCAAGCCTGCTCAACATCAGGTGATACATCGTCGCCGCAAGCTTATGCACTCCGTTGAAGTCGACAGGTTGGAGAGGATGCGCCTCATCGACAGGCAGGTACTTTGGCGCGCCATAGACTTGCCGGGTACCGGCGTAGACGATCCGGACTCCAGGCGCGGCTTCAGAACATGCAAGAAGAAAGCGCAACTGAGAAATCGTGTTGAGTTGCAAGTCCCGCTCGGGAAACTGCATGCTGTGAATGTGACTGATCTCGCCCGCGAGATTGAAGATCACGTCCGATCCTGCGATCACATCGGGCGTAACATCTCCGACATCGGCATCGACGATGCGAATACGGTTCCGTACCGGAGCGATGTTGTACGGATTGCCTCCGCAGCCCGGTATCAAGTTGTCAATGACTGTGACTTGAGCGCCTTCCCGAACCAGCTCGATTACAAGGTTGCTGCCGATAAAGCCGAGTCCGCCGGTAACGATCGCGCGCTTTCCTTCATACCTCATCCGAGCAGTTCCGTGACTTTCGACTCCAGCGCCGGCACATAAGCCATGCCGTTGCCTCCATAAATGCTGTTTCCGCGGTCGAAGTTACAGAATCGAGCGCCGGCCTCTTCGAGGATGACCTTCAACGCCGCAAGGTCCCAGGCCTTGGCATGAGCTTCGAGCCACAAGTCGGCGTGACCCGAGGCGAGCAACATCGCATCCATACACCCGCCGACGCTGCGAACTGCCCAAAATTCGTCCATCCAGGAGAGTAGGGATCGGGACCATGGAAACTCGACAACGTTGTTCAAGCCGTTGATGCAAGCCAGTGCGTTCGAAGCGGAATCGATGGCCGATATGGAGATTTTCTTGTCGTTGAGAAACGCTCCCTCCCCTTTGACGGCGTGATACATCCGATTCTGCGCAGGCATGTGGGTGACACCGACGACTACCTCACCGTCGACCTCAAGACCGATAAGCACGGCCCAGAAGGGCAATCCGCGCACGAAGTCTCGCGTTCCATCGATGGGATCGAGGATCCACTTGCGACCGTTTCGGCTCTCGCGTTGCGCTCCCTCCTCGCCGAGTAAACCGTCGTCGGGAAACGCAGCCAATATCTCTGACGCCAGTAACTTTTCGCACTCCCGATCCGCGATTGTTACAGGCGAGAGATCAGGCTTCGACTCCGGCTTCAACTCTTTGCTCTGATATCCGACGGCCAGGTCGCCCGCGTGCATCGCGGCCGAGCGCGCTACTTGCAATTCCTTCTCCCATTGCATCCGCCTTATTCTAGCTTCTGTGTCGCACGATGTTACATTTGTCGCGATGGCAAAACGCACGCTCTATACGGTCCTGGAGGAGACCGTGGCCCGTTATGGCGCCGCGCCGGCAATGTATCAGCCAACAGGTCAAAAGGCTGAAGCGAAGCGGTATCAAAGTTTTTCCTGGCTCGACTATCGCGATGCGGCGCAGCAGATTGCCTGCGGTTTACGGTCTCTCGGCATCGTTAAGGGCGATTTTGTCGCGCTGCATGCGGAACCGAGCGCGTGGTTTTACATAGCCGATCTTGGCGTAGTCGCGAACGGGTCGATAGCAGCGGCGTTGTATACCAGTTTGCCGCCATCCGATCATGTCCGGACTCTCGCCGCCATTGCTCCCAAGGCGCTGTTTGCGGAAGACGCGAAGACGATGCGCTCTCTGCGTTCGGCCGGTATTGAGGCTCCGTTATGGATTCTGCTTACGGGCGAAGCCGATGGCGCGATGGGTCTCGAGAAGCTACGCGAACGCGGACGTGCCGCGATGGCGGCTGATCCTGGCGTGTTCGAACGGATTCGCTCCGAAGTTTCGCCTGATGATTATGCAATTCTTTACATGACCTCGGGCGCAACGGGCGAGCCAAAGATGGGCTTGGTGACTCACTGGGCGGTAGGAGCCAACCTCGATATGGGGCCTCAGGTGCTGCCGCTGGGACCCGAGGATTCGACCCTTGTATTTCTTCCGTCGGCGCACATCGCGCAGCGCGTCGTCCTTCAATTCCTGCCTCTGCGATGCGGTACACCCGTGTATTTTTCCGAAGGTCTAACGAAGTTGCCGAACGAGCTTCGCGCCGTGAAGCCGACCTTTTTCCTTGCTCCTCCTCGGGTGTGGGAGCGCATGTATGCGAGCATTACGACGGAAATCAAGAAGCGTCCGGGCATCGTACGGCGGCTATTTTATACGGCGTTGGGGCTTGGTCTGCGCGCAAGCCGGCTACGGCAGGAAGGCCAGCCCGTGCCAGGTTGGATGCAACGAGCGCTTGCGTTAGCGAATAAAGTCGTCTTCCGAAAAATCCGGGAACGCTTGGGCGGCCGGTTGAAGGTCGCTGCATCGGGCGCCGCTCCGCTAAGCCGGGATCTTGCGCAGTTTTTTGAAGCGATCGGACTGCCGCTGATTGAGGGCTATGGATTGACCGAGGGAGGCGTGGTTTCTTTGAACCCGATCGATGCGCCAAAACCCGGCAGCATTGGCAAGGTTCTACCGGGCGTGCAGGTCAAACTGGCCGAAGATGGGGAACTCCTGGTGCGGAGTGAGTGCCTGTTTTCAGGTTATTTCAAAGATCCCGAAGCTACTGCCGCGGTGTTGAAAGATGGATGGCTTCACACCGGCGATATCGCGGACATCGATCGCGACGGATTCATTTACATCACGGGCCGCAAGAAGGAGTTGATCGTTTCATCGAACGGAAAGAAGATTTATCCGGCGCGTATTGAGAGCCTGTTCAAGATGGAACCGATTGTGAATCAAGTGCTGCTGATCGGTGACAAGCAGCCATACGTTACGGCTCTCATTACGGTGAACGTCGCGGCAGCAGAAGGGCTGAAAGGAATGGATGACTTTCGAGGTCGCGCCCCTGCGGACATTGCGCACGCCTCGCCCGTCGCGGAAGAAATCGACCGCACGGTCAAGCGTGTAAATAAGCAACTGGCTCCGTTCGAGCAGATCCGTCGTTTCCGCATTCTCGATCGTGAATTCTCGATTGACCGTGGAGAGATGACCCCAACGATGAAGGTCCGCCGCAAGCAGGTGATCGAGAATTACAAGCACGTGGTCAGCGAGCTGTACTTGGGGAAGGATGAATTGGGCTGAATCTGGGTATCAGGCGGCGAATCGGATTACTTCTAACTCGGCCGACTTGTCCACTCCTGAAAGTAGCTCATCCACTCTCGACATGGTTTGCTGCTCCAGTTCCGTGTCACCGCACTGACGGCACTGCAAAACTGGCAGGGACTTCAAAATGACGATTGAGAAATCTCCGATTTTGAATGGCAAATCGGTGATACGAGACTCAAGTAACCCGCCACAAACTCGGCATCTCACACTGGTGTCCTCCGGTTTCGAAAACTCGTATCCCACTCGTCTGGCTGGGGAATGTACATTGTCACAATTCTAATATTTATACCCTGGACATCCGTTGCAATGTGCGCATGAAGTATCGCCGATTGCGCTTCGCCCCTCAGGAGGAAGCTTGGAAGGTACTTGTCATCCGGGTAACTTTCAATAATCTCTAACGACTCCACGCCTTCAAATAGCAACTCAGCCCGGAGGCGGCGTTGTTGAAGTCGCATTGTGACATGGTATGTCCACCGAACCTTCCCCGATGTCAGGCATTCCTTGATGAAATTCAATGGATTCTCGGGAACTATCGCCTGTGGCAAGTCCAATTATACGTTTGAGATCACGGGATGAGGGACTAGGAGTGAACGCCGATAACTCGCTCTTCTCCCTCGACTGTGATGCGTATGTCGATGGTTTCGGCCGTGGGTAGCACCTGTCGATAGGCTTCGCCCCATTCAACCAGCATCACGGCTCCTCGATCGAACATTTCGTCAAGGCCGAGCGATGCGACTTGTTCCGGCCTGTCGAGACGATAGAGATCGATGTGATAAACATCGCTTCCGTATTCATGGATCACTGTGTACGTGGGGCTGGAGACATCTTCCACCGGCGCCACTCCGAGACCGCTGACGATTCCTTTAGTGAGGGTCGTTTTTCCCGCGCCTAGATTACCGATCAGCAAGATCAGACACGGCCGCGCAAGTTCAGAAGCGAGGCGTCGTCCCAGTTCAATCGTCTCCTCTTCAGACGATGTTCGATAGATGCGCGCACTCACGCATGGCCTCCGGTAGATAGCCCAGGACTTCCGTTGCGAGTACACATCGCTCCGTTAAATCGCGAGCAGCGCGCTGGCCGGCGAGTCCATGCAAATATACCGACGCGAGCACGGCAGCATTTTGATGCTCTGGGAATTGACTCAACATTCCGGCCATGATTCCGGTGAGGATGTCACCTGTTCCGCCTTTGGCTAGCGCTGGCGATCCAGTTGGGTTTATCCACGATGAGCCATCGGGAAACGCAATCACTGTGCGGTATCCCT
The DNA here is from genome assembly GCA_963844855.1 of Bryobacteraceae bacterium. Taxonomy (GTDB): domain Bacteria; phylum Acidobacteriota; class Terriglobia; order Bryobacterales; family Bryobacteraceae; genus DASQDN01. Next base: position 542,396 of record CAWJQP010000080.1, read on the forward strand.
TTAGCACGACGACCGCTCCCGTGTTGTGTGAGTACTCTTGCGCCGATCCCAGTCGATCGTTCTGGATCTGGTCGATGGGCCTATTCAGAAGCCGGGACATTTCACCGGGATGAGGCGTGAGCACTCGAAATCTTCCCTGCGCATCCCAGTCGAATCCAGCCAGCGCATTGAGGCCGTCGGCATCGATCACCATCGCCTGCGAGGCATTCTTCACGATGTCGCGAACCAGTGCTATCGCCCAGTCCGCGGTCCCCAAGCCTGGCCCAAGCGCTAGGACGCGCTTCCGCTGCGTCAAGGGTTCGAGTTGCTGCCAACACTGAGGTAATGATTCAGCCATCAACTCCGGGACAGAAAAGCCGGTGGCAGAGGAGGCAACAGTCACTAATCCGGCGCCGGCGCGCAACGCGGCCAAGCCGGACATCTCGGCAGCTCCGGTCTTGCCGGGCGCTCCGCCGACAATCAACGCGTGCCCGTAATCACCTTTGTTCGAGTCACGAGCTCGCGGCTGTAATAGCTGCGCAAAATCTCGTGGCCCGATGGCGTGAAGTTTCACATCGGACATCAGTTCATCAGGGCTTCCGATGCGCCCCAGAACTACTTCCCCTGACTTGTCGCAATTTGGCGGAAGGACATGACACAGCTTGAGGGCAGTGAAGGTGACACAGGCGTCTGCTCTGGCTACTTCTCCCTCACTTGTACCGGCATCACTGTTCATGCCGGAAGGGATGTCGACGGCCACGACCTTGGCGTGCGGAAACCCGGTGTTGATCTCTCGAATCCATTCGAGCGCTTTGCCGCGCGCGGGACCCTTCATTCCGAACCCTAATATTGCGTCGATGACAAGAGTTGCGGCGCGCATTTCCTGAGTGATCGCATCGAAGATTGGACATCCCGATGCGCGCAGCATCTGCAACGGTCCCGAAGATTCTTCAGGATGCATGACCACGCAATGCAGCGAGGCCACTTTGAACCGAGTGAACAACTGACGTGCCACGACCATCCCGTCGCCGCCGTTGTTCCCTTTACCGCAAAGCACTACGATCCGCTGCCTCGACAAAATAGGCCAACGTTGCGACACATATTCGACCACCCTATGGCCCGCATTCTCCATCAAGATGGGACCGGTGATTCCGAGTTCTTCCGTGCGCCGGTCGACCTCACGCATCTCGGCTGCTGTCAGTACCTTCATCGGATGTCCATCTTTAGAGTTGGCGAAGTAGTAAAAGGGTCATGTCATCCTGCAGTTCATCGGAACCCGTCCACTCGCGCACAGCATCGATCACTGAACTTACGATCTCCGCCTCGTCACGGTCGGCATTTCGGAGAAGCAACTCGATCAGCCGCTCTTCGCCAAACATTTCTCCATAAGCGTTTTCCGGCTCTGTGATGCCGTCGGTATAGAAAACAAGCAGGTCGTTCGCTTTGAGATTGAGACGGCTGTCGCCATATTTGGCAAATGCAAAGGCCCCCACTACCATCCCATTCACTTCTAGTGACGAAGCTACGCCTGAACGTATCAGAATGGGCGGCAGATGACCGGCGTTCGTGTACGTCAACGATTGTGTCGCCTCATCATACATGCCCAAGAAAGAATGTCGCGTACTTCTCGGGAGCAGTGTCGGCATGAAGCTGCTGGTTGAGATGGGAGACGACGCGCGACGTCGAAACCGACACTCGGCAACCTTCCTCACCGGCGCCTGCAGCCAGCTCGAGCGAGCCCCGGAGTTGCGCGCGAAACGAAGACTGTACCGTCGCCATCAACAACGCCGCAGAGATTCCCTTACCCGCAACGTCGCCAATTACGATCGCAACATTCGTATCGTCGATCTGCTGGTAGTCGTAGTAGTCGCCCGAAACCATGCGCGCCGGGTTGCAGACGGCAGTCAGCCGCAGGCTCTCCACATCCGGAAGTTGTTTCGGGTAGAGCTGGTTCTGCACTTCGCGCGCAATCTCGAGTTCGGTCTGTAACCGCTCCTGCTCCTTCTCGATCACAAGGAGGCGTTCCACGTTCTCCGTCATCTCATTGAAGGATACGGATAGATCCCCGAGTTGGTCTTTGCCTCCGATGGGAATGCGATGTGCAAGGTCGCCCTTCATCACGCGAACCGTTCCTGCATATAGTTCGTGAACGGCTCCCGTAATCGTCCTGGTCAACGATACGCCGATGACTAGCGCGATCGCTTCAGCAATCAGAAACAGAATAGCGACACCGAAGAACAGCATCGGAATCGTTTCGTTTGCGAAGTCGACTTTCTGGGTCAACACCGTACGCAACACGGCCGAGGGCCGGGTGCGCATGTGTAGCCATTGCGTCTCGGTCTTGGCGGGCTCATTCCATGCAATGGTGGGAATCAGAGCGCCCCACCAGATCGGAAAATCGAATGTATTTACAGCGGGCATGAGGCGATTGCGTGTCGGGGCATTCGCATTAGGCGAGGAAGGATGCAGGAGAGCATGATTTGTTTCGAGATTGAGGATCGTCGTTTCCCCAATATCGGGTACCAGCGTGCCCACGTAGTCGCGCGTAACAGGAAACATCGCGAAAACGGAGCGATTCTCGATAGTTGTATGAGCCCAGCCGTAAAGTAGCCCGTCCTTGACGGTAAGGCCGTTACCTTTCGGCCAGTCCGATCGGGGCGAGGCCGCGTCGTCAGGAAAGGCCAGCCGCCGGTTGTCTTGAATCACCAACTGCAGTCCCGGATAGCGGGCTTGCAGGAACCTCGCGATATTCTCCATCCATGTCTCGCCATGAGTGTCCCGTGCGAGCAGGTCAATGCTTGCGCGCAAGCGACACTGTCCGCCTTTCGAGTTCCGAGGTGACAAGGTAGATCGAGATTTGTCCTCCGACCAAAGCAACGCCCAGGCCGGCGAGCAACGTGATCAGAATGATCGGGACAACAGCGATGAAGAAATACGCGACGATCAAACGGTTTCTAAGTCGCCAAAGCATTTGCTTGACGACCGCGCGGGAGATGCGGATCGCCAACCAGAAACCGAGCACTGCGAGAACAAGCTTTAATACCGCTCTCGAAGGGCCCGTGACGCCGAGCATGGCGAGAGCGGCGTAGATCGCCAGTACGACGGCAAAGGCAATCTCGAGCCAGCCGATGCGTACGGTCATACCGTTTCTTATATCCGAGACTTCGCGATGTGAGGCGTCTCGTCCTCGGGCTCGGCCAGCGGCGATTCAGGCTGCAGATAAAGGCTCGTCAAGCCCTCCTGGAGGATTGTAAATGCAGTTGCTGGGTCATTGGCGATGAAAAAGAGTTCGACATCTTCCGGGCTGATCATTCCATGCTTGACTAGCGCGTCGAAGTTGATGATCTCTCGCCAGTACTCAGCGCCGTAAAGAACGAGAATGATATTGCTTTCTAATTTCTGCGTCTGAGCGAGCGTCAGGATTTCAAAGAACTCGTCGAGAGTTCCGAAGCCGCCCGGAAACACCACCATCGCTTTGGCCGGATACGCGAACCAGAACTTCCGCATGAAAAAGTAATGAAATTCGAACGACAGATCCGGTGTGATGTAGGGATTCGGCCACTGCTCAAAAGGCAATCCGATGTTCAGTCCAATCGATTTGCCGCCCGCATCGGCTGCTCCACGATTCGCCGCTTCCATGATCCCCGGGCCGCCGCCGGTGCAGACAACAAAGCGGCGGGAATCGCTCGGCAAACTGTCCGACCACTTTGTCACCATCGCGGCGAGCTCGCGCGCCTCGCGATAGTAGCGGCTTAAAGGGCCTTCTTCCGACAGACGAGCCGATCCAAAGAACACGACCGTATCGTGAATCTTTTCATCACGAAAATGTGACAGCGGATGGAGGTACTCGGACAGAATCCGAATCTCACGCGCATCGGGACTATCGAGAAACGATTCATCCTTGTAAGCAACCGGGCGCCGCGCGCCAGTGATCGTGGGATCGCTCATGCGGAGGGTTCATTACGGGCCGCGGATTCGAGCTCAGCGACGCGCTTTTCCAATTGTCTCATCGACCGCAGGATGTCAGGGAGTTTCTGATAAGCCGTTATCGCGCGAAGCCAGTCTTTGCTGTCGAAAGCAGGGCTGCCCGAGATTACGGATCCGGCCGCGACGTCGCCGCCGACTCCACTTTGGGCGTACACAATGGAGTTTTCGTGGATCGTCAGGTGCCCAGAGATGCCGACCTGGCCTGCAAGCAGAACGTTTTTTTCGAGAACGCTGCTGCCCGCAAGACCGGTCTGGGCGCAGATGATGTTGTCTTCTCCTACGATGCAGGCATGGCCGACCTGCACGAGGCTGTCGATCTTTGCTCCGCGTCTCACTCGCGTCTCTCCCATGGTGGCGCGGTCGATAGAAGTAAGGCTTTGAATCTCAACATCGTCCTCAATCACCGAAATGCCCGACTGCACGATTTTCTCGTGCGACCCATCGGCGCGTTTGGCGAATCCATAGCCGTCTCCGCCCACGACAACCCCATTTTGTAGGATGACGCGATCGCCAATCCGGCAGAATTCCCTCACCGATGCATGCGCGTGCGCGAGGAAATCGTCTCCGATTTGGGCGCCTTCATAGATCACGACGTTTGGATGCAGGATGGCATTACGGCCTAAACTCGCATGGGGTCCTACGTAGGCAAATGGCGCAATCGAAGCGTTTTCGCCGATCGTGGCGGTTGGATGGACGAAAGCCAGCGGATGGATTCCGGGCTCCGGCTTCGGAGCGGAATAGAACATCGCAAGCGTTCGGGCGAAATCGAGATACGGATTGGAAGAAATGAGGCTGGTTATCGGCAAGTCCTTGAAGCGGCTGTGCCACAAAGATCGCCCCTGCTTGCGAATTCTTTACTTTATGCGCATATTTCGGGTTTGCCAGAAACGTGAGTTGCGTGCGGGTGGCTTGCTCCATGCCCGCGACGCCGGTGATTTCCAGGGAGGCGTCGCCATGGATTTCACATCCCACCGCCGCTGCGATTTCGCTCAGTTTCATGCCCTTCAGTGTAAGTCGGAGCCATTCCGAGCTTGAGGGCGGGTCGAGGATAACTCTATTGCAGGATGAAAAATTTGTTAATATTGGATCATGGCTACAACCGCCTTCCAATCCTAAAGAATGCTTCCACCGAGAAATTTCCCTCCTCGCCGTCCTAGAATCCGAGAAAACGTAAACGAAGCAATCCGCGCCCGTGAAGTGCGCGCGGTTTTCCCCGACGGAACCGTCGAGGTAATGCCGACGCCCGCCGCTGTCCGGAAAGCTCAGGACATGGGTCTCGATCTGATCGTCATCGCGCCAACCGCCGAACCTCCGGTCGCCAAGGCGATGGATTATGGCCAGTGGCAATACGAGAACAAGAAAAAGCAGCACGACGCCAAGCGTAAACAGCACATTATCCAGGTGAAGGAACTAAAGTTCCGTCCCAATACGGATGATCACGATTACGATTTCAAAAAGAACCACGCAATTCGTTTTTTGACCGAAGGCAATCGCGTAAAGGCAGTGGTCCAGTTCCGCGGGCGCGAAATCGCGCACACTGATCTGGGTAAGAAACTGCTCATTCGCTTTTCCCAGGATTTGCAGGCTTATGGCACCGTTGAGGGTCAGCCCCGTCTCGAGGGCCGCAACGCGCATGTGATCATTAGCCCGATCAAAAAGGAAAAGACGAAGGAACACAAGGAACCGAAGAGCGGCGACAAGCCTCCTGCCGCGCCGGCCCCGCCTCCAGTTCAGTAGCCCGTCAGTAAATAGATAGGCTCAATAGAACAGGTACTTACGCCACTGATCGTCGCTCTTGCCGAGCAGACGCATCAGGTGGCGGCTCGTGTGCAGACTGAACGGCCGCGGCGCGCGGGCCAGCCTCATTCCCGCCTCATCAGGTGTTCTATTTCCTTTCCGGTTATTGCAGGAATGGCAGCACGCGACCAGGTTCTCCCACGTGGTTTCGCCCGCACGGGATCGCGGAATCACGTGATCGAGGGTCAAATCAACACCCGGTGGCGTTTTCATGCAGTACTGACACGTGTAGCGATCGCGCATCAGGATATTCTTACGCGACAACGCGCGAGTCTGATGCGGAATCCGCCGGTATTCGAGCAGCCGGATCACGGAAGGAACGTTTCAGGTTGATGCCGGGAGGAGTGAATGGCCAACGGCGTATGTTCTTCCGCGGTGGCTACCCCCTTCAGCACGAGGACCAACGCTCGCCGGGCCGCGCAAACATTGATCGGCTCATAGCTCGCGTTGAGCACCAGAACCGGTCTGCCTAAACGATCAGAAACAACAGGCATCGACTAAGCTCCTCCAAGCACTACTTCTCCGAGGGCCAGTCGCACGCCGGTTGAAGGCGGCTTCTAAACCCTCGCCAGACTCTTCCTTCGGTCCGCCCTTGCGAGGGTTAATACGCTGACGCGTCTGGCCCCGGCCCGTTTAAGAACCGCCGCACAGGCGCTGGCCGTCGCGCCTGTCGTCAAAACATCGTCTATGAGCAAGACGTGGCGGCCTTCTACCCGCTCCGGCCGGCTCACCTCAAAAGCGCCAGCGACGTTCGTCCTGCGTTGGGCGCGCGTGAGACCCGCCTGCGGGTCGGTTCGCTTGCGCCGTCGCAATGCTCCAACCAGCGGTATTCCGGTCCGTTTGGCAATAAATTTCGCCAGTAACTCGGATTGGTTAAAACCCCGTTGCAACCGCTTCCGCCAATGCAAAGGCATCGGAACAATCACGTCGAATTGTTCTTCTCGCGGCAAAGCTCCATTGAGCATGCGTCCGAGTTCCGAAGCTAGGGGTGTTACGCCGCCGTATTTAAAGACGTGGATGAGCTTTCGCAGATTTCCTTCATACTCGCCGTACGCGATATACCGCGTCATAGCCCGACAAACCGGCGCGGCACAGCCCACAGCGGCCGTTCTCATCGAGGGGCGAAGCGTTCAGGAAAGGGGTGCGGCAATCGACGCAGAAGTGCTCTGCCAAAAAGGGTTTGGGCTCGTTTAGACAGGCTGCAGCAGACTGGGATTCTGGAGATGTTTTTGAGAGCGAACGCCACAAACTCGGCAATCTTCGGGGAAAACGAGGTTGAACATCGCGGTGGGGAGCGCCCGTACCGCGTGAGAATCGATGATCGGCTTAACTTTTTTGAGCCATCGACTAGGGAAGATCCACCTCCGCCGAGCAAGAACATTCTAGCACGAAATTGCTTCTGGGCACTGTGGAGGTCAAGGCTTCTTTGGCTGGAACGAGGAAAAGGTAGGGTGTCCGGTGTGACGCAACCGCGGTCGTGAACTTCATGGCTTCCCGGCGGAAGGGTACGTCAGTTCGACGAAGTAGCCGGTCCAGCCGGCTTCGGGCTTCGCGACCCTGGCGATCCATTCGCCCTTTCGTGAGGGGCGACAGATCCGTTTCCTTCCAGGTGCGGCCAATGGTATCGACGCGAAAGTCGCGAGTCTTCGGGTTCGTTGCCTGCCAGAATTTCACGGCTGACGGCGTTCCCGAAGCTTTCACGTGAATCGACCCGTCTTTCTCGAACTTCCATGTGATTTTCGGACGCTCCGACTCGGTCAGGAATGATTCGTAGTACGCATGGACGTTGTCGAATGCATCCGTGCCTCGCATCGAATGTTCGCTGTTCGGCACATACCGGAGATACTTCTCGCCTTTCAAATCGTCGAAGTAAAACTGCGACGAATCCGGCAGGAAGAATTGGTCTCCGGTCGCATTCACGATGTATTTGGGCATCGTCAGACGATCGCGGTACTCATAAGGGTCTTCGATTTTCATCAACGCCTTGAACTCCGAAGAATCCATCCAGTTCATGGTGTTGGCGTCAATGTAGTCCTGAATCGCCGGCGCCCAGAAGCCGTAAGCTCGCCAGTGGTGATCGAACGATTTCTCGAGGTTGAGAAGATCGATCACGATCGGGATGATAGCGACAACTCGCTTGTCCGCCACAGCAGTCGTCCAAGTGGTCCAGCCGCGCTTCGATGCGCCGGAGACCACGAATTTGTCTACTTTGGCTTTGCCTCCCTGGTCGCTCGCGAGAAATGACGTCACGCTGTCCATCGCGCGCACGGCACTCTTCGTCATCGGCAGGCGAGCAGGCCAGTTATCGTCACCGCCTCGCAAAAACTTGTCCCAGCTGTATGCGATCAGTGAATCTTCGGTACGGCCCTTCGTTTCGCCCGCAAAAGTCAGAGGCTGGTTCGGAACCATCCGCAATTCCGTCACAACTGTACCCGTATCGACGGCAAGCGCCGTCAGGTTGGGCGGGGCGGAATCCGGCGGCTTCGCATTGTTGTTGGAGCCGCCCGTGATGAATAGAAAGCCTGTCGAATGCTTGATCTGGTCCGGCTTGATGATGGTGACCCAGTGACGCCATTCCGTGCGGTTTACTTCGGCGGACGTGCGCCACGTCTGCGATGTCATATCGAGAACGAACGTTGTGAATCCCTGTCCCGGCGTCGTTTGAACCAATGCGTATTTATAGGCAGGATCCGCAGCAGCAATGTAACGATCGAGGGCGGTCTGCCTATCCGCTCCGACGAGGAGTGCGGCGGCCGCCGCAAACAGCAACAGTCTGTGCACTATGACTGGTCCTTTTCTCGCGTTACTTTGCGAGTGAATTTTTCCGGGGGATTGATCATGATCCCAATCACCAGAAAAACGACAACCAAAACTAAGATGATTCCGGCTAAGACCATCCTTTCATCGTAACGGACATTCCAGAAATGAAAAGCCTACTTCTTGGAGCACTGCTCCTTTGCAACATCCCCGCATTTGCCGTCGAAGCAGTTCAGTTCAGTTTTCAAGTTCTCGGCACGTCGAAGACCTCCACCATGGAGAAGGAAATGAACGATGCCGCTCAAGCCGGCTTCGTCTTCCAAAGCGTCATGGGCGGCGAGACCGCGTTCGGCGGAAAAGAAGTCATCGTAATCATGGGTCGCAATCCTGCTGCCGGATCGCAAAAAGCCTATCGTTTATTCGCTGCCAACAAGACATCAACGCTCGAGAAGGAAATGCAAGCCGCCGCTGAAACCGGATACGAGTACAAGGGCCAGACGATCTTCGAATCCGCGTTCGGCGGGAAGGAAGTCTGCGTGATCATGGAACGCGACAAATCCGAACAGCCAAAGCCCAGCCAATACCGACTGCTTGCAACCTCGAAAACATCGACTATGGAAAAGGAACTCGCTGAGGCCGGAGCACAAGGATATGCGGTCGTAGGAATGACGGTGTCCAAGACAGCGCTCGGTGGCAGCGAGGTGGTCTGCATCCTAAGACGAGCCGCGATATGATGTCGCTTGGCTCAACCAATCCCTGTAAAGATCCCGTGGTGGAAGCAAGAAGACTGGCTGGCAGTATTGCTGGGCTCGCTGTTTCTGGCGGCGGTCGTGCTCGGCTTTCGAGCTTGGCTTACCCGGGTTCAAATGGTCGGATCAGGCCTCGTTAGCTAAAATTACGGCTCCTGCTGTCCTGGCCCAACTCGGCTTGCTCTGCTTGATCTATCTCGTCACTTCTCTTCCCGGCGCCATCGCGTTGGGGGCCAGCGCTGCGAGGTACATCGCCGGCTTTCCAATCGTTTTCGCGATCGCATGGCTCGCTCAGGTGGTCGCGGGAAACGCGACCACTAGCTATTGGGGCATTGAATATGTCATTTTTGCTCTGCTCTTCGGGCTCACGCTGAGCAACGTCATCGGTCTTCCCTCGTGGTTGACGGATGCAGTCCGAACCGAATATTACATTAAGACTGGGCTCGTGATCATGGGAGCGACGATACTATTCCAGGACATCGTTGCAGCTGGGGCTCTCGGGATGATGCAAGCCCTGATTGGTCGTCCTGGTCGTTTGGTACTTCAGCTTCTGGTTCGCCAAGCGGCTGAAACTCGATGACGAGTTTGCGGTGATCTTGTCGTCGGCCGTCTCGATCTGCGGTGTCTCGGCAGCCATTGCAACGTGCGGCGCGATTCACGGAGATCGCAGGAAACTCAGCTATGTCGCTTCGGTCGTCTTGATCGTAGCGGTGCCGATGATCGTTTTGCAGCCTTGGATCATCCGAGCCTTCCATATGCCGGATGTCGTCGGCGGCGCTTGGTTGGGCGGCACTCTGGACACGACCGGCTCGGTGGTCGCAGCCGGAGCGCTGATCAGTGAAACGGCGATGAAAATCGGGACGATTGTGAAGTTTTCGCAGAACCTGCTGATCGGTTTTGCGGCCTTCTTCCTTTCTGTCTGGTGGACGTTCCGGCAGCCGACCAAAGGCCAGGAGAAACCGAGCGCCGGTGTGATCTGGGAACGCTTTCCGAAATTCGTCCTTGGATTCGTTGGCGCCTCGCTCGTGTTCTCATTCCTGGTCGACGCCGAGATCGTCAAATCGACCAAGACGCTCATAGGCGGATTACGCACGTGGTGGTTCGCCTTGGCCTTTACGTCGATCGGCCTCGAGACCAAGTTCACCGATTTGTTTGCGATGGAAGGCGGAAGGCCATTTCTGGCGTTTCTTGGCGGCCAGTTCGTGAACTTGCTCTGGACGCTGCTGCTGGCCTATTTGATCTTTGGTGGCGTGTTCTTTCCGACGCCGGTCTTGTAGTTAGGCTTCCGCCAGTCGGCGGGCGAAGCGAAGGTCTTCCACAAAACGGCTATACTCCTCAGACTGGCGTTCGCGCACACGCAGTAGGAATGAAGGATGTACGGTGGCCGTTACGCCCCTCGCATGCCTGTGCGGCACACTTGGCCCCTGAGATCCGACACCTTTGCCGCCCGTCCCAAAACGGATAGCAGCGCGGTCGCTCCCATACAGACGATCAGCTTCGGACGAATCAAAGCCAATTCGGCCTCGAGCCACGGCTGGCATGCAGCGACTTGGGAGCGACTCGCTGTCTTGTGGATGCGGCGCTTTCCGCGTTCCTCAAAACGGAAATGTCGTACGGCGTTTGTCAGATACAGCTCGCCACGATTCAGCCCGGCGTCGTCCAAGGCGCGGTCGAGCAACTGTCCTGCCGGACCGACGAAAGGCAGTCCCGAAAGATCCTCCTGCTCGCCAGGCTGCTCTCCAACGAGAACAATCCTGGCATCCGCCGGACCCTGACCAAAGACCGGCTGAGTGGCGCGCTCGTGGAGGTCGCATCCGCGACAGTCGTGAACGGCTTGACGGAGCAGTGGGAGAGTCGGGTCTTGGGGAACAAAGGCGGCTGCAGAAATTGGTTTCGTTTCGCACATCTGACGACCGCGCGCCTTCGCGTCGACGATCAGACCGGGGATCATGACTGTCTCCGGCATAGCCGCCCAGTAGCGAGCCGGCACATGATTCCGAAGCGCCTTCTCATTTACGCGATTCGGGTTAAAAGTCGACGCGTAGTAAGCGCGCCAGAGATCTTCGAGCGCGTCCTCGGCGGGAGCCTCTGTGGCGGACGCGCCCGGACCGAATGAAAGTTTCTGCAGATCCCAGTGAACGCTGCGATCCGGCGTGAGGATGCTCCACTTCATGGAGCCGAAACGCTCAGCGAACCACGGAGCCATCTTCTCGACAATCAAATGGTCCGGCCTGTGCCACGCAATAAAGCGGTCATCGACTTTGCGAAAGCGCACAAAGGCTTTCATGCGATGCATGTCATGAGTGATCTCTTTCCGCATGCGGTAGAGAACGTTGACATCGGGGTCGCTTTCTATCGCTAAAAGATGTCGCTCGCCTTGGACGATTCGATAGAGCACTCGATAAAGCAGCGGCCACTTTGCCTCGTCGCGGTGGCAAGAGACTAAATCCGCCAGAGCGACGAATTGCTTCGGAACGGCGATGTCTGCGGTCCCGGCCGATAGGCCTCGGTGGAGAACAACGACGGCTCTGCAGTCCACAAAATGTCTTCCGGAGGAGCGCCAGCGGTAACGAGACGGCGGGCCGCGTCCCGCCAGCCTTCATACGTCCTGTCGAACTCGGCGACGATCACAGCTCTCCAGTCACAGCAGCGACCGTCGAATCGAACAGGCTCATCTGACGGAACCGCCCGGGCAGACTCAAGCGGTCGAGTTGCATGACGGTAGGCTCGAAGTCAGCAGTGAGCAGGAACGGTTTGGTCTTATTCAGCGGAACACGCAGGCGCGCCAGGTCGCTCCATCGCAAGCTCGTAAACCTTCGGATCTTGAGTAGCCTCGTTACGTTCTGCACCCCAAGCCCGGGCACGCGAAGCAGGTCCGCCTTCGAAGCCCGATTCACATCCACAGGGAAGCGGTGCCGGTTGCGGAGCGCCCACTGCAATTTGGGATCCTGATCCAGAGATAGATTCGGTTGCTCAGGTTCGGTTAGCTCCGCAGCGTCGAATCCGTAGAATCGGACCAGCCAATCTGCCTGATACAACCGATGCTCGCGAACAAGCGGCGCGCGATCGGGCGGCAGACGGCCGTCGGAAAATGGAATTGGGCTAAAGCCGGAGTAATACACTCGGCGGAGGTTGTAGTTCGGAATACAGGCGCGATGCGGTGGTCAGGATGGCTGCGTCGCTCGCATCGGTAGCGCCGACAACCATCTGTGTGCTCTGCCCGGACGCGTAGTTCTGTTTGGCTATCCTTGGCCTCCAGGATGCCGTCGCGGATCTGACCCATAGAGGTCTCGATACTCGAGTGGCTCTTGGCAGGAGCGAGCTTGTTCAGATCCGCCTGCGTGGGAAGTTCCATGTTCGCGCTGAGGCGATCCGCCCATTCGCCCGGCTTCGAGCATCAGTTCCCGCGAAGCGCCGGGCACGGCTTTGAGATGGATGTAGCCGCCGAAGCCGATGATCGACTCGCAAAGTGCGAGCGACTTCGACAATCTCCTCCATCGTGTAGTCGCCGTTCTGAATCACACCGGAACTCAGGAACAGACCTTCGATGTAGTTGCGCCTGTAGAACTCGAGCGTCAGGTTGACGACTTCTTGCGGCGTAAATCGCGCACGCGGAGTATCGCTGGAGACGCGATTGATGCAGTACGAGCAGTCGTAAATGCAATAGTTTGTGAGGAGAATCTTAAGGAGAGAGACGCACCGACCGTCTGGAGCGTAGCTATGACAAATCCCTACGCCGTCGCCGTTACCTAAGCCGCCTTCAGGCCGTTTTCGATTCGATCCACTACTGGAACAAGAAGCGTCGTACTTGGCCGCGTCGGCGAGTATTTGAAGCTTGGACTGGACATCCATAGGAGAAGAGACAGCGAATCTTCTCGTATTGTCGCATACAATCTAGATTCCGTCGCCGCCGAAACCGCGATCCATCGGGCCGGACGAATCCACGCGTTTCCAGCATGCGCGCGATTTGATCCTTGGCTTCAGCGTCTTTCGACGACAGCGATTGCGGATCAATGTCGACGAACTGCTCGAAACCGACAAGTTCACGTGCGCGCTCGCGCTCGTCTTCTCGATCGGAGGCAACGTACAGATCGTAATCAGGCCGGCCGCGCTCGACATCTTCGCGAGTTCGGGCAGAAGATGGCTTTCGACATCGTCGGCGAGGACGTGCACCATGCAGCCACGATCGAACAACTCGCGCTCCAGCAGGTACGCGACATCGGTTCGGGCTGTCAGCCAAATGGTGACAGGCTGGTGTCCAGCGCGCTCCCAGCGCTCGGCCGCAGTGAGACGGCTTCGTTCGAACTCGACGCCCGAGAGCATCGACGCGCTGCGATCCTCCCTGTCGACCCGCTCGGAGATCATTCCGGCGGCGACGGTCAGATTCGAGACAGGATCGATCATGATGAAAGCGCCCGTCCTGCGATTCTTCCGGTACGCGTCGAAGAAAAGCGGTCGGTGCGTTTCAATCGAGACGACGCCGATTTCGTTCAACTCAAGCTTTCTGCGCCTGGATCTTCGAAAGGTCGTTGATATTGACGCGATGCCGAAGCTGCGTGATATTGTGCGCGGACTTGCTTGGAGGTGTGCTTCACCAGATACGGGTGGTCAAGTTCCATCGCCTCGGTGGCCATCCAAACGACTGTTGCTTCGAACCGTCGCGACACGTGCGGCATCCGCGACGGGCTCACGAGCATGTCGCCTCGGCTGATATCGATCTCGTCTTCGAGGCAGACGGTCACCGACTGCGGCGCGACTCGCTTCTTCCAGGTCGCCATCGAACGTCACGATCGACTTCACCTTGCTGGTGCGGCCGGAGGGAAGGACCATTACACGATCGCCCTGTCGAATCATACCCGACGCGACTTGTCCCGCATATCCGCGAAAATCGAGCGTCGGGCCGAACCACGTACTGCACCGGGAAGCGCATGTCTTCGCCGAAGTTCATCTCGATCGGAGCGGTTTCCAGGAGATGCAGCAGCGAGCCGCCGTGATACCACGGCGTGCGCGCGCTACTGTGTGACAACGTTGTCCCCTTCGAGCGCACTGATCGGAAGGAAGTACACGTTCTGAAGATGCAGATCGCGTGCAAAGTCGCGAAAGTCCGCGCAGATGCGGTTGAAGACTTCCTCGCTGTAATCCACGAGGTCCATCTTGTTCACCGCGACAACAACGTGGGGAATGGCAAGCAACGACGCGATGAATGCGTGCCGGCGCGATTGCGGCAGAACGCCTTTGCGCGCATCGACAAGCACGATGGCAAGCTGCGCCGTGGACGCGCCCGGTCGCCATGTTGCGCGTATACTGCTCATGTCCCGGAGTATCGGCGATGATGAACTTGCGCTTCGGTGTCGTGAAGTACCGATACGCGACATCGATGGTGATTCCCTGCTCGCGTTCGGCTTTCAAGCCGTCGGTAAGAAGTGAGAAATCGATCGGGCCGGCCGAGCGATTGACCGACGCTTTCTTCACCGAAGCGAGCTGGTCTTCGTAAACGCCTTTGGAATCGTAGAGCAGGCGGCCGATGAGCGTGGACTTGCCATCATCGACACTGCCCGCAGTTGTGAAACGGAGAAGTTCTTTCTGCTGCTCCTGCTCGAGAAATTCCTCGATTGCCGACGGCGCACTGCGCGCCATCAGAAGTAGCCCTCGCGCTTCTTCGAACTCCATCGAGCCTTCCTGATCGTGGTCGATGATGCGATTCTCGCGTTCAGACCGGCGCATGAGGAAGAATTCTTCGATAATCTTCGGCAGCGTATCGGCGCTCGATCGGATGGCGCCAGTGCACGGTGTGCAGCCAAGCGAACGCATGCGGGACATCACCATCTGCGGCTTCTCTCCGAGCAGCAATGGCGGATCGTTCTCAATCGGCAGAAGCGATTCGCCGCGCACCACCATCGGCCTTTCTTTTGCGAAGTACAGCGGCACGATCGGGATATTCTCCAGATGGATGTACTGCCATACGTCGAGTTCCGTCCAGTTCGACAAGGGAAATACGCGGATGGTCTCGCCTTTGTCGATGCGGGCGTTGAAAATATTCCAAAGCTCGGGACGCTGGTTCTTGGGATCCCACTGTCCGTAGGCATCGCGGAACGAGTAAATCCGCTCCTTGGCGCGCGACTTCTCTTCGTCCCGTCGGGCCCCACCGAACGCGGCGTCGAATCCGTACTTGGTCAGACCGTCCAGCAGGGCCCGCGTCTTCAGAAAGCCGCAGCATTTCTGCGTGCCGAGCTTGTACGGATTTGCGCCGTCGGCGAAAGCCTCTTCATTGCGATGGACCAGCAAGGTTCGCTCCAATGCTCGCCGGATACTGATCGCGAAATTCGATCATCTCCTGGAACTTGAAGCTGGTATCTATGTGAAGAAGAGGAAATGGGATCGGTCCGGGGAAAAACGCCTTCTGCGCAAGCCGAAGCATCACAGAGGAATCTTTGCCGATCGAATACAACATGACCGGCTTGGCGAACTCGGCTGCGACTTCCCGGAAGATGTGGATACTCTCAGCTTCCAGAGCGCGTAGGTGCGTCAAAGATCGGGAACTTATGGCTTCAGCTACTGCGCTCATGTAACAGTGGTACTGGTCCTAGAATATCATGCGAATCTGGAAGAAGTCTATCGGGATTGGGAGTATGGTTTTCACGTGGCCTTCTATGGGGCCAGGACACTCAGGTCACAGGGGAGCCGAATCAAGGCTCATGTCCGATTTTTATCAAGCGATCTTTTGGAAGGACGGGGAGTCGGTACGCGCGGCGGACAGCTAACCGAGGAATACATCGCAGCGCAATTGGCGGCGCTCGGCGCTCGGCCAGCCGGGGAGAACGGAACCTACTTTCAGAAAGTGCCGATGATTGGCGTGCAAACAGCAGCCGGTATCGCAATTCGAAGTCATTAAAGACGGAAAACCCGTGAGCTTCAAGTGGCAGGACGAGTTCGTCGGGACGACGCACAAGCAGCAGCCGGAGACAAAGTTCCAGGCCGAGGCGATTTTCGTCGGGCATGGCATCGTCAGCCGCCAGGAAGAGTGGGATGACTACAAAGGCGTAGACGTCAAAGGCAAACTCGTCGTGCTTTTTACGAATGAGCCCCAGCCAGAGAATCCCCAAATATTTAAGGGCCGCACGCTGACCTACGCCGGACGCTGGGTGTACAAGTTTGAGGAGGCGGCCCGGCAAGGCGCTCTTGGGTGCGTGATTATCCATACGACTCCAACCGCAGGTTACGGTTGGGAAGTCGTGCGCAACTCGTGGAGCAAGGAAGACCCGCAGATGCTCCTCGAACCGGGAAATTCACCCCTGACCTTCGCCGGGTGGTTAACGCAGGATGCTGGCGAGAAACTGCTCGCCCTGTCAGGACACTCCGTCGCAAGCCTGCTTCAGGCGGCGGACTCGAGGGATTTCAAGCCAATTCCTCTCGGCGTCAGTTTTCGTGGGAATCTGAAGTCGAACATCCGCAAGATCGAGAGCCGCAATGTTCTCGGAGTGATTCCGGGAAGCGATCCGAAACTGCGTGAAGAGTATGTGCTCTTCAGCGCCCATTGGGATCACCTGGGTATCGCCCTGCCCGTAAATGGCGATTCAATCTATAACGGAGCCATCGACAACGCTACGGGAGTGGGTGTAGTTCTCGAAACAGCACGTGTTTTCAGCGCTTTACGCCAGAAACCGAGGCGCTCGACCCTGTTCGCGTTCTGGACTGCCGAAGAAAGCGGCTTGCGGGGAGCTGAATACTATTCGCACCATCCGCTTTTCCCTCCCGCTAAGACGGCGGTAAACATCAATTACGACGCGCTGTTTCCGTCTTCGCGCACACGCGACGTCGTTCTGACGGGCGCCGAGCGCACCTCGGTTTGGCCAACGGTACAGGAGACGGCCCAACGGTATCAGCTCAGTGTCGCTCCGGACCCGCGTCCCGAGCAGGGAAGCTACTACCGCTCCGACAACTTCATGCTCGCGAAAATTGGTGTCCCGGCCTTCCGCGTAGCTCCCGGCAACCAAATCTACGGCAAGCCTGATGATTTTGCCGCGGCCGAGTTCACCGAGTACAACACCAAGCGCTACCACCAGCCGAGCGACGAATTTCGCGAAGATTGGGACTTCGCCAGTCTGGAGCATGCTGGCCGCTTCGGATTCACTCTCGGGCTGAATATTGGCAATCAGGAGCCGCTGCCGCGCTGGAATCCGGGTGATGAATTTGTAGTCTCCGGCCGGTAGGCGCGATCCGGTTTAGCAGAAAGCATTACGGCCTCGTCGTAACACGCGTCGAAAAAAAAACGTCTCTACTACGTGGCCGAAATTAAGTACTTCATTTGCTGTACTGCTCTCGTGCTCACGGGTTGCGGCAGTAATGATAAAACACAGGCCGCTTCCCGTAAGGGTCCCAGCGAGACAACTGTAATCGTAGCTTCTGTTGAAAAGAAGTCAGTTCCGCTCGAACTCCGGGCAATCGGAAACGTGGAAGCGTTCTCGACTGTTGAGGTAAAGTCCCAGATCAACGGGCCGATTGCCCGCATGCTCTTTGAGGAAGGTCAGGACGTCCAAGAGGGACAAGTGCTCTTCGAGATTGACCCTCGTCCGCTTCAGCAGACCGTCCGCGAGATGGAGGCGGAAGTCGCAAGTCGCCGCGCGGCGCTGGCTCAGGCCGAAGCGAACCTAGAGCGCGATCAGGCGCAGGCGAAAAATTCGAGATCGCAGGCGGGACGCTCTGACGAGTTAACGAAACAGGGCATCATTGCGCGCGAGCAGAACGATCAATTTCAGACGCTTGCCCTGGCTGCCGATAAAGCTGTGGCCGCTACGCGCGCATCCATCGAGAGCGCTAAGGCGGCGATCCAAGGAGCCGAGGCCAAGCTAGGTGAGGCGCGCTTGCAACTCAACTACGCCACAATACGGGCGCCCATCAGCGGCCGGGCCGGCACGGTAAGCCGAAAGACCGGCAACATCGTATCGGCCAATGGCGATGCTCTCGTTATCATTAACCAGCTATCCCCTGTTTATGCCTCGTTTACGGTTCCGGAACAATCGCTTCCAGAGTTGCGCAGATACGCGGCAGGCGGCAAGCTTCGAGTGCATGCCATGCCCCAAGGCGCAGTCTCCGCAGCGGACGGAGCCGAAGGCGTTCTCGACTTTTTGGACAACACTGTCGACACGGCAAGCGGAACCATCCTTCTTAAAGCGAAGTTCCCGAACAAGAACCGGCAGTTGTGGCCGGGACAATTTGTAAACGTAAGCGTCCGTCTAGCGAATCCCACCGAAACCGTCGTGCCTTCGTCCGCCGTCCGCACTGCGCAGCAGGGCAGCTACGTTTTTGTCGTAAAGCCCGACTCGACTGCCGAACAGAGGACGATCGAGACCGCCAGAAGCTTCGACGAACTCACCGTGGTGCAAAGCGGCCTGAAACCCGGAGAAAAGGTTATCGTGGAAGGACAGTTGCGAGTGAAGCCCGGCTCGAAAGTCAGGATCCAGCAACCCAAAGGCGAAGCCGACCGTGCCCGTACGAATTCCGATTAGTCCCTGCAGGTTTATATGAACGTGACAGAGTTTTTTATCCGGCGGTCGATCACCACAACGCTATTAATGGCGGCGATCAGCATTTTCGGAGGAATCGCCTACTTTGGATTGCCAGTCAGCGATCTGCCGGCGGTAGATTTCCCGACGATTTCGGTTAGCGTTAGCCAGCCCGGGGCCAGTCCCGAGACGATGGCAAACACCGTGGCGACTCCCCTCGAACGCGAGTTTACGTCACTGCAAGGGATCTCAACGATTAACTCGACCAGTAGCGTCGGGTCGACTAGAATTACGCTGCAATTCGACCTCTCCCGAAACATCGACGCCGCGGCCCAAGATGTTCAGGCGGCCATTTCGGCAGCGAGCCGCGATCTACCCCAGAACCTGCCTCGTCCGCCTTCTTTCCGCAAGAGCAACCCGGCCGACTCCCCCATCATTTTCCTCGGTGTGAGTTCGGCGACGCTGCCGCTCTCGCAGGTCGACGAGTACGCTCAGGTGAATATCGCGCAGCGTATCTCTACCGTCAACGGTGTTTCTCAGGTCGACGTTTTCGGTTCCCAGAAGTATGCGGTTCGTGTTCAATTGGACCCCGACGCGCTCGCGTCGAGGGGAATCGGCATCGATGATGTTCGCACCGCCTTGTCGCAGGGGAATTCGAATTTGCCCGGTGGTACGTTGAACGGCGCGACCAAATCCTACACCATCGAAACAACCGGGCAATTGACGTCGGCCGCTCAATTCCGGCCGCTGATTGTCACCTACCGAAACGGACGCCCGGTTCGGCTCGAAGAAATTGCGCGAGTCACGGACAGCGTCGAAAATGTCCGCAGCGCTAGCTGGTTCAATGGAGAACGATCCGTTCTCCTGGCGGTTCAACGCCAACCCGGGACGAACACCGTCGACATCGTCGACGGCATCAAGGCCATGCTGCCACGACTGCAACAGCAGATGCCGGCGGGTATGGAGCTCGGGATCCTGTTTGACCGTGCACAGCCCATCCGTGAATCGATTCACGATGTCAAGTTAACGTTGCTAATAGCGATAGGGCTCGTTGTCGCGGTAATCTTCGCCTTCTTGCGCAACCCGTCCGCCACAGTGATTCCGAGTCTTGCTGTTCCGATCTCCATCCTCGGCACTTTCGCAGTAATGGATCAATTGGGATACACGCTCGACAACTTGTCAGCGATGGCCTTAACGTTATCAGTCGGATTCGTTGTCGACGATGCGATCGTCGTGCTTGAAAACATTGTCAGACATCGAGAGATGGGCAAGGGAAGAATGCAGGCGGCGATCGACGGATCGAAGGAAATCACTTTCACGATCATTTCGATGACGGTGTCGCTAGTTGCCGTATTCATACCAGTCCTGTTCATGGGTGGAATCGTCGGGCGATTGTTGCGCGAATTTGCCGTTGTCATATCGGTAGCGATTCTGGTCTCCGGTGTTGTATCGCTCACCCTGACACCGATGCTTGGCAGCCGCTTCCTGCGGCACAAAAGCGGCGAGAAACATGGACCAGTGTTTCAGTGGTCGGAACGCCAGTTCGACCGAGTTCTCCACTTCTACGAGCGATCTCTGCATGGAGTTATGCGCTGGAAGCTCGCCACACTTCTGTTTTCCTTTGTCCTGCTCGGCGTTACCGGCTGGCTGTTCGTGAAAATTCCAAAGGGCTTCTTTCCGACTGAGGACACAGGGTTGCTGACGGCGAGTACGGAGGGCGCGGAGGACACTTCATTCGAGCAGATGGTAGGGTACCAACAGCAAGTCGCTGCAATCGTGGCAAAGAACCCACACGTCGCGGCGCTCCAGTCATCGGTAGGCGGCGGAGGTGGCGGAGGTGGCAGCAGTTCAGGCAACACCGGCCGTATGTTCATTCGCTTGGCAGATCGGTCGACGCGGCCGCATGCTGACGTAGTTGTCCAGCAGTTGCGTCGTGAACTCGCGAGCGTCATCGGCGTGAATACGTTCATACAGATTCCGCCCGCGATTCGCGTCGGCGGCGGAATGAGTAAGAGCCTGTATCAGTTCACACTGCAGGATACCGATCTGAAGACGCTCTACGATTGGGCTCCGAAAGTGGAGGCTAGCCTGGCACGCGTTCCGGGCCTGCAAGACGTCACATCCGACTTGCGCATCGCCAGCCCGCAGTTGACGGTTGAGATCGATCGAGATAAATCAAGGACCCTTGGTGTCACAGCAGCCGATATCGAGAACACTCTTTACAACGCTTACGGTCAGCGCCAAGTGTCGACTATTTACACGGCCAGCAATCAGTATTACGTGATTATGGAAGTGTTACCGCAGTATCAGCGTGACCCTCGCGCGCTTTCCAAGCTCTATATTCGAAGCAATCGGGCTCCAACCATCGATGGAGCATCGACGCTGGTACCTCTCGACGCGGTTGCCAAGCTGCGCCAGGAAGTTGCGCCCGTGCAAGTGGCGCACTTCGGCCAATTGCCCGCTGTGACGATCTCGTTCAACTTAGCGCCTGGAGTTTCCATCGGCCAGGCGGTAGACCGGATCGACGAGATGATGCGCGACATCAATGTTCCTGCGTCTCTGACCACGACGTTTCAAGGTACGGCGCAGGCATTCCAGGAATCCCTTCGCAATACCTGGGTCCTCCTGGGCGTAGCGATCCTCGTCATCTATCTTGTGCTCGGCGTTTTGTACGAGAGCTACATCCATCCGATTACGATCTTATCGGGATTACCATCAGCCGCTCTTGGCGCGTTGCTTACGCTGATGATCTTTGATATCGACCTGAACATCTACGCCATCGTCGGTATTCTGCTTCTGATCGGTATCGTCAAGAAGAATGCGATCATGATGATCGACTTCGCGCTGGAAGCGCAACGCAATGAGGGTAAAGCTCCGGCCGATGCGATCTTCCAGGGCGCAATCCTGCGATTCCGGCCAATCATGATGACGACGTTGGCCGCTGTCTTCAGCACGCTGCCCATTGCCCTGGGACTAGGCGCCGGCGCAGATTCGCGAAAACCGCTTGGACTAGCGGTTGTTGGCGGCCTGCTGGTTTCTCAGCTTGTCACTCTGTATCTGACGCCGGTGGTGTATGTCTATCTGGAGAAGGTGCACGATAAGGTGCAGTCATCGAAAGACAAGCGCAAAGCCGCTAAGCGTCGTCGTGAGATTGAACTAGAGCAGCCGGAACCCGTACATCAATAAAATTCCGTGGTGCGAATTTAGTTGTTTTTGTGGGGCGGCCAATCTTGGCCGCCCCACAACATGTTTGGTTACGGGGCAACTTACAAAACCAGTGGCATAGGACTGCTAAGCTGATAGGCTCCTCCGCATGGGCTCAGTCTCTCTCGCTCCGGTCCTGACTCCGCACGGCCGTCTCGTCTTAGCCCAGCAGGCCGACGCGCAAAGCCTTGATGCAATGCTGGCTGGACGCTTGCGTGATGCTTTCGATCGCGGCTCGGGCCATGGTCTTCTCTGGCTCGGAGCGAATGAAGCCGGGACAGCGCTTCCTCCCGTTTACTCCTACTGGCGAGAATTCGGCGCACGGTACGTGACGACCCTCTGCACACAACCGGATCTCGATGTGCAGCGAGAGAAAGCGCGCGTCCCACGCCCGCCGGACGAAGAGTTGGACTGGATGGTCCTGGGCGCTCCCCCCATGGTTGGCGCCGAGTATCTGACGGCGGCGGTCCTCGACGCTTTGTGGCGGGAACTGGACGCGGCCCTCGAGGTGGAGCTGTCCGAATCCAAATGTGGAATACAGGAGTTTCTCAAGCGTCGGAACCCGGCGTGGAACCTGGTGGGCCGCGTCCACTTCAATGTTGCCGAGAACCGGAAGGATGCCGAGGCGCCGTTTGCCTTTCTCGCAACTTATACGACGCGGTTGTCCACGCAGGCTAAAGCCCAGCATCTACCGCTAGGTCAGGCTCTCCGCGAGTATGCAGGGGCGGCCAACAAAGACCGTCTTTTGTCGTTGCTGCTTCCCGTACAGCGAGCAACACAAAGTTGCCCGTGGTTGAAAGCGATGGTCGATCGAGGGGAGATTTTTCATCCGCTGCGCTGGACGCCTGACGAAGCTATCCAGCTTTTGCGAGACATCCCGCAACTGGAGACCGCGGGGGTGATGGTCCGCATGCCCGCGGTATGGCGGGGCAATCGCCCACCGCGGCCGCGCGTGACGGGCACGGTTGGTGGCAAGGCTCCCTCGGGACTCGGCCAGGACGCGCTTCTCGATTTCCAGATGGAAGTGACGCTTGACGGTGAACGGCTCACCGCCGATGAGATCAGTGCGTTATTGGCTAAATCTGACGGTCTCGCGCTGGTACGAGGGCGCTGGGTGGAGATCAATCGGGAACAACTGAGCCGGATGATCGAACGCTTCCGCGAAGTCGAACGTACGGCGGCTGCGAATGGTCTTGGTTTCGGGGAGGCCATGCGGATGCTCGCCGGAGCCGATGTCGCTGCCGATGATACCGCCGCCGCGGCAGCCCACACCGACTGGGCCCAAGTTGTCGCAGGCCCCTGGCTCGCGGAGACGCTGAAAGGGCTGCGCAGCCCGGAGGGATTAGCGCAAGTCGATCCTGGCGCCGCGCTGAAGGGGACGTTGCGGCCCTATCAGCAGGTGGGCGTTCGCTGGCTTTATCTTCTCGCCAGGCTCGGTTTCGGGGCGTGCCTGGCCGATGACATGGGATTGGGCAAGACCATTCAGGTGCTTTCACTGCTGCTCGTTCTAAAGCGCCAAACCAACGGTAAACAGGAGCCAAGCCTGCTCGTGGCTCCCGCTTCTTTGCTCGCCAACTGGGGGTCAGAGATCGAACGGTTTGCACCAGGGCTGAATGCGCTGATCGCCCATCCATCCGCGCTTCCGGCGGCCGATCTCAAGACGCTTCCACCTGAGCGGCTACGGAATGTGGATCTCGTGATTACCAGCTACGGCTCACTGCTTCGCCTTCCATGGATCGCGGAGCGCTCCTGGAGGCTAATTGTGCTGGACGAAGCGCAGGCCATCAAGAATCCGGGCGCCAAACAGACCCGGACCGTGAAAAAACTCAGCGCTAGCGCGAAATTGGCCCTCACCGGCACGCCTGTAGAGAACCGGCTGGGAGATCTTTGGTCTATTTTTGACTTCATCAATCCGGGGCTGCTGGGATCGCCGAAGGAATTCACGAGCTTCACCAAACGCCTTGCGGAGAGGTCCCATGGTTCCTACGGCCCTCTGCGTGAACTCGTGCGGCCGTACATTCTGCGCCGGCTGAAGACCGACAAGACGGTCATCGCAGACCTGCCGGACAAAACCGAAATCAAAGCATTCTGCCAGCTCAGCCGCCAACAGGCCGCTCTCTACGAACAGGCGGTGCGGGAACTGTCTCAACAGCTCGCGGAGACGGAGGGGATACAGCGCAAAGGCTTGGTGTTGGCGTTCTTGATGCGGTTCAAGCAGATCTGTAATCATCCTTCGCAATGGCTGGGAGACGGAGCGTGGAGCGAAGACGATAGTGGCAAATTTGCGCGTTTGCGCGAGATTGCCGAGGTGGTCGCAGCCAAGCAGGAAAAGATGCTGGTCTTCAGCCAGTTCCGCGAGGTGACGGCGCCCCTGGCCGCTTTCCTTGGCTCGGTCTTCGGAGGGCCTGGTCTGGTGCTGCATGGAGAGACCGAGGTAAAAAAGCGCAAGGAATTAGTGCGCCGCTTTCAAGAAGACGAAGCGGAGCGGTTCTTCGTGCTTTCGCTCAAGGCTGGAGGCACTGGCCTGAACCTGACGGCGGCCTCCCATGTCGTGCACTTCGACCGATGGTGGAACCCGGCGGTGGAGAATCAGGCCACAGACCGCGCCTTCCGGATCGGCCAGACCAGGAATGTGCTTGTGCACAAGTTCGTGTGTCGGGGTACTGTAGAAGAGAAAATCGACCAGCTCATGGACTCGAAGAGCCAGCTTTCGAGGGATTTGCTGGAAGGTGGCGCCGACCTGCTCCTGACGGAGCTGAAAGACGAGGAGTTGCTAAGGCTGGTGGCGCTCGATATCAACAAGGCGTTAAAGGAGTCGTGATCGATGGCGGATTACTGGGGATGGAAGTCCTACACTCCCGTGGCAGAACGGCAACGGAAAGCAGCCAGAGAGATGGAGAAGCGCAAGAAGCAAGGGCAGGCCATCTCGCCGGTGATCATCGAAGGACGCGCCATCGTCAAGACCTTCTGGGGCAAAGCCTGGTGCGACAATCTCGAGCAGTACAGCGACTTTGCCAACCGGTTGCCGCGCGGGCGGACCTATGTGCGAAACGGTTCGGTAATCGATCTTCAGATCGCTCCTGGCACGATCCATGCTCTGGTCAGCGGCTCGGAGATTTACAAAGTCGCGGTGAAAGTTACTCCGGTCACCAAGAGTCGCTGGAAATCTATCTGTGCGGACTGCGCGGGCGCGATTGATTCGCTCGTCGAGCTTCTCCAGGGACGGTTTTCCAAGGGTGTCATGGAACGGATTTGCATGCAGAACACTGGCCTGTTCCCGTCGCCCAAGGAGATCAAGCTTTCGTGCACTTGCCCGGACTGGGCAGATATGTGCAAGCATGTGGCGGCGGTGCTCTATGCCATCGGCGCCCGACTCGACCTGCAACCCGAACTCCTCTTCCGGCTGCATGAGGTGGACCAAGAGGAACTCATCGCCAAGGTTGGTAACACTCTGCCGCTGGCCAAGGAGGGACCGGCTGCATCGAAGATCCTGGGCAGTGAAGATCTTTCCGGTATGTTTGGCTTGGACATGGCTCAAGGGACTTCTGCCGAGGCAGGCCTGTCCGCTGTTACAGAGGCGAAGCCGAGGCGTCGAAAAGCGCGGGCCGGCCAGTAAAAAAGGGCGGCAGATGCCGCCCTATCGAATTTTCACCGTAGTTTGCAGCAGGCCATCGAAGCCGTCCATCACGGTGATCTTATCTACTCGTTCCGCGACCCTTTCCAGAGTCTCCAACTCCTTCAGGCGAACCAATAGCGGGTTGTCCTCCATCAGCTTCGCCGTGTTGAGCAGTGACCTTGTCGCCGCCGTTTCCTCGCGGCGGCGGATCAGGTTGGCTTGGGCTTGCTTTTCCGCCGTGACCACCTGGTTCAGGATGTCGCGAATATCGCCGGGAAGAACGATGTCCTTGAGAGCGATTTCGCCCACCCGAACACCATACTCTTCCATCGCCGCGCGAACTTCCGCCGAGACCGATTCATCGATGTCGACCTTGTCCGCCAGCATTTCTTCGAGCGAGCGCTTACCGAGCGTCTGCCGCACCGCAATCTGCAGCATGCGGTAGAGAAGCTCGTTTACGTCCTTGACGCGCGATCGGGCCATGACCGGATCGACGATCTGATAGACGGCCGATAGGTTGACTCGTACAGTCACCTTGTCCCTAGTCAGGATTTCCTGGCCGGGCACTTCGAGCGTCTGCCAACGCAGATCGAGGACATCGACACGAGCAAAGCCCGCAACATTCCAGAATGCGTACGTACCCGCCGTCAATTCGCGGACGAAGCGTCCATCGAGGTACAACAGTCCTCGCTTCCCTTCCTCCACGACTGCAACCGTCGCCTGCGAGTCCTTACCGAATCGCAAGATCGCAGGCAACAGCAGCGCAGGCGCCTGAGAGTTCTCCTGAGCGTTGATGAGATCGTATGTCACCTCGATCGAACCACGCCAGAAGAGCACACGCTTACCAGGGCCGATGATGCGGGCAACCTTGTCGTCGAAATAAACGACGGCCACTTGGGAGTCTGCTGTCTCGACTACCGTGAAGTAGCGCGACACCAATTCCCAACGTTGCTTCGCCAGGAAGTCTGTCCACTCACTTGACAGGACGAGATTCTTTACGTCGTGGAGCTCCAGAGTCACACCGAATCCGACAATCCAGTAGTCTCCAGGAGCGAGGATATCCTCGAACCTGCCTTTGCGAATTAAAAAAACGCGCTCGTTATCGCCAACGAGAACGCGGCGCAACATAAAAATCACCTCTCTTTTTGCTTCAATTACTTTCGAGTTCGTCAGACTAACTCACGATTCCGCCGCGGGCTTTCTTCATAGCGAGCACCGTACCGGCTAGCCGCAGTTTCAAAGAACGCGCAAAGCTGCGAAGGTGAAGATAGCCTGACTTGCCCGTTTTGCTTGCTGATGTTACCGAGGTTTCAGATAGCGGGATTCGAACCCGCAACCCGCAGAATTAGCGTCTGCTGCTCTACCGTTGAGCTATATCCAGGTGGGAACCGGATCCCAATGCATCGCCGGTACGCCGTACTTCAGGGAAGCGGCGCCAGTGAGGTTTTTCGATCCTCTACTATTGGCAAACATTGGTCATTCCTCCGGTTTGTCTAGAATAGCCTCACTCCGACGTGGTGGTCAAGAAGTTTTTTCGATTTTTTCACAGCGGTATCATGATTGGCATGCCCGCACGCGTATGGTTATTTCTTCTGGCCGGTTCCCTCGCATTTACTCAGGAATCGCAGCGAATTGCGAACATGAAGCAGCTCACATCCGGCGGACAGAATGCGGAAGCCTACTGGTCCCCCGACGGTAAGCAGCTAGTGTTTCAGTCGACTCGTGACGGAGCCCAGTGCGACCAGATCTACGTCATGGACGCCGATGGCAAGAATGTAAAGCGTCTCTCGAACGGGACCGGAGCGACCACGTGCGGCTATTTTCTACCGGACGGGAAGCACGTACTGTACGCGTCGACGCACGAGGGCGGGGCCGCTTGCCCGCCACGCCCCGATCGATCAAAGGGCTACATGTGGGCCGTGCCCCCTTCCTACGAGATCTACACGGCAAGCTCTCGACGGCAAGATTGTTAAGAAGTTGACCAATGAGGCCGGCTACGATGCGGAAGCGACCGTCAATTGGCCGCGGAAAAGCATCGTATACACGTCGAAAGCTTCCGGCGATCTTGATTTATGGTCAATGAAGATCGATGGAGGCCAAAAGAAGCGCCTGACAACGACACCTGGTTATGATGGCGGCGCATTCTTCTCGCGCGATGGAAAGAAGATGGTGTGGCGCGCGAACCATCCTGCGGCCGGCGCCGGTCTCGATCGCTATACGGAACTACTCGGCCAGGATTTGACCGCTCCGATGAAGATGGAGCTGTTCGTTGCGAACTCGGACGGATCGGATTCCAAGCAGATCACGAGCTTCGGGTGCGCCAGCTTTGCCCCTCAGTTCACACCGGATGGAAAACGAATCATCTTCGCTTCGAACAAGAACAAATGCGACAGCCGGGAGTTCGAGTTATTCCTGATCGATACCGACGGCAAGAATCTCGAACAGGTGACGTCGTTTGGCGGCTTCACTTCGTTTCCTGACTTCTCTCCCGATGGCAAAAGCATCGTATTTACTTCGAGCCATGCGGCGAAGTCGCCATACGAGTTCAATATTTTCGTCGCAGACTGGAAATAAGCGATTAACGACGCGCTTCGAGCGTCACCGGCGGCCGTCATCTCCTTACCGTCGCGAATGAACTTGACCGTCACCACGTCGCCGACTTTGCTGTTTCGCAGAGCATAAGTGAAGTCGTAGAGGTTGTTGATCGGCTTATCGCCAAATCCGATCAGGATATCCCCAGCCTTTAACCCGGCCTTCCCCGCAGGCGATCCTGCTCGTACATCGGAGAATTTCACGCCCTTCTCGACAGGAGCGAAGTCGGGAATCGAACCGAAGTAGGGTCCGTAACCGCCACCGCCGCCACCTGAGGGTGGCGCAACGCTATGTGGGCCCCCGCGCGGCTCGACTTTCTGGAACTTCGGCCGAATATCGCTCGCTACGAGATTTGACGCAACATCGTAGATAAGACTGACGACCTTGGCCGATGCAGGCCCGTTGATTTTCTCCCAAGTGTCGCTGGGTTTGTGATAGTCGCCATGGAGCCCGGAGAAGAAAAACAGCACCGGCACGGACTTCGCTGTAAATGAGGTATGATCGCTCGCGCTGAATCCATCTTCGGAATAATCGACCTTGAAATCGTAATTAGCGACCGTCTTCTTCAACATCTCGTCAAACGTCGAACCCGTCCCCGTCCCGCCGATGAAAAGCTTGGAGCCGTTGACGCGGCCGATCATATCCATGTTCAACATCGCCGCCGCGTTCTCGAGCGGCAGGGTTGGATGATTCACCCACTGCGATGAACCAAGCAGACCAATCTCCTCGCCTGCGAAGGCGATAAAAAGGACACCTCGTTTCAGATCGCCTTTCCGGCCGGCAAATAAGCGGGCTAGTTCGAGCAGGCCCGCCGTTCCCGAAGCGTTGTCATCCGCCCCTGCATGCACCTTCCCAATCTGTGACGGCGCGAGCGAGCTTTCATTCCCGAAACCGAGATGGTCGTAGTGAGCGCCGATCACTATGTACTCGTTACTTTGGCCTGGAAGGTAGCCCACGACATTGCGCACATCCGCCTGCTCCCGTTTGATATCGACGCGCATCGCGAGTTCAAGCGGCTTTCCTGCTTTCAGCTCTTTTATCCATTCATCCGCAATTGCATTCTTCACCTGCGCCATCAGGATGCCGACATTCTCCGGTCCGGAAATAGTTCCGAAACGGATCAGTGTGTCCTGCTGATTCGGGTCACCAGTTCCATTCGCCAAAAGGACGGCTTTCGCGCCATGATTGCGCGCATTAATCGCCTTCGACACGAGACTGGAGTGGTGCGTATAGATCCGCTCCTTCGCATCTTTGTCCTTTTGAAATTCCTTGGGTTCGTAGCGAAGCACCAGGACGATCTTGTCTTTCACATCAAGATGGCTGTAGTCGTCATGGTGAAACTCGGGCGCTGTAATGCCGTGACCCGCGAATACGACCGGCGCCGTCACTTGGCCATTGGAGGAAAAGCTTAAAGGCGTGTAGTCGCTGTCGAGTTTTAGTTTCGCGAGCTGATTGTCGGGGCCAGGTTTCGCTCCAGTAGTGACTCGAAAAGTCTGCCAGTAGCTTTTGTTTTCACCGGCAGGCTGCAGTTTCAATTCTTTAAAACGGTCGGCGATGTATTTTGAAGCGCGTTCTATTCCCTTAGTTCCGGCGCCCCGGCCTTCCATCTCCGGCGCCGCCAGAAACTTAACATCGTCGACATATCGTTGAGCGCTCGCTTGCTCAGCCTTTTGGCCGAAAGAGCATAGCGAAAGCGAAAACAGGCAGGGTTGCGAGCCAGATAGTAGACTTACGCGTCAGAACCGACATTTGTGCTTCTACTATCTTAAAGGCGATGGAACGCTTCTAACTTCTATCCGGCGTGCGCCATTTCATCCGAGCATCCCGGATGAGCGCAGTTGCACATCAGCTCAATCGTTTTTCCCGCATCGTGACAGTAGGTGCTGCAATACTTTTCGCCATCTTTGACTCTGCAGTTACACGCAGGATGGGCGCATTTGTTGGTATCAGCCATTTTTATCCTCTCTCTTGCAGTCCATGCATCTGCTGCTGACACGTAGACAGCGACTTTGCCGGAAAACGTTTCAGGAGCCTCAATAATCGCTATACTGCCGGAATGAGGCAGTTTAATTTCGTCGCGTGCTTGGTTGTTTCAACAATGTTTGCAGCGGAAGTCCGTGAACCGGGAGCACCGGCCGGTTGGACTACCGAATCCTCGCGTGACGAGATTCGTCCTAAGTTCAGTTATGACAGCAAAGGTGGTCGAAGCGGAACAGGCTCCTTCATCATCGAGACCGATACCCGGGATGGACTGGACGGCTACTGGAAAAGGAGCTACCCCGTAGAAGGAAGCAAACACTACCAATTTCGCGCATATCGCAAGGCCACCGGGGTCGAGTGGCCACAGCAATGCGCGGTCATCACCGTGCAATGGTTTGACCAAGCAGGCAAACGGGTGCTGGATGACCGAAAACTGGTCGACCGCTACTTGACGAAGTACACGCCAACGACGCCTCTGGAATACCCGGTGGAAGGAGCGACCGGCAAAGATGGCTGGACGGAGCTAACCGGTCTCTGGCAGGCTCCATCCGGCGCCAAGCAAGTGATTGTCGAACTGCACGGACGCTGGGCCGCGAAGGCGCGCATGCAATGGAGCGACATCGAGTTCCGCCAGACTGAGGCCCCAGCTCCCCGCACCGTCCGGCTCGCAACCGTGCACTACCGCCCGCAGGCGGGAAAGACACCTGAGGAGAAGCGAACGCAATTCGGCGCCTTCATCGAGCAGGCAGCTCGCCAGAAAGCGGATCTCGTCGTTCTGCCTGAAACCTTAACGTACTTCCACGCCGGCGCCAGCCCGGTGGAAGTCGCGGAGCCGATTCCCGGACCATCGACAAACTACTTCGCCGATCTCGCCAAGAAACACAATCTTTATATTGTTGCGGGATTATTCGAGAAAGATGCGCATAAGGTTTACAACGTGGCTGTGCTTTTGACACCCGAAGGTAAACTCGGCGGCAAGTACCGTAAGGTAACACTGCCGGACACCGAGGCTTCGGCTGGAGTCGTTCCCGGACATGAATATCCGATTTTCAAGACGCGCTTTGGCGCTCTCGGAATAATGATCTGCTATGACGGCTTCTTCCCGGAGGTCGCGCGCGAATTAACCAAACGCGGCGCGGAGGTGATCGCCTGGCCGGTGTGGGGCTGCAATCCCGAGCTTGCCCGCGCGCGAGCTGCCGAGAATCACGTCTACCTGGTCAGCAGCACCTATGAGGACGTGTCAAGCAATTGGATGCTGTCGGCAGTTTGGGACCACACCGGGGAAACCATCGCGCTCGCAAAAGATTTCGGAACCGTCGCCATCGCGGAAGTCGATTTGAATGCCACCACTCGGTGGCGGAGCCTCGGGGACTTCCGTTCGAAGATCCAGCATCATGTGCCCATGGCGCCTGCCGCGCGCAGCTGGGAGCCTTCGACGGCGTTACAACCTTAAGATCGCGCCAGAGCGGCCTGTTGAATACCGCAAGACTCGCGCACAATCAGGTCACCGGGCACGTGGATAATGCCACACTCTCCCCCGGTGTCGATCGCCTTCAGCAAGTTAATCGCGGCGATTTCGCCGATGACCCCGGAACATTGGTCAATCGTCGTCAGAGGAGAAAGCATTACGTCGGAGAACCGGATGTTGCCGACACCTACCAGAGCAATGTCGTCCGGGATTTTCAGCCCGCGAGCGACGATAACTCTCATGCAGGCCGCTGCGACAGCATCGTTATAGCAGAACAATCCCGTCCGGAGGTTCCGCCAGATCCAGGAGCCCGCGCATTGCATCTTCGGCAACCGAATCCGTTTCGGCGCCACCGCGAATGTATTCTTCCCGGACAGCTAATCCCGCCGCCTGCAACGCCTGTCGATATCCATCAACACGCAACCACGTGCTGGAGTTTGGCGGACCGTAAATATGAGCGATCTTCCGTCGTCCCGCTTCAATTAAATGTCGGGTCGCTCGTATTCCTGTCGTTATATTATCGGTGCCAACCCAGGAATTAATTGGAGGATCAATATTGCGCGCGATTAGAATCAACGGCACGCGCAATTCCCGCGCTCTGGCGAAAACCCCATATCGATCATCGGACTGGCATGTGGATATGAGTAAACCCTCAGCTTGTCGGGAGAGCAGCACGTCGATCTGTTTGGCTTCCTGCTCCGGATCCTCATCGGAACAGGTAATGATTGGCTGAAAATCGCGCGTGTCCAGAACCGCGCTCGCTGCTGTCAGGACATCGCCATAAAAAGAATGCTGAAAAGTCGGGACGACGACGCCGATTAGTTTCGTGCTGCGGGAACTGAGCGACCGCGCAGTGAGGTTGACGCGATAGTTCATCTCCCGAGCTTTGTCGGCGACCCGCCGACGGGTTTCAGCGCTTATATCAAGGGCCCCCCTTAGCGCTTTCGAGACTGCGGCGGGAGTAATTCCTAATTCGCGCGCAATATCGGCCAATGTTGTAGGGCGTCGGGGGTCCACTGCGGAACTCATGATGACAGAATTCCAAAGATGTGTCCAGAAACGCTCAGGAATCGATAATTAGAATTGAGTTGAGATTTGACTAAGCCGCACGGGGAATGCTTGGGGCGGGCTACCATTCCTCGTGCGGCTCCTGCCCTTCACTGCAGGGCAACAGATCCCCGGCATCGGCTCGCTCGGTTACACGCCAAGCAGGACCCGCGTCCTGTTTTCGCCTGCTGAGGCCGCGACCAATCGGATACGGAAACTCGAGGATCTCGTGGATCGAAGATTCTTTTATGGACAAAAAAGTTCCCTCTGGTCCACTATGTAACCGACGAATGAGCGGCATGAAACCTAAACTACCGGCTCCCGCAAGCACGCTAATTAATTGCCCACTCGCTTCTACGATTACCTAATGCACCAGAGGGTCAGGCTAAAGGTACTCCATCAATTCGATTTCTATATTAGCAATCCCGACTCCAGCGTCCAAATTTATCTAAGTCATTCAAAATAATCGCAATCACACGCGGATAGGAAGCCCCTCACGGGTCGAAGCGGCGCCACGGGTGTGTCGCTGTGACACACTGTTCCTTGAGATGCGCTTAGCGCTCGCCCTTTTCCTGGCGGTCACCGCCATCGGCCAGCAAGTGGAAGAAGACTTCCACGTCTACACAGATCACCCGCGTCTGTTGCTGAATGCGCAACGGCTTCGGCTGCTAAAGCGTGAGCGCGAACGTCAATCCCCGCGCTGGCAGCAGTTTGAAGCTCTTATTGTCGGTAAAGCGCCAATGCCGGAGCCGGCACTAGCCTACGGATTACATCATCAGGTTACCGGAGATGAAGGATCCGCCAAGACCGCAGCCGCAGGAGCCCGTGACCTGCGTAGCTTGGCTCTCGCGTAT
Source organism: Bryobacteraceae bacterium (assembly GCA_963844855.1). Lineage (GTDB taxonomy): Bacteria > Acidobacteriota > Terriglobia > Bryobacterales > Bryobacteraceae > DASQDN01. The sequence goes on from CAWJQP010000080.1 coordinate 575,929, forward strand.
GACTGGGCGCCTGCGCACCGGGAGCAACTGGAGCCGCGCCTCCGAGCGGCAATTGCAGCAACGCCAGCCACCATTGAGGGCATGCGCTCGCGGGCATTCGCAGCGATCGTATTGGAAGATCACGCTACTCTCGAACGCATCGTGAAAGATTGGTGGCGAAAACAGATCGCGCCCGGGCTCACGTCGGGCCAACGAGTCATTGCCCACGCAGAAGTGTATCCACTCATGGAACTGCTTCACGCGATCCGCGACAACATCAACATCGATCTTCGTGAGGATGCGCGGCCGTACTTCAAGGATTTCGCAGCAAGCCGTATTCTCAGCTACTATCCGCCAACTTTTCCTGCTCCGGAGAACGACTTTCGTATTCCGTTCGGCCCCCCGGACTTGAAGACGGCCGCCATGACGAGGGCCGCCGAAATGAGCTTGGTGGCATATGACAACAATTCCACCGAGACGCAGTTCGTGCAAGGTTGGCTCATGCACGACAGATTCTCCCTCAGGGGTGTACTGGGCGCGCCGTACGAATTTCTCTGGGCGAATCCCTACCAACCGGGCCTGAGCTACGCCCATCTTCCGCTTCGCTTCCATGATGTCCGCGGGGGCCGTTTGTTTCTGCGTTCTTCCTGGGACGAGGATGCCATCTGGGTTGGATACGTGGATGGAAAGGCCGAAGTGCTGCGGGATGGCAAACCTCAGCCGTTTCAGGTAAACAAGCCAATTGTCGTAGGAGATACGATGCTAGCTCCAGCGGCGTCTCCGATGCGCCTCCAAATCCAGGCTGATCAACCGGCATTTTGGTTTCTTTTGGGATGGAAACCGGGATCGGTCGTGGATATCGAAGTCGATGATGAAGAGTTGGATGAGAAAGTCGCAGATCGTGGCGGTATTCTCCCGTTGCAGTTCTTGCGAGAAGAGAACATTTCCGTTCGCTTACGTTTGCATGGGCCTGCGCCTGGGGCTACGCTGAAATAACTTATGAAAATTGTCGTTCTCGATGGGTACGCTCTGAATCCCGGTGATTTGAGTTGGGACGCGTTGAAGGCAATCGGGTCGGTCGAGGTGCACGATCGCACGAAAGAGAGTGACGTCGTCACGCGCGCGCAAGGCGCCGATGCCGTTCTCACGAACAAGACACCACTGTCTGCGACAACACTGAGTCAGTTACCGGCCCTCAAGTACATCGGCGTGTTGGCGACGGGCTACAACATCGTGGACACGAAGGCGGCCGCGGAACGCGGAATCGTGGTGACCAACATTCCAACTTATGGCACCGCATCGGTTGCTCAGTTTGCGATCGCGTTGTTGTTGGAACTTTGCCATCATGTGGGCCTCCATAGCGAGGCGGTTCGCAATGGAGAATGGTCCCGCAACCCCGACTGGAGTTTTTGGAAGACTCCTCTCATCGAACTGCATGGAAGAACGATGGGCATAATCGGATTCGGGCGTATCGGCAGGCAGACAGGAGCGATCGCCGCAGCTCTCGGCATGCGAGTGATAGCGCATGACGCCGCCGAGATCAACCCGCCCGATTACCCCGGTTTCGAGTGGATGACGCTCGATAAAATCGTGAGCGAATCTGACGTTCTGAGCTTGCATTGCCCTTTGTTTGCCGACAACAAAGGCATGATTCATAAGGAACGGCTCAGCCGTATGAAGCCGTCGGCGTTTTTGCTGAACACCTCGCGCGGGCCTCTCATCGTCGACCAGGATCTCGCGGACGCTCTCAACAACGGGGTCATCGCAGGCGCCGGGCTGGACGTCCTATCCGTGGAACCACCACTCGAATCAAACCCTTTGCTTTCAGCCAAAAACTGCATTGTTACACCGCATATCGCCTGGGCCACACGGGAGGCCCGCTCAAGACTGCTGGAAACCGCGATCCTGAATCTCGAAGCGTTTGTGAGCGGGCGCATTTCTAACGCCGTTTAGCGGTAACTGTGAAACTGATATAGATAAGTGAACGTCGATCCTACAGCGAAGGTTTCGCCGTGAAACCGTCCGTCAGTTCCTGACGAAAGGACAATAGTGTGCCGGCGGTGGCGTACGATGGGGGTTCAACTACACGTTTCGATAACTGGACCTGGGAGAACATAATTCTCGCGCCAGCTTCTGACGATCAGGTATTGAGGTAATGTTTCAGACGCAAAAGCGAGTTCTTGTCGTTGACGATGAATTGAACCAGCGGACTGCTGTGGCCGCGATGATCGATCGCTGGGGATTCCTCACAACGACCGCCGCCGATGGCGTCGAAGCCCTCGAACGGCTTCGTGAGTTCACCCCCGATGCTATCGTCACCGACCTGATGATGCCGCGCATGGACGGCATGCAGCTACTCGCCAAGCTGAAAGACGAGGAAGGCGACAATGCTCCGGCCGTTATAGTCCTGACGGGCTATGGAAGCCTGGACACGGCAGTCACGACCGTCCACGAGTACGGAGCGTTTTGGTTTGTCGAAAAACCAATACGGCCACGAGCCTTTCGGGCGCTTCTGGATCGCGCCGTGGCCCATCGGCGGCTGGGACGTTACAGCGAATGCCTGGAACGGCAACTGACGACTCAGGGCGTCTTCAGCAAACTTTGCGGCAAGACGAAGGGAATGCAGGAAGTTTTTTTCCTGATTCGCCAAGCGGCCCCCACTCGCGCGAACATCCTCATCACCGGCGAGAGCGGCACGGGCAAAGAACTGGTTGCGCGCGCCGTCCATGACACAAGCCCTCGACAGGCCGGCCCATTCGTTGCTATCAATTGCGCTGCGCTACCGGAAACGCTCATTGAAAGTGAACTCTTCGGGCACGAGAAAGGAGCCTTCACAGGCGCCCTCAATCGTAGGGCGGGATGCTTCGAGCTGGCCCATGAAGGCACGCTGTTTCTCGACGAGATCGGCGATATGCCCTTGGCGCTGCAATCGAAGCTTCTTCGGGTCCTCGAGACAAGGCATTTCCGGCGACTCGGAGGCGCGCAGGAGATCGAAGTAGACGTAAGGCTCGTCGCTGCAACAAACAAGGTATTGAACGATAGCGTGCGCGACGGATCGTTTCGTGAAGACTTGTACTTCCGCCTGAGTGTCCTCGAACTTCCCCTGCCGCCACTCCGGGAGCGACTGGACGATCTGGCCGAACTTTGTGACTCGATTCTTCGTGATCTCATGACCACGTACGGCTCCTCGATGCCGTATATCCACCCGGATGTCCTGGACGCGTTCCGCCGCCATCCATGGCCGGGAAACGTGCGCGAACTGCGTAATGTTCTCGAACGCGCGTTAGTGCTGTCGGGTGGCAGCGAGATCGTCGTTTCTCACCTTCCGCAAGGATTCGGAATCCTCCCTCACCAGCCTCCGAAAAGGTCCCTGGGACCCACTCCGTCGGTCACTTTGATGGCCGGCACATCGCTCGAAGACGCCGAACTCGAAATGATTCACATCACGATGGCGTACACGAACAACAATCGAGCTCGTGCGGCGGAAATCCTCGGCATCGATCCGAAGACTCTCTACAACAAACTCAAGGAACGCTCAACCTGCGCAGGGGAATGAAGTAATGCGAAGGCCCAGGTGGTCATTACGAACCTGGCTGATTGTCCCCACAGCGGCGATCGTGACGATTCTCAGCGGCGCGGGCGCGTTGTTGCAAACAGACACTCTCGTCCGAGCCTGGCTGGGAAGCACACGCCAATTGAGTGAGTTGGCCGCGCGTCAGGTGGCAGAGTACATCATGCTTCGCCTCGAAGACATGGATACCGAGTCGGTCCCGGCGAGTCAGCGACGTGTACCGCAGCGGCAGTTCTTCCTCACGCATATCGATAACGACCCGAAACTGGGCGGCTTGCTCGAATCAAGCGCGACGGGCGTTAATTCGATCGCAGAGATATCGGTTACGGATGCGAACGGGATCGTGATCGCGTCTTCCAACCGCGCGCGTCCGGGTAACCGCGCTGCCCAGGCTCAGACACTGGCGTCGCTGCAGAATCTCGACCCACTTTCCCGTGTCACGAAGCGTTTGGGCCCCCGGTCATGAGTATGAACTCCGTATACCGGTCGGACTAAAAGGTGACAGCACGCCGCTATTCGTTGTCCAGGTACTGGTGTCCAACGCCCTCCTACGAGAAACTTTGAGCCCCGGCTTCAAAAGGATTCTCGGAACGGCAGCGCTTGCCTACCTTGTCGCCCTGGTGCTCGTCTGCGTCGTGGCTGAGGTCACGCGCCGTAATCTACATCGCTTGGGACAGTTCATCGATCGGATCGGGGAAACCAGTGTGGAACCGCGCGACTTCGAAGACGCCCGCCCGCTGAAACCCGCCGCAACGGCCGAATTCGATGTCGTGCAATCCAAGTTGACTCTGATGGAGGGCCGTGTACGTGGGGCGCTGCACGAGGCTCAGGACTACAAAGAACGCGTTGGCGCGCTTCTTAAGGGCCTGGAAGAGGCGGTCGTACTTTTTGAGGGAGAGAAGGTCGTTATGGTTGCCGGGGCCGCCGACGATTTGCTGGGCTGGCCATCAGGCGACGTGATCTCTCGCGACGTAGCAGATTTGTTCCCACCCGGCGCATCTCTCACCAAGATCATTCGTGCAAGCTGGAAATCCGGCGAGCCCCTGCATAACGAAGAAATCGAGTGGGCGGCAGGAAGCCGTTATCGACGCCTTATCGTAAACATGGACTACATTGCCAATGCAGCGGCGCCGGACCGCGTTTTGACACTGTTACGTCTGCGTGATGCCGAAGGGGCTACCGAGGTTGAATCGCAACTGCAGGTCGTGAACCGGCTTGAAGCAATTAACCGGCTGACCGGAGGTGTCGCGCACGAGATCAAGAATCCCTTGAACGCGATTGCCGCGCGTCTCGCATTGCTCGAATCGATCGTTGAAGGAGACATCGAAGCAGAAGGGGAGATCCGCGTCGTCGCCGACGAGATTCAGCGTCTCGATCGAGTAGTACGCACGTTTCTGGACTTCACCCAGCCACTCGATGTAATGAGGAAGGAAGTGGATCTGGGCGAATTGGCGCGCGACGTCGTCGAACTGGTACAGCCCGATGCCGCCAACCGCGGCGTGAATCTGACTTTTCACCAGGAATCGGGTGATCTGCTGTTAACGCGTGGTGACCGGGATCTGCTGCAACAGGCGCTCATGAACATCGTCGTCAACGCGGTGGAAGCTACGCCTTCTGAAGGAGCAGTGCGCGTAGTCGCATCCACAGCCGATCGCAATTGCCGCGTGTCGATTTCAGATACCGGTCCCGGAATTCCTGAAGCGGTTCGCAGTAAGATCTTCCAGCTATACTTCACGACGAAACGTGGCGGATCGGGGATTGGATTGGCTGTTGCGTTCCGGAGTCTTCAACTCCATGGAGGAGATATCCGCGTTGAGACCGAAATCGGTAAAGGAACCACATTTGAGATAGTGGCTCCGATGCTGCAGCAGGAGACAGCCGCTATCGCATGAAACGGGTTCTGTTGACTACTTGCATGGTGCTCGGCTCCTTGACACTCAGCGGATGTTGGTTCAAGAAGAAGCCCAAAGCCCAAGCGCCCCCAGCGCCGGCGCCGGTTCAGGCGCCGCGTGCAGTGCAGACTGCGCCACCCTCGGCGTCACCCAAAAAGGCGCCTCCGAAGCGAAAGCAGGTTTCGTCTACACCGCGCGCGGGCCAGCCTGCCGCTCCTCCGAGATCGGCAGAAGTCAATAAACCAATTCCTGTACCCAAGACTGAAGACCCCCAGCGATTTGGGCAAATTCTCAGCGCCGACGAGAAAACTCAGTACCGCACGATGTACGAACGGAGTTCATCGGCAGCACGAGACATACTCAAAAACCTCACAGCCCGCGAACTTGCCGGTGATGCGCTTGCGTCGGTAGGACGCATACGCTCCTTCCTGGCACAAGCCCAGGAAGCGGCTACGACCGACTTGTCCGCGGCTGCTCAACTTGCCTACCGTGCTGAGGTCTTGGCTCGCGATCTGGCTCGATTGCTCCAATAAGCCTCAAATCACGACCGGTTGTTCCAAACGAAATGTCAGGACGGACTCTGCCGGGATGCGCACTTGCAATTTGCCAGTTGCGGCGGCGCCTGCAACGCCTGCGCCGCCGCCGGCTCCGGCCCCGATAGCCGCGCCCTTACCCCCTCCGAGAAGACCTCCGATGAGCGCGCCTGCGGCCGAACCGCCTCCGATCCATGCCAAATTTCGTTTCTTATGATCACCGCTATTCCAGGTCACATTATTTGTATCTATCGGCAGTTCTGCGCCGTTCCATTCCATCCGGTCGAGCGTCAATGTGACGGATGCTCGTCCCTTCAACCGGTTTGACTGCGAGGCTTGACGAATCGACCCACGGACCACTGTTCCTTTCGGGACAACTAACTTGTTGTCCACAGTGACCGGCGCCGACAACGATGCGATGAAGGAATCACCGAGTCGAACTTGCCTCGTATCGATCGAGTGATACAGGCGTACCCGCAGCACCGTACCTGCTGGAACGGGCGTTCTGCCAATCGCTGGTTCATCCGCTGTCGCGCGCGATGGCGTATTTGAGGGCGACTCCTGCACCGGCGCAACTTGCTGCGCCGTCGTCTTCGAGACCGGTGGACTTGCACATCCGCTGAAGAGAATCGCGCCGAACACGAGCATCAAACCGGCGTCCGCAGCGGCAAAGTGACGCTTGAACATATGCCTCCGAATTGGAGCGACATTGCACATCGAGGGCCGAATATTGTCAGCTAAGCAATACAATCAGCTAGCGAAGCACGCTGTTGAGTGTCGGCACTTTATTCCGTGCCTGCCACAACGGCTCAAGCGGGAATTTCTCCCGAACTTGGCAAAGTGGCATAGTACGAGGCAATGCGGGCGCCAGGCGCGAATCCGATAATCTCAGCGCCGAAGCAAGCTCATTCTGCGCCCCGATCCCGGCTGCTGTTATGGCTTTCGAGATCGTTAAGCTTGCAGATCGTAAAAATAGCCCGGTCGCGTCATAATCGACTGGAATGACCGGCAACAGCCTCAAACTCATTTCCCGCCGAACGGCCCTGTCCCTGACGTTCTCCTCTACTCTGTTTCGCTCGCGGCTGCGCGCGGCAGAATGGCGCAGTGAGGAGGTCCGCCGGTTTGCGGCGCCCGAAGCCAATCAGGCTGTGGCCGTTGACGCCTCGCACTTTTATGCGATCGGCAATCACGTGGTCGCAAAGTACGACAAGAAGACAGGCAAAAGGCTCGCGGCCTGGGAGGGCGAGAAGGCGCGCCCGCTGATTCATCTCAACAGCGGCATCGTTCGCAATGGAATCCTTTACTGCGCGCACTCGAACTATCCGGGTATTCCCATGGTGAGTTCCATCGAAATGTGGAATACAAAGACTATGCGGCCGTCCGGCACATTTAGCTTCGGAATATCCGCTGGATCGGCGACGTGGATCGACTTCCGCGGCAACCACTCCTATGTGACTTTCGGCCATTACGGCAATCGCGCAGCGGAGCCGAATCGCGACGCTCGTTGGACCAGTCTCATTCAATTCGATGCGGAATGGCGTCGTCTGCAGTCATGGGTTTATCCCGACGCGCTGGTCGCAAAGCTCGGAGAGTACACAATCTCCGGGGGAGCATTTGGACCCGACGGCCGTATGTACTGCACGGGTCACGATAATCCTGAGCTGTATGTTCTCAGCTTCCCGGCGGGCGGATCCACACTTGTCCTCGAAGGCGGCTTTGCGACTCCGAATCATGGTCAAGGGATTTGCTGGGATCCGTCAGAGCAATGGATTCTGTACAGTATCGATCGAGCAAAGAAAGAGGTGATTGTCACCCGAGTCCATTCCACTTAATACCTCATAGTTTCGATCAGCAAAACGACTGCTCGAAAGCGACTACTATAAAGAGAAATGGCTCGACCTGACCGCTATTTGATTGAGGCTGCAGCACGCGCTCTCGACGTGCTGGAGCTCTTCAACGAGCGCGAGGAAGTTCGTCTCGCCGATGTGGTCGAGAAGCTGCAACTCGTAAAAAGCACCGCGTTCCGGCTTCTTTACACACTTGAAGCAAAGGGCCTCATAGAACGCGCGGCGAACGGCCGAGGTTATCGCAAGCGCATGCGTTACCGGATCGGCATGTTATCCATAAGTTCCTCGATCCCCTTCGTGAACGAAGTCGATCGAGGCATCGAGGCGGAAGCCAAGCGAGCCGGACTTGAGCTCATGATTCGTCATCACGAGTTCGACTCCTCACTCCTCATCAGCGAGGCGGAGAGCCTGCTTACAAAGGGTTTGTCGCTGATGCTCTGCTATAACCCGGATGAGCATGCGTCGCACGTAGTTGCCGACCGCTGCGGGAGCGCAGGCGTGCCAATTATTGCCATCACGTTTCCAATCCCGGGCGCGCGTCTGTTCGGTGTCAACAACTATCGGGCCGGCATAGCCGGTGGCGAAGGTCTCGGCGAGCAGATTTGCCGCAGGTGGTCGGGCGCCGTCGATCGCGTTATCGTGCTGGACATTTCCGGCAACAGCCCCGCCCAGCGGGCGCGCAACACCGGTATGATCGAGGGCCTCAGGGCAAATGTTCGAGTGCCGGACGCAAAGATCCTGCACGTGCATACGGGCCATGACGAAGGGGCCCTGCAACTCATGCGGCGCGTTCTTATCGACTGCGCCAAAGACCGCCGCATAGCCGTCCTCTGCTACAACGACGTGAATGCGCTGGGCGCGTTGCGCGCGGCCGAGGAGTTGGGCCGCGGCGATCAGATTGCCATTCTGAGTCAGGGCGCTGTCGCCGAGGTCCGGTCCTGTCTTCGAAAAGCGCGCAGTCCACTGTGGAGCGCCGTTGCTCACTTCCCTGAAAGATTCGGTGAGCGACTAATTCCGCATATCGTCCGTGTGCTCCGCGGCGAGGCCACGCCGCCAACCATCTACACTGAGCACGTATTGCTGACCCGCTCTAACTTGGATCGATACTACCCGACGTCGCGTACCGCCACCGCCGGCCAGATCTAAAGGGATACAATAGGCTCCCGATATCATGCCGTCTGACTTTACTGCTGTAAGCCGTCGCGAATTATTCCTATTAGCCCTCAGCGCGCGTGCCGCAACATTCGCGCAAACAAGTTCGACAGAGGATCGAATCTCTCTTGCCGCCGGACCGGTCACACTCGAGTTTCAACCCGACATCGCCTTCGTTCGGTACGTACGCATCGGTCAAGCGGAGATACTCCGAGGTTTGTATGCGGCTGTTCGCAATCAATACTGGGGAACGGTTGCGCCGAACGTTAAGAACATCAACACCACCCGAGGCAAGGATGGCTTTCATCTGACGTTCGATGTAGAGTGCATCGAAAAAGACATAGATTTCCTATGGAAAGGTACGATCGACGGCAAGGGCGACGGGACACTCCGTTTCGCGATGGACGGGATTGCTCGATCGACTTTTCTTCGCAATCGTATCGGCTTCTGCGTTCTTCATCCCTTGAAGGAATGCGTGGGACAACCCTGCACGATTGAAACGGGCTCCGGCAAGCAGCAGACCCGCTTCCCGGAAGACATATCGCCGCATCAACCCTTCAAGGATCTCCGCTCCATCACGCACGAAGTGATGCCGGGCCTTCGCGCGGAGGTTAGCTTCGAAGGAGATGTCTTCGAAACGGAGGATCATCGAAACTGGACGGACGCCAATTTCAAGACATATTGCACTCCGCTTGCGATTCCTTACCCGGTGAAGATCGAGAAGGGCATGAAGATTCAGCAAGCCATTACATTACGCCTGCTCCGTGCGGAGGGTTCAACCCCGGCTCGACCTGCGGCGAGATCAAATGTCGTAACAATTAAGCAGGCCGGGGCTGCGCGTAAGCTGCCGCAAATCGGTTTCGGCATGGCGCCCGGTGACCAGCAGCTGTCTGCGTCGGAAGTGAAGCGTCTTCAGGCTCTACGTCCGGCGCATGTCCGCGTCGATCTTCAACTCTACGGATCTGACTGGAAGCAGCAGCTCAATCGCGCAGCGGAGGCTTCACGCAGCCTTTCCAGCAAGCTCGAATGCGCGCTGTTCGTAAATGATGATGCCTCCTCCCAACTCGCGGCAGTAGCTCCGGAGCTAGCCAAGACTTCCCTGGCTCGCGTGTTGGTATTTCACGCGAAGGAAAATTCCACGCAGCCCAAGTGGATCGAATTGGCCCGAAAGCATCTGCCTTCAGGCTCCACCCTCGGAGCCGGAACGAATATCTACTTCACGGAATTGAACCGGGAACGCCCGCCCGTAGACATGCTCGACGCCGTCTGCTATTCCATCAATCCCCAAGTACATGCGTTCGACGACGCGAGCATCATGGAGAATCTCGACGGTCAAGCCCACACCGTCCGCTCAGCTCGAAAGATCATTGGCTCCAAATGGCTGGCAGTGACTCCCGTAACGCTCCGGCCGCGCTTCAATCCGAATGGTGGCTCTGACCCATCGGCGCGAATCGACCCTCGCCAGAAGACGCCGACCGGAGCCGCCTGGACACTCGGCAGCTACAAGTATCTGGCTGAAACGGGCGCCGATAGCGTGACCTACTACGAACTAACCGGCCCGGCAGGCCTGCTGGATGGCGACACCGTCTTCCCGCTCTACAATGTGTTCCGTCAAGTGGCCGAATTCGCAGGCGGCGAGGTCATCCCTCTGCAATCGAGCAATCCCTTGGCCGTCGAATCGATGCTGGTCAAAAAAGATGGCAAACAGCGTTTATTCATCGCGAATGTGACCGGCAAACCGCAGGAGTTCCGGGACGAAGTCACCAACCGGAACGGCAAGCTCAAGTCATTCGAAATCATTACGCGCGATCTATGACTCCTTACAGCGGAACAGCTTGAATCAGTGGCGCGGCGCCGCGCTCCCGACGAACCTCATTGCGAAGCGGCCGGCCGAATCCTTCAAACGCGATCTCCATTACGTCGCCGTCTTCTAGCGAGATCTCACCAAAACTGAAGGCTCCCGCTCCGAAGAAATGAACGTGAGCGTCGCCGGGCTGTCGGTGCGCCGAATATTTGAAATGGTGATGTTCCATGTTGCCGAGCGAATGGCACATGTGCTCTTCGCCGGTAAGCAAATCCTTGCGCCAAATCTCCTTCCCGGAACGCAGCACACGCGCAACGCCGCGGACATTCTCGAAATTGGCGTCGATCACTAGTTCCGGGCCTATCGCGCACTGCCGGAGCTTCGAGGGAGCCAGATAGAGGTAGTTCTTTCGCTCCATCACGTGATCGGAAAACTCGTTTCCGATTGCAAGCCCGATCCGTCGCGGTGTTCCCGACCAGTCGATGACGTAGCATCCGGCAAGTTCCGCTTCATCTCCGCCGTCATCGGCAAATGCCGGTATTTGCAATTCTTCGTTGTGAGCCCGCAGGACGTAGCCGTTGCCCTTGTAAAACCACTCCGGTGGCGTTCCTATCGCTCCGGGAGCCGGGCGTCCCCCTTCCACTCCCCACTCATACATGCGCATTGAATCGGTGATTGTTTGCGCTCCGGTGTGCATCGAATTACGTGTCTGTGCGCTCTTGCGATGGGTAAGCCCCGTGCCACTCACCAGCAGCCGCGCTCGTTCGCCGGGATGATCAAATGCCGGGAGAAACATTAGCTCGTCCGTGTATTCAACCGAATCGTCAGAGAGGCTGCGTGTAATTACCTCGCTGAGAGCAGTGTTATTGTCGATGGCCGAAAATGCCAGGTCATAAACCGACCCGAACCCCTCAATCAACCTCAGGCGGTCTCCGTCGACCACACCGACTCGCCTCTGCAATTCATCCTCAAGAAACTGAACCAATCTCATTGTGTGTGAGCCTTTTCCGATGCCGCGCAAGCGAAGCAGAGCGCGTAGAAATCACGTTACACTAAATCTATATGTGTCATTTTACGCTGCTATCGGCAGCACTATTGTGGTTTGCAAGCTCTCTTGTCGCGCAGGCGCCAGCATCGACGGCGCCCTCCGCGCTTGATAAGACCACGATGGAGCAGTACGTACGGCACCTCTTTGTCTGGGGACCGCAGATCAATGTGAGCGTCGCAGATCCGAAGCCCGCCCCCGATCTACCAGGCTTCAAGGAAGTGGTGGTAACGGCCAGCGCCGGACAAGCCTCCCAGCAGGATATCTTCTACGTCTCGAACGATGGCCGCCGTATCATCCGCGGTTCCGTATACGACGTGTCGAAGAATCCGTTCGACGCCGACAAAGCCAAAATCACGACAGATCTTCAACCGAGCTTCGGAACGCCGGAAGCGCCAGTCGTACTCGTGATGTATAGCGATTTCCAGTGCAGCTTCTGCAAGGACGAAGCCAAGGTCATTCGTGAGAACGTAGCTTCCACCTATCCGACACAAGTTCGCGTTTACTTTAAGGATTACCCGCTCGAGCCGATCCACCCCTGGGCAAAACCGGCAGCAATCGCCGGCCGCTGCGCCTTCCGCCAGAAACCCGCGGCGTTCTGGGATTATCACGACTGGATCTTCCAACACCAGAGCGAGATCACCGTCGAGAATTTGAAAGAGAAGGTCACCGAATGGGCCAAATCCAAGTCACTCGAACCGATCCAGTTTGCAGCCTGCATCGACAACAAGTCGACTGAGGCGGAAGTATCGAAATCACAGGCCGAAGGCCGGGTGCTTGGGGTCAACTCGACACCGACGATGTTCATCAACGGACGCCGTCTCGTGGGTCAGGTGCAGTGGCCTCAGTTGAAGCAAATCCTCGATCATGAGATCGAGTACCAGAAGACGCATGGCGGCGGCGAAAAGTGCTGCGAAGTAACCCTTCCCTCCCCTCTCAGCAAGTGATGATTCCCCCGACCGCCGTACTGAGGGCGAGAACACTAGCGGTCTGCGTCTGCTTCACCCTTCAGTCTTTCGCTGCGTCAGGGGAGATCGAAGCACGACGCTACATAGCCGACATCAAGTACTTAACCTCTCCTAATCTCAAGGGTCGCGCTTCAGGGTCACCGGAACTCGATAAAGCAGCGCGGTACATAGCCAAGGAATTTCGTAAGGCGGGTTTAAAGCCTGGGAATGGCGACAGCTATCTGCAGCCATTCGCTGTCTGCGTGGAATCGACGCTTGGCCCGGCGAATCGGGCGTCTTATTCGCTGGATGGAACACGTACAGAGCTAAAGCTCGGCGATCATTTCATGCCGTTTGGATTTTCGGCATCGGCAGTAACGCAAGGCTCCGTCGCCTTCGCCGGCTACGGCATCACCGCGCCTGAGTATGGCTACGATGATTACGCTGGTATCGATGTTCGCGGGAAGGTCGTTCTGTTGCTTCGTCATGAACCTCAGGAGTTCGATTCAGCCAGTCCGTTCGAGGGCCGTGTATACACCGAACACTCCCAGCTCTTCAGCAAGGCTTTGAATGCTCGCGCTCATGGCGCAACTGCCATTCTCTATGTGAATGACACCGCAAATCATGGCTCGGATGCTCTGGAAAAGTTCGTTAGCTTGCCGGGTCCCGCTGATCCGGGAGTTCCGTTTCTGCAGATTGCAAGCGAGCATGTCGACAAATGGCTTGCCCGCGCCGGATATAACTTCCGGACTGTGCAGGAACAGATTGATCAGACTTTGAAGCCGCGCTCGTTCCTTCTTCCTTCGGAGTTGCAAGTCGATATTCAAACAGACGTGAAGCACACATCGCGCGATGTGTACAACGTGGTGGCATACTTGCCTGGCACGATACCGGGACATATCGTTATCGGCGCTCATTACGATCATCTAGGCGCCGGAGAGCAGTATTCCCTCGCTCCCGAGAAGGTTGGCTCTATTCACCCCGGGGCCGACGACAACGCGTCCGGCGTTGCGGGCGTGCTGGCGATTGCGCGGTATTTTAGTTCTCATCCGAGGCCGGCTCGGGGCATCCTGTTTATCGCATTTGCAGGAGAAGAGTTGGGACTGCTCGGCTCCTCCCATTACGTGAATCATCCGCTCCTTCCAATTGATCAAGCCTCACTGATGATCAACATGGACATGATCGGACGCATCAAAGACAAGAAGGTGATGGTCGGCGGAGCGCCTGAAGGTAGCGGCATTCGCAATGTACTCGACTCGCTGGGACCCAAATACGATCTGGACCTCGATCTGAGCGATGCCACCGTCTATGGTTCAAGCGACCACACATCATTCAAGGCGCGCCGTGTACCCACGTTATTCTTCTTCACCGGTCTGCATGCGGATTATCACCGGCCATCCGACACCTGGGAAAAGATCGAGACACAAAGCACAATACGGCTTCTCAAGCTGATTGCAGATCTAACCGCTGTTGTTGCTACGCCTTCCGGTAAGCCCCAGTTTGCCGGACAGCGTGACGGCGGTAGCTCAAAGCATCTTCAAACGTTTCAGTATCAATAGCATCGTCACTGAAGCGAGCCCGATGATTCCCAGGACGATACTCCAGGAGTGCTGGGCTTCCGCAAACGGCAACGATTTAAGGTTCATCCCATACATACCTGTGATGACCAGAGCAGGAGTTGCGATTGTTCCAAGGATCGTCATGCCTTTCATCACCTGGTTGGTGCGATTGGCGACGCTAGACAAATACAACTCAGTCGCGCCGTTCAAAAGATCCCTGTTGATTTCGATGAGATCGAGATTTCGCATTAAGTGATCGTAGACATCGCGGAGGAATGGCACTAGATCGGGCTTGATCAAGCCCGCGTCGTTGCGGAGTAATTGCCCAACCACATCGCGAGTATTCGCGAGGATACGCCGGAGTTGCATCAACACGCGTTTCAGATCGAAGATCGCGCTCAGTACGTCCGGATGCGGGTTCTCGAGAGCAACATCTTCCAATTCGTTGATCTGGTCGCTGACGTTATCGATGATCGGATGATAGGAGTCGACAATCGAGTCCATCACGCGGTAAAACACTTCGTCCGGACGAAGTGAAGCGCTCATTCCTTCGAGCTTGTCCAGCGCGAACGTCACAGCAGCGCAGGATTCTTCCTGGACCGTGATTAGCCAATCTGGACCCAAAAAGAAATCAAGGTCGGCGATGTTCAGTGTCCGGTCATCTTTCAGTTCTACAGGTTTGAGAACAACGAAAAGATATCCGTTCAACGGTTCCGCCTTCGCCGATTGGTTCCGGTTGCGGACGTCCTCAAGATGGAGCGGATGCAGGTTATACTTCGCTGCGAGTTCCGGAAGCCGTGGGTCGTCTGGGTCGCGAAGATCTTGCCAGTTCATGGGTGTTTAGAGGATCAACATACAGTCGCCGTAAGAAAAAAACCGATAGCGCTGCTCAATCGCATACTGGTATGCCGCCAGGGTCAACTCACGGCCGGCGAACGCGCTCACCAGCATCAATAGACTCGACTGCGGCAAATGGAAGTTTGTCAGCATGGCGTCAATGGCCCGAAACCGATAGCCAGGACTAATGAATAAGTTCGTCTCGCCCGACATTTTCCCGTTTGCATAAGCTGTCTCAACTGTGCGAACGCTTGTCGTTCCCACCGCGATTCGTCGCGTTGCCGCGCGAATCGTATTTAGATTATCTTCTGTCACCCCATATCGCTCAAAATGCAACTTCACATCATCGACTTCGGTGGCGTGGATCGGCGCAAATGTACCTAATCCAACGTGAAGCGTCACTCTAGCGATGTTAGCGCCGGCCGAGCGGCAATGGTCAAGTATTTCGGGCGTGAAATGCAGGCCGGCTGTAGGCGCGGCCACCGAACCGGTCTGGTCCGCGTACACCGTCTGATATCGCTCCCGATCCTCATCGCGATCCTCGCGACGTATGTATGGCGGTAACGGCACGTGACCGACTCGCTCGATCTCGATCAACAGATCCTCATCGCACTCGAACTGAATCGTTCGTTCTCCGTGCTCACTCCGATCGAGCACTACGCCAGCCAGCGATTCCGAGAACCTCAACTTCTCACCAACCGCGACTTTCCGGCCAGGCCGGACTAAAGCCTGCCATGTGCGGTGATCGTCCGTCACCGGCTTGACAAGAAACACTTCGATTCGCGCAGGACCCGATGGCCGCGTCGCGAATAATCTGGAAGGCAGGACACGCGAGTCATTGAGGATCAGGCAGTCGCCGGGCTCTATGAAGCGCGGCAACTCGGAGAACATGCGGTCTTCCCATTGCCCGGAGTTGCGATGGACTACAAGCATGCGCGAGTTCGCTCTGTTTTCGAGCGGCTGCTGCGCAATAAGTTCAGGCGGCAACTCGTAGCTGAACTCGTCTACACGCACGCTCGTTAGAATAACAGTGGTGGCTCGCATTCTCGCTTTAGAATCCTCGTGCGACGAAACCGCGGCGGCCATCGTCGAGGATGGCGAACGCGTTCTCTCGTCGGTCGTGGCGTCGCAGCTTGCAACACATGGAAAATACGGCGGTGTTGTGCCTGAGCTTGCCTCCCGGGAGCACCTGCGATCAATCGTTCCGGTCGTTCGGGAGGCGCTGGGAAGCACTGGGCTAGCGCTCTCGTCCATGGATGCCATCGCGGTCACCGAAGGACCCGGACTCGTCGGATCGTTGCTGGTTGGAATCACATATGCCAAAGCATTGTCGTTCGCTTCGGGCAAGCCGCTGATCGCCGTGAATCACGTCGAAGGGCACATTCATGCCGTGATCATGGAAGCCCGGCAGAGCGGACATCCCGTGGAGTTCCCGGTCCTTGCTCTGGTCGCAAGCGGAGGCCACACACATCTCTTTGAAATCCAGGAAGGCTACCGGTATCGCTTGCTCGGCAAGACGAGGGATGATGCTGCAGGCGAGGCTTTTGACAAGGTGGGCAAGTTACTCGGATTTGGCTATCCGGGAGGACCGATCCTCGATAAACTCGCGCCGTTTGGCGATCCGAAGGGTGTTCGTTTCACCATCGCGAAGATTAAAGGGAATGCCACTGATTTCAGCTTCAGCGGTTTGAAGACTGCTGTGCTGCGATGGTTCGAACAACAGGATATGTCCTCTGAGGTCGCTGCGCGTCGCGACCTGCTTCGTTCAAGCCCGCGACCGCAAGTTGACGAATGGTTGCAGGTGACACCCAAGCGAACACTCGATCTTATTGCTTCGTTTCAGGCCACAGTCATCGAAGAACTACTCCGCCGCGTACGATCAAGCTCCGAGGACACGAATGCCCGAACGGTCATCGTCTCCGGAGGCGTCGCCTGTAACGTCGGTCTCCGAGAAGCAGCCGGTCGCGAGCGTCTCGACGCGAGAATTCTGTTCCCGACTCCCGGCCTGTCTACGGATAACGCGGCGATGATAGCCGCGGCCGCTTTTCGAAAGCTGGAGCAAAAGCAGTTCGTTGGCTGGGACCTGGCGGCAAAAGCCAATCTCCCGGTGACGTAGCGCGTACAGCTACCTCGGGTAAGGATGCCCACGCAGCGTCGTAAACGCCCGGTAGATCTGCTCTGCGAGCATTGCTCGCGCTAGCTCATGAGGAAACGTCATCGGGGAAAGCGAAAGCAGGAGATCCGCGCGGGCTGCCCAGCCTGTCGGCAGTCCGTCCGCTCCACCGATGACAAAAACCTGATCCCGGCCCTCCATCTCACCCTTGGCGAACATATCGGTAAATTGGTTGGAGTTCAAAAGCTTGCCCGATGGGTCGAGTAGAACTTTGTTGGCCGACGAGTGCTTGGTCCATAAATCAGCGCGTTCGGGATGGATCTCACGCATCTCGCACGACGCGTAACGCGAGCTGCGTTTCAGGAACTCCGCGGCGATTCCGTTCGAATGAACATCCCTCGTCTTGCCGATGTAGTACAGCCAGACTTTCATCTGTAGGTCAACAATCGGCGTTCATCAAAGTGAGGAATCGAGTTGTGCGAATGCATCGAGAATCGCTCTCCAGAGAAAAGAAACTCTGAGAACGAGGCATTCCGGGTCAGCCAGATAAACTCGATCGCGCGATGCGGCGTGAGATCGAGAACCCGTGAGACAGTGGCTGCAATCACGCCTCCGGACGTAAACACCGCGACGTTCTTTCCACCAGACGTCACTTGGCGGATCTCATCGATTGCTCGCTCCACACGCGAGCGGAACTGCGCCCACGATTCCAGGTCCGGGATGTCGTATTGGCCGGTGCACCAGCTTCGCGAAACAGCTTCGAACAGCTTCTGCAGCAATCGTCCAGCTTCTGGAGAATGGCGATTCGAGAAAAATTCATCGTTCAGAAGCCGGATCTCCGGATCGCAGTCAAGCAGCAGCGGCGTTAGTTCTCGCGCAACCCGAAATGCGTCGAATTCATCGAGTTCGGGAACGATCTGCACCTCCGGCCAAGGCAGTCCCGCCTCTCGCACCGCTTCGCCCGCGATCTCGACTGTGCGGGTATGACGACGCGCCGGGCCGCTAAAGCAAACATCAAAAACAATCTCGTGCCGGGCCCAGAATTCACCCAGCTTCCGGGATTGCTCCTCGCCGAGGATCGATAGCCGGTCGTAATCTTCGGACATGTAGGAAGCCTGGCCATGCCTGACTAGAGTCAAAACGCTCATTCTCTACCAGGATAGTGGGCTCCATGTAAAGCATTTGCCGGATGTACGCAACCGCCTGACGTACTACAATTACTCCAACTAGCAGTAAAAAATGGGGCGGGTTGTAATCCGCGGTACGGGTTTAAGGGTGAACAATATTCATAGCGGTGGCGTCAGTGTGTTCTTTCCGGCATACAACGACGCACTATCCATTTCCGAACTGGTGACCCACGCGTTTAAGGTGCTTCCAGCCTTAACGGATGACTTTGAGGTCATCGTGATCAACGACGGTAGCCGTGATCGTACAGCGCAAGTGCTGGCGGGCCTCGAAGAGCAGTTCGGGCCGCGTTTTCGCGTCGTCACACACGAGCAGAATCGAGGTTATGGTGGCGCGCTGCGTAGCGGGTTCGCGGCGGCCACCAAAGACCTCGTCTTCTACACCGACGGTGACGGGCAATATGACGTTCGTGAGCTTCCCAAACTGATCGAGAAGATGTCCCCCGAGGTTGGACTCGTTAACGGATTTAAACTCGAGCGGAACGATCCAAAGCATCGCATCTGGATCGGCACAACGTACAACGCGTTTGCGCGTTTCCTGTTCCGAGTCAAGATTCGCGACATCGATTGCGACTTCCGTTTGATTCGCAGAAATCTCCTCGACAAGATCAAACTGACCTCGACAAGTGGAACGATCTGCGTCGAACTCGTACGCAAGATCGAGTTGACATCTTGGCGCGTTGTAGAGGTTGGTGTTCACCACTATCCTCGCCTGCACGGCCGGAGTCAATTCTTCCGTTTCCGAAGCTTGTTGACAACGCTATATCAGCTTACGCACCTCTATGTCATGGTTGGAATCGACAAGTCTGTCGATCGCAGCCGGCGAACCTTCCAATGGATAGCTGAGAGCGGTAACCACAAACTCGAATAGGCTATTCGAGTTCGATTGAGACGAGGTGCTGGCCTCTCGGGAGCGCCAGCACCTTCTCCGCCGCCATCGTTGCCGCTACTTCCTGCCCGTCTACTTCCAGCCGCTTCACATTCCCATTGAGTACCGCCAGCGCTCTGCTGCCACTTTGATAAGACAATTCGATCGTCTTGCCGCTGGATACTGCCGTTCGAAGACTCCCATTGAAGTGCATGATTGCGCTTGCCGGAATCTCCGCCGGCTCTAGTACGAACGATCCCGCGGGGAGCCAGATCGTCTCACCATCCGATATGGGCCATATTCGGCCATTCACCTTCGCGCCACCCTTCCAGCGCACGCCAAGCGGTCGCGCGGATTCGACAATGAGCCGATCCCCGGAACGCTCGTAGCGCTTGGCGACTGCGCCGGAAGCCGGCAACAGATCCCAGTCAGCTTTCAGGATCGAGTTCTCGAAGTACAGCGCGACCCGTTCAAAAGCGCGCGATGCGATTTGGACGAGTTGCATTAGTTCCACGCCAGTCTGCTGCTTCGTCGGATAGACGTCCTGATAGCGTTCGACGATGTTGATGTCGATCGCCAGCTTGTCGGCTCGCGGCGTGAGCTCTGCATATCGCCGGGCAATCTCGGAATACCGGTCGGGACCAAGATGCCAGACCGTCGCAGGGTCCTCGATCAGGAACTGAAAATCATGCTTGCTCAGCATCGGCAGCACTGCCGCGGCATCGGCGCCGACCAGTTCCCGCATCCTCGTATCAAATCGGTCGTCAACGTGCGTTAAAACAATATCGAGATTCGGTCGCTCACGACGCGCCTTTTCAAGCTCGGCAAGCCACTCCGATTGCATGCGCTTCGCAAGTCCGGCCCGCCATTCGAGAAACGTCTTCATCTCCGGCGAATCTGCCTTCGCGGGAAATAGGGAGTGTGGATCGACGCCTGCGAGATATTCGTACTCTCGACGGACATTGTCATTCATCGGCGTGAACCGCGCAGCATTGGCGCGCGCCCTCCAGCGATTCAAAGTACAGCTCGCCAAGATTGACGCCATCCCAGTCAAAGCGCTGAATCAGGCTATGCGTGGCCGATGCGACGGCTTTGAAGCAGTCCGGATTCTGGAGGTTCATCAGCTTACGCCAGTCGAGATGCGCGTCCTGCAGCAACGCTGTCTTCTCGCGCCATTCGGGATGATCGGTCCAGAACTTCTCGCTAACGTGCGGGAGTTCTATCCAGGCGTAAACCAAAATCGCCCTCTTATGACAGGCGGCGATCAGTTTCCGCAGATACTCGTCCCGCTCGGCATCCGGCTCGTTGTAGTGCCAGGCCGCGACATGCAGGGCAGAGATTCCAGCCTTTTTCCAGCGTTCGGCAAAGTAGTCGAGATCGACTCGACTGCGATACGAAGAGTCGAAGAAGGCCCAGATGCGATTGCTGGTCAACGGCGGACGCAAACCAAGATCAGACAGCGCTTGAAGAACGTAGGGGAATCGCTCATAACCGCGCACTCCGGGCTTCGTCGCGACCCATAGAACTGCGCCCTTTCCGCTTCGGATACCCGCCATCAGGGGCGCCCCCGACCATCGCTCGCGGGCAAAGACCCGCGCATCTGCGGGTAGTTGATAGACGGGCAGCTCTTGCGACTTTTCCCAAACGATCCCAAGCTTCGGGGATCGGGCGTCTGTCACATTGCGGACCACAACCCGTTTCGCGGTCGGCGTAATCCCAAACGCCTCGGCAGTCGATGACGCGCCCTCCAAAATACCAAACGAACCCAATTCAATCTGCTGACGCGCCATCGCGATCGGCACGTCCGACGCCTGCTTCAGTGAAATACCAACCGAACCCAAGATCGCGGGCCACGAGCCCGGTTCATCGCTCAGAAGCAGAACGTTCTGCGCCCAAAGTCCCGAAGCTACAAAGAGACTAACGAGCAAACGCATACCAGAGCCCTACTCTCCAATCGGTGTACTTCTTCGGTCTCGGATTGTCCTTCATCACGGTGTAGGATCCCTGAAGCGAGTTCACTGAAAACACCATCGATTTCGGAACACCCGGCAGCCGGAACCGAATGCCCGGACCTTGTTCGGTCGTATTCGCCCATGCAAATCGCCGGACATCCGCAGTCAGATTCCAATTCCAGAGAAGCTGGGTATCGAGCGGCTCAAAAGTCCAACCAACTTTGTTCTGCGAGTACACCAGGAAGTCATTGTCAAAGCGGCTGATAAAGACACCGTCGGCGGTCGTCTCGCCGAACAGTCCGCTCTTCTCGGAGCCGAGATTGTAGCCAATGCTTCGCGCGTAGGAAATGCCGCCGCGAAAGTCACTGCCTCGATTTGCCTCGTGAAGATAGCTGAACGACCAACCTGCTTCGCCCCACAGAGTCACTCCTCGCAATGGCTGGGCCGATATTCCGACTCCAGGAATTGCCGCGCTCTCGGAAAGGCCGACTGGCTGTGCAAGATTCACGTCTTGGATCCGCCCTCGGATATCTCCCGAAAATCGGGTCGACAAGTAAAGCCGCACAGGAAGGTTGTTCAGCTTGTACTCGGTCTTGACCTGAGCGTAGGAGAAGACGTCCTTCCAACGGGAGGAGTAGAACGGAAAGACCCAGACATTAGTGTGTACGCGAGCGAGCCCCGATCGCAGATTGCGATAGGCTTTCTCCGCATCGTTTGCGATCTTGGGATCCGAACTGCGACGGGCCAGCCGAAACCACTCGATCGCTTCACGATCATCCTTCAGCATGTTGTAGGTCCATCCGAGCTTCAACATCACGCTGAAATCCACCGGATCGTTCTCGTGCGCGATGCGCAAGTACTTGACTGCATCCTTGAGATAGCCGGCCTCGAGGCTCCGTTCGGCGAGTGTTTTAGCTTCACTGGAAGTCTGACTGCGCGGTGTTTCAGGACGTTTTCGAAGCGTCTTCGGCATTCGCAGAGCTTCGCGCACTCGGTCAGTCACGACATCGTCGTCGGACTTCAGAGCACGTTCCAGGAGGGGCATCGCCTTCTCGACTTCACGTCGATTGAGTAACAGGAACCCGAGTTGGGCCGCCGACAGGCTGTCCTCTTTGTCGAGTTCCGTTATGACTCGGAATTGCGATTCAGCCTCATCGCGGTGACCCATTTCCAAAAGGAGGTACGCGAATTCTCGTCGGAGCGCGACGTTCGACGGGTCAAACGCAATGGCCGCCTCAAACTCGTAAACATAGGGGTAGCGGGTTGGGAGGAGTTCGCGAGCTGCTTCTGCCGTCCGGGGTTCAGCTCCGCGAGAAGCCGCAAGTAGCGCGGCATTTGCGCGTTCCGGGGTTCCCTGGGCGCGCCAAACACTGCCAAGACGAAGGAGGAAATCGCGCCGCTCGGTACGCAGCCGCCAGGCGCGTTCGTAGTGTCGCCCGGCAGTAGTGAGATCGTCTCGCCACTCGGCCAGACGGGCAAGTTCTTCATGAGCGCTAAAGTTTTCGGGTTGAAGTTCGACGACTCGTGACCATCGTTCGATCCCGGTTCGCAGTTCTCCGTCGATGTTTTGAAATGCTCGTTCTGCCGTGGCGTTGCCTGTCCGGCGGATTCGGTCGAAAACGCGGCGAGCTGCCGCCTGTTGTTTCGTTTCATGGCACAAAAAGGCGTATTCCAACGCAACGTGATGATCATCAGGGACCAGTCCCATCGCTTCAGCGAAGCGATCGCGCGCGAGTTCGTTTTCTCCGATCTTCAAATAGGCGTAGGCGAGATCTTTGCGGATATCAGCCCGCTTCGGCGCAAGTTCGGCCGCTTGGGTAAAGCGAACGATCGCCGTCTCGTAGTCCTTGGCGCGCAAAGCGGTGTAGGCCGCGTCCAAGGCTGCATATTCAGGTCCTGCCGCGACTGCAACAACCGCGACAAGCCCCAAAATGCCCTTCCACCCTCTCACGGATTTCTAGTGCCGGGACAGACCGCGTTTTCTCATCGGCTAACCTCGTATGTAGCACTTATTTCCATGACCACCCGCCGAGAAATCATCGCTTTATCAGCAGCTTCCGCACTAGCGCAACCCAGCGGGCAGGACTTGCTGGCCCAGATTATTCCGAGACATGACGCTAGCGTCGAACGCACGCTGCAAATGCAAGTCACCGACCCGGCAAGCCGCTGGCGCGGAATCTACCCCGATGAATATGGGCTCCACAACCCAGGAACGGCGGCCGGTGTCATCGATACTTTGCTGACGGCGTATCTCCAACCAAAATCGAAGTATTACAACGACAAAGCGATACCGGAAAGAATCAAACTCGCGGCAGACTTCCTGACAAGAGTTCAGAGCCCAGACGGGAATATCAATCTTCTAATCACGAACTTCAACTCCCCACCCGATACGGGTTTTGTCGTCCGCGCGATCTGTCCGTCCGTCACACTTGCCAAGCGCTCCGGCAAGACCGACCTGGTCCGTCTCGTTGAGCCTTTTCTACGAAAAGCGGGCGATGGCATGACCAAAGGTGGGATTCACACGCCGAACCATCGCTGGGTTGTATCGGCGGCGCTGGCGCAACTCTATGATCTTTTCGGCGAAGCGGCCTACGTGCGCCGGATCGACCAGTGGCTCGCCGAAGGCATCGATATCGATGCCGAGGGCCAATACAGCGAACGTAGCACCTACGTATACAACCCGATCACAAACAATGCATTTGTCACGATGGCCGCGAAGTTGAAACGGCCTCAACTGCTCGACCCGGTCCGCAAGAATCTCGAAAGCATGATGTACCTGCTGCATCCGGGCTATGAAGTGGTAACGGAGTTCTCACGGCGTCAGGATCTCAACCAGCGCGGCGACATGGGCTCGTATTGGTTCGCGCTGGCGTATATGGCGAACCACGATAAGGACGGTCGACTTGCCACAATGGCCCGTCATTTCGCGGCAACGCGCGCGCCACTTTCAGCTCTGATGGAATATCCGGATCTCGCGTCGTCCAACGTAGCATCAGCGCCGGTTCCCGATAATTACCGCCGCGTTTTCCCGCACAACGGCTTCGTCCGCGTTCGGAGAGGTCCGGTCAGCGCGACGATTCTCGCGGGTAATCGCAGCCGGTTCTTCAGCCTAAGAAATGGACAAGCGTCTATTAACGCCGTTCGATTCGCAAGTGCGTTCTTCGGCAGAGGCCAGTTTTCGTCGGAGTCGTTTCAGGACAAAGACGGGATAATTCATCTCACCCAAGATCTCGAGGCGCAGTATTACCAACCGCTCGACCCGGCCCGCCCGGTGAATGCCGATGAGTGGGCGGCGACAAGGCGCGATCGGAAGCGCACCGAAGTGTGCCACTTGAAGCAATCCGCCACGATCACCGAGACGAAGAACGGTTTTCGCTTGCGCGTGCAATCGACCGGCACGAATGACGTGCCTGTCGCCGTCGAGATAAACTTCGGCGCAGGCGGCAAATTGGAAGGAGTCGCGCCGGCTCACAAAGTTGATGATGGTTGGGTGCTGGCGAAGGAAATGGGTTCGTTTCGTAACGGCAACGACGTCATTCGCTTCGGGCCGGGATTCGCGGAGAATGCCTACACGCAGATCCGTGGCGCCGAGCCCAAGATGGCAGGTCCGAGCGTGTATCTGACCGGCTTCACGCCGTTCGACCGCACGATCGAGTTTACACTAGCAACTTCGTGACGACTTCGCCGCCGACATCGGTCAGCCGGAAGTCACGACCCAGATGTCGATAGGTCAGGCGCTTGTGATCGAGGCCGAGGCAATGCAGAAGGGTCGCCTGCAGATCATGGACATGCACGCGATCTTTGGTGATTTCGAGCCCTAAGTCGTCGGTCTCACCGATGACTTGTCCGCCCTTGATGCCGCCGCCCGCCATCCACATACTGAAGCCATTGGGATGGTGATCGCGGCCAATGCTATTCGGATCATCCGGGCGACGCATCTCCGACATCGGCGTGCGGCCGAACTCTCCGCCCCACACGACGATGGTGTCTTCGAGCATTCCACGCTGTTTCAGATCTTTCAATAGAGCCGCGCTCGGTTGATCAGTGGCCCCGCGTTGTCTTCTTCAATCCCGAAACGATGCCACTGTGGTGATCCCAACTCGCATGCATCAACATGACGAAACGAACTCCCCGCTCGACCATTCGTCGCGCAAGCAGGCAATTCGTGCCGAACGCCTTCGTCGCTTCCTGATTGACGCCGTAGGCTTCCAGAGTCGCAGGAGATTCCTTCGAGAAATCGAGAAGTTCCGGTCCCGCGGCCTGCAGCCGATAGCCAAGCTCATAGGAGTGGATGCGCGAAGCGATCTCCATATCGCCTGTGGCAGTCTGATGATCCTGATTCATCTCGCGAATCAGATCGAGCCGCATGCGCTGCACGTCTTTCGACACGCCCTTCGGATTCGAGAGGTAGAGGATGGGATCGCCTTGGCTGCGGAATGGCGTTCCCGCGTACGTTGACGGAAGGAAGCCGCTGGTGAAGTTATCCGATCCCGCGCTGGTACCGACGCCCGACGAAAGCACCACAAATCCCGGCAGGTTTTGCGATTCGCTGCCCAAGCCATACGTGACCCACGCGCCCATGGTTGGACGCCCCGCGACCATGTGTCCCGTGAACAGGAACAACTGGCCGGGATGATGATTGAAGGCCTCGCTGTGCATCGAGCGAACGAGGCAGATATCATCCGCGCACGTTCCCAGGTGCGGCAGCAACTCCGACAGTTCCATCCCACACTGCCCGCGTTTCTGGAACTCGAAAGTGCTACCGAGCACTGAGGCGGTCGGTTTGATGAACGCGAGCTTCAGATCTTTCGTGCGGGATTCGGGCAGCGGTTTGCCATGCCATCGCTTCAACTCCGGCTTTGGATCGAAGAGATCCATCTGGCTGGGAGCGCCTTCCATGAAGAGGAAGATTACGTTCTTGGCGCGCGGCTTGAAGTGCGGCGCCTTGGGAGCCAGCGGTCCCTGCGGCTCTGCCGCTCGTCCTTCCAGTCCCAGCAATTGAGCCAGCGCGATTGTCCCAATGCCTCCCGCGCAGTTCCGAAAGAACTGGCGACGCGATCGAATTGCCTGATAGTCGTTCGGAGACATCATCTATTCCCTTGTAATAAACTCGTCGAGATTTAGCAGTACAGTCGCCACATTGACCCAAGCTGCCGCGTCGGCCCGTGGGATGCCTGGCAGCTCGGCCGGAGCGATCTGCTTGGCGCTCTCGCCATCCGCTTCATACGTGGATCGCAGGCGATCGACAGATTGCAAAAATCGCTTGGTCTCGACCGGAGTCGACGGCCTTCCGATCGCGTGTTCGAACATCGCGTTGACCCGAGTCGGCCGGATCGTTCGTTTCGAGAATTGATCGATAAGCCAAGGCTGTGGCAGCCTCGACGAACACCGGATCATTCATCAAATTCAGAGCCTGCAGCGCCGTGTTCGATCGTTCCCTGCGGCATTGCGCGACGACGGACTTGGGAGCATCGAAGTTCATCAACAGCGGGTAGGGGGTCGCGCGTTGAAAATGGATATACAGCCCGCGGCGATAGCGATCCGATCCCTTGCTCTCAACCCAACTGTCATCGCCCTTCGACCCATAGGCGAGCGAAGCGACTCCTGACGGCTGCGGCGGCTTCACGCTGGGACCACCCACTTCAAGCGTCAGCAATCCACCAGCGTGCAGAGCAGCATCGCGAATCAATTCGGCAGGCAAGCGCAATCGGGATTGACGCGCCAATAACGCATTATCGGGATCCTTCGACTGCAGATCCGGCCGTATCTTCGAACTCTGCCGGTACGTTGCCGACGTGACCATCGTTCGCACAAGGTGCTTCACGCTCCAGCCATCATGGACAAACCGGTACGACAACCAATCGAGCAACTCAGGATGCGATGGCTTGTCGCCACGAGTCCCGAAGTCATCCGATGTTTTCACCAGTCCTCGACCAAAAAACTCCTGCCAGATCCAGTTCACCGTCACACGAGCGGTCAGCGGGTTCTCCTCCGAGACCAGCCACTTGGCCAGGTCGAGACGATTCACGCTCTTCGATTGGGCCTTCAACTCAGGCAATACCGACGGAGTGTTGCGCGCAACGGGAATGCCATTGGTGCGGTAGTCGCCGCGCACACGCAGGAACGAAGGCTGCGCCTTCTCGGGATCGCCAACCGTCATCGCCTGCGTAAGTTGCGGGTACGTTTGCTCGAAGTTCCTTCAGCTTCTTATCGAGCTCATCGAACTTAGCTTCCTTATAAACCTTCTGGCCGACAGCAAAGTGATAGTTGCGGACGAAGTGGTCCGTAAGAATATCGCGTTCCCGCTCGGATCGCTGATTGAGCGGAATGCGCATGATCTTCTCGCCATCCCCGAATTCCGTGAGCTTCAGCAAGCAATCCCAGGCGAGATCCCAATCCGTGCGCTTTCCGGGATTGGCGGAAGCTTCGAGCATCTGACGCTCCCACTCCACCTGCATCTCGGGAACTTTATATTCGTCGAGCAATGCCTGGCGTTTGGCGCGATATTCGTCGCGCGTCTTCAGATACGGACCGAGTTCGCCTGGCAAAGGCGCGTCAATGTCTTTCTCCTCAAGGTTCTCGAAGAAAGCGAAGAGTTGGTAATAATCTTTCTGGCTGAACGGGTCGTACTTGTGATCGTGGCATTGCGCGCATCCGGCAGTAAGCCCCATCCAGGTTGCCGCAACGGTGTTCGTTCGGTCGATCGCGTTCTCAAACTCGAACTGTTTATTGTCGATGCCGCCCTCGCGATTGGTCAGGGTGTTGCGCTGGAAACCGGTAGCGATGAGAGCGGTCGTGCTCGTGTCTGGAATGAGATCGCCGGCCACTTGCGCGATGGTGAACCGGTCGAACGGCATGT
Organism: Bryobacteraceae bacterium; assembly: GCA_963844855.1. Classification (GTDB taxonomy): domain Bacteria; phylum Acidobacteriota; class Terriglobia; order Bryobacterales; family Bryobacteraceae; genus DASQDN01. Next base: position 604,071 of record CAWJQP010000080.1, read on the forward strand.
CCTGATTGAACGCATCAATCACCCACTGCCTGTATCGCCAGGCGAACGGACGCACCCAATCCTTTTCGTACCCGTCGCTATCGGCGTAGCGCGCACGATCGAGCCATGGTCGCGCCATCCGTTCGCCGAAGTGCGGTGAAGACAAAAGACGGTCGACGGCGCGCTCGTAGGCGTCTGGATTCTTGTCGTTGATGAATGCTCGAATTTCCTCGGGAGTCGGAGGTAATCCGATCAGATCGAAACTGACTCGACGCAACAACGTTCGCTTCTCGGCTTCAGGCGCTGGGGAGATTTTCTCGCGCTCCAGCTTGCTGAGGACAAACGTATCGACTGGATTTCGAACCCAGGCCGATTGGCTGACACTCGGCTGCTGTGGTTCGACGATCGGCTGAAACGCCCAGTGGGAATGACGCGGTTGAGCCTGCGATTGCGCTCCCGTTGGCGCCGTGGTGTTCCACTTGGCGCCGGAATCGATCCAGCCTCTTAATGTTGCGATCTCTTCCGCAGTCAGCTTCGGACCGGAGGGAGGCATCACCATGACGCCGGGCGCGCCGGTGACTCGCTGTATGATCTTGCTCTCGGCGCTCTTGCCGGGCACGATGATGGGTCCGGAATAGCCACCGGCCATCGCGGCCTCTCGTTGGTCGAGACGAAGACCACTGAGTTGCTGCGCGGCCCCATGGCAGGCCTCGCAGCGCTTCTTCAAAATAGGCTGAACCTGGGAACTGAACTCGGGGCCGGTCTGGCCGAGCATGCTCAACGAGCACATACCGAGTGCGAACAAAAACGCCCGAGCCGACTGCATCAAACTCCATTTTATCGCAGTCGGCCGAAATGCGCTTTCCCCTTTTCAACTCTGTTACTTAGCGGTCCTGTCTGTCGTGCTTTTGACGGAAAATCGATCGACTCAATCGATTCTGCTGCGTCTGGATCCTGTTACGCTCCAACCATGTCAGACCGGCGCCATCCCGGCGATCCCGAACCGTCTGCCAACGCAGCGCCGCTTCTCGTTGATAAAGCCGCGAGGCTTCCGATCTTGTTAGCTCGCCTGACCGTATTCCTTGATCGATCCGCCCCATTTGCTGGCGTTGCTCGTGGCGAATCGATTCCGCTTGTGACAACGCCTCCGAGCGCGAGCAAAAACGTGAGAGCTAGGAAATGTTTTTTCATGACAACCTCCACCTACACAAACCCTCTCCGGTGAAGAAAGTTGTCGTTAAGGCGTCGTTGATTGTGAATCTGAAACCGTGAGGGTCTTGAAGTCCAAAGTGCGCCGCAGTTTGCCGTGTTTGAGCAGCAGCCGCTCGGAATCGACATCCGCTTCGAGAAACGGGCCACCGAATAGCGGCCAGCTCGCGTAGTTCAGCGGCTTGCCGTCAGCGCTGGGTTTCTGCCCATAGGTAAATGCGAGATCGCGTTTTCGCAAGGATTGGAAGCGCACGGATGGTGTGGGCTCCACTTTGAATTCCAGCTTCAGAGCTTTTATCGCTTTCTGAAACGACTCGGCGGTTGGAAACTCCGAAACGGACGCCACCTGGACAATCACGCCGTTCTTCAGATAAGGGCTAAACATCCGGCGGCCGCCTCCGGCGATTGGTTTCCACGCGTACGGCTGCAGCGGCCAGAAGGCAATCCGAGCATCTCCACCGCGCGCAAAGATCCAGCCCGATTTGTCCTCGACGACATCTTGCAGAGCCTTCGAAAAGAACCCGTTGATGTGCGGAAATCGCTGCCCCGGAGCGATGTCGTACAAAGCGATGATCGTGTCCTGGTCTTGAAAGATCTGCTCATAAGGCGATCCACCAACTAGCTTATCCGGCGAATCATAGCTCTTCTTCGAACGGACAACCGCATCCATCGCAAAGTCAGGACCGAAGACGAAGTACGTTTGCAGCTCAAAAATGGACGAATGCGGATTCAACGCAAACAGGGTGTTATGAATGCCCCGAGCATCGGGAACAGCCCACGTAACATCCCACGAGTGCTCCTGGATGGGCTGCAAAATCCCGCCCTGGTCCGAACCGACGGCGTACTCTTTACGAACATACGTGGTCTTGTAAACCGGACCATGGCGTTCGTCGTGGAAGCGCCATCGATTGCGAGTGCGCTTTCGCTCGTAGTGGGTATAAGGCTGCGATCGGTCGGTCGCGATTCGCTTCAGAATCTCCGGGGGCTCGTACCCTCTCGCCAGGCAGTAGAAGGCAGCATAGTTCCCGTTGATCGGATGACCTAAGCCGAATAGCAGCCAACCGAAGTCGCTCGACACGGTGGCGGCCCGCTCGATAACTTCCTGATCGTAGCTGCGCGCATGAGCGCCTGCATACAGCCCGTTGAGATTCTCAGCCGCATAATCACCAATGAGATAGTCGAGCATCATTGTGGCCCGCTTCTTCATCGCCGGGTCTTTGGCCCACTCGGCGAGATACGAGATCGGCAACATATAGACGCCAATGTAGTGCGTGCTATCGTACTCGCCTTGACCGCGCGTCGTGGTCAGCCTGACCCAGGACTCGATCCATCGCTTCGACTCCTCAAAGTTCTCCTGCGATGACTTGCCTGTGAACCAGGTGTCACCAAGTTCATCGGGATACATCTGCGACATCAAATACAGCGTTGTGTAGTACAGCAGCCAATGATTCTCGGTATCTCCGCGATAGGGAGCGTAGGTCTTCCATGACTCGCGCAACGCGTTACGGGCGGTCGCGGTGAGTTGCCCTTTGTCGAGATAGGCGATTCCGGTTACTGGATACATCCAGAACACGTCGCCTTGAGGTCCAGCCGCGAGCAGTTCCTGCAAGCGTTTTGAACACCACGCGGGATCTTGCTTGTTGTAGAGCTTCGCGGCAATGGTTGCATAGCCCGCTGTCTCGAGGACTTTCGGATTTGCCTGGAAGTCGATCATCGCCTGACGGCGCTGGTTGAAGGTTAGGCCGCTGGCGCACGCGACGAGCGCGAGAGCAGCCGCAACAGCACGGATCATTTGGCGGGTTCCTCAAGGAACTTCAGGCGGCTGACCGTGGAGCCTTCCAGACCATCGCGTGTCCACGTAACTCCGGCGTCTTCGGAGACATAGATAGCTGCTTCGTGAACACTGGCGAAGAGGCGGCCGGACTTGGCCGGATCGAATGCTACGGCCCAGATTTCGGAACTTGGCAGGGTACGTCCGCGGATCTGCCAAGTCTTGCCCGAGTCCTCGGAAACGACGACTCCCTTACCCCAGATCGCCAAGGCAATGCGGTTGCGATTGCCGGGATCGAACGCGATGTCGTAGGTGTTGCGGTCGACTCCGACACGACCGATGTTCTCGAACGTTTGACCACAGTCGGTTGAGGAAAAGACGCCGGCGCGTTCAGTGGCGGCGATCCAAAAGCAGGGGTCGTGCGGTGACTGCTCGATGCGCATGATGGAGACGCCGGAGGCTCCGGCGCGGCGCCAGGCGGCGCCTGAGTTGTCGGATCGCCAAAGGCCGTCTTCTCCGCCGGCGATCAGTACTCCGGGACGGGAGCGGTCGGCGCGGATTGCCTCAGTGTATTTACGCGGCAGATTACTGCTGATCTCTTGCCATGTCTTCCCACGATCGGAAGACATGCGAATGCCCGCGCTATATCCGAAAATGATGCGGCCTTGCGGGTCCACAGCTACGTCTCGCAGTTCAGTGACGTCCTCGGCGGTGAGAATGTTCCACGGGCCGCCGCGCCGGGGGATTCGGATGAGTCCGTTTCCGGCCGCGACATAGACGCTCGCGGGATCGACGGGGTCCGCTTCGGCGGCAAACATGAATGGATGGTTGTGGGAGATTTGCTCCCATTTTCCTGGGGCGCTCCGTCGGGCGAGTCCGCTAGAGTTCAGTTTGGCTCCGACGACATAGCCCTTCGTCGTCGCCATACATGTATAAAGGGTCCACTCGGCAAACGCGGGAAAAACGAGAAGGATTAGGGGGAAGATCGAGCGCAATTCGAACGGTAACATATCTGTTCCAATCCGCCGACATACATGGCGGATTGGAACAGGATGAACGGAGGAAGTTAGAACTCCAGACGGAGTCCCATCGTGATGATACGAGCAGTGTGCTGCGGGGCAGTCGGACGCCCGAAATTGGCGTTACCGACGGTGCCGACGACACCACCGAAGTTCGTACGGTTAAACAGGTTGAATGCATCCGCGCGATACGTCAGCGTAACCGGGTTTTCTCCTGCTTCGAACAGGACTGTACGCTTTACAATAGCAAGGGTCTCATTGAGCAATGCCGGCTGACGGAAGTCATCGTGGTAGAAAGCAGCCGTTCCCAGCGTTAGCGCTGGAGCCGCGGTAAATGCCGCTGGATTGAACCATCGGGTGCTCGGATCGTTCGGGTCGAGTGTCGTTCGATCGATACCCGTACGGATCGGACCCGTTCCCATGTTCGCCTTGGTCACCGGTGCAAACAGCACGCCGTTGCCAAGAGGATTGCCGGGAGTATTCAGCCAGATCAGCGTGCCCTTGCGGTACTGCTGCGTGGCCGCGATGGTCCAGCCGCCAACAAGTCTGCTGAGGACCGGATTGTTCCCGTTCAAGAACTTCTTCCCCTTACCGAAGGGCAGGTCGAACGTGCTCAGGACATTGAACACATGGGGGATGTCGAAGTTGGTGAAGCTCTTCGAATCGTCGAGATTGTAGTAGTCCTGAGGAGTCGCTCCCGGACTGCCGACTTGACCGAACACCTGCCGGTAGTGGCCCATGCCGAGGCTCTTCGACCACGTGTAGTTCGCCTGCAGTTGGTAAGTGCCGAATCGGCGCTCCACCTTGGCCTGCAATGCGTCGTACCAACTCCGTCCCCAGCCCGCGAACAGGCTTTGGACTGCGAGGTACTGCGGGAATGGCCGGAGCGACTGCGCGACACTCTGAGCTGCCGGGAATCCGGCAAACGGAGGGGTGATGCCTGCTGCCTGAGCGGCAGGGGAGTCGATGCGCTGCTGGAGCAGAGTACCGCGGCTCAGCGCGCTCGTAGGCAACTGATTCAGGTCGATGGTCGAGTTCAGCCTGGTACCGCGATTGCCTTGGTAGGCGACGTCGAGCAGGAAGTTATTGATCTCATGCTGAATATTGAACGACCAGTTGTAGATGCGGCCGGGCTGACCGGCGGTCGGACCCTGATACTGCACGCTCTGGATAGTTGACGATGGTTGGATCGATGATCGGCGGCGGCCGGTAATCCGGCTTGCACCGGGATGCCGTTGTCCCAATTGAGCGCCGCGTTCTCGCCGTCGCTCTGTAGAGTTGTTCGTGCCGGCGAAGCCAGCACGGCAGCCGCATCCGCCGCTGGAGAGGCCTTGATAGTAGATTGCCCATCCGCCGCGAAGCACCGTCTTCGATGTCAATCTGGTAGGCAAAGCCTAAGCGCGGTCCGAAGTTCGACCAGTCGGTGGGATAGAACCGGTTGACGCCCGTTCGTCCGGGACCCGTGCCGGAGAAGACCAGCGCGCCCGGCTCGTCCGCCAGCGCCGGATTCGGAACGTTGATGTCGACGTGCGAGTAGCCGTTGCCGCCAGGGATGTGCCAGCCGATCGGCACTTCGTATCGAATGCCCAGATTGAGAGACAGCTTGCTCGTGATGCGCCAGTTGTCGTGGAAATAGACGGACGTGTCGTAGTAGATAGTCGTATCGAAAAGCACCGGCGGAACGACGTTGCAAGCGAGATCCGGCGCCACCGAGTAAAAAGCTGGCGAATTCGTGTCCGGTGTTCGTCTGGCCGAGCAAGCCCGTTTGCGCGCGGTTGAATGTGTACCGGCCGTTCGTATTCGCTAGATCCAGGCCGAGCGTATGTGAAGTGTCGCCATGCGCCACCAATCTTGAACTCGTGCTTGCCCCGGAGCCATGTCCAGCCCTGCGAGATCTGCCACTGCTTGTTGAACTGCGCGCCGTTCGCGACTTTGCTGTCCGGGGTGTCCATACGGCGACAAGACCAGCCGGACCACTGAACTCGATTCGCGGAGTGGCGTCAGAATCGCCCTGAAAGGTTGAAACCAAGCGCACTGCCCGCGCCTTTCTGAGTCGGATTGTCCCAAGTCTGCCGTGTCTTCGAATAGGAGACCATGGTGTGCATCAGCACATTCGGCTGCAGAGCCCAGTCGTGATTGACTCGGTAGTTATACGGCTTCTGGATGTTCTGCAAGCCGTTGCCGAGCGGACCGGCAAAGTTCGCTATGGCGTCGTCGTTCTGCACTTCATTGTTATAGAAGAACGAGAAGCGATTGTTGTCCGTCAGCGCATGATCGAACTTCAGGTTCCAGATGTAGCGGTCAAACGCAGTTGTGTTGACGAAGTTGTAGTTGCTCGCCAGCCTCGCGACGTTCGGGTCAGGGATCAACGGAAGGATGTTGCGCGAGTTCCGGCTGAACCGCGACTGCGGAATGATGTTGCCAGGGAACGGCTGCGCGCGTGCTGGGATCGTAGATAACCGGCACGCCGGCTTCGCTGAAGTCGCCCTGCTTCATCCGCGGCGGTCGGCACGGTCGATGACGGGGAAGCCGATGGTGGCGGGCCGAAGATCTTTCGTGTAGGTGAAGAACCAGAACGATCTTGTTGCGGCCGTCATACACTTTCGGCATCCAGACCGGTCCGCCGAGCGCGCCACCCGTTTCGTTGAACCGCTCTTTCGCGCGATCGAGACCCGCCAGCGTTTCGCTGCCAGGCGTTGGCATTCCAGATATCGCGGCGCATGTTGTGGAACGCCGCGCCATGCAGGGCGTTCGTGCCGCTCTTCGAAACGTAGATCTCGATGCCGCCGCCCACGCGGCCGTACTCAGCCGAGAAGTTGCTCTGCAGCATCTTGAACTCGCCGAACATTTCCGCCGATGGGAAGTTGAACACTGCGCTCGACTCCACGTTGATGGCGCTGCCGCCGTCGATCAGAATCTCCTGCGCGCGTCCGCCCGATCCCGATACACTCTGCTCGCCGTTATTCGTAACGCCAGGCATGTAGTTGACGAAATTGCGGGGATTGCGGATGCCGCCGGAAAAGAGCGGCAGGTTGTCCATCATCTTGGTCGAGATGTTCTGCCCGCGCTCCACTGTCGATGTCTCGAGTAAAGGCGCTTCGGAAGTGACCGACACCGTCTGCTGAACGTCGCCTACTTCCATTCCCAAATCGAGATCGATTCGCTGGGCGACGCGGATCTCCACGTTGGTGCGGCTGATTCTCTTAAAGCCTGTTTTCTCGACCGTTACGGTATAGACGCCCGTATTCAGCGACGGGAAAACATACAAGCCCGCCTCCGAACTCTGCGTCGTGTACTCCTGCCCTGTTGCCTCGTTCTTTGCGACAACTTTCGCGTCCGGAATAAGTGCTCCAACCGGATCGGCAACACGCCCGCCTAAAGAACCGGTCGATACCTGCGACCAACCTGCTACGGAAGCAAGTAGCAACAGCAACGCGACAAAGATTTTCTTCATGCTTATCTCCTGGCTCAATCCACCTGTGTTTGTTCGTCGAAGCGCGGACGGGCAGGTATGACTGGGCGCACAGATTCAGAGAATCTTTGCCGAAGCGTCGATCTAGACCCGGATCGCGGCAAACTGACGTAACCTCAAAAAGCGTTATGCCAGCGTAACATAGATTTCATCCATTTACAGCTTGAATCAGCTCGAATCAGGTTTTTCTGATCACCATCAGGTGTTGCGTGAAGACGATGGGCCAAAGCAGCTTCTGCCAGAGGATGACGCCATTCCGTTGGGCAGCACGGGCTACTTCGTCCCGCTGGAGCGGCCTTTCGTCGTGGAATTTCCAAGCTCGTAGAAGTTCGGCCACACTTCGCGCCGCGCGATACAGGGCAGTAGGCGTCGGATAGCTCAGGATCACAAAACCGCCATGCTTTGCCATCCGAAAATGTTCGTCGATGACCGCGCGGGTAGTTCGCTCGTCGAAGTGCTCAATTAATCCGACACTAAAGACCACATCGGCTTCTATCCCCGCATTGATTGTTCGGATATCGCCCCGATGAAGCACAACGCCTTGGCGCGAACCAATTCGCTTTTCGAGCAGTTCCATCCCATAGGCGTTACTATCGATGACGTGATACTCGCGCGGCTGCACGTCGCGCGCAATCGCATCAAAGAAACAACTATTCGCCCCACCGATTTCGACTATTCGCGATGTTCCCGGCTTTGAACATCCGGCAACTTCAGTCAGCGCGTGAATCAGAACTCGAGTCGTGTACTGTCGCGTAAGTTGAGCGGCTTTGGGCGATGACTGGTAGTACTCTGTCCAGTCCGTCGCCGTAGGACCATTGCGCTTTGCCGTAAAAATGCGGTCGCGCTGGATCAGGAAGTTTCCATAAAACAGGATAGATTCCACTACGATCTTTGCGACGAGCACCGGCATGATATTCGCTCTGGCAAGCCATGCAATCAAGAAATAGGAAGTAATGCCGACCGTCGCCACGAGTGCCAGATACCGGGGAGCAACCTCACGATGAGGAGCTTTCGAGTGAAATACTGCCCTTCTCGCGAGCGAGTAATTGACGATAACAGCGACCGACCGGCCCGCCACTTGAGAGAGCCATAAGGTTCCGGTCGTGTAGAAACACGCGGCAAAGACAAGGTTGTCCACGATGGCGGTGAGCAGAGACGCCGCGGCAAATCGGACAAGCACCATCGAAATGCGCATAGAATCCCGCACGGGACGGAAATGCGAGCTCTCGTTATTGTTGGTATAAATCGTCTGAATTTTAACTTCGGCAAACCGTCGATTCGCGTGTTTGGCGGCGATTAACCCGTCCAGTTCGAACTCATAGCGCATCGACGGGATCGCAATCAGTGTCGGGAGGAACGTTCGAGGAATAGCTCGCAGACCGGTCTGTGTGTCTGAAAGAGATTGGCCAAGCAGTACCCGATAAAGCATCCGGGTGAGAACATTTCCGAAGCGGCTACGCGCCGGAACATCTGGGCCGAACTCCCGAGCGCCGAGAATGATCGACTCCGGTAGTTCCACAGCTTTCTTCGCGACGCTCCGTACATCGTCGGGATGATGCTGCCCGTCGGCGTCTACAGTGATGACCGTCGAAACATCAGGAAGGTTCTCCAGAACATAGCGAAACGCCGTTTTGAGCGCGGCTCCCTTGCCGCGATTGGTCTCGTGACGCAACAAAACAACGCCACGCTTCGCATCGCATAGCCCGAATCGCTCGTGGAAATCCCCACCGCTTCCGTCGTCGACGACGATGATCGGCAAGCCGTCCGGCAGCAGCGCATCCACCGTTTCAATGAGTTCAGGACCCGGTCGATAGGCCGGAATAATGATCGCTACGGACGCCCCGAACATATGCGCCAGCCTTGCTTAGTACTCTCATTCGCAACTCCGTTTGCTAACGCGCGCGGCTCCGTTTCTGAGCCGCGACCGTGAGGGAGCGGTCCTGTTCGAGTACGTAACTCAGTTTTGGTTTTGGAAAACGGAGAAATACTAGGAAAGGGAGCAGAAAAGGAGAGGCTGGTCCCAGCCTCTCCCCAATTCATGATTAGTCGCCGAAGCTGCCGACTTCTTCTTTCTTTGCCGGAGCTGCAGCGGGAGCAATCGCGGTGAGCGGCACGAAACCACCCTCGGCTTCTTTCTCGCCGAGAACGTGCTTGCGATACAGCTTCTCCATCTCGCGGTCCTTGGCTTCCTGCGCGATCTTTTGCTTTTCGTCGCGAGCCCGAACCTTCTCTTCGCGCGCATTCTTTGCTACACCGATCGCGTCCAGATCCTTCTGACGGCCACGCTCCACGTCCTCGCTGTTCAGTACAAGCTTGTGGCTCGGATCTTCCAGAGCGACCTTTCTGCCGCCAGCGAAGATCTCGTGCTTGCCCTTTTCTGCATACCACTTGGTCAGCGTAGCAGTCATGTGCATCTTCTCGATGATGTTGCGCCAGCCCACACCGGTGTTGTAGGCGCAGAAGCTGATCTCGCCTTCCTGCGTCGCGTACGGGATGATGCACTGCTCGGTGCGGCGGAAGTCGTAGTTGAACAGATCCTGGAACCACATTCCCGCGATGAACAGGAAGTTCCAGCGATCCTGACGGCGGCGCTCGATGTCGTCCATCGTGCGCGCCTTGCCGACCTTGCCGTAGTTGCGGCCTGTCGCGTTGAAGCTCTTATCGAACTTCTTCAGAAGATCGCCGAGCTTGAAGTGCGTCGGCGACTGGAACGGATCGTAGTTACGAATCGTCGCCAGCGCCATACCGACGACACTCCAGAATTTGCTCCTGGCCCCATCGTTGATCTTCGCGACGTCCTTGGCAAGTTGCTCGCCATTCAAGAACTGGGTGACCGGCTTCGCTTCCTTCGTTTCCTTGTCGATCATCACCGCGAATCCGATACCGCAATTCGGGTGGCAACCGCAATTCAATTGACCCCATTCCGCTTGCGGTCCGTGCGTCAGGTCCGCCCAGTCGGAGAACGTGCCCATGAACGAGATCGGGAACCAGTCGCGAGTGGGCTCGCCCAGACCGACTTGATTCTTGACGTCGTGCGCAAGGTGCGAAAGCGTATAACGTTGCGCTGCGCGGCGGTCGTCCGTGACGGCTTCATCGCGTCCGGTGAAGGATACCGGCTGGAAGCTCAGGAACGAGATGATCTTCGGATTGTCGAGCGCAAAGCGGATCACCGCTCCGACCTGCTCGTTGTTGATTCCGTTGATGATCGTGATAACCGGAACGATATCGACACCCGCGTTGTGCAGGTTGTGAATCGCCTTCAGCTTCACATCGAACAGATTGCCGACGAGACGGTGCGAGTTGGCTTCGTTTCCGATACCGTCGAACTGGAGGTACGCGTAGCGAAGACCGGCTTCGGCGGCCTGCTTGCAAAACTCAGGGCTCTTCGCGAACTCGATACCGTTGGTCGCCGCCTGAACGCTGTTGTAGCCAACCTTCACGGCATAACGAACTGCGTCGAGGAAGTAGGGCGACAGCGTCGGCTCGCCACCGGAGAACTGGACCGACATCTGCCGGCGCGGCTTGATCGAGACCGCGTTGTCGAGCATCGTCTTGATGTCTTCCCACGTCAGTTCATGGACGAAGCCAACCTGGTTGGCATCCATGAAGCACGGATCGCACATCATGTTGCAGCGATTGGTCAAATCGATGGTCAGCACCGATCCGCGGCCGTGCTTTACCGTGCTCGATGCCGTGGTTGTGAAGCTTCTCGTCGTTGTGCGCGCGGATGTCCCGGCCCGGGAAGCATTCTTCCAGGTGACTTGAAGAAGGCCGTGTCGATCGCCATCACGTCTTCGAAATGGCCGTGCTTCGGGCAATCCTTCACCATCAGGATCTTGCCGTCGCGCTCGATGATCTGCGCTTTGATCTCGCCGACTTTCTCATTCAGCAGGATTTCGTGAGGAAGCTTGCCGTCAATGATCTGCTGCCGGATCTCCGGTACGCAACGCGGGCAAAGCGAATCGGTCTGACGAGGCCAGCCGAGCGGCGGCTTCGTCTTCTCCCAGGACTTCAGCAGCGGCTTCTCAGACCACTTCGGCGTGAAGGACGGGTTCTGATTGACGGAATTGGCTTTGTCGAAGACTTGCCAAGCCGCATTGGCGGCTACGTGAGGGCCTTTTCGGCGTACTTAATGGGTTTGTGCATCGGCGATTGCGAATCCTTTAGTGTTTTCTTAGGTTTAACGGCGGTCCTGGGGAAACCCTCAAAAAGTGAACACTTTCGCCGTTATCACACGAAGTATACCGTTCACCCCTGGAGGGGGCTAGAGTTTGTCGCTCAATCGCAGTTCAGACGGGTTGTACGGAGAAATTCTGGGGTTAACGGATGCCACTCCTATCATGGTTTCTCCTGTTTTTTCTGGGAGAGACGATACTCTCGCCGGATCAGCGCAGCCGCATACCGTCGTTTCTCCTCTTCCGTCTCCGGCAGGACGGGAGGGACAGGAACCCCCTCATTATTAGGACCCAGCGCGACAAACGTCAGATACGCCGAGGATGTATGCCGGCGAACACCCGTACCCAGATCCTCCACCCACACCTTGACACCAACCTCCATAGACGTTCGAAATGCGCGATTGACCGCCGACTTCAAAATAATCAATTGCCCAATGTGAACTCGGGTGCAGAAACGTCATGGAATCGACCGAAGCCGTGACAACTGGCCGCCGGGAATGGCGTGCCGCCGCCAGAGCCCCGGCGAGGTCGACCAGGTGCATAACGCGTCCGCCGAGCAAGTTGCCGAGCGGGTTCGCGTCGTTCGGCAACGCAATCTCGAGGTAATCGGATGCCGATTCGCGAACCGGTCGTGGCGCGAGTTCCGTTACGATCACCTCGCCGCCCATTCGCAAAACACCTCCGCTTGCCGCGCCAGCGTCCCTGTCAGAGTGTTGACGTCGCCGTGACGAACCGGAAGATACTCACGCTCGAGAATGTAGATGGTCCGATCCCCGAGCCGGGTAAATCTGACGGCGTCGGTGACCGAGTCAGATGGAAATGCGTCGCAAATCCCTCGGCCGTACCCGAAGTTGCAGGTTTCCAGCGACACCGCCCCTCCCAGATCGCAACGACCTTCGTAGACAACTCCCAGCGGAGCGCGTGCCGGTTGCCGCGCGCCTTCTGCCTTCGACGTCGGAAAGAAGTACGGGCATGCCATGGCGCGTATATTACCATGTGACCTGAACATGGCTTCCAACCGGTTGGACACGCTGAAAAGCATGGTCGAGCAGGATCCCTCTAGCGCTTTCGCGCGCTACGGACTTGCAATGGAATATGCGAACCTCGGCCGCTTCGACGAAGCAATGGACCAGTTCCATTCCCTCCTCGGATCGAACCCGGAATACGCCGCCGGCTACTTCCACGGCGGCCGCACCCTAGAACGCATGGGCAAAACGGACGAAGCGCGCGTGATGTATGAAAAGGGAATCGAAGTCACCACGCGAACCGGCGATGCCCACACGCGCAGCGAATTGCAAGCTGCGTTAGATTTTCTTTAGATCGAAAATATCCTTCACGGCCAGTCGAACTCCTGGAACGATCGAAAGTTCGACTATGTCCCCTAACTCATAACGGCGAGTCTCGCCCAAGCTTGTGCTTACACGAACGGCCTCAAGTGACGTGTATATGACCCAGAACTCACGACATCCGTGGCCCAGACAAATCCGTTCTCTGCGTTCGAACTCCGACGCGGTGTTCGAGGGCGACTCCACTTCAATCACAAGATCGGGAGCCCCAATCAGATTGTCATCGAGCGGCGTCGCATCCCAGCGCTTCTGTGTGACGAAAGCGACGTCCGCCGCCCAGAGTTGATACTCCGATTCTGGTCGAAACGCAAATTCGACGGCCAACTCACCCAGTGGATCTAGCGCGGGGGCCAGCAGACGTAACAAGCGATTCTGAATGTGGGAATGCCGCTTCTTCGGATACGTCATTTCGAACACCTCGCCGTCATGCAGTTCCATCCGCACACCGGGCTTGTCCGGCAGCGCTCGAAACTCCGCGACGGTCATGTGTCCGACTGTCGTTCCCATGTCCTAATCCTACTACCACTCCACGCCACGCGACCGTAGCTCCCGCTCGATCTGCGCCTGACTTTCGAACTGCACCGCATCGATTCCGGCCGCACGAGCCCCTTCCACATACGCCGGAATATCGTCAGTAAAGAAGCACTCTTCAGGCGCAGCTTCGGCATGCTTCAGCGCTTCGGCGTAGATCGCCGGCGACGGCTTCAATGCGCCAACCTTGTGCGAAAGCACCTTGTGATGAAAGTGCCGCAACAACGGATATGTCGAATTCACCATCTCGAAATGAATCGCATTCGTATTCGACAACAGGAGCAATCGATATCGCTTGCGCAATGCGGCAACAAACTCTTCCGAGATCAAGGTATCCGGCAGAAAGATCGAACTCCAGATGTCGCAGAACTTCGGATAATCCACTTCCAGTTCCAGAACGTCGCTGATTTCTTGCACGAACGCTTCGGGACTTACTTTGCCTTCTTCAAAGCGCGTAACCAAATCGCATCCGCGCAAACGTTCCGGAATCTCGGATGCCTCGTACTTGCAAAGCGGCGCCATGCGATCGTATCCCCGTTGAAAATCAAAGGGTATGATCACTTTACCCAGGTCAAATATGATGGTTCTGATCATGCGGGAACTTCCATTGTCACGCATCGCTTGCTTCGTAGCTGGTCTTTCTATGTTTGCGGGAACGGCGTACAGCGCCGATGACGCGCATCCGCCGCCGCGCTTCACCGATCCTCAACGCGTAGCGAAACTCGAATCCGCGTTTCCCAAAATCGACAAGATTTTTCAAGAGTTCGCGACTGCCAGAGGCGTATCGGGAATGGTCTGGGGAATCGTCATCGACGGTCGGCTTGCCCATGTGAAAGCACTCGGTCTTCGAGATCGCGCGTCCGGCGCCGCTCCATCAGGAGACACGGTTTTTCGCATCGCATCGATGACGAAGAGTTTCACCGCGCTAGCGATTCTGAAGCTGCGGGATGACGGCAAGTTATCCCTCGAAGACCCCGTTTCAAAATGGATTCCCGAGTTTGCCCGCATGGAAATGCCAACCCGCGATTCGGCGCCGCTTCGCATTCGGGATCTGCTGACTCATGGGGCCGGCTTTCCGGAAGACAATCCGTGGGGTGACCAGCAGCTAGGCGTTTCGGATGAGGAGCTCACATCCTGGCTGAAGCGAGGAATCCCCTTTTCCTCGGCGCCCGGTACTCGCTATGAATACTCGAACTATGGCTTCGGGTTGCTGGGACGGATCGTTACGAAAGCATCGGGCTCGCCTTACGAAAAGTATCTTCACGACCAGATTCTGGTTCCGCTCAAGATGACCGCCTCGACGCTCAATTCCTCCGACGTGCCGGCTGACCGCCGCGCCTTGGGATATCGTCGCCTTCCAGATGGTTCTTATGCGGATGAGCCGCCACTGCCGCACGGAGCATTCGGCGCAATGGGCGGATTGTTGACCTCGGCCTCCGATCTTGGAAAGTACGTTGCATTCCAACTTTCCGCCTGGCCTCCACGCGATGATGAGGATCCGGGCCCCGTTCGCCGTAGTTCGGTCCGCGAGATGAATCATCTGTGGCGAACTTCCAATCTCGCGGCAAGTGTTCCGGCGGGCAAACTCCAAGCCGACGTCAGCGGATACGGATACGGCCTTCGCATATCGGCCGACTGCCGCTTCGATCACATTGTGGGACACGGAGGCGGGCTTCCGGGATACGGCTCGTACATGGCATGGCTACCCAATCATGGAGTCGGTATCTTCGCGATGACAAACCTCACTTACGCCGGACCCGCGCGCCCGATCAGTGAGGCTTGGGATGCCCTGCTCGCAACCGGCGGACTTCGACGGCGTGAACTACCTGCGGCGCCGATCCTCACCCAGACTCGCAACAGCATTGTGAAGCTCTGGAAATCCTGGGACTCGACTGAGATCAAGAAGATAGCAGCCATGAACCTGCTCCTCGATATCCCGGACCAGCAGCGGCAGCAGGAGATTCGACAGCTCAAGTCCGAGGTAGGAGAATGCTCCTCGATCAGTCCAGTCATTCCCGAGAATTGGCTGCGTGGACAATTCAACATGACTTGCGAAAAAGGGACGGTCGGCGTCTTTTTCACTCTCGCTCCGGCACAACCACCCGGCGTCCAGGCTTTGTCCTTTCAACGGATCGAGGATCCGGCGACACGTTTGAGCGCGCCGACAGGAGCCCCTCCAGGCATCACATGTTCGGAATAATACTATTTCTTCTTCAACGGTGCTGTCGGGCTAAACTGAAGAGTTCTCTGGCCCGCCTGCGTCGTGGTGCGACTTGGCGGATTGCGCAGAGACGTGAGAGTTTCGATGCACTCCGCACAGGCTGCCGATAGCGAGTTCACCCTACTTGACGCCCTCTCCCAAGGCGTTATTAAGGTGGATGAGGGCTGGAATATCCTCTATATCAATCCGGCCGCCGAACGGCTCCTATGTTTGCCTCAGGGCAAATCTCTCGGCCGGAAGTTGTGGGATATCGGGGCTCCTTTGCCACGCGATCTCATCAACAAAGCAGCCAACTCCGTGGGCAGTACGACCATGGTCTTCGAAATTCCCGGATCCCTCGAACGGCGTGAGTGGCAGACGTCTCCCGTCCCGCAAGGCCGTCTCATCGAGATCCGCGATCTCACACAAGTCAAGCGAGCGGAAACTGCCCTGGAAACCAATAGGGAATTCCTGCAAGCCGTTCTCGACAATATACAGGCCGGAATCGTCGCGTGTGATGAGAAAGGCACTCTCAGAATTTTCAACCACGTCACACGCGAGTTTCATGGCCTGCCTGAAGCTCCGCTACCTCCCGATCAATGGTCAACACATTACGACCTCTATCATCCTGATGGCGTCACTCCTCTGTGCAAAGAGGATATTCCTCTCTACCGAGCATTCTCAGGGGAAATTGTCCGGAATGCCGAGATGGTCATCGCTCCCAAGCACGGTCCTCGAAGGTCAGTTCTGGCAAGCGGCCGCGCATTGATTGCAAACGACGGGAGAAAGCTCGGGGCGGTTGTTGCGATGCACGATATTACACATCGTAAGGTGTCATCACGCCGTGTCCGGGATGCGCTGCGCCAATTCCGAACTCTATTCAACGATGCGCCGATCGCCTACCACGAGATTGACCGCGCAGGGATCATCCGACGCGTCAACCGCGCCGAGTGCAGGCTTCTCGAGCAGCGTCACGAAGACATGATCGGTCGTCCGATCTGGGAGTTTGTTCCCGAGGAACAGCGGGAAAGCCGCAGGACCGCGATTCTTCAAAAGCTCGAGGGTGTACAACCGCTTATCCCTCAGGAGTGCGAATACTTGACGGGCTCGGGCAAGCGGATATTGGTCGAGTTGCACGGGAATCTGATGACCACCAGTTCCGGGGAGATCGTCGGCATTCGAACCGCGATGCTGGACATCACGGATCGCAAACGTCGGGAGCAACAGGCGCAAGTGCTGGTGAGAGAAACCGCAGCGCGGGAGTTGGCTGAAGCCGCGTCCTCTGAGCTGAGGAACCTCCTCGAACGCATTGGCGACGCCTATATAGCTTTTGACACCGAGTGGCGCTACACATACGTCAACCAAAAAGCGGCAGAACTTGCGCAAAAGCCTGCTTCCAAGCTCGTCGGACGCAGCGTCTGGGATGAGTTTCCCGATGCAGTGCAAACACCTTTCTTTTCGGAACTGCAACGCTGTATGCGGGAGCAGGTGCCGGTTGACTTTGTCAACCATTTTGCGCCCTTGGGGAAATGGTTCGAGAACAGTGTGTACCCAAGCCCTTCAGGTGTAAGCGTGTTTTACCGCGACATCACCGAACGAGTACGTACTCAACGCGCGCTCGAACGGCGCACGGCCGAACTCGCGCGCAAGAACGATGAGCTCGAAACATTCGCCTCTGTGACATCGCATGATCTCCAGGAGCCGCTTCGAATGATCGGCGGTTACGCCGCGATGTTGTCCAAGCGCTATTCCGGAGCAATCGACGCCGATGCGGATGAGTTCATTCGTTACATCACGCAGGGTGTCAGTCACATGCAGCAGCTCATCCGTGACCTGCTGACACTTTCCCGCCTCGGCGCCGGAGCCGAGCAAATCCACGACGTCAGCATCTCCGAGGCGGTCGAAAGGACATGCGCAAACCTCGATATGGCGATCTCGGATAGCGGAGCTTTTATTGACAGTCAGGATCTGCCTTTTGTCCGATTCAACGATACGCGTATGTTGCAACTTCTGCAGAACCTGATTGGCAACGCGATCCGTTACCGCGGAATGGCCAAGCCTCTAATCACCATAGCGGCCGCGCGGGAACAGTTTGGGTGGAAAGTCTCAGTTAAGGACAACGGCGCCGGATTTGACATGAAATTTGCCGAGCAAGTATTCCTGCCTTTCAAACGCCTCCAACGAGGAGACGAATCCGGTACCGGAATCGGACTCGCAATCTGCAAGAAGATTGTCGAAAGCCGCGGTGGTCGCATCTGGGTCGAATCGGCTCCAGGCTTGGGTTCAACGTTTTATTTCACTATTCCGGACATGGTTCAAACCGGCGAGTAAACAATTACCGAAATTCATACGTATCGAGCGATTCGGCTTTCATGGTGATGCTATAGCCAGGCGCCTTTGGAGGCATGTACCGGCCGTTCTTCATCTTCACAGGATCGACGAAATGCTCGTGGAGATGATCGACGAACTCGAGCAGCCTGTTTTCGAGCGTTGCGCTAACGCAGACGTAATCGAAGATTGAAAGATGCTGTACGTACTCGCAAAGACCGACCCCGCCGGCATGCGGACAAACGGGGACACCGAACTTCTTCGCCATCAGCAGGACCGACAGAATCTCGTTCACGCCGCCTAACCGGCAGCTATCGATCTGGCAGAATGAGATCGCATTCGCCTGCAGCAATTGTTTAAACACCACACGGTTCTGGCAATGCTCACCTGTCGCCACACCGATCGGAGCAAGAGCTTTTGCGATGGCGGCGTGGCCTAAAACATCATCCGGGCTGGTCGGCTCTTCGATCCACCATGGATCGAAACGCGCCAGCTTTCTCATGTTCGCAATGGCCTCGCCGACATCCCATCGCTGATTGGCATCCATCATCAGCTTGCGATCGCCGATCTCTTCCCGAATAATCGTGCAGCGTCGAATATCGTCTTCCATGTCGCCGCCGACCTTGATCTTGAAGTGGGTCCAGCCTTCGGCGATCGCATCCCGGCACAACTTTCGAAGCTGTTCATCGCTATAGCCCAACCAACCAGCTGACGTCGTGTAAGCGGGGTATCCGTCGCGCTCCATCTCGGCGACGCGGGCAGATCGTGTTGCGACATTCGAGCGTAGGATCGCAAGAGCTTCCTCGGGTGTCAGCGCATCGGTGATGTATCGAAAATCGATGCAACGAACAATCTCCTCCGGTGTCATGTCGCAAAGCAGACGCCACACCGGCTTGCCCTGAGCTTTCGCCCACAAGTCCCACACGGCATTGACAACTGCCGCCGTCGCGAGATGTATAACACCCTTCTCCGGACCCACCCATCGCAGTTGGCTGTCACCTGTGATCATGCGCCAGAATGCGCCCATGTCGCTGGTGAACGACTCCAACGTTTTGCCGACAAGGAGCGGCTTCAACGCCTCGACGGCGGCGACACACAACTCGTTGCCGCGGCCGATCGTGAACGTCAATCCGTGCCCCTCAAGGGAGTTCTGGGACGTCCTCAGCACGACATAAGCCGCCGAATAGTCCGGGTCGACGTTCATCGCATCCGATCCGATATGTTCTCGCTGACGTAGGAAAGCGAATGTCGCGCGCAATCACATCGGTGATAACGGTCGCCATAGTTTAGCCACCAGTCTATCGCCGACAAGGACCGATCCCGAACCACCGCTTGGTCGCGCACTGCCCCCCGGGCTTCAGCCCAATGCCACTTAGTTTAAGTGTTGATTTTGTGGGGCGGGCTTTCAGCCTGGCTTTCAGCCTGCGCTATCGATTTCATCGATACCACCGGGCGACAGCCCGGAGCTGCTCCGTTTGAAGTGTTCTCAATCCGCCGGAACTCCCGTTCGTCCCGCACGAGCCGATCATTATTCTCGTCCTGCGAACAAGGCCCCGTTCGCGCTAGTGCCCAGTTAGCCTCATGGGCGGCGCCGCCTTTGAGCTTGTGAAACAGGGCAGAAACGGCTAGTCCTGGTGTAATCAGCAGGTACCCCTGGTTCGCATAATCACCCAGGCATGCAGAGAATAATCGTCGTACCCGCTCTCATCGAGGGCACGAGCGACGATCGCGGGCGATAATCCTGAAGAAGCGGGCTACAAGCCCGCAGCATGCTTAAAGCTTGCACCGCCGCGAATTAAAAAAGGCTGGTCCGTCGTGGGACCAGCCTCAAATCTCCGCAGCCTTACGAAGAGATTAGAACGTTACGCGCGCGCTCACCTGTAGTCGGCGCGCGTTCGTGCCGTCAGGGAACCCCTGGCTCTGATTGCCATTGCCAAGACCCGACGACGGAGTCAACACTCCACCTGCCAGACGGTAAGCTTCCGTGTTAACAAACGTGTTGTATTGCGTATTGAATGCGTTGAATGCTTCGAGGTTCAGGTAAACCTGAACTCGCTCACTGAACGGCAGCACCTTCGTCAACCGGGCATCGACGCGGAATGTCTTGTCGATGTCGAGGTTGTTGATGGGTAGAAACGGTACGCGATTCGAACCGCCTAATCCATTCAAACTCGTGTTGAACGCTGCTCCAGTGAAGGGAGCGCCCGAGACGAAGATGGTCGGTGTAGCCGGCTGCGATGACGCCATTGTCGTGATCTGGGATAGCTGCCAGCTCTTGAGCAGCCAGCGCGAAAGTCCGCTGTTGCTCTTGGTAAAGTCTGGAGCCCAGATTGAGCTGATGACAATGCGATGACGTTGATCGAGTTGTGACGAGGCCCTGTCCATCGTGTAGTCACCGTTGAAGGTGCTGCGAATCTGATCGAAGAACAGCGCGTTCGTTCCGCCGCCTTGCATAGCGGAGTCGATCGCATGGGACCACGTGTAGGCAACCGAACCTTCAAGTCCGTGCGACATGCGCTTGCGAAGCTGAAGCACAAGGCCGTTGTACCAGCTTTGGCCTCCATTCTCCACTTGAATCAAGCGCCGGAAGCGCGTATCGATTCGGTTCGCCAGACGATAAGTCGGTGTTGTATACGATCCGACTTGATTGCCGCTCGAATCGTTGATGCGGTATGTCACATCCGGCCCGAGTGCGCCGATGTTCGCATCGCGCGAAGTGAACAATCCGATGCCGCGGCTCCAGAGATAAGAAGCGGTGAAACCGAGATTCTCCGTCAGTTGACGCTCAAACGCGAGATCGGCCTGTTGTGTATAGGGTTGGCGGAAGTCAGATGAGGCGTACTGTACGTCGACCGCGCCGAGATTTCTCCCCGTCGGAAGGCCGCTCATCACGTTCGGGAATGCCGGACCAAGCGCCAGGTCCGCCGCAACGCTTCCATTCAGTGTAAGCTGCGGTTGATAGACGCCATTGTTGAAGTAGAGGTTCTGAAGCATCGCGCCAGGAATGCGCGCATAGAAGATTCCGTAGCCGCCGCGAATAACTGTCTTCTGGTCCGGGAAGGCATAAGCAATGCCAAATCGCGGAGAAAAATTCTTTCTGGGTTCGCGAATCGTAGAAGTCTGCGGAACCAGCGGGTTCGGCGTACTTGGCTGCTGAAGATCTGTGAATTCGTAACGCATACCCAGATTAAGCGTCAGCGCCGAGGTAACGCGGAACTGATCCTGCACGAAGAGCGCAAGATCCTTGGTCGTGAAATCCAGCACAGCATTACCGAACGCTCTGGCTGTAGCTCTGCCACAATCTTCCGTTCTGACCCGCATAGTCGA
Organism: Bryobacteraceae bacterium; assembly: GCA_963844855.1. Taxonomy (GTDB): domain Bacteria; phylum Acidobacteriota; class Terriglobia; order Bryobacterales; family Bryobacteraceae; genus DASQDN01. Next base: position 625,428 of record CAWJQP010000080.1, read on the forward strand.
TCGCAAACGAGTTGAAGTCGTTGTAGCTGTACGAGCCATTGCGGTTGCGCAGAATGTTCACGTAATCCTGCGTTGTCATGTAGTCGCCACCAAACTTCAAATTGTGGCGGCCGATATTCCAGTTCAACGTATCGACAAATTGGAAGCGCTGCTCGCTGGGATTCAGCCGGGGATAATCGATCGCCGTGCCAAGATTCGCCTGACCGGCAACTGTCAAACCGAGACGTCCTGTCACGGGCGGTATCAACTCCGGGTTGATGTCGTCAAAGAGACGATCCTTGAACCAACCAAAGCGGAATTCGTTCACGGCGGTCGGGGCTACAACTCGAGTCCATTGGGCGCGGCCATAGCGAGTTCGCACCGTTGAGTTCGCATTGTTACCGATACCGTTGCCATTGGTCAGCACCGCCTGAGTCTGGATACCGTTGGGCGAAATCCAACGCAGGTAGTTCAGGCTGAAGCTGAACGAGTCATTGTCGGTTGGCCGCCAGTCGATCTTTCCAAATCCCAATTCAGAGTTTGCAGACCGATCAAGAGTTTGGAATTGACGGTCAAGAATTCCAAACGCCGAGTTGCACTCTGCCGAGGTGGCCGGTCGCGGCACAGCCGCGGGATCACCGCAAAGAAGCCTGCCGGCATTGTCACGCTCGCGAAGAGTTCCATCCGCATTAAAAAGGTTTGGGTTGATTAGCCGGTTGACGAGAGGAAAATCGCGCCGTGTCAATTCCACATTCGCAAAGTAAAAGAGTTTGTCCTTTACAATCGGGCCGCTGATGCTGCCACCAAACTGATTCCGGAGTTCTTCGGGCCGAAGGGGCTGACTCGGGTTGTTGGGATCGGGAGGCGTATAGCGGTCAAGCGCGTTGAAGTCCTGATTACGAAAGAACCAATATCCGGTTCCATGAACCCCATTGCCGCCACTGCGTGTCACCGTATTGATAACGCCGCCCGACGCCCGGCCGAATTCTGCCGAGTAGCCGTTGGTTAACACCTGAAATTCCTGCACGGCGTCCTGCGAAATTTGAGTCGTGATACGCGTTCGACCCGCGTTCTCGTTATAGAACGTGTTGGTTGTGTCGTTACCATCGGTCAGGTATGAGTTACCGCCTGCAATTCCGCGGAAGCTCACCAGGCCGAATGTGCCATCATTCGTCACACCGGGCGTAAGCAGCACGAACGAGTCGACGCGACGGCCGTTGATCGGCAAGTTGTCGATCTGCGCCGTGGTAACCACCTGGGACACCCCCGTTTTCGTTGTCTCGACGATCGGGGCGCCGTCGGTGACTTCAACCGTCTGCGTCGCGCCCGCAACGGCAAGCACGATCGGCAGATTCAGTTGTTGACCGACTAACAGTTCGATATTCTTGCGCTCGTAAAGGGTAAACCCTTGCGCTTCTACTTTGACTGCATACCCGCCCGTCGGAGTCAGGGACGGAGCGCTGAAGAAACCATCCTGGTTTGCCTCGAGGTTACGTGTGATACCTCGGGTTTCGTTTGATACAGTAACTTTCGCCGCCGGAATGACGGCTCCCGTAGCATCCTGAACTACACCGGTGATAGATCCCAAGCCGGCTTGCTGCGCAAAAGCAGCGCTGGCTAGGGTGGCTAACACGACCGCCGAACGGAATAGGCTAATTTTCATGAGAGACCCTAATGAAATCCAGCTTAGCAAGGATCGGTTACAATCGTGTTACAGGCGCGATACAGCAACACTAACTCTCGCGTAATTCAGACGCGGGTTCGCGTAACTGCGAAAATAGTCAATAATGATTGAAATCGTTTCGCAGGGCGCCCACGCCGGCGCTGCACGCGTGGTTCTCTTCGATTTTGATGGCACCCTTTCCCTCATCCGAGCCGGCTGGATGGATGTCATGGTTCCAATGATGGTGGATCTGCTGCTCGAAACCGGCTCTGGCGAATCTGCGGAACAGTTTAGAGAAATCGTGCTCGACACAGTCGGCCGTACGACCGGCAAAGAAACCATCTATCAGATGATGGAACTTGCCGAACACATTCGACGCGCGTGGCAAAACTCCACTCGATCCGCTCGTGTACAAAAAGATGTACCTCGACCGGCTGTGGGTCCACATCGAAGCATCGGATCAACGATCTGCAAAGTGGCGCCGCCACCCCAGACCAATATCTGGTACCTGGTTCGCGCGCCCTGCTCGAGACCTTCAAAGAGCGTGGATACACGATGTACCTCGCCAGCGGGACCGACCACGACGCCGTCGTCGAAGAAGCTAAACTCCTCGACATCCATCACTACTTTGCAGGCGTTTACGGCGCGCTGGACGATCTGAAAAGCTTCTCGAAAGGCCTCCTCATCAAGCAGATCATCGAGTCTGCCGAATTTCGCGGCGAGGAGTTTCTCGGCTTCGGTGATGGATACGTCGAGATCGAAGAGGTGAAGAAGGTCGGAGGAGTCGCCGTCGGCGTCGCGACGCACGAGCCGGAATGCCTCACGATCGACGACTGGAAGCGCGACCGCCTTCTCGGTGTCGGCGCCGATTTCATCGTCCCCAACTATCTCGAACTGGATGAACTCCTGGGAGCGCTCTTTCAGCACGGGCATGCCGTCCAAATTTGAGTTTTTCGACCGATCGCGTCTCCGGATTCTGCCCCTCGAAGAGCGCGTCAATGACCTGAAACTAACCAATTGGCTCGGCCTCGATGACGCGCCGCCTGCGTTCTCCCACCAGACCTGCCTCTCGTCGCCAAGCGCATCGTCAAGGCAAAAACGCGCATCCTCATCATGGGCGCGCACGTGCTTCGCGGCGGCGTCAATCGCCACATCATCGATCTCATCGAGCGCGGCTACATCGACCACATCGCCACCAACGGCGCCTGCGCGATTCACGACTACGAATTGGCGCGCATCGGCGCAACCACGGAAAGCGTCGCCCGCTATATCAATGAAGGACAGTTCGGCCTCTGGCAGGAGACCGGCGAACTCAACGACTGGATTGCACAGGCCGCGGATCAGCGACTCGGACTCGGAGAGAACGTCGGCCGGCGAATCGAAGCCAGCGCATTATCCACACAAAGACCTGAGTGTCTTTGCGGCCGCGTACCGCAATAATATCCCGGTGACAGTCCACGTCGGAATCGGCTACGACATCCTGCATGAGCATCCGAATTTCGACGGCGCAGCGCTGGGCTGGGCAAGCTATCGCGACTTCCTGATCTTCGCCAACACAGTCGAGAAACTCGGCAGCGGGTGTCGTTCTGAACTTCGGTTCCGCCATCATGGGCCCCGAAGTGTTTCTGAAGGCGCTTGCGATGGCTCGTAACGTTGGCGGAGGTTCGCGGCTTCACGACCGCCGTCTTCGATATGGTGCCGATCCAGGGCGATCATCCGTCGCGAATTGCCGAAGACCGATCCCGGCTACTATTTCCGGCCGCACAAGACGATGCTCGTTCGCACCGTTGCCGAGGGTGGCGAAAGCTTCTACTTCTGCGGACCTCATCGCGCCACATTCCCTGCGCTTCGTCAGGCCATCTTGACTGAGGCAGGCGCATGAACGCCGAGCGCATCTTGAAGAAGATGCGTGACCTGAAGGTGCTCGTGATGGGCGACGTTTGCCTGGACCGTTGGTGCTACTACGATCCCGAACTCAGCGAGCCTTCGCGTGAAACCGGCATTCCCCGGCTCGCAGTCGTGAAAACCGAGATCACTCCCGGCGCCGCGGGACGATCGCGAACAATCTCGTCGTCACTCGGAGTTGGTAAGGTCGGTGTCCTTGGCGCAGTCGGCGATGACGGGTTCGGTTGGGAATTGCTCGACACGTTGACCGTACGAAAGATCGCTACCGATCTCATTGTCCGTTCATCGTCGATCAGCACCTTCACCTACACAAAGCTCATCAACAGCGAGACTGGCGTAGAGGATCGCCCGCGCGTCGATTTCATCACGCCGGAAGACATACCTGCAACTGTGGAAGACGAGATCGCTGCACACCTACGCAATTCGTTCGATCTGTTCGACGTCGTAATCGTCTGCGATCAGGCCGAGACGGCATTCGGCGGTGTAGTCACCGAAAAGGTTCGAAACGTACTGTTGGATCTTGCAGCCGCAGCGCCGGATAAGACAGTCTGGGTGGATTCGCGTGTCCGCATCGAGCATTTCCGCGACGTGATCGCTAAGCCGAACGCGATGGAAGCCGAGCAAGCCTGCCTTCGCGCCTTCAATGCTGTGGATCTTGCCCGGCTTGCGGCAGACATGCGGATTCAAACTCCTTGTGGTCACCGATGGAGAACAGGGCGTGCGGATCTTCGGCCCTGATAACGGCGAACGGCTCGTTCCGGGCCGAAAGGTAAAGGCCGTCGATATCTGCGGAGCCGGAGATTCTTTCTCGGCTGGCGCTGCGTGCGCGTTGGCTGTCACTGGCGATGCGGCTGAGGCAGCGTGGTTTGGGAATCTCGTCGCGTCGATCACGGTTCAGAAGCACGGTACCGGAACTGCTTCGCCCGAAGAGGTTCTGGAGGCGGCGCAGGAGGTCTGGTGAGAACTCTCGCCATCGACATCGGCGGCACAAAATTTACAGTGGCCGTCTTCGACGGACGATCGGATGGTAGCTCGCGAGTCGCGCTCAACCGACCGGGAAGGCGGTCGCGATTGGATGCTGAGCCAGATCGAATCCATCGTCGAGGGTCGAGCGATTCGACCGCTGTGGAATCGGCTTCGGCGGCCCAGTCGATTTCGCGAATCAGCGCGTTGCACTCTCGACGCACGTCGGCGGCTGGAACGATTTCGACCTGCCCGGCTATATCTCTTCTAAACTTGGCGTTCGCGACAATCATGGACAATGACGCCAATGTTGGAGCGCTCGGCGAAGGACACTATGGCGCGGGAAAAGGCTATGACCCGCTGTTCTATATGACGCTCTCTACCGGCATCGGCGGCGGGATCGTTCACAAAGGCGGCGTATATCGTGGCGCCGATTCCTACGCCGGTGAAATCGGCCACCTGACAATTCGGCCCGATGGTCCAGATTGCCTGTGTGGCGCTTACGGTTGTTTTGAGCGTATTTGCTGCGGCCTATGGCTCGAGCGTGACCACGGCAAAGAGGCCAGAGAGCTGATCCAGGATCCCGCTTTCGTGGAACGCTATGTCGTCGATCTCGCCTTGGGACTAAAATCGGCGATCATGTTATTGAACCCGGCAAGGATCGTAATTGGAGGCGGCATTGCGAAGGCGGGCGATACGCTGTTCGAGCCGCTGCGCGCAGGAACTGCGCCGGCGGATCACAGCGTGGTCCCGCGCGCGTATCGATGTCGTTCCGGCAGCGCTTGGCGATGACAGCGTCTTGTACGGCGCGCTTGCACTATCAAAGGAAACACTATGAGCTTCGTTCAGGAATACAAAACAGATTTGATCGGCGCGATTGATGCGATCGATCTCGCAAAAGTCGATCAGATTATCGGTATCTTTAAGCGGACGCGCGAAGAAGGCCGGCACATCTTCACCTGCGGGAACGGTGGCAGCGCGTCGAGCGCGTCCCACTTTGTCTGTGACATCGTGAAGGGCGCCAGCTACAAACGCGAGAACAAATTCAAAATCACCTCGCTCTGCGACAACATGGCGACCATGCTCGCCTATGCGAACGACGTGGGTTATGACTGCGTGTTCGCCGAGCAGCTTAAGAACTTTGCCAAACCCGGCGACGTCGTTCTCGCGATTAGTGGTTCCGGCAACTCGCCAAATGTCGTGAATGCCGTGGAATACGCTAACTCAATCGGATGCGAGACGATCGCGCTCACCGGCCGCGACGGCGGCAAACTCGGCGCGGCCGCGAAACTGAATCTCAATGTCGGCGTGCCGCACATGGGCCGTATCGAAGACGCGCACATGATCGTCTGCCACATGATCGCCTACTACTTCATGGATACCGAGCGCTAAGTGCGGCGCGGCTCCGTTTCTGAACCGTGACCGTGAGGGAGCGGTCTTATTCTCTGTTTCTGAGCCGTGACCGTGAGGGAGCGGTCGTGTTCGAGTACGTAACTAAGGCACGACAACATCGAACTCAAAGTAACCCTGGTTGTCCTCATAGCGACGACCAGGGTCTTTTACTGTAAAGTACGTACGCCCCTCACGTTCACGCGTAAGAATTGCCCCTTTCGGACCGCTGCAGCCCTCGGCTCCCAGACCTTCGAAGTCCCAACACGCTGTCCCATGAGCATTGTTGATCGACACTTGGGTTCCAGACGGGTTAGGAACACTCGCGCCCCAATCGAGATTTGCCGGAAGCACGATGTGATACTGTCCCCCGCCCTTGTCTTCCACAATCGCTCGATCCGGTGTGCATAGATTCTTTCCTTCGAGACATGCCGCCGCAACATAGGAGATCGTTGAAGACGATTGCCAAAGATCGGAGGAGACGATCTCGGCAGATCGGAAGGACCAATTCAGGATGTCGTGGTTTTCGAACCCGCCACCGGTGGACGCCGTAAAGCCAACGTAAGCGCTGCCGCGTTCATCCACAACGCTGGCAAGATCGACCGGCGAGGAGAGGACGCCTGCGCCGTCCAGCCAAATCGTCATCACTGGCGGCTGATAGACGATTCGAGCTCGATGAACCTTCCCATCCTTGAGCTTGACCTTCAGCTTCTTCACCATCGCAAGCCGGGCAGGCGGCCACTGCATCTCGCGCAGTTTGCCAATGGTGGAGATGGATACGTAGTTATCCGATGGGTCTTTCTCTTCGCGATTGCGGAATGTATCGAAGAAGACCGCCACGCTATTCGGAATGCCGGGTTTGCTTCGATCCCCGGTGCCATCGCCAAGAGCAAAGCCCCCGGACGCGCCGCGTCCCGCAATCGCATCGGCCCCTACGCCTTGGATGACAAACGCAAGTCCGTCTGCCCCGTCGCCCATACCGCCTTGATCGGTAAGTTGAAACTCAAATGTTGTGTCAAACCCACTCGCGACCGACTGTTTCGCAGTGAACCACGCAGCGCCAACCTTGTCGTTCTCCGCTGGTGTTAGCCGTAGGACGCGCCCCGGTGTGGATGCCGAGCTTACGAGTTTCACTCCACGCGGGACTGCAAAATCCTGAAAAGCAAACTCGGCGAACATCAGGAAACAGAGCGCGATCATAACATCCGTTTCAAGAATTGACCGGTGTAAGACTCCGCAACTTTCGCCACATCTTCGGGAGTACCCTCCGCAACAATACGCCCGCCCTCAGCGCCGCCTTCAGGCCCCAGATCGATCAGCCAGTCAGCGCTGCGAATCACATCGAGGTTGTGCTCGATGATCAAGATACTTCCACCGCTCTCGATCAGTCGCTGAAATGCATTCAGCAGTTTCGTGATGTCGTCAAAGTGCAAACCGGTGGTCGGCTCATCGAATATGAACAGCGTTCGACGACATGAAGCTTGCGACGCCAGATGACCGGCGAGTTTGACTCGTTGCGCCTCTCCACCGGACAACGTTGTCGCCGACTGCCCCAGTCGTAAATAACCGAGACCCACATCATTTAATACGCGCAGTTTCGCTACGAGTTTCGGAATTTCGCTGAAGAACCCAATCGCTTCCTGAACCGTCAGTTGGAGGACTTCATGAATGTTCAGGGTCTTGTACTTGATTTCCAGGATGCTCGGCTTGTATCGCGCGCCTTTGCAATCCTCGCAGACAAGTTCGACATCGGCGAGAAACTGCATCTCTACGGTCACCGTACCGTCGCCCTGACAGACCTCGCATCGTCCGCCCGGGATGTTAAATGAGAAATGGCCCGCCGTATAACCGCGACGGTCCGCCTCTTTCGTGGATGCGAAGGCTTCGCGCACCAGATCGAACGCCTTAATATAGGTCACCGGATTGGAACGAGGCGTGCGCCCGATGGGCGATTGGTCAACCAGCAGGACGTCGCTCAACAACTCGGTGCGCTCGATGCGACGGCACTGCAACTTCTCGCTTCGTTCCGGGTCTTCGGGAACGTCCTCTTTGCCCAGGCGCGCCGCGAGAGTTTTGTAGATCACCTCATGTACAAGCGTCGATTTGCCTGATCCGGACACGCCGGTTATAGCGACCATCATGTCCAGCGGGATGTCGACGTCGATGTGCTTGAGGTTGTTGGCTCTCGCCCCGATGACCTTTAGCGCTCGCTTCGGATGCGGTTTGCGGCGCCGCTCTACAGTGGCAACCGACTGGGCTCCACTTCAAATAGCGCGAGGTCATCGAACCTGCGCCATCCTTGAGGAGCGCGTCATAGGAACCCGAAAACAATACACGACCGCCGTGTTCTCCCGCTCCCGGTCCGAGATCGATAATGTGATCGGCTGACCGCATCACATCCGCATCGTGCTCGACGACGATGATTGTGTTGCCGAGATCCCGCAACTCCTCGAGGATCTTAACCAGCCTGGCCGTATCGCGCGCATGCAAGCCGATCGATGGCTCATCGAGAACATAGCACGCCCCCACAAGCCTCGAACCCAAGCACGTTGCGAGTGTAATCCGCTGCGCCTCACCTCCGGACAACGTCGCCGACAAACGATCCAACGTCAGATAGTGCAGACCGACGTCATTCAAGAACTTGAGCCGCTGGCGGACTTCGACCAAGACTTTATCGGAAACCGCGCTCTCTTCCGGAGAGACTTCAAGCGTCGAGAAGAACTTCAGCACTTCCGCCGTGTTCATCTGCACGACTTCTCCCAACGTCTTCTCGCCGATCCGTACGTACAAAGCTTCCTTCCGCAGCCGCGAACCGTTGCAATCGGGGCATCGCGCATAACCCCGATAACGGCTGAGAAACACACGGACATGCACTTTGTACTTCTTCTCTTCCACGTCGGCGAAATACTCTCGCACGGCCGTGAGCAATATCGCGCGCTCCTTCGCATTGAGATCGCAGAAGGGGACATCGAACCGAACCTTGCCCTTCTGTTCGGCTTTGAAGTGCTTCCATGCCCACTCGTGCTGAGGCTTTGTCCATGGATCGACGGCGCCTTCACCCAACGACAACGACGTATCCGGAACCACCAGATCCATGTCGTAGTCGATCGTGTTGCCGAAACCCTGGCAGCGCGGACAAGCTCCTGTTGGGTTGTTGAAGCTGAACATGCCCGGCTCCGGATCGCGGAACTCCATCAGGCACTGTTTGCACTGGAACTTCTCGTTGAAGCGGAGAGTCTTTCCTTCGCCGCCGGCTTGCTCGAAGAACACCTCGCCCGCTTCGCGATAACAGATCTCGACGCTGTCAATCACGCGCTGGCGCATATCGCCAGTGATCGCCAACCGGTCGACCAGCACCCAGACGAGCTTCGTGAAATCGATGTCAAGTAGCGACTCGGGCGTCGAAAACTCGAAGATCTTGCCGTTCTGATACAGCCGGTTGAATCCCTTCGACCGCAGCATGAACAGGTGGTCGCGCAGCTTTTGCGTATCGCCCGGATTCTCGACCGGAAACAGCACATACCAGCGCGAACCTTCCGGCTGCTTCAAAAACTCGTCAGCGACCTGGTCGACCGAATCGCGCAGCACACGGATACCGCAATTAGGGCAAAACGTGCGTCCGACCCGCGCCCACAACAACCGGAAGAAGTCGTACAACTCCGTCGCGGTCGCGACAGTCGACCGTGGGTTGCGCGTCGTATTCTTCTGCTTGATCGCGATCGGCGGAGCGATACCGACAATCTCATCGACATCGGGCTTCTCCATGCGCTCCAGGAACTGGCGCGCATATGCTGACAACGACTCGACATAGCGCCGTTGGCCTTCGGCATAAATCGTGTCGAAGACGAGCGACGACTTGCCCGATCCCGACACACCGGTCACAACAGTAAGCAGGTTGTGAGGAATGTCAACGGAGATGTTTTTAAGGTTGTGGACTCGCGCTCCGCGAATCGACAGGGAATCTTCCACTACTATTGAGAGTATCTCAGCACTCAAACACAAACCCTTTCGTAAGCGTCTTCTGACGTGGTTCGACGACAATGCCCGGAGGCTGCCTTGGCGGGAGCAGCAGGATCCGTACCGCATCTGGATCTCGGAAGTCATGCTGCAGCAGACACGTGTCGCTGCCGTAATTCCGTATTACGAGCACTTCCTCGAACGATTCCCGACTATTGCGAGTTTGGCGTCGGCCCCGGAACACGATCTTCTGCAGGCTTGGGCAGGGCTCGGCTATTACAGCCGGGCGCGTAACCTGCAGAAAGCCGCGATTCAGCTACAACAACTAGACGTCTTCCCATCTGATTACGGTTCAATTCGATCGTTGCCCGGAGTGGGCGACTACACGGCCGCCGCCATCGCCAGCATCGCGTTCGATCTGCCGTATGCCGCGGTGGACGGAAATGTAGTTCGCGTCATTACACGACTCGAGAACGCTGAAGTCGACGTGCAGGCAGAGGCGCAAGCTCGCCTCGATACAACGCGATCCGGCGACTTCAATCAAGCGATGATGGAACTCGGCGCAACGATCTGCTTGCCGCGCAATCCGCAGTGCCTTATCTGCCCTGTCGCGGATCTGTGTCGCGCCCGGGCCGCCGGCACGCAGGACAAACTTCCGGCGAAGAAAAGGCCAAAACAGATCCGCGTTGAACGCACTTTACTGGCAATTCGGCGAGGCAAAAATGAAATGCTTTTTTGGCGAAGACCGGATACAGATCGCAAGCTTGCAGGATTTTGGGAATTCCCTGAGCCTCAACAACTTCCAGACGCCGCGATCGGCGCGACGCTCGGCCGATTCACGCATTCCATCACAAACTTTCACAACATTTTTACAATTGTAGACGCCCAAATTATTGAAAAACCGGCCGGTTACTCTTGGCTGCGTACCGACAAACCATTAGACTACTTGTTGAGTACGACCATTCGAAAGGCGTTACGAATACTTACTGAAGTTTCAGAGGCTTAAATTTCTCATGCAACGATCTTCCATAATCATGGTCGCTAAATGCGTCACTGTCCTCTCCATCATTCCGGTTGCCATCCTCGCGAACATCACTGGACCGCCCCCGGGAGTCTCCGGCGTTCCCGGCGAGAGCACTTGCGCCGAGTGCCACAGCAGTCAGGTGAATACAACCGGGTTAGCCATTGAAGCAGCCGGTGGCACGACGTATACACCAGGAACCACCCAGCGAATCAAGGTGACAATCAATGCCGATCCTGCAGCGGCGCGTTATGGCTTCCAGGCAACTGCCCGCCTGGCCAGCGCGACCGGGACGCAGGCCGGCACATTTCAGCCCATCAACGGCGAAACTCAGGTCATATGCGCCGACGATCGACGTATGCCCTGCACTACGCAACCCTTCTTCATCGAACACAGCAATCCAAAGACGACCAACACCTTCGAATTCGATTGGACACCACCAGCTACTGAATCTGGAGAAATCCGGTTCTACGTGGCCGGCAATGCCGCCAACAACAACCAGCAAAATACCGGCGACCGGATCTTCACAGCAAATCTCACCCTCACTCCCGGGGCAGCGTCCGGCCCAAGACCTGCCATTCAATCGAGCAACGGCGTTCAAAATGGCGCTACGTTCGAACCGAACATGGTGAGTTCCTCCTGGACCACCATCAAGGGCGAGAACCTCGCGCAAACGACGCGCATCTGGCTTGGTAGCGATTTCGTCGAAGGCCGTGCGCCAACGGAACTCGATGGCGTGAAGGTCAACATCGACGGCAAGCCCGCCTCTGTTTACTTCATCAGTCCCACGCAGATCAACGTACAGGCTCCCACTCTCGACAAGCTCGGGAACGTTTCTGTCGAAGTCATCAACCGCAACGGCACGAGCAACACAGCAACGGGTGATGTGCGGCGCGCCGCGCCAGGGTGGTTCATGTTCGATCCCGAGAGCCGCAGATACATCGCGGGTACGCATGTCGACGGTACGTTTCTTGGCAAAGCCGGGTTGTTCGGAACGGCAGTCACGACGCGACCCGCGGCGCCCGGCAACACGATTACTCTCTACGGCGCGAACTTTGGCCCGACCAATCCAGCAATGCCTGAGGGGCGAGCTGTAACGCAACAGTCCCCGCTTGCCGATACTCCCACAGTGACGATCGGCGGAGTCAACGCAACCATCTCATACGGAGGAGGCGCGCCGAATCTAATCGGCACTTACCAATTCAATATCGTCGTTCCAGACGTTCCGAACGGTGATCACCCAGTCGTAGTCACTACCGGCGGAGTCCGAACGCAGGACAACGCCTTCATCACAGTCCAGAGGTGATATGAGAAAGACCCTGTTACTGACTTTCCTCGCCACGCTACCGTTGTTCGCACGATCAGCGGGCGCCCCTGTTAACCTCGCAACACCCACAGGCACCATACCTGGATTTACCTTGGCGCCCGGCGATGAGGTCTGTCGCAGATGTCACACCACTTTCAATTTGAACGAACCGGGCGGAAGTCTCCGGGTCGAAACCGGAAAGTCTAAGCCCGGCATTGCTCAGACTGTCAAAGTCACAATCACACACCCGGAAGCCACACGCTGGGGATTTCAGATCACGGCTCGCTGGGCCAAGGATCTGAGCATGACGGCCGGCCGTTTCACCTCCCAAAGCGGCGACGTTCAGGCACAACTTGATGGTGTCTATGCCACACATACTGCCGAAGGCACAGTAACCGGAGCCAACGGAACGAAAACGTTCGAGTTCCTTTGGACACCTCCTACCGGCGCACAGGATGGCGACATTGTTCTGTACGCCGCCGGCAACGCGTCGAACGGTGGCGGCACCAACCAGGGTGACCGCATCTACAGCAGTACGGCGCGCGTGCTGTCGGACGCGCCCTGCAGCTTCTCCGACCGCCCAACGATAACGCGTGTCGTTGATTCGGCATCCGGTAACCCGAATGTTTCGTCTCGTGCGCTCGTCTCGATATTCGGCACGAACTTCGCGCCGGCAGGCATGCCTCGCACTGCAAGTCCTGGTTACGTACGCGATAACCAGTTCCCCACGGAACTCGAGTGCGTCGGGGTTGAAATCGCAGGCCAGCGAGTTCCGATTCTTTACGCTCAGGCCGACCAGATCAACGTTCAAATGCCGGTCATAACGGGCACAGGCGATATGCCTGTTCGCGTGCTTATGAACCCCGGCCGTCCAAACGAACTCGTGAGCGCGACCGGCTCATTACGAGTGGAGAACTACTCGCCCGGCTTTTTCACATTCAATGGACGGAGCCTCGCGGCTCGTATTCCCGGAGGGACTACCATCGTTGCCGATCCGTCGTTGGGATATCAAGGATCCCGCCCGGCACGGCCGGGTGAAATCATCGAACTATACGCTTCAGGGATAGGGACGACGCAGCCCGCCGTCGCGCCGGGCACGATTGCGCCGAGCGCACTGACCCCGACGACTCAGAAAGTAACTGTCAACATCGGTGGAACTGTCGTACCCGATGCGGACATTCTCTACTCTGGCCTTGCTCCAGGCAACATCAGCGGGTTGTACCAGATCAACGTTCGCCTTGCCTCTACGCTCAGCAATGGCGACATCCCGATCCTAATGACTATCGGAGGCGCGCAGTCGGTCGCCGGAACCACGATTCCGGTCCGAGCGCCGTAGCTTTAGGTGAGTCAGGGGCGGCTAGTCGTTGGCCTAATCGGCTGCCGCCCCTACTTCGAACCCGTGCTGTTTGCGATGATGAGGACCGTCAAATGTCTTCGTCGACTTAAACAGCTCATGCCGTCCGTCTCCACCAACATCCTTCACACGCGACACCAGAGTCTGCGATTCCTTCGGCGATAGCGGCTTGAACGCCCGCGCCAGCGCGACGTCCTGCTTCAATTGCTCCATCGACGTGATCCCCATCACCTGCGCCGACACCGGCTGGCTGAGGCTGTAGCGATAGCACTCATCGGAAGTCATTCCAACTTGCGCCAGAAATCGGCCTTGCGGATGTCCACCGCCAAGTCCCTTCATTCCGATAACGCCAACGTTCTTCTTCAGGCATACCGGTATCACTTCGTTGATGAAGCTGCGGTAGTGCGTATCCATCACGTTGACCGGCATCTGCGCAGAATCCCAATCGTGGGGCTTTGAAAGCATCTTCAAGTGGATGCGCGGATCCTTGTGGCCCGTGAAGCCGATGAAACGAACCTTCCCTTCCTTGCGCGCTTCGAGGGCAGCTTTGAGGCCGCCTTTGTCGAAGACCCAGTCCGGATCGTTGTCGTAAACCATCTCGTGAAACTGCCAGAGATCGAGATGATCGGTCTTCAAGCGGCGGAGGCTTTCCTCCAGATTTCGCTTCGAGCCCTCGTAATCGCGCTCGCAATTCTTGGTCATTAAAAAGACCTTATTGCGTCGATTATCCATCGCCAAGGCCTTTCCCATCAGTTCCTCGGAACGGCCATCGTGATAATCCCACGCGTTGTCGAAGAAATTGATGCCTTCATCGATGGCGGCATGCATGATGCGTATGGCTTCAGCATCGTCTTTGACGGCGCCGATATGCCACCCGCCGAGCGAGACGATCGACACACGCTGGCCTGTCCGTCCAAGCACTCGCGTGGGCATACCGGTCGCAGATGCGGAAGAGGTCTGAGCGATCACCTGCTGGGCGAGCAGCGTGACTGCCGATGCGTTTCGCATAAAATCCCTCCGGGTCGAGTCTTCCATTTCATCTCCCTTCGCGCGTTGGACGCGCCTCGCGCACATAATTACACAACTCCAAAAGCGCTCCAATACCGTTCGGGCAGGCGGCTCGGTTTCAGCTCCCGATTACAGAAGATATGGGTCGTCACTCCGACCGCCAGCTTACGTCCGGTCTCGACTGAGGATATCGCGTATTCAAATTCCAGCAAACGGGTAGTAGATCGTTTGACTGTCGTTGTCACTGACACTTCGTCGTCGTACCGAGCGGGCGCCATGTATCGACAATTCGCCTCCGCGACGGTCAACAATATGCCTTCTGCTTCCATATCTCGATAGCTAACACCGAGGGACCGACAAAGCTCTACTCGACCCATCTCCATCCAGACCAAATAGTTAGCGTGATAGACGACGCCCATCTGATCAGTTTCCGCGTAGCGCACCCGGAATCGAATTTCGGTCATCGCCCGACATGGTAGCAACGGCGCGGCTGTCTCTTACGTCTGCTACGATTCAGGCGTGCGGGTGCGGGTACTTTTCTTCGGACAACTTAAAGACATCACGGGCTCCAGCGAAGATTCGCCGGAACTCGGCGAGGGCGCTTCCCTCGAGAGTGTTTTCGAGCATTATGCGAGCCGGTTCCCCCGACTTCGAGATCTCCGCTCCAGCATTGTGATTGCGCGCAACCACCAGTTTTCCGTCGCCTCGACGCCGGTCTCGGATGGGGATGAGATTGCGTTTCTTCCTCCTGTGAGTGGTGGGGCTTCCGCCAACTACTACGCCTTGACTCGCGATCCGATCAACGTCGCCTCCGTTCGCGCTCGGGTACTCACACCGGAGGATGGGGCCGTAGTAGTGTTCGAAGGGGTTGTTCGGAACAACACCAAAGGGCGGTCTACTCTTTTCCTCGACTATGAGTGCTATGAGCCGATGGCGATCCGGACTATGACGAGCCTCGGCGAAGAGATTGCGGCTTCTCATCAGATTACGCGCATCGCTATGGTCCATCGATTGGGGCGCATGGAAATTAGCGAGATTAGTGTACTGATTGTCGTTAGCGCGCCGCACCGGAAGCCTGCATTTGATGCGGCATTCGAGGGTATCAACCGGCTGAAGAAGATCGTGCCGATCTGGAAGAAAGAGCACTTCGCCGATGGCGAGATCTGGGTTGATGGCGAATGGGACGAATCGGTCGTGCAGCGATGAAGCGGGTAACGGAGGCGGAGCTGAAAGCTCCGCGCAGGCTGAAAGCCTGCCCCACAAGGCTGTGCAGTTGTAATACAAGGCAGCGGCCCGGACTGGCAAAGAATCTGTGCAGTTGTATTGCTTTTCTGCTTGTGGCTGGTGTGGTCTTTGCTCAGGAAGCCACGTTCAAGGTTGATGTCCGGTTGGTGCGGTTGATTGCCACGGTTAAAGATACGGGCGGTAAACCGGTGGGCGGCATGGAAAAGAGTGAGTTTACTGTTCTGGATAACGGCGTCGCGCAGAACATCAGCTTGTTTGAGCGGCATACATCGCAACCGCTTTCCGTAGCCGTGCTGATCGATACCAGCGGCTCGGCCGGCAAGGAGATGAAATACCAGACCGAATCGGTTCAGCGCTTTCTTCAGGCGCTGTTCAAGGAGGGTAATCCTGAGGATACAGCCTCGCTCGTCACGTTCAACTGGCAAGTGGAAGAGGCAGTGCCCTTCTCGCGAAACCTCCGACGGTTCGACGCCGAGATGAAGAAGTTGCGCGGCGTGGCCGGAACGTCGCTCTACGATGGGATCTATCTGACTGCTGAACGGATTCAGGATCGAGAAGGTCGTCGCGTGATGATCGTAGTGACCGACGGAGCCGATACCGTGAGCAGCAAAAACTTCCACGAGGCATTGCGCTCCGCGCACGACGCTGACACGGTTGTGTATGGCATTTTGTCGATGCCCATCACGAACGATGCGGGCAGACAGCTGGGCGGTGAGCATGCGCTTTACGGAATAGCCCAGAGCACTGGCGGAAGGATGTTTACTCCGGGCTATAACGCATTGGACCTGGCGTTTACCGAGATCCTGCGCGATCTTCGTACTCAATACTTGATCGGCTTTTACCCCAGAAATGTTCCTCTGACTAAGGACCCTTTTCACCGCGTCGAGATACGAGCTTCGCGTCCAGGATTGCGGGTGGTTTCGCGCACTGGCTATTATGGGGAAGCACTGGCGACGAGTCGCTGAATGGCAACTTCCAAAACTAAAGCTCCCGAACAGACTTTTGAAGAGCCGAAATATCTTCGGCGACTGGCAGAGACAGGCGCCAAGGTCCGCGTAAAGCTTGCCGACAATCAGGAGATTGACGGCGTGCTCGAGTTTTACGACGAGCATTTTATTCGGCTGACACGCGACGGACAACCGAACTTGTTTCTTTATAAGCACGATATTAAGTACCTCTTCGAACTTTCCTGATGCAATCCTTTCTTGAAACTGCGGCCGCTGCTGCTCGCGAAGCCGGCGCACTTATTAACGAATTTGCCGCAAAACGCATCGGCTTTGAGTTGAAAGGCGAGTATGATTTGGTCACAGCGGCCGATCGCGCCGCTGAAAAACTGATTGTGGAGCGGCTTACATCGGCCTTCCCGACGCATTCGATTGTGGCCGAGGAAGGCGGCGGACAGCAGGTTTCTTCGGAATATTGCTGGTATGTCGACCCACTGGACGGAACCACAAACTTTGCTCACGGTTTCCCGGTGTACAACGTCTCGATCGGTCTGGAGAAGGCGGGAGAACTGGTGGCAGGTGTGGTCTATGACCCGACCCGGAATGAGCTGTTCTCGGCCGAGCGCGGCTCCGGCGCTTTCCTGAACGGAGAGCGTATCGGAGTCTCGAAAGCCGAACGGTTGGACGACGCGCTGGTGGCCACCGGGTTTCCCAGCCGACGGCGCCACCAGAATGTTAACGTCCATTTTTACTATCAGTTGGCGATGCTGACGCATGGTGTTCGACGAGCCGGAGCCGCCGCGATCGACCTCTGCTACGTGGCATGTGGTCGCCTGGATGGGTTTTGGGAATTCGGCTTGAATCCCTGGGATATGGCGGCCGGGCTGGTCATTCTCGACGAGGCGGGCGGCCGGTCTACCGACATGCTCGGCCAGCCGATCGGGGTTCGCGCTCCCCACATCCTAACCTCGAACGGCATTCTGCACCCGGAGATGGTGGATCTTTTCGCCGCAATCTTCCGTCAGGAATACCGTTATCCGATGGTAGAAATGACGCTTCCGAGCTTGTAGTTGCTTTACTTTCAAGGCCTTAAGATGGTACGCTGAGTTCCAATAATGCGTACTGTCGACCTTATCCAACGCAAGCGGGACGGGGAGGAATTGAGCCCCGAAGAAATCGGTTTTCTTATTAACGGATATACAAGCGGGGAAATTCCGGATTATCAAATGGCCGCATTGTTGATGGCCATTTTCTTTTCTGCAATGACCGATCGCGAAGTCGATTCGTTGACGGAAACCATGATTCGTTCCGGCGAGGTGGTCGACCTTACCCTGATCCCCGGATTGAAAGTCGACAAACATTCCACCGGCGGGGTCGGCGACAAAACCAGCTTGATTGCCGCTCCAATCGCAGCAGCTGCGGGCGTGGTGGTTCCGATGATTTCGGGACGCGGTCTGGGACACACGGGCGGCACGCTCGATAAACTCGAGGCCATTCCGGGATTCCGCACCGATCTGACCATAGACGAATTCCGCACGCAGCTTTCGAAGCTGAATCTCGCCTTCATCGGCCAGACCGATGAAATCGCTCCAGCGGACCGCAAGATCTACGCGTTGCGCGACGCGACGGGAACAGTAGAGTCGATTCCGCTGATCGCTTCGTCCATTATGTCGAAGAAATTGGCCTCCGGTTTGGACGCCTTGGTTCTCGACGTAAAGGTCGGAGCCGGCGCATTCATGAAGAAGCAGGTGGAAGCTCGCCGGCTTGCGCAAATCATGGTGGGCATCGGCCGCCGCATGGGTAACAAGAAAGTCCAGGCGCTGATCACGAATATGGATCAGCCGCTCGGATACGCCATCGGAAATGCGCTCGAAGTGATGGAAGTATCGCAGACGCTGCAGAATGTCGGCCCTGTGGATCTTCACGAAATTTCGATTGAACTGGCAGCGCGCATGATCCACCTCGGCAAAAAGGCCGAGTCGATCGACCGTGCCCGTGAGATCGCGCAGGAGCGCATTCTCGATGGTTCTGCTTACCGCAAATTCAAAGAAGTGATCTCGGCACAGGGCGGTAACCCACAAGTCCTCGATCGCTTTGAGCTCCTCCCGAACGCAAGCGGCGCGCGCGAGATTCTGTGCCCGCGCTCGGGCTACATCAGCGCGATCAATGCCGAAGATATCGGCAAGGCGTCGACGATGATTGGCGCCGGCCGAGATCGTATCGAAGACGCGATCGATCCGGCTGTCGGTGTGATTCTCGAAGCAAAAGTCGGCCAGAAGATCGATGCGGGTTCGGTGTTGTGCCGGATTTACTACACACGCGAAGATCGTCTGGAAGACGCGGCAGACATGGTCGAGGATGCGTTCCGTATCTCTTCGACGGCGCCGGACGAGCGGAACCTGATTCTTGAAGTGGTTGGCTAAATGGAGCGGTTCACGGGCCTGCTTGGCCTGGCCGTGATCCTTGGTGTGGCGTTTCTGGTCTCGACGAACCGCCGCGCAATTCAGCCGCGAGTCCTGATGTGGGGATTGGCGATGCAGTTCGGTTTCGCATTCCTCGTGCTGAAGACAGACTTCGGTAAGTTGTTCGAAATCGCCTCCGTCGCAGTCAATGCTCTGCTCGAGTACGCAGAGGCAGGAAGCCAGTTTCTTTTCGGGCCGCTCGGCGCAAAGGGCGGCCCTTTTGGCGTCATCTTCGCGTTTCAGGTTTTGCCGATCGTGATATTCATCGCTTCCCTGTTTGCGATTCTGTACCAGATCGGAGTGATGCAGGTTGTGGTTCGCGCCATGGCGGTCGTGATGCAGAAAGTCATGGGCGCCAGTGGCGCCGAATCGACCAGCGTTGCAGCCAGCATCTTCATGGGACAAACGGAAGCTCCGCTGACGATTCGTCCGTTTCTTGCGGGGCTCACGCAATCCGAGCTCTTCACGATCATGACGAGCGGTATGGCGCACGTCTCCGGAGCGGTGATGGCGGCTTACGTCAAGATCGCGCATGTCGAGATTACGCATCTGCTGACGGCTGTGATCATGACGGCGCCGGCGACCATCATGCTCGCCAAGATCATGGTTCCCGAGACTGAGACTCCCGAGACCGCGGGCAATATCAAAGTGGAAGTTGAGAAGCCGGGCGTCAACGTGATTGATGCGGCGGCTCGGGGGGCCGGCGACGGGTTGCAACTCGCATTGAATATCGGCGGCATGCTGATTGCCTTTCTCGCGCTGATTGCCATGGTGAACGGGCTTCTGGGCTGGCTCCACGGCGTGCCAGGATTTGGATGGCTTCCCGCGTCGATGCAAGGGATCTTCGGCGTGATTTTTGCGCCGATCGCCTGGTTGATGGGCGTCGCCTGGAACGATTGCGCGACTGTCGGGAATCTGTTGGGCACCCGTCTGGTGTTGAACGAGTTTGTCGCATTTCTGGAGTTGGGGCCGATGAAGGGTCAAATGGATCCTCGCTCCTTCGTGATCGCGACGTATGCGCTGTGCGGATTCGCTAATTTGAGCTCGATCGCAATCCAGATCGGTGGTATCGGGGCGCTGGCTCCGACACGAAAATCCGACTTGGCCCGCTTAGGTGTACGCGCCATGGCGGCCGGGTCGATGGCCAATTTCATGTCCGCCTGCATCGCAGGCATGTTGTTGTAAGCACATTTTGCCGATCTGTCATCTTGCGTATGTTTCAGCAGACTAAAAGCTATCTGCAAGGAAGAATGACGACGGCGCCTTCTATCGGCGTCGTGCTCGGCAGCGGTTTGGGCGGATTCGCTGACGAGTTGACCAACTCGATTGAAATCCCCTATGCGGAAATTCCCGGATGGCCTCGTTCGACGGCAATTGGGCACGCAGGCAAGCTGGTATTCGGCACACTCGCGGGTGTGAATCTGGCGGTGCTTTCGGGCCGCGCGCATCTGTATGAGGGGTACGCGCCCAGCCGTGTGACTTATGGGATGCGCATGCTCCACCTCCTCGGGGTCAAGTCGGTGGTGCTGACGAATGCAGCCGGGGGAATCAACCTCGACCTGCAGCGAGGCGGACTGGTTGCAATCAGCGACCACATCAATCTGCAAGGCGTAAATCCATTGGCCGGCGCCAACGAGGATGACTTCGGGCCGCGCTTTCCGGACATGACGGAAGCCTACGATCTGCGTTTCCGCGAGATAGCGAAACAGACCGCGGCTGAGCTCGGGATAGGATTGAGCGAAGGCGTGTATGCCGCGCTGCTTGGGCCATCGTATGAAACGCCTGCGGAGATCCGGTTCCTGCGGATTATCGGCGCAGATCTCGTCGGGATGTCGACGGTCCCGGAAGCCATCGTCGCGAATCACATGGGGATGCGCGTACTGGCGATTTCCTGCGTGACGAACATGGCAGCCGGTATTTTGAAACAGAAGATTAACCACGACGAAGTTCTCGAGACCGGACGCCAGGTTCGGGAAACGTTCGTGCGGCTGCTGAAGGCTGTGATTCCGAAGCTGAACGCGGAGGGTTAGTGTCCGGCGAACCGGAGCGGGGCTAAAAGCCCCGCGCAGGCTGAAAGCCTGCCCCACTGACTGAGTCACATGCTCTGTAAACTTTTGGGCTGGACAGGATACTAGATGAAAACAATGTCGGACCCGTTGCTCGACGCTGCCATGAACGTTCGCGGCCACGCGCACGCGGTGTTCTCCGACTTCAAGGTCGGCGCAGCGCTGGAAGATTCGGCCGGCCGTATTTATACGGGCTGCAACATCGAAAACGCGACGTATGGATTGACGATGTGCGCGGAACGGCTTGCTGTGTTCAAGGCGATGTCGGAAGGATCGCGGAAGTTCCGGAGGATAGCAATCGCGGCCGATACGGCCGTGCTGACTCCACCGTGCGGATCGTGCAGGCAGATTCTCTGGGAGTTCTGCGGGGACATCCAAGTCGTTCTGGTGAATCTTCAGGGTAAGACGGAAGTGTTCCAGTTGAAGGCGCTGTTCCCAAGGCCGTTCGATGCATCGTTTTTGTAAGCTCCACTCCCTCACGGTCGCGGTTCTGTTCGCTGTGCCGGCATGGGCCGAGACGGCCGACTTGGTGGTTAGCGCGGGGCATGTGGTCACGATGGACTCGTCTCGCCGGATTATTGAGAATGGCGCGGTTGCAGTTCGCGGCGCGCGCATAGCGGCGGTTGGAACGAAGGCTGAGATCGATAAACGATTCGAAGCCAAACAGCGGATCGACAATCCCGGCGCAATCCTGATTCCGGGTCTCATCAATACCCATACACACGCTCCGATGGCGCTGCTACGCGGCATCGCGGATGATATGCGGCTCCAGGACTGGCTGGAGAAGTTCATTTTTCCGGCCGAAGCCAAGAACGTTACGCCGGAGTTCGTGCGGTGGGGGACTCGGCTGGCGTGCGCGGAGATGCTGCTGTCCGGCACCACGACCTATGCGGACATGTACTACTTCGAGGAGATCATCGCGGAAGCCACCAAGGAATGCGGCATGCGCGGCATCCTGGGGCAAACGGTGATCGGGTTCCCTGTTGCTGACGCCAAGACTCCCGCTGACGCGTTGAAGCGCACAGAAACGTTCCTCGAGCGTTTCCGGAATGATGAGTTGATTGTTCCCGCGATTGCTCCGCATGCTGTTTATACAAATTCGGATGAAACATTAAAGGCTTCCCGGGCCTTGGCTAATAAGTTCAACGCTCCGCTGCTGATCCATTTGTCGGAAACCAAGAAGGAAAACGACGATCTTGCCGCGAAACGAAAGATGACACCGACAAAGCTGCTCGACAGCTTAGGGGCGCTGAATGGCCGCACGCTCGCTGCGCACGGAGTTTGGGTGGATGCCGACGATTTGCGCCTTTTGAAAGACCGGCGTGTCGGCGTTGCGCATTGCCCGTCGAGCAACACGAAGCTTGCGAGCGGTATCGCGCCGGTAATGAAGTACCTGGCGGCGGATATCGCTCTAGGGTTGGGAACCGATGGTCCCGCTGGTAGCAATAACGATCTGAATCTTTTCGAGGAGATGGACCTTGCCGCGAAGATGCAGAAGGTCACATCGATGGATCCTGTCACGCTGAGCGCCGAACAGGCATTCGAGATGGCGACGCTGCGTGGCGCGCGCGCAGTTGGCCTCGAGAAAGAGATCGGATCACTTGAGGCAGGTAAGCGCGCGGACTTTGTTTTCGTCCGAACGGATGCTCCCCATGCGACGCCGATGTATAACGTCTATTCGCAACTGGTTTATGCGCTGAAAGGATCGGACGTGCAGCACGTCGTGGTCAATGGCCGGGTGGTTGTGCGGGATCGACGGGTTCTGACTCTGAACGTTCCGCAGGTACTAGAAAAGGCCGCTGAGTTTCGGAAGGCTGTGGCTGCTTCGGTTCTGTCGAAGTAGTGGGCTCGTCTTCCGGTTCGGCTTCGGTTTCTGCTTGCTCGACTTCCTTTTGGCGCGCGCGGATTTTCTGCATGCTCTCGAGTTGCTGCATGGCGCGATGCCAGGCGCGTTCGATGGCTATCATATAGCGGCGGATGTTGTCGAAGGGCACGGGCGAACAACCAAACTTGATTAGGGGATGCGAGAGCGGGGCGCCCGCGTTCATGTTGTCGGCTTCGATGTGGCGGGCTCGCTGAAGCCGCCAGAAGTTTTGGGCGATTTCTTCGACGAGCATAAGCTCGGCGCCATTCGCGGGACGGTAGGAGTCGATGAGATCGCTGCGAAGCGCTTCGTATTGCGCCGGGTCTTCGGTGTCGAGGAGAAACAGCTTCGCGGTGAGACCATGGCGCGTATTGTTACGGCTGGAAGCGGCTTTTCCGGCTGTGGTTCGGGGACCTGTTGATTTTTTGGCGTTGGCGCGGTTGGCGGCAATCTTCGCGTCGGATGACATTCGGTGGTTCCTTGTCTGTTGGGAAAATAAAAAGCGCCCGGCCGGGAACGGCACGAGCGCTTTGATTTGTTTTTAGCACGAAGGATTGGGGCAAAACGGAACCGCGAAAACTAAGTTACAGATAATAAGGCAAATTCAGTTTCGCTCGGGCCGTGACTGGCCTTTGTGGTCGCGCGTTTTTCCTACGATTCATAGGTGACCACGACGTTTCCGCTACGGAAAGCGCGCTGCTCGAGGAGCTTCAGCTTACAACCCTTCGTGAACACCGTGCGCCCACCTCCGAGCGCAACTGGAATGATCACGAACTGGTATCCGTCGACCAGACCCGAATCGCCGAGTTGTGCCGCGACACTTCCGCTGCCGAGCACTGTAATGTCTGGACCGTCGCTCGCTTTGAGGTCCCGAACGGCCTTCACCAGCTCGCCTTGCAACAGGGTCGTGTTGCTCCATGTTGGCTTGATCGTTCTCGACGCAACATACTTCCTTGCGGCGTTCATGCCCTCCGCGACAGCCGGCATCTGCTTTGCTGCCATCGGTGTCGGCCAGAATGCCTCCATCATCTGGTACGTCTTGCGCCCGAACAAGAGCTCGCCACCCGAACTTGCGTTACCGCTGACCCAACTGGAGAACTCGGCATCCTCAGCGCTGACATGCGCCCAGCTCATATCGCCATTGCTGTCGGTGAAATAGCCATCGACAGAGATTGACTCGAACACTCGCAGCTTCCTCATGAACGCGCCTCCAGCTTTGACGTTATCTCTAAAATGCAGGCTTTACAATGCTCAGGCTTTCCGAGCGATCTGTTGTGCGCGTCGGGCTCCGGTGATAGTCTCGGTTTGAAGAAGGTCGTCGTGGGATCGTACGGTTTGGCTTCGCGCGTGATACTTCTTTCGGTGTCAGCGGCCGCTGCTCAAATACCGCCGGCGGCACGCCCACGAGACACGTAACGCCAAATCCGAATCCCTACGAAGGCGAGAACGAAAGTTTTCAGTGGAGCAAAGCACTCCGGCAGTCTGCGCGTCTTTCTCGGCTTTCAGCATACTTTCCGGATAATGACGGAGCCGGGTTCGCGAGCCGAGCTGCGCGGACCGTTTTTCAAAGACTACGCGCTGTCGGTGCGGGGCTATGGCGGCTGGAAAGACGGTGACAGCCAGTTTGTAAACTACGTGGGCCATCCGATGATGGGAGCCTCTTCCGGCTGGATTTATGTTCACAACGACCCGCGAGCCAGGCGACAACAGTTCGGATTGACTAAAGATTATTGGTCGAGCCGGTTACGCGCTGGCTGCCTGGGCCACGGCTTATAGCGCCGTTTTCGAGTTAGGGCCAGCAAGCGAGGCTTCGATCGGCAATCGAGGCAAGGAGCGCTGGAGCGCTGGCCTGGTGGATCTGGTGATCACTCCGACGTTAGGCACAGGTTTACTCGTCCTGGAGGATCTTCTGGACCGACATGTCGTGCTTCCTATTGAGCGCCGATGGCCGAACCGTGTCGTCGTTGCATTCACACGGAGTTGGCTTAACCCTAACCGTAGCTTCGCCAATATGCTGCGATTGAAGAAGCCTTACCACCGCGATACACGGCGACTCGGCCGGTAACTGAACGATTTTCAGGCCGCTTGCGCTCCTGGATTGGGTCGCAAGCGACCTGTTTCCCGCATTATTGCGCGGGTTTCAGATAAAGATTGACTGCGCGATTGCCTATCTTTCGACCGAGTTTCACTCCCTCGTTTACGGCGTTGCGGAAGTGAATACCGATTCGGACCCGCGAGTCTGCATTCTCTTCCGCTGCTTGAGAAAAGCTCGAGTACGAGCGAAGTACAGGGTTCGGATCCGTGCACCTTTGCCCAACCGGCATCGTCAGGCTGCAGATCGTAAAGGGAACGTTGTCAGTCCGGAAAAAATCCTCGAGAGCTTGCGAGGCCGCGCCGCCTGCAGTGCTATGGCCCGAGGGGTAGTCAGGTGTTGGATAGTTCTGCTGCAACGGAGTCCACGTCGGATCTCCAATAGTATCGGGGTTGCCATCACTGTCAGCCAGGTGAACCGCCGTGACCGGGCGCCAGAATTTGTAGTGATACTTGCCGTTGGCTTGGGCGATGTAGGCATCAGCTATCGCGATATTAAGCAAGGCGAACAGTCTTGCGTTCTCCCATAAATCCAGTCCGCGTTGGGGCGAAACAGTGATCGCGATGCGGTTCCAGGTTAGCGGCGAGCTTTCGATCCAAAACCGGCCGTACGCCGTTTGGTCGGGATTACGCGCACTCGGTGTCGTCACGCCGTCTCCGCCGAAGGCCTTCACCTCATTTAAGTCGGCTGCGTATTTTTTGCTGCGTATCTGGTGAGGAGGCCCGGGACGGAACTGCGAGGCGTGGTTGAGCACAAATGGAGTGACACGACTCCAGGCCTCTCCGGCTGCGAAATCGAATCCGGGCACGAAGCGGAACTCGCCAGGCTCGGTGCCTTGCTCATAGTTGGGGTCTGCGAGGGGCGCAGTGGACCCATCATTGGCTCGCTTGGCAACTATGGCCGCGGCCGAGGCCTGTCCTACCGCAATCCCTTGCGCTCTGGCCGCATTATTCGGAAGTGCCGCGATTGCCGCAGCATAGGCCGCTTCAACGCTGGCTAGGGCAGGCTGAATGCATGTCGTAGCATCGAACGGAAATTCGCCAATAACCGGGACGAGCACGTTGCGGGCCGCCGACGCGACCGCAGCCTCTCGAGAGGCGCCAGTGGGTCCTTGCGCATTGTAAGCGTACGTCCGAAACCGGCGGTCGATCGCGTTCAGAGCATCATGGATAGCCACGTGCATCATCGCGTACATGCGTGATTCGTGGTTAGGGTCATTCGAACCAGGCGGCTCGATACACGCGAGAAGCGCTGCTTTGGCGGCATTCTTATTCCAATCGGTGACAGCATCCGCTGAGGCGGCACATGGAAGAAAAAGGGTCAGACACAGTGATACACAAACGGTGGAAACCTTGCCAAGTGTTTTGGCGATTACGCATGCACTGTTTTTGGGCACAAAATACTCCTTGTTTTGTAAATGTTGATCTGATTTTCTGCAGGACTTCTTTGCTAGTTCCGTCGGGCCAGTCCGCTGCGGATCTCCGGCGAACAAGATTCTCTTCCCGGTTGTTCCGAGTTTGAGATCCGTGATATTCTGCTGCAGTTCTGGAATCGCCACACGTCACGAAAAGGAAAATAATGTCACGGGGCAAACCTAACAATCTATTGCGGATATCGATATGGTGATTTTCGTTCGCAGCTAAATTGGCGAGGTAACGGCGTCATGCAGCCCACTCGCAACTCCGGGATAGTCCGCTTCGGACCCTTCGCCGTCGACGTGGAACGGCACATGATGACGAAGCACGGCGTGCGATTCAAACTACAAACGCAGCCGTTCCAGATCCTGGCAGCTCTGCTCGAGAAGCCCGGCGCAATTGTCTCCCGCGACAAACTCCGCAGGTGTCTTTGGACCGAAAATACGTTCGTAGACTTTGAACACGGACTTAATGCCGCTGTGGCTCGGTTGAGGCAAGCACTCGGGGACTCCTCCGAAGAACCGCGCTACATTGAAACGGTTTCGAAACTGGGTTATCGGTTCGCCGCGAGCGTAGAACAACAAACGGTCAGCAACGAAGAGGCTTCCATAGGTCGAGTTTCTGCGTCCCGCCATCGGGCGGCGAGGAGCACCCGGCAGAACGGGGCACAATCAGGCTCGGATGGGTTGCGCAGGCCGGGAATGCAGGGTGATCCGAGCCGGTCGAGGCCTTTGTGGATCACCGCTGCCGTGGCTCTCGCAGTAGCGACTTCAGGTGGGTTCGTGTTCGTCGTTCCCAAACTCGAGTCGCCGTCGATGAGACGGCCTGTGCCGTTGACCGCTTTTCGTGGGTTTGAAGGAAATCCGACGGTGTCGCCCGACGGCAATCATGTAGCGTTCACCTGGAATGGAGAGAAGCAGGACAACTTCGATATCTATGTCTTGGCGATCCCTTCCGGTACACCGGTGCGGCTCACCAACGACCCTGCCGAGGATCTGAGCCCCGCATGGTCTCCCGATGGGCGCACAATCGCATTCTTACGGCGCAGGGGCGATCGCTCTGATTTGATGCTGACAGCAGCGACAGGAGGACCGGAGCGTAAGGTTGCGGAAACGCAGGAAAGAATGTGGTTTCAGCTCCGGAAATCGTCCACTCTTGCGTGGTCGCCTGACGGACGGTGGATCGCTGCCTCTCATCGTGAGCCCGGAGAATCAACTGACGGAATCTTCTTGTTTTCCATCACTGGCGAAAAACGACGGCTCACAACACCGCCCTTGGGTTTCCGGAGTGACAACATGCCATCTTTCTCGCCGGATGGCCGAACTCTTGCCTTCTGCCGGCTTCCTGGCGCTTTCGTTAGCGAAGTTTATCTGTTGCCACTTGACGGACGACTGCAGCCAGCCGGTGAGGCGCGACGTCTGACCCACGACGATCGGTGGTCGGCTCACCCGGTATGGAACGCCGACGGGCAAAGGATCCTCTACGTTTTCGGCCAAGACGGCAGCAAGGGGCGCGAAATACGCATGATCAACGTTGCTCGTCCGCAAGCGCCCCCTCAGACTATTCCCCTGCGTGACGAGGCTTCGGAAATTGCTTTGGGCCGCCACCTGGTGTACTCACGGCAAATCGAAGATACGAATATCTGGAGGGCTGAATTGCCTCAGCGCGGGGCCAACCCGGTCGCAGCAGAGCTCCTGATTACATCCACGCAGCCGGACCAAACACCTCAGTACTCGCCAGATGGCAGGAAGATCGCTTTCGCGTCAGCAAGGTCGGGCGCAAGGGAAATCTGGGTTTCGAACGCGGACGGTTCGAACGCTGTCCGCGCGACTTCAATTGGGGCGCCCGTAGTAGGGTACCCATCCTGGTCTCCCGATGGGCGCTGGATCGCGTTTCATGCTCGTTTTGGCGATAAGGTAGAAGTGTTCGCCATCCCGGCCGCTGGTGGTTCCGCGAAACGTCTGGCAACGAATAGCTGGGCTCCGAGTTATGCAGGCGATGGTCAGACAATCTATTTCTCCAGCAGGCGCTCGGGCGATGCGGAGATCTGGAAACAGCAAATGCGTGGCGGTGAGCCGCAACAGTTGACTGACACGCGCTGGGCAGAGCAGCCAACCGTGTCGCACAATGGGAGGCTCGTCTATTTCCTAAGGCAGGACCGCAGCGAAATCTGGAGCGTTCCGGCCGAGTCCGGACAACCGCTGCGAGTCGCGGGACCTACTCAACGTTACCCCGTCGGATTCGCTGTCACATCGAAAGGCATTTACTACGGGGCGCCACCTCATAATGGCGAGGAACGATATATCCGGTTCTTCGACTTCTCGACAAGCGAGGACAAACCGGTCGTGGTAGTTAATCGGCCGTTCCACGTTGGCATGAGCGTTTCGCCGGATTCCCGTTACATACTGTTCGATCAATATGACGAGTCTGGCAGTGATCTTATGATGATTGAGGATTTCGCGTCCGGCCGGTGAGGACATGCGCGCCAGATACTGCCCGGACGGGCGTATTGTTTGCCGACGCGATTGGTAAGTAGTTGGCGCGTCCGAAGCAAGAGGAGTTCACTTCGACTGGACCTTTGTCGAGCGTGGCAAGGAACTCGACCAACGCGGAACGCTTGTATCTGAGTACTGGATAGTACCGCCTGACCGAGGTCACGGAACTTCAGTTTTGGTAATGAGTCCACTCTCTCTATACAGGGCCCGCGCACGGCAAGGTTATGGAAGCGTCAGCGAACCGGAGTTTTGCCAGTGCGTCAACCGGCCCTGATTGTCGAATGCGTTCACGTAGACGTTTCGAGAACCGGAGAAGTTGGTGAACGATAGAGGCACGGAGACCGTCGCCTGCGCCCCGCTCAGTGTCAGAGTTACCTGCCCCGCATTGAATGAGCACCGGGAATTGGCCAGCAACTGATTCACGCCGATCGTCACGTAGCCGCCGGAAACCAGAGCATTCTCCGAATCGTTGATCAAGGCTACCGCGCCGCTTTGCGGGGCGAAGACCACGTGGCACACAGGCGCTCCAACGATGCTGGTTCCGATGCGGAGATGAATGTGCGTGGGTGGAACGGTTCCTCCGCTGTTCGCCGCAATGGTTATGACGCGCGCGCTGCCTGTCTGGACGGTGTTAACGCTGGTTATGGACGGTCCTGGTGGCGGAGTCGCGCCACCCGTGTTCGTCCAGTTGCCGAATTGGGTCATGCCGGTCCAGGTTCCGCTGACGTCCAGTTCTTGCAGGAATGTCGCCAAGGGCCGACCCAATCCGGCCGAGAACGTAACGGGCACAGTAACGCTCATGCTCGTGGCGGAAAGCGTGGAGGTGGCGTTCGCTATGTTCACCGCGCACAATGAATTCGACAGTGAGTTTCCTGGAACGCCGATGGTCAATCCGGAAGTGCCGCCAAGCCACCCGGTCCCGGCATCATCGATCAATCGTATTCCGCCGCTGATGCGGTTGTACTCAACCAGGCAACTGCCCGTAGCAATGAAGTTGACGACGTTGGGTGTCGGCAGAAACAGCATGTATCCGAGATAGTGTCCACCCACTCCGGCCGTATGGGAAAACTGACCGGTGAAGACGCCTGTGGAGCCAGATCCTAGAGCAGGCGTCAGTGAGACAACGGCGGGTGTTCCTCCGGGAGTAATGATTGGGTTGCCGGGGCCAACCATTGGAATGGTCCACACGCCCAACTGCTTCCAGCCGCTATTGACTCCGTCGGAGCCGATGCTGAGGCCGTATACGTTCTTGGTCCCTCCAAAGCTCGATGAGAAGCTGAGATTTAATGTCGTGTCAAGCTCTGCCACTGTTCCCTTGATGACGGGCTGGGCGACTTGTGAACCGGAACCAGTAAACGTACAGCGACTGTTGTTGAGTGTGGCCGGCGATCCGGCCGCAATGGGCCCTAGCCAACTCTGCGATGCATCAGACCAGAGTCGGAATGTCCTTGCCGGCATCGAGATCTCCACTAAACAACCGCCGCTGCCGGAAATGATGGTATTGAACAGGGCGTAGGCGAGGGAAACGATCGGCGAAGATGAGCCGTTGACGACACTGGTGGAGTATTTCACGACGAAGCTTTTCGCGTTGCCCTCCCCTGTGTCAGGCGTTATCGACACAGGCGCGGTGAATCCAACCGGAGCGCTGGTTTGCGCCGATCCCGGATAGACTTTCGTCTCCGCTTCGTGGAATATGAGGTCCGGATACGAGTCGCCCGTCACTTCAGAGACGATGGGGTCACTGGAGGCGGGAAACGTGCCGATGGGAAGTCCCACTGCGAACACACCGGTTCCCACTCCAGGAAGATACGAAACGGCTACTGTGGACGAGTTGAGCGTTTCCGCCACGATGATATCGAGCTTCGAATCGCCATTCCAATCGACTAGTTGGACGGCCCGCAAGGGCTGCTCGACCGTGGCGGAGATCGGCGGAAGAAAGGAGCGCGCGCCGTCGCTGAGCTGCGCGACGATGTCCCATTTCGCGGTTCCCTGTACAGAGCGGTTTGTGACCACGTCGTCGAGTCCATCGCCGTTGACGTCTCCGGTGAGGACCCCCTGGGTCGGATAGACCGCAAGCTGCGCAATGTTAGCAGGGTTCAAATCGAAGAAGGCTGTGGCTCCAACGGGAACTGTCGTTGCGGCCAGGATGTAGAGTCCGTCGACCGCCGAGTTACCGTCGAAATCTGTGAGCGCAGTCGTTCGAGGCCCTGGAATCAGTTGCTGATCTGCGAACGAACCGGTTCCCGCGCCTAACGCATAGACCGTGGACCCAGGCAGGCGGCCGACGCCGGGAAGATCCACGATGGCATCGGCATTCCCGTCGCGGTTGACGTCGACGGAGTATTGCGCGACGCTTCCATTGAGCGTCGTAGGCTGTGGGGAACCGAACGTGCCGTCGCCGTTTCCTGGGAGAAGGAATCCGTCCTGGGTGAGAATGTCTGGCCTACCATCACTGGTGTAGTCGGCTATTGCGCCAAGGTACTTCGACGGAGCGGCGAGCTTTGGAGATTGAAATGTACCGTTCCCATTCGCGAGAAATACAAGTAGGTCGGCTGTCACGATATCGGGTATACCGTCGCGATTCAAGTCGGCCGATACGCGTGGGGTGGGTATAGAGAACGGCGCAACAAACCCGGATGGAAGAAGCGAGCGCGCCATCAACGCTAGCAGCGCCGACGTACTTGCCGCATGCGACCCTGAACCCGAGTACATGGCGCGAATGCGATGAGTACGTGGGACCGTGAAGCGCAGGTCCAGTGTCGCGACCGAGGAACCATTCAGAAGGCTGGTTCCTAGAACATTGAACCCTTCTACAAACATGACTGTTCCGGTCGCGGCCGGAGAGACCGTAGCCGTCAAACGAATCGTCTGTCCGATTTGTATTGGGTTGTTTGCAACGGCGAGAGCTGTAGTGGTTGTTACTTGTCCGAAAACGGGCGCCGCGATAAACGCGGCCCAAAGCAGGCTGTTCGGCATTCCTGCTTAGTATATGTGGAGGGAGAGGGGCGCTGCGCCACGCCCCTCTACGATTGAGTGTTATCCTCGTCCGCCCTTACCACGACGCTGACCCATTTCGTCGAACTTGGTCTGCTGTTCGGGCGTGAGGATGGATCGAATCTCGGCTTTTTCCGCGTTCCAAGACTCTTTGGCTTTGGCGAACACGGCTTCCCGCTCCTGCTTAATACGATCGAGCTCGGCTGTATTATTGGCCTGTTTCGCCGCTTCAGCTCGAGTACGGAGGTCGTGCATTTGCGTGCGGACATCAGTGTTAGAGGCTTTGTATTTCTCATGGATCGCCTTGGCTTGCTCTTTCTGCGCGTCTGTCAGATTCAGAGCTGCCGCCATGCGGCCCTGTCCGGCTCGGTGATCACGTTTGCCCTGGCGCTGTTGCTCGGTGGGCGTTTCGGTGGATGGAGATTGTGCGAAGGCTGCGCCGGACGCTAACACGAGCGACGCCGCCAAGATGAAGGATCGTTTATCAAAGTTCATGTTTTCAACTACCTACATGCCTTTGGACGCAGCGTTTGGGAAGCGGGTCGCAAACCATTTGTAAGGACTTTGCAAACTGTTTCCGTTAGAATGCCGAGTGTGCATGATGATCTTCTCACGCGGCGTCAGGTTATCGCTGGCTCGTTGTCGTTGTCTGCGTTACCCGCGATAGGTCAACAAGGCGGCAAGCGGCCGAACATCCTGTTTGCGATCGCGGACGACCACTCCTATCTGCATACCAGCTCGGCCGGATACAAGGCTGTCTCGACGCCGAACATCGACCGTGTTGCCAAGACCGGTGTGCGATTTACGCATTCGTTTTGTTCATCGCCCTCGTGCACACCGTCGCGCGGAGCTATTCTTACCGGCGAGCACTTCTGGCGTCTCGAAGAGGGCGGGAACTTATGGAGCAGCCTGCCGAAGAAATTCGTGGGATATCCGGACATGCTCGAGGCAGCGGGTTATCACGTCGGATTGCAGGGGAAGGGATGGGGTCCCGGAAATCTCGAAGCGGCAGGGCGGACGCGCAATCCGGCTGGTCCGAATTATGCCGGTTTCAACGCTTTCATGGAATCGCGACCGAAGGACAAGCCGTTCTGCTTCTGGTTTGGGAGCACTGATCCACATCGTCCATACGACAAAGGCTCGGCGTTGAAGGCGGGTTTTCGGTTGGAGGATATTGAAGTCCCCTCGTGGCTGCCGGACTCGCCCGAAGTTCGGGGAGACGTCGCTGATTACTTGCTCGAAGTGCAGCGCTTCGACCGCGATGTCGGCGCAATCCTGGCGGCCATTGAAAAAGCCGGCGAGCTCGAGAATACTCTGGTGGTGGTTACGAGTGACAACGGCATGCCGTTTCCTCGAGCCAAGACGAATCTCTATGATTCAGGGACGCGCATGCCGTTGTCGATTAGCTGGCCCGCTGCCGTGCCGGGCGGCAGAGTTGTGGATGATTTCGTCAGCCACACCGACTTCGCTCCGACATTCCTTGCAGCAGCCGGCCTCGCGATTCCCGAGAGCATGACCGGACGGAGTCTGCTGCCGCTGCTGCAATCGAAGAAGGCAGGGGTTGTCGAGAAGGAACGCGATCGTGTGTTTACAGGCCGCGAGAGGCACACGCAGATGCGCGCAGGAGGTGTGGGGTATCCGATGCGGGCAGTTCGTACGCGCGACTTCTTGTACATTCGCAACTATGAGACGGACCGTTGGCCTTCGGGTGATCCACCCAACTTCGGTGATATCGATAACAGTCCTTCGAAGGAGTTTGTCGTGTCGGACAACAATCGCAAGTTCTACGAGTTGGCTTGCGGCAAGCGCCCGGCTGAGGAGTTGTACGATCTCAAGCTCGATGGCCCGCAGCAGGTGAACGTTGCGATGGAACCGAAGTATGCGGGATCGCGAGCAAAGCTTTCGAAGATGCTTGACGACGGCTTGAAGAAAGGGCAAGATCCACGCGCAACCGGACAGAAGATCATTTGGGATTCGAGTCCGTATTATGGTGGAGCGAATCCACAATCGCGCAAATGATACAGAGTATGAATCGCCGCCAGTTTCTTGCCGGAGCCGCTGCCTCGTTGATCAGCATGAACGCGCAGGCACAGCGACCGCCCAACTTCATCGTGATCTTCGCTGACGATCTTGGGTATGGCGACCTCGCTTGCTATGGGAGTAAGACGAATCAGACTCCGAACCTTGATCGCATGGCTAAAGAAGGAGTTCGCTTCACGGATTTCTATGTGCCCATGCCGTTCTGCGCGCCATCGCGAGCGAGTCTGCTTACCGGTCGCTATCCGTTTCGCCACGTGACGCGCAACCCTGCGCCCGACTCCGGGATCAATGACGTTGGGTTGCCTCCTGCGGAGATAACCATCGCCGAAACACTCAAGCCGATGGGCTACTCGACGATCTGCATTGGCAAATGGCATCTCGGACATAAACCGGAGCTCATGCCACGGAAGCAGGGGTTCGATGAGTATTACGGAATCCTGTACTCGAATGACATGCGGCCAGTCCAGGTGGTGCATAACGAGGCTGTGGCGCAGTATCCGGTTGTGCAGAGCAATCTGACACAGGACTATACGAAACACGCGACGGACTTCATCGAGCGTAATCGAGAGAAGCCGTTCTTTTTGTATCTGCCTCATGCCATGCCGCATAAGCCTTTGGCAGCATCGGAAGAGTTCTACACTCCGAAGACGACGGACAATCTCTACGCTGATGTGATTCGGGAACTTGACTGGTCGGTTGGGTGTATTCTCGCGAAGGTGAAAGAGCTCGGTCTCGATGACAACACGTTGGTGCTGTTTGCCTCGGATAATGGGCCTTGGTTCGGTGGCAGTACCGGCGGGCTGCGCGGGATGAAAGGCGCTACATGGGACGGTGGCATTCGTGTACCGTTGATCGCCCGTTGGCCGGGTCGGATTTCTCCCGGACGTGTATGCAAAGAGGTCTGTGCTTCCATCGATATTTTCGCGACGCTTAGCAAGCTGGCCGGGGCGAAACTCCCGTCCAACCTGACGATCGATGGGCGTGACATCTTCCCGCTCATGAGTTCGGCTTCGGCACGCAGTCCGCACGAGGCGATCTTCGCGATGTCGGGAGATGAACTGCGTATCGTTCGGTCGGGGAAGTGGAAGCTGCACGTGCGAACTCCTGCTCCTGGATTCAAGGTGATGGACAAGGCCGCCGCGACGCAGTGGATCGATCCCAGAGGTCCGGACGGAATCACGCTGATTGCCCAGTACGAACAGGCCCGACCCGATCAGTATCCCGGTGTGCTGACAGGCGACGCCGCAAAACCTCTGATGCTGTTCGATCTCGAAGCCGATCCTTCCGAGCAGCATGACGTCGCCGACAAACATCCTGATGTTGTTCAGCAGTTGAAGGCTATGTTCGACAAGATGGACCGAGAGGTTCCGAGATCCGCGATCCAGGAACGTCACGGCTCGGGAGGAATTCGCAGATTGACGGGCGGTGAACTTCGGTATGATCGAGAGCCTGCCGCCGCTATAAAGGAGAAGTAGATGACACGGCGTTCCTTCCTCGCGGCCCCGGCTTTGCTCCTCGGGCAGAAATCAGCGGATGAGAAGTTGAATGTGCTCTTCGTCGCGTCCGACGATCTCAACAATTCACTGGGATGCTATGGGCATCCGATTGTCAAATCTCCGAATCTAGACCGATTGGCTGCTCGCGGGGTTCGGTTCGATCGCGCGTATTGTCAGTTCCCCCTATGTGGACCGAGCCGCACATCCATCTTGAGCGGGATGCGACCCGACACAACCCGAATATGGAAGAACGAAATGGCGGTTCGGGATACCATGCCCGACGCGGTGACGCTGCCACAATTATTCCGGCAGAGCGGCTATAGCTCAGCGCGTTTCGGCAAGATGTACCACATGAATGTGCCGGGTTCCGTGGGCAAACCGTTGTGGGATGATCCACCGTCCTGGGACGTCGCAGTGAGTCCTCCGGGACTTGAGAATACGACGCCAGGGGAGGGTCGCAATGTCACGCCATCTCATACGCCCGGAAATGCAATGCACTGGATCCGATTCCTGGGCAGCGATGCCGAGCAGGCCGACGCCCGAGCAGCGGAAGACACAATCAGCTACATCGATCGCAACCCGGCGAAACCATGGTTCATCGGCTTGGGATTCCTGCGCCCGCATGTGCCGCACGTGGCGCCGTCGAAGTTCTTCGACATGTACCCTCTCGATCAAATGAAGCCGACTACAAATCCGGTGGACGATCGCAAGGACATACCGGAGGCAAGTGAGATCACCATCACCGGTCGGGGCAACGACATGGGCATGACACAGGCCGATCAGCGGGAGGCGTTGCGCGGGTACTACGCATCGGTGTCGTACATGGATTCTCTCGTCGGCCGCGTGCTCGATCATGTTGAGAAGCGCGGTCAAACAAATCGAACGGTGGTCGTCTTTTGGGGAGATCACGGGTGGCATCTCGGCGAACATTATCGATGGCAGAAGCGCAGTCTGTTTGAAGAGTCGGCTCGCGTGCCTTTGATCGTCGCTGCGCCTGGAAGAAAGGGGAATGGTCGTGGTTCCCGAAGTTTGGTAGAGCTCATCGATTTGTATCCGACCATCGCCGAACTCTGCGGGCCGCAAGCGCCGGAGAACCTCGAAGGACAGAGTTTCGTTCCACTGCTCGACAACCCGGGCCGCAAATGGAAGAAAGCGGCGTTTACGCAAGTCGCGGGACCGGAAGAGATCGTGGGTCGCGCGGTCAGGACAGAGCGCTATCGATACATCCGCTGGACCAAGCCTTATCAAGGGGAGGAACTCTACGACTGCGAGAAGGATCCGCGCGAATTCCAGAACCTCGCCCAACAACCTTCAGCGGCGAAACAACTGGCGCAAATGCGAGCCGTTCTCGATGCCAGTTGGCGAGCGGCGAAAGCGTAACCGTTATTGCGCGGCGCTCTTCAAAGTCCACGTGTAGGTCTTGAAGTCGAAGTTAAACGCGTCTCGTTCCGGCTTCGGCGGAGCGCTGGTCTTCGGCATCAATTGCGCGTATTCGCTCTTGAGCGACGAATACTTCTCCTGCGATGCGAGGTTTCGAAACTCCTCGGGATCCGCTACACAATCGTAGAGCTCTTCCGTTCCGTCGCTGTATCGTATGTATCGCCATTTTTCCGAGCGCACGGCGTGATTCCCCGGCCCAAACGTGATCACCGTGGGCTTGCGCTTGGCCTTGGGATCTCGGAGTAGTGGAACGAGACTTTCCCCTTCGAGATCGCTCTTGGCGGGCAGACCGCACATCTCAACAAGCGTCGGATAAAGATCCAGCAGGTTCACGGGCTGCTGCCTGTTCTTGCCGGTCGCCTGGAGTCCAGGTCCGGCAAAGATCAGAGGGATGTGAGTGGATCGCTGCCACAACGTCGACTTGTGCCAGTGCTGCTTCTCTCCGAGATGCCAGCCATTATCCGACCAGAACACGATGATCGTGTTCTTTGCATGCGCGCTCTCATCGAGCAGCTTCAGCATGCGTCCCACCATCGCGTCGGCAAACGTGATGCTCGCGAGGTAAGCCTGAATGCCTTCTTTCCACTTGTTCTCGCGCACGATGCGTTCGTGCTCGTCCCGACGAAACTCGGCGAATTTCTTTCCGATCGCAGGGATGTCGTCGAGATCGTCCGCCGGCTCCTGAGGCAGGCGCACCTTGTCCTCGGGATACATGTCGAAGTACTTCTGCGGAGCGAACAACGGGATATGCGGATGCCACAAGCCGACCGCGAGAAAGAATGGCTTTTCATGTTTCCGATTCAGAAACTGACCCGCCCAATCGATCGCCTTCTGATCTCCGTATTCGCTTTCCTCCTTCGGCAGAACTCCCCAGTCAAACTCACCTTGAAAGTTCTTTAGCCCGTTGAAGGGATGCTGCGGAGGAGCGGGGATCTTATGGACCCACGGGTACCATTCGGCGCGACGATACCAGGGATCGTCGAACACCTGGAGTTGAAATTCGTCCCACTCGGCCGGCGAATTAAAGCCCGCGACGTGATGAAAAATCTTGCCGGCGCCGGCAACGTGATAGCCGTTGTCCTTGAAGTAACGCGGGAGCGATACGACGTTTGGAAGATTTGGACGCCAGTACTGTTCGTTGTTATATATGCCGGTTGTCGAGGCTCGCTGTCCCGTAAATAGAGCGACGCGCGATGGGTTGCACAGCGGAGACGCGCAATGCGCATTCGCAAAAAGCACGCCGCGTTTGGCAAGCGCATCAATGTTTGGAGTCTTAACGTCCGGATACCCTCGAAGGCACCCGAGCCAGTCGTTCATGTCGTCGACGGACACGAACAAAACATTGGGTCGTTGTTTGTCTTGCGA
Organism: Bryobacteraceae bacterium; assembly: GCA_963844855.1. Taxonomy (GTDB): domain Bacteria; phylum Acidobacteriota; class Terriglobia; order Bryobacterales; family Bryobacteraceae; genus DASQDN01. The sequence continues at coordinate 663,891 of CAWJQP010000080.1, forward strand.
CAAACCCTGTGAGGCAAGGCCCAACCCCGCCGCAAGCAGTTCTCTACGCGAGATCACGATTTATCTCGTAGTTTCAGCAGAACGTTCGAATCGCTTCTTCTCTCGTTCCTTGGCCGCAGAGTCAATAACTGTCTCGGCGTTCGTTTCTGCCGCAAACGCAATCTCCATGAAGCCGATATGCATTTCTTCCCAACTTTGATCGCCCCACTTGATCGTGGTCTTGGGATCGGGATTGAAGGGATTGTTCGGGGAGTTATCAAACACCGCTGTCGATTCGATCGTGCTTCCCGCGGGCAGGAGTTTGGGTTCTTTGAGGAAGTACGTCGTCTGCCAGTTGAAGCTATAGCGCGGCACGTCGAGTAGCGTTTCCGTACGGCCATCGGGATAGCGCGCGCGGATCTCCATCGCCTTTCCCCGCAGATGCATGTGCGGCTGAAGCGAAATCAACTTGACCGGCTTGCCGAATGTGATCGACGCGTTGGATTTGTAGTTGGCATCACCGGCCGGAATGGCAATGTCCATGTCTTGCGTCTGCGTTGACAGGACTCGTTCGCGTGGCGGAGTGTCGGAGAAGTACAGACCGAACTCAGAGGAGTCCGTGTGTTCCTTTCCGTTGGCCGTGTAGTGAATCTCGAAGACGATGTCCGAGCCCGCGCGAATCAGCTTCGCCTGATCCTCGCGCCAAGGGATCGGGAAATATCCGGGTTCGTATCCAAGCAGGAGTTCCCTGCGTTCGAACATCCCCTCGCCCGGACGCCCGACTCTTCGTTGAGTCAACGTCGGAACGACAAATCCGTCACGTTCGAAGTCCGCGAGATAACTCGACCCAGGCGGACGAATAAACGCATTCATGTGATGAACGACAGCGCGTTTGTCGATGCGAAACTCGGCGGCCCGAATCCATCGATCTTTCGTTAACCCGACAGAGCGAATGACGAATGTGTAGGGGATGTCTCCACGCGCTGGGACCTTATATCCCGGAACTCGCAGTACAACATCGGGTTTGCCGAGCTTCCAACCAGTCTCGGCTTTCACGGGCTTCGGGTAATCGATCTTAGGGCCTTCCGGCGCTCCCGCGTCCGCCCACTTGACGATCTTTTGCACTTCCGCCTGCGGCAGCGATCGGTCATTGTGGAACTCGAGCTTCGAACGGTCGCTGGCATGCCAGGGCGGCATTGAGCGGCTCACGACAGCATCACGAATCGCTTTCGCCCACGGTCGGGTATCGGAGTAATTCGTGAATGCCATTGGCGCGATTTCGCCTTCCTGATGGCATGTCTGGCACCGGACGCGAACGATGGGGAAAATGTCTTCCGAGAAGTTCTCTGCGCTGCAAAGAAACGGGACCGCGATGGCGAGGACTACAGATTTAAACACTCTGCAAGTCATGATATCGCTTTCGCAATGGCTATAAATCGTCCTACCGTAAGCCCTTGATGTGTTTACATCAAAAGTTTGCGAAGATAGAGGTATCTGTGTCGGTTAACGAACAAGCCGCAGCAGATGAGGTTTTGTTTGCGTTCGGTTATCCCCTTCATTTTAATAGCCTTAATCCCCCTTGCCAACGCCCAGCGGCCCGCGGTTGATGCCCCGGCGACAGGCGTTTCGTCCCACAAAGCTCTGACGACTCAGTATTGCTTCGGCTGCCACAACAAAAAGACCAAGACGGCCGGCCTTGCTTTCGACGCCCTCGATTACGCAAATGTCGGCGCAGACGCGGGGGCATGGGAGAAAGTGCTTCGTAAATTACGGACTGGCGAGATGCCTCCTCCGGGCCTGCCGCGTCCCAAGGCTCCAGCATCGGAGTCGTTCGCAACGTCACTCGAAACTGCTCTGGACAAGGCCGCGGACGCGAATCCGAATCCCGGCAGGACTGCGGTCCACAGGCTCAATCGCGCCGAATACAGCAATTCGATCCGCGACTTGCTGGCGCTCGATATCAAGTCGGGCTCTTCGCTTCCCGTGGATGATTCGGGTTATGGCTTCGACAATATCGCCGATGTGCTGTCTTTGTCGCCGGCTTTGCTGGAGCGGTACATGTCGACCGCTCGATTGGTAAGCGCACTCGCTGTCGGTGACATGAAGATGAAGCCTGCGGAGGAGCAATACACTCCACTGCGCGATCCTCCGAGCAATTTCCGCCGGCCCGCGGCTATCGAACGAGCGAGTGAGGATCTGCCCTTCAACTCGCGAGGTGGAATGTCGTTCGAGCATTACTTCCCGGTCGATGCCGAGTATGTCATCCGGATCAGAGCGACGGGCAATGCCCAGAACGCGCCCCCACCGATCTTCGAACAGCGAATCCCTGTGAAAGCGGGCCTTCGAACCGTCGGAGTCACCTTCCTGCGGGAATCCGCCAGAGCGGAGCAGGAGGCTCCTGTCGTTCGCGGCGCGCCACCCGCTGCCGACGGAATGCGGTCTCCGAACCCGCCACTCCCTGCCGAAATGGACCTTCGGATCGATGGAGCGAAAATCAAGCGATTCCAAGTGCCACAACGCGCCGGGGCGCGCACGGACGTCGGGAACATCGTCATTGGTGGTCCGTACAACGCTACCGGTCGCGGCGAGACACCGAGCCGGGCGAAGATTTTCGTCTGTAGACCCGAGACCGCCAAAGACGAGGACGCGTGCGCCAAGACCATCCTCTCGACTTTGACGCGGCGAGCGTTTCGCAGATCTGTGAGCGAGACGGACATCCGGCCTCTCATGGCTTTCTATCAACGTGGCCGCCGCGAAGGCGACTTCGACTCCGGCATCCAGAAAGCGCTTGCGGCGATGTTCATGTCTCCGGATTTCCTGTTCCGCGTCGAGCAAGATCCGAAAGGCGCGGCTCCCGGAACGGTCTACAGAATTAGCGAGTTCGACCTCGCATCGAGGCTTTCCTTCTTCTTGTGGAGCAGCATCCCGGATGAGACTCTGCTGAAGTTGGCTGAGCAGGGCAAGTTGAAAGACCCGGCGATTCTGCGGCAGCAAGTCAAGCGCATGCTCGCCGACACGCGTTCTGAGGCCTTAACTGCGAACTTCGCTGGGCAGTGGCTGCACCTGCGAAACCTTGCGACGTCCAAGCCCGATCCGCAGCTTTTCTCGACATTCGATGAGAGCCTACGGAAGTCGTTCCAGCAGGAGACCGAGATGTTCTTTGCGAGCATTCTCCGCGAAGATCGCAGCGTTCTCGACCTATTGGGAGCAAACTACACGTTCCTGAACGAACGCCTCGCTGAGCATTACGGGGTTCCGAAGGTTTACGGTTCTCACTTCCGCAAGGTCGCGATCACCGACCCGAATCGCGGCGGCCTTCTCGGCCAGGGCAGTATTCTCACGGTCACTTCCTATCCCAATCGAACTTCCGTCGTTCAGCGTGGGAAATGGATTCTTGAGAATCTACTGGGCACGCCGCCTCCACCGCCTCCTCCGGACATTCCGGAGTTGAAGGCGCACGCCGAAGACGGAAAGGCGTTGACGATGCGTCAGCAGTTGGAACAGCACCGGTCTAACCCGACCTGCGCGTCGTGCCACTCCCGCATGGATCCGATCGGGTTCGCGCTCGAGAACTACGACGCCATCGGGAAATGGCGCGACAAGGACGGCGACTCCGAGATCGATACGTCGGGGAAGCTTCCGGATGGCAAGACATTCGCAGGACCGGCGGGATTAAAGCAGCTCCTGCTGGCAAGTTATCGTGACGATTTCGTCGCGACGGTATCGGAAAAGCTCCTGACCTACGCTACAGGACGAGGTCTGGAGGCCTATGATTTGCCCTCGGTTAGGGCTATCATGAAGAAGGCAGCCGCGGAGGATTATCGTTTGTCGGCGTTGATCACTGCGGTCGTGGAAAGTAAACCTTTTCAAATGAGGAGGACTCCGGGATCATGATCATCACCAGAAAATCGCTGCCACGCCGCGCGTTTCTTCGCGGGCTCGGGACAACGTTGGCGTTGCCGTTGTTGGACTCGATGGTACCGGCGCTCGCCAAAGGCGGGACGAAGCCTGTCGTTCGGCTGGGATTCGTTTATCACGCGACCGGCATGATCATGGATCGTTGGACTCCCGCCACCGTGGGTACCGGGTTCGAAATCACCCCTACGATGAAGGCGCTGGAGCCGTTTCGCGACCAAATGATCGTCTTCAGCGGACTGGCGCAAGTAAATGGCCGCGCGCTCGGCGATGGTCCCGGTGATCACGCTCGCGGGGGAGCCACCTTCCTGACCGGAGTTCATCCAAAGAAAACCGAGGGCGCAGGAATTCGTTGCGGCATCTCGGCGGATCAGATTGCCGCGAAAGAGCTCGGCAAATATACGCAGCTTGGGTCACTAGAGATCGGTCTCGAGAGCCAGAGTCTGGCCGGTGGTTGCGATTCAGGATATAGCTGCGCATATACGAACACGCTTTCCTGGCGCAGCGCGACGAGTCCGATGCCGCTCGAAATTAATCCGCGCCGTCTCTTTGAACGGCTATTCGGAGATGGCGACAGCACCGATCCGGCAGCCCGTTTAGCGCGACTGCAGGAGCAGCGCAGCATCCTCGATTACGTGGCCGGAAGCATCGACCGGCTGGAGACGAATCTGGGTCCCCGGGACCGCTACAAGCTGACCGAGTATCTCGAAGCGATTCGTGACATCGAACGCCGCATCCAGAAAGCCGAGCAGCAGAATGCGTCGCTCAAGCTTCCGGTTGTCGAGAAGCCTGGTTCCGTGCCGGATGCATTTGAGGATCACGCGAAGCTGATGATGGACCTGCAAGTCCTGGCTTTCCAAACGGATCTGACGCGGGTCATCACATACGTTCCCGCGCGCGAAGGAAGCAATCGGAGCTATCGCGAGATCGGTGTTTCCGATGGACACCACTCCATCACGCATCATCAGAACGACGCCGAGAAGATTGAGAACGTCGCTAAGATCGACGCGTTACTGGTCAAGAACTTCGCGTACCTGCTCGAGCGATTGAAGGCCACGCCGGACGGCGAAGGCAGTCTTCTAGACCACTCGATCATCGTTTACGGTAGCGGCACTGGCGACGGAAATCGCCACACGCACCACGATCTCCCGGTGGCCATGATCGGTGGGGGAGCCGGCCAGATTAAGGGCGGTCGCCACATGCGTTTCCCGACCGAAACGCCGCTCAACAACCTGTTGCTGAATGTGCTCGACAAGGCTAGTGTGCCGGTCGATAACTTCGGTGACAGCACCGGACGCCTCTCCGACGTATAGAAGTCCATGTTCTTCCGATTTTTGATCTCGACGGCCTTATTGGCCTTGTCCTGTCTCGCGTCGACTGACTCCGGGTTGATCGACGCAATCAAAAGGCGCGATCAGAAAGCGGTCGAGGCGCTGGTTCGCGCCAAAACGGATGTCAACGTAACTCAGCCGGATGGCGCCTCTGCGCTAGCGTGGGCGGTTCATCTCGATGAAAAAGAGATGGTGGAACTCTTGCTCACTGCGGGCGCCAAAGTAGACACCGCGGATGAGTACGGCGAAACACCGCTCACCCTGGCTTGCTTGAATGGCAATTCCGAACTCGTCGCGAAGCTACTCAAAGCCGGGGCCGACCCAAAAGCAGCGCGCTGGAATGGCGAAACGGCACTAATGATCGCGGCCGGAACGGGCAGCTCGGAAGCGGTGAAATTGCTCGTGGAGAAAGGCGCGAACGTGAATGTGGTCGAGCCTCGGAAAGGCCAGAACGCGCTCATGTGGGCGGCAGCGGAAGGGCACTCCGATGTTGTAGAGACCCTCATCAAACTCGGCGCGGATGTGAAGATCGCTTCGCAAGCTGGTTTCACTCCTCTCGTCTTTGCGGCGATCAAGGACGACGCCAAATCGATACGCGCATTGCTCGCAGCGGGAGCCGATCCGAATACTACTCTGCCCTCTGGGACCAAGGCGCTCGTCGTTGCGGCTTCTTATAAGAGCACTGAAGCAGCAGGAGCGCTTGTCGAGGCCGGCGCCGATCCGAATGTCGTTGACTCTGCAGGCAACTCTCCTCTGCACACTGCTGCTCTGTTAGGCGAGACGGAACTCGTAAAGAAGCTGCTGGCCAAGGGAGCCAACCCGAATGCGACGACTGCCAAACTGACTGCCTCCCAAAGCGGTGGTCCTTTCCGCCGACAGATTGGCGGATTGACACCGATTCACGTCGCAGCCAAAGCGAATTATGTACCGGTTATGCGGGCGCTGGTCGAAGGCGGCGCCGATCCGAAGTTGAAGGCTCAAGGAAACACAACTCTTCTGATGTCGGCTGCCGGAAGCGGCCATGTAGAAACGGTGAAGTATGCCTTCGAACTCGCGCCCGAGATCGCGGTCGTGAATGAGTATGGCACTACGGTGATGCATGCCGCAGTTTCGAACTTCGGAAACATGGCGACACAGGTCGAGATTTGTGAGGTTATCCAGTTTCTGGCCGATAAAGGCGCTGCGCTCGATGAGAAGGACCGCACCGGTCGAACTCCGATGACGATCGCGGATATTCTTCCGATCGATAAAGGTGTCACGTTGCTGACCGAGTTGATCATAAAGTCCGGCGCTACGCCGAAGGTTCCTTCAAAACGTTAACGGATCTCGAACTGCTCTCCCTGCTTCAGCTTGTGATATCGCTTCTGCAACTCGCCGGATAAGCGCAATTTCAATTCGTCCGGATAGCCGCGTGTCCAGAACGCGTTTTCGTCCGTTTGCGTGTACGTTCCAAAATGCTGCGGGAAAATGTGCGACGGTTGCAGCTTGTTAATTAGGATCATTGATCGATCTAGGTGCATGTTGTGCACGGTCGGCGAGACGAAGAGCACATCGATATTCTTCAAACCAAGGTGCTCTTCCGTCAGCACGGAATCTCCCGGGTGAAAGAATCGTTTTCCATCTATGTTCAAAACGTAACCGCAATTCTGACGCATCGATTCGATAAAGTCCGGCTCGCGTGTAAGGACAGTGAACTCCTGGTTGCCATGGATCGCATGGACAGGCTCAATGCGAATGCCCTTCGCTTCAAATGGCTTCAGCGGTTCGGGGATGACGAGTCTGTCTTTCGGAATCTCGACCTTGGTCACGCGCTTCAAACACGTCTGCGGGAGAACGAGCGTGGTGCGCGTGCCGGCTGCAAGAGCCCGAATTGTCGGGATGTTGCAATGATCGCCGTGATGATGCGATACCAGCGCTAAGTCCAGTTCGCCCGCAAGTTCTTCCGCGGTGATGGGTGGCGGACCGATCTTGCCCTGCGTGCTGAGATCGAGATCTGTTCCAATCAGAATGCCATTTGCCTTGATCAGCCATCCGGCATTGCCTACCCACCAGACGGCCATTCCCTCACGATGCGCGCGGATCTGCTCGAGAACGGTTGTCGTGTTCTGGGCATGGCCGATGCCGACTGCTATCATCGCGATCACAACGAAACGTGGATTCACCATAAACTATGTATCACGTCATGAAGTCCACCGCGATCACACTTCTTCTGGTCTTGCCTGTGGCGGCGCAGCAGGCTTCTCCGCCGGTCGAGCCGGAAGTGACCTGGCACAACCTTTCCAAACTCGCTGTCGAAGGCAAGGGCTGGTCGAAGACGAAGCATCCTTATGATCGATTGCCCGCCGAGGCGGAAGCTATCGTGCGCGCGCCCGTGTGGAGTCTTGCGCAAGATTCGGCCGGTTTGCGCTACCGTTTCGTTAGCGATGGGGATTTCGTGCGAGCGCGTTGGAAGCTGCGCCGAAGCCGCACGGCCATGCCTCACATGGCGGCGACAGGGGTTAGCGGGCTCGACCTTTATGTACGCGATGGCGACAAGTGGCGCTGGCTGGCGGTCGGCCGTCCCGAAAAGCCGGACACCAATGAGAGCAATCTGGTTTCCGGACTTCAGCGGAAACGACGCGAGTATATGCTTTATCTGCCTCTTTACAATGGCGTCGATTCGGTGGAGATCGGTTTGCCCACGAACGCTGTCTTTGAGCCTGCGCCAGGCCGCTACGATGCCCTGAAACCGGTGGTTTTCTACGGGACCTCGATCACACAAGGTGGATGCGCCGCTCGCCCGGGTATGGCTTACCCGTCCATAATCGGTCGCATGCTGGATTGGCCTACCATCAACCTGGGCTTTTCCGGCAATGGCAAGACAGAGGCCGAGATCGCAAAGCTGCTGGCCGAGTTAGACCCAGCCGCTTACGTACTGGATAGTTTGCCAAATCTCGATGTTGCTGAAGTCGCCGAGCGTGTCGAGCCATTCATAAAGACTTTGCGCGCGGCCCACACCACGACTCCATTGGTGCTGGTTGAGAACGTCACGTATACGAATGCGGCATTCGTCGAGGCACGCAAAGCGAAGGTAGAAGATGCAAACGCATTGCTCCGCAAGCTCTACGACAAGCTGAAGGCAGCCGGAGACAAACACGTCTTCTACATTCCGACTGCGAAATTGTTCGGATCGGACGGCGAGGACACCGTCGACGGAGCGCATCCCACGGATCTCGGCTTCTTGCGCATGGCGGAGAATATGGCGCCGGTCGTGCGCGAGGCTCTCAAGAAAACTTCGAATTAGGTCTATGACACAAATTTGTGTAGCATCCTTCGCGCTGCTAACCGCGATCGCAGCGCAAGCCGGTGAATGGACGCGGTTTCGCGGGGATAACGGAGCCGGCATTGCTGATGACGGTGCTCTCCCCACCGAGATTGGCCCTGATAAAAACGTCCACTGGAAGACGCAGATCCCTATGGGAAAATCGTCGCCGGTTGTGACAAAGGACCGTATTTACCTCACCGGTCACGAAAATGGACGTCTGTCCACGCTGGCGCTCGATCGAAAAACCGGCAAGCTCATTTGGACTCGTGAAGCGCCGGGGCATCGCGGTGAGAAGCGCCACCAGTTGAATGATCCTGCCGCCCCGACGCCCGTGTCCGATGGCACGAACGTTTACGTGTTCTTTGCTGGTTATGGACTGGTCTCCTACGACGCGCAGGGCAAGGAACGATGGAAAATTCCGCTCGGACCATTTACGAATTTCCACGGCATGGGCGCTTCTCCCGTGTTGGCAGAAGGCAAACTTTTCATGATCTGCGATCAGGATCAGGACGCGTTCCTATTGGCGGTCGACAAAGACACCGGTAAGACGGCATGGAAGGTCGAACGGCCCGAGATGGTCCACAGCTTTTCGACGCCGATCATTTACAAACCTGCCAAAGGAAATACTGAGATCATCATTCCCGGCTCTTACCAGATGACGAGTTATGACATCTCGACAGGAGCATTGCTTTGGCGTGTTCGAGGCTTGACGTATCAAGTGAAGTCGGGTCCCGTGGTGGCCAACGAGAGACTCTACTTCAACGGATGGGCTCCGGGTGGTGAGCCCAGCGAACGCATCGAACTCCCAGGATTCGAGGAGATGATAGCGAAGCACGATAAAGACGGCGACAAGAAGCTGTCGAAGGACGAAGTACCGAAGAACTGGCTTCCCGGCAATTGGGAGATGCAGGACCTTGACAAGGATGGGCTGTTCAATGGCAAGGACTGGCAATACTACAGTCTGCGAAGAACATCTTCCAACTCTGCAATGGCGGTGAAGCTGGGCGGTCGAGGGGACATCACGGACACGCACGTGATCTGGAAGTATGACAAGTCCCTCCCGGATGTTCCGGGCATTCTTCTCTATCGCGATGTTCTGTATCTCGTCCGGAACGGCGGAATCGTCCAGACGCTCGATCCCGCGACAGGCAAGCTGTTGAAGCAAGGCCGGCTGCCTCATGCCCTGGATGAGTACTACGCTTCACCCGTTGCGGGCGATGGCAAAGTATACATGATCAGCCGCGATGGCGGCATCTCCGTATTGAAAGCCGGAGCCGAGTGGACTATCGCGGCACAGGGAGATTTGGCCGAAGAAGTCTTCGCCACACCCGCAATCGCGGATGGTCACATATGGGTTCGAACCGCCACCGCGCTCTACGACTTCGCGGCGATGTAGCTAAGCAAATCGCCCCGGTTTCGCGCGAGTTTCTTCAATTGACCGGGGTCGTTCGCCATAACGCAAAGTTGTAGTGTCGACGGGCACGCCAGGTCAGGGACGTCGTCGTCTGCAAAATGCTCCATCGAGATCTGCAATGCCTCGTCGTACCGGCCCAGTCGCACGGCAAGATTGATCAGTAATTCGACCGGGGCGAAGCCCACCTCGTCCGGATTGCTCTCGGCTATCTTCTTTCGAAAATGCTCCAGTCGTGTATCGACATCGACGCCCATGACCGCGAGGATGTACTCGTCGTAGTCTACGAACGGATTCTCAAATGGCGATTGACCACGAGTCTGGAACATCGGCGAGAGGCGCTTACCGTACGCGCACAGGTCATGCAAAAGCTCCAGCGTGTCGCGATCGGTAACCTCCAGCGAATATCCCAAAACCGACATGAGATGTGAGGTGTCGACGTAGTAAGCGTACTCGCCAAACAGCCAGTCTCTTTCGGCAATCAGGTCAGCAATACGAGTGGTAGTGGGACGCGTCCCTTCCTGCGACTCAATGGCGTTACTCAGCCGCTCTACGACTTCGGCGTGCAAACGTCGAACAAGCAGCGAGAGGCATTCCGCGCGACCGTTCTTCACCGCATACATTCCAAAGGTCGTGATCGCCCGGCACATCCCGTGATTGTCGAGGATCAGCTCCAGACCTCTCGCTGGATGAACCCCTTCCCCGAACGCGATGTTGATAATCTGGTCCACTGATTCTTCGGGCTGTGCGCCTTCGATCGCTTCGACGATAGGCCCCGGCTCGCCAATTGCCCGGAAATAGGGCCAAGCTAGCGGAATGTCACCTTTTTCGAGCGCGAGTTTGCCTGTATCTCGGGCGGCCGCAATCATCCCCTGGTCGTACGGACCGCGAAGATCAGCAGGAATATCCGCTGAAGGGTCCGTTTGAATTAACGGCAGTCCAAGCTCGAGGCGCTTCTTCATCAGCCTGGCTTCGAAGAATGATCGAATATCTTTGGTTGTTCGGAAATGCTCTATCAGGAAATCCAAAGCGCCGGCACGGTCCTCGGAGCCAAGGAAGCGATCCAGGTTTTCAAATGATTCTTCGAGCATCGTGCCAATCATAGCGTTTCATCGAGCGTGCTTTGTTATCGTGGGTGGGGTTCGACGAATGAAAATCGCTTGTCTCATCTTCCTTACCTTTATAACGGCTCCGGCGCAGGATGTAGCTGGTCTGAACTTCCTCACGGGACACACCGATTACAAGGAAATCCGTAGCATGCTTGCGGAGTACTCCAAGAAGAACGCGATTGCCTTACTGAATGCGCGGGAGGCGAAGGTCGCCAAGTGGCGAGCCGGCGATGTTTCTGCCCGCAAGCAATACGTGCGCGAACGAATGCTGCGGGCGCTCGGCGGTCTTCCCGAACAACGTACTCCCTTGAACGCTCGCGTCACCGGCGTCATCGAGCATTCGGACTACCGCATTGAGAAAGTCATATTCGAAAGCCAGCCACAGTTCTATGTGACTGCGAATCTCTATCTCCCGAAGACCGGTCGCGGGCCTTACCCGGCGATACTGTTCCCACTCGGTCATGAGGAAGGTGCGAAGGCGCATGGTGTGTGGCAGCAACTGCTCGTGACGTTCGCCAAGAACGGCTATGTGGCGTTGGCCTGGGACACCATCGGTCAGGGCGAGCGCGTTCAGCTCTACGACGAAGATTTCCAAACGTCTAAGGTGGTACGTTCGACAACCGAGCATACGATAAACGGCATACAGACGCTGCTGGTTGGCGACGCGCTGGCTCGATACACCATCTGGGATGGTATGCGCGCTTTGGACTATCTGGTATCCCGTCCCGAAGTAGATGCTAAGCGCATTGGACTGACGGGCAACTCAGGAGGCGGCACACACACGGCCTACATTGCAGCTCTCGACGACCGGATTCAGGTGGCGGCTCCGTCCTGTTTCATCACGTCGTGGCGGCGCCTGCTCGAAACGATTGGACCGCAGGACGCCGAGCAGAACATCCCACCATGGATCGGCGATGGGCTCGACCATGCCGACTTCGTTCATGCGTTCGCTCCGAAGCCGTATCTGATCCTCTCCGCGATACGGGATTTCTTCTCGATCACCGGCGCCAGAGAAACATATCAGGAGGCCCAACGGGCATACGATCTGCTTGGATCGGCCGCCAAGATCAGCATGACGGAAGCCGATGATGGCCATGGTTATACGAAACCGCGTCGTCTGGCGGCGTATCGTTGGTTCGATAAATGGCTGAAAGGCTCCGAACAGACTTGGCCTGAGCCTGAAGTAATTCCAGCGAGCGAAGAGTCATTACGCGCTACTACAACTGGCCAAGTCGCTACGTCGCTCAGTGGTGAGACGGTATTTACACTGAATCAGAAGCGCGCAAAGGCCTTGAGACGCGAGTCAGCTTCAGTGGATGCGGTGAAGCAGGTTCTGCATTACGAAAAGCCGGACGGCAATGTTGTCGTGAAGCCTTTTGGAACGCTACAACGCGCTGGCTACCGGATCGAGAAGCTGATCTACGAAAGCGAACCGGGAATCATAGTGCCATCCCTGCTCTTCATTCCTGAGGGCTCCGGACGCCGGCCTGGGGTGATCTATGTGCACGGCAGAGGCAAAACAGCGGGGATCAGTGATATCGAATCGCTCGTGAAGGCTGGACAAGTCGTCCTTGCGGTTGATGTCAGAGGATTAGGCGAAACGCGCGGCATTAGCGATGCGAACGGATCGGATTGGCCCCGGTATTTCGGCGATTTCGAAAGCGCTATGACATTGATGCTCAGCGGCAAAACACTCGTTGCCCTGCGGGCGCGTGATATCGTCCGCGGCGTCGATGTGCTTGCGGGTCGCGAAGAAGTGGATCGCGAGCGCATCTTCGGCGCGGGCGTCGAAGGTGGTGGAATATCCCTCTTACATGCAGCCGCAATGGACCAACGGATTCGCAAAGTAGCTCTTGAGCGGACACTTCTTTCCTACGAGTCGGTTGTCGATCACAAGATCCATCGCAACGTGTTTGAAGATGTGATTCCAGGCGTCCTGAAAGTTTACGATTTGCCAGCGCTGGGGCGCATCGTTTCCCCGAGAGGAATGACGATCGTCGATGCGGCTAATCCTGTCGGCCAGCGTGTCCCGGTCGCCGACGTTCAGAAGCTGTACGGAAATGCGAAAGTTTCGTGGCGTGGAACCGCGGACACGGCTGCGTCTCTTTACGGCTTCAACTAAGCGATTCCGAGTGATGCGATCAGCCGAGTGGGTGCATACCATCTTCTTCGCCTACGCGAGCGTGCTTGCTCTGCTGCTGCCTGTGTCTTCCACCATCCGCCTGAGGGTGCTGGTAGTTAATACGTGTGTGTTGTTGCTACTAAGATGGCTCACTGCTACGGGAAAGTCGCTGGCGATTCGCGATGCATGCGCGCTCGCTCTCGTCATTCTTGCTTACAAGCAAATGGGGTGGTTTGCGCCGGCGACTCATTCCTATCGTTTGGAAAAACAGTGGATTGTCTGGGACGACATCGTGCTTAGCGACTGGGGCGTGAAGCGCCTGATTGAAGCCACTGGGCCGGTTCTTCCAAATCTCCTCGAACTCAGCTATCTGCTCGTCTACGCAGTTGGACCTTTTGCGGTTGTGATGTTGTATCGATTCGCAGGCCGAAAGCAAATAGACGCCTTTTTATTCCTCTACATCCTCGGCGTTCTACTCTCGTATGGACAGTTCCCCTTCTGGCCGTCCGAACCACCTAGGACCGTGTTTCCGGGCCATCTCGAGCCTGCTCCAAGTCTGCTGAGACAGGTCAACATGTACGTCGTCGGCAACGCTGGAATCCACACGAGTGTGTTCCCAAGCGCTCACGTTTCCGGAGTGGTTGCGGCGGCCTTCGCTATGTGGCGGCTGCTGCCAGACTCACGATGGCTGCGCTATGGGTTTGTGGTCAATGCGTCGCTCGTGACAGTCGCGACGTTCTATGGAAGATATCACTACGTCGTCGATGCGCTTGCCGGTGTGGCGGTTGCCGTCGCAGCTTGGAGGGTTACTTCTTGGGACCGTAGTCGCTATTCTTCCCCGTGTGTGCCGGCTTCGGTGGAGCTGGAGTGATACCTGCAGAGCTCATGACGCGATGGAACGCAGCCACGGTAACAGGGGACGGTTTGTAGTTACCGAAGCGATGCCCTTCAGCGATTGTGAGGGGCGTCCATCCGTGCTTGTTCTTCTGGTTCCAGACTTCGATTTTTGCGCCTTTGTCTGCTAGCAGTTGTACGACAGAAGGAACGTTCTTATAGGCAGCGCCGTGCATCGCCGTCTCGCCATTGTTGTCGACGGCATTGATGTCATTGCCTAGCTCTAAAGCGACCTGTACGGCCTCAAGTACTTCACTCTCGGTTCCGGCATCCTCGCCTGGCGAGCGAGTTCCCAGTCCGGCAGCGACCATCAACGGAGTCGCGTTGTCAGCGTTTGGAATGAGCGGGTCGGCTCCGAGCGAGGCAAGCGTCCGCATCAACTCGGCGTCGCCGCTGCGGGCCGCCATTAGAAAGGGTGTCGCTCCTAAAGTATTCAGGCCGGTCAGCCCCATATTCGCTCGACGAGTCATTCTCGCGTTCAGGTTGGCGCCGTGTTTTGCAAATCTCTTGACCAGTTCCAAACTGGTCATCGTTCCCGATCCGCGAGGAGCAGGATCGTTGTCGCCTCCGCCCGGTTTCCGCACGATCGTGAGGATGTGTAGCGGTGTGTACCCGACACCTGCGGCGTTCGGGTCGGCTCCGGCTTCGAGCAACATCGCCGCTAGTTCAAAGTGCCCGTTCACGACCGCAAGATGGAGCGCGCTGTTGCCGGGTCGAGGCACACCTGCGCCGGACGCCGGCCTCGGGCCGGAGGATTGGTTGGTTTCTATGATTTCATTTGGGCTCGCGCCGGCTTCGAGAAGTGTGCGAACTACCTGGGTGTGTCCTTCGCGAACAGCGAACAGGAAAGGCGAGTAGCCGGTGCCCAAACGATATTTGATATCCGCTCCGGCGCGGATCAGTTCATCCACGACTTGGGCGTGGCCTTCAGCCGCAGCCCACATCAGAGCCGTCTGACCGCGCTTGGGTTCCTTCGCCTGAACATCGGCTCCGGCAGCCATCAGCACTTTCACGGCGTCGGCTTTGCCTGTACGGGCGGCCGTCATCAGGACGGTTTCGCCGCCGGGCTGCAGGGTGTTCGGGTCGGCTCCCGCTTTCAGGAGGGCTTGAATCATGGCCGCATTGCCGTTCGTGCAGGCTAGGGACAAAGGCGTGACGCCGTACCGGTTGGCGGCCTTGACGTCGGCGCCGCTTCGGATCAGCTCGTTTACGGCATCGAGATCGTCATTGTACGCGGCCGATTCGAGCGAGGTCGAGGCCTCTAAAAACCAAGCGAACCCAAGAAATAATACCGACGCCAGTCGCATTGTCGTCCTAACTCAGTAATTCCGGTACTTTACCCTGACTATCCGCAAACGAATCGACGCGCACGCCGACCTTGTCCAGCAACGTCAGGTGCAGATTGGCGAGAGGGGTCGGCTCGGCGTAACGGATGTGACGGCCGCCTTTGATCTTGCCTGCGCCTCCGCCCGCGACCAGCACCGGTAGATTCACATGATCATGCACGTCTGGGTTGCCCATTCCGCTGCCGTACAGATAGACGGAATGGTCAAGTAACGAGCCATTTCCATCCGGTGTCGCCTTGAGTTTCTCGAGGAAATAAGCGAACAACGACACGTGGAATGCGTTTATTTTGGCAACTTTAGCCAGCTTTTCGGGATCGCCGCCGTTGTGCGTGAGCGGGTGATGCGGGTCAGAGACTCCAATCTCCGGGTACGTTCGCGTACTGGTCTCACGGGCAAGCTGGAAAGTGATGACACGGGTGACATCACCTTGTAATGCAAGCACTTGCAGGTCGAACATCAGCCGGGCGTGGTCGGCATAAGCCGCGGGTACACCGACGGGACGGTCGAGATCGGGCAGCTTTGAATCAGCCGTTTCCGACTCGGCTTTCTGAATACGCCGCTCGACTTCGCGTACCGAATCAAGGTAATTGCTCACTTTGGACCGGTCCGAAGGTCCAAGCTTTTTCTGGAGGCGCGAAATGTCAGAACGAACCCAATCGAGCAAACTCGAGCTCTTACGCAACTCGGCCTGACGGTCGGCCGCGCTACCGCCATCGCCGAAAAGGCGCTCGAACGCTACGCGGGGATGGGCCTCGGCCGGCAGCGGTGTGGTCGGTGACGACCAGGAGAGGTTGTTCTGATAAACGCAGGCATACCCGTTGTCGCACTGGCCGACGGTGGTTAAGAGATCCATCGCCAGTTCGAGGGAGGGTAGGCGCGTCTCCGTCCCCAGGTGCTTTGCGGCGATCTGGTCTACCGTGGTCCCGAGATGGTAGTCAGTGCTCTCCGTCCACTTCGCTTTGGCTGCGCTTAGAAACGCCGCATTCGATGTTGCGTGGGTGCCCGGATAGGCGTTTCTTAGCTCCAGATTGGTGACTACAGTGAGGTGGTCGACAACCGAAGAGAGCGATTGCAGCGTCGGAGAAAGGCCGGCAAGCGTTCCCTCTCCTGGGGGCGTCCACTCCGCGATGTGAGCTCCCATGGGCATGTACACAAATCCCAGTCGTCGTACGGGATTCGCTGGTGTCGCCGCCAGCGCCGTCATTGAGGGAACCATGGCATCCAGGAGCGGTAGAGCGACGGTTGCCCCCATTCCCCGGAGAAACGTCCGCCGAGGCAGAGCCTTTTTCATGATGATCATTGTGATCTCCTCATCTGAAACGGTGCGCTATTAACGATACCCAAAATGAATGACGAAAAGCGGAATTCGCTATTCCGCGCCTCACGGACGATTTTTCGGACTGCAGGCGAATCGTAGTATTCCACGCCGCGACCCAAACCGTAAGTAAGAAGCTTCTCGGTAAGAGTGGTGGCGAAATTCTCGGGGCGGCTTAGCAATGCTTTCTGAAGCCCTGTAGCGCCTTCGAACTTCGAACCATCCGGCAAACTGCCTGCGACGTCAATCGGCTTCCCATCTTCGACAGTTCGCCAGCGCCCGACAGCATCGTAGTTCTCCAGCGAGAAACCGACGGGGTCCATCAGTTGATGGCAGCCCGCGCAGGCTGGGTTCTTGCGATGCTCGGCCATACGCTCGCGAATTGAAAGGTTCTTTCCTCCGCCGCCGGTGTTCTCTTTCAATGCGGGAACGTCAGGCGGCGGGGGTGGCGGCGGGACGCCTAGGACATTGTCAAGAATCCACTTGCCGCGAATCACTGGGGATGTACGCGTCGCATACGAAGTGACTGTGAGGACGCTTCCATGGCGGAGCAGGCCGCCTCGGACACTGCCTTCGGGGAACGTGATCCGGCGGAACCGACTGCCGTAAACGTTCGGGATGCCGTAGTGCTTCGCCAACCGCTCGTCGACGTACGTGTAGTCGGCGCTAAGCAGATCGAGGACGCTGCGGTCCTCGCGCATGATGCTTTCAAAGAACATCTCGGTTTCTTTGCGAAATGCCCGACGAAGATTGTCGTCGAAATCGGGGAACAGGCGCATGTCCGGCGTCGTTGAGGCGAGATTACGAAGGTACAACCACTGCTCGGCGAAATTGCTCACCAAGGCTCGCGACCGGGGATCGGCAAGCATGCGGCGCGTCTGCTGCTCGAGAACTGCTGGATTTTTCAGCTTGCCCTGAATGGCTGCTTCGAGTAGTTCCTCGTCGGGGATACTGCTCCACAGAAAGAACGACAATCGTGACGCCAATTCCAGATCGCTGATGCGATAGGGCGAACCAGGCGGGACCGCTGCAGGATCCTGCTCGACACGAAATAAAAACTCAGGGCTTACGAGGACGGCGCTAAGTCCCATTTCGATTCCTGCCTCGAAGCCGCTTTCCGCTCGCGCTTCCTGATAGAACTTGAACGGCGTCTGAACGTCGGCTTCTGTCACGGGGCGCCGATATGCCCGGCGCATCAGGTTCGACAGGATACGCTTGGCGCAGGCGTCGGTCTCCTCTTTGCAGACGAGAATCCTTCGACGGCTTGGCGTGTCCCCTGCCCCTTTCGCTTCGTAAGGCCCATTTATGGAGATCGAGTACAAAGCCGGCTGCAGGCGAGGATGCCGATCCATATTGAAGTGGGCGTGCCAGGGTTGGCGCTCGGTTTCAAGAAGTGGAGCCGCTTTCTTCGGAAACGCGACGGCGAGCACATGCGGTCCGGCTTTTACCGGAATTCGGATACTCAAATCTTTATCTACGAGGGAGTGATCCTTCCCGGCGGGTGGTGGGACCACGGTGAATAACTTCATCGGGGAACCATCGAGCATCAACTCGACATCCGCCGGCTCGCGAAGTCCCTCGACATGCTCATTGCGATCTCGCGCCAACCGGATTTGAACGTCGTACTTGGCGTCGAGCGGGAAATTGTACTTGACCGTGCTTCCCCCTCGCGTGCCGAGCGGTAATTCTTCAAAATGTTCTTCCTGCGTGAGATCGGGAGGAAGAGTCACGGTATCTCCACCCGGAGAGCGGGCAGGGCTGCCCATAGCCAACCGACTGATCTTGCGTGAAGCCGATAAGTATCGTTCCAGCAGTGTGGGGGAGAGATCGCCGACGGTTACATTATCGAAGCCATGGCTTGATTCATCGCTTGGCAGAAGAGATGTCACATCGAGATCGATCGACAAGAGGTCCCGAATCGCATTCTGATATTCAGTGCGGTTGAGTCTTCGAAACGTGTCGGTTCGACCGGGGTTGGGCTTGGCAGCGGCTGCTTTGTCGAGAGACGACTCGATGGAGGACAACAAAGCTACGTAGGTCTTTTCGTCCGGCCGCGGCAAACCTGCCGGCGGCATCGAACGGGTTCGGAGCTTCCTGACTACTTTCTCCCACGCTTCCGACTGAGCGGCAGGATTATGGACATCGGCAGCATCCAGTGAGAGACCGCCGGTTTTCACTTTACTGTTATGACAGGCGACGCAATAGCGGGTTACGGCAGTCCGTTCGGGTGACGCTGCAGTCTGAGCGGTCGCGACGGCAACACAGCCGCCCGTAAAGAAAACGACGAACATCCAACGATTCATCAGCTTAGAGATGGCGTATTTTGCGCCAGTACAGGTTACTTATACCAGTATCGTCCTCCCGGAGCCTCGACGGCAACGCCCCCCTTTTTTAGATATTGGTATCGTTGTGAGTAGCAGGCACTTTGGCCGATGACCACGAACCAACAACTGATCCGTTGTTCCTCCTGCGGCGCCGTCAATCGCGTCCCGGAGGAGAAGATTCAAGAGGGTCGCGCTGCCATTTGTGGCCGATGCAAGACACCACTGCGAGCCGAAGCCTCGACGATTGTCGTGACTGACGGAACATTTACTGAAACAGTCGAGCGGTCTCCGCTGCCGGTCCTGCTCGATTTGTGGGCGCCTTGGTGCGGCCCGTGCAAGATGATCGCTCCGACACTCGATGAACTGGCGAAGGAGCTCGCCGGGCAAGTCAGGATCGCTAAACTCAACGTTGACGAAAATCCTGTTGTCTCATCTCGGTTCAGCGCTCGCAGCATTCCCTTGCTGGTGATGTTAGAGAACGGCCGCGAAGTGGATCGGATTGTAGGAGCACAACCGAAAGGTGAGATCCTGCGCCGGCTCGGGCGGTTCATTCGTTAGCCGTTTAACGTGTTCTCCTCGAACTGAAACCATCTAAGGTCATTCGTCGCCTTGCTGTGAATACTCCTATGCGCCTTGTTCTTGCTTTTGCTCTTTCCACGGCCGCCTTTAGCGCGGAAGACGATTGGTCGCGCTGGCGCGGGCCGAACGACGACGGAATGGCTCGGGGGGACGTGCCGCACGAATGGAGCGACACCAAGAATATCGCGTGGAAGGTCAATGTACCGGGTCGCGGCTTCTCATCGCCTGTCATTTGGGGGAATAAGCTGTTTGTCACCACAGCAGTCCCTATGGGTGACGTCAAAGCGCCCGAAGCAACTCCGAATGAGGGCGGCGGAAGACGGGGAGCGGGAGGCGGCGCGGGCTTAGGTCCAACATATAGCTTCCGCGTAATGTGCTTCGACCGGAACTCCGGCAAACTGCTCTGGGACAAAGAGGCTACCAAGACAGCCCCGCACGAGGGATATCACGGGCGATACGGCAGCTTCGCCTCGAATACTCCGGTGACCGACGGGAAGCACCTTGTTGCCTTCTATGGGTCGCGTGGGGTCTATGTCTACGATCTTGATGGCAAGCTCATCTGGAATAAGCAGTTCTCTCCGATGACCATGCGTCTGTCGTTTGGCGAAGGAGTCGCTCCGGTTCTTGACGACAACAGTCTTTATCTCAAGTTCGACCAGGAGAAAGATTCCTCGCTGGTCGTGCTGGATAAGCGAGATGGGAAAGAGCTTTGGCGGGTTACGCGCGAGGAACCCAGTTCCTGGTCGCCACCGCTCATCGTGACTCATGGCGGCAGGAAGCAGGCCGTTGTGAGCGCGTCGAATAAAGTTCGTTCCTACGACGTAACGAACGGCAAGCTGATTTGGGAATCTGCCGGCCTGGGCTCAAATGTTATCCCGGCCCCGGTAACGATGGACGGTATCGTCTACGTGATGAGCGGCCATCGCGAGCCGAATCTGCTCGCCATCAGACTGGGAAAGGAAGGAGACCTGACCACCTCAGACGCGATTCTGTGGAAGAACGATCGCGGCAACTCGTATACGCCTTCTCCTGTACTGCATGACGGTAAGCTCTACATGTTGACGGATAGTGGGATGCTTAGCTGTCTTAACGCCAAGACAGGGGAAGCACTACTACCGACAACAGAGGCTGCCAAAACCGTACAACTTCAAAGCCTCTCCGGTTGGAGTAAACGGCAAGCTTTATCTCTCAAGTGAAGAAGGCGATGTGATTGTGGTGAAGATGGGCGAAAAGTATGAAGTTCTGGCAACGAACACGATGCCTGACCAGATGTTCATCTCTTCCCCTGCCGTGGCTGAAGGAAGTCTCTACTTACGCAGCCAGAATACGCTGTACTGCATTCGAGAAAAGTGAACTATTGCAAAGGGATAAGGAAATAACGTCCCGCGCCCCAGCAGCCATTGCGGGTCCATACGACGCTTGACCGCCATCATCGCTTCGATGTGTTCCGGTTCGTATTGAAGGGCGAGCAAGTGAGCTTTGTGCTTGCCAAGACCGTGTTCGGCTGAAACCGTTCCACCCATCGCGACCACTTCTTTGGCGAGATCCCTTAGAAGGGCGGTCGCGGTTTCCGCCTGCTTCGCAGTCTCCGGTAGTACGTTGATATGGACGTGCGCATCTCCGATGTGGCCGAAACACATGTAGAGTCCGATGTCTGCAGCATCGAGCCACTCGTGATAGATCCGCAGAATATCCCTGTTGCGATGTAGTGGGACAGCGTAGTCGGTTCCGATTAGCTTGAAACCGCGACGGCGCACGATATCGATGACAAACTCCGGCAGGGTATGCCGGAAGCGACGGAAACGTTCGCGATCCTGCGCGCTCACGGCGAACCAAGATCCATCTATCAAGGCGGAAGCCGCTTGTAGCCGCTGCTCCCACTCATCCACATCAGCCTCAACGTCGGCCTCACTCTGCGACTCGATTAATAGCGCCGCTTGGGCCTGTCGCGGAATATCAGGGAACCGACTTCGAATCATGTCGAGCGCCTTGCGGTCGACATACTCCAGCATCTGGAGCCGTGGAACGGGCCGCCACGCCTCCACCGCATTAATCGCGTCGTCATCACTGCTAAAGAAAATAATGGCTGTGAAGAGATCGTCCGGGATTGGCAACAACGACAGTTCGGCTTCCAGGACTACGCCCAGCGTGCCCTCAGATCCACAAAACAAATCGATCCAGTCCATGCCAGGGCGCAGAGGGTACCCAGCCGTGTACTTGGTCACATTCGGGATGGGCAAAGATGGTACAGGGAAATCGATTGCATCACCGCGCCGATATTCCACAACTCTTCCATCCATCAAGGCGACACGGACGGCATTTACATGTTTTCGCGTACTGCCGTAGCGAAAACTTCGCGATCCGCTCGCATTCGTCGCGATCGTTCCTCCAACCGACGAATTGATCTCCGTAGGATCGGGAGCATAGAACTGTCCTGATGGACGCGCAGTGTCACGCACTTCCAACAGCGACATGGCTGCTCCGGCGCGCGCGAAGCCTTGATGAATTTCCAAGCGTCGAAACTTCTCAAGAGAGATAACCCACCCCCCTTGGGCAACTCGGCCACCGGTCAGACCGTACCCCGCTCCAACCACTGTTACGGGGGTAGACGTTGCGACTGCGTTCTTCAGGATCTCGACTACTTGCTGCTCATCGGCTGGCACAAGGACTTTATCTGCCCATCCCGAGAAACCGGAAGCGTCGGTAAAGTACGGACTGATTTCTGCTGACATAGGTCTACTTCAGCTCAACAACAATGACGTCGAATGGCTTAGCCGACAGATTCTCTTCACTGTGCTTCGCGGCGCCGGCCCAACGAACTTCTCCCGCTTTTGCCTCAATGTCTGTGGACTTACCCGCGTCGTCCGTGGCACGAGCGTGCATGTCCGACACGAACACGAGCACGCGATTGGGAACGTGCTCGTGAAGCGGTATCTTTGCCCGGCCTTCTGCTTTCGCGCGGATCACTCGAGCTTGCGGATAGTCATGAAGAACTTTGTATCGCTTGGGGTCAATTCGAACGGGGTCAAGGGGTCCAAATTTTGTACTGCCAGCGGCTTTCTTCAACTCAACTTCGATGACTCGAAAGGGGCCAGTGACGTGCTGGCTTGTGTGCATTCCGCCGGCAGGACTCCAGTGAGCTGTCCCTGGTTCGAACTCGAGAGTGGTTATGCGGCCGTCGGCATATTCGAGCTTCTGCTTACCGGCGCTGAGGTAGATCATGACGCGATTCATGGCATGCTCGTGCAGCCGGCCCTTGGAGGTGGAGCCATCGGTGGTCACGTCCAGGACTCGGACGTACTCGTTATCTAAGACGGTTTTGCGCTGGCCATGCAGCAGCAGGGCAAAAGTGAGGGCAAATGCGATCCGGAATGGCACGACAGTCATTATCTATCACTAACGTGGCCTACCTGCTAGAATCTTCGCGATGACGTCGGAAGGATTGGCGGGTGTATTGAGCACGCTCGAAGAGAGCCGCGCCGAACTTAACGCTGCTGTTGCCGGCCTGTCGGAGGACGATGCGGTTGTCTCGGCGGATACAAGCTGCTGGTCAGCAGTGGAGTGCGTCGAACATGTTGTCGCTGCGGAAGAGCTTTTTGTTGGAAGAATCGAACAGGCTGAGCGTCAGGAATCCGTCGCGATCAACCCGCAAAAAGAATCAGAACTCGCCGCCAGGCTTGTCGATCGTACAACACGTGTTCGGGCTCCGGAGGCGCTTCGGCCTACCGGACGTTTCAAAAGCATCGCCGAGGCGATGGATCAGTTCAACGCGGTTCGCGCGAGAACGATGAAATTCGCCGAGGACCGGAGTGAGGATCTGTACTCTATTACTTTCGAGCACCGGCGATTTGGTGTTCTAAATGGAGTGGAGATGCTGTTGTTGATTGCTGCCCACGCGCGTCGGCACGCTGCTCAGATTCGGGAGTCTCGAGGACTTGGTGCGTGAAGACTTCGGGCCTTCCGGACCGTCCGGGCTCGACCCGAATGTGAGAGACCGCATTCGTCGCGAGATCGATGGCGTAAACGCTATGAGTAGTGCCGAAATATAGCGAATCACCGAGTCGCTCGATGGACACTACATAATCTTTAATCGGGAACGTTCGGGTTGCGCCGGTTTTTGTGTCGAAGCGGAGCACACCCGCGCCGTATTCTGCGCCTTCCGGTCTGCCCATTAGACCAATCCAGAGATTCTCGCCATCCAGTCGGAGAGCCGAAGCGGACCATCGGACAATCTCGGGAATGTATCGCATTTCGTACTTTAGAGTGGTCAAATCGAAACTACCAATCGCCCCGACTCCCGAGATGCCCTCGCCGTCATAAAACGTATAGGCAAACCATACCCTTCTGTCCGTCAAATGCGTACGGACCGATTTCATTTTCGATGCTGCCCGGAAACGAATCGGCTGCGGACGACAATAACTCGCACTTCCGGACGTAGTTTCTTGTATAACTCCCGCGATGGTACGGGCACGGGAAAGAATCGTTTTTTTCCCTTACGATCAATGACAGTAATTCCCTTCCCGGAGACTTCGAGTTGACCGCCATCCCTACCTGGCGCCGGATCGGGATTGTCGACGCTGCCGATTGTCCATTGGCCCGTTCCAGCGCGCCGCAGGGATAGACTTTGGTCAACCAGGCCGTACGTACCCGAGAACACCAACTGCTCACCAACTTTCGAAGAATGCTTTACCGAGAATTTCTTGTACTCGCTCCGAGTTCCGCGCGTTCTGGTTACGAGATCGTATTCGTATTTATGGCTCAGTGAGTACATCCCATAATCGCCGTACCAGTGAACGTAGACATGATTCTTTGTCGGCGATTCGAGTGTAGGTCCACAGCAACGCTGGCCGTCGGAACTGATTTCAAGAACCATGTAGGTCTGATTCGTTTTGCCGTAAACGATGAAAACGCCGAAATAGGGATTGTAGGGTGGGGGCACCGATTCATCCACCGCTGTCACGACCATCGCTGAATATGTACCGTCGATAGGGCGTTTGTCCCCGAGCCAGAACCGCGATAACTTCTCGTTTTTCGCCTGAAAGTACTGTTGAACGCTACGAAGATCCTCGCGCCTTAACTGTTCGTGCCGCGCTTGCTCGTCTACCTCAGCAAGCGCGGCATGACAACAAATCAGAGCCGATGACGAGAGCTATTCGCAGCACATTTCAAATATGCCACAACTTCGCTTTTAAAGATCTCCGGCTTTTAGAGTCATGGCCGAATGCTTCCAGGCGTCGGTAAACTCGCGCTTAACCCAGTCGATGCTTGCGGTCTTCTGCTGCGATTGCAAAGATTCGAGCAGTCCAAATAAAGACCGGCCGCTTCGTGGATTGATTTCCAGGTCTTTCCGAAATACAGTCTCCGCTTCGGCTGCTTCGCCTCGCCGCAGTAACGCTCCGCCAAGCGCTTCGCGCAGCGAAAAATGCCACTCCGGCGGCTCCATGTACATGAGCTTGTCCTGTAGCTCGACTGCCCGCCGAAGATGAGCGATCTCAGTGGAGCTGTCATTTGACATGCGGGCTATTCTCGCATCCAGGTCGGCCAAGCCGATTGCTGCGACGTCCCGAGATTTGTTGATCATCAGAGTCTCAGCTTCGGGAATCCGTCCGCAAGCCGCCTCCATACGTTCCCGTTCGGCTTTTGCTTCTGCGGGACGATTGAGACCAGCAAACGCCACGCCGCGAGCATAGCGGTAAAACGCATGAACCATCGCGGTCTTCTCGTTCGGCGCAGGCTCGGCCAGCATCTCTTTCCACTTTCCGAATCGTGTCAGAACAAGCCAATCGAAGGCCCGATACGGAGCGAGCATCGGCATGTCGTCAACCGCGCCATCTACATTTTTACGCAGCCTCCGCGAGTACTCCATCGCCTCTTCGTACTTTCCTTGCATCATGCGCGCATACGAGACGAAGTGAAGATTATGCGAGTAATACATGAGCGGATAGACACCCTTGGCGCCGGAACGCTCAATGTACTTTCTGTCTACTGCCGCGGCAGTTACGTTGACCGTCGCCGAGAGTTCGTGGTCGCCAGTGCGGATGTAGATATGCGAAGGCATGTGGACCATGTGTCCCGCCCCCGGCATCAGCAGGCCAAGTCGATTTGCGCTCGGAAGAGCACGCTGTGCATTCTTCGACGCCTCGACGGCATGAATATAGTAGTGGTTCGCCCCGGGGTGGTCAGGGTTACGACGCAGAACGCCTTCGATCACTTCCAGGACTTCCAGGGTGCCCTCTTCCGGCTCACCGTTTGCTGTCCAAAGGGCCCACGGCCGAAGATTCATCAACGACTCGGCATACAATGTCGCGGCATCGAGATCATCCGGATACTGCTTCATTACCTGCTTCATCGCGTCCTTGTAGTTGACGGCCAATTGCTTGCGGTCATCCTCGGGATTCTTCGAATACCGACGCACAAGCGCGTCGATATAGGCTCGCTCATTCGCTGGGGCCGTTTTGGCGAGTTCGACGGCTTTCTCGATGGCCTTCCAGGCTTTCTCTTCGCGCTCCGGCATGGCCGGCATGTTGTAGTTCGGACCGAGGGCAAGCGCGATTCCCCAATGAGGCATCGGGGACTGGGGATCGAGCTCAGCGGCGCGAGCGAACAGCCGCGCAGCTTCATCATGGTTGAATCCGTAGATGAGCGCGATTCCCTGATTGAAGAACTGCTGCGCCAGTTCGGACTTCGTCGCGATGGGGTGAACATGGAAGCCCAGCCCCTCCAGGAGTTCGGCTGGTTTCATGTTTTCAGAAACATGTTTGTGCTGGGCAAACGCTACTGCGCCAGCAATCAGGAATAAGCTGATTCGCTTTTTCATTCGCGACCTCCATTACTCAGCTTCTAACGCGCACAAATATACAGCGATCAGATCAAAACTGCCACCCCTGGCCCGAAATATAGTAAGATGGGTAACGGTACAAACTGCTAAGCGAAACACCTTAGTTGTTCCTGTCGTCCACTAAACGCCGACCGGTGTGGCCGCCCGCTTTTATACGCCACCCGTGTCGCTGACCCGAAGTCTACGATGCCAGCGATCTCGAACAAATTTTGGGGCGGTTGGCGCGAGCGTATTCGAGCTCTGCGCAATATCCCGCATCTGCTGAAGATCGTTTGGCGTTCCGGACCTGCAGTGGTTTCGGGCGGAATGGCGTGTCGTGTGGTGGGCGCGCTTGTTCCCATAGCAATGCTTTGGGTTACCAAGCAGATTCTCGATAGCGTCCAGGCGCGATTCAGCGGCCAGCCTCTTCCGGATCATTTTTGGTGGTTGGTTGGAACTGAAGCGCTATTGGCCGCTTTTGCAGCGATCCTAGGCCGTGGCGCCGGCTATTTCGACGCTCTTCTGGCCGATCGATTTACCCGGCATGTGAGCGTCCGCGTGATGGAACACGCGTCTCAGCTCGATTTGGTTTCATACGAGGATCCGGTTTTCTACGACAAACTGGAACGCGCACGTGTGCAAGCTACCGACCGGATCGCCATGATTCAGGCGATCGGGACATTGATTCAGCAGAGTATTACGGCGATTAGTTTGTCGCTCAGTATCTTCTGGTTTTCTCCCTGGTTGCTGGCTCTTTTGATCATCGCCGTGGTGCCGGCGTTTTTGGGAGAGAGCCATTTTGCCTTTCTGGGATATTCACTTAATATTCGCCAGACTCCGGTCCGCCGCCAGCTCGATTACTTGCGTGTCCTAGGGGCCAGCAAGGAGTCGGCCAAGGAGCTGAAACTTTTCGGACTGAGCAGCTTCATTACAGGCGAGTACGCGCAACTGTCCAACAATTTATATGACCAGAATGTTGCGCTCGCCAAACGACGCCTTTGGGTTGGCACGCTGCTTTCCCTGGTGAGCACAAGCGGATACTACGGAGCCTACGCATGGATCGTCTATCGGACGGTCTCAGGCGATCTAAGTTGGGGAACGTTGCAGTTCCTCGCAGGAGCTGTGGCCGGGGCGAGTAGCAATATCCAGTCGATCTTCTCGACATTCTCCTCGATCGCGGACCAATCCCTGTTCCTGACGGATCTGGTTGAGTTCTTCCATGTCAAGCCGAAGCTGCGATCGAAGCCTGACGCGATTCCCGCCCCACGCCCAATCCGCGACGGCATTGTGTTCGAGAAAGTTTCTTTCTCGTATCCAGGAAGCTCTCGGCTGGTGCTGGACAATCTGGATCTTCGCATTGACCCGGAAGAACGCATCGCCCTGATCGGTGAAAATGGGCAAGGCAAGACGACGATCGTCAAGTTGATCACGCGCCTCTATGACCCTACGGCGGGACGGATTCTACTCGACGGCGTGGATCTGCGGGATTATAGTATTGAAGATCTCAACCGAGAAATCGGCGTTATCTTTCAGGACTTCATGCGGTACGAGATGAGCGCCTACCGGAACATTGCGGTCGGACGGATCGATCTCGATTCCGAAGCCGACATTCGTCGCGCCGCGCAGAAGAGCCTTGCCGATGAGGTTATCCGGAGACTGCCGAAAGGCTACGAACAGTTGCTGGGCCGCCGTTTCGAAGGCGGGCTGGACCTATCCGGCGGGGAGTGGCAAAAAATCGCGCTGGCTCGTGCTTATCTGCGCGATGCGCAGTTGTTGATTTTGGACGAACCCACGGCGGCTCTCGACGCGCGATCGGAATACGAAGTTTTCCAGCGGTTCGCGGAATTGACCGAAGGAAAGATGGCATTGCTGATTTCCCACCGGTTCTCCACTGTGCGCATGGCGGACCGGATCATCGTCCTCGAAAGCGGACGAATCGCGGAACAAGGAAGCCATAAACATTTGATGGCCCTTGGCGCACGCTACGCAGAAATGTTCGAACTTCAGGCAGCAAGTTACCGATAATGCTTCACGATTATCTATCAGGAACCAAACTCACCACCGCGCCTCAGGACGCAGATCTCATGCGTCTGCATGCGGCCGGACGACAGATAGCCAAGACCCTGACGATCGTCTTGAGCAGCCGCTCGGGTTGCGCCGCACTAGGACGAAAGTCGAAAGAGGCCACAAGAGCGATCCGAACGGTCTTCACGCAGAACTCTTTGCACGGAACGGATGGCCGATGGCTGGTCGATAATTATCGCCTGATCCTCTCCGCCGAAAAGGAAACGAGGCAACTCGCTGCTACGTTTCGGGAATACCGTGCCGCTAGTCTCGATACTTCGCCTGCTCACCCTCTGCCGTATGCAGTTGCGAAGGCCTATCTGGGAGCGGCTATGGACTTCTTCTCCCAGGATGGGCTTCTCGCTTTCCTGCGTGGGTTTCAAGAAGTGCAGCAGTTGGACATGGGTGAGTTGTGGGCGCTGAAGCCCGCGCTTCAGTTTGTTCTCATCGAAAGGATTGCCGCTTCCACACACGGACCCGCTGGTTCTCTCGCCGTCCTCATCACAAGTCTCAGAGTGATCGGTGAATCCGAATGGAAGGATCTATTTGAGTCCATCAGCATTGTTAACACGATTCTGTCGCGCGATCCATCCGGATTTTTCGCCACGATGGATTACGAGAGTCGCGATCAATACCGTGACATCGTCACAAATCTTGCAAAACGTTCCAAGCTGACCGAATCGGAAGTTGCCGAAACTGCGGTGCAATTGGCGTCAGACGCAGCTCAACCGCGCCGGAAGCATGTCGGCTATTGGCTTCTCGATAACGGTCTTGCCCAGCTTCGCACTTCTATTGGATACCATCCGCGTCCAAAACAGCGCATCCGTGATTTCGTGCTGTCGTGGCCCCAATCCTATTACTTGATTGGCGTCGAAGTTTTGACGTTGATTCTCATCGTCACGATACTCGAGGGCGGCGGGGAATTGGCGGCCACTGTGATGGCCCTGTTTTTGGTGATCCTACCCGTGACGCAGGCCGCCGTCGATTTCATGAATAATCTGACTGGCTACCTGTTGCGGCCGCGTGCGCTGCCGAAGCTGGATTTCTCACACGGCATTCCGAAGGAATACTCGACACTCGTGGCCGTGCCGACTCTATTGTTGACCGAGAAGCAAGTACGGCAACTCGTCGTGGACTTGGAGATACGCTATCTCGCGAATCGCGACGAGAACCTTTACTTTGCGCTAGTCACGGACGGACCTGACTCGGACAAAGAAGAAGATGAGCGCGATCACTTAGTGGATGTTTGCGTCGGCCTTATCAAAGGTCTTAATCATCGATACGGGTCAGATGAGCGCACACCGTTCTATTTGTTTCACCGTCGACGAATCTACAACCCTTCCGAGGATCGCTGGATGGGATGGGAAAGAAAGCGTGGAAAGCTTCTCGATCTGAACCAGCTCATGCGCGGTGGCTTCGATAGCTTCCCTGTCAAGGTTGGCAACATCGGCGTGCTCCCGAGTGTTAAGTACGTGCTCACGCTCGATTCCGATACTCAGCTACCGCGAGACGCAGCGCGCAAACTCGTCGGGGCGATCGCGCATCCGCTACATCAGGCGGTGATCGATCCGGTGACCAAGATGGTCGTGGCAGGTTATGGAATTCTTCAACCGCGTATAGGAATCAGCATCGAATCGGCATCAAGTAGCCGACTGGCCAGTATCTACTCGGGACAAACTGGCTTCGACATTTACACGCGCGCAATTTCGGACGTCTATCAGGATCTATTTGCAGAAGGCATTTTCACGGGGAAAGGCATTTACGACGTTGATGCGCTGAGAGATGCCATTGAACACCGGTTCCCCGAAAATGCGCTCCTCAGTCACGATCTGATCGAGGGCGCATATGCGCGCGTCGGGCTCGTGACGGACATCGAACTCATCGATGACTATCCGTCGCATTTCAGCGCATATAGCCGGCGCAAACACCGCTGGGTCCGCGGCGACTGGCAAATCATGCGATGGCTCTTACCTCGAGTTCCTGACTTTAAAGGCAAGATTCATCCCAAATCCGATCAATCTGATCTCACGTTGGAAGATTTTGGACAATCTCCGGCGCAGCTTGTTTGAACCAGCGACGCTCGCTCTTTTAATAGCCGGCTGGTTCTGGCTTCGCGGCGAGCCGCTCTATTGGACTTGCGCGGTGATCGCGATGCTGCTGACGCCGGTGTACGCGAATCTCTTTTTCTCTGTGCTACGGGCTCCGATCCGATCCCCATTCTTGTTCGCTTGGGTCAAGGACACTGCTTGGGCCTTCCTCAAGGGGCATATCGTCGCGTTTCTGCAGATCGTTCTACTGCTGCACCAATCGATGCTCTCAATCGACGCGATCGGAAGGTCGGTTTTGCGAGTCTTCGTGACCAAGAAGAGACTGCTCGAGTGGGAGACTGCGGCAGAAGCCGAGAATGCGCAACGCCGCACTGCGACAGTGGACACGTATCTGGCCTGGTCGCCTCTTCGTGGCTCTAACGATCGCTGGTCTTTTATGGCTTGTGCGGCCATCCGCAATGCCTGTGGCAGCGCCGATTCTTTCCTTGTGGTTTATCGCAAGATTCCTATCGGCTTGGCTGAATCGACGTCGACGAATACTGCGCGGCCATTTGCATAGCAGCGATGTTGAATTCCTTCGCGCCGCTGCGGTCCGGACATGGAGGTACTTCCATGAATACTCGACCGGCAGCACGAACTGGCTTATTCCCGATAACGTTCGCGAGGATGGCATTACTGCGGAACGACTCTCTCCGACAAATCTCGGGATGTTACTTAACGCTCGGATCGCAGCCGTGCGATTCGGCTATATGACACTGCCGGAGTTTGTGGAGAGCACACGCGGTACGCTCGAAAGCATTCGTAATATGCCGAAGTTTCGAGGACACGTATTAAATTGGCACTGCACGAAAACTCTTCGCGCTCTGGATCCACGATTCGTCTCTACGGTTGATAGTGGAAATCTTGTGGCGTGCTTGTGGACACTGAAGCAGGCCGCGTTGTCATTTGCGGCCACGCCACCATCGGAAGATACCCTAAAGGCCGGGTTGGCGGACATCAATGCACAGGCTACGATCGAAATCGAAAGCGGCGCCGCCGGATTTTGGAGCGAGGAGCTTGCAGAGCGAAAGCGGCGGATGCTAAGTTGGACTGAAGCCGGTCTGACAGATGAGCTGACATCTGAGCTTCGATGGATCAGTCAGGAATCGGATCGTCTCGCCGCCGAGATGGACTTCCAGTTCCTATTCCACAAGCGCAAGAAAGTAATGTCGGTAGGTTGCGACGTCGACACGACGATGATCGAACCTGCCAGCTATGATTTACTCGCTTCCGAATCTCGGATAGCAAGTTTCATCGCCATCGCGAAGGGGGATATCCCACAGGAAGCCTGGTTCCACCTTGGCCGTCGCCACACTGTGTTTGGCGGTCAGCGTGTCCTTGTTTCCTGGACAGGTACTATGTTCGAGTACCTGATGCCGTCGTTATGGATGAAGCAGCACCGCCATACGATCATGCAGGATAGCCTCGAGGCGGTCGTACGCGTCCAACAGAAGTTTGCGCGCCGCAAGCGCATCCCCTGGGGCATCTCCGAGTCCGCGTGCGCCGCTGGACCGGATGGCGAATATGGGTATCACGCCTTCGGGATTCCCGAACTCGCGATGAGAAACCCGGATGACGAGTCGACGGTTGTGTCTCCTTACTCGACCTTCCTGGCTCTGGCAGTCGATCCGGGCGGCGTGATGAAGAATCTCAGAAGGATGGCGGAACTGGGCTGGATAGGCTCGTATGGTTTCTATGAAGCTGTGGACTACCGTGGCGAGGCTCCCGAGATCATAAAATCCTGGATGGCGCATCACCAGGGCATGAGTCTTCTGGCGATCTGCAATCTGCTCTTCAACGATGCAATGCAGGAGTATTTCCACGCTGAACCCCAGGTTCTTGCCACCGAACTACTGCTGCATGAACGCGTGCCAAACGCCATCTCGATCGAGACGGAAGCTATAGCGCCGCCTCCGCTGGTTGCAGAGGCAGCGGCCTAATCATCGAGCGCGTTATTCGGTGGGACGATGCTCACGCCCTTTCACGAGCATCGTCAATGCTTCATTGAATGGCGCTTGCAGACCTAGTCGCGCGCTCTCGGCGGCAACATACCCGTTGAGCGAATCGATTTCAGTCCTGCTGCCACGAGCCAAATGCTGCATCATGGACGGCCGGTGAAACTTGTCCGCGCAGTATTTCTTCACGACGGCTACGGGGTGCTCATCAGGGAGCGTGATGCCCTTGGCACGAACTAACGCAACTGTCTCTCCAATGATCTTTGACTGAAATTCGTCAAGTTCGGGGACTTCCCGGATCTGCCCCGGGCGCAGACCGGTTATGGCGCAGATCGCATTGATCCCGCAATTGAGGACGAATTTTGACCAAATCGTTGTGACAACATCTTCCACTAGCACCGGATTCATACCGGCGGCGGCAAACAGACGATCTAGTTCCGCGAGTCTTTGGGTGCGCGACCGGTCGAGTTCGCCTAGATAAGTGGGTCCGTTGTTGGTATGGCGCATTCGCCCGGGCCCCTCGAGATCGCCGCTTTGAAAACTCAGGCCGGCCAGCACGCGATCCGAACCGAGCGCTTCGGTCAGTATCTCGACGTTGCCCATTCCGTTCTGCAAGGTCAGGCAGAAGCCGTCCGATTTCAGGATTTCGCGCGCAGCGGCAGCAGCATCCGCCGTCGCATAGGAGTTCACGCAAATCAGAACTGCATCCGCTTTGGGAAGGCTTGTTGGCGTCGTGGAAGCCTGCGCACGAACCGTGAAGTCTCCGGTCAGGCCGGTCAGGGAAAGACCGCTCGTTTGAATTTGTGCAACGTGCTCTTCCCAAATATCGAGAAACGCCACATCCTGTCCGATACGCGCCAGGTTGCCACCATAAACACAACCAATGTTGCCGGCGCCGATGATGACGAATTGCATGATGCCTAACTAAGCTCCTCTAATTCGACAGCTTTCGTTCAGTTATCCGCATAATAACTCTGTGCTCAAAACATTTTGCGGCAAACCTGTTCGAGACCTATCATATTGAGTAGGAGTCTGCGGAACTAAAGGGCCCTCAGTTTGCCTCTGAACTGTGAGAAATCCTTCCAGGTAGGAACAAATATCCAGCAGGGTAATGTGGGATTTGTGAGAGCAACAACTGTCGAGCACCTGGCTTTCGTCGCATTCCCCTGCGGTCGCACCTTACTCACTCGGAAAAGATAAATCTAAGATCGTTATGGAGCATCTGCTATTCACATGTCAGTTTGCGCTTCAGAGATACCGGCGGTATCGCGCTTCACACATTCGCCTGAACACTGTTAAGCAAAAAATAGACCGAATAAGGCCTTTCGAGCGTCTAGGCGCTGAGAGTGGCTGTATTTCTGTAGCAATACAAACAATGTTCGCGCCAATAAGACTCATTTGTTTGATGCTGGCCGGCGCCACAGTAATGATGCCCGCGTGGCAGATGCTGGGACCTTTTGGCGGATCGGCTCAAGGCATACGCGTGGCTCCGAGTCAGCCTGCGACGGTGGTGGTCTATACGCGCGACGCCCAGTTGTTTGTCTCTCACGATCGCGGGGAGAAATGGACGCCTCGACAGTTTCCCCTCGAATACCAAACGGTAATGCATGCGCTGGTGATCGACCCGGAAAATCCGGGTCGGTGGTTGGCTGGGGTCGAGGATGAAACCGGGGGCGCTTCAGGAATCTATCGAACCTCCGACGCGGGCGATTCCTGGACGAAAACTCCGTCAATGGCGGGTAAAGCAGTTTGGTCCCTGGCAGTCTCTACCGCACACCCTGGTTTAGTCATCGCTGGAACGGCGGACGGCGTCTATCGCAGTACTGACCATGGCGACTCATGGGAACGTATCTCACCCGAATCCTATGCGGATCTGCGACCCGTCGTGTCTCTCGCAATCGATTCCCGCAATGCCAACACGATTCTTGCCGGTACCACACACCTTCCCTGGCGCACCACGGATGGCGGAAAAACCTGGCATTCCATTCATACCGGGATGCTCGATGACTCCGATGTTTTCAGCGTCGTCATCAATTCGGGCATTTCAGGTACGGTTTATGCGAGTGCTTGTAGTGGCGCATACAGGAGCGCGAACGGTGGGACGAGATGGGCCCGTCTCCCAACTCCGAAAGGAACTTTTCGGACATATGTGGTCGCGGTCGATCCGGCAGTGCCCACAACGGTGTACGCAGGCACGAGCGGTGGACTGCTTCGATCGGAAAATGAAGGCCGCACGTGGCTGAAGATTTCCACACACGCTGTCTATGCAGTCGACTTCGAGCCGGCCCGCGCCGGCCGTGTTTACTTCGCCTCTACAACCGGCGGCATTCTGACTTCAGATGACCACGGAAAAACCTTGCGCGAGTTGACAACAGGATTCGGCAATCGCCAGTGGGTTGCGCTAGTTGGAACAAAGTCGTCCCTGTTCGCCGCGGCAGTCGAGAACCATGGAGCCGAACTCTACAAGAGCCCCGATCTTGGGCGTACATGGTCAAAAGTGACTACGTCGGGTCTCGGCGAGGTCCGCTTCCTGGCTGCTTCCAACGAAAAGGATACTTTGTATGCGGCTACGCGAAAACAGGTTTTGAAGTCCGAAGACGACGGTCGAACTTGGACGCCACTGGGTAGCGGAATCTCCAGCGCCACAATTGACGCGCTTACGGTAGGAGAGGGCGCGGACAAGCCGATCCTGGTCGCGGCCGGGGACCGATTGTACAGGAGCAAAGGTAAAGAATGGACTGCTCTTGACGCCCGCTATTCCGGGCGAGTTCGATCCGTCGGAGCTAACGATGACATTATTGCGCTCGCGACAAGATCAGGCGTCGCGTTCAGCAAGGACGGCGGGTCGACATGGCAGCCATGCCGGTCGCCGAGCGCAGGAATCGAATGGTACAACGTCGCTTGGACCGGGACAAGTCATCTTCTGGCAGCCACATCCCATGGTCTGTTTGGCTCTTCCGATTGCACTGAGTGGTCGCCAGTGCGTGGCGGACTCGATGCAAGTACGGTATCGACGGTATTCATCGACAGGGCTACCAACGTACTGCTTGCGGTTCAAGGCGGTAAGGTTTATCGCTCCAACGACTCAGGAGCGACCTGGACTGCATCTGGTGAGACGAGCGGCGCTCGAACCATGCCCACTCGTTTGGTCCGGATGCCGGAATCGAAAAATAGCATTTTTGGTTTATTTGCGCGTCGCGGAGTGGCGGAATTGTCACTGGGTCCGGAGCAGCAAGCTCCGCAGCCGAGTGACGGGCGCGTAAAGGAACAAGAGCACATCAAGGAGGAATAAAAGAATGCGGCATTTGACTAAACTCTCATGCGTGCGCATCCTGGCGATCTTTGCGGCAATGATCTTGCCCAAAGCAGATGCGCAAACAAAGGAGTACTCAACTTCGGACGTAACAATTTTTGGCGGCGTCCAGTGGTTCGACATGCTTCGTAGCCGACCCGACCATAACTTCGCTGATGGTTTGATTGGCGGGCTTCGATTGACTCAGGACTTCTCTCGTTACGTCGGACTTGAAGAGAGCTTCTCGTACGCGACCAACAACCTGCGCCTGTACAACGTACAGCCATATCCTATTACAAGCGTTGGAGCGGGCGTACGGAATTATCAGTTGTCAGTGGGACCCGTTTTCCATTTCACCCCTAGAGAGTCTAAGGTCAGACCTTTCATCAAGGTGGGTGTGGGAGCATCCTGGTACGACCCAACATCGGACGCGGCGGACATGTTCCGTCGGCCGGAAAACCAGTATCTGGGCGTCAATCGCTTCAACATGAGTTATGGACCGGCTGGTTTTTGGGGCGCGGGACTGAAAATCAATGCCTCTCGTCGAGTAGGTTTTCGTTTCGAGTTCGGAGGAATGCTGAGTCAGACGCCTCACTTCAAGATGCCGGACTTCCCCCGAGGCGCCGGAACCGTTTACATTCCGCGGCATGGCACCGAACATCCACTTAGCGCTACCGCGGGGATTACGTTTCGATTCGGACTGCGGTCAGACGAGCCGCCGCCACCGCCTCCGGCCCCTCCGACACCACCGGAGCCACCTAAGCCTGAACCTCCCGTTGTCGAACTCGGCGCTATCACAGGTATGCGCGATGTCTGCGCGGGTGACGCCGTACAACTTAGCGTAACCGCTTCAGCCACACCGCCTGGCCAGCAGCTCACTTATCGATGGACAGTGAATGGAGTTCAAACGGGCGGCAATTCGCCCTCAATCAGCATTCCGACGGATCGGTTGACCGGCCCGCAGAATGTAGTGGTTGAAGTCTCCGCTGGGGAAACCAGCAAGTCCTCTTCGGCGAGGTTTGCCATCAGGACGCTGGCGCCACCCACGGTTAAGATCACTAACCTGCCTACGACCATCAAGTACGGCGAACAATTTCAAGTTGCCGCGACAGCCACCGGTTCCGATTGCGGTGGTCCGGCAACGATCACTTATGCGGTCAGCGAGGGTACTATCTCCGGAACCACGTTTGACTCTAACGGAATGGCCTTCGACATGAGCAACCGCAATCGCACGCAAACTCGCGTGGTTCGAGTCACAGCGACCGCGACGGATCAACGTGGCGGAACTGCGAAGGCGGAAGGTGAGATCACTGTTGTATTGAGTCCCACCGCGCGCCGCCTGGACGATCTGGTATTCCCATCTAACAATTCCCGCGTGAACAATTGCGCCAAACGCATTTTGTTAGAGCAATTGACGCCGTTGCTTCGAGACAATCCGGAAAGCCAAGTGATTCTGATTGGTCACACGGATGGTAGGGAGCGCGCCGGAGTTGTAGATCGGGCGCGAGTGCTCAATGCGGCTGCTGTTCTGAGTGCCGGTACCGGCATCTGCCCGCAACTTGAATTGAGTCGTGTTAAGGGTAGCTGGGTCGGCACGACGCAGGGCTCCGATCCGCGGCCTGGATTGTGCGGCGGTTCCACAGAAATCCGTGAACGCCGCGGTCAAGCCATCGGCAGGGGCGATTCACGCGCTATGTTCCGTCGCGTGGAAGTGTGGTTTGTTCCAGAAGGAGCTGAACTGCCTGCCGAGCTACAGAACGTACAGCCCGTACCGGCGGGAGCAGTAACGCCGCTCGGTTGTCCAAAGTAGTTGTTTA
Source organism: Bryobacteraceae bacterium (assembly GCA_963844855.1). GTDB lineage: Bacteria > Acidobacteriota > Terriglobia > Bryobacterales > Bryobacteraceae > DASQDN01. The sequence continues at coordinate 701,552 of CAWJQP010000080.1, forward strand.
GAAAAGGGCCGCGTCTATGAAACGCGGCCCTTCTTCGGATACGTCAATCTTTAAGGTTCAAACTAAATTAATGCGCCTGCAGTTTCTTGCCGTCGCGATATTTTCGATTGCAGCGACATTGTACGCGGACGATAGCGGGTTAGGCGATGCTGCAGACCTGGCTCCGCTAACTCCGGCGTCTATCCTGCCTACGCTAAACCCTGCGATTACGCCGGTTTTGCCAGAGCTTCCACAACCTCCAAGAGCCGAGCCCAAAGTCAATTGGTCAGGTGTATTCATGCAGTCGCTGAGTTTTATGACTCTTCAGCATGGATTCCGTTATTGGACAGAGCATGGCACTCGCCACCCCGGCACCGGCGCCGCAAAAGGATATTTGAAGTCAGTAGGAAATCTTCATGGTTGGTCTGATGGTGATCCATTCCTTGTCAACTATGTAGGTCATCCGATGCAAGGCGCACTTTCGGGCTTTATATGGGCGCAGAATGACGGCAAATATCAACGGGTTGAGTTCGGCAAGAATCGCGAATACTGGAAAAGCAGGTTGCGCGCCGGAGCCTTTGCATGGGCTTACAGCACCCAGTTCGAAATCGGTCCGATAAGCGAGGCATCCATTGGCAATGTGCAACGTTATCTTCCGCAACAAGGTTTTGTCGACCACGTGGTAACGCCGACTGTCGGTTTGGCATGGATGATCGCGGAAGATGCTCTCGACAAATATTTCATCTCGTGGGTTGAAAAGAAAGTTAGCAATCCAATCGTTCGTATCGCTGTGCGGGGTGGTTTGAATCCGTCTCGGACCATGGCAACCGTTTTCAGAGGTGAGCGTCCCTGGGTTCGCGAGACGAGATCCGACGTTTTCGTGCGCGAAGGCAGCTCCTTTGTTGAGAAGTCTTCATCTGATCGCACCGTCGGGACGAAAGCTAACGCCGCCGTCGCGCAGTTGGATGTCACGGCTGTTGTGAATACGCAGTCTACAAATGGACGAGGATGCTCGGGTGGCGGAGGAGTCATAACGTATGCCCTTAACGACAACTGGCGACTTGTAGGCGATGTGCGTGGCTGCCAGATGGGCGGATTTGCATCTAATACCAGTGGGGATTCCATATCCTACATGGCCGGAGTTCGCTGGCTTCCGTCAGTTTCAACGCGGTGGACACCCTATGTAGAGCTTCTTGTTGGGGGAGTCAAGGTGAATCAGGAAACAATTGACGTTGCCCGCAAAGAAGCGTTACTAGCCGAACAGAAAGAGCTCGACTACAAGACTCATCAGCTGTACCGACTTCGAAAGTCATCACACGGCATTTCCGTTTCCGCTGGAACAGGCGTTGACTGGAATGTGAATGGCGCATTCGGAGTGCGCGTTGCGAGTTTGGCCTATGGACATTCGTGGTTACGGCCCATTGACGGGGCCGAATACCGCACAGCGCTGCAGTTCAGTTCCGGTGTTGTGCTTCGGTTCGGCACCTGGTGACATTTGCGCGGTGGACGGAGCAATGGTTTGAAGGACACTTAATGGCCAGTATGGCAACAATGAATATTTGGCTCATATTGTAAACAACCCAAAATGGGGTCCGTTGCGTGTTTGGTACCGACTGACTCCGAACAAACGCTAGATAGGAGCTTGAGATGAAGGTTATCCTGGATTGATCATAGCACTGGTGATGATTGCTACAGACTCGACTGCTCAGATTCGCCGCGGCGGTGGCGGTGGCGGAGCCAAGGTCGAGGAGACAACCAATATCATCAACGAATGCGAACGCAAAACTAACAGTTTTAAGAAAACTCTCGACCACGCCCTGGGTCGTGACAACGTTCGCGCAGGCCAAGGTCGCGAGGATCAACTCAATGCCAACGCCAGCCGGCTAGAAAACCAATTCGACAAGATCGGTGATTCCTGGAACAAAGACCATGACATGAACAAAACGCGAGGGCACGTACAAGCAGCTCTGGTCTTAGGTAACGACATAAATAAAGCCATGCGCAATTGGAATATGGGAGGCGATGCCGAGTCCGAGTGGAACACGCTCAGAGCGGGGCTTAATCGTTTAGCCACAAATTTCGGCCTTCCGCATATTCGGTGATAGTTTGGCTAGGGTGTTGAAAAGTTTTTCGAGGCGTCATCCAGGACGAGAACCCAATCGCTACCGAAGCCTTCGGATGGAGATGTGAATTCACGAGCCTCTGCGCTCGGAAACGTCCCAATTTCCTGTGAGGTTCCCGTGCGGGGGTTGAACCAACTCGCGCGGATACTTCCCGCGGAAATGCCTGCCAGGTTGACCGTGAACTTGCGGCCTTGCGCGGTGTAGACAAATGCATAGCCGTCGCCCCGCGTCGCGACGATGCGGTCATTTCCTTCCAACTGGTTCGCGATTAATGATGGAGCAGGCACTCGCGAGAAGTACGGTCGTGATTCGATGAGCTTACGCAGGTGTTTGACTTGCGCTGCTCCCGGACGGTGGATCGCTTCGTACCAATAGAGTAATGGACCGTTGACCGGCTTGCGATTGGGAGCGTACATTTGCCACACGGAATGATTGCCATACGTGTGGCCCGAGCTTCCTGAAAATACGGACCAGTAGGCTCTTTGGCGAATATGCGCATCGAAAGAGTAGCCGAAATCGCGAGCGCGGAAAGCGAGCGGATGGTCTTCGTAGAGTGGTTCCCCATCGAGAACAGGTTTCGTAGGTTGACGCTCGTAATCCTTGGCAATTCTTTCCCACACAGCGACTTTTTCAGCGAGTCCGTGACCCGTTTGCTGCATATTGAAATCGAGCCAGGGATCTTCGTGAAACTGCGTGGATGAAGTTTCGCCTCCTCTTGGGTGAAAGCTCATCAGAACGCTGCTGTAATCTTCCTTCCCTGACACCCCGATACTTATGCCCTTCGCCAAGGCGCGCCATGTGGCTTCAAAGCCAGTTGGCGTGCGGTCCCCACCGAGGATCCAGATGATGGCCTTCTTTGCATAGCGCTTGCCGAGGAACTCGCCATACGTCTGGGCATTGGCGGCGGTGAGAATTGGCGCTTCTGAGCGACCACCGTTTACCCAGCGGCCCCATGTGGGGAGAAGAGCCACATAGAGCCCACGAGCGTTGGCTTGTTCGACGATGTAGTCGACGTGATCCCAGTAATCGTAGGCGGTCTTGTTGTTGGGATTCGTCCCCGGAGTAATCGCCGGCTGGGCGGGATTTCCATCGGTCAGCGGAAGATCGCCGTAGGCATTGGGATCGACGATGCCGTCGAGCTCCGCCAGCGCGACCGCTTGGATCGCAGTGTAGCCTTGGGATGCCCGAAGCGAAAGATAATCGGCAGCCTGCTTGCGGTCGAGGCGATGAAAGAGCTCCCATGCAGTGTCGGCGAGGTAGAAGAAGGGTTTACCATCCGCAGTTTGAAGGAATCGATGATTAGGCGAGACTGTGAGTTTCGGAAGAGGCCGTGTTTGCGCCGCAAGCGTGGCAGTGATTGCGAGTAGAATCGGAAGTCGCATAGGCGATGACCGGTGTCTTGGCTGCATCAGCCGTGCCGCTCAGAACTGAATGCGAAGTGATCCCTGCATTTGTCTCGGCGGCCGGGTTGCTGTGACCTGCCCGAAAGTAGCGTTGATCTGCTGGCCGGCGGGATTAAAGCGTGCCGTGGTATCGACGCTCATATACTGTGTGTGGTTGAAAATGTTGTAAGCTTCCCAGCGAAATTGAAGCCGTGGAGCGTTCTCACCGCGCCCTAATGGGATGTTTTTGAAAAGCGTCATGTCCCAATTGTGAATGCCGGGAAGACGAAATGCCGTCTTGCCGATGTTGCCGTACTCGCCTCTCGTGGGACGGGCCACAAAATTCTGATCCACCCATTGAAGACTGTTACGGTCCTTCACATAGGACACTGGCCCGGTAAGATTGACCCGAGTTCCGTCACCGCCTCCAGAGAAGTCGAAATTGTCGGATGTGGCGAGACCAATGCCGGTTGGCGTTCCAGTGGCGATTGTCGTGATACCCGAGAACTGCCAGTTATCGAACACGGCGCGAACCACCGCATTGGGAGCTATCCGGCTGGCCCGGGGAAGGTCCCACATGTAATTGATGACCGCTACGTGGGTTTGATCGAAGGCGGCAAGCCCGTAGACCCACTTCGAATAGGGCTGATATATAGGCACTTGACCGTTGTCGCCACTCGTGAAGTCCATTGCCTTCGACCATGTATACGATACTCCGAACTGAAAGGCAGATTGAAAACGCCGGTTCACAGAGGCCTGCAAGGCGTGATAGTTGGAAATCCCTGAATATTCCCTGTAGTTCAGGCTGGCGTGACCAGGATAAGGTCGGAAGAAGTTATCGCTGAGCGGCGTCGATGGATTGGCAGGGTCGGCATTCTGCGGGAGGAAACGCGCTCCGTACGGAACGGTGTTAATGTCGCGCTGCTGACTAAGATGTCGCGCCGAGTTTCCGACATAAGAAAGATCGACCAGCGTTGAGCTGCCTATGTCGCGCTGTATGGCGAGCGTCCACGACTCCACTGTGGGAACTTTCTGGTCCCATTCGAAAGCAGTGATATTGCTCGGGAAGAGAACGCCTGTCGAATTGACGAACGTGTCCAATGTCCCGTAGAAGATTTGAGGCCGGAACTGGTTTGGAGGATTGCCGTTTGCAGCGCCGGAAATCAGGCCTGAGGACGGGATCATGTTCTTCGTGATCGCGTAGTGAGCCCGGAAGGCGGTTTTGTTGTCTCCAAAGACGTCCCATGAGAATCCGATGCGAGGGCCGAGTTGAATGGGCTGCTGGCGAGTGAAGCCATCGCGGTAACGCTCCTCTTTCGCAGTGACCATGCCGTTGGTAGGATCGCCGGTGTTCGGCACATAAGCTCCAATGAGAACAGCAGGCCCATAGGCGCCCGTTATCGGATTGAGAGAAGAACGCTGCCCGGCGGGGTTAAGCGCGGACTGATAGAGAGTAGGAGCTTTGGAGCTGTCGTAGCGGTCGAGGACAAAAGCAGCGGCGTCTCCTTCGGGAAAACGATATGGCGTCGCTCTGGAGAAGCGCAATCCGTAGTCCAGGGTGAAGCGACGACTGACCTTCCATTGGTCCTGCGCAAACCATTCGAACAGGTCCATGACATTACGAGCGGTTGTGCGGTTGCTGCCTTCTGAGTAAGTGCGAAAGACGCCCAACGCAGCGTTCCCAAAAGCGTTGTTGGTGTTGAGCGGATTATTGGCGTCGGCATCGAACGCGAAACTGCCGCCGAACAGCGTGCGCGGTCCTTCAGAGGCAAAGTTTCTTTCGAAGTAGAAACCGAATTTCATCGTGTGGCCGCCGCGAGTGTACGACAAATTGTCGAGGAAGATGTAGCGCTCGTCACCTGCGTCAATCGGAAGACGATCGTCGTAAGTGACGTTAACCGCGTTGGGAATTCCTCCGAAGCTTGACTGCGGAATGATGTTGAGCGGATTGCCTTGGGGATAAAGTTGGCCCAGTCCGGCAAGACCCGTCTTATCTCGGAGCACGGGGTCAAAGTTGGTCGGGGAAGTCGCCGCGCCGATCTCGCCAAGAACTCGATAGCTGCCGTTGAACTCGTTCACCAGCGCAGGAGTGAAAACGCGGGTGTAGGAGGCCATGACCGAGTCTTCCGTGAAAAGGTAATGGTGGTAGAGCTGATTCCAGTTGGAGTTGAAAGCAGCCAAGCCCTCATAGCCTCGGCGATCGGCCCACCAAGTTCGTCCACGGAAAGCAATGCGGTCATTATCGGTCGGCGTGAAATCTACCTTGAGCATGTTCTGCTTCTTGGGATGCTCGGTGATTTCCTGAAAGACATAGTTGTAGTTGCCGCCCGAAACATTGTTGTCGAAGAAGTTGGGTTTTGGAAACAGATTGAGGATCGCCTGTCCGTTGCGGTTTAGACGGGAAGGTGGAATGACCTGTCCCGGAAAGCAGCCGGCGGGATTCGTGGCTGTACAAGGTAGGTTGAGCGTAGGATCGCGGAGCAGGACCGGTTGGTTGTTGATGCGGCTCTGCGAATAGTCTCCGGCGCGTTCCAGATCGGTCGGCACCGTAACGGTGCGGGGAGTTCGAGGTTCAAAGATGCGCCAATCCTCGCGCGAGTAGAAAAAGAACAGCTTGTCGCGATTTTTATTGAAGACTTTAGGGATGAAAACCGGTCCGCCGATCGTGCCGCCAAATGTGTTGTACCTGTAGAGAGGATTCGGCTGCCCGCGCCGATTGTTGAAGAAGTCGTTGGCGTTGAACTGTTCGTGGCGTTTGAACCAGTAGGCGCTGCCGTGAAAGTCGCGTGTGCCGGATTTGGAAACGATGTTGACGAAACCGCCGGCATTCCTGCCGTATTCGGCTTGATAGTTATTTAGGAGCACCTTAACCTCAGCGACCGCATCCATGCTGGTGGCGCCATTGAAGCGATCGACGAGGTCAGCGTCGGAACCCGTCTGACCATCGAGCGTGAAGGTATTCATGCGGTTCCGCGTACCGCTGATGTTCGGAGTGGCCGTACCGAACGTGTCGCCGAGAGCAGCATTGTCACTGGAGGCGCTGACACCGGGCATGACGCGAAGAAGCGCCACAATGTCGCGGCCCTTGGATTGAAGCTGCTCCATCTGACGCGTGGACAAAAGTTCAGAATTCTCCGCGCTGCTGGTTTGTATTTGGACGTTTTCGGCGCGAACCGAAATGGACTCGGATACGGAGCCAACCTTTAACTCGAGATCGCCCAAAGCGCGTCGTTCATTGGCAGTCACGACGATACCGGTACGCTCTGTGCTGGCGAAGCCGGGATTCTCGATCCTCAGCGAATAGGTGGCGGGAACGAGCGTCGTAAAGACGAAAGCGCCAGAGTCATTGGTTGTCGTTTGACGGGTATCACGCGTCCCCTCGTGACGAAGAGTGATGCGGGCTCCGACGACAACCTGGCCGGAAGTATCAACTACCGCGCCACTGATCTGCCCGGTTGTCGTTTGCGCGTGGAGCAGCCCGGCGCAGAAAATGACGGCAAAAACTGCAACCGAAAATACAAACCACTTTTTAGCTGACATGACAACTCCCGTGCGGAATTATGTCATTGAAGTGGCTCGCATGTCTAGAGCAGCTAATCGCTGTTTCCGAACGAATTTGGGCCCGTTAACAATTTATCAAGTCGTTTTAATCTTTTGAAAAGCCTTGATCACAGCACTATTATCGGCTGCTCCGTAGCCCGCCTCTACCGCTTCCTCGAGCAATTGGCGATGAGCCTCTGACAGTGGTAATCGCGCATCGAATTGTTCACCGGAAGCCAATATCAGCAGCACGTCCTTCAAATGCTGCGATAGTCGAGCCTCTGGCTCAAACTCTTCGTTAAGCATGCGCTGGCCCTTCGTATCCATTGCACGTGAATAAGCGGGGCTTGTTTTCAAGATCTCGAGCGCAATGTGGGGATCGATGCCAGAAGCTCGCGCGAACTCCAACCCTTCCGCCAATACGGCGCGATTCAAGCCGAGCACCAAATTCATCACAAGCTTCATGCGAGCGCCACTGCCCACCGGCCCGACATAGTGTGCAGTCTTGCAGCAGTGCGCCCATAAGTCTTCACATCGGGCGAAGCCATCCTTCGACCCGCCACATAGGAAGACTGCTTCGCCGATGCGTACTTGTCGGCTTGAGCCGCCGATCGTCGCATCCAAGTACTCGAAGCCTGCTTGTTTCAACATGGATCCGAACCGCATTGCATCGGCGGGAGCGCCTGTAGTTGTATCGATCACAATCGCGCCGCTCGACAACTTGGGGAGAATTTCTGCTAGCACCGCGCCTGCGATTTCCGAAGTCGGAAGGCTTAAAAGGATTCGCTTACAGTTTGAGGCGACATCACCTGCGCAACAAGCGGCCTCGCCGCCAATGCGCACTAGTTCTGTCATCTGCTCGGCGCGTTGATCGAACCCGATGATGGAGTAGTTGGCGGCGATCAAGCGCTCAGCCAATGCAGTACCGACAAGGCCAACGCCGATGATTCCAACCCGATCCATTCAGGCCCCTTTCCTTCCTGCAATCAGGCCTGACGATCCCGATATCATCGACACCTTCGTCAGTTGCTGGGCGGCTTTCATCACTGCCGGGCGCCGTATGGTCGACAAACTCCTGTAGCGAACAAGCCATCCACGGAGCGGCTGCGCTGATCGCCGCCCACGAGCGCTGATCTGGATCGAAAATCGGGGCCGCAATCACGCGAACGCCGATGACTGTGTCCTGATCAGACAATGCGTATCCGAGGGTTCGGACCTTCTCGAGTCGCGACTCGATTTCGGGGATTGATATCGGAGTGTTCGGGGTCAACTTCACTCGCTCTTTTGCGTTGAGTATTTGCAGCCGCTCTTCGAGAGGTAGATACGCCAGGATTGCGTGCCCAACGGCGGTACAGTACGCAGGAACTCTCGCGCCGATGCGTTGCGTTATACCCAATCTTCCAAGAGGCATTTGCAATCGCTCAACATACACGAGCTCCGGACCATCCAGGACAGCAATACTCGCCGCCTCATTGATGGTTCCTACTAATGACCGCAAGATCGGCCGCGCGATGGCATGTAACTCCATTCGTCCAAAGGCATTGAAGCCAAGATCGAGCACCTTTAGTCCAAGTCGATATCTCTTGTGTTCGGCCGGATGCAAATAGCCAAGCATGACCAGAGTTTTAACGAGTCGAAAAGTTGTTCCCGGATCGAGCTCCGCGCGGGAAGCAATCTGCGAGAGGGTCAATTCCGGTTCCTGCGCATCGAAGACTTCAAGCACGCGAAATCCCTTGGCGAGGGACATCACCATGCTTTTAGAGGGGTCGACTGTTTTTTCGGAATCCGAAGTAACCATCGAAAATCATGTTACTGCACAAGTCGGTTCTTGTACAGGCCTTGACTGCGATTCGCCACAGTGATAATGTTTTTCCAATTGTCAGATATCCGAAGTGAGTTTCGGAATCCGAAGGAGTCATCTTGAATCGACGCTACTTTCTTCCGACACTAGCTGCTGGGGTGGCGAAGACGAAACTTCGAGCCGCGCCCAGTGATCGCATCAATGTAGCCATCATCGGAGTCCGAGGGCGCGGACGCGCTCTGGCTGGCGGCTTTGCAAAAACTACGGACGCCAATATCGAATACCTGGTTGATGTGGACGATCGTGTCATCCCGGCCGCAGCGGATGTTGTGGAAAAGGCCGGACGTAAGCGTCCGAAGTCACTCCGCGACATGCGGCGAGTGTTCGAGGACAAGACAATCGACGCGGTAGTCATCGCGACTCCCGATCACTGGCACGCGCCCGCCGCAATTCTCGCTTGTGATGCAGGTAAGGACGTTTACCTCGAGAAACCGTGCTCGCACAATCTTCGCGAAGGCCGGTTGATCGTCGAAGCTGCGCGCCGCAACAAGCGCATTGTGCAGCATGGAACACAGGCCCGCAGCCGTGAGAACACGCGACAAGCGATTGATTACGTGCACTCCGGCAAGATCGGAAAAGTAGTCATGGCGAAAGGTTGGGATGTCCAGCGACGCGAAGACATCGGACATAAGCCTGACACGGCCGTACCGAACGGCGTCGACTACGATCTTTGGGTCGGACCGGCGCCGATGATGCCGTTCAATGAGAATCGATTCCATTACACATGGCATTGGAATTGGAACTTCGGCACGGGCGACGCAGGTAACGATGGCGCCCACCAGATCGACATCGCGCGATGGGCGCTTGGCGTAGATTATCCGACAGAAGCGGCCGGTTCGGGCGCCAAGCTTTACTTCGACGACGATCAGCAGACGCCGGACACATTGAACGTAACATTCCGTTATCCCGGTAAGATGCTCCAGTTTGAACTTCGTATCTGGAACCCTTACGGGATGGAGGGCGCGGAAAATGGTGTCGCGATCTATGGTGGCGATGGCATGGTACAGATCGCGAAATGGGATCGACTCTGGGGCTACAAGGTCTTCGATAACAAGGGTAAGTTGGTGAAGCACGAACAGAGCCAGGGAGAGGACGAAGGACACATACGCAACTTCCTCGATTGTGTGCGCTCCCGGCAAGCTCCGAATGCGGAAATCGAAATAGGATTTACATCGGTGGTGCACTGCCACTTGGCCAACATCGTTGCGCGGACTGGGCACAACGTTCGCTATGACGCCAAAGCGAACTCTGTGAGTGGAGATGCGTCAGCTGCGAAACTCGTCACTCGTGAGTATCGCGAGCATTGGTCGAAACCGCGCGGCGTTTGAGGGCTTTCAGGGGAATCTTCAGGAGGGAAACAAATGTTCCGCGTTGGACAATGGCCCCGGGTCTGGGCGTTGCTACTGCTTCAATCTGCGATTTGTCTAGCGCAGGTCAACACAGCCACAATCTACGGCGCAGTGACAGACCCGAGCGGAGCGGCAGTCCCGCAGGCGTCAGTTAATGTCTCCAATCACCAAACCGGCGGCAACTGGAACGCCACCACCAACGCGCAAGGTGAATACACAATCACCTTTCTTCCCGCAGGCACTTACACGATCGTTACTCGCGCGGCAAGCTTTAAGGAATCACGCAACACCAACGTGGAACTCGCCGGCGGTCAGGAAGTGCGGTTGCGATACGCCCTCGCGATTGGCGAAGTGAGCGATAGCATTACGGTTGTCGCAGAGACTCCCATCATCAACACTGCCAATGCCGAGCAGACTCATAATCTGAGCAACCTTCGGGTTACCGAACTGCCCACCGCCAATCGCGACTGGAGTGCCCTGCTGAATCTTGGTCCAGGGCTGACCGTGGTCAATGGCAACACTCTCTCGATGAACGGACTGCCGCAGGACGGTTTCCGTTTTACCGTGGATGGCGCCAATGCCAGCGGGAGCGGCGAATCGGAAACGATGACTTCGCTGGGCTACATCAAGGCGGTCAGTCTCGAAGCTGTGCGAGAGGTTAACGTAACGGGCGGCATCGCGCCTGCCGAGAGCGGCCCCACGATGTCGGGCAACGTCAACGTCATCACAAAGAGCGGTACCAACGAAATGCATGGTTCGTTGTTCGAGAACAATCGAGTGGAGGACTTCGCTGCTCGCAATCAGTTCCTTGCGACGAGGCCGCCTGTTACGTTCAACCAGTTCGGCGGCTCTCTGGGTGGACCGATCATCAAGAACAAGCTTTTCTACTTCGGAGTGTTTGAAGGCTATCGCTCTCGCGCCTTCACTTCGGTTAACGGCAATGTGCCCACTGCCGAGTTCCGCGCCACTGCAGTCGCGGCGAATCCAGATTATAAGGCGTTTCTTGACACCTTTCCGCTTCCCAACAATGCGTATGCTCCGGGAGCTGTGACTGGCTTCTATCAAAGCGCTGGGTCCGGCGTCGAAGACAGCAATCACGGCAGTGTTCGCGGTGATTACATGATCAGCAGCGCCGACATGCTTTCGGTTCGCTATACCTACGACACTCCGTTCCAGCTAACGCCGCGCGTGTCGCCACAGAACACGCGAACCTTTGATGTAAAAACGCACAAAGGCGTTGCCAGCTACATTCACTCGAGCGCTTCATGGAGCGCCGAAAGCCGCTTCGGGTACAACCGTTTCACGCGTTCCCGGCTCGATAACATCTTCACTCTTGGTGTCTCCGCGATCACGGGTTCCCTCGGCTTCTCAAATAGTGGAGAACTGATGGAGAATCTGGGCGTGAACTATAGCTTCGATCAGATCATTGCTCTGAACCGCGGACGCCACTCGTTGAAGATGGGCGTCTTGTTCCAAATGTGGGAGTCGGGCCGCAACAATGAAACTGTTCCCGAGTTTCAGTTTGCGAATGCCGCCGACATGCTCGCAAATCGGCCAAGCCAAATCACGATCAGCTTCGGTGTGCGGCCCTACACGCTTCGCAACTGGGTGAATGGCTACTTCATACAAGACGATTTTCGAATCACTCGCAACTTCATGCTGAACGTCGGCTTGCGGGCTGATTGGTTCTCAGTACCCAAGGAAGATTCTGGTCGGCTATTCAATCGAACGGGACCATTTGGAATCGGACCGTTTACCAGTCCTGACAGTGTTTACGAAAGCAGCAAATTCGACTTCTCGCCGCGCGCTGGCTTTGCCTGGACGGTGACTCCGCAAACCGTAATCCGAGGAGGAGCCGGCATTTTCACCAGCGCTCGTAATCAGTTCGGTGGACCGGTCGAACTTGTACAGAATGCGATCGATGAACCTAACCGTACGGTGTTCAGCGCAGCCGAAGCACAGCGCAACGGTCTAAAGTACCCAACCACGAACGCGGAGGTTTTGCCGCTGGTCAAGGGAGGCGGCCCTATCTCCGGAACCGTAATCGGCCAGCACTTCCCGCAACCGTATGCGATCCAATGGACACTCAGCATTGCCCGCGAAATTGGCTCCGGATGGTCGGTTGAGTCCGCTTATGTCGGGAACCACGCAGTTCACGCGAACATCGTTCGCCGCATCAATCTGGTCGATCCGATCACTGGACTGCGTCCCTTTGCTGGCTACTCGGAATACAACTACTACGACGCATCGGAAAGTTCCAGATATAACTCCTGGCAGAACACGGTGCGCAAGAGATTCAGCAATGGCTTCCAAGCCGGCGCCATGTACACCTGGGCCAACTCGATCTCTTTCAGCAATGCCGCCAACATCGGCTTTCCGAACCCGCCGCAGAACTCCGATAATATTGCGGGAGACAAAGGGCCCAGTCCATTCGATATCCGGCATCGCTTCAATACTGATTTCTTATACGAGTTGCCGTTATTGAAGCTAACGGGCAGCAATGGAAGCGGGGCGAGACTTGCTCTCGGTGGTTGGCAGCTTTCCGGGATTGTTACCGCGGAAACGGGCGCTCCCATCAATGTCACGCAAAGCACCTCGTATCAGAGCACACGGCCTGACTATATCGGCGGTGAGGCGTATTTCGCCGATGCAAACCAGACGCTGCAATATTTGAATCGCGCCGCGTTTGCTCGAATTCCCGTCGGCATGGCCAATGCGCCGCTGCGATTCGGCAGCGTCGGACGAAACGCGCTGCGCGCGCCAGGATTCTGGAATCTCGATCTTGCTCTGGCGAAGAATTTGCAGTTCACTGAGCGTTGGCGGCTGCAGATCCGTGGCGATATGTTCAACTCACTCAATCACACGAACTTTTCGAGTGTGTCTACTGCGATTGAGGCTGGTAACTTCGGTCGTTTCACTGCCACGCGGGGCGCTCGAGTTGTTCAGTTCAACGCGCGCCTGACGTTCTAAACTTGACAGGGAGACTTCGTTGAAAATCCGCTGCTGGCTCCTCGCAGGTTTGTGTTGCGGTCTTGCTGCGCAGACGCTTGAAGTATCGCCGAACCGACGCTATCTGCAGACAAGCGACGGCAAGCCTTTCTTCTGGCTTGGTGATACGGCTTGGCTGCTTTTCCAAAATGCTTCTAAGGAAGAGACCATTCGTTACCTTGATGACCGCAAGCGCAAAGGCTTTAACGTCGTTCAGGTAATGGTATTGAGAACAGCAGGCGACACGACTGCCGATGGGATGCCCGCGCTCACGAACGAAGATCCTGCTAAACCTCGTCTTGATGGATATTGGGATCACGCCGGTTGGGTAATCGATCAAGCAAGAGAGCGTGGCATTCATATGGCGCTCGTTTGCTCCTGGGGCTCAATGGTGAAGAGTAAGAAAGTGAATGCCTCAAATGTTGAGTCCTACACTCGTTTCCTGGTAGAGCGTTTTGGCTCGAAGCCCAACATCATATGGGTTACCGGGGGCGACATCCAAGGCGACGTAGGCGGGGAAGTCTGGCGCACTATGGCGCAAACCATTCGCAAACTCGACACCAAGCATCTCATCACGTTTCACCCATTTGGCCGGACACAGTCTTCCACTTGGTTTCACAAAGAGTCATGGCTCGACTTCAACATGTTCCAGTCCGGTCATCGTCGGTACGATCAGGACAAGACTCCCGGCGCCAAAGGCGAGGACAATTGGCGTTACGTTCAGGAAGACTATGCGCTCACCCCGATCAAGCCGACACTTGATGGCGAACCGTCATACGAGAACCTCCCGCAAGGTTTGCACGACCCCAAGGAGCCGTACTGGAATGCTGCCGATGTTCGACGATACGCATGGTGGTCGGTTTTCGCGGGCGCTTGCGGTCATACCTATGGAGAGAACGCTGTCATTCAGATGCATAAGCCGGGACGAAAGGGCGCCTACGGCGTTCGTACATTCTGGTATGAAGCTCTCGATGTACCCGGCGCTAAGCAGATGCAGCATCTGAAGTCACTGATGCTCTCTCGCCCTTACTTCGAGCGCGCTCCCGATCAATCGTTAATTGCCGTCGGGAGGCGGGCCGCGATACGATCACGTTTCCGCAACACGAGGAACCGGCTACGCGTTCGTCTATTCATGGACGGGACGCAACTTCTCCATCAATATGGGCCGCATCAGCGGAAAAACAGTCCGCGCCGCCTGGTATGATCCTCGGACCGGGAGCCACCACAGCAATCGGCACGTTTCCGAATACGGGGAAGCGCGAGTTCGATCCACCGGGAGAACCAGCGGCAGGCAATGATTGGGCTCTGATCCTCGATGATGCTTCAACAGCCCCGAAGGCCCGGCCATGACGCGAATATTCGACCTTGTCGTTGTCGCGATCTATCTCGCCGGAATCGCTGCGCTCGGAATCTGGTTCTCACGGCGACAGACCTCGACGGAGAACTACTTCGTCGCCAAGCGATCAGTACCGTTTTGGGCGATGGGCATGAGCATGCTCGCGACCATGATTTCGAGTGTGACCTTCGTCGCCTATCCCGGCTCCTCGTACGCGAAGGACTGGTCGCTACTCGTCCCGGGATTCCTTCTCCTTGCCGTGCTCCCCTTCGTCGCCAAGGTGATCATCCCGTTTTACCGCGAGGAAGTCGGAATGAGCGCCTATGAATATTTCCAGCGCCGATTTGGCCGTCCGGCGCGAGTCTATGCGGCAATCGCGTTTTCTCTTGCGCATTTCAGCAAGATGGGATTTCGTTCTTTATTTGATGGCGCTCACCATTGCCAGCATGACCGACTGGCCAATCGTCACCGTCATCCTGGCCGTCGCGGTCGTCATGGTGTTTTATACGGTCATCGGCGGGATTGAAGCTGTCGTGTGGTCCGATGTGATCCAGGGCTTCGTAATGTGGATCGGGATCGCGATTGCCCTGGGCTATCTGCTCTTCCTTCCTGCGGGTGGGCCGGCCGCGGTATTCGGAGCCGCAGCTCAGAGTGGAAAGTTTTCTCTGGGCAGTCCTGACTTTGACTTCACACGTCCCACGATTCCCGTGGCGATTCTCTACGGCTTGTTCTGGTATGGTCAGCGATACGTTGCGGATCAGACCATGGTGCAGCGCTATTTGCTTGCGAAATCGGATAGGGGCGCCATCAGAGGCGTGACTATGGGAGCATTTCTTTGTGTCCCTGTATGGGCACTGTTCATGCTCATCGGCACTTGCGTCTGGTCGTACTTTCAGCTCTCCGGCGAGCAGGTCCCCGCCGGCATCACAAAGGCAGACCAGATGTTTCCCTATTTCTTAAGCGCTCACCTGCCACCAGGAGTACTCGGCCTATTATTAGCCGCCTTGACTGGAGCCGCAATGACGATGCTGGCGAGCGATCTCAACACGCTGGCGATGGTGCTCGTAGAAGACTTCTATCGCGCGGCTCGTCCGCAGGCTACAGATAAGCAGCGGCTAAGAGCGGCTCGATGTCTTGTTGTCGGAGTAGGGCTGCTGAACATCGTGACTGCGCTGATACTCGTCCAAACCAAGGGCAGCGCCCTGTCCCTGTGGTTCGCAGTATCGGCGATTGCCTCAGGTGGACTTGCGGGCCTGTTCTTTTTGGCGTTTCTCACTCGCAGAGCCACGAAGGTCAGCGCCTGGACTGGAATTGCCTGTGCCACAGCATTCACCTTCTGGGCTGTGCTCTCAAAAGGCGCAAAGCCGTTCCTTGATCTTGGGTCGTTTAACTACCCTTGGGACGATCTCACTATCGGCGCATTCGGCAATATCATTCTCTTCACTACGGGACTGCTCGCGAGTCTATTCACTGCGTCTGAAACCACCGATGACCGCGGTACCTTCTGGCATTGGCGAGCTACTCGCCAGCCTGCCGATGTGCTCCGCAAAGGAAGCCATGCATAGAAGAACATTTCTTATAACCAGCGCTTCTGCGCTTTGGGCAGCGAATGAGGATTCTCCGATCGAACTTCGCACGAATACCGGCAAGGTTGCCGCGAGTCTCTACTGTAGTGAGAAGTGGGATAAGCCATTCCTCTTCCCAATCCGCACGGTGTCCGGCAAAGTGATTTCCCGCGGTTGGCCCTTGGAACCCCGTGAAGGCGACAGCACAGACCACACTTGGCATAGAGGCTTCTGGTATGGCCACGGCATTATCAACGGCGCGGATTTCTGGCGGGAACAGGGCCGCGAGAAGACGTCCCGACTGATTCTCAAATCGAAGCCGCGCATTGATGATTCGCGAGTTAGCCTAGATCTCAGCATGACGCCTCCCGATGGCCGACCAATCGGCTCGATGCGTCAGGAGTATCAGTTCAAGGACAGCGGCCCGATACGACACCTCGACGCTAGTATCACGATTCATGCGAATAGCGATAAGCCTTTAACCTTCGGGGACACCGATGATGGAGGCTTCGCTTTCCGTCTTGACGAAGCCTTTCGGGAAGACCGCGGAGCCCGTCTAAGAAACTCGGAAGGACAGTCCGGATCGAAGCAGATCTGGGGTAAGCCTGCCAAGTGGACGGACAATTCAGCGGTCATCGGCGGCGCGCCGGTAGGAGTCGCAATGTTCGATCATCCGTCGAACCTACGGCATCCGACGCGCTGGCATGCCCGGCCATATGGACTTAACGCCGCAAATCCGTTCGCAACCAAAAGCTTCGATAAAGCCTCCGTAACCGATGGGAGCTACACGCTTCCAACGGGCGCCAAACTCACACTTCGATATCGAGTTCTCATTTACGAAGGAACAGCCGATATCGACGGGCTGTATGCCGAGTTTGCGCGGGCCTGAAGGATTATTTCAACCCACGATCAGAACGCCAGCCGGAGCGTGAACTGTAGAATTCGCGGACTTGATGCCGAAGATATACGACCGAAGTTCGCACTGTTGACTGTGACGTTCGCGGGCCCGAGATTTGCGTGATTCAGAACGTTGAATGCTTCGGCGCGGAGCTGAAGCGAGACGGACTCGGCAAGCGGAAACGACCTGAAGAG
This sequence comes from Bryobacteraceae bacterium, assembly GCA_963844855.1. GTDB lineage: Bacteria > Acidobacteriota > Terriglobia > Bryobacterales > Bryobacteraceae > DASQDN01. The sequence goes on from CAWJQP010000080.1 coordinate 718,767, forward strand.
AGAGTAGTCGATATTCCAGCGGCCCGGATCCCGCAGCTGGTTGCGACCTCCGGTGCCAATCGTACCGATGGCCTTCGTTCGGAAAGCCCCTGTATTAAACCAGGAGCGGATCTGCTCGTCCTTTGACCGGTCGCTCTCGGGTTCCCACGACTGACCCGTCAAATCAGCGAACTGGCCTCCGATACCAGAGAATGCATTGTCTACGCCGCTCACGACAGTAGTGGGAAGACCCGTGCCAGCCGTAAAGATGAAGTTGTTCTGCCAGGAGCCAAGGAGTTGGCGTACGATCATCGACCGGTTAGTCAGACCCGGCGATTCGTAGATTCCCGACATAACGAGTCGAACTCCACTGCCTTCTTTTTCGCCGTCGTGTCGCTTGCAGGTCTTGGCTTCACAACCGCGAATTATTGGGCTTTAACCCAAGCGCTCAGCCACAGAATTCGATCGCACAAACCCGAATTCATCGGCGAGCGCTCGCAAGCCTTCCAGATATCCTGGGAGTAGAGGGACGGATTCCGATGTTCTGAAGCACGGGTTCGGTAATCAGTCCGGCCACAGAATACTTCTCACAAATAGCGAGGACCGATTCCAGGTCGTTGAAGTTGACCGGATGCACCAGTTCGCTGTGTCCCTATGGGATTCCCGCCCTGATGGGACAGAAAGGAAGCTCAGCTCCGTTCTGACGCGGACCCAACTGTTCGAGGGGCGTCATCAGATTACAGGCCCATCATTGTGCCAGGTCGCTTCGCTACCCGTGTTCAAAAACTGAACGGAATCGACAAATGAAATATGAGAACAAATCAGGTCAGCAAGGAAACTCCGCTGTACTTGCGGGCCGGAGGCGTCGCCGGGTTTGCTCAGCCCGAGGCAGACAAACGCTTCAGCGAGTTTGAGTCGACCCGGTTCCCGCGGTCCCATCGATTAAGTCGGGTGTTTCGCGTGCGGCGCTGTGAAGTCCCATGGACTACACGGAGATTTCGTCGCGGAAAGATGTGTTGACGTGGACGACACCCGCACTCGATAAACCGGTCGTGTTCGCTGGTCCATTGAAAGCCGATCTCTGGGTGGAAACCGATACGCCCGACCCTGATTGGGTCGTGAGGTTGTTCGCTGTTCCGCCCAAGGGAATCGCGCTTCCGATCGGCCACGGCATTACACGCGCAGCGTTCCGCGAGGGCCTTTTTCCGCCCGTTCGATCCGCGCACGCCAGAAGGTACATCATCAGAGAGGCCTCGCCTCGAAGATTGTGCTGCCTGTGCTACCGAAATAAGTTAGCGCTTCTCGTCACCACCTTCGTGTATCGTCAGCAATCTTCGTGATTGAACCCCTTCGATTACTTGCCGTCGGCCTGTAGGCCAGTCAACCTCGAGACGATCGACGGAGTCGCGCTCGCCGAGCCCGAAATGAACGATTGCTTCGCTCGAGCTTGCGTAACCTACGGACACGGTTGCATGGTTCACCTGCCGCTCTCTACCGGCGATAAGGGTTATGCGGACGCCGAGACCTTGCCTGTTCGATTGAGCGCCGACAAGCTGCACATCCAGCCAGTTATTCGCGGCGGGCGACACGTTCCGTAAAAGCAGAGGTGTGTCATTCAGACGGGTGACAACGACATCGATTCTGCCATCGCGGTCGAAGTCAGCAAACGCTGCTCCTCGATGCTGCCCGGGCTTAGAGATTTCAATCGCAGACCACTTGCCCGCCCTGTTCCAGAGCACGAGGTTCCGTTGCCTGGATTTTCCACTCGAGTATTGCTCAGTATTTTCCTGAACATCGCCGTTGGCGGTGAAGATGTCTTTCCATCCGTCATTATCGAGATCGACTATACAAGCGCCCCATCCGCTGAATGACGTGGTCAGCGCTCCGATGCCGCTCGGATAAGTACGATCCAGGAACAGCCGGCCATTTACATTTCGAAAGAACGGGAACGTCTCATTCGCCAGGGCTGTTACGAAGATGTCTTCTTTGCCGTCATTGTCGATGTCGCGGAAGTCAACTCCCATTGAGGAAAGCGCCTTTCCATCATCGTTCAGCGCGACTCCTGCCTCCGAACCTACTTCTCGAAAGCGTCCTGCTCCTTCGTTGTGGAAAAGGAAGTTCGCCATCGTATCATTGGCAACGAATACGTCCATTCGTCCATCCTGATCGTAATCGGCGGATGCGAGACCCATACCTTTACCGAGATGGCTTGCGATCCCCGACCGCTGCGAAACGTCGGTGAACGTCCCGTCGCCATTGTTGCGATACAGCCGGTTCGAGGTTGGCTCGTAGAACTTCGGATGACAATACGTTCGAATTTTCCGATGACTATCGCCGCACCACTGCTCCTTGGTAGCATCCCACTTTACGTAGCGCACTTCGAACAAGTCGAGAAGCCCGTCGTTGTCGTAGTCGAGCCACGCTGCCGCTATTCCCCAACCATCGCCTTTCAGAGAAGCTGTCGTGGTTACGTCCTTGAACGTTCCATCGCCCTGATTGTGGAAGAGCTGGTTTCCTTCCACTGTGATGACGAGAAGATCGGCAGATCCGTCGTTGTCATAGTCTGCCGCTGAAACGCCCATGCCAAACCCTGTCCCACAGACACCGGCTTTTGATGTAACATCCTCGAACTGCCAATTGCCCTTGTTCCGGTAGAGCCTGTTGCAATCCCGTGGTTCTGACTTCTGCAGAGTATGCGAATCAGCGCCATTGACGAAGTAGATGTCAGGCAATCCATCGCGATCGTAATCGAGAACGGCGACTCCACCGGTCATGGTCTCAATGAGGTGTTTCTGCCCGGTCGCGCCGTTCCGCAGTACGAAATCAATGCCTGATCGAGCGGTTCGATCCTCAAACAGATCCGGTGTTGCCTGTTCTGCGAACGCGAGCAGAACATACACGAAGAGCACTACGACTCCGCCGGACCATACCAGTTTCATGATCTGGGCTCAATACATCCCTCAAGGCGCTTCAGCTCGCCTGCCGCCATTTCGTCGTTGCCTTGGAGAGACCAGGCCTTCGATAGCAGCCGATGCACTCGGCACTCGTGTGAATCGCGGGCAGGACCAAGTATTTCGATTGCCTCTGCTACCTGCCCGTTCTGCAGAAGTGCCCGCCCAAGCTCGAATCGCACGGGGATAGCGAGCGGTTGAAGCTCTAGTGCCTTTCGTAGGCTCATAAGGCTCTCCGCGAGCCGCGCATGCTTGAACAAAAACACTCCGTAAGCCAGATGGGATCGATACGAACTTCCGCTCGACTTAATCGCCAAGCGATAGGCGGATTCAGCCTTTTCGGGCTGACGTAAGGAATCATACGCCAGGCCGAGTTGCTCATAGACGCGGCTCTGATCACCTCCCACCTTCATTGCCTGCAACAGAGCATCTACGGCTTTGTCCGAACGGCCGGCGGCGCAGAACATGCGGCCCAGAAAATATAAGGTATCCCGATCTTGGGGATCGATGGCCAACGCCTTTATGAAGAATTCCTCGGCAATAGACCAATCCTGCAGCTCGGCATGGACCCTGCCGCCCAAAGCAAATCCCTTCGCGTAGTTTGGATCGATTTCGATTGCACGGAGCGCCTGCTCTAAAGCTTCCGAATTGCGGTTCATGCTCAGCAGGCCGGCGCCAAGAAAAACGCGGACGTCCGCGCGGTCAGGATATTGCGCGAGATATGCACGATAGAGTTCGACAGCCTCTTCGTGCCGAGAGGCCAGGTAACTGGAATTTGCGCGTTCGAGAAGTGTTCCGGTTTGTTCGCTACGCGCGCATTCGGCGCCAAACACAAGCAGAATGCAAAACGCAACGTTGGTACAGCTTGGCATCACGATCGAGAGGGCATTTCACATCGCAGAGTTCGAATACCAAAACGGGGCATCGAGAGCTTCACTCCGAAGCGTCCATCAGAAGTACGGCGGACATCCAATTGGCGGATGACACGCCCGTCCAGTTCGATGAGGTCGACCTTCAACGGGCGAACCTGCAACGATACCGTGCGTTCGCTATCGTTTCCTTCCGCGTTGAACAATCGCACAATGAGGTTGCGTCCTTGGACCAGTAGTGTTGGCATTTCCATGCCGCCGCCGTCCACCATGACCAAGGATACGCTTTCATTGCCGGCCGACGGTTGAGTTTCCATGATCTGCGAAACTAACGATTCGTTCCAGCGGCTGCTCTCTTCCGATAAACGGCCTTCGTCCCAAGCACCCTTATGGGGCACGATGCCGTAGCTGATCTGTTGGACACCCTTCAGCGGACATTTGCCCCACCAGAATCCGCCTTCCCAACCCCACCCCAACACAAGACCGAGTGGATGTTGCGGTCCATAGGTGTACGCGGTCGTGTGGTCAGAGAGGACTGCCAACCCAATCTTGGCGCTTTCGTCGACTAAGTCCACCCAATGAAGCAAGATGTTGTGCTTGATTTCGTCCCAGCGTTGAAAGAACGTATCCGCATTTCGGCTTCGGCAGACGTCGTAGGCTGCGTTTTTGAAGATTGCTTGATTCTTCAGATTCACGGGGAAAAGCGCTTGGAGCTTGAAGCGTCCGTCATTCTGCGACCGTCTCCGCTCGCTTCGACGGTTCTCCGGCTTGATATCCCACGGGTCGCCAATCCATGTTTCCTGTTCGTAAGTAAGTCTTGTCTGAAAGTCGATGCGACGCTTACCGTGGGCAAGCGTAATGGTGGTCTGATAAGGACACCCGCCAACACGTCCCGCAACACGCACGCGCGCACGCAACGGACCTGCTTCCACGATGGTTACCCGCGCCGACTCCTCGGTACTGCTGCGCCACTTCTCCTGCGCAACGAAATAACCACGATATTCATTGAATAACCGTTCTGCGCCGGCATCACAGAATTCATGATTCAGCTCCTTCGAAAACAAGCTCGTAATCGCGCCGCCGCGTGAGGGATCGATGCGTAGCCGGTACAGATCACTCTCCATCACGATGGCTCCACCGGATTCTGTCGCCGTAACTCCTGTTGTTGTCGAAGCGGGGCGCTCGCGGATCGGTTCGATTCGATAGGTGGCGTAGCCTAAAGGCGGGACGTCGGCTCTGAAGAGCACCGTGGCTGTGTTGATACTCTGCTGGTCGGGACTCGGCCGTTCCGAGGGAAAGACTTCGCCACGTTGACTGAGGTCGGTCCGAACCTGACGCGATAAGTACCGACGAGTCGGGATCGTTTGACTAGGGATCTCTTTTCCTGCCGAGTCGAATACTTGGACGCTAAAAGTTCCGCGGTCCGTTGCTATTGTGACATCAGCCAGTTCGTGACGACGGCACGCGAGTGTGTTGACGACGCGGACCCATTGAGACGATGACACCGGACGGGCTGCAGTGGATTTCGCCATCGCTTTCGCGGAGCCGGAGATGATGGCGTCCGCGGCCTCTTCCGCTTGCAGCGTTTGAGTCGCGACCTGGAAAGCCCACGCGCGACGACCTGAGCGTGTAGTGACGGTGATCCATGCGTCGTGGTGCTGCGACCACAGAAGGTCGTCCCAAGCTTGTTCGAGTTTTCTCGCCGGCCATTCGGAGCCCTTGTCCAACCATGCAAGAGCTGCGATCTTCTCAGCCAGCAATAGACGATTCTCGGCCGACCGAACCTGCTGTGCCGCAGTCTGAAGCGTCTTCTCGCCCCACGGCAGGGTTACCAGGATGTCCTCCATGCTGTATCGCCATTCTTTCGAAGGCGGCGTCGCGATGGAATGCATGTATTCCCGCCAAGTGACGAATTGTATATGGTCTCCTGCAACTTTGGGCTTGGCAGCCCATCCCAGGTCTTGGAAGCACATACCTGCGGGGTGGGCTATGCCTTTTTCAATACACTTCCGGGCGAATTCAGGCGAACCGGTGACTGACTCGGTCTCCCAAACCTTCAAGAGTTCTTCGCAAGCATAACGGGGCACGGTCGGTATAGAAGTTCCGTCCGGGCCGACCCAGTTGACTGTCTCCGCGTCGAAGCCGGCTGAGTATCCGCCCCAAGCCGTGCTCGGGTTTTTCAAAACGGCGCCGGTGAAACCGAGCGAACGAAGAATCTGGGGCAGACAACTAGACCAGCAGGGTTCCTGGACGGAGTATGTCTCCAGAACTGCTTTCGGGAAATGACGCAGAATGATCTCCCGACCGCGTGCAATCTGACGGATGTTGCTCTCACCGCCGTTGGCCCAGCCGAACGGCTGCGCGAATGTCCCGTTCACTATTTCAACGCGCGCATCGACAGGCTGCTTGTCAAGATAAGCCTTCAGTTCCAGGAATGCGGCCGGGTCCTCCTGCTTCAACGCATCCCATGAGTCAGGCTCGATATCCAGGCAGAGCTTCCATTTCGGAAGGTCGCGCATCGTGTTGAGGATGTCGCGCCACGATCCGGCGGGCATGTGGCCCTTAATGCCACCGTGATATCCATCGACATAGTAGACAGTCGGCGCAGCGCCGCGAGCGAACTGCGCCGATGCCAACGGCTGCAACCCCGCGCCGGCGAAGAGACCTACCGCCTGAAGAAAATCTCGTCTGACCATTTCGTTTCGTTCCAATAACTAGAACTCGAGTGTCGCGTTCAACTGCATTGATCGACCACCCGCGGCTCCGGTAACGCGTCCAAAATCCGCACTCGTGATCGTCGTATTAGGATTGCTCCAACGAACGAAATTGAATGGATTCTGGGCATCCGCTCGAACGATCGCGCGCACGCGTTCTGTGATCGGTATTCTCTTAGCTACTGAGATCGCTTCGCTCTTCTGTGTGAATCCGCGCAGCCAGTCGAGCACTCTTGCCGTATTTCCGAGTTGGAACGTAGATGGAGCTGCGAAAGCAGTTCTGTCGAGGTAGCGATCTCGCGCAGGATCGAACTCTCTCGGATTCGTAACGAGGAATCCTGAACCTTCAACATAGTTTGCGCGGATATTGGGAAAACCGAATGAGGCGATTGGATTTGTGGAGGTCACTGCAAGAGGAGCTCCACTCGCATAACGGACATATCCGGTGATCTGCCATCCGCCTACCAGATATCCGAGGGCTTTATTGCTACCCAGGAACGGCTTGCCGGGACCGAACGGAAGCTCATAGGAACTGCTTGCCACGAAAACGCTGGGGGGACCTTCCGTACTTATCGAAACTTCGCCTGCACGATTTCGCGGGTATTGAATTGCGCCATCTCCCGGACCAAGATCGATTGGGCCGCCTTCAACGTTGGTCATGTTCTTTGACCACGTGTAGAACGTCAGAAAAGTGAGCCCGGACGAGTATCGCTTGTTTAGCTTCAGTTGTAGCGAATGATACCTTGCTACACCGTGTGGACCCCATTCTTCGTTGACGTTCAAGTATTGCGGATACGGCCGGAGCGCCTGACCGACTGTACGATTTCGCTGGGCTGAGAAGTTCGGATACGGAGAGAAAATGCCGGCGGCCGCTGCTCCCGTAGAATTGATGTCCTGCAGTAGAAGGTTCCCGAGTGAAAGATAGCTGGCATCGAGAACGTTCATGTTCGATTGAGCCCCAGACAGAATCAGGTGCGTCGACTTACTCCCGATGCAACTCGCTTCGAATGCAAGATTCGAAGCGAGTTCTCGCTGAACGCTGAAGGTCCAACTCACGATTTGAGGCATCCGCGAGGTTCCATCAAGAATCGAGCTGACGTTTTGATCGTTCTGGAAGGAGGGATCGATAAACGGAGCTCGCGGAAAGTCCTGCGGAAAGCCTGATGTCGACCAGTTATAAATGGGAGCATAGCCATTCGGCGAAGGAATGGTTGCGCTGCTGTTAAATCCGTATGCAACCATTCGAGTGCGGAATCCCGGAGCATAATAAAGGCCTCCGGAACCTCGGATCACGGTCTTCGGTGTCAACTGATAAGCGACGCCAAGGCGTGGAGCGAAGCCCTCATACCAGTTGTTGGACAGTGATCTTTCTCCAGTACGGCCGTCCCCTTCTCCAGCGAACTCCAATGCTCCTAATCTTCCTCCCGCGCGAGGATTTGCGATGGCAGGGTTGAAGCCGCTTGCGGTTCCGTTCGGTTCAAATGGCGAGCCGTTCCAATCCCACCGGAACCCATACGAGAGGGTCAAATTCGTTGTGGCTCTCCATTCGTCCTGGGCGAACAATGATCCGGAGCGGTACCTTGCCCCGCGGGCGTAGGGCTCCGATACGCTCGCGCTCGAAAGGTCACCTAACAGAAAGCTCGCGAAAGAACTACCGAGCGCAGTATAGCGAGACGAACTCGGAAGGCTCGTCGTGAGATTGCTGTAACTAAAGCTACCGCTGCTCTGGAAACCTTCTCGGGCGTTCGCATATTCAGGCCAATATGTCCCGCCGAACTTCATGCTATGACGGCCCTTGATCCAAGCGAGATTCTCGGCAAAAGTGATGCGGCCATTCGCATTCGTCGAGAAATCTCCGCCGCCCAGATTACGCGGAACTGCGGTACCGCCACTGAAGTTCACGACAGGGAATGCTCCCTGATCCCAGGTAACACCAGAGATGCCCAGCTTCTGATTCCAATCCTGAAATTGCGAGACTTGTTGCGTGCTGTTGTTGTACCGATCTACGCCAATCGTAAAGTGATTCAGTACATTCGGTCGGATGATCCAATCGTAGTTGATACGTCCTGTGCGATCGTGGATAAACTTCGGCGATTGAGAGCCTTCGAGTGGACTGTCCACACCCCAGCCCTGACCGGCAATGACACGGGGATTGTACTGGTCGCTATAGGTGACGGAAAGTTTGTGCTTCTCAGAAAAGCTGTGGTCGATCTTGAACGTGGAGACGTAGTTATCGTAGCTGCCTCCGCCTGTTCGATTTCGAAAATTGTTTTGCTGACCAGCAATATCGGGCAGCGGCATCAAATCGAGTATGTTTCGTGAAGTGGCGCTGATACGGTTTGATGGAATCCGATTGTTCGGGAACTGATCTCGAAGAACATTGCCCGCGCTATCCTGCCGTGTCGACAGAGGATCGTAGATCGGGATCTGTGCTCCTGCAGCGTCGACATAACCACTGAAGTCGCCGTTGCGAAATGCTTCGGTCGGAACCGTAAACAGGGCGCCGCTGCCTGTTTGCCTGTAGTAGACAAGTTGCTGTCCAAAGAAGAAAAACGTCTTCTTTCGACCATCGTAGATCTTCGGGATGTAGACGGGACCGCCAATCGTGAGACCGCCTTCGTTTTGGCGGACAATACTCCGCTGCGCCTGAAAATAGGAACGAGCATTCAAGGCGTCATTGGCAAAATAGTCGTACACGCTTCCATGAAGCTGATTTGTGCCCGAGCGAATAGTGATATTCGTGAACCAGCTTCCTGTCCGCCCATACTCTGCGTTGAAGGCATTGGTGACGACGCTGAACTCGCCAACTTGTTCCACTGCGGGCCCGTTTTCCTGTATGCCGCCGCGAACGTTGCCCTGACTAGCCCGGATGTCTCACGAGTAGTTCTTGTGAGCGGGTCATGCCGAGAGAAATGGGGCAAGTGTGACGGTAAGCTCAGCTGAGGCAAAGACGAGTGGTGATTTCGTCGGAGTAGCGGGGAGTTATTTCAGCTGTCGAGCGTGCCTGTGCCCTTCAATGTGTCAAGAAAGCGCACTTGTTTGACGGTAGTCCTTCCACCGTTGGAGTTTTGAATCAGACTGGCCTTCCCTATGCCGCTCTAGATGCGTAAGTTCGACCAGGCCCGCTGATACACGCTTTGCCACGGGTAGCTCGATGCCATCGAGATCCAGACCTTGCGCACCGTCATTCTTACTTGTACACCGATCTTCAGTAGCTTCGTGCGAATGGTGGATACCTGTGCTTGCGCAAACTCGGTTGCTTTCAATCCAAGGCGCCGGAATCCGCTGACCAGCACATAAGCCACTACCGAGAAATACAGACGCAGTTGGTTGGCCCGCATCGTCTCGGCGCTCACCCGATCGGCAAACAAACTGAACTGCTCTTTAATCCGGTTCTCCATATCGCCGCGAGCGCAGTACAGTTGTTTGTACAGCGCTTGTGCCGTCCACTGTTCGGGACTCAGCGATGTCACGACAAAGCGCGGGTTCTCCTTGCCATCGATATGCTCGGCTTTGGCCACCACGCGGCGCTCCCGATCCCAGCCTCGCTTCTTGGTTTTTCTGGTCTGATACTTGAACTCAGTAAACACTCGCGCCGGCTCGCCGGTCCGGTTCCACTGCTCCGTTGCTTCCCACATCTGCCGTCCGATGATGCGTCGCAGCCGCTGATTGCGCGCCAACCCGAACACATAATCCACGCGCTTGCTTTCGCACCAACTCATCAACTCGTTGCGGCAGAATCCGGAGTCGCCCCGCAAGATGATTTTCACTGTCGGCCATGCCCGGCGAATCTGATCCACGATTCTTTCGATCTCCACCAAGCTTCCTGCCGACGCATCGCAATTGGACTGTCGCAGCCGTGCGCACAGGACATGTTCTCCGCAGAAGACGTACAACGGCAGGTAACAGTAGTGATCATAGTAGCCGTGAAAGAAGCGACCTTCCTGCTTCCCATGCAGCGGCAGGTCGGTTGTGTCTACGTCGAGAATGACTTCCTCCGGCGCCTTTTCGTGCGATTCGACAAACACTCTGACTAGCAACTCGTCTACCGCTTGCTTCCAGAACGTGATTTTCTTATATCGATCCTGTTGGCCATTGCCGAGTTCCAATCGGTTTAGCGTGCTCTTACCCGCAAGTGGCTTGTCTAGTTCTTCGCGCCCAGCCAGCACTCCAAACAACGGATCCTTCCGCAATTGCTCGTGATCGTTCAGGTCTTCATAGCCGAGCGCCAGTCCGTAGACGCGCTGCGAGACCATCTCCAGCACCGAGTGTTCCACCCGATCCTGTTCCCGCCCGTCAAGAAAGCAGTCCGAGAATCGCGCCAACAGATTCAGCCGCTGATCCGTTTGCCGCAACAGCAAGGCTAGCCGGGGCGCCATCCAGAAACACTTCAGAGTTCCCGGGACTCGATCCGTTTACACGAGCGCCCCACGTTGACGCCGTAGTCACGCCTGGCAGGTATTGCAGATACGCAGTGATATCTCGTTTGCGACCGACGGTGATGAGGGGCATTTCCTGAATCTGCTTCGTGGTGAGTTGCTGCGTAATCGTCGCAGTGGAAGCGTCGACCATTGGAGCTTCTGCGGTAACACTGACCGATTCGGCGACATTTCCGACACTCAGGCGGAGATCAGCCCGAACGCTCATCTGCGACTGCAGAATGATGTTGTCCATGCGGGCGGACTGGAAGCCGGCTTTAGCTACAGTGACTCTATATGTCCCAAGCGGTAAGTTTGGAGCAAAGAAGCGACCTTGTTCATTTGTCGTGAGCACGATCAAGTCGTTTGTCTCAATCCGAACAATCTGAACTTCGGCCGCCGCGACGGAAGCGCCGGATGCGTCTGTGATGATTCCTTCGATGGTCGCCCGATCCGTTTGAGCGAAGAGATTGCCTGCTAACAGGATGCAGAGCAAAACCAAAAAGCAGCGAAAACAGGGCCGCCGGTTTCTCATAGAGTCCCCCTGCTTGGAGAGTACCCAAACGTTTCTGTTTGCTGACAGTTTTGTGAAAAAAGTTTCAAGAGCTGTCAGGAAAACGATTTTTGGGGTACCGATATACTGAGGACGTTTAGCTAGGACCAGCAAGATCCAGTTGCATGACGCAGGAAGAAGCCACCAAGCTCGTCAACAAGGTTTTCGCATCGCAGGGTCAGTTTCTAATGCGGTACGCGTACAGGAAAACCGGCTCCGCCGAAGTTGCTGAGGACCTCGTACAAGAAGTATTCCTGGCACGCTACCGCGATTTGCGTATGGGAAAAGAAATCCGGGAAGCAGAGAAGTGGGCCTTTGGCGCCATACGGAACCAAATCCGGAAACGATTTCGAGACTCCGCCAGGCACGCAGAGGAACTCGTCTCAACGGAGGAGTTGGATCTTGTTCCCTCGATGTTTGGAACACCGGACCTGGAGGACCAACCGAACAGCTCTGGTCCTCTCGGTTTGTCTGTCCTGAGCGCGCGTGAAGAAGAAGTCGTTTTGTTACGCCTGCAATCACTGAAATACAGGGAGATCGGGGAGCGACTTGGCATCGGTACTAAGTCCGTGTGTACGCTTCTCTCGCGGGCGATCGCCAAGCTTCAGAACGTCGCTCACATAAGTCCAATGGGTCGACATTCGAAGACTCGCTCAAAGCATGAGGGTCGCAATGCATTGCAGTGATACCGAGCTGGTCGCCTATCTGGACGGAGAGCTAAAGCTGGTCTCGAAGTTCCGGGTCAAGCGTCATTTAAATGCCTGTTGGAATTGCCGGGCGCGCGCCGCCGCATTGGAGGAGAAGATCGTGTCGCTTTCGGTAGCGATGGATCGATGGAGCTTCCCGAATCCCTGGTGGCGCGTCGATGCTAAACGGCGCCTCGAAGAAGGAATACAGAGACTTGAGGAGACACTGCCCGCGCCCGGCGCGAACCAAGCTCGAATCGGCATCAGTTATCAGATTGCAGCCCCGATAGCCGTTATCTTTATCGCAGTGGCGGGATTTTGGTGGAGGCTGAACTTTCCCCCGCGAATCAACGCTGAAGAAACGATCGCGCGTATTGCCGCTGCGGATGATCGCTTGATCACTGGGGCTGTACAGCAGGATCTCGACATTCAGATTCGGGAGCTCAAACCCAGTCCGAAATCACGGAGCAGTAAGCTGCGGGTGGTATCGGACTCGCGAAACGGCAGATTCGTGTCTCGATGGACTGATGCGGAAGGGGCTCTGAAGCATGCTGTGTGGAAGCCTTCTGCGGGAGCGGAACACATCTACAATGCAAGCGCAGTCACGACACGGACTCGAAGAACATTCGGGGGCGAGAATTTAACAGCGCTCGCGGATGATAGCCTCGACATTCGGCAACTTGAGTCGGCGTTTTTGCGCTGGCTGGAAGATCGCGCCTGGCGACCAGTCTCGTTTGCGTCCGACCTGTCCTCGTGGTCGAAGCAGGACGGCACTGCAATGACAGCCGAGCGAATCCGACAGAAAGATGGCAGCGTCGTGATCCGCATTTCGGCTCGACGAAGCTCGCATCGTCTTACGGCTCTGTTGACAGTTGATGTTGACGCGGCCGATTATCGGCCACGCTTGCAAACGATTCAGTTTGCATCTGGGGATCGGAGTATCGAACTCCAACTCGCAACCAGACGCATCGCAACGGTTCCAGCAGCGGAGATCACCGATGCGCTTTTTCATCCAGACGCAGACTTGTTCGCACGAGTAAGGATCGAACCAATGCCGGCGCTTCCGGCAGAGGTTCACGCGCCGGTCCAGCCCGCAAATGCGATTCCAGTCGAGCCACCGCCTGACAATACAGAACTAAGAGCGGTCGAGGCGCAGTACGTACTCCACCGCTCTCGTACATGTCTCGAGGAGCCTGTTCGGATACTAGAGGAGAATGGTCGTGTTCATGTTCGCAGCCGAGCCCAAGGCGCAACGAGCGAGCCGGACATCGTGACGTCAGTAGCAACCCTTCATGACGTGCTTGATGCTTTGTCGCGGTTTCGGGATCACGAAGCAATTCCCGCCGATGCGCCTCAACTAACCAGAACCAATCGCACGTCATCGATCGTGCTTCAGCATGCAGCGGCCCTTCGTCATCTCGGCGAATTGTTCTCTGCGGAGCGTGTGGCGGCATTTCCTCCTGACGCTTGGAAACAATTTAAGGTCATGGTGATGGATCACACGACGGGCATCCAACGTGAGATCGGTTCTTTGAATCTGTCCTACAAACCGTCGGCAAATCGGCCTTACACGGTTCGAGGCTGGCGAGAATCTGCATCAACGTTGTATGACAAACTCCGGCTCGTGGACGAGTTGGTGGCGGACGACCGCGCTGCCGATGCGGGAGCATTTGGGACCGAGGTCGAAGGAGAGCTCTCTGCCATTCTGGCCGATTTCTCGGCGGAGCGAGAGTCCGGGCGTCGGTTACCACAGACGGGAAGTCGATGATCAGTGAATTCGGGCTCTAGCGAAAGGCCTGAGGGAATAGATTGTAGCTGGTATTCGGCGGATAGAAGTAGCCCATCGACACGAGAGCTACATCGTTGCGGTAAAGGGGATCCTGCATCAGATTGACGTGCCGGCTGGTTGCCGGGACCCTGGTCGTAACGATGCGAAGCGCCCCACTATCCGCCAATATCAACTCTTCACGCCAATCCCCATACACATCGGCGATCGCGATCAATCGACCGGGAAATTCTCCGATCTTCGCAGGATCTTTGTACTTCTGAAAGGCAAATGTGTTGCTTCGATAGCTGAAGACATGGTAGACCTTCTGTGGCCCATCCAGCCAATAGAAAGGACGCAGAGTGATCGAGCCGAGATCCTCTTTCGATAGGAGCTTGCCATCGCGAGCCGAATACAAAAACTGGCCAAGCTTGCGATTCTGTTCGGCGCCATAGAACTCGTAACCAGGGTTATCAGGGTCAATATCGGCGAACAAGCCCCAGTCATGAATGTGAGTCGTCGGAGCGGGATGTCCCCAGATCATCTTGCCCGTCCGCGCTTCCGCAACCTGAATTCCGTTTATGGGTTCGGGAGTTTCATATCCGTAGGCGATTTCGAGGCCAGGCTTCTCTGGAATGATGTCAGCCACGTAGAACAGATCCGGATGGCCGAGTCCGTTCGACCAGAGCGTCTTTCCGTTGTCATCCACGACGACTGAGCCTAAAGCCACTTCTTCCTTGCCATCGCCATCGAGATCGTAGACATGCATTCCATGACTTCCTTGGCCCTGTACTTTCGGGTCAGTGTCGTCGCCGAACCATCGCCAGACTTTTACCAGCTTCCCGTCCACGAGATTCCACGCATCCAGGTACATGTATGTGTACGTGCCTCGCGCTACGAGTAGGCTGGTCCGCTTGCCATCGAGCTTCGCCATTCCAATCTGGTTGCGATTCACCCGGTTGCCGCGTGTATCGCCCCAGCGAGCGGGATCGCCGCGCTCCACCCAGTCTGCGCGCGCGATTTCCTTGCCGGTCATTCCGTTCAGGACAACCACATACTCTGGCCCTTCAATCACAAAGCCAAGATCGCTGATGTTCGCTTCCTCGCGCGTAGCGGCGTACGGCGCCATTTTTCAACGCAACCTCGGCCTTGCCATCTCCGTCAAGATCGGCTGCGATGTAAGGCGTCCACCAAACGCCCATGTTCATGTTCCAGCCGAGGTCATAGCGCCACAAAAAACGGCCAGTTTTGCCGTCATACGCTTCTAGCTTGTAGGTATCAGGGCTCTGACGCGGGGTACCAGGATCGAGACCCCCTCCAGGCTGCTTGATCACGTAATCGTACACTCCATCGCCATCGAGATCTGCGATTGCGACTTTGTTAGCAGTGTAGTCACCCTGTAATTTAATCGTCCTGACTTGATCTGGCAGTGCGTTGGCAGGTAGAACAGCCATCTCGGAAGGCTTTTGTTCGCGGCCTTGCACGATAGATCGAACGAACCATGCATTTTCCTGCTGCCTTGGAGCAGCGGTGTCGACGATATTGGTGCTGCTCGTGAGAGGCTTGGCGTTGACCTTTACTGTCTGCTTCTGTTCGGTCTGCCGATAGACATTGAAGCTTACATCTTTAGGATCTTCTTTGAGCAAACGCCATCCTACGTAAACATTTCCTTCGCTGTTTACGGCGGCCACGACGCCACGATTTAGCTTTTCGCTCGATCGCGCGACGCCGACAGAAAGACCGGTGATCAGAAGTAGCCCGGTCCATCGAGTCATCCCCATTGTTGTTATTGAATGTTCTTGCGCTCTATTTTCCAGGTGGAATCGGCACACAGGCCGCAGGTGTCGCCTACAAACACTTTCTTGGCAGTGGCGTCTGCCTTCAACTGCCATTTCAGCCAAGCTCCCACCGCGCGCGCAAAAGCGCCGCCGTTAGGCTGCCGGTAGGTCGCAGGATAGTGACCCACATCCTGGTATGCGAGCACCACTGGAACAGCACTGATGGCCTCGAAATTTGCCTTGGCGTTGGCAAAGCCGGAATCGCCAGGACCTCCATTTAGAAACAAGATGGGAGCGTGAAGCTTTCCAAGGATTTCGCCGCGATTGGGCGAAGAACCAGACTGCTGCGTGCCCTGCTCTTGCGGAGCAGGCACGAGCGCGGGAGCGAAGGGCGCGTAGCGGTTTGGAGCCTGCGCACGCGTCGCGCCGACGGGCCGCGCTGCGCCACCGGCCGAGCGAGGCGTCATGTTCACGCCTTGATTCAAAACGACAGTCGTGGCCACGCGTGGATCGAGTGATACGTCCACTGCCTGGCCTCCTCCGCACGATTGCCCCATGACTGCCACTCTCGAAACAGCGACTCTTCGATAAAAATCGCCTCCCGCCCGTTCGTTCTCTGCGATTGCCCAACTCACTCCGTCGAGCAGTTGAGAGGAGACGGTCGTATTCGTGCGCTCTTCAGAACCCATGATTACTGAGTTACCGGCAGGACCAATGGAAACCACTAGAAATCCATGCGAGGCAATGTCAGAGAGAAAGTTCCGAAACTCGCCCGAAGTGTTGCGACAACCACCGTTGGCGAATGCGACAATCGGCAGCAAATTCGCTTTTGTAAAAGGACGAAGATCCTTGGGTCGATAGATGGCGTGCGTTGGCAATGAAGGATCGCCCGACAGGATAGCCTTGTAGGGACCTGTCCCTCCATCGCCGATCGTAACCTCCATCGTCTCGACTCGCCCGCTTCGGGATTGAACATCGAAACCCACATGCGCAACTAAATCCGGCGTCTTCTTCTGATCGGCCGCAAGCAACAGCGCAGACGAAAGAACGTACAACAGAAACTTTTTCATGGGCGCTATAGATCGGTGAGATGCTCGAGTTTGCCGGTGCTATCGCCGATCGATTCGGGATGTATCCCCATTCGATCGAGAATCGTCAGGAACAGATTCGTCATCGGCGTGCCACTTTTGTATGCGATATGCTGACCCTGCTTGAACGATCCACCGCCGTGACCGGCAAACAGGCACGGAAGATCCTCGTGCGTGTGCCGGTTTCCATCAGCAATTCCGGACGAATAAACAATCATCGAGTTGAACAGCAGATTGTGTTCCCCGTCGGGTGTGTCCTTGAGCTTCTGAAGGAAGCCGGCGACCAGTTTGGAGTGGTAGACGTTGATTTTGATTACTTTCTCGATGCTATCTGGTTCGCCCCGATGATGCGTGAGAGGGTGATGAGGTTCGGTCACGCCGATCTCCGGATAGGCGCGCAGACTCGCCTCGCGTCCCAGCATGAACGTGACTACGCGAGTTAAGTCCGCCTGCAGCGCGAGGACTTGCAAGTCGAACATCAGGTTCGCGTACTCGTCGTAAGATACCGGCACACCGGAAGGTTTGGCAATGGACGGCGTGAAGTCCGAATTCTCCTTTTCTGCCGATTCAATACGCCTTTCGATCTCGCGAATCGCAAACAGATACTCGTCGATCTTTCGGCGGTCAGCCGGTCCAAGACCGGAGGCTAACGCGCGTGTATCTTCTCGCACTACGTCCAGGATGCTCTTGCGAGCCCGAGCCTTACGCGCCCTCACTTCGGGTGGAAGACTCAGATCCTGAACTCCGAACAGGCGTTCGAAGACCTCTCTCGGATTACTTTCGGGAGGGAGAGGTGATGTGGGTGTTCGCCAGGAAATACTGTTTTGATAGGCGCAAGAATACCCGGAATCGCATGCGCCCACGATGCGAGAGTCCTCGCAGCCAAGTTCCAGCGAAGGAAAGCGGGTTTGGGTTCCGGTGACTTTCGCAGCAATTTGATCCGCCGATATACCCGATTGGATGTCGGCGCCCGAGGTCTTTCTGGCGTGAGCTCCTGTTAGGAAGGTCGCGCCGGCCCGCGCATGGTCACCTGGGCCGTCGCCCAACGCGTTCGCCTGATTGTGATCCAAGCCGCTCAGGATGCTGAAGTGCTCGCGAAGCGGCTCGAACGGTTGCTGAATTCTTGATAGCGTGTAGTCTTTACCGCTACCGATAGCCGGCCAAACCTTCATCGTAGTTCCCACCGGCATGTAGGTGACGATGAAGCGTCTTGGCCCTATGGCTTTCGTTGGGGCAGCAAACGCCGGGATCATCGAGTCCAGCAGCGGTAAGCCGATCACCGCGCCCATTCCCCTCAAAGCTATTCTTCGCGAGATGTGCTTTCCACTGACGAACATGGTCCCTCCCTGCATTGAAAGTCTACAAGCTGGAGCGTGCGATCGGCCCGTTTTTCGCATCCGTCTGCGTTGATGTGATTCGAGTACTCTGAAACGGCAGACTCGTTACGATCTGCAGCACGAGAGATGAAAAACGGTACTGGTCGGCAGCGACGGCTTCCGCAATCTTCTTCACCACCGGACGATCAAAGCGCTCCAAGCCGCGGCCGAGCGCATACGTCAGCAGTTTGTCCGTAATCCCGCCAGTAAATGCATCCTTTTCTTCACTGAGTAATTGTCTTAACCCGACCGGGCCGGAAAAGCGCCGTCCATCCGGCAGAACGCCTGTGCTATCAATTGCGAACTTGCCATCTTGTGTTCGCCATGCTCCCACAGCATCAAAGTTCTCGAGGCCGAAGCCCAGCGGATCCATACGTGAGTGACAGGATGAGCAAACCGGATTCTTTCGGTGCGCTTCCATTTGTTCCCGCATTGACTCACGAGAACCCACGGCTGACTCATCCAGCGCTGGCACATTCGGCGGCGGAGGCGGCACCGGAGCGTTCAATATGTTCTCCAGGATGAACTTGCCCCGCAGAACAATCGACGTCCGGTTCGAATACGACGACACCGTGAGTATGCTTCCCTGCGTCATGATGCCACCACGGCTTGTGCCAGTCAGATCTACCTTTCGAAATTCAGGCCCAACTACACCCTTAATTCCGTAGAACTCAGCGAGCCTCTGATTGAGGAAGGTGTAGTTCGCATCCAGGAAATCCGTTAGGGGACGGTCTTCGCGGATGATGTTTGCAAAGAAGAGCTCTGTTTCTTTTTGCATGGACATGCGCACATAGTGATCGAAGTTTGGGAATCGGTTTACGTCGGGCTTCACCGACTCAAGCGCTCGGAACTGCAACCACTGACCACCGAAATTTTCAATCAGAGCTTGAGACCGTGGGTCCGCCAACATGCGCCGGACTTGCGCGACTAAGACTCCAGGCTTTCGAAGAGATCTCTGACCGGCAAGTTGAAGCAGCTCGTCATCGGGTGTCGTGCTCCATAGAAAGTATGACAATCGTGTCGCGAGCTCGGAATCGGTGAGCCGGCGGTCATCACCAGCAACGCGCGTCACCGGATCTTTTTCCAAACGAAATAGGAACTGTGGGGAGACCAGAACGGCCTGCAGACCAACCGCGATGGCTTCTTCGAACGAATCTCCTGCCTTCCGATCCTCGTCTACGATTCTTACGAGGTTTGCGATTTCCTTCTGTGTCGGAGTACGTCGGTAAGCACGGCGCGCGAAGTTAGCCATGATCGTGCGGGAACAGGCCGGCTGATGGTTCCCTGCGTCATGACCACAGACGAAGTATCTTCTTCAAGCTATCCGGCTGAGGCTTCGTATCAGGGTCAAAGGGTCCTTTGATCTCCAAGAAGTTCACGCGGAAGCTAATATCACCAATGGTTGGAGGTCGCATCGCGCGTCGTGAACGGTTTGCGAAGCCTGCCTTCCTTCTTTCGTATTCTGCCTTCTCCTGTGGTGTCGCGTCTGCAGCCAAGGGTGGCAGAGTTGGTAGCGCGTCGGCAGAGCTTTCCACCTTCATGGTTGGATTTACTCCTCCGTACTTGCTTGGAAGCCCCTCGAAAATTCTGAGGGCAGAGATAGCGACCCAATGGTCGCCGGCAGGTACGTGGACCCGAATCTCCTGATCGAATCCTTCCAGTCCCGTCGCGACCGTTGTGGCCTCAAAGGATAACTTCTTCACCTGTTTTCCGTCGAGCCAAACGGCTACCTCGAAAGGGTCGGATGGACGTGGTCGATTGCCCTCAGGAGATATGCGGAAAATGTAATCGCCCGTGACAGGAAATCTATGCGATGTGTGAAGCGCGCTGGGCAAGCTCAAACCCGTTTGATCATAGTTCGTGATCGTGTACGGCAGCAAAGCAAGATTGCGTGTGTTATCGCCACCGTCCAGGCCGAGACGGTATGGCGGCTGATAGCGGATCACAGTAGGTTTCAGAGCTTCTCGACCAAACAAACGCCGCGCGCGTAACCCTTTCCGCCGCAGTCAGATATTTCTCCATCAACACGGGGGAAAGTGAAAGGGCGTCGCCAATATTGTCGAACCCGTACCCCGAGTCGTCAGCGGGGAAATCATCAGCAGGCCGAATATCCACGCCCAATAGGTCGCGGACCGTGTTGTTGTATTCAGCCCTGTTGAGTCGCCTTGCAGTGACACGACCCGGATTGGGTTTCATCGCCTGATCCGCTCGTCTGAATTCAGATTCGATCCAATCGAGGACTTGTTTTCGCTCGATCGCATCCGGACGGGGCGAGCCGCTTGGGGGCATTTGCTGCGTTAGCAGTTTCTGTTGGATATGTTCCCAGCGGGCTCTGTCTGCCAGGACCGAATTAGAAGTCTTATAGGACTCCAAATCGAGATCTGCTACACGGGTTTTCGTGTTGTGGCAGCCAATGCAATTCTTGGCAAGAAACGGTTGGACTTTCTTTTGGAATTCGTCGGAAGTAACTGGTTTGCCAGACAGGGTCACAGCAAACAGCGTCGACCAGAGCACTGCCCTAAAGATGAACCCTAAAAAATGCACCAAAGGGATTATTTCACATCATCTTGCATAATGCACAGCGGAGGAAATCACGGTTGTCCGGCATTGGAAAGCGCCGAGTCGGGACCTGCTTGATTGAGGGGACGATGGCCCGGTTCGACCGGACTGTCAAAAAGCATCCAGTTCTCCTGCTGACTGAAGAACCGTAGTGCTTCCTCCATACACTGGCGAGCCCCTTGCCGATTCGAGATAGAATCCACGACGCGCTTGTGCCAGCTTACACTTTTCGTTAACTCCTCGACAGAATCGCTTGGGTTCCTCATGATGAAGAAGGCAAAGAGCGGAACCACAGTGGTATCGAGCGCTTTGGTAAGATGCCGGTTCCCGGATAGGGACCAAACGGTTCGGTGAAACTCAAGGTCCGCTTTATAGAAGCTCTTCAGGTCATTGTTTCGCGCTGCCGCGTTCATTTCTTCGACAATGGCGTGGAGGGTCGTCAGGTCTCCCTCTGTTGCGCGTTGTTCAGCTAACTCGGCAGCAAGGCCTTCGAGCTCATGTCGCACACGGATGATCTGCTCGATGTCATCTCTGGAAAGCTGGGTGACAAAGGTGCCCTTATTCGTGAGCCTCGTCACAAAACCTTGGGATTCGAGCTCAAACAGCGCCTCGCGTACCGATGTGGTCGCGACACCCAGATCATTCGCAACCTTCATTTCGACAATCCGATCGCCCGGCTCGAGCCTTCCGCTCAGGATCGCGTCTTTCATCACTTCTAACACCCGATCCTTTAACACCGAGCGGTGCAATTTTGTCGCAGAAAGGTCCATGACGTGATTTGTAGATTATAAGGATACATCACCACGCTAGGTGATCAACTCAAATCGAGTATGCATCCTGCATGGTTCAGGCCACATGTTCAGAATTGGAATCTCGCAAGAATTTGGCCCGAGCGAGGATTGGAATACAGAGATCCCGGGTTGATTCTCCCGAAGCCCGCCGTCGGAACTCCGGCCTGGTTTCTTGTAGGCGTCGCAAGAGCGTTCGTTGAATCGGGATTGTTAATCTGCGTCCGGTTAAACGCATTGAAGAACTCAGCCCGAACCTGGAAGTTCATGGATTCCATGATCCGGAACGTTCTGCCGAAGCTTACCGTCTCTACCGGCCGCCGCTGGTGTCGATAGTCATTGTAGTAGGCGGCGGCCGTGCCAAACTGGCCCGCGGCGGGATCAGACCAAGCTGCAGGGTTCAGGACGAAATCCTTGTTTGGGTCGATGCAATGACAGTTCAGGTCTTTCAGAAACAATGGCTCACCCGGGACGCGGTTCGCCATGGTGCTTCGGAATAGAAGCGTATTGAGGTTGTTCTGAGCAGCGGGGGCGCGGATCGGGAGCCCACTGGCGTAGCGCAGAATCCCGTTGAAATTCCAATCCCGCAACAACGTTCGGACAAAGCGGTTTTCACCGATCGCTGGTGTTTGATACGTAAAGCCAGCAACGAACTGAAGCGGTTGAGAATCCCCGGAAATGTATTTGTTCTGCTGCCGATTGAAGATATCGTTGACAGCCTGAGGCGATTGGCTAATCGCCAGACCGCTGAGTGCTCCCAGGACCAATTCCTTTTGCCAAGTGAACCCGCCTGTCATGGTCAGCCCGTGAGAGTACCGCTTCGTAACTTTAACCTGTAGCGAGTCGTACCAAGTGTTGCCACGAGACGCCCAGCGCGTTCCGATCGAGGAGAACTGAGGATAGGGCCGAAGAGCTTGAGCAAGCGTTAGGTTAGCGGGAAAGCCTTGATAAGGGACCTGGAAACCTCGCGCTTGAACCTGGGGAGAACTCATTGCTGAGGTCAGCAGTGTCCGATCAGCGGCATTATTGATGTTGAGACCGAAGCTGGAAAGCCGATCCTCTGTAACGGCATTCAGGTCAAGCATTCCATCGGCCTGCAGCCAAACTGCCCGGTTTCCTACATAGGCAACCTCAACCGACAGATCATTGAAGAATTCTCTCTGGATCGCGACGTTCCATTGGTTGATGCGGCCGGGGCGCGCTCCGCTTGAATCGACGAACGTCGGGGGAGCATTAATCTGTCCGGGAGAGGGCCGGATACCGGGATCGAGCGACGCAACATACAAGTCTGCTGAGTTGTACTGTAGACCGTTCTGAAAGGCGAACGCTGGCTCACCGAAGGTTGGGTTGCTGAATGTCAGCGTGTTAAAGCCGGTTCCAAGGGCTCCACCGAGCTGATAGTTCACGCTTGGAGTCGTTCCATACACCAAGCCCCATCCTGCGCGGACAACCGTCTTAGGTGTCAATTGATACGCAACGCCCAACCTAGGTCCAAACGCGAATGGATATGCATCGGTGAAGCTGCAATTGCAACGTCCGGATCCCGATCCCTCATACTGAGTCCCGCCCAGCAGCCCGCCTGCCGAGGGATTTCGAACCGTCGGGCTGAACCCGGAATTGCGATCGTGGAGTTCCTGGAAAGCCACTTGATAGTCCCACCGGACGCCATAATCGAGGGTCAGTCTTCGGGTTACTTTCCAGGTGTCTTGCACAAACACGCCGTAGTTATGCTTCCGCCACTGGGAATCCTGGCGATTGGCGATCGTGCCGCCACCTACGGCGCCGAGAAGAAAGCTCGCATAGGGGAATCCGATGGAGCCGCCGCCTATAGTCGTCGTTTGCAGATAGGGCTGCGCGGTCTCTCTCGCATTGAAAGAGTAGTTTCCCATCGTGTTGCCAGCAGTGACGTTAGACCAGATGTCTTTCTGCCATTCACCGCCAAACTTCATGGTGTGATTACTGCGAATCCAAGTAACGCTACCTACTACGGTTGGCTTGTCATTGTAGTAGGTGCCGGCATTTGTTGGTCCTATCGTTGAGGACATTCCTCCTTGGGTTCCGGACAGACCGGTAATCAGAGGGAAACCTGAGGGAGTTACCGACGCTCCGACTAGCCCGAGTTCCTTGACCGCATCGTATTCCAGCACGCTTGCCGGCGAAGAGTCAGTGTGGACGTAATGCACAACACCGCCTCCGAGATGAAAAAGCAGTGTCGGCGTCACTGTGCGATCGATGTTAAGGCGGTAGGTTGGCGTTCGATCGATATACTCGCGCGCAGGTGAGATCGGGAAGGGCAACCCGTCGAACGTGTTCTTGTTTCGGTCTTGTCTCCATTGCGACCAATAGAAGGACACTTTCGTCTTCTCTCCGAAGTTCTGGTCGATCTTCAAACTTGGAATGGACTTGGTTGTCGTGTAGGCATCCACGATCGCATAGTTATTGATTAACGCCGAGTTCGTTGCCGTCGGTATCATCGCTTGTACCTTGGCCGCAATTGGGTCGATGCGGTTTGCAGGGATGACATTGTTCATGAAAGGATCGCGGACGATCTGCCCCCCGACGACACGCGAGGTAAGCGGATCGAAGATCTGATTTTCCATGATGGGCCGGCCAAGAACGTCAGTACCGAGTTGACGGCCGGTTAATGCCCGACTGAAATCGCCTTGTCGGTAAGCCGAAGTGGGCACTGTCGAGAAGGTTCCCGATGAGGAGGATTTCTGACGCCACTCCTCCAGATTGAAGAAGAAGAAAGTCCGATTGCGCCCATCGTAGACTTTGGGAATCACTACGGGGCCTCCCACACTGAAGCCGTAATTGTGACTTCGGCTGCGCGGGCGCAGCAGATTGCCAGATCCGTCATCCGTCAGAGGTCGACCGGCGTTAAAAGCTTCATTGGTGAGGTACTCATATCCGCTTCCATGGAAGCGATTCGTTCCGGAACGCGATGTGAGGTTGAAGAGACCACCCGCTACCCGGCCAAACTCTGCGGCATAGTTACTGCTGGTCAGCGCCACCTCCTGGAGAGCTTCCATTGAAGGATGCGATTCGGACAGATGAGAAGGATCGATGCTGTTGGTGATGTCTTGACCGTCAACCAAAGTTCGGAACGTGCTTGCCGGTAATCCATTTACGCGAGCTTGGAAATTCCCGGTGGTGTTAGTGGCAGGAACGCTCATCCCAGGCGTCAATTGGGCGAAAGCGATGGGATTCCGCAAACCAGCGCTGCCTTGCGTCAGCGGCATAGCATTAACCTGATCGCCCGTAATGTTGAAACTCTGTTCCGCGCTCTCCGTCTTGAGCAGGGGCGCGCTCGCGATGACCGTCACCGATTCGACGGAAGAGCCTACCTGTAGGGGAACGTCGATGCGAAGACTCACCGCGACCTGCACCTGAATCCCCTCCTGCACGTACTTGTTGAAACCCGGCTTGCTGGCCGTTAGATTGTACGTGCCGACCGGCAACGATGGGACCGTGTAGTTTCCGGTTTCGGTGGTAACAGTCGTGTAAACGGATCCGGTGGCTGTGTTTATCAGCGTCAGCGCGGCGCCCGGGATGACGGCCCCCGCCGCATCGATGACGGTACCAGTCACTGTCCCGCGATCACTTTGAGCTAGAAGATGCACGCCGATCAGCAGCAGTGCGAACGGCATAACGACGGAAGAAATCCAATGCTTCGACATGGGATGGCCACCTCTCTTCACGGCGCTATCTACAGCGCTAAACGAACGCCGATAAGCATATGTCAGCGCATAATCCCTGTCAAGCATTCTGCATTATGCAAAATGAAGAGGCTTAGGGTCATGGCTCGTGAATTGTGATCATCCGATCCGCGGTCTGCTGCGTGATGACCTGAACTTCCCCGGACGGCCAGCGGATTTCGATCTCCTTGGCATGCTGGTAAGGGCCAAGACCGAACCGTACGTAAGGTTCACTCGACGAAGCGTAACCAACACTTGTACTGGCATGGTTGTAGTGAACACCGCCGTTCGGCAATATGAGCCGAATCTGTGCTCCAATTCCGTCGCGATTGCTCCGTTTTCCGACTAACCGTAGTCCGAGCCAATGAGCAGAACCGGGGCTCGTGTTGCGAAACAGCTTGGGTGTCGAGTTCAGCGCGCTAACAACGACGTCAACGCGACCATCGTTGTCAAAATCGGCGAACGCGGCGCCGTGGTGCAACGCAGTCTGCTGAAAGTCTTCTCCCGCGGAGGCGGAGACATCTAAGAATCTGCCGTTGCCTTGGCTTCTCAGAACGTGATTTGGTTGTGCGACATCTTTACCGAGCATAGGATTCAGGCGCTCCGTTCCAGGAAAGTGAGATGCCGCTAGAAACAAGTCTTTGTATCGATCGTTGTCAAAATCATAGAGACCGATTCCCCATCCGGTTAGCGATCGAGTAGCAAGCGCCAAGCCGGAGGCTACCGTCTCGTCGGCGAACATCCGTTGCTCGCCCGCATTTCGATAAAGTGGAAATTCGTCGAAGTACATTGCGCTGAGAACGATGTCCGGGCGACCGTCGTCGTTGTAATCTCGGACATCTGCGCCCATGCCGGCGACTGCACGACCGTGAAATGCATACGCAACACCGGTGCCCAAGGCACCCTCACGAAACGTTCCGTTGCCTTGATTCAGGAAGAGAAAATTCGGTACCGAATCGTTAGCGACGAAGACGTCGGAGAAGCCATTCGCGTCGACGTCTCCGAATGCAACTCCCATACCCTTGCCAATGCTTTCGGCTATCTTTGAAGATCGGGAAACATCCTCGAAAGTTCCGTCTGCACGATTGCGGAAGAGTTGATTCGGCAGTCCCGAAAAGACCTTTGGGTGGCAGTAGAATCTTCGATCATTTGCGCGACAGTCGCGTTCCAACTCCGGTTTCCAGTCGACGTAGTTGACGACGAACAGGTCGAGGCGGCCGTCTCGATCATAGTCGAACCAGCCGGCGGAGACGGCCCACATTTTGCCTTTCTCCTTGTCTCTTCCACTGAGGCCCACACGTTCTGTGACATCTTCGAACGTCCCGTTTCCGCGGTTGCGATACAGGATGTTTCGATTTAGACCAGTCACGAACAAATCCACATGTCCGTCGTTGTCATAATCGGCTGCGGCTGCTCCCATGGAGTAACCGATACCGGCGACACCGGCTCTCTCTGTGACATCGGAGAATGTCATATCGCAGTTATTCCGGAAGAGGCGATTGTGGAACTCCGGACCTGACTTGTTGAGACTCGGAAATTTGGCGCCGTTCGCAAGGAAGATGTCCGAGCAGCCGTCGCCATCATAGTCAAGCGCGGCAACACCTCCCAACATGAGTTCGGGCAAATGAAAGGAGCCTTCGGCGCCGTTTCTCAAGGCTCCTTCGGAGCCGTTTCTCAACGTAAAGTTCAGGCCTGATCGGACTGGCGCATTGAAGCGAATTCTGGGTTCGAGCCGCAATTCGATGGAAACCCGCTCGCTTGGATCGGACACACGAAATGCGGTGACGGAACTGGTAAGCGCGTCATGCTCGGCCCGCAACTCATAGTCGATACCGCTGGTCAGGTTCCGCAATGTATACGTGCCGTCCACAGCACTAAGAGTTGATCTCGCCGCGCGCTCTCCGGGACTCTTGAGAAACACCATTGCGCCACTGACGGGTTGTCGCTGCTCGTTTAGGACGACGCCGCGCAGCACAGGGCTAGGCGGACTAGCCGGATTTTGCAACGCGAGAGCGGCAGCTAGCAGCGCAAAAAGCCGGCCCATTGAGAACAGCCCTTAGTTATGCTAGGATCTTCGTCGCAACGACGCCCGCCACGTCGGTCAGGCGAAAATCCCGTCCGCTATAGCGATATGTGAGACGTTCGTGATCGAGTCCCATCAAATGCAGGACGGTGGCGTGGAAATCGTGGACGTGCATTCGGTTCTCAATGGCATGGTAGCCGTAATCGTCGGTGGCCCCATAGATGAATCCCGGCTTAACACCACCCCCTGCCATCCAAAACGTGAACCCGTGCGGATTGTGGTCGCGGCCGTCTTTGTCCATGAATGGTGTACGACCGAATTCACCGCCCCAGATTACGAGAGTGTCTTTGAGGAGACCGCGGCCATCGAGATCGGATAGGAGTCCAGCAATCGGCTTGTCCACTGCCATAGCCTGATCCCAATGCTTCCGCGCCAGCTCAGTATGCTGATCCCAGCCCTGGTGTGTACATTGCACAACTCGGACTCCGTGCTCGACCAACCGGCGCGCGGTCAGCAGTTGCATGCCGTAGTCTTTGGTGAGCGGATTATCGAGTCCATACAAACTCTTGGTGATCTCAGACTCCTTACTGAGATCAAAGAGATCCGGACCGCCAGCCTGCATGCGAAACGCAAGTTCGAAGGATTGGATGCGGGACTCAAGCCGGCTGTCGTATTGGTTTCGCTCCGCAGTACGGCGATCGATGGCCTGCAGCAGTTCGAGTTCGTAGCGCTGCTGCTCCGGACTGAGGTGTTTGTTTGTGAGGTTTTCCACCGGCTCGGGTTCCGCGGGTGGCGCTTGCGCCCCATCCGGGCGTCGCCGAGGACCGCCACCGATGTTCAGCGGAGTACCCTGATACACGCCGGGCAGGAAAGCCGAACTCCAGTTCCGGACACCGCTGTGGGCGCGATGAGGATTTATCGTAATAAACCCGGGCATGTTCTGGTTCTCGGTACCCAGCCCGTAGAGAAGCCACGAACCCAGAGAAGGACGAGTCAGGGTTAGAGTACCGGTGTGCATTTGGAGCAGGGCGCCGCCATGATCCAGTCCATCCGCGACCATGGAACGGAGGAAGCAGATCTTATCGACATGCTGAGCAACGTTCGGAAACAACTCGCTCACGGGCATTCCCATCTGCCCGTATTGCTTGAACTTCCAAGGGGATTTCATCAGCGCGCCGATCCCGAAATCCTGATTGAATGTCTGCCCCATTTTGAAAGGCGGCGGCTTCAGATGATCACGATCGAGCAGCGGTTTGGGATCGAATGAATCGATATGTGACGGTCCCCCGTCCATGAACAGGAAGATGACTCGTTTCGCTCGCGCCGGAAAATGAGTCGCCTTTGAAAAGAGCGGATTCGATTGTGAATCGGCTGCGGCCAAACTACTGAGTCCAAGCATGCCGAAGCCGCAGGCGAATTCCCGCAGAAGAGCGCGTCGGCTTGACGAATAGGGATTGATTCTCATGTCCCTCAATCAATGTAATGGAAATTGTTGGACAAGAACAGCATCCGGCCGAAGCTCTCCCAAGCAGACGGCTTCTTGTCAGCAGGGAAAGACGCAAGGTGCTTCAAGACTAAGTCCACTACTTCCTGATCGGCTTCCCGTGTCCACGCCATACGAATCGCGCGTCGAACGCGTTGTTCGTCGCCCAGTCCCGCTTCTTCGGTTAGCTTTAGGGCGAACTGCTTCGCCTGATCGGCAACATAACCGTTGTTCATCAAATAAAGCGCTTGCGGAGCGACGATTGTTTCCGGTCGTTCGCCCGCGCTCATTGTGGAATCGACAAAATCGTTCACCACCATGGCATTTGGCAATGCATTGCGACTCACCGGCAGATAGACCGTTCTGCGTTTCGAAGTTTCGAACGGCCCGGGCGCTCCCGGTACGGGACGCATCCGCCGACCAGTCGCCGGGGCGCCCACCTGATCGAAGATACTGCCCATTCGCAAGTCCAGTGTCCCTGTCAACTGCAGCCAGGTGTCTCGCATCTCCTCGACGGAGATTCGTCGCCGGTTGAATCGCGACCAAAGTCGATTACCTGGATCCTCCTGCCACATCGGGCGGGTAATCTCGCTAGAACTCTGGTAAACGCTGGACAACATGATCAGCCGGTGCATCTTCTTTAGTGACCAGCCATCATCCACGATTCGCGTGGCCAGATAATCGAGCAACTCGGGATGGGTGGGCAGTTCACCCATCAATCCGAAGTTATTGGGTGTCCGCACCAATCCTTCGCCGAAATGCCACTGCCACAAACGGTTGGCAATAACGCGCGGTGTCAGAGGATTTTTGGGATCCACGAGCCATTCAGCGAGCTGTTTTCGGCCGCTACCGCCGTTAGGAACCCCATTGTGGCCGATCCGAAGTATTTCGGGGACTGCCTTGGGAACGGCTACTCCCGGACTGCTGTGGCTACCGCGAACGAAAATCTTCTGGTTAACGATCGCGCCTTCGGCGACTGAGTTAGCGACCGGCGGTTTAGGCGGAGCGAGTTTTGTCTCCGCTTCCAAATCCTTTGTGAGACGGGCAATCCGCTCCTGGACCTCGGCAGGAAAATGCTTTACCTGCTGAGCGTCTGGAATCACGAACGGGCCGTCGTCTCCGTTGCGCTCGTCGAATAATTTCTGCGGGACAACGACTTCGAGGAAGAATCGCTCCCTTGGATCACTAAACGACGTTCGTTCGAAACGGAACTCCGCATCAGGGACAGGCCCCTGTCCACTACGGGCCGCATCTGCTTCGGCCTTCCATTCCAGCATCAGGGCGAGATATCGCTCTCCCGTTTTCTGAAAGCGCTCGTAGTAGTCTTGCGCAATTCGTTCGATGGTGGATTTATCGGCCTGCTCAAACTCTTTGAGATGCAGGCGGAAAGCTCCGTTCGGCGTCAGATATTTGATGAAGCTCTTTAGAATGTCGCTGTCGATGCCCGCGGCGGAAGCAAGCTGATTCGGATCGGCTTTCTCGTGGATTGTCTTCCACGATGCCACAAGATAGGCCGGCAACTGTGGAGCCAGTTGCGTGGAAATGTACTTCCATGTTTCAGTCTCTATGATCGCCTGCAACTCTGCTTTGCGGACCGTGAGCCCCCGTTGCGCTTTCTGGTAGAGTTCGTAAGCTTCCGCGCCAGCCATTGGATGTTGGTAGGCAGGCGAGAAGCGCTTATTCAAGTGCATGAAGCTGCGCGTACTCGCAAAGATGGACGCTAGAGAATAATAGTCCGCAGTACTGATCGGATCGAACTTATGATCGTGGCAGCGCGCACAGGAAATTGTCAGGCCGAGGAAGGCTTTTGATGTCGTATCGATCTGTTCGTCGACTGTATCGTACACAGTCTTGACCTTGTCGAGCTCGACATTGGCTTTCGGTCCTAAGGCCAGAAATCCCAAGGCAACAATGCCACGAGAATTTAAGGGCGATCCATCGAGGGACGGAAGCATGTCGCCTGCAATCTGCTCTCGCATGAACTGATTGAAGGGCAGATCGCGATTGAAGGCATCGATCACGTACTCGCGATAACGCCAGGCGTCGGGATAGGCCTCATTTTCATCGACGCCACCACTTTCAGCAAACCTGGCCACATCCAACCAATGCCGGCCCCATTTTTCTCCATACTGGGGCGACGCGAGAAACCTGTCGATCAACTTTGCGAAGGCGTCTGGCGATGTATCGGAGGTGAATTCGCGCATTTCCTGTTCCGTTGGCGGCAAGCCCAGCAGATCATACTTGGCCCGACGAAGCAGGGTCAGCTTATCCGCCGGCTTAGGCTCTTCCAGATTCTTTTGTTCCAACCTCGCGAGAATGAAGCGGTCCACCGGCGATTTGACCCAACCCACATTCCTCACTGGCGGCAGCGCGTAGGTTTTAACAGGTTGAAATGCCCAGTGGCTAATGCGTTTCGAGTCCCAGCGCTTCGTCGTGAGCGCGATATCGGGTTTTGAAGACGGCTGATATTCCGGCATGGGCGCGCCGGCGCGCGCCCATGCTCGTAGGTCTTCCACGGCCGACTCGGGCAGCGGAAAACCGGGAGGCATTTTGACTTTCTCTTTGTAGCTGGTTACTCGCAGGATCAGACTCTGGTCGGGATTGTCTTTCGACACAATTGCGCCCCTTCGTCCTCCCTTTGCTATTGCATCGGGACTGCTTAAATCCAAACCTGCCGTTTTCAGACTCTCGTTATGACAGGGGACGCAACTCGTGGAGAAGATCGGTCGAATACGCTCCTCGAAGAACGCGGCCGTGTTTGCAGTGGCTTGTTGGTACTCGGGTAGCTTAGCTCCCGCCATCACCCATGCACGCAAATCCGCGAGCACACTCTCCGACAATTTGCCGTCGGGAGGCATCTTCATGGGGGCCTGGTAGCTTGTCACCTCCAGAATGCGGCTGTGCGTTGGATCAGCCTTAGACACAAGAGGACCGGTCTTGGCGCCGCGAGCGATTGCGTTCACAGAGCTTAAGTCCAAGCCGCCGGAGCTTACCTTCTGGTTATGGCAGCCGACACATTTTGTCGCAAAAACAGGTCGGATCTTCTTTTCAAAGAACTCTGCCGAATCAGGCGACTGTCCAAAGACGAACGACGCAGCTCCCAAAAAGTAGCAAGCCCGTGATGTTGCTTTCACGATTGAATGTCCCCTACTGCATGACATCGGAACCCGTTTCGATGTTTTAGAAACTGAGTCTCAGGCCGAGTCGGAAAAACCGCTCGTCGACTCCTTCGCGCCCATTTCCGTTTGCGTTTACGCTTGTCACTTCAGCGTATCCGTTTAGGGAACGTACGGTTCCATCGGGGTTCAGTTGCATATTGGAAACATTGTTTCCAGGATTCGAGAAGTGGGGCGTGTTTGTCGCATTCAGGGCTTCCGCACGGAATTGAAGACTGAATTTTTCGTTGAGTCGGAACGTACGGAACAAGCTGAGGTCCAAGTTCACAGTTCCCGGCCCACGAAGCGTATTGAAGCCGGCGGTGCCGAAGCGGACGTCGGTTACGGGCTTGAACGCAAGAGGATCGAAGAATGGATTACCTGGTCCAATGCCGCCGAGCTTTGCGACTTCCGTCTTCACTACGTCAGCCCGTTGTGTGCTGCCCGGCGCGTTAAGCGACGTCCCCGCGGCGGTTACCGAAAAAGGCAATCCAGAGTAGGCGCTGAAGATGCCGTTCAATTGCCAGCCGCCGGCGACAGCCGAAGCGAATCCAGGCTGGTTTGCCCACTGCTTACCTCGGCCAAACGGCAGTTCTGCAAAACCGCTGGCGCGGAAGTTGTGGGGTCTGTCTCCGGGCATCAACGACCGATTCAATTGAAAATAGGACGGAATCGAGATTGCCGGCCCGCCATCGGCCGAATCGTCGCAGCACATGCCGATCCATTTTGAAAAAGTGTACGTGGCTTTCAACTGTACTCCGCTCGAGAAGCGACGCTCGAGCGAAGCTTGGAGCGAGTTGTAGTTCATATTCTGCAGAGGTTGCAGATACGTGATGCCCGCTGTGATCCCCTGGCTGAAGAAGGGCTGGCTCGCGACACCGCCGCCCACCTCGCCATAATTAATATTCCACCGCATCTGTTGCTTCACGGTGTGTGAACCAACGTAGCCTGCTTCAGCCACCCAGTTCTTTGCCAATTCTTTCTGCAAGGTGAAGTTGTAGGTCTGGATGTAGCCGCGCTTGTAGTCTTCCGGGAGCGTAGTAAAGCCGACTCCTGGCGGTAATGGCGTCGAGCCACCGGAGATATCGGGTGGCTGATTGACTGGAATACCTTGCGCCAATGATCCAACAGGGAAAAAATTAGCGGCATTTGCCGTATAGCTGATCGTCATCGGCCAGCTATACATGCCGTCCCGGTACATCTCCTGTTGCTGGTAGTTCAGCGCATATCCGGCACGGATGACAAAGCCCTCCGTTGCCCGGTACGCCAAGCCCGCGCGAGGCGAAAATAGCCCTTTTTGCACTTTGATTCCACAATCACGGGGCGTGGCGCCGGTTCCACAGATCAAGTAAGTCTTGGTGTCGAAGTCGTATCTTTCAATTCCACGATCGCCACGATTCGGCACCGGATAATACTCCCAACGCACACCTAGAGTGAACGTGAGCTTTCGGCTCACCTGCCACTGGTCGCGAACATAGAGACTGAGATCCGACGACCGGTATTTCACATAGGGCACACTCTGATAGGCATTGTTCCAAGTACTCGCTGCGCCGAGCAGGAAGTCTGCATAACTGTTGTATTGGTTCGGGGACGCTCCACCTAACATCGAGGTGACGCTGCCAGTGAAACTGAAGGCGGTCGGAGCAAATTCAATGTGGTCCATCTTGCGCTGCCACACGTCGACACCGAACCGAATGTTGTGGGAGCGCTTCACCCAACTTGCGTTTGCGGTGTACTGAAATTGCGGTTGTAGATATTCGAGTGGCGTGTAGTTATAACCGTAGAAGGAATAGCTGGTCACATTGAAGCGCGGCATACCTCCCGCATAGGTACCAGTGCCAAGATTGGTTCCAGGAATCCCGAGAACATCTGATCCGTACTTTGTATCGGTACCCGGCGGCAGCAGAAAACTGTGCTGCCGGTTGTATCCGATCGTGGCGTCCACAACGATCGTGGGACTGGCAACCCAGTTGACAGATCCTGATGTGCTGAGTGTCTTTCCGTCGACGATATGGTCGGGCGAGCCACCCAGCACTTCGCCAAACATCGTGTCGAATTGACGGTCGAACGGCATCAGTCCGAGCCGCCAGAAGACATTAACATTATTGCTGGGTTTGTAATCCACCTTCGCGTCGATCTTGTGCAGGTTATAAGTGATCGGCGTATTGACAAAATAGTTGTTCGCCAGTCCCGGAAGATTCGGGGCAGGAACTAAGGCGACTAGTTTCTGTGTTATCGGATCCAGCCGATTGGCCGGGATAGTGTTATTAGGAAAAGGCGTCCGGCCGCCACCGTTCGCGGCGCCGGTCGTTGGATCGAAAATCGGGCGGTCCGAACTTGACATATTGCCGGCGCGGATCGCGGCTGTCGGTACAGTCCCCAACACACTATTGGCTTGGCGAAGATAGTCTCCTTCGTAACTACCGAAATAGAAGAGCTTGTCCTTGATAATCCGGCCACCGAATGTACCGCCAGCGACGTTTCGTATGAATTTTGGCTTCCGCTCGTTCGCGGGCATGATCCACGGCTTGGCTTTCAGGACGTTGTCCTGGTGATACCAGTAAGCCGAGCCGTGCAGTTCGTTACTTCCGCTTTTGATTTGAAGGTTGATCGCGGCACCGCCTACCATTCCCTGCTCAGCGTCAAAGCTGTTGGTCACCACGTTCACTGTATCGATAGCTTCCATGGACGGGATGTAGGTTTGGAAGAACTGAACCCATACGTTCGTTGTGCTCACACCGTCAATCCGAACATTCACTCCGCTGCGGCTCGACCCATTGGCCGTCATCTGCATGGATCGCCCGGGATTGTTGACTCCTCCCGCGTCCGATACTGGCGGCGTCACACCTGGCACCAGCGCCATCACACTCTGATAGGTACGGTTGGCGAGCGGCAAAGTAATCACTGTATTATTTGAAAACTCAGTGCTGACGTCGGCACGATCTGTCTTAAGAGCGGAAGCGGCGGCCGTCACTTCGATTGTTTCCGCGGCGGCGCCGACCGCAAGCGTTGCATCCACGCGGACCACAGTGTTCAGATTTACGCGTACGTTTTGGGTCGTGAACTGCCGAAAGCCGTCCTTAGTGATGGTCACAAGGTATGTTCCCGCCGGCACCGTCGACAAAGTGTATCCGCCGCTCTCGTTAGTCTGAACTTCTCGAGTTTGATTCGTCTCAGTCTGGGTGACGCGAACGGTCGCATCCGGGATTGCCGCGCTCGATGAATCATAGACAGTGCCGACAATCGAGCCATAAAGTACCTGAGCGTTTGCGTGCGAACTTAACATCAGCGCCAAAGCCGCTGAGAAGCATTGGATCTTCCAAAATCTACTCATACTCGCAACCTCACTCCCAGACATTCAGTAGCCTGGATCAAGCCGTTGGCGATGATCACCTTGCTTCCCCGTGGAAATGGGCTGTCGGCGCGCGCGGCGCCTTTTTTTTCGAGGGGATTCAGCTCCGATTCGAATGAACCGGAGAGTAGACAAGCGTTGAGCGAAGGCATGGCTGCCCAAGCAGTTTGTGAGGAGAAAGGCCGCAAAAGCAGCGCGGCCAGCAAACTGTCTCCCAGGCATGTCATCTGATCGAGGCCTTTGGCTAAGTTGCACCAAGCCTATCAGATGCTCACCTTCAGCTCAACGCCCATTTGGTCTCGCCGCGTTTAGGGCGAGAGGCATGACTACAAGCCGTATGTCAGTTGAACGTAGGGAAAGGTGTACGCATGCCCCGGTGTGGTGTTTTGCAGAAACGAACCCGTGAACATATGTCCAACACCACCGCCGAGAGCTATGTGCTTGGAAGGTGTCCAGATCGCCTGTAGGTCTATTTCTTGTCCGATGTGTTTACCTGAGCGTCCAGTCGGATCGCGAACCAATAGCGTCCCGCCCGAGTTATAAAGGCCGTCCTTTTCGCTTGCAAGCCACCAGTCATGGCCCTTCGCCTGCAAGACAAGACTGGGCCGCGGCTTCAGCTCAAGGATGACACCAACATGATTCACATTCTTCCAGCCAACCTGATCGGCCATACCGTACTTGTCGTGCGCTGTGGGATATAGCACGTCGAACGTGCCGTGACGACCATCGGCAAGGTTTTCATCTCCACTTGCGTGATTTACCTCGAGGCGTAGTCGCGGATTCCACACAACATTCTTGAATTCTCGACCTAAACGCCAGAATCCGGCCCATGCCTGGACATCTTCGGCCCCCCACGAACCTCGCTGAGCCGCCATCTCAACGGTATATTCGAATGCGGCGGGCAGTAAGCCCGCCCAGCGAACACCTATCGTTTTGGAGTCCAGATGTCCTCGTGATCCGCGTTCGGTCAGTACCGATGGAGCGAGGCGCCAAAACACGAATGGTTGTATTGTTGCTTTTGGAATCCATCCGTCGATCTGTCCGTATAGCCCATGCAAGTTGTCGCCCTGGACATGCTTGTCAAAATCGTGGTCGCGCGGAACGACCACCGAAGAGGCGAACGCGTCAAATCGGTATTTTCCATGATGCATACCAAGACGGATCGCATCGAAGGAACGGGCGACGTTCCCCCAATTGCTGGCGCCAACCAGTCGTTCCTCACCGAAAGCCAAATCCTGCCGACCCACGCGCAAATTCAATAAGTGGGATTCCCCACCAAGCTGCACGTATGCCTGCCGCAAGTCCAGGCTGTCCTGAAGAGGGGGAGCCGCAGGCACGCGATCCGCAAATGAAACACGCGCGTCCTGCACCTGCGCAAAGCCAGTCAGCCACGGAGTCGGTCGGAGTTCTACGCCGAGACGCACCCGTTGCAACAGGTACATGTCGTCGTTTCCCTCAGTGAAGTGATTGCCAAAGAACCCTTCTTCTCTCGCGCGAAGTTCGCCGCTCAGCCGCACCCATTGAGGAATATGCGCATTGACAATCTCACTCGGAGACGTCGCATGGTTCACTCCGCTTGCAGGATCTGCAGCCATGGCTAGCGCCGCGAATATAAAGCCAACTAGCAGTCGTCGAAAACTCAATCGCATGAATACCTCTTTAAGCCGCCGAAAGAACCCGAGCCGCATGCGGGTGCGCGGATAGCTGCTTGTGTCGATCGAGTCCCGTCACGTGAAGTTGTCTCCCAGCCAGCGTAAAATCACGGGACATCTCTTCGAGCTTTTTCATTACCGTGTGATCGACGAGTCGGGCTCCAGACAGATCGACGACGAGTTCCTTCGCATGCCCGGATTTGAGGATCAGTCGCCGAAGCTTCAGCCAGTTTGTGAATACAGCCGACTGTCTAACTCGCAGGATCACCGTTCCCTGTGAAGTGTCCTCAATGTCAACGTCCGGACGAAACAAGGAACTTAACGGCGCTCCGTTGAGAAGATGAATGAAGATCTTCGTCAGGATACCGACAGCGATTCCAATTAACAGGTCAGTGGCGAGAGTCGCTAACAGAGTCGCCAGAAATACGGCAAGCTGTTCTTTCCCGACAAGCCACATGTGTCGGAACTCCTTGGGTGAGGCAAGATTGTATCCGGTGTATACCAGCATCGCTGCAAGAGCTGCGAGCGGAATCTGGTTCAGTAGCGCCGGAACCGTTGCTACTAGCGCGAGAAGGAAGAAGCCATGGAAGAAATTCGCCGAACGCGTTTTCGCGCCGTTGTTGCGATTCGCGGAAGAACGAACGATCTCACTGATCATGGGCAGGCCGCCGACGGCAGCCGCAAGCGTGTTCGCGGCGCCTATTGCCAACAGGTCGCGGTTCATATCTGACCTGCGTTGGAACGGATCCAACAGATCAACTGCTTTCGCGCTGAGAAGCGACTCGAGGCTACCGACGAGTGCGAACATCACGATCCATTTCAGACTCTCAGCGGTGAAGATCACCGAGAAGTCCGGGAATGCCATCGCGCCCAGTAGATTGCCCGGGAGATGAACCAGGTATTCCGGCCCGACCTTGTATGCATGACCAGCCCAGTTGTAGAGATGGGAATGAGAGATATCGAAAAGGAGTCCGAGCGGAGTTGCAACCAGCAGGACAAGCATCGGCCCCGGAATTGCTTGGACTACCTTGTTTTTGATCAATGGCCGAAGAAACAGAATGAGAAGGCTGATCAATCCGATAAGCGCGATTTCGGGATTGAGGTTTGCAATGCTATGGGGAATTTCCGCGATAAGTTCAAGCGGCTCCTTGGCGTGTGGCGCCACACCGAGCGCGATGTGCGCTTGCTTCGAAACAATAATCACTCCGATGGCAGCAAGCATTCCGTGCACTGCCGCGACCGGGAAGAACTCACCCAAGATCCCCACACGGAGTAAGCCGAAAGCGATCTGAATAAGGCCTGCTACCAGACCTACAGCAATCGCGCGTTTATAACCGGTGACCGGATCACCTGCGCCGAGCGCCTGTACTGCGCCTAAGGCAATGACGATTAGTCCCGCCGCAGGTCCTTTGATGGTCAATTCGGAGTTGCTGAGGAACGGTGTCAGCATGCCGCCGATGATCGCGGTAAGAATGCCCGCGATTGGGGGGAAGCCGCTCGCGAGCGAGATGCCCAGGCAGAGCGGGAGCGCTATCAGGAACACGAGGAACCCGGACAGCAGGTCCTGGCGCCAATACATTTTTAATCCGGTCAAACCGCCACGGGGTGCGGGTCCGGCAGGAATAGCTGAAGGGTTGTTCTGGTCAAGTGACATGTGAATCGTTGAGCCGCAGAAAGCGCGGATAGAATTCATGCTGACGCAAGGAGACCGTGCGGAACGATAGCCTCGACAGGGGAGATTGAGCGCCTGATACTGGGGGATCTGTTCTTTATAACGGCAAACAGTGACCACATCCCCCCTGCAGAGGGGATACGCTTCAGATCGATAACCAGAGATCCTGACTCTGTGCCCTTGCGGCATTCGTATCGATCATGCGCATTGAATCATCCGACGCCCAACACGACTTGAAGCAAATCGTTGATAATGCGGCTCACCTGCTTCCGATGCAGGGCCCGATCGGCGTATTCATTCATCACAATACGCTTCACGCGTTCCAACACATGCCGTTTGAGCAAGCCGTGGTCGAGGCGTCGAGCGTCTTCGGAACCGAGCCGTACATGAGGGAGGAACAGTATCGTGAGGATTTCGAGCGCAAACGCATCCTTATAGAAGATATAGACGCGGTGCTCGCGGCTGAGGCCGCGGCTGAGACTAATGTCGCGGCTTTCGATTCTTTGGATCGACGCTTGATCCGTCGCACCATGCTGGTTCCCGGTTTGAAGCCGCTCCATGCATCAACCATCCACTGGGAGATTGAGGAGGGCGATCTCATAGCGTCCGACGCCGATCGGGAGTTGTTCCAATACTGCGTTGAGATATCCGACCGATCTGAGCCAGTCCCCCCACCGGATCGCCTGCGCAGACTCCGGGATGCATTGCTCTCCCTGACGGGAGATGACATTGATGAGCTGACGCATCCGTTTCTGATTCGCGCCTGCGGGGCATTCCTGGACCAAGGCGTCGCATACTGGCCGATGCCGAACCGGGAAGCTGGCTTTTATGGTTCCCTTCGCACTCTATGGATGCAAAAAGGCGCATTGCTGCCCCAACACCTGAGCGGGCTTTGTCAGGAATTTCAGTGGCAGTCTACTTCAGGTATGACAGCAGAGGAAGCGCTCCGAAGTTGTCTGCAACGGCTACACATACCGCTCGACCAGTGGGAGACAACTATCACGGCCGAGCTACTGGCTCTGCCTGGTTGGGCCGGCCTGATGAGCCGTTTGGAACAGGAGCCGGAACTTGCGCCGCACGATGCGCTGCCTTGCTCGTTGATCGATTTCCTGGCCATACGGATGACGATAACGCTAGTTGCGGCAACCAGCATTGCTGGTGGGCTCGAACTGCTACCGCGCATTGCCGACTATCCAGCTTTGGAGAGTTCCGGCTCAACGACACGCCACATTCGCGCAGCCGAACTGTTTCAGGTGGTTCGCCTTCTTGGCGTGAACGCAGCGCAAATGCGTTCCGAACCAAGGAAGGCGTGCCTTCTGCAAAGCGAAGTTCTGGCATTTACTGATCTGGAACGCCGCCGTGTTTGGCAACTCGCATATGAGCGCAGGCATGAGCGAATGATTTTGGGCCCTCTCGCCGAACATCGCCGCGCCAGCGAGTTGCGACTTTGGGATACGCGACCGGAGGCGCAGGTCTTCTTTTGCCTTGATGAGCGCGAAGAGTCCATACGAAGAAATCTGGAGGAGATCGCCCCTTCTTACGAAACGCTGAGCGCCGCTGGGTTCTACGGTGTGGCCGTGGACTACAAGGGTATCGATGACGCCCACGCAGTGCCTCTTTGTCCAGTTGTTGTGAAGCCGCAACACGCAGTACGTGAGCAGCCAGTGGACGAACATCGAGAGCTGCATGAGCGGAGACGCGCCCTTCGTAACGCGTGGGCTCGATTGGTTCGGAATGGATCGGTTTCGTCACGAACTCTAGTACGAGGAGCCCTCAGCACCGGGGTTCTGGGAGTTTTCTCGCTGTTCCCGCTGATTGCGCACGTTTTGTCACCGCGTCAATATACGCGCCTCACGCGAGCACTGAATCGCTGGATCCTTCCCGAACCACGAACTGAGTTGACATTGATGCGGACCGATAAGCATGCTCACGATGTGGCGGAGCATCTGCTGCTCGGCTTCACACTCGACGAGAAGGCCGATCGCGTGGCGAGTGTTCTGCGCCCTGCCGGACTTGAACGACGCTTCTCACGGATTGTCGTAACCCTGGGACACGGATCGACGAGCTTGAACAACCCACACGAATCGGCGCACGACTGTGGGGCGTGCGGTGGTCGTCGGGGCGGACCGAACGGCAGGCTTTTCGCAGCGATGGCCAATCATCCAGGAGTCCGCGAGCGGTTGCGAACACGTGGCATCCTAATCCCGGACGATACATGGTTTGTCGGCGGATATCACGACACGTGCAGTGACGAGATTGAATACTACGACATCGATGCGATTCCCGCTGCGCTTCAAAGCGAATTCCAAAAGGTCCAGAACACTCTGCATCTTGCCAGGAAGTTAGATGCGAAGGAACGAGTTCGGAGGTTCGAGGCGGCCGATTCGGTCACTTCACCGGGTGATGCGCTGTGGCACGTGCAGGAGCGATCCGAGCATCTGGCGGAGCCGAGGCCCGAGTACGGCCATTGTACGAACGCAGTTTGTATTGTAGGTCGGAGAGAAGTAACTCGTGGGCTGTTTTTCGATCGACGCGCATTTCTCGTGTCGTACGATCCCACCATAGACCCTGAAGGTGAGAACCTTGCCAAACTGCTGGCGGCGGCAATCCCGGTATGCGCCGGTATCAGCCTCGAGTATTACTTCAGCTTCGTTGATAACGAAGGGTACGGTTGCGGCACCAAGCTGCCACACAACATCACCGGTCTTGTCGGTGTGATGAATGGTCCCTCGAGCGATCTGCGCACGGGACTTCCCTGGCAGATGGTCGAAATTCACGAGCCGGTCCGTATACTGTTCAACATCGAAGCCAAGCCTGAGATCGTAATCCGTGTGATTCACGCGAGTCCATTGCTGACAGAATTCCTTGAGAATCGCTGGATTCGTTTGTCAACCCTCGATCCTGAAAACGGAGAGGTACGGGTTTATCGCAATGGTGTTTTCGAGTTGAGCGAGCCTTGGAATAACGCGATCCCCGAGGTTCGCACGTCCGCCGATTGGTACCTCGGGAAACGCGAGCATCTGCAGGTCGCTCGCATCACCGGCGTCGCTCAGGTTGCTTAGATCGATCCCATGGCAATGTCAAACGAACTTCTACTTCTTATTGCTGTATTTGCTCCGCTCGCCGTCTTTCTTCTCATCGGTGCGGGATGGCTACTCGGTTGGACACCCTCGGAGCGCACGATTGCCCGAACCACGGCAGTCACGTTTGCCGGCGCGGCCGTAGCGGTTGCGCTTCTTTTTCGCGCCATGGTAGCGGCGGGTTGGGCTCCGATTCGCGTGGAACTGGGGAATTGGTTCTCAGTGGAAGGATATTCCTTTCCGCTCACATTATTGGCTGACCAGCTTTCTTTACCGTTGCTGGCGTTGACCGTGGTGCTCGCGGGAGTGATTGCGTCATTCTCATTCCGATACCTGCATCGCGATAAAGGATTTTTCCGGTTCTTTGTCTGCCTGCACCTATTCGCATTCGGCGCAGCATTGTCATTCACAGCGGGCTCTTTCGATCTGTTGATCGCTGGCTGGGAGACCGTCGGTCTAACGTCGGTCCTGTTGATCGCGTTCTTTAATGAACGACCGGATCCTGTTCGGAACTCGCTACGCGTATTCGCGGTTTATAAAGTGACGGATGTCGGCCTCATCGTTGGAGTCTTCCTGTTGCACCATTTTGCGGGCTCGGTATCAGCACATGGACTGGTCACGGACGCTTGGCTCATTTCGGGGACTGCATTGAGTGTTCCGGCGGCAACGTTGGTCGGGTTGCTGTTGGTTTTGGCGGCTGCCGGCAAATCTGCTCAGTTTCCTTTCTCCGGCTGGTTGCCACGGGCAATGGAAGGACCCACTCCGTCGAGCGCCATATTCTATGGTGCGATCGCGGTCCACCTCGGCATCTATCTTCTTCTGCGAGCCGAACCGATACTGCAAGCA
This sequence comes from Bryobacteraceae bacterium, assembly GCA_963844855.1. Lineage (GTDB taxonomy): Bacteria > Acidobacteriota > Terriglobia > Bryobacterales > Bryobacteraceae > DASQDN01. Next base: position 761,252 of record CAWJQP010000080.1, read on the forward strand.
TCCCCTTACGTACCCGCGATCGTTGTGGCGCTTGGGCTCGTCACAGCGTTGCAGGCAACCTTGTCCGGACGAGCAGCCAGCGATGCCAAAACTCTGCTCTCGTACTCTGCGCTGGCTCAAGTAGGAGTGATCTTCATGGAGGTTGGATTCGGCCTCGAGCGAATCGCTTTGATTCACATGATTGGTCATGCCGCCGTGCGAACGCTACAGTTTCTGCGCGCGCCATCGATGCTGCACGATTATCATCGGGTTCATGCTGCCGCCGGCGGGCATTTTGCAAAGACCGGCGCCCATTACGAAGCCGCACTCCCTGAAGGCCTAAGAAATTGGCTTTATAGATTGGCCATCGATCGCTGCCATTTGGACACCATGCTGGATCGCTTTGTGGCTGGGCCCTTCACCGCTTCGGCGGAACGACTGGCTGCACTGGATCGCGGGGATCCGCACCAACGCTCGCCAAGAATTGTCCCTCGGCGCAATCGTCCGGAACTGGTGGGAGGCATCGATGTTTGAGGCTGGGTTCCTGTTGTCTGGCCTGGCTGTGCTATCACCGCTTGTCGGCGCCTTAGCAGCATTTCGAAGTGCGCGGCCTCGCGTTGTCTCCGCCTTTGCGACGGCGGTTGCGTTGCTTTCGACTGTGGGCGCGATCGCTCTCAATCGACCGGCGACAGGCTGGTTGGCAATCGATGATTTGGCAGGGGCGCCGGCAGTAATAATCACCGGTTTGCTACTGGCAATTCTCTCTGCTGCGCCGCGGCGTGATGTTAATCCATCCACGTGTTCGCGGATGTTGGTTGCGTTGGCCGGTGTGTTGATGGTGTATGCATCCGGGTCTCCGATTGTCCTGTTCGCCGGATGGACCTTGAGCGCTCTTCCGTTTCTCACGGGCAGACCGTGCTGAAGAGCACGGGGCAAAACCGCGTTGGTTCGCCAGGCCGATGGTCACGCTTGGGGGTTCGGTCGTCCTGCTAGGAATCGCTCTTGTCATGCTTTCGATGCGCAGTCACGGTGAAACCAGTTCTGTGGCGGCGTTCACGCTCGTCGTGCTTGCGGTTCTAATTCGCAGCGGGATCTTTCCATTCCATTCCTGGGTGATCAAGTCATTTGAATCCAGTTCGTTTCTGTCATATGCCTGGCTGCTAAGCGCGAGGACAGGAGCTTTTGTGCTGGCCAAGCTTATTCTTCCGGAATTCGTCGAGCCCGCTCAGGCAGTTCTGCCGATCCTAAGCGACCTGGCTCTGTTTAGCAGCGTTTTAATGGCGTTTGTCGCGCTAGGTGAGAAGAGCCCACGCCGCGTACTTGGGTTCATCGTCGTCAGTCAAAGCGGTTTCATCGTCAGCGGATTGCAGACTGCCAACGTAGAAGGCGTTACCGGGGCGCTTCTTCAATGGCTGGTGGTCTCCGTGAGCACGGTCGGCTTGGCCATTCTCCTGCGATGCTTGGAAGAGCGTTGCGGGTCACTGTTGCAGCAGCCGTTCGCCGGGCTGGGAGCGAAGGCGCCGCGGATGGCCGTCCTGTTTCTTCTCTTCGCGTTGTGCCTCGTCGGCTTTCCCGGGAGCTTGGGTTTTTGCGCCGAAGATCTGCTTTTCCACGGCGCACTAGAGATGCATCCATTTTTAGGCATTGCGCTACCGATCGCTACCGCGCTCATCGGGATTCGATTGCTAGGTCTATTCTCCACAATCTTCCTGGGACGCCGCGCTACTCTCATACCGTCAATTGCGGATGCGCTGCCGCGCGAGCGCTGGGCGCTGACGGCATTAGTGGCCATTCTGTTGATTACTGGTTTCGTACCGAAGACGATGGTGGACTCCAGATCCGCTCCGGCCCAAGCGATCGCTGCGTTTCTTCGAAACGGCCACCTTGCCGCAAATAAGTAGGGTTCGATGGAAGTCCCGGTCCCACAGGTTGCAGGGGGCGTGCTGCCCTACACTGGTAGAAGCACGCAATCTCCCGGCGACATGGCGGCAGCTTGGTCTAGATACATCACGCAACGAACTGTGCTGCGGGTCATGCAGTCTGGGTTCGCGCTTGTACTTCTACTGCTCGGCGCCGCATGCATCATCGCCGTTCGAGGGACACGTGCCATTCAAGTTCATGCCGACACGGTAGTGCGGGAAGAGTTGACGATCGCACGCTTGCTGAACGAGGTGCAGGCGGAGGAAATGACTCTGACTGCGGTTCTGCATCGTTTGATAGGCCGCAACCGAGAATCGGATCCACCGACACTGCTCCGCGAACTCATCGAAGCGGACCAGGCCGTCACTCGCGCTGCCGAGAGTGCACGAAATAGTCCCGAGGCCGCACAGTGGTTGGAGTTGCAACAAACGGCGAAGCGTTTCACGGCATCCGCCAGGGAAGCGCTTGCAACAGGCGACCAATCTGAAGCTACGCGTCGGTCGCTGTTCGCAATGCATCGGGATGTCGTCCGATTAGTGCAAGGATTGGTAACGTCCAGCTCCCAACGCGCGATCCGTGTGGATCGTCTACTTGCAGGTCGATCCAAGGAACTGGCCGACGAATCACTCATACTGCTAGGATTCTGCTTCGTTCTCGCGTTGGTGTGTGCGTTTCTCACGGTCCGGATGACGAGGCAGTCCGTTCAGCAAGTGGAAGCGCAGGCAAGCGAACTTGGACGTGTATCCTGGCACATGCTCCAAACGCAGGAGGAAGCAGCCCGTCGCTTTTCGCATGAATTGCACGATGAACTCGGTCAAAGTCTTGCAGCCATACGCGCCAATGTGGCGGCGATCAGTCAAGGCGACTTTCAAGTTCGGCGATCTGATTGTCTCCACCTGGTAGACGAAGCGATCGCAAACGTGCGTGAACTTTCGCAACTGCTGCGGCCGGTAATCCTGGACGACTTTGGTCTCGATGCCGCCTTACGATGGCTGACGGAGAAGTTTTCGCAAAGAACGAATATAACTGTTCGATACGAATCGACCTTGTATGTCAGGTTGGATGATCAATGCGAGACGCATTTGTTTCGCATCGCTCAGGAGGCGTTGACAAACGTCGCGCGCCATTCTCACGCTACCGTCGTGGATGTCCGGTTGCAAATTGAGAATGCTTCTGTTGTCCTCACTGTTGAGGATAATGGTCGCGGGCTACCCATGGATCAACAGGGCGTCCGGTCCAGTCTCGGTATGGTTGGCATGCGAGCGCGCGCGCGGGAGGCCGGTGGGGAACTGACCGTTACCAACTCCGGGCCAGGTGGTGTGCGGGTCCAAGTCGAGATTCCACGGATAAGGCTAATCTATGCAGCCTCATAAGAAGACACGAATTCTGCTGGCCGATGACCATTCGGTTGTGCGCAGCGGTTTTAGAGCCTTGTTAGCTGCGCAGCCGGACATGGATGTGATCGGCGAAGCGGCCGATGGCTTGGACGCTGTTGAAAAGGCGAGTTCGCTGCGGCCGGACATTGTTGTTATGGATGTCACGATGCCAAATCTGAACGGGATTGAAGCCACGCGAAGAATCTCTCAGGAGGCCCCGCGGGTTCGTGTACTCGCGCTGTCCATGCACAAAGATGCCGTCTACGTGCGTGAAATTCTTCGCGCCGGCGCACGTGGCTACCTATTGAAGGACTCAGGCGAGAGCGATCTAATCGATGCCGTACGGGCCCTGGCAAAGGGCGATGCCTACATCAGTCCCGCGGTCTCAGACGCAGTGCTGTCCGATTACCGCAAGCATGTCACTGACCCGATCGACTTGCTGACCTCACGGGAGCGAGAAGTTTTGCAAAGGATTGCGGAAGGGCAGACGAACAAGGAAATTGCATTGGCGTTGAATTTGAGTGTTTACACTGTGGAGGCTCATCGCGGACGTGTGATGGAGAAACTGAACCTCCATAGCACGGGAGAGCTTCGTGCGGTTCGCCTTGCGCAGCGGAATCATCGACTGAAGCTAGAAATAGTTCTGTCTTCATTTCTTAGGCGGGAAGCGTTTCAGTGCTTTCTCGACTGTTTTCTTAACGTTTTTGTCACGGTTCTTCCATTCCTTTACGTCGTCGCGACAGTACGCTCGCCAGACCAACTGGCTGGACTTAGCGTCGACGATATCCAGCACGAGGACGCCTTCGACGTAATTGGAGACTATCGTCGTCGACCAACCGGAGTAATATGTGCTGGGCCATCCATACCAGCCTCCCCAACCATAGCCACCGCCAATTTCCACGACCTCAACGTCTTGCCGTGACTCCCCGGTCAGCAGAAATGTAATGTAGAAATCCGGGTCCAGTTGAGTCGACTGAAAGCCACGCGGCATCAGAATCTGGTTCGTGGCGTTCTTAATCAGTTCAATGCCGACGGAGTACTTCTCGGCAAGTTCTGGCCGCTTTTCAAAGACAGGATGGGTTCGCCAGCTATATGTTTTTAGTTTCGTAAAATCAAAACCTGACGTAGATTCCACGTGAACTGACTGTGCGTTGATTGCCTGCGCAACCATGAGAAACAGCAACGGCGCCAAACGGTTTTTTTGGTCTTGGAAGATCATCACTTCCTCGGTTGTAGAGCCTTGGATGAGTTTTTTTGACCAAACGGTTTATTTTGTGCAGGGATCACTTGGGTGGTACTTCAGGACGTAGATCGCGTTGGCTGGGCCGGATATCATAGTGGCCGATTAGCAAGATGAATCTTTGGGAGGCTCGCAAGTGAGGGCACTGTCTTTGATCGCACTGGCGGCTTCGGCGGCCAGTGGCCCTTTCTTCGTGGACGAAGCCTTGCAGGCCGGGTTAAAGGACATCTTCGTTTGTGGGGACGACCATCAGAAGAACTACATTGTCGAGACGCTTGGTACGGGCGTTGCCTTTCTCGATTTTGATAATGATGGTCTCTTGGATATCTTCGCCGTGACGGCATCGAAGCTGGATGGCTTTGCGCCGGGTAATGAACCTGTCAATCGTCTCTATCGCAACAAGGGCAACCGAACCTTCGAAGACGTCAGTAAGAAGGCCGGGGTGGCAAAGGCAGGATGGGGACAAGGCGTTTGTACGGGCGATATCGATAACGATGGGTTCGTAGACATCTATGTCACGTACTGGGGCGCGGATGTGATGTATCGCAACCGCGGTAATGGGACTTTTGAGGATGTGACGCCGCCCGCCATCGGGTCGCGCTGGGGAACAGGCTGTGCGTTCCTTGATTACGATCGCGATGGAAAGCTGGATCTGATGGTCGCGAATTACGTGAACTTCGATTTGAAAAACACACCACGACCGGATGGGCCGAAGCCTTGCAAATGGAAGAACGAGAAGGTAATGTGCGGACCCCAAGGTTTGATCGCCAGCACTGAATCGCCTGTGGCATAACGAATCGACACCCGGGACAGTGCGCTTTGTGGACGTGTCGAAAAAGGCTGGGATCGAGGCTCCAGGCCCGCGCTTTGGCCTGTCGGTGACCACGCTCGACTATGACCGCGACGGCTGGTCGGACATATACATCGCAGTAGATTCTCAAGCTAGTCTGCTCTATCGCAACAATCACGACGGGACATTTGCAGAGACAGCACTCGAAAGTGGCGTCGCGCTGAGTGAAGACGGTCGGGAGCAGGCAGGCATGGGAACCGCCGTCGCGGACTACGACGGCGACGGTTGGCCAGACCTGGTGAAAACGAATTTCATCGACGACTTGCCGAACTTGTATCGCAACAACGGTGATGGAAGTTTTTCCGAGGCTACGGCACAGGCGGGCCTCGGCAAATATTTGCAGTTTCTGGGTTGGGGCGCGGCCTTCGTCGATTACGACAACGATGGTTGGCCGGACATTTTCATGGTGAATGGCCATGTATATCCGGGCCTGAAGGGGAGTGAGTATCGCCAGCGACGCATCCTGTATCGCAATGGCGGCGCGGGAAAGTTTAGTGACGTTTCGACTGAGGCAGGCGCGGCAGTGCTGGAGAAGACCTCGGCGCGAGGATTGGCAGTAGGCGACTATGACAACGACGGGCGATCGGATCTATTGGTGAGCAATATGAACGAACGCCTGAGCCTGTTGCGCAATACGGCGCCAGCCGGTAAGTCGCTCACCCTGAAGCTAGTTGGGCAGAAGGCGAACCGCAGCGGGATTGGGGCTATTGCCCGCGTTACGGCCGGCAAGCGAACTCTGACCGGTGAAGTGCGGTCAGGCTCGACGTTCATGTCGCAAAGTGATTTTCGTTTGCAGTTTGGCTTGGGCGCTGCGAGCAATGCCGAGGCCGTAGAAGTTCAGTGGCCGGGCGGCGCATTGGAGAAAATCGGCGCGCTTCCAGCCGGACAAATTGTCACAATCACAGAAGGAAGGGGCGTGACCGGAAGCACGCCATACGCTAGGTGACCACGCTGTTATTGGCTCTGGCAATGAGCCCAGCCGGCTCCCGATTGCGCGAAATATTTTCGCTACCGGTCTCGAGGAATACCAACGTAAGGATTTGATCTAAGTCGCTTATCGCCTTCAAGTCTGCCGTGCAGTGCGATCCGAAGATGACGCCCGCGCACTTGGCAATCGCCGACATTTACGCGGAGCGCGGCAATGAGGGCGAGGCATTGGCGGCATTGTTGCTTGCTTTGCAGATCGAGCCGAAAAATGTGATGGCGTTAGGCGCGGCGGCGAATCTTTACTTGAAGAACGGACTCCATGACAAAGCACTGCCGTTGTTGGAAACCCTAGTGCTTGCCGCTCCGAAGTCTGCCGATGCCCATGCGGAGTTGGCGGCGGTCTATGCGACAAGCGGCAATCGCGAAGCTGCGGAGAGGGAGTTTCGACGGGCGTTGGAGTTAAAGGCAGATCACTTCCCCGCCCTGGCCGGCTTAGGGAACTTGCTGGCGAGAGCGGGCGATGACACGGCCGCGATGCCGCTGTTGCGTAAGGCTACACAGTTGCAGCCACGAGCTTATCAGGGCCACTTCCTACTTGGTTCCGCGCTCAATCGCTTGGGGCAGTTTGAAGAGGCCCGGGCGGAGTTGCAGCTTGCATCGAAGCTGGGCGGCGAGAACGAGCCGCAGGTTTTTTATCAACTCGCTCGTGCATGAGGGCGGGTTGGGCAAGGCTGCTGAGCGTAAAGAAGCGCTGGCGAAATTTTCCGAATTGGCGAAAAAGGAAAAAGAGAATTCTGAGTTGCAGCGCAAGGCAGCAGCTTGGATCGATGAAGCTCGTGTGCTGCTGCAAGCGGGCGACTTGGAGAACGCCGCCAGGCGTCTGGAGTTGGCGAGAGAGGCAAAACCGGGTGACGCTGCATTACTCTTCCGCTTGGCTGGCCTGAATTTCGACATGCAGCGCTACGATATAGCGCGGGAATATGTGCAGGCTGCCATCAGCATCAGCCCGGCAACCTGGCTCTATCACTATCTGTTGGGTCTGGTGGAGCAGAGCGCAAAGCGCTTGGCGGATGCCAGGGAAAGCCTGGAAATCGCCGCGAAGTTGCAACCAACGGAGGCGCCTGTGTTCAACGCATTGGGTCAGGTATTGCTGGAACAGGGCCATCGCCAGGCTGCGATTGCGGCGTTTGAAAAGGCCGTCAAGCTCGCGCCAGATGATACCGCCTTTCGTCAGAACCTGGACTCTGCCACCCGGCGCTAGCCAGCCGTCTTCAATTCGGGCAACGTAAAGCTTACTTTTGACACTGCCGATAGTTTGTGAAGAGATTTCACACGAACAACAGAAGGAGTATCGAAAGCGTGGACAATGCGGCGGCAAGATCTCTGATGGAGACGGTCCGAAAGATCAACGAAGTTGCGCGCAGAGCCAGATCAGGCGAGCCGAGCGCGGAGGATTACCTTCGAGCCGTAGGTTCGGACCCAGTCACTGAATGGTTCACTGAGTTGCTACGTGAGAAGAGCGAGGAGTTGGAGCAAGAAAGGCAGCGCGCGGACCAGCTGGCCTGCGCGCTCCGTGCCTGGTATGAGGCAAAGGACACAAGAGAGTTCGCCGGAGCCACGAACGGACCGGATTTGCAACTCGTCAACGTCCTAAAAGCAATGGGGATCATAGACGCGTAGCATCAACAGCTTGGTTGACTTCCGCCCAATCGTTTAAGACCGGCCTTACATGCCGGTGGCTCACCTCGTTTCGCCGTTCCAACCTTCCGTTCAGTCTTGAAACCAAGGTGTTACAATGGCAAATCTCTGCGGCATGTTCGGAGGTGACTCATGGAAACATCGCGCCGTGGATTCCTCGCAGCGATGAGCGCAGCTGTGCCAAACGAAGCCGATGCCGGCGGACAACAGCAGGATCATCAGCATCAGTCGACGCCTTCTGACATCAGTTTGCGAGTCAAATCGCTTGAATCGTTGTTGATAGAGAAGGGCTTGGTAGATCCGGCCGCCCTCGATGCCCTGGTCGACACTTATGAAAATAAGGTGGGACCGCGTAACGGGGCGAAAATTGTGGCGCGGGCATGGACCGACGCCGCCTATAAAAAACGTCTTCTTTCCAATGCGGCCGCCGCCATTGCGGAACTCGGATTCTTGAGCGCGCAGGGAGAGCATATGCTCGCCGTGGAGAATACTCCGAAAGTGCACAACGTGGTGGTTTGCACTCTATGTTCCTGCTATCCGTGGCCGGTTTTGGGTCTTCCGCCAGTGTGGTACAAGTCCTCAGCATATCGTTCGAGAACGGTGATAGACCCGCGAGGCGTACTGAAGGAATTTGGACTGGACTTGGCCGAGGATATCGAAGTACGGGTGTGGGATAGTACGGCCGAACTGCGTTATCTGGTTCTTCCCGAACGCCCTCCTGGAACGGATCACATGGACGAAAACACGCTGGCGGGCTTGGTGACGCGCAATTCCATGATTGGCGTGGAGAAGATCAAGCTGCCTCAGCCGAAGGGTGATCGATGAACGGCATACACGACATGGGTGGCATGCATGGAATGGGTCCCGTCCAGGCCGAAGTAGACGAGCCCGTCTTTCATGAGGCGTGGGAGGCTCGCGTTTATGTGTTGACGCGGGCTATTGGCGCATGGCGGAAATGGAACATCGATACGGGGCGTTATTACATCGAACAGATCGCTCCAGCCGATTATCTGCGCATGAGCTACTACGAGAAGTGGTTCACGCGACTCGTGGAGTTGCTCGTCAAGACGGGAACGGTCTCGCGGGATGAGCTTAAAACCGGCGCACCGGCTCCCGGTTCTCCAAAACTATCGCCGGCGCTTCACGCCGACCGCGTTCCCGCAATAGCCCTCAACCGAAGCATCGAGCCCAGCCACGAACCCTCGGTTCGACCGCGATTCAAAACTGGGCAGCGCGTGCGTGCGCTTAATCTGCATCCAACCGGCCACACGCGTCTGCCCCGTTATGCTCGGGGCAAAACAGGCAAAATCGACCGCGATCATGGTGTCTACAATTTCCCGGACACCAATGCTCACGGGCTTGGCCCAAAACGCCAGCATGTATATTCGGTGCGCTTTGCCGCTCAGGAGCTTTGGGGACCGCAAGCCTCCCCGCGCGACTTCGTCTATCTCGATTTGTGGGATGACTACCTTGAACGGGCCTGACGATCCAGGTTATCCGGCGCTGCAGAGCCTTCCGCGCGACGAAGATGGCCCGGTGTTCGCAGAACCGTGGCAGGCGCAGGCATTCGCGCTCGCAGTCCGCCTCTCCGAGCAGGGACATTTCACTTGGAAGGAATGGGCCGAAGCGTTGGCCGCGGAACTCGCCGCGGCGGTTGAACGGGACGAAGCGGACGACGGCAGCGAATATTACTACCACTGGGTGGCTGCTCTCGAGAAGCTCGTGGCGTCGAAAGGGCTTGCGGGCGAACCGGAATTCTACGAACGGAAGGCGGCTTGGGCCGATGCCTATCGTCATACTCCCCATGGCCAGCCGGTGCAGCTGCGCCCCGGATTTCACATCAGTTATACATACCGGCAGAGCCCGCTGATCAGCGTCACCCGAGCTGATGGCGTCTCGAAACAAGTCCGCGTCCAGGACGGCCACTTGTTTGTCTGCAACGGATGCTGCTGCGGCCGCACGGAGAAGGGCTTTCCCGCTTTGCCCCTCGAAGAATTTAAACAGCAGTGGAAAAAGCGGGGATTCCGGCGGCGGTTTCATCTGACGATATCGGGATGCCTTGGGCCATGCCCGTTGGCGAATGTGGTGCTTTTGCAGTTTGCCGGGCGGTCGATGTGGTTTCACTCGATCAACCAAGCTAAAGATGTCGACTCGATCTACGACTACGTGGAGCGCATGCTGCAGGGGGAAGTGGATCTGGATGTGCCTGTCGAGTTAGCCGGCCGCCATTTTCAACGGTATTTGGCCACCGACTGATAGGCTTTTTGCAACTTGCTATACTGATAATTCATCTGAGGACTGAATGCTTCATGTGTTAGAAGCGAGTCCTACACGCCCCCGTCGCATCCATCGTCCATAATCAAGCCGGCGCTCGGTTTTGCGCCACATTCGACTAACGACATTTTTCTCCAAAGGAGGCGATTGTGACCTACACCGACAGCTCTTTTAAGCGTTATTTATTAGTAAGTGATTTTGATCAAACGCTCAGCTTTCATGATTCCGGTCAGATTCTGAGTGAACTACTGGGTGTTTCCGATTTTATTGATCGCGTGGCTGGTCTTGAGAAAATTCACTTGGTTCAGCAGGGCGGCGAACTAGCTTATCTCCTGCTGCATGATCCTGATTTTCGTCGCGTGCGCAAGGAACATTTGATCGAAGTGGGAAAGCGTGTGCGACTCAAGGCGAACATCGCGCTGTTGTCGAAGATGTTGAATGACATAGAAGCGCATGACTTTAGGTTTTACGTTGTATCCGCTGCCCCCGAGGAGGTTATTACGTCGGCGCTCGAAGGTATCGTCGAACCGGAGCACATCTACGGAACACAATTCCGTTACAACTCGGAGACAGGCGAGATACAGTCGATTATCCGGTTGCCGGCCGGTTATGGGAAGGTGGCCGTGGTGGATGAACTTTGCGCCAGATTTCCTATCGGGCACGACCGTGTCATCTACGTCGGCGACGGCAGTTCCGATATTCACGTGATGCTACATGTGAATCGCCTGGATGGCTTGACAATAGCCGTATCGGAAAATCGCTATATCACGCAGATTGCGCGGCGCACCGTAATCAGCGATGATGCGCTTACTGTCGCCGTGCCAATTCTTGAAGATGTTCTGGCGTGGGACAGCGCGCGGATTCGGACATTATTCGCATCGCACGGGTTCACGTTACGCGCATGGGACAAAGTCCGTACGGACACCATTACGCTCTGCCAAACAAGCAGCGAGAGTTCGATAGCAGTGAGTGTCGGGATCTAACCATGGAACAGACACTCGATCGAACAGATCCCTATGTCATTACTGAGGCTCGTATTGCGGCCGCCTGGTGGGGCGTCGTCATCCTGTTTTTGGTACACGGGCTTGTCGTGTCCACCTGGGTCTCTCGGATTGTCGCGATTAAAGCTGGCCTGCGACTAAGCGATGGAGCTTTAGGTATTGCATTATTTGCGGCTGCCGTCGGTTCGGTACTGGCGATTCCGGTAACCGGGTGGACAGTAACCAAGTTCGGGAGCACGAGGTCAGCGCAATTTACCTCGTGTGGCTTTTGCCTGTCATTGATACTTCTCGCATTCTCCGCTAATTTTGCGATGTTGTTCATGGCATTGTTCGTGCATGGCGCAATGGCCGGCGCAAATGACGTGGCGATGAATTCTCATGCAGTGGGTATCGAGAAGTTGTTTGGCAAGCCCACCATGTCCCGATTTCATGCAATGTTCAGCCTCGGCGGCATTGCAGGCGCAGGTATGGGAGCCCTTGTCGCATCGCAAGGCATAGCTCCGACAATGCATTTCGCGGTGGCTGTTGTCTTGATTCTCGGGCTCACCGTGGCGGCTGCGCCGGTGATGCTCGACACCCATGAGAGGCACGAAAAACGAGCGCGCATGCAGTTCACCCGGCCTCCTCGCGCTCTGATAGTCCTGAGTGCGATAGGGTTCTGCATTTTTCTGTCGGAGGGCGCAATCGCAGATTGGACCGCCGTTTACATTCGGCAGGTTTTGCACGGCGGCGAAGGCGTAGCTGGGCTCGGTTACGCGGTGTTTTCCGCCACGATGACAATCTTCCGTTTCTGTGGCGACTCAATCACGGCGAAGCTGGGCCGGGCGTGGACGATTCGCGCCGGAGGTCTGATTGCGGCGTGTGGGTTGGCGATGGTTGTCATTGCCGCTACGCCAATTTGGGCGCTGGCGGGCTTTGCGGCAGCAGGAGTAGGATTTTCGTCAATCATCCCGGTCGTGTTTGCAGCCGGAGGACGCGTGCCTTCGGTAAGCGAAGCGGTCGGGGTGGCTACCGTCAGCGGGATCGGGTATCTGGGCTTCCTCGTCGGGCCGCCAATGATTGGATTTATCTCCGAGTTGACATCGCTGCGGGTCGGACTTGCGATGCTGGTTGTCTTAAGCGCGACGGCAGCAATTCTGACGAGCGCGGTAAAAGACGAAGGACCACTGGGATAACCTTCCCGCAGGCGACATCGCGGCGCCGTGTTAGGTTAGTGTGTCGGATGTCTTTTCAGATCTTCCTGCATGGCAGGATCCTAGGGACGGAACAGTTCCTACGCTCCGCCGTGAACGACCTAGAAGGACGCGCACAGTGGGTCTCCTCGTTGAGCGAGGCGCCTCCGCGTGAGCTTCTAACGGAACTCGGACTATCTCCCATGCTGCTCGGCCAGAGCGGCGGCGATCAATTCCTGCTTCTGATTCCCGCTGAATTTCGTGCGCAAGCGGAAGACTTCTGTGCCCGTGTGTCTGCCGACGCTTCGGAGAAGAGCGGGGGAGCGGTTCGGCTCGTTTGGGCAATTACTGAGAACCTTGGCGACTGGAGCGATATTCGCCGCAGGCTGCAGGATGATTTGCAGCGAAAGACCGGTACGCCGGCTGCGGTGGCAGGAGCCAAGTCATTCGATACCGGGTCTTTGCCAGCCGCAGAAGACTTCAGCAAATTTAGCCCGATTGATGGAATCCCGTTGGTGCGGCATGCAGCGTTGAACGACCAGGATACAGCTCCCGCCGGAGTTCGCACGCTGGGCTCGCGGGCTAAGGGCAAGAGGATTTGGGGCGTATTACGTGGTAGCGTGGACGGTCTGGAGGCCCGGCTCCAGAAAGCGGCGACGATCGAAGAGCACCTCGCAATGTCGGAGATGTTTAAGCGCTTCTTCGCGGGCGAAATTGGTGTACTTTGTTCACTGCCCGACTTTTGGCGAAAAGTAACCGTTGTCTATGCAGGCCCTGCTGGGTTTGCGATTTACGGGGCATGGGATGCGCTGATCGGATTCGCTCGGGAATTGCAACGAGTATTTCAGATCTTCGTCGAGACCAACCTGCGAGATCATGCCGGGACTGAAGGCAAATCAATTACGATGGCGGTGGCGTTAGCTCAGACGAACGACCAACCGCTTCCAGATGTTTTCGCAAGCGCGGGAGATCTTCTGGGAATCTCGAAGGCTAAGGGTCGCGATACTATCTATTTGTTCCATCGAGTGCTCGAATGGAAGCAACTTGCGGACGCGGCAGATACCAAGCAAGTGTTAACACGGCTGATCAAGGAATTCCGCTGCTCGCCCGACCTGCTGAACGAACTTGCAAGCTTCTATCGTGAGAGCGATACAGAGTGGGGCGTATCAAGCCGGCCGAAAAGCGAACGTGTCGATCGGCCTTGGAGATTTCATAGCCGAATTAATATAATGCTTGGCACAGCACGCGACACCAGACGCAACAACGAACTTCAAAAGTTGCGCGCCGAGCTGAGTATCCGATTTCACAGGGAAGAAGGCCGCGCACGTCCGGCTGCGACCGCAGGGACGTGTCGCGCTGGAGTGGACAAGGCTCGAGACGGGCGCATAAGTCGCGAAAGGTATACAGAATGGCCGAGAACGAGCAACAGGCGAATCAAACGACGGAGAAGCGCCCCAACGGTGGCGGCAGTGGTGGTGGTGAGCGGCGAGGCCCCGGTGGTGGACCTAGCGCCGGTCCTGGCGGAGGCCGTCGTGAAGGTGGAGGGCCACGCGGGGATCGAGGAGATCGCGGAGACAGGGGAGGCGATCGCGGCGACCGAGGTGGCGATCGGGGTCGTGACCGGCGCTTTGAGGGTCCACCAGAGATCGACCTCGAGAAGCTAATTAGCGATCAGTCTGTATCTCGATAATCAGGCTCACGCTGTCGTGGCGCGGATGCGGGATATGGATTCCGGAACCCGGAGCCAATTCCGGCGCTTTTACAATGCCGTTCGGCGCGCTGTGCGTTCGGCCGAGGGTGAGAAGCAGCACCAATTCGTAATGTTACGAGCTCGTCTGGCCTATACGATTGCACGGCATCAGTTGCGAAGCCTGGATGCGCTCGAAAAGTTGCTGCTTCAGGTCACACGAAAGAACGACCAAAAAGGCTATGAGCGATTCCGCGACCTGTTCGAAGCAATCGTCGCGTACAACGAGTAAAGGGGAAGCATGAGCTCGCATACGGCGCAAACGGAATTGAAGTTTATTGGAAAGCTGATCCTTGAAGGCGATTTGCACTGCGAGACAGGTCTTCACATTGGAGCCGGCAAAGGAACTCTCGAAATTGGCGGAGCCGACAATCCGGTAGTGAAGGATGCATTCGGTCGTCCGTACATTCCAGGGAGTTCGCTGCGTGGAAGATTGCGCGCACTGCTGGAACAGTCGAGCGGCCTCGCTGTTCCGTCCGAACTCGTTTACTTGTCGCGGCGCCGAGGACAGGAGGTTCGCATCCATCAAAGCGATCGTCCGGATGACGACATCTGCGTGCTGTTCGGCCGTAATCCGGGCCGCATGGAGCGCGTGCAGGGCGACGCGATGGATACAACCGTCGCAACTCCTTCCCGGCTCACTGTCTATGATGCTTCCCTAGATTCCGACAGCATCACCCAGGCGATGCGGGAAAACCTTGACGACGAGTTGACGGAAGTGAAGAGCGAAAATGCAGTCGATCGCATCACCTCGCAAGCGAATCCTCGGACACTCGAGCGAGTGCCATCCGGAGCGAAGTTCAAAGTGCGGATGGTGGTCGATATCCTTTGCGAAGAGGACAAGCCGCTCTTCTCTCAATTAGTGCAGGGTCTCCGATTGCTTGAGGACGACGCGTTGGGTGGTGGCGGATCTCGAGGCAGTGGGCGTGTGCGTTTGTCTAACATGCGTTTGCTTTGGCGCGGACATGGCTTCTATGCGGCTGGCGAAGCCGAGCAGGAATTGCTAGCCGGCGGCGATCTCGCTGCGCTTCAGGGGCTTGCCTCGGGAGATCTCGCGGCGAAGCTGGCTTAGGGGATGAACACTGGTTTCATCGTCCGCCTTAAACCGACAGGTCCATGGCGGCTCGGGCCCTCCTCGGGCGTGCGCAACCGCGTAGATCCAGTTCTGCACAGCGATACTCTGTATTCGGCACTGACGATTGCCGCGCGACAACTCGGCATTCTGTCCGAGTGGTTGGCCGCCACGGCCGAATCAACGGAACCTGAAGTACGAGTGGGATCAGCTTTCCCGTTTGCTGGTCGCACACTGCTCGCTCCGGCGCCGAAGCATGTATGGCCACCAGCGAGTTCCGGTAAAGTTCGCTGGAAGGCGGCACGATTCGTGCCGCTACAGGTTATTCCCCGATTGCTGGATTACGAGTCGCTCAAGGATGACCGGTGGGCAGTCGATCCGATCAGTGAATCAGTGCTTCCAGTCGAGAAATTTGGCGAAGTGACTCCACCATTCCGCGTCGGCTATCGTCGGAGGGCCGTCGTCGACCGTCCGACCGGTATCAGCCACGAAGCAGCGGAGTTGGCTTGCCTTGAGTTCACCGAAGGCTCAGGCATGTGGACTCCTGTGCTGTGTTCGAATGAGTGGACCGATCGTGTGAAGTCCCTGTTTCGGTTCGTCGCAGATGCCGGTGTGGGTGGTGAGAGATCATCGGGTTGGGGCAAATCGGCAGCACCTGAGTTTGAGCCTTTACCTTCAGCGCTGACAGCTTCCCCGCGAGAAGCCGAGCATCACGAAACGGGCTACTGGGTCTTGTCGTTATTTGCGCCGGCCGAGTCGGATCGGCTCGATTGGACCCGTGGTTCTTATGCCTTGGTGCGGAGGTCCGGTCGCACGGATTCGCATGGGGCACTGAAGGTCGAGAGCGCGATGGTGGAGGAAGGATCGATCGTGATCGCCGAGTCGGCTCCTACTGGCTTTGCACGCGATGTTGCGCCCGATGGCTCAAATCATGCGGTATACCGGGCGGGCTTTGCAGTGACAGTGCCAATCTCATTCCGGCTTCCGACTTTTCAAGCTTTACAGAAGGTTACGACGGTTGAGCCTTCAGTCGAAGAAGTTCCCGCAGAAGAGGTCGCGGTGGACGATCGGTCTTTCGAGGATTCAACCGCGCAACCGCTCGTTGATACGGAGCCTGAGATCTTCACAGCGGAGACTTCCCCTGTCGATGAGGGGGCGCTCATCGTAGAGGAAGCCGGGCCTGTAGAGGATGCGACCGCGGAGCCAACTATCGGCCCAGCCGGTGAAGAGCCGGAGGAGCCTCGATGAAATTCTATAAGCTCACTGTGCTCACACCGACGTTAGTGGGCGACGGCCAGCGGCTGTCTCCCATCGATTACATGGTTTGGCGTGACCAGGTGAATGTTCTCGATCAAAACCGCATCTTCAAGTTGCTTGCGCGTGGCCCAAGATTAGAAGGCTACTTGACGCAATTGCGGCGGGCTGAAAAACTCGACTTTGCATCCTGGGGCGGTTTCGCTCAGAGTTACGCTGAGCGACGAATCCCGTTCGAACACCCGAGCCTTACACCCGCGTGGGAACAGTCGAGACCAGAGAACCTTTTTATCCCGACCTTCTGCGCAGGCGTTAATGGTCCGTATATGCCGGCATCGGCGATGAAGGGAGCGCTGCGAACAGGTTTCGCATTTACTCGCTGGAACGCTGGAGCCATGCGTGAGATCGCTACGAGAATGGAAGGCGATCGCCCTCTACGGCGACCCGGCGAAGCAGTGGAATCGATGACGATCGGCGCTCCCGCGACGGACCCGATGCGGGTCATTATGGCTGCGGATTCGGATGTTGTTCCAGTCTCGTCCTTCAAGGTTTACCTCGTGCGCGTTGCGACACTGCAGGATCGCGGCGGCAAGACTGAGTTGGGATGGAAGCCGGTTTCAACGTTTGCGGAGATGGCTGCGCCCGGGACCGTCTTTAAAGGACACTGGCGTGTTCGCGAGTTCCTGCGCGACACATTGCATCGTCGCGATCAGAAGGGGCCAAATCGGATTCTCGAAGCTTCGAACGAACATGCCGCGGCTCTTCTGGATGTGCAGAGGAACTATGCCGAATCGGCTGGCTTGCCGAGGCTCAGGTCGAACCTGGACGGATTGGCGGCGCGACTCGAAGAGGCTCGGCAGCGCGGCAGCGCTTGTCTGCTGAATCTAGGTTGGGCAGGTGGGTTTCTTGGTAAGGCGGCATTCCTCGATACCGGTAGCGAGGATTACAGGCGTATCCTGCGACGCATGCCGTTGTACGATCGGGCCATTCGATCCGGTATGCCGTTTCCCAAAACTCGGAAGATCGTCTGGGAGGCTGGCCAGCCTTCAACGCTTCCGGGGTGGGCTCTGCTGGAAGTAGTTTAGGGCGCGAAATCGAGGTTTGGTGCGGATGATAGGACTTGAACCTACACGGAGTCTCCCCCACCAGATCCTAAGTCTGGCGCGTCTGCCAGTTTCGCCACATCCGCACAGGATCAGACTCTTAGATTATAGCGTTCAGGGATTGGTTTTCTGTCGTAAGGCTCAATAAGCGATTGCCGGGGCGTCCGCAAGGGCAAGGCTCGGTTGTCACTGTGCCGGCGACCCGTTCGTCCAAATGCAGTCCGTCATGGGCCTCGCATTCGCGGGCAATGATCTTGCCATTGCTGCTTAAGAGGTACTCAAACATAGGGACGCCAAAAGATTGCCAGATGTAATCGCGATCCGCCTCGGTCACGAGTCCGTCATCAATGTTGGACAACACGACGATCGGAAAATCCGGCGACCATATCTTCCGATCCATGCTCCGAATCATGCTCATCGGGGCGGCTATTGTTCGAGCCTCCGTCAAAGCGATCGCGTGTTCGGGAAAATGTGAGGAAATTATAGCGATCGGCGGACAGTCAGGTAATGGGTAAGAGAACGAGGGAACAGCGGGAGGAATCTCGGATCTGCTACCACGGCGAAATGAGAACATAAGCGTTCCCGTTTTGAGTGGTCTTGCGAGGTGTTTCCTCTCACCCTACAGCTAAAATTCGGCGAATATTTCCTCCAAGGATGAGCGCCGCATCATCCAGTCCAACTCCCAGGTCGAAGAGGAGATTTGCCTGCTCCTCAAATAAGGACCGTCGCCATCCGCGCGGAAAATATGACGAGTCTGTACCGAAAAGCAGCCGATGCGCGCCTAGTAAGTCGATCGAGCGCCGGAACGCGTCGCGGACATCCATCATCGGCACCTGGTACTTTACCCAACTATTGCTGCTCGATGTATCGAAGTAAATATTTGGACAAAGATCCGCCACCATCAGCGCTTCTCGAAAATATCCGGCTCCGAAATGCGGAATGACGAAACTGGTGCGTGGAAAGCGCGAAGCCACGGCATGCACATCGACCGGATTCGAGTAGCGCATATCGAAATGTGATGGCAGTCCGAGCTTGCCCCGGATGCCTACGCTCAGGACACCACAATGTACGAACACCGCAATTCCGCTTCGGCCCGAGATCGTTTCCAGAATGGTTTTGACTCGTTCATCCTGGATCGAATACCGATGCATTGCGGGAAAAAAACAGATTCCCTGCATTCCGCGGTCGAGGGCTTGCGTCGCCCGCGATAAAGCATCCGGCTGGGTAGGATCGAGTATGAAGAATCCGTGAAACCGCTGCGGGAAACTTCGCACCGATGTGAGAACTGACTCTTCGTCACCGGGAACGCTGGCGATCAGGACGGTGCTTTGCACTCCATGCTGATCGAGTTCCTGCACCCAGCGACCCGCAAGCATTGCGTCGGTATCTGGAGCGTCAAATCCAAGGCTGGCCAACTCAGCTTCGAATGGGGAGCCTTTCTGTCGAGCGAGTATTTCAAAGAACCCCCTCGAGAAAAAGTGAACATGCGCATCAGTAACTGCGATTTCGCCCCAGGGCGTCTTCATGCCTATTCAGTGGCGGGCGCGCCGGTCGTTGGGAAGCGTGTGAGCCCTGCGGACAGCGCAAGCTGCGTCAGGCCAGCTACGTTATTCACGCTAAGCTTCTTCATCATCGTTTTGCGGTAGCTGCGCACAGTCTGCAAGCCCAGGTCCAACATCACGGCGATCTCTTTACTGGTCTTCCCCTCGGCAACCAGCCGCAAGACCTGCAGTTCGCGCGGAGACAGCCCTTCAAGCGCGGAAGGAAGCTGCTTCGATTCCAAGTCTCCCCGCTGAATGCGGTGAAGGAGCCGGTCTGACACTTGGGGACTGAGGTAGGATCCGCCCTTGGCTACGGTTCGCAATGCGTCAAGAAGATCATTGTCCGATGCCTTCTTCAGCACAAACGCGCGAGCGCCAGATCGAATCGCGCTTACCACTGAATGTTCGTCATCATACATCGATAGAATGATGATCTTCGTTTCCGGACAATGACGAA
Organism: Bryobacteraceae bacterium; assembly: GCA_963844855.1. Classification (GTDB taxonomy): domain Bacteria; phylum Acidobacteriota; class Terriglobia; order Bryobacterales; family Bryobacteraceae; genus DASQDN01. Next base: position 780,863 of record CAWJQP010000080.1, read on the forward strand.
GAATTTCGGTCGTGGCCTCGATGCCATTCAGCCCAGGAAGGCCGATATCCATCAGAATGATCGAGGGCTTGGACCTTCGACACATTTGGACGGCATCTGAACCGCTTTCCGCCTCCCCAATGACGTGGAACTCTTCCGAATGCTTAAGAATGGCTTTTATGCCGTCGCGCATGATCTTGTGATCATCGACAAGCAACACGTCAAAACGCATAGCGAGTGATCCTTCCGCGCCTTAATTCTTCCGATATTCCCGGGGAGCGCCGCTCCGGGAACGTTAATCTTCCTTCAGCCGCTTCTTCGGGCTGATAAATACTTCGAACTACGGTCCCTTTTCCGGGAGAACTTTTAATATCGACTTCGATGGGCGCCTGCGCCGCATAATGTTCGATCAGCAACAACCCCAGTCCCTTAGGATTGATTTTCGCTTCGGAAAGCGAGAATCCTTTTCCGTTATCGCGAACTTCGATCATGACTTTCTTCTGCGCCCTGCGGACATGGATCTCTATTCGCGTGGCATCCGCATGAGCGAGCGCATTTTCCAGCGCCAACTCCGCAATCTTATACCAAGCGTTCCCAATAGGTAATGGAACTCTTACCGATGAATCATACAAATATCTCAGCGATCCTGCAAATTGTTCGCGATATCGGCCAACGAGACGATCGAGCGCCATTTGCAGTCCGGCGCGCTCGACGACCGACGGATTCAGATCGTAGCTGAGAGAGCGCACCTGCTGAACCGCATGGTCGAGCATTTTCTGGATTTCATGAATACGCTCGGTCAGTTCCGGAATCTGGCCGCGATAGTCGAGCTTCAAGACATCCAGTAACAGGCCAACTGCGCTCAGGACTTGGCCAACTTCATCATGCAGGAGTCTCGAAACACGATTGACTCTCGACATCCCTGGCGTTGATCGTCGAGACGATCATCCGCTGCAGGAACCGCTGGGACTCGGTCATGTCGTGTTCGGGCGCCACAACAAGTTGAGGCGCGCCACGTTTCGCGCGGCCTTCAGTTCCTTATACTACCGCTTACGAGAAATAACTCGTCGGACAGCTTCCGTAATTTTCGCGGACGTCATTCCGTATTTTTCCAGGATAGCTTCGGGCGATCCGGATTCAGCGTAGGTATTAAGACCCACGAACTCCATCACGCAAGGTTTTGTCTCCGCCACGACTTGGGCGACACGAACACCGAGACCACCGTCAACCAGATGTTCTTCTGCAACGACGATCGCTCCGGTCTCCGTAGCAGCGCGTTCGATCGCTTCTCGGTCCAGCGGCTTAATCGTGTGGAAATCCACGACACGAACAGATAGATTTTCGGCTTCGAGCGCTTGCGCCGATCGAATCGCCTCTGCAGTCATCAATCCGGTGGCGATAATCGTCACATCCGTGCCGGGAAGAAGCTCTTCTGATTTACCGATAACGAACTTGTGACCCGCTTCGTAAATGACCGGGACCTTAGGCCGTCCAGCGCGAAGGAAGACCGGGCCCTTGTGTTCTGCGGCGGCCCTTACCAAAGCGCGTGTCGCAACTTCGTCAGCCGGCGACAACACGACAAACCCAGGAAGGGAGCATGCGAGGCCCAAGTCCTCAATGCTCATCTGCGATGGACCGTCTTCGCCAATCGAGATTCCGCTGTGCGTCCCAACGACCTTCAAGTTCACGTTGGGATACGCGGCGGTTACACGGAGTTGCTCGAACCCTTTGTTGATCACAAAGGCCGAGAAACTGGAGACAAACGGGATCTTACCCGCTGCCGCCAAACCTGAGCCGATCGCCACCATGTTCGCCTCGGCGATGCCACATTCAAAGAAACGATCAGGAAACTCCTTGGCAAAGAACGTGGTCATCGTCGACTTGGACAAGTCGGCATCGCACACCACGACATCTTTGTTTTCGCGCCCAAGTTCCGCCAGAGCTTTTCCGAAAGCCTCGCGGGTCGCCGCGCCGAGTTTCAATTCATAATTCTTACGTTCGGACTGAGTCTGAGCCGGCATTAACCAATCTCCTGAAGCGCGACTTCCATTTCCTGCTGTGTGGGAGCCACACCGTGATACTTCGGATTATTCTCCATGAAAGACACGCCCTTGCCTTTAATCGTGTTGGCAATAATGCACGTAGGCTTGCCTTTGGTGTTGGCAGCTTCGGCGAATGCCGATTGCAGCGCCGGAATATTATGGCCGTCGAGTTCGATGACGTGCCATCCGAACGCGCGCCACTTGTCGCCGATCGGATCGATATCGAGAATGTCCTTGGTGAACCCGTCGAGTTGGATCTTGTTGTAGTCGACGATGCAGACGATGTTGTCCATCTTATGGACGGGAGCGAACATCGCCGCTTCCCATACCTGCCCTTCCTGCACTTCGCCGTCGCCGAAAATTACATAGGTTCGGGAGGGACGGCCGTCCACACGCGCCGCCAATGACATACCAATTCCGACCGAAAGACCCTGCCCGAGCGATCCGGTGGACGCGTCGAGCGCAGGAATAAATCGCACGTCCGGGTGGCCTTGATAGATCGAGCCGAGCTTGCGCAAATTCTTCAACTCGTCGACCGGCGTATAGCCCGCCTGCGCCATTACCGAATATAGAACCGGACAGCCATGACCCTTGGACAAGATGATGTGGTCACGATCGGGCCATGTCGGATTCGCTGGATCGTGCTGCATCACGTCGAAATAGAGAGTCACCAAAATTTCAACCGCCGAGAGCGATCCGCCAGGATGGCCTGATTTGGCGGCCGTAATCATCTCGATGATCTGACGTCGAGTTGTGCGGCAAATGGCCTGCAGTTCCTCGACGTTTTGCGTCTTTTTCATAACGGGATAACCTTCAATTTAGCACGCCGGACCTATGCCACTCAGTCCAAGAATGGCGGCCAATTGGTGGCGGCGATGGTAACGCCGGCGCGGAGTCCGATCAAAATACGGCTCGGACGGTGAACTTCTTCATCTGATGGTCAGGAGCAAACCGCTGATGTTTTCACGTGGTTACGAGCGGAGTTGCGGACTGTGTATAGATGTGGCGTGGTGCGCGCCGGGTATGGGCCCGTTCATGACGGCGTCGAGTTGGCGTTTGAAGAAGGCGGCGGTGGGTTCGTTTTGTAATTCGTCTTCTTCGTCGGTGTCGTGTTGGCTTTGAAGGACTTGGATCTCTTTCCAGGCCTTTTCATAGGCTCGGCGGAGTTGGGATGCATGGCGGACGAGCATGCGATAGGACTTTGATTCTGCGACTTCGGCGTAGGCGACGTCGATGGCGTCGGGAGTGCCGGCTTCGTCGTGTTGTTTGATGGCCTTCTTAAAGAGAGCCGCTTCCATAGCTTCGATGCGGCGGAGACGCCAGCGGGCAGCGGCCATTTCCTGCACTAATTCCTGTTCCAGGTCGTCGGTGGGCTTGAAGCGGTTGATGAGTGAGGCTTCGAGCTTGTCGTATGCTTCCTGCGATTCGTGCGGGAGAACGACACGGCTACTGGAGAGGCCGTGGCGGATGGCGTTTTGGGAAGAGATGGCTTTGCCTTCGGCGGTGATGGGTCCGTTCGATTTGGCTCCGTTGATTCGCGCTGTGGCTGCTTTGCTGGACATACAAATTCTCCTGGTACCAGCGTGGCATGCGCGATTCGCGATTTAGATCGATTTTCCGGAGTTTTGCTGCAAATACAAGTAGAAATAAATTTTCAAGCGCTGTGGACGGGTTTCGTTATGATGTCCATCTGATGAGTCAATCCGTCCCTCAGGAGTTTCTCGACGAACTTTATGCGATTTCGGGGAATCGGGTTTCGCTTCGATACTTGATCGAGCAGTTGGAAAAGACGGGCGTGACGGTCGTGGCGGGTTCGGGGATATCCGTCAAGGTTGGGTACCCTCGGTGGTCGAATCTTCGACGAAAGCTAGGGCAGATGGCGGGCATCGAGTCCCCTGATCCAACTCCAGACGAGATCATCCAAGCTGCTGGAGAGTTATTTCTTTACGACGCGTTAGAGGAAAATTACCGCTATCCCACGTCGGATCCGTCGACTTGGCGGGGGCCCATCTGATCCTGCCATACTTAACGAGCCGCATAATCACAACGAACTGGGACAACTCTATCGAAGAGTGCTATCGGCGAGCCGGTTTACGTCCGTGACGGGAGTTGGAGAAATCGATATACCACTGACGCCTCCGTGGATCTGGAAGATGTCCGGGACAATCGAGGATCCGGAAAAGCCTACTGATCCGGGAACGGAATACGACCGATACCGAAACCCGCTCGCGCCGGTTATGCATGCGGTCGGCGAAACGGCATTGCTATTCCTGGGACAGCCTTATCCGGCGTCTCCTCAACGTAGCATCCCGGATAAGAACGGTGACCGGATCTCAGGCCCCCGCTTATGCGGTGGCGTCGGTCAAGGATGAGATCGATATCGGGCAATTGTCCAAGATGTCCATCGGGCGAGTGCGATATCCGGAGTTCGATGGACAGGGTGAAGAGTTGTTATTGCGCCATCTGGCCGACCACCCATCGAATGATGTTCTAGCGGTGAGCGCTCCTTTACCGGCGTTTGTCTCTGAGCGAGCCGGCTCCCCAACTGAGCCGCTCGGGCCACGTCTGCAGAGGCGTCCATTCTGCAGAAGCTCCCGCTTCTTTGGCACCTGAAGTTCCGGCGGATTTAACTCAAAGCTGCCTCAACGGCGAGTGTGTTCTGTTCGCCGGCGCGGGATTAAGCGCTCGCGCGGGAGTGGTGACGTGGTACCGGTTTTTGCAGAATCTGCTTGCGTTCGCGCAGAGCCATCGTGTTCTAGACACATCGTATGCGTCGTCAATGAGCGCAGCTCTTCAAGAAGGAGAGCGCGATGCAGTTGCGGACGGGCTTGCGCAAGCGTTCGGGGACCGGAGAAATTTGCTTCATGATTTTCTTCGTGAATTGTTTCCCGCGGGAACTGCGTTAGCAACAGCTCATGAACATCTAGGGCGAGTTCCTTTCTCGGCGGTAGTTACGACCAACTACGACGGCCTATTGGAACAGGCGTTCCCTGCATATGCCGAGAGCGGCTTGTATACGCCTAAGGACGCCGAAGCGCTTCTGAACGCGCTGTCACAGAAGCGCTCCTTTGTTCTTAAGCTGTATGGCATTATCGACCGGCCGGACACGCTTATCTTCGCGCCGATCGAGTACAGAGAAGCTGTTTCTTCGAACGTGTCGTTTGCGAAGTTCATGGAAGGCTTCTTTTTCTCAAGAAACTTCTTCTTTACCGGATTGAGTCTGGAAGGAATTCAGGATTTTCTTTCCGGATTCGTGTTTCGCGGCACGAGCCCTCGGAAGCACTTTGCGCTGGTGGCCGTGAGTGGCTCGGCGTGGAAAGCCAAGGCGGAGTTTCTGCAGCGGCGTTATAACGTCCAAGTGATTCCGTTTCCTGTGTCAGAGTCGTTTGCGGAGGTGGATGAGTTCGTCCGGGCGCTGGCTCATGCGGCGCGCCCCAGGCGGTAGTGGAGGCCGCCCCGCAAGAGAGCCCGGGAATTCGTCGGGTGATTCTGGAGGATATCGGGTCCTTTGAAAAATTGGAACTCGACTTTTCGCGGGCGAGTAAGTGGAAGATCCTGCTCGGCGACAACGGCGTTGGGAAATCGACGATTCTCAAGGCGATCGCGGTTGCCATTATGGGAAGCGATGCGCGATCGTACGCGGCACGGCTGGTTCGCGCCGGCAAGACTCGCGGCCGCATCACTTTGATCACCGAGCAGAATCCTTCTGGATATATCATCGATATTCACGTGAAGGACATGTCGTCGGAGGCTGATATCGTCAGTATCCCTAGTCGTCCTATGGAGGCGGAAGGATGGCTTGCCCTGGGATTCTCGCCATTGCGCGTTGTGAGTTGGGCTTCGCCGAGTGGTCCGCAGAACATTGTGCAGAAGGGCAGGCCCACTGCGGATGATTTGATTCCGCTGATCTCTGGGGAAGCCGATCCTCGGATGGACCGATTGAAGCAGTGGATTGTGAATCTGGATGCCTCGGATAAGCCTTCCCAATCGCCTGCTTATGAAGAAGCCCTCTCGTTTAAGGGCCATGAAAAAGGGATTAACTCAATTGCGTTTGATCCTTCCGGAAAGTTCCTGGTCTCCGGCTCTGACGACAACTCAGTCAAACTATGGGACACAACGAATGGCGCTGTCATTCGAACCCTTCTGGGACATGGTGGGCCCGTAGCTTCAGTCGCCACTAGCGTCAACGATCTAATAGCGACGGGTTCGGAAGACAAAACAATCCGCCTGTGGGCACCGAACAGTTCGGAACCGAGACATGTCCTGAGCGCACACGCGCATGAGGTAAGGTCACTCGCGTTCAGTCCCGATGGGAAGCTATTAGTCTCTGCATCTGTGGAGGATGGCGTCATCGTCTGGAATACGCGTGATGGAAGAGTGGTGCGCAGGTACGAAGACGGCGAGCGAGTTGTGGCGATCAACCCGAGCGGCGCCATCTTAGCTACCGGATCGCGAGGTCGCACCGTCGGTCTGTGGAACCTACATAGCAACGCTCCGATGCGCCTGCTCGACACGGAGATGTTACCTCGCTGGCGTTCAGCCCGGATGGATCTGTTATTGCAGCGGGCTTCGAAGACGGCAAGATGCATCTTTGGCATGTCGAAAGCGGGTACTCGTTTTATTTTCTGGAAGGCCAGCATCGGGAGGGCATTCGTTCCGTTGCATTCCACGCGAGCGGGCGCCTCTTCGCCTCGGTGTCTCTCGATGCACTAATGATCTGGGACATCACCAACTTTCAGGTACCGCATTTACGTCGTGAAGGGACTGGCGCGACGACAATCGCCTTCAAACCGGACGGCAACGCGTTCGCCACCGGTCACAGGGAACCGATCATCAGGCTCTGGAAACCGCAGGCGTCCCCAGACGGCCCGCGACCGGTCGAAACAATCAGGAAGTTCTTCAGTTTAGTTGGAACTCTTACGGATCGTGATGATCTTGACTTCATTCGGGTGACCCAAGATTTCAGGATTATCGTAAGAACCGCTGACGTGGCCATCGGTGTGCCGATGGAGGTTTTGAGCCAAGGTATGACGTCTCTGCTCGGCTGGGTGGGTGTTCTCTGTCAGCGGTTAAAGGAGACTCTGCAGACGACAACGGATGACCCGTTGCCGACACACTCATTTGCGTTAGTTTTAATTGATGAGTTGGACGCTCACATGCATCCACGATGGCAGCAGGTGCTGGTTCATCGTTTGAAGCAGGCGTTTCCGAATGTTCAGTTCATCGCCAATACGCATTCGCCGTTGATTGTCAGCGGGCTCAAGAAGGATGAGGTGTCGCGGTTTGCGATTACCGATGGAAAGATCGGTTTGGTCGATTTTGAGGCCGACATGACTCTCGGTCGCGCAGACCAGATTCTGACTGGGGAGTCTGTTCGATCTTCCGACAACACTCGATCTCGACTACACAGGAAACGATGGCGGAGTACGAGACGCTTCTTGGGAAGAGCCAGCCGACTCCAGAGGAGAAGAAGAGGCTTGTCGAACTTGGTAAGCAACTTGAGGAGCGAATTCCGCCCTCTCCTTCGAAGCCTTTGGAGCGCCGGGCGAGAGAATTGCTGGAGACTCTGCAATCGCTCGATCTGAGGCCCATTGATGGCGATGCTCGGCTGAAGGTTGAGGAGCGTATGGCTCGGCTTGCGAAGACGCTCGGGGGAGAGAACGGGCAATGATCCGGGTGTTTTTCGATCCGTCGAATCTCGGCGATCCGGAACAGAAGGAATGGTGGGAGGAGTGGACTGCCTCTGCGGAAACTGCTACGGAGAAGGCATTAGATCAGTTCGAAGAGTGGCTCGACGGAGATCAACAGACCGCATTCAAGTTCAATTTCAATGGCGCTATTTGGACGAAATTGCGAGACTGGCTGCTCGAGAATGTTTTCTATCAAAAGTGCGCATATTGCGAGCGCGAAATTTCCGGATACTACGGCGACGCGGAACATTATCGTCCGAAGGGGTCTGTTAAGCGCAAGCTAGGGTCCGGCGGGCTCGAGGCGAGTCTGTGCGAGATCGTTCATCCGGTGAAAAACACGGCATGGACGAAAGAGCATCCCGGGTATTTCTGGCTGGCTTATGACTGGCGAAACCTTGTTCCGGCGTGCGTGTATTGCAATTCGGGCCAAGGCAAGAACGACCGGTTCGATATCACGCTGGGAAAACGGCATTTGGTGATGGTGAAGCTGGAAGAAAACGAAGTCTCCGGTTTGCCGCTGATGGCGAAGCCGCGGCCGAGCAAGAAGTGGCCCGGCTACTATTACCTTGCCCCCGCGGGTCTCGATGCGCTTGAAGAACCGCTTCTATTAAACCCGTTGAATGCGCCTGACAATCGTGATCCCCGGCGGCATATTCGCTTCGGTGTGCGGGGCATCGCGGCCGCGGTGGATGGCAGCCCGATCGGTGTTACGAGTTTAGAAACATTCCAACTCAAGACAGAGAAGCTCCGGCAACAGCGACAGAAGGCGCAAGAAAGTTTTCGCGATAAGTATTTTGACGCGATGCGAGATTTCGATCCTAGTAATCCTGAGGCTTCTGAAGCGAAGAAACTGCTGAAGGAATATGGGCAGGGGAGGTATCCGTTTTCGGCAGCGGCTCTCGATTACCACCGGATTTTGAAAGAAGCGGAGATGAGTCTGTCCGAGGATTAAAGGGATCGTTCAAGACTGCAGCGTCAGGGCTAGTCCGCGCGAAGAGCCGAGGCCGGATCGATCCGGACTGCCCGATATATGGCCGGCGCCACGGCAACCGCGGCGACCACTGCGATCGTCACCAACACGGACGCGATCCCGAGCGGATCCCAAGTAGAAACCTGATACAACGCGCTGCGAATCCATACCGCGGCGCCGGCGTAAGCACACAATCCCAGAACGGCGCCGCAGGATACCAGCAGCAGCACCTCGCGCCCGAGCAGGCGCATAATCCTGGCCGGCTCGGCGCCTACGGCCACCCGCACTCCGATCTCACGTGTCCGAGACTTCACTGCATAGTCGAGCGCGCTATAGAGGCCCAAGCTGGCCACTAGCATCGCGATTCCTCCGAAGATCATAGAAAGTCCGGCGAGGAGACGTTCCTGCCAGAGCGACGCCTCGACTTCTTCGCGCAGGGTGTGCACTTCGATAAACGGCAATTCCGGGTCGAGAGAACGCAGCAGGGTGCGAACTGGCGCGATCAACGTCTCCGGCCGTTGGCTCGTGGTCTCCGGGCGCTGGCTCGTGCGGACGTGCAGAACGAAGCCTGAATCAAAGCCATCGACGATGGGACCGTATGCCGTCGGAGGTATGGGTTCGCGAAGCGAGCGGTATTTGGCATCGCTCACCACACCGATGATTTCCGAACTCGCTCTGGCGATACTGCCTGCGCCGGGCGAGCCGTAGCGCTCGCCAATTGGATTTCGACCAGGAAAGAATCGCGATGCGAAGGCCTGGTTCACAATCGCCTTGCCCGGCGATGTCTTGGTCCGGTCAAACCAGTTGAAGTCACGGCCAGCCAGCATGCGCATGCCCATGCTTTCGAAATAACCTGGCGTGATCCCGTTCAAGCTCGTGTTCAGAAAATCGCTTGGCTGGATACGAGCGCCTGCGGGTCCGAAGGTCGCTTTTATTCCGGTACCGCGCATCACTCCTCGTGTTGCGAGCCCGGCTGCTACAACTCCCGGCAATTGGCGGGCTCTTTCCAGAAGGGTCTTGCTCAGTGCGCGACTATTCTGCGGGCTGTATCCTTTCAGACCAGGGTCAATCGTGAATGTCACTACATGATCGCGGTCGAAGCCGGGGTTCATAGAACGCATACGTTCGAGAGTCTGCATGAGCAGCACTGCCCCAATCAGGATCACAGTGCAGAGGGCAACCTGCGCGGTGACGATCACGTTCCGTGGCAGCCATCGCCGAGCCGTGGAACGGCTGGATCTCAGAGTGGTCGCGAGTTCAGACCGCGCGCTCTGGAGGGCCGGCGCCAGCGCAAACAATACCACTGTCGACAACGTAATCAAGAGAGAAAATCCGAGCACACGAAGGTCGATGTCGATATGCACCGCTAGCGGATGCAGTACCGCGGCCCGGTCGCGGACCTGTGGGAGGCCGCGCGTTAACAACGGTAGCGCCGCGTGGCTCAGCAAGATGCCGCCAATGCCGCCCAGCAATCCTAAGATCAGGCCTTCGGTAAGCAACTGCCGCACGATGCGGCCCCGGCTTGCGCCGAGAGCAAGACGAATGCCCATCTCCTGGGCTCGCACGGTGGATCTGGCGAGCAAGAGGCCAGCGACATTGGCGCAGGTCATGAGCAGAAGCAGCGCGACGCCGCTCATCAATACCGTCAGGCCCGGTGAAAATTGCGCACGCAGGTTGGAGACGCCGTTACTGACGGGCTCCAGCCGAAGGCGGGACGCCATTACGTCCCTTATTGGCACATTGTCTTTGCCCGGCGGAAAGATCCGATCCATTTCCTGCTGGTAAGCCGGACGTAACAACGATTCGATCTCACCGGCGGCACGCTCGATGGAAGCGCCGTCCCGCAGACGGCCAAAGATCTGGGACCACAGGGGCCTGGCGTTCGGCTTCATCTCAGGAAGCCGTGTAACCAGTAAGCGATCGGTGGAGGCTGGGACACGGATGTCAGGACTCGTATCGACCGAAAGGCCGTTGAAGCCTTCTGGCGAAACGCCCACTACCGTGAATGAATGCCCTCGCAGGATGATACTGCGGCCGAGAATCGAGGTATCGCGCGCGAAGCGCCTACTCCAGAAAGTGTGACTGAGGACAGCATTCCTCGCCATTGCGCGTTCGTCGTCGGCATTGAGGACGCGGCCCAGATGCGCGTGCACGCCAAGGGACGAAAAAAAGTTGGGTGAGACCAAGTGTGCCCGGATACGTTCGGTCGAGGCGCCATCGCTGAGCGGAACGTCCGCTTCGCCCTGGCAGATCATTTCGGACAGACTGGCATTGCTCGGAAGCGCGGATTCGCACAGGTTGTAGGGGAGATCCCAGGTAATGAAGTCGTTCGGATGGATCTCGATCAGCCGGACGAGGCTTTCCGGATGCGAGACCGGAAGCGGCCGAAGCATCCAGGCATCAATCACGCTGAAGATCAGGGTATTGGCGCTGATGCCGATCGCCAGCAGCACGGCAGCAGTCACGGTGAATACCGGGCTTTTGGCCAGCAGGCGAGCGCCAAATCGGAGGTCGCGAACGAGGTCGGTCATTCGGCTCTCTTTGGTAGAAGGATAAAACAGTGGCTACCGCTTCCTTTGGGCGCGGTCCAGGATAATGGAATTGGCGGCGTTTCCATGATTGTTGATCTTGTGCAGATACGACGGTTGGGCGAGCAGAAGCTGGGAGAGAACGAACGTTTTCGCAAGTTTCTGAAGTCGCGCGATCATGGCGACCGGCGGCTGCGCGTGGTTGCGCAAGGGATCGAAGAGCAGATCGATTGCAGGCAGTGCGGCAATTGCTGCCGTCAGGCTTCGGCTGTGGTGACTGAGCGCGATGTGGAGCGCTTAGCCAAATTCATTGGGATGAAGGTTGGGCAGTTTCTTCGGGACTACACGGTTCCGAGCGAGGAAGAGGGCCGGGTCCTGAAGAAGACTGATACGGGCTGCGTGTTTCTTGTGGGAAACGAATGCTCGGTGTATGAAGCCCGGCCGCATGCCTGCGAGCATTTTCCGCACACGGTTCGCGGCACTGGGTCTATCGCCAGCCGCATGTGGCAGTTCATCGATCGCGCGAGCTATTGTCCGATCGTGTACAACACGATGGAGGCTTGGAAAGTGGAGACTAAGTTTCGGGGTTGAGCCGATTCGAGCGCTCCATCCAGCGGCGGAACATTACAGTACATGCCTGGGCAAGGGGATCGTGGTCGAAATCCTCGATCGCGTGTCGCATCTTATGCCGCCAATTCGGATACTGATCGGTTGTGCCGGGGAGATTCTGCTGGTCGGAATCCTTAAAGAGATCCTCCTGGTTCAGCACCATGAGCTCACTCGGGGTGGACGCCAGGAAACCGACGGCAGCGTAATGTAGTTCGCCTGTGAATTCGCGGATTTCTGATGCTCGGCGGGGAAACCAGGTCGGCAGAAACTCGAGGCGGTGGAACAGGTCGAGCAGCTTTTGTTTTTCCACGGCGCGATCGTTCAGTTGGGCATGATAGCTGGCTTCGTCGGGCAGGACTCCGGCATTCCTTCGAGCGTCGATATCTTTGTTTTCCCAGAAACCCGCCAGAGTGGGGAGATCGTGCGTGCTCACGGAGACGAGCGCCTGGCGCGGATACTGGTCCGGCGTTTTGAAGTTCGAAGCTTTCTTCTCAAAATACAGGAGGCGATAGCTGAGCACTCCGAACTTGCGCAGCGTCTCTCGTATCGACGGCTCGACGGTGCCGAGATCTTCTCCGATGATGAGCACCTGATTTCGCACGCTTTCGAGCGCGAGGATGCGGACCAGGTCCTCCGAATAATCGAGGACATAAGCGCCTTCGGTCGCATTCTTGCCTTCCGGGATCCAGAACAGCCGGAAAAAGCGCATCACGTGGTCGATACGCAAGGCGCCGCCGTGTTTGGAGTTCTTGCGAATCGATTCGGCAAAGAGCCGGTAGCCGTCGAGTTTGTGGGCAAGTGAATTCGGCGGGGGAAAAGCCCAGTCCTGCCCACTCGGAGAGAAATCGTCCGGCGGCGATCCTACGCGGCATCCGGCGACGTAGAAGCGCGGATGCGCCCATAAATCAGAGCCACACCGATCTGTCGCGAGGGCCAAGTCGTGATAGAGGCCGATGGCGAGTCCTATGTCCTTGGCGTGCTGTTGCGCTGCGGCTAATTGCCGATCGACATGCCATTGGACCCATTTGTGGAACTCAATGCGCTTCTTGTTTTCGCGCCGAAAGGCGGCGACCGCTTCAGAATTCGGGTCCTTGAACTCCTCGGGCCAGTCGGGCCAGATCCATATATCCGGGTTCTGTTGGTGGACCGATTCGTCCAGCGCGCAGTATGTCGCGTAGATGTCGAGGAGGTCGCCCTCGGTTTCTACATAAGATTGAAATTCGGGCGACCGGTGTCCATTCAGATATTCGTCGAAGCCCAGGGCGAGGAACCTTAGCTTCAGCGCGTAGACTTTCTCGTACTCGACGTACTTCGACCGTCGAAGCTGCTCGAATTCTTCGCGAATACTGTCGCTGGCGAGCAACTGTTGCGCTTCCGCCGAAGCGCGCACGTCTTCGATGGCCTCGACATCGAGATAGAGAGCGTTTCTGTAGAACGAGCAGTTTGGAAGATAAGGACTCGTGTTGTATGGCTGGCGATTCGGGATGGAATGCAGCGGATTCAGGGCTATGAAGCTGACGCCGGTGTATTTCCGCGCCCAGTCGGTGAAGTGCTTGAGATCGGTGAAGTCGCCACATCCCCAGTTGCGGCGGGATCGCAAGCTGTAGACGCTGATCGCGATGCCGGAAGCTCGTCCTTCGTTTTCGAGCAAAGCGGGCTGATACGCCTGGTCGGGGCAGAGGATGAGACGTGTCTCGGATTGCGCGTTTCCGAGTTTGAGAACCAGCTTGTGGTATCCGAGCCTGGCAGTTGCGGGCAGAGGCAGGAACATGCGTCTCACCGTCTGGCCATCGAGGTCGATTTCGCCATCCAGGTCCAAGTCGGCGACGGGCACGGTGGAGTAGTGCGATCCTCCCTGCTCCCAATGGAACGTGGCTTCGAGCTCGGCGGACTCTGCGGCATTGGTTTCGGGCGTCGGAATGTTCACTGGAACGCGCTCGTCCGAAAGGCTCAGGACCAGAGTCGGCGGCGCGGGAACGGCCCATTCGAGATCGGCGTGGCGGCGGAGGGCTTCGTTGAGTGTTTCGACGGAATCCGGGTTGAATCCCATGGAGCGCAAGATCGAGCGCTGGACGTCGGGATCGGTGACGTGCCGATTGCCAAAAATGTCCCAATACTCGGGTTGGATGCCCCAGGCACTGGACGCGCGACTGAGCGCTTCGTCGTAGACCGATACTGGCGAGTAGTTCTCGACGCGAGTTGGCATGCGGTTCTTAGATTCTAGCGAAGGACTTTTCGAAATGAGATAATTAGAAGGCATGGACGAGAAGCACCTTGAAAGCTCGCAGTTGGATAATAAGCTCCACCTGAGTCAACCCGCTGAATTATTTGCCCGCATCGACAATGAAGCGGCCGAAGATTTCAGCGACGGCGTCCTGCTTACTACGCTCGATAGCGCGATCAACTGGGCTCGCAAGAACTCAATTTGGCCGATGACGTTTGGGCTCGCGTGTTGCGCGATTGAAATGATGGCGATGAGCGCCTCTCGCTTCGATATCGCTCGCTTCGGCGCGGAAGTCTTCCGTGGCTCGCCCCGGCAATCCGATCTCATGATTATCGCAGGTCGAGTTTCGAATAAGATGGCTCCCGTCATTCGCCAGCTTTATATGCAGATGCCGGAGCCGAAATGGGTGATTTCGATGGGCGCCTGCGCTACATCGACGGGCGTATTCAGTAATTACGCGCTTGTCCCGGTGAACCAGGTTATCCCGGTCGACATTTATGTTCCCGGTTGTCCGCCTCGTCCGGAACAGCTTATCTACTCGATCATGCTGCTCCAGAAGAAGATCGAAGGCGAGCGCGGGACGTTACTGAAGACGCTCAATCTGGCTTAGGCTCATCGCATGGGTTAGGGCGTCGGCCAAGCGCGGTATGTCGATCTCGTATTGTCCCTGACGTAGTCTCTCCTTGAGTTGTTCTAGTCTCGATTCGTGTTCCCTGTCTGTCATTCGGTTCCTTCTCCGGGCTCTCGCCCGGTGATATCGATGAAATCGATACCGCAGGCTGAAAGCCTGCCCCACTAGATCAACAACTGCACTACAGTTGACTTGTCGGCCTGGGAAATGGCTCCTTGAGTGAGATTTCGGACGTTTTGATTGCACTTCTCCCCATGTGGGGAAGTTTCACGAGCCGCTTATCATTCCGTTCGTAGCCTTCGCCACAGGCATTTTCTTATCCTCTTGCGTCCGGATGGATCGGACGGATCTAATTCTGGCATTTGCGTTGTTTGCGCTGGCGGGCATGGTAGCTCGGCTGGCGACGCAGAGGCGCCAGTGGATTGCGTGGGCGTGCTGTATAGCGGTTGTGGGGAGCGCGGTGGCGGAGTTTCACCGGCAGGGACCGGCTCCCGAGATGGCGTCCGAGGCAGGAGAACTGCTGATGGTGTCGGGCTGCGTGGTCGAACCGCTTTCGTTCCTTGAGGATCGCGGGCGATTCACCGTGGAGATCGAGCCTGGAGCCAGGGTGTCGGCTAGCTTACGCGCTGACGCTGATAAGCCGCGGCCGGTTGTTCCGTTCGGGACGATGGTCGAGTTTCCGGCTCGGGTGCGGAAGCCGAGGAATTTCGGCAATCCGGGAGCGTTCGACTATGTGCGGTACCTGGCGCGGCGGAATACGTACTGGCTCGCGACTGTTCAGACTCATGCCGAGGTTGTGTCTCTCGGAACGCCTTGTGTGACGGCGTTGGATGCAGCGGTGCACCGATTTCGTCAGGCGGCGCTGTCTCGTCTGGACGGATTGTATTCAGCCAATACGGCGGGTTTCATGCGGGCGCTGCTGCTCGGGGACGATGATCGGCTGGACCGCGAGACGTCGGACGAATTTCGAAAGACGGGAACGTATCACGCGATTGTGATCTCGGGCTTGCATATTTCGCTGGTCGCGGGGTCGGTGCTGTGGCTGCTTCGCCGCGCTTTCGCTCCGTTGTGGCTGCGGCTGATCTTGTCGGCTTTGACAGCTTGGATGTATACGGTCGCGGCCGGTGGAGGTGCTCCGGTGTTGCGGGCGGCGATCGGGTTCACGCTAGCGTTGCTTGCCGCATCTGTGTTTCGGCGTGTGCGGATTCTGAATATTCTGGCTGCGGTCGCGTTGGGATTCTTGATCTGCGATCCGGATCAGCTATTTGAGCCGAGCTTCCAGTTATCCTTCGCGGCGGTGGCGGCGATCGGGGCGCTGGCGGCTCCGCTGATCGATCGGACTTCATCGATTCTGCGGGAAGCGGCGGGAGACATCGATCGAGCTCGGCCTAGTCCGATGATCGAGCCGCGCGTTTCCAGTCTTCGTGTCGAATTACGACTGCTTGCGGAGACGATCTCGTTGGTGACGACGATGCGGCCCCGGTTCGCTACTGGTCTGGTCAGCATTGGAGGTCGGACGATTGCGATGGCGGTCGAGATGACTATTCTCTCGGCGGGTATTCAGTTCGCGCTAATGGTTCCGACAATTCTGTATTTCCATCGTGTGCCGATTACAGGGGTCGCGGCGAATCTGATCGCTGTTCCAGCGTTGAATATTGCGGTGGGATTTGGATTGAGTGGTTTAGTCGCGGGGTCGGCGGCGCTGTCGGGGATTGCAGGGCGGCTAGTCGAGTGGGCTGAGTCTGTGGTGGCATGGTTTGCGCGCGTTGAGCCTGCGTGGCGCATCGCCACTCCGCCCTTATGGCTGATCGTGCTATTTACGATCGCGCTGCTTCTGCTCGCTATGGCGTTGCGCCGGAAGACGAGGCTCGCTGTCGTTCCGGGCCTGCTGTCGTTGATGCTGGCGGGCGCGATGTATGTGTATGAAGGAGCCGCAGGCCAAAGTGGTTGGCTGGAAGTATCGACGATCGATGTGGCTCAGGGCGACAGCCTATTTATCGTGTTCCCTAACGGGAAGACGATGCTGGTGGACGGCGGCGGATTTCCTGTTTTCAAGGGGTCGACTGCGAGGCGGATGGATATCGGGGAGCAGGTGGTTTCGCCGTATCTATGGCAGCGCGGTTTGCGGCATATCGATGTTGTCGCCATGACGCATGCGCACGAGGATCATGCGCAGGGGTTGAGTGCGGTGGTGAAGAATTTTCGACCGAAGCAATTGTGGACAGGCGCTGTGCGTGGGACGAATCCGTTAGTGATGGAAGCACGGCGGGCGGGGGTCGAGGTCGTTCAGCCGCAGGCCGGCTATTCGCGGCAGTTTGGAGGGGCAACTGTGCGCACGCTGGCTCCGAGTCCTGATTACATTCCTGCAAATTCGGCTAAGAATAATGATTCGCTGGTGCTCGAGATCGTTTATGGGCAGCGCAGATTTGTGCTGACTGGGGACGCGGAGCGCGCTGTGGAATGGGAACTGGTCGCGAGTGGGAGGCTGAGACGCGTTGACGTGCTGAAGGTTGGACATCACGGCAGTAAGAGTTCGACGACGCCCGAGTTCATGGATTTAGCGAAGCCGAAGTTCGCGATGATTTCCGTTGGCGACGGCAATTTGTACGGTCATCCGCACGCTGATGTTCTATCACGACTGAGGGATGCGCATACACAGGTATTTCGGACTGATCGCGACGGCTTGACGCGTTTTCTTACTGATGGAAACCGGCTCGTTGTCGAAATAAAATAATTGTTGATTTGTACTAGATCACTAGTACACTACAATTGTGGGCGCGACGTATCAGTTTCGACTGGATCTCAAGAGCGGCGTTCCGGTGTATCGCCAATTGATCGACCAAGTGCTGGTGGCGATTGCCGCCGGACAGTTGAGCGCCGGGAATCAACTTCCCACGGTGCGACAACTTGCGGTAGAGCTTTCCATTAATCCGAATACTGTGGTGCGCGCTTACAAGGAACTGGAGATTCGAGGCATGCTGACCACACAGCAGGGAACGGGAACGTTCATCACAGCGAAGAAAGTGAAGAGCGATGAGGCGCAGAGGCAAAAGCGACTCTCGCAGATGGTAGGAGAGTTTGTCGCTCGTGTGAGCGCGGAGGGATATACGGTGAACGATATTCTGGAGCGCCTGGGCGAACTTAGTAACGATTCAGGAAGGAGGAGCGTATGAGTGTGCTTCTTGCAAAAGCGATGAAGAATCCTTCAGGCGGAATCAATTTGCCTGTGCAGCCGGTGAGTGGGATCGGTGCGCTTTGCGGTGCAGCCGCCCTCATTGCGGGCGCTATTGTCGCGGCGCTACTGAGGCATCCGGCTCCGGCGATTATCGGTATTTTGATCGGGCTGTACCTTCTGTTTTCTCTAAAGGTTGCGGACCAATGGGAGAAGGTGGCGGTGCTGCGGCTCGGGCATTATCGAGGCTTGCGCGGACCGGGGTTGTTTCACATTATTCCGGTGATCGACACGATGAGTAAGTTTGTGGATCAGCGGGTTCGGGTAACGGATGTGACGGCGGAGAATGCGCTGACGCGCGACACGGTTCCGGTGAACGTAGACGCTATCGTGTTCTGGATCGTGTGGAATGCGGAGAAGTGCATCCTGGAAGTCGAGGACTTTACACTGGCGATCGCATTGAGCGCGCAGACCGCGCTACGGGAATCGATCGGGCGTCATGAGTTGGCTCAGATGATCACCGAGAGAGAGTCGCTTGGGCACGAGCTGCAACGGATTCTCGATGAGAAGACCAATAGCTGGGGAATCACGGTGCAGTCGGTTGAGATTCGGGATGTTCATATCCCGGCAGCGCTCGAGGATGCGATGTCGCGTCAAGCCCAGGCTGAGCGCGAGCGGCAAGCTCGGATCATTTTGGGTACGGCAGAGACGGAGATTTCGGACAAGTTCGCCGAGGCATCGAAGGTATACATCGATAACCCGACGGCGCTCCATCTGCGCGCGATGAATATGCTGTATGAAGCGATTAAGGAGAAGGGATCGATGGTGATCGTCCCTTCGTCCGTCGTCGAGACAATGGGGCTGGGCGGGAGTCTGGCGGCCGCGAGCCTACATCCTAACCGTCCGATTGTCCCGCAGTAGGTCACGTGTAGGCGAGGGCTCGCCAAAGCGGTTATCATGGAGGCGAGCCCTGTTTGCATGTTTATTTTCCGCACTTTGGCGTATTGGCTGATGTTTTCGATGACGGTCAGCTATGCGGCCGAAGTAACTTCTCCAGAGCGCGCCTTTTCGATTCTGCGCGACAACTGCCATCAATGTCATTCCCAGACTGTAACTATGGGTGGCTTGAATCTTACGAGCCGGGAAGCGGCATTGAGGGTGATCGTGCCGGGCGACACGGAAAAAAGCAAATTGATGCACGCCGTTCAACGGAAAGGCCCGATCGTGATGCCGCCGACGAAGGCGTTGCCTGCGGCCGATGTCGATGCGCTTCGCGCCTGGATTAACGACGGCGCCAAATGGCCAACTACTGTTGCCAAGACGGAAGTGGCATCGAACTGGTGGTCCTTCCAGAAAATTCGCAAGCCCACTCCTCCAACGGGCGCGAGTCATCCGATCGACGCATTCATCCTGGCGAAATTGAAGCAGAACGGAATGCAGCAGGCTCCTGAAGCCGACCGGCGCACTTTGCTTCGCCGTGTGTATTTCGACTTGACCGGTCTTCCACCGACTTATGCGGAGATTAAGGCATTTGTAGAGGACAAGTCGCCGGACGCTTATACAAAGGTTGTCGATGCGTTGCTTGCATCGCCTCGTTACGGCGAGAAGTGGGGACGGCACTGGCTGGATCTGACTCGTTATTCGGACACTGCGGGGTTCGAATTAGATTCTTATATCGCCGACGCATGGCGTTATCGGGATTATGTGATCGACTCGTTTAATAAAGATACGCCATACGATCGATTTATCCGGGAGCAGATTGCGGCCGATGAACTCTTCCCAGAGGATCCGGTTGCGCGCACGGGTACGGGGCTGTATTGTGTCGGGCCGAATCGTGATCTATATCCGGACCAGTCGGACATCAATCGCGAGGAAACGCTGACGGATTATGTCGACACAACGTCGGCAGTGTTTCTCGGTATGACGGCAGGGTGCGCCCGCTGCCACGATCACAAGTTCGATCCAATTCCGCAGAAGGATTATTACCGCATTCAGGCGATCTTTGCGCCGGCCGTCAAGGTGAAGGTCGCGCTGAACCGGTTGATGTCTCTTGGATATGACGTCGCGGCGAATAGTCGCGAGATCAAATTGCGAGAGATCGGCGAGCAGATCCGGGCGATTCGCGAGGACTGCCGCACGAAGGTGAAAAAGGACGAAGTAGAGGCATGCATGGACGCGAGCAAGCCTCTCGACGCGGTCGGGAAGAAGCTGATCGCGATGTACAGCGATTATCGTCCTAAGCCATTCGCGTGTGGGTTGGAAGATATCGGCAATGTTTCTCCACACACTTTCATTCCGGCGAAGGGTTTGAAACCGAAGGAACTGGTGGAGCCTGGCTTCTTTACTGTGCTCGGGGGCGGCGTGGTCCCACCTCCTGCGGACAAGCGCGAGACGACCGGACCGATTCCGCTTGGACTGACGACGGGGCGAAGAACGGCGCTCGCAAACTGGATTAGCGATCCGCAGAATCCGCTAACGGCGCGGGTGATGGTGAATCGGATCTGGCAGTATCATTTCGGGCGCGGTTTGGTGGCGACTTCGAGCGACTTCGGCACGCGCGGACATTTGCCGAGTCATCCCGGAACTACTCGACTGGCTGGCGTCGGAGTTTAAAGAGCGCGGATGGTCGATTAAGCAGATGCACCGGTTGATGGTGACGTCGGCGACTTACCGGCAGAGCGCGGCGGCAACGGAGATCGCGGCCCAAAAAGATCCCCAGAATCTCTTGCTTTCGCATTTCACGCGTCGCAGGCTGCAATCGGACGAAGTGAGGGACGCCGTGCTGCAAGTGACGGGGGCGCTCAATCTGAAAGCAGGCGGACCTCCTGTGGTGCCACCGCTGAGTAAGGAAGAGCTTTATGGGCTGATCGGCCGACCGGACAATGCGTGGATTGTCACGGCGGACGCGACAGAGCATGTCCGTCGAAGTATCTACATGATCCAAAAGCGAACTTTCCGTCTGCCGCTGATGGAAGTATTCGATACGCCGGAATCGATGTTGACGTGTCCGAAGCGTGAATCGAGCACTACGGCGCCGCAGTCTTTGAGTCTTCTGAACGGGTCGTTTACCATGCAACGCGCGAGTGAATTCGCGTCGAAGCTGGCGACCGACAATCCAAGCTCGGAAGCGCTGATCGCAGCGGCTTGGAGAGGTGTGTTGGGTCGCGACCCGGATGAGAGCGAACGGCAGATGGCTTCGGAGTTCCTTTCCAAGCAAGGGGACAAGGGATCCACCGAATTGTTGCGTGGTCTTCTGAATGTGAACGAGTTTCTGTATGTCGATTAAAACGAGACGTGATTTTCTTCAGCGCGCCGGACTGGGTTTCGGCGCGGCTGCGGCGTGTTCTTTGCTATCCGCGGCGCAGACTGCTAGTCCGCTTGCTCCTAAGGCTCCGCACGAACTGGCTCGCGCCAAGCGGGTGATCTATCTCTTCATGCATGGAGGCGTCAGTCATGTCGACACGTGGGATCCGAAGCCGGCGCTCACGCGACTCTCGGGCCAGACGCTGCCAGCGGATTTCGTGAAGGGTTTGAAGACCAGCCGCATCGATTTCAGTAAGGCATTGGTTCGCGGCGGCGCATTCGACTATGCGCCACGAGGGCAGTCGGGAACAGAGGTTTCGGATCTCTTTCCGCACATGGCGAAGCACGTGGACGACTATGTTGTTGTGCGCTCGTGCCATGGCGATGCATTCGACCATGCGCCCGCGATGTATTTGTACACAACGGGATCGCAGTTTCCCGGCAAGCCTTGCCTGGGAGCCTGGACTGTTTACGGTTTGGGAACGGAGAATCAGGATCTTCCGGCATTTGTGGTGATGTCGGACGGCGCGATGAAGTCCGGTCCGCAGGCTTATGGAGCGGGTTATCTGCCGGCTGTTTATCAGGGTACGGTGTTCCGGTCCGGGAAGTATCCTGTGCTCGATCTGGCGGCGCCGGCAGGTATAGGCGATCAGACTCAGCGAACGACGCTCGATTTCATTCAGCAGATGGACAAGCGTCATCTGGCAAACCGTCCGTTCGATTCGGACCTGGAGGCGCGGCTGGCATCGTACGAACTCGCTTACAGGATGCAGGCTGCGGCGCCGGAAGCGGCGAACATCGATTCGGAATCAGAAGCGACGAAGAAGCTTTACGGAATCGGGGAAACGCCGACGGACGATTTTGGGCGGAAGTGCCTTCTGGCTCGCAGGCTGGCTGAGAGAGGAGTCCGTCTGATTCAGCTCTACGCGGGGTCGCATCTCGGTGATGACTGGGACGGCGCGCACAACGACCTGATCGGCTCGCATAAAAAGATGGCTGCAAAAACCGACAAGCCGATCGCGGCTTTGCTCGCTGACTTGAAGGGCCGGGGAATGCTGGATGACACGCTGGTCGTTTGGGCGAGTGAATTCGGCCGCACGCCTCTGGCCGAAGGCAAGAACGGGCGCGATCATCATCCTTATGCGTTCAGCATGTGGATGGCCGGCGCAGGAATCAAAGGCGGCCGGGTTCTCGGATCGACTGACGAGTTCGGCTTGCGACCGGTTGAGCGTCCCATAACGGCGCACGATATCAATGCGACGATTCTGCGACTGCTCGGTGTCGATCACACACGTTTGACTTACTTCTATCAGGGTCGAGACCAGAGGCTGACTGACGTTCACGGCGAGGGTGAGTTCACCAAGTTCCTGCTTGGATAGCGAAAACGACCGCTCCCTGTTGGTCACGGCTCAGTGTCGAATTTATGTTTAATTACGGGTGGCTTTCTTGTCCCGGACGACCGAGAGTAAATCTTCTCGGATTTCTTCGGTGGGACGGCGGTTTTCGGACTCACGGATGTGCTTCCTGACGGCAGCTAGCAGAAGCTTGCTGATGTCCGGAGGTAGAGAGCTTTCCAGATACTCAAAGGCGAGGCCGCGCAGTTGAGCGTCATCGGTTCCGAGGGCCTCATAAGCGACGCGCACAGGCTCCGGCGATAAGACCGATCCGATCAAGGAAAACACATACTCGAGATCGGGCGAGACAACAAGTTCCCGACGAACGATGTCATAGATGCGTTCCGGGTCTGCTCCCTTGCCGGTTGCTTTTTTGATCGACTGCAGCGCGCGACCGCATTCAAAACGCACTTCGAAGCTTCTGTCGTTCAGTCCGCGAATCAGCGCATCGGCGGCGCGCTCCCCTCCCGCGATTGCGATGATCTGCGGAAGTTTGCAACGGATCGGGACCGGAGTAGTGGGATCGAGAAGAAAGTCCGAGAGTTGGCCTACGTTCGCTTCCGCTACCGATTCGAGCGCGCGTTGGGCGCAAACCGTCAAGCTCCGACGAGCCAACAGCGGGATCACATGAGGGATGAGCGCGCGGTGCATCACTTGACCGCAAGTGAGCGCTTTATGGATACGTGTCCGGTCCCCACAAACCAGCTCCGTCCATTGCTGTCGATCGGAGTACGAGAGCCAGAGCGGAGGGTCCGGAGCAGGTTTCGTCTGAGGCTGCATTGCCTGCGTATCGGAGGTCTTTGGTCCAGTGGGGGGTCCAGGCGGAACGTTCGAGTCTAGAGTATCGTCTTCAATCAAGTCGAGGTCGGCGGCTCGATGACGCAAGCCTCGCTCAAGCGATTTGATGTAGGCGTGATTGAGCCGGCGGGCGACAAACCAACTTGCTCCGGATGCGACAGCGGCGCTGGTTAACAGAACGGAGTTGGCAAGCAATGGCAAAGACGTAATCACCATCTGCGAGAAGCCGCCGCCTAAGCCATCACCGAGGCGATCGACTGCAACGTCATTCACGGTCTTGAGCGCTCGCTTTTCGGCCGGAAGCATCGGTGTATAGAAGAGTTCGTAGCCAGCGCGGAAAATCGACCCGCGCACGACTGCTTCGAGGGCACGAGCGAAAACGATCACGGGAAGCCCGCCGGTCAATACCGCAAACAATCCGCCGCCGGTGACTGCTGCCGGTAGCGTGGCTACGCTGGCTCCCAATCCCCACCGGCTGAGAAATCGGGGCGTTATCAGTGTCTGCGCAAAAAACGAGAGGAGAGCCGTTCCCGTGTGGAACATTGCGAAGAAGCGCAGCAACGGCTCGCCTGGACCGATGGTGTGCTTGGCTTCGGCCTTCATCACGTAGTCGAGCAGCGCGGCGGAGAACGTTCCAAGGATGACGAGATATGTGAGGTTACGAAGATAGGTAGAGCGCCGCAAGACGTCGATTGCGCGGACGCTGGCAGTTTGATAGGGCGACTCGGTCGGAGGCAATGCGGAAAGCAGAACTCCGCAAGCTAACTGAGCAACGCAGAGGAACAGTAGAACCGATTCGGAAGAGACCATAGCCCCAAGGCGTTCCGCCGCAAATCCGCCTGCAACACCCCCGCCCGTGCCGGCCGCGGCGATGCGACCGAAATTCAATTTCGCAGTGTAAGGGTCGAGTTGTTCGTTGATCACCGACCAGAAACCTGACGTGAGCAACGCGCCCAGAGAGACCACGTGAATGTAGACCGCGATAGCAATCGAATCAGGGTGCGACCGATAGAGGAACCACTCTACCGCCTGCAAGGCTCCGCCGCCAATCATCAGAGCCGGGACGACACGTCCTGGAGCGAACCTTCCGATCAAGCGAGCGTTGATGAGGCTGAGCAAGATCGCCATGATCGCAGCCGCGATGACAATTGCAGGAAGATGACGGGCGCCAAAATGCGACAGAAACAGTCCATCTCTTGCGGCTTTCCCGGCAACCTGCGATGCCATCGTGAGGGCCGCTCCGATCATTGCGACGGGGATCAGGAATGATCTGTCGGAGCGCTCGGTCACGATTCAGGTTACAAGACGCGAGACGTCATCTGCCTGCGTACGAACAAAATGTGTTGATATGTCAGCCAGATTAAATGTTGGTGGTTGTCCTCTGAGAGGATCGATTGTTCTGTCCGACGCCAAAAATGAATCGCGATTTCATGGACAGTTTTAGCTTGATTCCTTTCGCTGGAACTGATATAACAGAGCCCAATTTGAGCGCACACTTAGCACCACGGTCCTCGATGACCGCGGTAAGTCCAGTGGGAATCCTTTTGTAGAAATCCGTAGTTTCGAAGCTTATTCTCGAAGCTTCGGCGTTGTCAAACGGTTGCAGATTGAACGGGGGTTGTATGCGTAATCTTCAGCGTTGGATTTCGGCGATTGCTTTCGGCGTCGCCTGCATTTTAGGGTCGGCTGTTGCTCAAGAGATAACCGGATCGATCAACGGCATTGTGCGTGACAACACCGGTGGTGTATTACCCGGCACGCAATTGACCGTCTCCAATCTCGACACGGGTTACGAGGCGCGGACGGAAACAGACGAAACGGGCGCATATACATTCCCGTTGCTGCGACCCGGACGCTATCGCGTTACCGCAGAGAAGACAGGATTCCAAAAACTCCTGCGGGAGAACGTCATCGTCAACACGTCGGAACGCCTGCGTCTGGATATGCCAATGGAAGTGGGCGCTGTCACGGAAACAGTCACAGTCACGACACAAGCCCCGCTACTCCAGAGCGAGCAAGCAACTCTCGGTCACGTTGTCGAGGGACGGACGATTACTGCGATACCACTGGCGACGCGCAACTTTACGCAGATCCTGGGAATCTCAGCGGGCGTCGTGGGCTCGATTATGAATGCGGATAATCGCGGCACTGGATCAGACAGTTCGAGCGTCAACGGCGCGCGCCGGGGATCGAACAATCTGCTGGTGGACGGCGTACCCACAACAAATCAGTTGAATAACGCGCCCGATGGAGATGGAACTCCCTCGATTGAGTTTCTAAGCGAGTTCAAAGTTCTGACGAGCATGTACAGCGCCGAGTATGGCCGCAATCTCGGGTCGGTTATCAACGTGACGACTCGAAGCGGAACCAACACTCTTCATGGCAGCGTGTACGAGTTTCTTCGAAACACCGCCTTCAACGCCCGTCCATTCTTCTTTCCAAAGCGGCAGCCGAACAACCAGAACCAGTTCGGCGCGAACGTTGGCGGGAAGATCTTTCGCGATCGAACGTTCTTCTTCGCGGGGTGGGAAAGCTCACGACAGCGCAACGCGAATGGTACGGGCGCGCGGCTATTAACGCGTGTCCCAACTGCGGAACAGCGCGCGGGAAACTTCGGATCGGTGACGCTTTACGATCCGCTTTCCAAGGCGATGTTTCCCAATAACACCATTCCTGCATCGCGCATCAACGCAACGTCCAAGAGCATCATGGATGCGCTGATTCCGCTACCGAATTACAGCGAGCAAGGTGTTACCGCAAACTTCCAGTCCTTCCGGTCAGAACCCACAGACCTGGACATGTACACGGTTCGTATCGATCACAGATGGGGAGACAAGACAACCTTCAACGGAAGGTGGTTTGAGAGCTTTCAGGAAGACCTGGCGCCGTTCGGACGCGGATTGCCGGGTATGGGCAATTTGTCAAATCGAGAGAAGCACACATGGGGCGTGACGATGACTCACGTTTTTTCACCCAGTTTTGTTTTGGAAGTTCGCGCGAGCGGTGACTATACCGACCAGTTCACAGCGGGTGAGAACAAGACCGATCCCGCATCGATAGGGTTGAATCCAATCCCTGGCGTCACGTACGCGGGATCAGAGGCAGGCCCGCCACGCATCATCATCGACAACTACATGGGCAGTTTCGGCAACTTTGAAAACTGGTCAGACTACATCGATCGGTATGCAGGCGGCGCGACATTCACATGGACAAAATCGCGCCATGTGATGAAGTTCGGTTACGAGCATCATGCGAGCTTGCTGAATCCACAGAACAATCTCGCCATGCGCGGCCAGTGGCAATACCGCGGTTTCGGTACGGGGCGTGAAGGCGCTCGCGGTGATGAATTCGCCGATTTTCTCCTATCGCTTCCGGCGACCAAACTTTTCGGCGGCGCCGATGTTCCGAATATCGGCGGTCAGTTGAAGATGCGCAGCCATTTCAACTCGGGGTTCTTTAACGACGACTGGAAAGTCACACAAAACTTAACTCTGAATCTCGGCTTGCGCTATGAGGCCGACCTTCAAGCGGCGGCGTATAACGTGAACATGACCAACTGGTGGCCGCATTTGTACAGGGGCATTGATGGAACGCTGGAGAGTACGGGCATCGTGCAGGGCGGCGTCAACGGAGTTCCCAATTCCACTATCGATGGCGATTGGAATAATTTTCAACCGCGTGTCGGTATCGCCTGGCGTGTTTCGAATAAGTGGGTTGTCAGAGCTGGAGCCGGTCTATACTTCGATCTGCGGACAGGACAAATAGCGCAGGCTATGTTCGGCAACCCACCGGTCTATACGCGCATCGACGCAGATTGCCAACGCAACGTTCTCTGCAACCTCGACACTCCCGACAACTGGACATACATCGATCCGGGTCACAAGACGGGATTCGTTCCATTCCCGAACGAGTCCCACGGAAGAGCGCCAGATCCAGAGTGTGGAGAAGCCGACCAACACCGATAACGCGTTTCAATACAACTTCGCAATCCAGCGAGAATTGCCAAGGAGCATGCTGGTGGAAGTGGCCTATGTCGGCACGAAAGGAACACACCTGAACGGGAGGCAGAATGCCAACCCGCTGATTCCGGTGGCGGGGATCGATGCGCCACTCACGCCCGGCGTGGCGCTACGACGTGTGTACCCAGGGTTCGGGGATATGCCGTACACCACGCAACATGGTAACTCCACTTATCACTCGCTGCAAGGTACTCTGAAACAGCGGATCTCCACGATGACGTTCCAACTCGCCTATACGTTCGGAAAGACTTTAGGCGATGGGGACGATAACGCGCGCTATCAAACCACGACACATCCGGCACCTTGGAACCAGCCATGGCGAGCTAAGGGCCCGGCGAACTTCGATCGTACTCATCGGTTGACCTATGTGTTCAATTACGATCTTCCAAGCAGGTTCTCCAACGGCTTTTCGAAGTATCTTCTGAACAACTGGTCAATGAATGGATTGTTCATCGGGCAGACGGGAACACCGCTAACGGTATCGAATCGAGATAGCGGACGGACCATCGGCGGCAGTCTGATAACGACTACTGCGACGAACCTGTTCTCCGATGTCACATCGGGAGTTCCGCTCACGGTCGCTGGAGACACGAAGGACAATCTGAATGCGTACATCACGCGGGACGCGTTTACGAAAGCTGCGGTCGGAACGTTTGGGAACTCGGGGCGAGGTATGTTCCGCGGACCCGGCCAATGGAACGTGGACTATTCGGTGTTCAAGGAGTTTCCGTTCACGGAGCGATGGCGATTGCAGTTTCGCACCGAGTTCTTCAATCTGTTCAATCATGCGAACTTCGGCAATCCGAACGTGAGTCTGGATTCGCCGGATTATGGAACGATTCGTTCGACTACGGTGAACGCGCGTTTGATCCAGTTTGCGCTCCGTTTGTCGTTCTAAGAAGCAGAGTTTGACTCCGACGCAGCCGCGAGCCGATGATTGCAACATGGTCGGCCCGCGGCTGTTGCTTTTTCTGTGCTGCCTCTATTTGGTTTGCTGCGTTATCATTTCGGCGCAAGGAATGGGCGGATCGACTAAAGCAATTCCCCGCGCATCAGAGAAGGCTCGGACCGATTTGCCTTCGCCGAAGATTGAGGTCAGCGACGTCGCGCAGGCTTGGGGCATCGGCGCATCGAACACATACGGCGGCGTAGCTACGAAGAAGCACATTCTGGAGATGACTGGCAACGGCGTCGCTATCGTCGATTTCGATAACGATGGCTGGCGCGACGTGTTGTTGATCAATGGCACGAGGCTGGATGCGCAGTCCCGTGCCCCGCATCGTTTGTATCGCAATTTAGGCGACGGTCGCTTTCAGGATGTAACTGCAGGATCGGGACTCGCGAATCGCGGCTGGGCACAAGGAGTTTGCGCCGGGGACTACGATAACGACGGGTTCACGGACCTGTTCATCACTTACTACGGGTACAACTCGCTGTATCGGAACACGGGCAAGGGAACGTTTGCAGAAACGACGAAGCAATTAGGATTGCCGGTGTCAGGACAGCGCTGGGCAACGGGATGCGCTTTCGTCGATTACGATCGCGATGGATTACTGGACGTGTTTGTATCCAATTACGTGGCGTTCGATCTTGGGCGCGCGGCCGCTCCGGGAAGCAGTCCTTATTGCTTCTGGAAGGGCCTGCCGGTGTTCTGCGGCCCGAAAGGTTTTGCCAGCGGGAAGAATGCGCTTTTTCGGAACACGGGAACGGCGTTCGTTGATGTTTCGAAGAAGGCCGGGATTATTGTCGAGGATCTTCACTTCGGTTTAGGAGTGGTGATATCGGACTTCGATAACGATGGATGGCAGGACATTTATGTCGCCTGTGATTCAACGCCGAGTCTTTTGTATCGGAACAATCGCGATGGCACTTTCACCGATGTATCGGTAGAGGCAGGGACGGCCTATGGAGATGCCGGTCAGGAACAAGGAAGCATGGGAGTCGCGGTGGGTGATTACGATAACGATGGACGCCTCGACATTGTGAAGACGAATTTCATGCATGAGACATCGACGCTCTATCGAAACACCAGCGATTGGTTTTTCGAGGACTCGACGTATGCGGCGGGTCTGGGTCTGCATACGAGTATTGTTGGCTGGGGCGTTGAGTTTCTGGATCTCGACCATGATGGATGGAAGGATCTGTTCATGGCGAATGGGCATATCTATCCCGAGCTCGAGCGCAAGAAGATAGGTGAGACTTATCGCCAGTCGAAGATTCTGTACTGGAATCTACGGAACGGAGCTTTTCGCGATGTGACGAGTACGAGCGGAGAAGCGTTGCAAAAGCCATATTCCTCACGTGGAGCAGCCGTTGGAGACTTGGATGGCGACGGAACGCTCGAAGCGATTGCCACGAACATGAATGAGCCACCGTCTGTATTTCGGTTTGCTGTGGATCGCGGGAACACTCTGCTGGTGGAACTGGTGGGAACGAAGTCAAATCGAAGCGCGATTGGCGCTCGAGTGGTTGTCGAGGCCAAAGGACTGCGCCTTGTCGATGAAGTGCGAAGCGGATCGAGCTTCGCGTCGCAATCTGACTTTCGGCGTCACTTTGGTCTTGGCGACGCCACAACGGTCGAGAAAATTAACATTCGGTGGCCGAACGGCGCGAAAGAAGTGGTGGAGAGTGTTTCGGCAAACCAGTGGGTCACGATCAAGGAAGGATCGGGGATCATTCATCAACGGCCGCTCAAGCGATAGCCTAACGCAGGAGATTCCTCTCTTGCGCGCTCGGCTTGGGTCCTTTGGCGTGCCAGCAACTGGCTGTGGATCTTACGGTGCTCGATCGCTTTTTCCCGATTTCCTGCGCTCGCGTAAACACGGGCTAACGCGAAGTGCGCCGGTGCATATTGCGGGTTGAGGCGCGCGGCCTCGGTCAAGGCTCGGAGCGCCTCGTTGGTTTTGTTTTCGCTTTCGCTTTCGAGCAGCACTCCGAGTTCATAATAGGCGGGCCAGAAATCTGTGGCGGCTGAGATTGCCTTTCTCAGTAGTGGCTCTCGCTGAGAAGTTGGCGCTCCTTGAACTGAGAGAGCGCGCGCCAATAAGTAATGCCCGACCGGGTTTGACGGGTTGCGTGATTCGAAGGTCTCAAAACGTTTGATGATTTCAGGCAGTCGTGGTCCCGCATCGTTGACTAGTGTCTCGAGCGATGCATATCCGATTTCCGAGTCGGGATCGAGGTCGCAGACAGCAATAAAAGCGGAGATCGCTTGCGGTATCGCGCCGAGCTGGTATTGCGCGAGACCTAGCAACCGCCGGAACTCCGCATTCTTTGGGAATCGTGAAATTGCGCTTTCGAGTACGGGCACGGCTGGCTCTGGTGTCCGATGATCCAGAAGAAGAGCCGCTAGCTCAAAGTATGGCTCGGGTTCATCGGCAGCAAGTTGGATCGCGCGTTGATACGCTTCGACGGCCTTTGCGGGTTGCTTAGCAGAACGCTCTGCTTTACCGGCCAGGACATAGAGTTTTGCGGCTCGGGCATTTGATTGCGAATCGTTGGGAGATGCCGAGCCCCACTTTTGTTCGCATTCCGCAGCGGTTGCAAAGTCATTCGCATCGGCATAAAAGATCGACAATGCGCGCCATGCTGCCGGTTGGGCGCCAGCCAGCTTTTTCGCCTGATTCGCAGACGCTATGGATTGCGTCTTCAGAGACAGCTTCCATTGCGACTGCGCGAGTCCAGCCCAGGCAAGAGCGGATGAGGGCGTCAGATCGACCGCGGATTGAAATCGAATCGCAGCTTCTTTGGCTTTGTCCTGACGCAGAAGGATAAGGCCCAGGCGGTATTGAATCTCAAATATTTTCGGCTGAGCGATGGCCAATGCTCGTAGTGACGCCTCAGCTTCGGCAAACCGACCGCTCGCAGCAAGCTGCATTGCGCGCGCAAATTCCGCTTCGGCCTGTGTTTGATAAGCCAAGGCCACGTGGAGCCACAGAAATGCACCGAGAATGGGCCGCGCGAGGCCACAATACATGAAAGGATTATATGATCCGATCCAATCAGCGCGCGGTCCAGCCACCATCGATGATCATGGTGTGTCCTGTGATCAACGAGGCCGCAGGCGACGCGAGAAAAACTACTGCGCCGGCCACTTCCATGGGCTGACCGATGCGATGAAGCGCGGCAATGCGTTCGACGACATCCGCTCGCGCGGCTGGATTCGAGAGAAAGTCCTGGACGCCAGGCGTGTCAATGAACGTCGGCGCAACCGCATTAACGGTGATATTGTGCTTTCCCCACTCCACCGCGAGGCATTTGGTGAGATGAGCTATTCCGGCTTTGGTCATGCAATAGATCGACTCGCCCGGCAACGCCGCAAATCCGGCCTGAGAACCCATGTTGATAATGCGCCCGCCCTTCTGGCGGATCATGATGCGACCTGCCGCCTGGCTCGCGAAGAAAGTGCCTTTGAGGTTGATGTCGACCGTGGCGTCATAGTCAGCCTCGGTGACATTTTCGGCAGGGTTTTCGGGAGCGATGCCAGCATTGTTGACGAGGATGTCGATGTGGCCGAAGTGAGCTGCGGCGGCATCAACGGCCTGTGTGATCTGGTGAAGTTGGCTCATGTCCATCTGCAAGGGCAGGACACGTCGGCCAAGCGCTTCGATCTCCTTTGGCAAATCGGCATGCTGATTTATGTCGCGTAGGCCTAACGCAATGTCGGCTCCTGCATTTGCCAGAGCAAGAGAAATGGCGCGGCCGAGACCACGCGCGGCGGCGGTCACCAAGGCCACCTGGCCTGCTAAACCAAAGTCGGGGAATTGATTCACATTGACTAGATTAATTAATTGATCGGGGCCGCCTACAATCGTTGATGATGCCAATGACGGCGCCTCCGGACATATTCGCGCTGATCGCAGAGACGTCCTGTGAAGGTATTGTCATTATCGATAGCCACAGCTCTCTTTTGTTTGTTAATTCGGCTGCAGCAGAATTGTTCGGATACACGCAGGACCAATTGATAGGTCAGTCGTTAACGGTTCTGATGCCGGAGGAGTTGCGCACCCGGCACAGTGCAGGTATCTCAGCCTATCTCGATAGCGGTATTCGGCGGCTGGAGTGGCGTGGAATCGAGTTGCCAGGCTTGCACCGGTCCGGACGGAGGATACCGCTCGAGATCGCTTTTGCAGAGGCGCGAGATCGGCGATCGTGTGTTCTTTGCCGGATACGTTCGTGACTTGACCGAACGCCACTGGAGCAATGCGCGCCTCGCAGCACAGTACGCTGTGGCGGACATCATGAGTACTGCCGAGAACGAGCAGGACGCGCTAACGGAAATTCTTGCCGCGGTCGGTGAACATTTGGACTTCGCCGCGGGCAGTTTGTGGCGGATCGGACACGACAGACTTCAATGGATGGCTGCGTGGCGCCCTTCGCCAATGGAGACGGAACTCTTTGAATCGGACAGCAGAATCCGGGAGTTTCGCAAAGGTGAGGGATTACCCGGACGAGCGTGGGCCAAAGAAGGTCCGGTGTGGATTGCGACCATCGACGATGAACTGAATTTCCCTCGGAAAGAGGCGGCGATCGCCTCGAATGTTCACAGCGGATTGGCATTTCCCTTGTGGTCCGGAGAACAGATCGTGGGCGTAATGGAGTTTTTCTCTAGTTACGTTCGTCCGTTGGAACCTACGTTGGTCCAGATCCTGAATGCACTATCGAAGCAGATTGCGCAGTTTCTTGCACGTCACAGCGCGCAACAGGCGTTACGCGACACCGAGGCGCAGCATCGCACGTTGTTCGAGAACGCCAATGACGCTTTCGCCGTGTCCGCTGATGAGCAATTCGTGTACGTTAACCAGGCATACGCGCGAATGTTTGGTTACGGTCATGTCGATGAACTAATAGGGGTTTCGATCTATGAGACGCTTCCTCCTGCACAACAAGCAGTCGTTCGGGAGCATCGACAACGCCGGCACGCGGGTCTTCCCGAACCGATGCGGTACGAATCTCGCGGCAAACGTAAGGATGGATCGGAGTTCTCGACCGAAGTTCGCGCGACGGACTATTGGATCAATGGCCGCATGTATACGTTGGCGATTATGCGAGATACCACTCTCGAACGAGAAGCTCGGGAGGTACTAACGCAGTCAAATGCGGCGCTTGTTCGAGCCAATAATGACCTGGAGCAGTTTGCTTACGCCGCGAGTCACGACCTGCAAGAGCCGCTTCGGTTGATTCTTTTGTACAGCCAGCTTCTTCGGCGCCGCTATAACGAATCTCTTTCGGTCGACGCTCAACAGCTCCTCGATACCATCACGGAATCGGCGCGAAGGATCAATGAACTCGTTAAGGATTTGCTGTCATACACAAACGTAGCGAGTCTGGAGGCCATGCTACCTGCGTTGGTTGACCCTAATACCGTTCTTGACGAGGTGAAGACTGCGTTGCAAGAGACGATTGCGCAAAAGGAAGCTATCGTTACGGCGGACCAACTGCCAGAAGTTCGCATTCATCGCACGCACCTCTTTCAACTGTTTCAGAATCTGCTGAGCAATAGCATCAAGTACCACTCGCTTGGACAGACTCCTGTTATTCACGTGACGAGCCAAGCTAACGGCTCGGGCACGGTGGAGTTACTTGTGCGGGATAACGGCATCGGGATCGCTCCCGAATATCACGAGCGTGTCTTCGGCGTGTTTAAACGCCTGCATGCGAGCGATATTCCCGGGACTGGGATCGGACTGGCGATCTGCAAGAAGATCGTCGAACATTATGGCGGTCGGATTTGGGTTGAGAGCGCGGTTGGGACAGGCTCGACGTTTCATCTGACGTTGCCTGCGGACGAGGTGTGATATCTTGGGTGGTTGTAGAGGAATGCGGGAGTAATTCAGTGGTAGAATGCCAGCTTCCTGAGTATCCCCTGTAGAATCTATTACTTTCGCTCCTTACTGTCCAATTTACTGTCCGACTTTTGACTCTCCTTTCGCAACCATGGTATTCGGAGTGTGCCATGGGACGCGTCAACATCGTAAAGCAAGTCAAAGTAGATGGCAAATGGACCTTACGGTCAATTCCCAAGAAAAAATCTGGACACTACGATTGGGCTGCCTTGCCAGACGGAGACTACTTCGTCGAGTGGCGCGAAGACGGACGGCGTCGGCGCCAACCGGCCGGCAACACCGCTGCGCAAGCAATGGAGGAGCAGCGGCGAAAGCGTCACGAACTCGAAGCCCGTTCATTAGGACTAGCCCCGTAGTGTCCACTTATCCGCTTTGAACCTTGGGCTGTTACATATCTACATGGCGCAGGTGTTCCGAAGAAAGATCATCGACCATCGAATGGAAACTGCAGTCGAACCAGAGAAGAAACGTTTTTAGGTCCCGTTCGGCAGGCCAGACGGGCGGAACGCGGTACCAGCCATTCAACTGCTCCTCGAAGATCTCGTTGCTGACCTCGGCCAGAAGTTGCAGCGCCTCGTCCTCGGTGTCCCACTCTGGCAGCAGGTATATCGTCGGCTCCAGTCTCAGGTCGTCCAGTGTCAGATGCGTGCTGGTTGGATCCACTCGGTGCAGCCAATCAAGAAATGGCTGCGCCGGCTTGACCACAAGTGCGGATCGGTTTATTGTCTTCATGGCCGGGAACTCAGGCCGCAGCTCGGTAATAGTAATTCAGCGTGCCGCCCAGACGTTCACGGCGGTGGATCGCACCTGTATTCGTGGCGTGGCCCGTTTCCGGTTGAATGATTCGGTTGTCTAATCCCTGATGATTGCGTTCGCTATGGTAATGGGCCACGAAATTCTGAACAGCTGTCCGCAGGGAGCTTTCTCCAAACAGGATCAGCCGGTCCAAACAGCATTCTTTGATGCTGCGCA
Organism: Bryobacteraceae bacterium; assembly: GCA_963844855.1. GTDB lineage: Bacteria > Acidobacteriota > Terriglobia > Bryobacterales > Bryobacteraceae > DASQDN01. Next base: position 816,039 of record CAWJQP010000080.1, read on the forward strand.
CAAATCTCTCCGCGTGGGCGTTCAGATTCGGACTCCGTGGTGGCAACTTCACCGATTCCACATCGGCGTCCTTCAGCGTGCGCAGGAATTCGTCCGTGAACAGCGGATCCCGATCATGAATCAGATAGCGCTTACCGGTGAGCAAGCCGTCGATGGAGTCGGTCAGGTTGCGAGCAATCTGGCCCATCCACAGTCCGTTCGCCGAGGCTGAGATTCCGCCGATCTCCACTCGCCTTGTGGAGAGTTCGATAAAGAACAGAACCATGAATCGCTGCAGCCCTTTGGCCGTCCAGACTTCAATCGTAAAGAAGTCAGCTGCCACGATCAATTCCCAGTGTTGCGTCAGGAATTGTTTCCAGGTCGTCCTGCGGCTGCGCTCCGGCGCGGGTTCGATGCCATTGCGCTTCAGGATGTTGGCGACAGTGCCTCGCGCCAGGTTATGTCCGAGATTCGACAGCGCACCAATGATCCGGGTGTACCCCCAGTCGCGATTCTCCGTGGCCATCTGGATTACGAGAGATTCGATCTCGTGATCCGTCCGTGGTCTGCCGGGCCCGCGGCCGGCGGTTCCATCGTACTTCCGGGCGATCAGCTTCCGGTGCCAGGCCAGGAGAGTCTCAGGCGTGACGATCGTTGCCACCGCCGCCAGAGCGCGGTGGCCGAGTCCCTTTGCTTTGACAGCCAGTCGACGGCGCTGTTCGTCCGTGAACCGGAGTCGACGACCGCCGAGTTGCTCACGCAGGACCTTGTTCTCTTCGCGCAAATACTCGATTGCCTGTTGCTGCTGTTGATTCATCCAGCCCGCGATCGAGATCAGCACGAACCGGAACGGATCGAGAACGCCCACCCATCAACCGTATCACGCGTCATCTCAGCAACGACCCGCCATCCGCATTGTTTTCAGCGCCTTCGAGTTTCTGGACACAACGCGATCGCTTTCCTTGAACGATTCCTCTGGCGGCGCCTTATTCTACCCTTTGATTCGTGATGCGGTTCTCTTGAACCTGTCTGTAGATGCCACGAAGCGACTCCAGCGCGGACCGAAGACGGCGAAACTCGGCAAATTCCTGTTCGGCTCGCACCGCTTGTTGCCCGTTTTCTGGAATGCCTGAGCAAGACGATACCGGGCTACTTCATTTAACGGGTCGAGCACCACCGCTCGTTCGAGGAGCGAAATAGCCTCAGCGGACCGGTCCATCGAGATCAGGACTTTGCCGGCTGCTATCAGAGCGTCCGGGAACCTGGGCTGAAGTTCGATCGCACGGAGGAACCGCCGGATTGCCTCAACCGGCCTGTTTCCGACCCACATCAGTTCTCCGAGTTGGTACTCGGAGAGCGCATCGCTTGGGTTAGCCGCAAGCTCCTGCTCGAATTCCCGCTCGGCTTCCAGGCGATTGGATTCATCGTTTGCGCTGTTCATCAGCGCAATTCCAAGAGCCCGCCGGGCTCCCGGCAACTTTGGCTCGATCTCGAGCGCTTTGCGATACTGTGCTACCGCGCCGGCAAAATCGCCCTCAACTTCGAGGAGTTCGGCCGTGACCTGCCGAAGACGGGCCGACTCAGGAGCCGCCTTGACGAGGCTTGCGACGGCACGCGCGCCGAGAGAAGAATGAACTCGGTAAGCGAGGTACAGCACCTCAGTGTTTTTAGGATAATCGCGCTCCAAAATCGCGATTACCTCCTGAAGTTTGGATGATTCTCCGTTGCGCTGGTAAGCGTCGGTCAACAATAAACCGGACTCGAGCTTCCACTGGTCGTTCAGTGGGTTTAGAAATCCTTTCTCGAGAAGCGGCAGCGCCTCTTTCAAGTGACCCAGACGCGCCTCGCTCATTCCTAGAAATGCCTCGACGCCTTTCAGGACTGGCCTGAGTTTAAGCGCTTTTCGGAAAGCCCGTGAGGCGTCGGCGTATCTGGCCTGCGCATAGTAGACCGTGCCGAGATTTGCCAGGGCTTCGCCGCGGCCGGGATCCAGCTTGAGAATCGCTTCGAACTCGCCGGCCGCAACATCATACTGACTCTTTGCCAAGGCTGCCTGGGCGCGATGAAAATGATCGCGGATAGCGGCGCTGTCGGGTAGTTTGCGCGGCCAACACACCCACGGCGCTCAGGACGGTCATGCAGAGAACAGCGCTGTGGATCACCAGTTCAATCGTAGACCTAACTGCATCCGGCGCATCGGTACAACTCCGGCGCCGCCAAACGTCTGAGATCCCGCAAGCCCCAGGATGCGGCCGGCGATGGGGCTGTCCACGGCATTGATTGGAAGCGCAAGATTCGCGTGGTTGAAGAAATTGAAGTTCTCCCAGCGGAACTCGAGGCGTCTGGCCTCCCCGAACAGGAAGTCTTTGCCGAACGCCCAGTCGGCCGTGACCAGCTTCGGACCGCGAATGATATTGGTGCCGGCGTTTCCGAGACGGCAGCACTGAGGAGCGGCAAAAGCTGTCGGATCGTACCAGCGATTGCGATCGCGCTCGGAGATCTTGTACTCACCGACAATGTCAGGCCGCTGCGTGAAATCGGCATTCAGTGTGGCGTTATTGCTTAGCGTTGGCGTGAAGGGAAACCCGGACTGAAGCGTGGTGACGCCGTGGAACTTCCAGCCTCCAAGCGCGATCTGCCGAATGCCGGATGCGTCGCCGCCCCACCGCATGCCCTTGCCATAGGGCAACTCCCACGAATGCGAAACGACCCAGGAAACGGCACGGTCGTACTGGGACAATCCCCTCCCGCTCTGACGAAACGCAGGGTTGGGAGCATCTCGCGCATCGATCGCCTTTGACCAGGTGAAAGCGGAATTCAAAGAGTATCCCTGCGAGAATCTTTTTGTGATAACCGATTCGAGTCCGTGATAGGAGGAGTTCTCGCAGTTGCAGCCGTTCTGAATTGTCGTATCGAGACCAAACGTCTGGAAGTACGGCCGACGCTGTAACAACGGTCCGACTCCCGGCTGCGCCGCATTGACGTTCAATGTGCGCCATAACTGCCGGCCCACGTTGCCAACGTACGCGACTGAAACACTCAGGTTGGAAGCGAGTTGGTGTTCAACGCTGAGATTCCACGAGTCGACGTATTCACTCTGATTGTCGTATGGACGGTGTTTCAGCAGTTGTCCGCGGGGCGCCGGCAGACGTCCCGAGTCGGGAAACTGGGGAAGGGCTGCAGGTGGCGGGCCATTCTCGATGGGAAATACCGCGCTGCGGATGTTCGCCTGTGAGATCGTCTGTTGCGTGGCGATCGGATAAGTCGAGGTCAGGAAGTAGAAACCACCTCCATAATTCGATATGAAGTAGCTGCGTCCGAAACCTGCGCGGATTACGGTTTTCGAAGTGAGCTTATACGCGAGACCAAGACGCGGAGCGAGGTTGTTCCGATCGCTCTTGACGTTGGCGGTCATCGAGATGTCGCCCAAGCCGGCCAGAAGCAGATCGCCGCTGTTGAGGTCAAAGTTTACCAGGCCTCCGGGTTGAGCCGCCGTATCCGGACCGATGTAGTCGTAGCGCAGCCCGTAGTTCAGCGTCAGTTTCGGAGTGATACGCCAGATGTCCTGCCAGTAAGCCGCCGACCGCCACATGCGCTCGGAGGTGTACCCTCTCAGAACGGCGCGGTCGAAGGCTGAAGGCATTCCAAGAAGGAACGTCGCCATGCCTAGGCCGGAACCAGCGGCTTCCGCTGCTCCGGTTACCGACGGCGCGAACACAAAATTCCCGCGCGTGCTCGCGTTCACGGCGATGAATTCGAAGCGGTTCCGGCGTATGTCAGCGCCCCAGCGGAACTGATGGTTGCCGCGGATCTTCGTCCAGTTGTTCACCAGTTGGAGGCCGGTGGTGCGATCGAGACGGGGAATTCCAACGCCGCTCAGAATTCCCATGAACCACGCTCCCACGGGTCCCTGCACATTAATGCCGGCGAGGCCCTGAGTCAGAATGTCCTCGGAGTTAATCCCAGGTATGCCGACCTTATCGTTCGTGTTCAAGCCCGCGTCGGATTGATAACCATCCAGCCGAAAGCGGATAAAGCCCGCGCGAAGTTCGGTCAGGAGAGTGGGAGTGAACGTGCGAGTGTAGTTCACCGCCGCCTGCTGGCTGCGATAGTCGCCGGTTTGTGGGCTGAGGCTTCCGACGGCAAGCCCGCCAGCCTCTTTTCCGAACACCGGCGGATTGTCTAGGTGCGAGCCGAAATACGTGTAGCGGGTGAAGATCTTGTCCTTGTCTCCGATGTTGTAGTCGTACTGTCCAGAAAATGGAACACGCTGATAACACCCCATTGCCGCCGGCTGCTGTGGCCGCATGATAGGGTTGAACGGTGGGTGTTCTCGATCCCTTCCGGTTCGTGCTGATCTCGGTCGCGGGTTGGATGAATCAACAGCAGCAACAGGCAATCGACTACCTCCGCGAGGAGAACAAGGTTCTGCGTGAGCAGCTCGGCGGGCGCCGACTCCGGTTTACGGACGACCAGCGCCGCCGACTCGCTGCCAAGGCAAAGGGGCTCGGCCGTCGCGCTCTGGCGTCGATCGCAACGATCGTCACGCCTGAGACTTTGTTTTCCTGGCACCGCAAGCTCATTGCTCGGAAATACGATGGCACCGCCAGCCGTGGTCCCGGCAGGCCGCGGACGGCAAGCGAGATCGAATCGCTGATCGTACAGATGGCCACCGAGAATCGCGACTGGGGATACACCCGGATCATTGGTGCGTTGTCGAATCTGGGCTACAATCTGGCGCGTGGTACCGTTGCCAACATCCTGAAGCGCAATGGCATCGAACCGGCACCCGAACGCAGCCGCAAGACGACCTGGAAAGAATTCCTGACGCAACACTGGGATTTGATCGTGGCGGCTGACTTTTTCACCGATCGAGGTCTGGACAGCCAAAGGGCTGCAGCGGTTCATGGTGTTGTTCTTTATGGAGCTATCGTCAAGGCGGGTCGAGGTTGGCGGAATCTCAGCTGTGGCGAACGGACTGTGGATGAGCCAGATTGCTCGAAACCTGACCGACTCGGTCGACGGTCTGCTTACCGGCAAGCGCTATCTGATCCATGATCGGGACCCTCTGTTCACGGAGGCTTTTCTGCGCACGCTCAAGGACGCTGGCGTGGAGTCAGTGAAACTGCCACCCAGAAGTCCGAATCTGAACGCCCACGCCGAAAGATTTGTGCGCAGCATCAAGGAATCTTGTCTGGAACGGCTGATCCTGTTTGGCGAGAGCTCCTTGAGGACGGCAGTTCAGAACTTCATCACCCATTACCACAGCGAGCGCAACCATCAGGGTTTGAAACAACCGACTGATTCTTCCCGACCCCGCTCATGTCGGCGGCGGTGGCGCTATCCAATGCCGTGGACGATTGGGCGGAACGTTGAACTACTACTATCGTGCCGCAGCCTAATTATGCCAGGGACATAATCAACCGACCGGCGCTGGAAGTACAGCCGGAACAACATTCGTATCAACCGGAGGTCTTGAATACCGGCAAAGGGTAGGCGATGATTGAACCATTCCTCGATGATCTCCTGGCTGATCTCTGCGAGATGGTCGGGCTCCTGCTCGATTTTCCCAACCGAGTTCCATTCCATGGTCGTCGATGCGGTGACGACCGGCTGCGACTACTACGATGTGCCAGGGCATCCATATTTGGACAGTACGAGACATGCCTTACCTCCGCCACGTCGCCTTTGGTCCGTCCCCGGGCCCGCGGTTCCAGAGCGTTCATAGAAACGTAGATTTCATGCTTCTCTCTATTCATGTACCGGAGCCACCGCTGGAACTCATCCGAAGCAATCTGGTCGGCAGACGACAGGCGTTGGACCACGTTCCCAGAACTCTTCTGAATGAGCACTACAGCAAGACGATCATCAGCCCGAAAATTAGAGCGAATGTACTTGGGTGCGGCTTCTTTGTCCATGCTGAGATTCCTCCTATGCTGTACGCACAATATGCATGCTTGCCGACACTGGTCGCACTACCGATGAACGATGGTGATCTAGCCCACTACGGCAGTCGCGGCTACGGAACCGGGCGTTGCCCGGAACTGATGGTCGAGCTCAAACCGATCGTGCGCCTGATCGTAGCGACTAATCGTTACGAGCTCCGAGACGTACCTCCTACCATTCCGGCGCTCGATATGGACCAGGAGGTTGATACAGTCCGCGATGCTGCTCCGGATCGCGTGGAACGGCAAATCGATTCCCGACTGCAGCACGCAACTACTCAGCCGAGTGATGGCCTGCGCGGCATTGTTCGCGTGAATCGTTGCAAGCGTGCCGGAATGGCCGGTGTTCAGGGCCTGCAATAGATCGAATGCCTCTGCTCCGCGGACCTCGCCCAGCAGAATTCGGTCAGGCCGGTGGCGAAGGGTCGCCTTCAGCAGATCTCGGATAGTGACAGCGGGTGTGGAGGCCTGTTGTCGCCGTGCCTCAAATCGGACGAGATTGTCGTGAGTAAGCTGCAGCTCGGCCGTGTCCTCGATCAGCACGATTCGGTCGCTGTCGTCGATAAACGAGGCCAGCGCGTTCAGCATGGTCGTTTTACCTGTGGAGGTCCCGCCGCTGATCAGGATGTTCTTCCTTTCAAGCACGGCGGATCGGAGGATCTCGAGCGCAGCCGTGTCCATGCTTCCAATCCGAACGAGCTCTTGCGCCGTGTATAGCTTGGTGGCAAACTTTCGGATGGTCAGCGTGGTCCCGCCGACTGAGCACGGCGGGAGTACGGCCGCGACGCGTGATCCGTCCGGCAGCCGGGAGTCGAGTAGGGGCTGCTCATCGCTGATATCGTCCCCGAGCAGGCGAGCGATGTTCTTCACCGCGATTCGTAGAGTGTTCTCCTCGACGGAGACTCCCACGACGTGCTCCAGCAGACCGCTTCGCTCGATGAAGATCTTGCCGGTTCCATTGACCATGATTTCGGAGATCTCGTGGTCGAGTATGAGGTTCTCAATCGGGCGCAAGGAACAGGAGTATGACATCGAAACTCATATCAGCTTTCGCTCCAGCTGCTGGAAGTAGTTAAGGCCAGTATCCAGGTAGTACGGCTTCAGGTAACAGAAGGTCGGCGGCATCGGGTTCACGCCGTCATAGGCGAGTACAACTGTCCTTCTCGTAAACACCGAATTGGCTGAGATCATGGAAGTTGCACGTGATCCGCAAACTGCTTGAGTTCATATCGGGATAGCTGGCGATACTCTTCGCTGGAGCCTCATCGGTCCTAAAAACACGCGCTGCGTTGCAGCTGGAGAATGTTGCTCTAAGGTAGTACGTTTTTCATGTGACCTTCTTTTTGTTGAAATTGGGCTCAGGAACCTTCAGGTTTGAGCCTCACGCAAGTACGCGCACCAGAGCGTCTAAGACAACAAGTCTCACGCTACCGGTACGTTACGTAACGTCGCGTTCTGATCCGCCAATCCGAGGACCGCTCACCTGACACTTTCAAACCCCGCCTTTCTGTTCCATTTCCTTCAAGTAAGCCGGACGATTGTCGCGCGGCACTTGTACGTGCAGGTGATTCAGACCATCGGCAAAGTGGGCATGGAAAGTTGCTTTGGATGTAGAGAGCGCCGCCATTATTCGATTTCTCGCCGGTAACAGCATGGTGTGCAGTCCACCCGGGCTCCCCGGAAAACCGGTTCTCTCGTAGCATGCTCTCGCCGCCTCCATATCCGGAACCGAAAAGAAGACGTCTTTTTCCTTGGCGGGCGGCTGCAACTCTTTCGTCGGCCGGGGATAGCCGAGGTCGAAGTGCCCGGGCGGAAAGTGCTCGATGAGGTTTGCCACCACCTCGATCGCCGCGGCTTTGTTGTCCAGCCTTACCGGCAACCCGCAGAAGCCCTGAATATCCACGCCCCAAACCAAGATTCGGTTGCCATCCACAATTCCATGCGGGCCCTGTTTGTGCGCATACAGTCTCATCACATCGACGTTACCGGCTTCGAGCAGCGATGTCAGCAGATCAACCATAGGGTCCGTGATGATTACCTTCCGGTCCCCTTCGGCAAACTTTCGTAACACGCGCGGATCTTCGGCGTTCCGCATTACCAGAACTCCCTGGTCCAGCGCTTCCACTAACCGGCTTACCCCGCTTTGTTCTTCTCCTGAAACTGACAGACCAACCCAGTCAACAACGGCATTTCCAACCACCGCGCCGATTCTTCCCACGCCGGCGGTCATGCTGATCACCCGGAAGAATCGTGTCGGCCCGGTCTCGCGTCCAGGTTCCACTTTGGCGAAGGAGACACGCTGTGGGTTCGTAGCGTCAATGATGTCCACAATCGGTTGGGTTAGTTGATCCGTTATTCCCGTCAGACCAACCTCGATGCTCTGCCCTGGCCGAAGTTGGATCGGCCACCCCGAAATCTGCTGCCCTTGTGCGTTAACAAAATTAGCCATTTTCTTCGTTTCCTTTAACTCAACGGTTTAGTCGGCTGCACTCAGGTCAGCCGTACTAAAGAAGTTCGCGAGTTGGAGAGGATTGCATGCTCACACGAATACCAGGAAGCGGGCTACCGCGTCGCTACGTAACGTCGAACAGTAAGCGCCCTACGTGCCAACCTGAAGCTACGATCAAGGGTTACGTAACTCGACAAAACCTGAAGTAACTGCGCTTTCCGTCAGAACGTGAGCGGATGGCGCCCTGTGCCACGCGATTTTAGGCAGTTATGTTGCACTGCGTCGAACAGGGTGAGCATCTGTCCCGCATCGCTCGCCAACACGGCTTCCGCAACCGGGACACGGTATGGAGCGATCCGAACAACGCCACATTGCGGGACCTGCGGTCCAATCCCAACGTCCTGTTCCCGGGTGACCAGATCTTTATTCCGGAACGACGGGACAAGGTGGAAGTCAGGTCCACGAACCAGATACACCAGTTTGTGGCGAAGATCGAGCACTTGCGTCTCGCGATTGTGGTTCGGGATGCAAACGGCGACCCCATCCCGAATGAGCCATGTGCTTTGTCCGTTACCAATCCGATTGGACCGATTTCGTCAACGCTCACCACGGATCAGGAAGGCCGCGTTGAAGAGCAAATCGACTCGTTTGTTGACGCTGGGGAAGTCCGCGTTCGCGGCCAGGTTTACTTTCTCAAGATAGGTAACCTTGATCCGGTGGACCAGCCAAGCGGGCAGCGGGCGCGGCTGGCGAACCTTGGTTATTACTTCGGCGAGCAAGAGGATGTTGACGAAGACGAACTCCGAACGGCCGTAGAGGAGTTCCAATGCGACTACGACCTGATTGTAGATGGTGTGTGTGGTCCTAAGACACAGAAGAAGCTGAGCGAAGAGCACGGTTGCTAGGAGGAACCATCATGGCCAGTACGCTGCGTGATGAACTGACAGACGATCAATTGGACGGTCTCGATCCTGCGGACGAGATCGGTGGGGATGCCTGCGCCGCACCCGGTGTTCCAGTTCCCAAGTGTTTTTGTTGGACCCGCCACGTCCACTCAGTTCAACACCATCGAAGAATGGATCCGGCCTGTAGCTTGTTGGCGTCTTGACGATACGCGTTTCGAGTTTGATTCGTCCTTTGTGAAGCCTGGCGCTGCGCGTGAACTGCGGATGCTGAGCGAAACCCGCGACGATCATCCAGGAGCAAGGCTTTCTCTGTTCGGGCACGCGGACCCTGTTGGAAACGACCAGTACAACAAGGCTCTGAGTGGACGGCGGGCGCGTGCGATCTACGGGATGCTGCTAAGGGATGTGGAATTGTGGGAAAGGCTGTTTCAAGGCGACCCTGTCTGCTCGGGTGACAAGTGGGGCGATTCGAGCCTCGAAACGATGTTGGTAACCGTGGAGCGCGACCCCGTGGAAGTAACGGCGCTGAAGGGCAAGAACGGCGCGAGCGGTCGCAAGGATCTATATCTGCAATACATGGACCGGCTGTGCAGCTCACGATTAAAGCTTGCGGCCGAAGATTTTCTGGCTCGGGGAAGCGATCCCGAACTTCGCGGTGATGTGCAGGGATGCGGAGAATTCAATGCGGTGCGGCGTTTCTCCGAAGAAGAAAACAAGCAGTTCCAGGTACCGAAAAACAAGGCCGATCGCGACAGCGAAAACATGCCGAACCGTCGCGTGGTAGGGTTCCTGTTCTCGCCGAATCTGGTTATCGATGGAAAACGTTGGCCTTGTCCGGCGGCGACAAAGGGACCGGGCGAGTGTAGAAAGCGCCTCTTCGTAAACCATCAGGATCGGCGTTCCAACCAGAAGAATCGCAGAGAATTCGCTACAGAGAAAGATACCTTCGAGTGCCGGTTCTATCACCGCTTGGCGATCCAATCCCCGTGCGAGACCTCCGCTCTGAATGTTCTGCAGCGCTTGCGCGTGCGCCTGCGGCTGGTGTACCTGGACCCGATGGGTGTGGAGCGTCCATTCCCAAAAGGGTTTTTCGTAACGGCAAACCCCATAACTGGAGGCAGCGGGAGGCGGTCGCGAGTGGGCGATGACGGAAGGGTCAGCATTGTAGTCGATCGTCCTTGGGGTGGCTTCTTTCTACAGTTCGACACACATGGGGATCTGCATTTTGCCACTCCGGGAAGAGGATCCTCCGCCACGCCAACGGACCTTTTGGTTGAAGGCGAAAAGCTATTCGCTGCGCTGGAACAGGGTTATCGCTTCTTCAAGGTTCCCTTCGAATGGTCCACACGCGATACGGACTGGGTGAAGGTGGAATCGCCGCTGTACTCGGCGGGGAACTTCGAAGGCATTCAGGACTTGGCAGTGCAGATCGGCACAAGAGAGAAGCCGGTAAAAATGGTTCTCGATCCGCACTGGCAATATTTGCGATGGGTTTACTTCGACCGTGCCGCGCTCAAACAGGTCGGGTGTCCGGCGATGATTGTCGAAGGCTTCCACTCTGCGAAGAACCTCTCATCGAAAGCGGACACGCGCAGCAACTGGACCACCGATACCAACAGGAACCAGTGCCTGCCCTGGATTAAACGCGACCGAAACCGCCCCGATGAAGATGTTCTGGTCCAACTGAACTCGGGCAACCAGCGGCTGTGTGCAGTGACCGGCAAGGATACGGCGGTAAGAGTGGACGACGAGCGGGGAGGTGCCGAAACCGTCTCCAAAAGCACCGTGGATATTCCAAGCGTGCACCGCTTGAAGTTTTATGATCTGCCGCAGCTATGGAAGTCACGAGGATATCGCGCGCGGCTTGGATCGCTGGCCGACAACTTTGAGAAGCTGGCCGCGAAAGGAACCAGCGATGCGCAGCCTGTTACGTTCTCGTTGGACGACGTTGTGCTGACCGACGAAACCCTTAAGCCGATCTCCTGGATCCCGGCGGCAGACCGGGTGGCGATCTTCTCAAACAAGATCCACAAAGGGATTGCCGCGGGCCTGTATAGGCCGGACGAAAGCGTGAAAAATGTTTCACAAGTCCCCACAATCGTTACCGACCGCAACTATCTTGCTGATTATCCGGACTGGGTTCGGCTAATCGTAATGCGCGGCAGCCTCTATGACGTCTTCGACATGCGGACGACGGATACGGCCGATGGAGTGGTGGGCGCGCGTGCCGCAGTTCGGTGGATCGATGGATCGATACGCGGCGGACCGGGCGGTCAGGGGTCATCGACGGGAGATGCTCCGGCTGCAAAGCTCCGCACAATGACGGCAGTTGTTGTGAATTTCGAACAGGACGATTGGCTCCAAAAGCGCGTAGGGCGAATGGACCAGGCCATTCTTCGCTGCTGCGACGTGGAATCTGGTGTGGAGATGGGGGTCAACCTGCACTATCTTCGCTTGAATTTCGCTTTCAAGCCGAACACAGTTGAGCCTGATTCCCGGCAGGAGTTCGTCGATAAGGGGCTTGAGGGAGTGGTCCAACGTTGGAACGGGCCGGACGACGATTTCCATAAAGGTGGCGTCACACTGGAGCCGGATGATGGAGAACCGCTGCGTGTTCCGGTGATTTGGTTTGCCCAGGGTTTTCCTCATACCTCGAAGTCGCTGTTAGTCAAACAGGAAGCACAGTACACGATCAATGTTCATAAAAACATCCGCGCGTTCATGGACTCAGGGAATGGCTTCGGCGCGTTGAAGTCCCGGGATAACGTTCCGGGTAGCGGAGGATTCTTCACACTTGCCCACGAGTGCGGTCATGGCGATAGCTTGTTAGACGAGTATCTGGAGCTTGACTTCGACTGTTCCTACGGCCAGCCCGGCTATCGGGATCGTATTCAGGGTGCCCCATACTTCCCCGACGGCAGGTCCATCATGAATGGAAATATGGACGTGCGGAATCGTCATTTCTGGCATTCAGCCGAATGGCTTCGCACTCTTTTTGGCAAGCCCTTCTCAGTGAAATATGACGGGCTTCGATACTCTCTGCCTTCGCATCCCAACGCGCCGCGGCAAACCTATGTAACGGATCCGTTTGTGCCGAAGCGGGATGTTAGACCGCGACCCTGGGGACTGTGCGACTGCTGGCTCTATCGGCTCGGGAATGACAAATACAGCTTGGCGGTCCTCGATCATGGACCATTCGACGGCTTCCTCTCCGTGAACGTCCGCATGAAAATTCAGTTTCTTGATTCAGATGCAACGCTCGAAACCGGCCATGACGACCTTAAAGACTATGCCGCAACGATCTTCAATTCCGTCCGAGAGCGATTGAACGGAAGGTTCTTTGTGAGCGGATCAGTGAATGGACTGGCCTTCTCGCGCGTTCGGCTGAGTTTCTACCCTCGGCTTCTAATAGAAAACGATTCAGGGGATGAGGACTATCACAACGATCTAAGCGATCCCACGGCGAAATATAGTGACCTCGTGAGCGCCGTTGAATCCACCTTCGGACCAACGCATTTCAATGTGCGAATCACTCGTGCAGGCAAGAGCGAATTCTTGCCAAATTCCCAGGGACCTGGGGAAGTCGTGTTCAACCAGGCTTCCCTGAAACTGGCAAAGGACTTCCCGGCGTATTTCGCGATGATGATTGGCGTCCCGCCGGCGAATGCGGAGTTGCCCGACGGTCAGTCGCTGCTTCCGCTTGCCCAACTGGTGATGCCTGATGCCAAGATCTTCCCGTTGAAGCCTTGAGTGTCCGGTGAAGGAGGAAAGAAATTGACTTCAGCCTATTATCATTTATCCCCACAGGATCTGCGCCGGCCGTTAGCGCCTTCCACCCCGATTCGCGACGGCGCTGCCTTGCCGGGTTCCGTCTTTCAAGAGACGAACAGGGAAGGTACACGCCGAAGATTCGGCAACTCGGAAAACAATCAGAGACTGAGCTTTCCGCTGCGCTTCGGCTCTCAAGAGCCGGTTTCGGAATCACCGCTTCCCGAGCACGTGACGCCGCAGTATGTTGTTGCCGGCGCGGACCGCGTGATTGTGCAGGCGTTAGAAGGCTGGCTGTTATTCGATGAACGTGGAAACCTGCTTAGCCAGGGATCTGCCGGGGTGGGAGACCTAAGTCTAGACACGCAAACTCGGTTGTTTTACGCGGTGACCGACACAGGCAATGTTGGAGCATTTTCCCTGGAAGACGGAACGCGAAAGTTCTATCTGACCCCCTTCTTCGGCGGCGAGTTCAGTCGCGACTTCATTCAGGATCTCGGCGGACAGGTGTTGATCGCCTCAGCAGAACGCGAGCGTCGCGGAAATTATCGTATGCCTGCAAAGCTTTCTGTTGTCGAGATTCAGGACCTGAGCCGGAAGCACGAAGTTGACGTTTCCGGTTGGCTGGAATCGGCCGTCCGGACGGAATATCTGAAACGCAGAACACTTCACCTGCGAGTGGCGATGCACGCCAATATTCTGGTGCTCGCTGCAGACGATAGCCTTAACTTCGCGGATTCGGCGTTAGGATTACAACGAGAGTTTACAGGGTCATTCCACCCCCTGTGGCTCAGCTTGGACGAGGAATTGCGCTGCTACATGATCGTCAGGACCGAGAATCGTCTCGCCCTTTGGGTGGTGACGGCTAACGGCGAGAGAGTTGTGAATGTGGTGCTACCGAATGGGATTCTTCCCGTGGGGCCGCCGGTGGTTGGCCACGATCATACGGCGTACGTTGTGGGCCGCGCCGTATTCTTGCCGTCGACGAACTAGGGGATGTTCGTTGGATAAAAGAAGAGTCTTCCGAGATTGCAGGCGCAACAGTGACAGCAGACGACCGTCTGCTGATTGCGGCTGGGTCGGAACTCGCGGCATACAGGCGCGATGGCTTGCGCGAACACCTGATGACAGCGCTGGATGACAAGTTCCGGACTGCGCCCGCGGCCGGCGATAACGGCGGGCTGTTCATCGCGGGATACCGTCGCCTGTATCGAATGTATTGATCCCGCGTGGAGGACTAAGTTTTATGCTGGTAATCAGAGAATCGCAACTACAGCAGATCGCAAACGCGTTACAAAACACGCAAGTGGTGAAGCCATGCGCGGAGACTTCCGCATGGATCGAGTTCCGGCTGGTCGATCAGAACGGCAGGCCGATTGCCGGTGAGCCCTATTGCGTACGGTTGCCGGATCAATCCTTCATGACAGGCCAGTTGGACGGCGAAGGAAGAGTACGATTCGAGGGGATTGTTCCCGGACAAGCTTCCATCTGTTTCACAGCGATGGATGAGAGGGAATGGCATCCGCTGTAACGATGCGTATGCGGCTATGCGGAGGCTTCCGTCGCGAAACTCATCCATTTTAGCCTACAGCCCGCAGTCCTAAATGTTCCAGAATGGCTTGAAACCGGGGATCCTGCCGCAATGGGCGAAAACGATATTCAATGGCGATGGACGGAACGGCAGCCTGCTTCGTTCGATTGGCCTGCTCCAACCATCGCATCGCCTTCTCATATTCGCGCAGTCCTGAATAAACGATAGCGATCTGGAACGCGCAATTGCGAATCCGCGCGTTCATATCTTCAAGTTGGTGAGCGATCGCCTCGGCCTCACGCCGGCGCCCCATTACGCCTAATAGGTAGCCAAGCGTAGGATGAGCGCGACGATCCTGCGGATTCATCCCGAGCGCTTTTCGATAACAAGACAGCGCCTGCTCGAATTCTCCCTTGGCTTCCGACGCCACGGCGAGCGCAACGTGCGCCGCACGTCGTGCTTCAAGCGCAGAGCGTCCGTCAGGTTAACGATCGCCCGCTACGCATCACCAGCGGATCGTCGAGTCGCACACGATGGAACAGCGGACGATCCGTTCGGCAGTGAATCAGCTAGGACCATGGCATCCCGCCGATCATCCTTCGAGCCGGCAACCGTGTGCCGGTCGCGGAAACGATCCATTTGGGATTAAGCGAATATACAGCAAAACGATGCTCAATCAAGCATTCAACGATGGCTCCACGGGGCACCTCGATACCCACGGCGACAAGCCCTGGCTCAGCTCGAGTCAATTCTTCCAAGCGCTTCACTAACTGTAAAATTGCCCAGCCCCGCTATGCTCGATCGTTTTCCAATAAACAGCGCCTCCATCGCAATCCACAATACACACTTATGGTTCTACCGTGTCCTGAGTTTACCCAGAGTTTCCGCAGCGAGCCGCCTTGTCAGTTCTCCCGCCGGAAGCTCTCGGGCGAGACCAGCCGCCTGACCGGACCACATCGGCACGAAATCATCCCGCCCTGCTGTCTCAGACACGGACCTGAGAGGTGCTATCGCACCACTCGCAAGCGGAAATTCAGGTGAGAACTCGGACATGGGCCCGAGCTTCGCGGAGAAGCCGGTTCACGATGGCCCGTGCCGGACGGCCAGTGAATACGTTAGTGATTGCCGTCGGTCTATCTTTTGCATTTCTCAGCGCATCGAGGTGGAGCGGGCTTACCTTGGCTTCAGCGCAGAACAGATATGCCGTTCCGATCTGGACTGCGGAGGCGCCGAGAGTTAACGCTGCCGCGACACCGCGCGCGTCGGCGATGCCGCCCGCTGCGATCACTGGTACTGACACGGCGTCGACAACTTGCGGAACAAGGGCGATGGTGCCCACCTGAGTTGAGACATCCCGAGTGAGAAACATGCCGCGATGCCCTCCAGCCTCAGACCCCTGGGCAATGATTGCGTCACACCCGTTTTTTTCGAGCCATTGCGCTTCCTCGACGGTTGTTGCGGAAGATATGATCTTCGCTCCAGCTGCCCGCACGCGAGCAAGAAGTTTCTTTTCCGGGAGGCCGAAGTGAAAGCTGACAACCTCAGGCTTAACTTCGGAGACTATATCTGACATCAGGCTGTCGAATGTCGTTCGAGCAGAAATCGGAGCTGGCGCCTTCGGATCGAGTCCGAGCTCAAGGTAATAGCTTGCCAAGCGCTCTCTCCAGGCAAGGTCGCGATCCTTATCTACCTGTGGTGGGTTGTGGCAGAAGAAATTGAGATTGATTGGACGTGATGTTCGCTGCCTGACAGCAGCCAGTTCGGCCCGGATCTGGTCGGCGTTTAGCAACGCGCACGGGAGAGATCCCAGGCCGCCCGCTTCCGATACGGCAATCACCATCTCGGAATGCACAAAGCCCGCCATAGGAGCTTGAATTACGGGTGTCTCGATTCCGAATAGATCTAGAATGCGCCGGTCTGGCCACTGGTCCATAGCTGTCTCCGAATTACCTGTCGATCAACCAAGTACAGGCATAAGTGGATTTTCCCATTGTGCTGGCTCAATGCGATTGGGACGATTGGGAATTGTCACATTCATCGGAACATTTCATGTTCGGAACTGTACTGACTCGCACGGCGGTGATGTTGGGATGAAGCGGTGCGAGGACCTAAATTTAGGTGGAGCGGGACGACGGGCTCTGTCAACGCTTTTTGAGGAGCTTCTTTACATCGCGTTTACTGTGAAGCACGCGAACAACTCGAAGTGGTGTTGAATCTTGATAGATGACGAGGTAAGAGCGCACCGGCCAAAAAAGAACTTCGCGGCTCGTTAGGTCGAGCCGTGTTCGGCCCATTCCTGGACTCTCAGACAGTCGTGCGAACGTTTCATAAAACTCCTCTAAGACGCGATCGGCTGCATCAAAGCTATCTTCGGAGATGAATTCCCAGATGTCCTGAATGTCGCCGATGGCACTCTCAGCGAGTTCGTAGCGCTTCACGCACGTTGCCGACGTTTTTCAGCACTGTATGCGCGGAGCTGGCGGAAGGCTTCATCCCCGTCAATAGTGGCGCCGCGCTCAATATCAGTCAGGCCATCGGAAATGAGGTCATCGAGCTCGTCACGCGTGTATTCTTCACCGAGATTGCGAGCAAGAACGTAATGATAAATGGCGTTTGAGAGAAACTCGTCGGCGCTCGGTACGCGACCGGACCGGACCTCTTCTTCGATAAGTTTTTGCAGTTCAGGTGGAATGGTCACGTTCATCGGAACCTCATGTATTCGCAACTGCCCACGATTCTACGCGCGTTCGGGGGTTCTGTCATGTGCTCCATATCTCGGGGAGTTAACGGAGATTTTTAGGCCTCGCGTCGGACGTCTTTTGGCTTTTTGTCCTCACGAAGCGCCACAAAGCGTGAATGCCGGAGATGATTATCAGGCGTCCACTCGACAAACTCAAATTGCCCGACGAGCAGGGGCTTAACCCAGCGACAGTCCGCCATTTTCGCGGCCGTAAGGCCCTGTCCCCAGCGACCGCTCTTCTTTTCCGGTAGGTTTGCAAATGGACAACGCGTCGTTTCAAGTTTTCGCATACGCTCAAGAAGCTGCGCGCGAGAGCGGGGAGTAAACCCATTTCGTGTTCGCGCAACATATATAAGGTTGTCTCCGTCGTAGTAGCCGAAGACGAGTGCATCGAAGCTGCTTCCGCCGACCGTATACCCGCCGATGACGAATTCCTGTCCCTGATTGACGCGCATCTTTCGCCACGCGCCGGAACGAAGACCGGCTTCGTATGTGCTGTCGCGCCGTTTCGCGACGAGCCCTTCAAATCCTTGAGCCTTCACGGCGGTAATGAGATCGCTAAGCTTTTCTTCGAGCGCTGGCGAATGTCGAACGGGTTCAGTCAGTTTCGGCAAGACTTTTTGTTCAAGGAGTTCGCGGCGCCTGGAGAGCGGCTCATGCAAGAGACTTTTCCCGGCGAGTATCAGGACATCGAAAACGTAGTAGAAGATTGGAGTACGCGATGAAATGGAATTCTGCAGCGCGTTAAACGACGGCCGGCCATCGGCATCGAGCGCTACGAGCTCGCCGTCGAGAACTGTTTCATTCGCCAGCGGGCTGAGGGCCTTCGGGATGCCGGGGTATCGCGCCGTGAAATCGTTGTTGTTCCGGGAACGGAGTTCAATCTTGCCGCCGGTCTTCATCGCAAGAGCGCGATAGCCGTCGAGCTTCAGCTCGTACATCCAGTTTGGATCGTCCGGCAGCGTCTCGCTTCGCAGAAGAAGCATCGGCTCTATGAACGAAGGAAGCTTTGACTTTAGTGCCCAGCATGAAGTCAGTCTGCCACGGCCCGCCCGAATGACACTCCTGAGCGAGTTTTGCTTCATCCAAGTTGAAGAAAAACCGACAATTTTCATGTGCTGATAAGTGGGGTTATCAGTCAAAAGGGGCTTATCCAGGTAAATTCTCAGTTGCCGCGGTCACGATTTGCGGCGCTTGGAACGAGGCTTACTCGGCACCTTCATCTCGACGATTGCGGGAAACTGCTGTGCGAGCCTTTTCTCAACAGACTCCCTCTTTGTTGCAGGCACCACTCGATGCCAGGCGGTTGCACCAGTGAGTGGATTGTACTCAGCCATGAAAAAGCCGTCCTGGTTCAACACGGCGACCGGAGTGTCTGGTTTCGCACGATGTAAGCGGAACGTGTCGTTATTTTCGTGCTGCGCATTCGCCATATTATTAGGGACGTGCTCTGTAACTGCTGAGTTTCTAAGCCCGGTTGATCGCTCCGCGTCACGATGCGATTCGTGCAGCGTCTGGCGAACGAAGATTGCGAATGTCGCGCATCGGCGGTTGCCCAAAGAAGCGGCTGTATTCCCGGTTGAACTGACTGGCACTTTCATATCCAACCTCAAATGCTGCACTCGCCGCGTCAACGCCGTCATTGAGCTCGTAGAGGGCGGAAGTAACAAACCTGTGCTTTGTGTGATAACTCGAAAGTGCGGTAACCCCAACTATAGGAAGTAAAAGTGCACTAGTTACCGCGGTTCCTCGTCACAATGTTTGTCGCCACGCTGGCCTCAGAACACTAAGAAACTGCGTTCGGCGCAACAGAATAACTTGCGAGATGGGCCATCTCGGATCTGGTCGTTATTTGAATCGTCCAGAGCGGCAAGTTGACTCCGTCGCTCATTCATGGAATATTCGACCGATAGGAAATTCGTTCCGGATCATCGGAACGAAAAACTCCCGTCGCGCGGCGCTGCTCCCGAAATGAAGATTGTACGTTGATTTCCGGCGTTGATGACTGAGGGTAAAAAAGGGAGAACAATCATGATGGAGTTCATCCGGAAAGTATGCCTTATTTCAGTGCCGTTTCTATTGACGGCCCAGACCACGTCAACCGAAGTTCTCGGAGCAGTATATGACTCTTCCGGGGCCGCAATCGCTGGGGCGGGAGTCACACTCACGCGGATCGAAACAGGCGAGACTCGCGGGGCGAAGACAAACGCGGAAGGTCTTTACTCATTCCCGCTCATCGAGCCAGGCCAGTACAGCGTTAACGTCGAAATGGCGGGTTTCAAAGCGACGGCCATCACTGGCATCAATGTACAGTTGCAACAACGCGCACGCGTGGACGTCGTGCTTGATGTCGGCGAGATCTCACAACGCGTAGAGGTCACAGCGGACGCTCGATTGTTGAATACCGAAGATGCCGCAGTAGGCCAGAGCATCGAGAGTAAGCGCGTAGTAGAGGTGCCGGTCGCTTATCGGAACGTGGGTCACCTCGCGGTGATGGTACCCGGTGTGTCTTTCGGCACACGCATGGGAAGGACCACGGGATCTACGGGACGAACGTCGCCCAGCGGCACTGCCGTTTCCTTGGTGGCGCACGGGCAAACAGATCAGACGCAGTCGCTGACACTCGACGGTATAGACGTGAAAGAGCCGCGCTATAACACGATGACGTTGACTCCGTCGCTGGATGCGATCGCCGAGTTCAGGGTGCAGACAGCGGCATACTCCGCTGAGTATGGACTGGGCGGTGGCGCACAGGTGCAGATCGCGATGAAATCGGGTACCAACTCGTTCCATGGAAGCGTGTACGAGTTTCATCGCAACAGCGCGCTCGATGCGGAAGATTACTTTCTCAATTTCGAGTTGGCGCCGGGTGAGGCGCGCAAGAACAAGAACGCGCTGCGGCGGCATCAGTTTGGGACGTTCCTGGGTGGTCCGGTGTTGTTGCCCGGCTACAACGGCCGGAATCGTACGTTCTGGTCGTTCAACTATGAGGGCCGTCGCGAAATGAGTGAATCGGTTGCTACAGGCTGGTTCCCGTCATCCGCAATGCGCTCTGGTGATTTCTCGCAGCTGCTGAACCCGGTAGATGCGAGCGGAGCTCTGGTGCGTCAGCCCATCGTTATCTACGATCCGCAGACCGGCGTTCCGTTCCCCGGTAACGTAATTCCAGCCAACAGGATCAACGCGGGAACGAAGAACCTGTTGCCGTACTTCCCTCCCCAACAATTTCAGCAGCGCGATCCGCTGGACTTCACTAATCGCGACGCTCTCCGCATCCCAGTGGAACAGAACGCCTGGTTTGTTCGCGCCGATCACAATTTCAGCACCAAAGACCGCGCATTTGTGCGCCTCGCCTGGGACACGCAAACGTGGGACAACCCGACGATCAATCCTAACTTCGGCCTGAATTTCAAAAACAAACCTTTCAGCTTCGCATCGCAGTGGATTCACATTTTTTCCCCTGCCGTCCTGAACGAGGCTCGCTTCGGATTTCTCGACACGCAATTTTCAGCTCTCGAGCGGCGAGCGGGAACGGACTTCGATCAGAACGGGTTGGGCATCGGAGTCTTCAAAGTGGCCTCGCCTTCGGGCCCGCGTGACCTCAACACGCTGGAGGCGCGGATTCCGCTGATTGAGGGGCTTGGAACCCAGTTCGGGGACGCATACGGCGGCGGCATAGACGACATCCGCGTGTACAACTTCAGTAACCATGTGACTATCCAAAAAGGTGTTCATGGAATCAAATCCGGGTTCGAGTACCGGCGCACCGGCATGAATCGATACGCTGCGAACTACCCGGGTGGCCGAATCGGTTTCAGCTCTCTCGAAGCGGGCCATTCGTTCGCATCGCTGCTGCTTGGATATCCGAACTTCGCTGAAACTGCCGAGGGATTACCACTGACGCAGCCACGTTCGAATATGTTTAGTCTCTATCTGCTCGACGATTGGAAGATCACTCGCACGCTGACCGCGAACATAGGCATCCGTTACGACTATTTTGGCGTTCCTTACGATGCAGGTGGGTTCTGGCGGACGTTCGATTTCGACCGAACCTACCAAGCATCCACCGGACAAGTACTGCCGACACTCTTTCCGGCCGAGATCGGTGAGCCAGCCGCTACGCCTTTGTGGAATTACAGCGAGAAATTGATCATGCCGCGGATCGGACTCGCATGGCGTCCGGCAAACGGGTGGGTATTGCGGTCCGGCGCGGGATGGTACGCTAGCACGCCACACTTCAATAATTTCACGATTCTTAATCTGATGCCCCCCTACTCGGGAAGCCAGCAGTTTAATTCCGTCACCGATCCGGCACAGCAGGTACAAGTCGGTGCAGGTGGACAGACATTCAATGTCATGACCCGGCGGTTTCGCCCGGGGACCACGCCGCTCGAGTTGGGGCCTCAGTTATTTTCAGGCGTGGCAGGCTCGAATCCAGAGAACCTCTGGTACGTGGAGAAAGACAGGCGCAACCACAACCACTGGACCTGGACATTCGATGTGCAGCGGGAATTGCCACTGGGCACAGCGTTGACTGTTGGGTACGTAGGCAGTCGTTCGATGCATTTGTCGGGCATCATCCAGAATTGGAATACTGCCCGGCCCTCGCCAAATACGAATTTCCAGGCAAACCGTCCGGTACAGTTATTTCACGATCCGTTGCGGCCGCAGGTGGAGGTGCGCCAGGTTGGACATCTGCAGGCCATAGTGAATGGCCTGAACAGCTTCTATCACGGGCTGACTGTTTCGCTCGACAAACGATTCTCCAAGGGTTTAGCGTACGGCATTTACTACGTCTTCAGCAAAGCGAATGGCGAAAGCAGCGGAAGCCAGGACGGCGTTCCTGTCCAGAACCCACGTAACTACAAGGAGGGCCGCGGACCGTTGGTATTTGACAGGCGTCATGCGATGGTCGCCAACTTTGTGTATGAGCTCCCTTGGTGGCGCGACTCCAAAGGTATTGCAGGCTATGTGCTCGGCGGCTGGCAGGTAAACGGAATCCTGGCGTTTCGTTCCGGATTTCCGTTTACGGTGACTCAGGGAGACGATCTCAACACGGGTGGGTTCACAAGCGTCCGTCCGGACCGCATCGCCGATGGCCGGCTCGACGAGCCTACGCGCAAGCTGTGGTTCAATCCGAGCGCGTTCCAGCGTGTGACGTGCAATATCCCGTCCCGCCAGGATCTATGCCACTACGGTAGTTCAGGAATTGGAATCTTGAACAACCCATGGCAGAAGAACACCGATCTGTCGCTCTTTAAGAACTTCGTACTGCCGAAGATGGAAACGGCGAGGCTGCAATTACGACTAGAGGCCTTCAATGCACTGAACACTCCTTACTTCGGCAACCCGACTTCGATCGGATTCACCAATACGAATGCTATCGTGCCGGATGCTCCGCGCATGGGTGAGATTCGCTCTCTCGAAGGACCGATGCGAACGGTCCAACTCGGGATCAAACTGTTGTGGTGAGGATTCGAATGCAGAACGGCGCCCTTGATCGACGTACCCTCGTGAGAACTCTCGCTGGAGCAGCATCGGCCAGCGTTTTCCACAGAAGCGCGGAAGCCGCTCCTGATCCGGTGAATTCACGCTTGGTGGCGTGGATGTATATGATCTACCCACTGGAGCAGTGGTTAACGGACTACGAGCGGACGCTGGACGCGTGGGAAAGCGGAGGCGTGCGTGGCATCGTCATAGGCCCGTTGCGGTTCTGGGATGGGACACCGAGCTTTGATTTCACCTACCGGCGCGCAGGAGCCACCATACAGACCTTTGCGCCCGACCCGGCAATCTACAGGCGATTTGGCGTGGATCCACCGGAGAACGTACGACTGGACGCCGCGAAGGAAAAGCAACTCCAGGGCCTGCTTACCTCGATAGCAAACCGTAAGTGGGAACTGATGCTTTTTGGCCCGGGGCACTATGGACGCCGCAAATCGTTCGAGCAGGACCCGTTCGGTGCTCTGTCGCTGGCCGCTGGCGTGGAAGATACGCTGCGAGCCCTTCCACAGGCGCACGGCGTAATCATTGACGGAGCCGGCGAGCATCACTATGAGCTGGCTTTTCATCACGGTGGTGAGCTGTTCGAGATTCGCGACCACCAGCGGCCGCTCTATGCGCATCTTGGCTTTGACGTAGCTCGTATGGAACGCGGCATGAATCATCTCAGGACGCGCTTCCATCAGTTAACACCCGCAAAGGTCCGGTTTCATAGTTCAGGCGGCATGCTAGGGGGATTATCGCTGTTCGATCTGAATGAGGATTCTGTCTACTGGCTTCGTATGCGCCAGGAAGCGACTCTGCGGAATATGGCAGCGGTAAGAAAGGGATGGGATAGTTTGAGCCGGCGCGCCAAACTGGGCACCATTCCGAGATCCGCGGCGTTTTCGGTGCTCACAACACAGGATTACGAGAAGACGCACTCCTTCTTCGACTACATTTTCCCGAAACACTACTACTGGCACCGCGGCTTCGATGGGATGTACGGCACCATCGCACGTTGGGTGCAAACTATCAATGACTGGAATCCAGAGTTGACGGAGGAGGACAGCTTCGCCGTAGTAAAGCTTCTCTTCGGATTGGACCTACCCGGAGTTCGCCGCTTATACGACATGGAAAAGGGTTTCCCGGATGAATTCTTCGACAAGATCGTGTTTTCGGAAACGAAGCGCGCGCTGGAAGCGACGCGCAACCCGGACAAGGTGATCGCGTGGGTTTCTACGGGGCGGAACCCGCATGCAGGCGATCCGATGCCGGCGCATGACCTTGAGCGGATCTTGGCCGCGTCGCACCGCGCCGGATTGAAGCGATTCATTTTCCATCCGGACGTCAACATCGGCGCGGCGGAATGGAAGGTTATCTCCCGAATGTGCGGCAAGGAGTGGAAAGAGGAACCGAACGGCTATTGGCCTGCCGACACTCCGAGGCCCGAAACATGGAACGGTGGAAGGACGCCTAGGCGGTAGTTTAGGGCTGTGTCGAATGACAAGTAGCTCTGCGAAGCGTAGCTGTCGTACGAACTGTCTTGTCGTAAGAGCGAAACGAATCGATGCGATGCCGTGCGGCAAGCCTTACGTCTAATCCTACGCACGAATGGCGCGACTCATGCGTGTGTGTCGCCAAAAACGAAATGGCTTTCTAAAACATCTCGCCCGGTGAAACGACTCGAAGCTCGTATGGTCAAACAATGCGTCCGAGACATGGCCGTGCCATGATGGCGATTCGGTATGAAGGGCAATCACAGCTGGGCGCTGTGGTTCGCCATTATTGTGTCTGCTCGTAACCGCTTGACTTGGCATGGAATGAAGACGAACAATCGGGAGGCATGCCAGCCTTTTTCCTCTCGATCTTTCGATTTGTCCGGCTCCTCATCAGCGGCCACCAAGCTGTCCATGGCGAATTGCCAATTGGCTCAATTCGCTGGATTTGGTGGTGCTGATACGACTGCCGGGATGCACGACTTCCCATATGAAAAATATTTCATCGGGAGACAGCGAACCGTTCGCGAACCTCTGTAACATTCTTATTTCTTGCGAATGCGAGTAGACCTCTTCATTTCCGTATCTTGTCGGATTCTGAGAAGCTTCGAGTTTTCGGACTATACGGGATAGCTCATCCCAACAATACGGCGGATTAAGTTCAGCGTTGTCCGATACCCTGTGGACCACGAACCATCCAGCGGCTCAGTCGTTGTGGAAAGACGGCGTTCCGCGCGGCGGCGGAAACTCGACACTCATTCCTTTTTTACTTTTTCGATCCGAGCGTTCCATGGAGCCTATAGCCACGAAAGAGGAGCGCGGCGGCAGCCCATCCCAGGAACACCACTACGGGATACACCAGCAAACGGGGGAAGAAAGCGAAGAGAATCGCCGCAGTTAAGAGCAGAGTTCCTGCGGTGATCATGATGCGCCCCTCGATTGGCTCCAGTGGCCGGCGATTCGTAAAAGCCGCACCGATAGCGTTGCTCATTCGAACTGCTCCGGCAGCCGCTCGCCCAGCGCTGCCGCCGCCGCTGGTCAGAAGGTGCGGCGGATGCAGCGGCTCGCCTGGTGCATGCGCCTTTTGTTTGGGATTCAAGACCACTTCCGTAGCGTTCCCCAAGTCTTGCAGGTACATCTCCTCCATTTCATGCGCGAAACGCTCGTCTTCGATGACGGCGTCCAACTCGCAATTGCCGAACCAACTCGCGATGTTCAGATTCGTCGATCCGACGCGTGCCCATTTCCCGTCCGCGACAGCTGTCTTGGCGTGCAACATTGCGCCATTCCATTCGAACACTCTCACGCCGTCCATAAGGAGGGGCCTGTAGCCGGTTCTTGACAGAGGTCTCAGCAAGGGAATGTCTGTTCCGTTCGGAACCAACAGACGCACGTCCACTCCGTCCCTTGCTGCCGCCTTCAACGCTTGTACATAAGACGACGTCGCGGCGTAATAGGCGTCGGTCAACCACAGCCTCTTTCGTGCCAACGCAGCAACCATCTGATCCAACCGAAACATAGCGGCGGTCGCAGGGACGCTCGCAACAATGCGCAAACTCATGTCGCCCGCCGGCTGGCAAGGCTCCTCTGCAAGGAGTTCTGACTCAGGAATCGGTTCCCCGGTCATCGCCCAGACCTGCGCGAACGCTCGCTCGATTTCGGTTACCGCGCATCCACGTACCTCTACGCCGGTATCGCGCCAGGGATCAATGTCCTTCTCAGGAATGCCAGCCCACATCCGTCCGACACATAGTCCGGTAATAAAGCCCACTTCTCCATCGACCGCGAGCATCTTGCGATGGTCCCGCGAAAGCCATCCGAGAGGGCTGTCTAAACGTGGAGGGTTATAACAACGTACTTCCACCCCACCCGCTCGTAATCCATTCCAGAAACGACGTGACGCTTTCCCCAGACCACCTAGCCAATCGTATATTAGGCGAACGCGCACCCCTTCGCGCGCTTTTGCAATCAACGCCTCGGCAAACAAACGTCCCGTTGCATCCTCATGAATGATGTAGCTTTCGAAGTAAATGTGATGACGTGCAGCGGTGATCGCGCGCAGCCACGCCGGGTAGTTCTCGCGTGCGTCCTTCAACAGTAGTACGCGATTGCCTGGAATCAACTGTGCTCCGGCGGCTCGCGACAAGGCCTGTTCTGCAATTGTGCGTAGCGGTTGCACCGTAGCCCGTTCGTTCTGTTCAGATAGCAAAAGCACCTTCCCTCTTTAGAGTCCCTCTTGAGAGCGATTCGCGCTCGATGGTGCGCAGAAGACGGTTTCGTTGCGAATTTCGTGCCGAGGGCTGATAGGGTAAGTCGATGCCAATCACGCCGGCCAATCCATTTAAAGGACGTGAGTACTCGGGTGAGGTGATCCTGTTGGCCGTACGTTGGTATTTGCGTTATCCGCTGGCGTACGAGCACGTGGCCGAGATGCTGGCGGAACGAGGTCTGGAAGTGGATGCCAGCTGCATTTGGCGGTGGGTCCAGGCGTATGCACCAGAGATCAACAAGCGCGGCCGCCCGCATCTGAGGCGGACGAATAAGTCCTACCGGATAGACGAGACCTATATAAAGGTTAAGGGTAAAGATCGATACTTGTACCACGCGGTTGACTCCACCGGCCAAACGATTGACTTCCTGCTGACAGCCAAGCGTGACACGGCCGCAGCCAAACGCTTCCTGTCTCTCAAGCTATAGAAGCATCTGGGAATCCAATGCCGCGGGTCATCAACGTTGACAAAAATCCCGCATATCCGGCAGCAATCGAAGCATTAGCTGTAGTTGAAGGGCGGCTGCCGCCTCGCGTTCGGTTACGCCAATGCAAGTACTTAAACAATGTGATCGAGCAGGATCACCGAACCGTGAAGCAACGCGCTTGGCTCACCAAAGGCTACGGCTCGTTTCAAGGCGCATGGCGGACGTTGCAGGGCATCGAAGCAGTCGGGATGATTCGGAAAGGAAGAGTGAGATGGCTGGCCAAAGCCGATGCCGTCGGTCAAGCGCTCTTTATCGCCGAATTGTTCGGTATACCCGCGTAACGCAGGGTTCACTCGTGATCGACTCTGCATGGCCGCAGTGCTGCCTTACTGCAACTTCGCAACGAAACCCTGCGGACCCTCTCCGCCAGTTCCGAAGCGGTGAAACCCGTCGGCGATGCGGACAGGGCCAGAACCGCTTCGGCGGCGCGCCTTGTTCTGTGCTGATTGAGATCGATACCGCCGACCCTGGTCTGACCGATCTGCTCGGGCTCCGGCAACCTCTCCAGTGTTTCGTCGCTGACGAAGCACGCATTGATGCAGCCCACTGCGTCCAGGAATCTTTCCAGGATGCCTTTGAGCCGGGTGACGATATCGGGAAAACAGGGCAGTGACCGGCCCCAGCGATACTCCCTGGTGTTGTGCACAATGACTTCGATACGGAGCACGCGTTCGCCTTTGGTATAGATCTTCAAGGTCATCTTGCCGTAGTGCACCTTGAAGATCGTCACATCATACGCAGGTGTCTCGACCACGACTCCCCATCGGGTGGGATTGCGTCTTCCGCTTGTCATAGTGCGGGCGGTTCTTATCGCCGAAGATGGTCTTACGCGGTCCAGATCCAGTGGTCCACGCGTGCCGGTCAATCAGCGCCTGAAAGATCTCGTCCATCCGCTGGCCGGAGCGGAACAGCAGGTTCCGGCTGTACTCCATCTGATATGGCGGAATACTGGTACTGAAACACGCTCCGCTCTTGCTCCTCCCAAGTCGAGGGCGAAACACAGACAGGCGGTATAAATCCAGCGGTCGCATAACTGCTGCTAGTCGCCCTGCAGTGCTCTTTCTGAGACAAGGTATCTGCGACTTTGGCCAGATCCGCGGGGTTGGCAACGCGGGTAAAGCAGTTGTCCTGTTTCGTGAATTCCACGCCGGTCTTTTGCGCTTGGCAGGCCACGTATTCGTGACCATTTAGGATCACCTGCGCCCCGAATGGCGGATGACCACTAATCTTGATCGTCAGGTGACCCCAGTCCTGGTCCCAGGATATGAAACGAATAATGATTCACGTAAGGCCACGGATCTTTGGGCACCATTTGACCGAGCTTTACCGGTGCCCGTCATTTGCGCTTCCCAAACCAGCGCCGGAGCTTTTGAGACCAGAATCATGAAGAGTCCTGCCTTGGTTTCGCGCGGAGCGAGATGTTCTTCCGCCATCCTGTGCTTGTCTTGGCCGGGTGAACAGTACGATCACTGGGATCCGTTTTCCTTCGCCCAAGCCCGGAGTCGACGGCTGAAGCGTCCGGCCATGCGTATCAGGTGGTTGTCGTCCAGGTTCTCGTCCGAACCGTATAGCGCGCGCCACCATACCCGGAAACCTGCGCCGGATTGGCCCATACCGAAGTAAGCGTTCCGGACCACGCGATCGACGCAATCGTAACTGCCGTCGAGAAGATCACGGTCCTCAGTAATCACCTCAATCCGGCCATACGTAATCACTAGAAATCCGGCCAATGGGGACCATGAGGTGAGCACCGACTATGCGCGCGTCGACAGCTAATGCTAAACAGCGACGCCGAGCCGGCCCAATTCTGGCCCGAAAGCGTTAAATCCCAGGGGTG